>NZ_MDET01000017.1 GCF_002075885.1 Manganibacter manganicus
CGATCGTTGGACAGGATCTGGCATAAATTAAGCTACTCTCTGCACCTGCTGATCGGGTTGGGTTTCGTCTTTTCTCAGCCAATAGACCACGGCGGGCGGTCTGCCGCCAAGGGCTGAATGTGGGCGTTGGTGGTTGTAGAAGGTCATCCATTTCCGGATGCCCGCCCTCGCTTCTGATCCGGTCTCCCAGGCATGCAGGTAGACGCACTCGTATTTCAGGGTCCGCCACAACCTTTCGATGAAGATATTGTCGAGGAACCGACCCTTTCCATCCATCGAGATGCGCACGCCGGTGTGGCGCAGGCGATCGGTCCAGGCGAAAGAGGTGAACTGGCTGCCCTGATCGGTATTCATGATTTCCGGCAGCCCGAACTTGTAGATGGCCTCGTTCAGCGCCTCGACGCAGAAATCGGCCTCCAGCGTGTTCGAGATGCGCCAGGCTAGGACCTTTCGGGTGTGCCAGTCCATGATGGCAACCAGGTAGAGAAACCCGCGCCGCATCGGCACATAAGTGATATCGGCGCACCAGACCTGGTTGGGCCGCTCCACGCGCAGTCCCTTCAGCAGGTAGGGATAGGTCTTGTGCCCCTTCGCCGGTCTGCTGGTAGTGGGTTTCTGGTAGATCGGCATCAATCCCATGAGCCGCATCAGCCGGCGTATCCGCTTCTCGTTCACCAGATGGCCGTCGTTGCGCAAATGCCAGGTCATCTGCCGGACACCGAAAAAGGGCGTTTCCAGGAACTGTTCGTCGATCAGCCGCATGAGGGCCAGGTTCTGCGCGGTCTCCCCCTTCGGGGTGTAATAGAAGGACGAGCGTGAGATCGACAGCAGCTTGCATTGCCGAGTGATCGACAATTCCGGATGATCCGGCTCAACCATGCCGCGCCTCACTTCCCGCCCCAGGGCTTCAGCTTTCTTTCCAAAAAAGAGTTGGCCACCGCCAGCTCCCCGATCTTGGCGTGGAGCTCCTTCACCTGCTCCTCGTCGATCTCGGGCTTTTTCCGGCCATTGCGTTCGAACACACCCGAGGCGCCTTCGAGCAGAGCGCGTTTCCACTGGTGAACCATCGTCGGATGAACTCCGAACCGGCTTGCCAGCTCGGCTGCGGTCTCTTCGCCCTTCAAGGCTTCCAGGGCGACCTTCGCCTTGAACTCAGGCGCGTGCTGCTTGCGTTTCGACATCTCTGATCTCCTTTTCGTCGAAGATCAGCAGACCGCAAATCATAGCTTATGTCAGTGTCCGAATTTCGGGGGGTAGCTCAGCCCGCCTCTCACCCCTGGGCTGGGACCACATCAACATCACCGGCGACTACATCTGGTCCGAAACCTTGCCGCTTGACACCGATGGGTATCTGCCGCTGCACAACAGTCCGGCATGACGCTATGCTTACCGTATATCCGTGTCCCAATAATGTATCGGTGCCTACCCGCTCGACCGCAGGGCCTACCGTCGTCGCAACGTCATCGAGCGGCTGTTTTGCAAACTCAAGAACTGGCGATGCATCGCAACCAGGTACGACCGCCTCGCCCAGAATTATCTCTCAGCAATAGCGCTCGTTTCAATCGTAGCAGCATGGATTTGAATAAGTCCCATCCTAGGATACCCGCACCGCAAGCTAGAAGGATGGGCGCCAACTCTTTCGCTTGTGAAATACCGGCTCGATCAAGGGCCGCCGACAACGCGGTAATGATCGCGTTGTTGGCGTCGACCACCGCTGCGGATGGGAGCCGTGATTCGCCTAGAATCTCAGGTGCGAAGGGTGATCCTTCGACCAGGTCAGCCATTATGCCAAAGAGTTCTGTCAACGCCGATACGACGGCTCCTGCGACTTCATCCGGCGCCGCCAGGGTTTCTACAAAGGCATTGGTGCGGGCGGATAGAACCTGATCCTCCAGAGCGACGTTAAGCTTTTCGAGCAGCGCGATATCGATGTCGCCGGTGTTTGCCATTCCGCCCAAGTGCAGACGGATGCCAAGCTCACCTTCGTACAAGCGAAATGCGATCGCACGACGATAGAGCCGCCCAGTCGAAACATTTCCGCATCCGCCTGGCAGATTGCATGGAACCGGTCACCCGGTCGGTCGGTGTCCTGCCTATCGTGATCATGGAGGATGGCGACCGCGAACTTGAGTCCATCGTCGTGGCAAAACGGCGTAATTTATTTTGAACAAAATCGACGTTCTTTCCTCTCGCATCGCCAGCGCGGAAAAAGCTCGGGTAACTGTCCCGGCGAGTGCTCGGAATCGCCATTATTGTCCCTGCTCTGTCCGGCGCCGATCGGATCTTCGGCGCCGAGCACCGTCAGCCATGCTCAGTTGCCGGCCGGCACTTCCGCTAGCAGCGCCTCGAACACCTTCTTGGCTTTGCCGGTCTGCTTGACGGCCTTCGCCTGATGCAGATTAACCGGCTTGCCGACGACGATCAGCGCCACCATGCCCATGCCGTAGTGCGGGGTGCACTTGACGCCGTAGACGCCTTCCTTGTCCAGGGTCACGGTGATCCGTTGGCTCATCTTGCCCTTGAAGGGCTGGGCTCCATCGGGGATCATGCCCTTGATGCTCTCGGCGTCGTGCCCCTTGTCGGTGGGGACGAAGGTGATCGTGTCTCCCGGTGCGGCCTGCACGAAATCGGGCTGGAACACCATGTTGCCTTTCTCGCCCTTGTTGAGCATCTGGATCTGGTGGTCGGCGGCCTCAGCGCCTCCGGCCAGCGTGAGCGCGGCGAAGATGGCTGCGACAGCGATAACGGGTCTCATCAGACTTGCCTTTCTTTTTCTTGAACGACGGCGAACCGTCGGTCGGCATCTAGGTGCG
Organism: Manganibacter manganicus; assembly: GCF_002075885.1. GTDB lineage: Bacteria > Pseudomonadota > Alphaproteobacteria > Rhizobiales > Rhizobiaceae > Mesorhizobium > Mesorhizobium manganicum. Next base: position 2,814 of record NZ_MDET01000017.1, read on the forward strand.
CTGCGGAGAATCGACTTTGTTGCAGCGCAAACAAATCGGAAGCGGGCGATAAATCACCGCATGCAATTCATTTTGCCGCGCTCCATGCCCTTGCGAGACGGTGGCCGCTCGATCCATATTCAACAACCGGCGGAGAAAAGGTCCTCGAGCCGTTTGGATCGCTCCCTCATTGCCGGCCTGCCGCTATTCCAAGGTCCGGCAGCGGGCAATCTCGACCGGAACGTGGGCAGAGCCACCCTGCCCTGAGCGGCCACGCCACTAACACAGGCACGAATTGCCGCCGCGCGCCGGACATCAAAAGGCTTAGCCAGCCGGTGCTAACGGATGCACGAGGACCAGCGTCTCCTGCGCCTCGGCGGGTGCCGCCGGGAAGCCATGTCCTGCCGCCAACATCGTTTCCGCCGCCACTAGGAAAAGGAGAGCGCGGCAATGCATACGCGGCGCGAATTCCCGCATGTTCAAGATGCGTTTGCCTCGACCTTACTTCCTTGCGCCGGCGCAAGCTTTCCGACGATTGGACCCCCAGGCCAGCATTCCAGCGCCGGCATCAGGCTGCCCCGATTGCTTCATTGCGCTGCCTCAAGGAACGCGTCGCCGCTGCTCGCTAAAGCTTAGCCCGTTCCATCCTCAAACGGAGTCCTCCCATGATACACAACAAAGCCAGCCCGATGCCCGGCACCACTCCGAAAGCCGTAAACAGCGTGGTGCGCCACCTTCTTGCCACCCTATTGGCCGGAAGCATGGCCTTCGCGCCGCTTTCCGGCGCCTTCGCCCAGGCGCATGACCACACCATGACCGCTCAGACGTCGTCGGACACGGCGGCGCCTGCCGCAGCACCTGCTTCAGCCGACGCGCCTGCCGTCAGCTACCACAATGCGACCATCTTCACCTTGCGTACCGGCATCGCCGAAGGCCGCATGGTCTATATCGGCGTCGGCGGCGACATCGAGGGCAAGGTCAATCCCACCCTCATGGTTCACGAGGGCGAACTGGTCCAGATCAACCTGATTAACGGCGAAGGGGCGGAACACGACATCGTGCTTGACCAGTACGCCGCCCGCTCGGCGATCGTGGTGGGCAAGAACGCTTCTTCGACCTTTTCCTTCCTCGCCAACAAAGTCGGCGAGTTCGCCTATTTCTGCTCGATTGCGGGACACCGCGCGGCCGGCATGGAAGGTCTGATCCAGGTGATGCCCGGTCCGCGCTCCGACATGGACAGCGATATGACCGACATCGTGCGCGATCCGGCCGACCTTCCTGCGCCCATCGGGCAGCGTGCCCCGCAGGTGGTGCGCGTCGATCTCGAAACCGTGGAACTCAAAGGCCGGCTAGATGACGGCACCTCCTATGTCTACTGGACATTCAACCGTAAGGTTCCGGGGCCGATGCTGCGCGCCCGCGTCGGCGACACGATTGAGGTCCATATCAAGAACGCCGCCGATAGCGTCATGATGCACTCGGTCGACTTCCATGCCGCGACCGGCCCCGGCGGCGGCGCCGACTTCACCCAACTCGCGCCCGGCGAGGAGGCAGTGGTGACCTTCAAGGCACTCAAGGCGGGGATCTTCGTCTACCACTGCGCCACGCCCAGCGTCGCCCACCACATCGCCAGTGGCATGTACGGCATGATCGTGGTGGAGCCCGAGGGCGGCCTGCCACAGGTCGACCGCGAATTCTACGTCATGCAGGGTGAGCTCTATACCGTCGAGCCGTTCGGCACGAAGGGTGAGATGGAGATGGACTACGACAAGCTGATCTCCGAGCGTCCCGAATACTTCCTGTTCAACGGTTCGGTCGGCGCGCTCACCAAGGCGCATCCGCTCTACGCCAATGCTGGCGAAACGGTGCGCATCTTCTTCGGCGTTGGCGGGCCGAACTACACCTCGTCCTTCCACGTCATCGGCGAGATATTCGACCACGTGTACGACATGGGTAGCGTCACCTCGCCGCCGTTGACCGGCGTGCAAACGGTCAGCGTGCCGCCCGGCGGCGCCACGATGGTCGATTTCAAGATCGACCGCGCCGGCCACTACGTGCTGGTCGACCACGCGCTGTCGCGGGCGGAGCGCGGCCTCGCCGGCTACCTGATCGTCGACGGCCCGAGGGAAGACGACATCATGCATTCTGGTCCGGCCAAACAATAGACCGGCTTCCGAGCACAGCAACTGGGTGTGCTGAAAGGCGTGCCCAGTTGCTATTCAGCGCTCCGACGGCTACGGTTTATCGTCGTAATCCAGCAGGCTCCATTCGGCCGCTGGCAAGAATGATTTCCTCGTCCTGCACCGCAGATTCGGCAGCGAGACGCCGTCCTCGACCGAGCGGATCATGGAATCGCGCGTGGCATAGAAGCGGAAGCCGGCGCGAAACTGCGCGTCACCAGTCGGCCGTGTGCCGAAATCTTACACCCAGCTAGCGGCTCCTCGCCCGCCTTGCCGACGGCGTGCACGCGGTTGCCCTTGATGGCGACCCAGCCGTCAGCGATTTCCATATCACGGTCAACGTAAACATACGCATCGCTTATCAGCAGATCGATGGACATAGGCCCCTCCTGGTCCGTCTCGAATCGAAAAGGCTGAGGTCAACCCTTCCGCGCTACGAGCCCTGTCCCAGGAAGTGCGAACTCCGGATCGTCATCGAAACTGTGAGCGGGCGCTCCAAGCCATCAGCATCACAAGCTGATCGTGCGCCAAATTGAGAAATAAGGCCCATTGGGTCAGGCGGCCTGACACGCAAGGCCGAAATCGCTGCCGTGATAGTCCTCATGGCGGCCGGCTGGCAACTCGTTGGCTTCTACCCCAAACATTCATCTCCGAACGGTCGAGGTCAGGCCCTGTTGGCGGGAGGAGGCGCGTCAGTATCGCAGAGAGTTTAGGCGACGTGCGCATCATATCATCGTCGCCGGGTAAAACCGCACAGCCTGTCTTGTTGCAGATACGAGCGATAGTGTTGGCTTATCAATCATTTTGATTATCAAGCTGAAATTGACCTCTGTCGCTCGTTTTTCACCGCCGGACAGCCAGCTTTTGCCGTCAGATCGACGAGAATTCGCGTTCATCGAGCGACTGGTGAGACACCTCATGTTTCATCACGCTGATTGCTTCTCACATTTCCCACCGGCCGCTCGCAGCAGGCTCATCAGCACCGGGCCGACTGAGAATTGCCCGGCCCTGGCCCTGCCGGACAGGCTGCGCAGATAGCCGCCGGCGCTATGGATATGCTCTGCCCGCTGCAGGATAGCCGCCACGCAAATGGCAGCATTGCGCGGACCCATCGCTTGGCAGGCCTGTTCCCAGGCATCCGGATTGACACCGAGCGCCGAGCGCACAAGATTTGCTGCGGCAACCAGATCTGTCCAGCTTGCAACACCATTGCGGGCATAATCGGCAATGTCAGGGCAAGCTCGCAGCACAAGTCCGAGCGGATAGGTCGGAAGTGGCGCGTTTCTGGCTTCCGGTTCAGGCGCTTTTTGCCTTTCGCTGACTGGATGCGTGGTTTGCCGGTGGGATGCGCCATTGCGTTCAGTTGATTTTTCGATGCTGGATTCAATGTTTAGAGTCTGTATTTTTGAACTCTGTATATGGCGCTCATCCTGAGACTCATTGCCGCTCGAATCTTGGGAAAAAGCGCGCAATTCCAGAGATTTGTGTAGCCGTGCCGAAAGCGCGCGCAATTGTCCTTCCACGGTCTCCAGCACGGCGCGCGTTAGCGTGCGCGGCAATTGCGCAACAATCGCGCGGTAGTCGCACTGAGCCACGGCCCAATCGCCCTCAAGCCCTTCTTCCAGGCCAAAGACGATCATCTTCGATATGTTACGGCGCAACAGAGTTACCCGCTCGCGCAAAAGCTGGATCGCTCGCCGCTCTGCCCGTATCTCGTCAGCCATACGTTCGAATTCAGTCGCGCGAGCAAGCAGCGGTGCGAGGTCGAAGCCAAAGGCCATCTCGATCTCGCCCCCCTCGCTCTTGCGCGCGTATCGTTTGCCGTTCGGGCTGTCGCGTCGCACCACCAGGCCGCACTCGACCAGGGTCGCCAGGTGCCGTCGCAATGTTGCCGGCGCCATGCCATGCGCCCGCAATGCGAGCTGAGTGTTGGAAGGGAAAACGACAAGCCTGTTGCCGGCAGTCAGTTCCGCCTGCGGGTGGAACGAGAGCAGCGCGCTCAGTACCGCAAGTGAGCGGTCACTGGCACCGATCGGCGCCTTCGCTTCACACACGGCACGAAATACGCGCCATTTGTCGATACTCGCCGCAGCGGACGCCTTGCGTGCGCTCGCCTGCCCCGCCAACATCGCAGGAGATAACGCTCGCCGCCCGAAGGGCGTCGTGGCAATATGTTCAATCATCACTTTTACCTCGGTCGAGGCAAGACGGACCGATACCGGGAACGTGCCCAGTGCTTGACATTGCAAGCCGGAAGTGATTCTCTCTCAATTGCTACATTGCTGAGGGCTTCCGGGACGGAGACGTTTCGGGGGCCTTCTTTTTTCTTGCCGGTTTCCTTTCCTTTCGCTCTGTTCTGGCGGTCTCGATCCGGTCGAACGAGCACCGCTCTGGTTATGCCATTCCACCCCATTTTTGCCCGGAGTGGATAAAACTCTTCGGCTCAGCCTTTGGGCTTGCGAGATAAAGCAAAGCTTTCCAACAGTTTAGGCAGCTCCGCCTGCAGATATTCGGCGAACCCGGCCTCGAATTTGTCCACGAAATCGACGCGAGCGCGGCCGCGCGCGGTATCGATGCGCGCTATCGTGCGGCCAGCAGCACCATGAACTTCCATCGGCGCTGGCGCCGGCGGCTTTGTTCGGCGGTTCAAGCGTTCGAACACCCGGTTGAAGCGTGCATCGGAGCCGGTCGTGGCGCAAAAGCCGGAACTGGTGATCTCGTCCTGCGCCTTCACCCGTGCCGCCTCCCCTTTCAAAAGCTCGGCCAATGCCATCCAGCGCGGCCGCCCCACCTTCGGCGCCGGGCCAATGGCGTTGGCGATGCGCAAAGGCACGGCTTCGGCCACTTGCAGGAAGCGCGTCATCTCGGCCTTGTGCAGCGACAACGCGTCCTGCACCACGCCGCGTTCAAAACCGCGGGCAATCAATGCATGTGCAAAGAAGGCCCGTTCGATGAAGGACAGGTCACGGCGCTCGGTATTCTCCTTGCCCTGAGCCAGCACCAGTTCGGTGTCGCTCAGCGAACGCACGATTGCCTTGACCGACCTTCCCAGCCGGGCGGCGGCCTGGATGCGGCGGTGGCCATAGGCTGTCTGATAACGCCCCGCCTGGTCCGGGTGCGGGCGCAGCAACACCGGCACCTGCTGGCCGTTCGCCTCGATACTGCGGACCAGTTCGCCAAGGCCCTCGTCCGTGCCGTCGCGACCGAGACGGTCGGAAACAAAGGAGGCGTCGATCAGGCCTGGATCAATTTCAATGACACGCTCGACCGTATCGAGGCTTTCCTTCAGCCGCCGCGCTTCCTCGACCTCGCGCGACAGGCCGCCAAGCGAAAGCCCCATGGCCTTGACCGCGCCGGAGGACGTGCGCGGACGCATCAGGGTTTCCGCCGGCACGATTTTCGCCAGTCCAAAGGCTTTGGTTTCCAGCGGAGGAGCATCAGGCGCGGTTGGCGCGGCGTTTGGCTCCGCCGCGCGCCCGGCATTTCCCTCTCCCTGATCGATCGTGCCGAAAAGCGCCTTCAACTGGCTCTTGCGGTTCTGCCCTGTCATGTCGCGGCCTCCTTCATGCCTGCCTGCCCCAGGCTTTCATGATAAGGCCTTCGATCTCGGTGTTGACAGCTGTCAACGATTCCATGGCGCGATCGTAGGTGGCACGGCTGAAACTCTCTCGCGTCACTTCGTAAAGCGTCTGCTTTGTCAGCCCCGCATCAGAGAACGCGGTGGACTTGACAAGAGGCGCAGTCAGCACGCGTTCGCCGAACAGCGAGCGCAGGAAGCCGACGATCTGCGTCTGCGGTCCGTCATTCGGCTCGTAACGGGTGACGAGATAGCGCATGAAGTCGAAATTCAGTTCACCGCCGGCATGACGCACCACGGCCAGAAGGTCGGCTGTCATGAAAAGGAACTGACTCATCGAGGCCACGTCCAACATTTGCGGATGCACCGTAACCAGAACGGACGTTGCCGCGCACAGCGCCGACAGCGTCAGAAAGCCAAGCTGCGGCGGACAATCCATCACCACCACGTCGTAACGATCGGCAACAGAAGCGAGCGCATCGTGCACGCGGGCAAAGAAAAGCCCCTGCCCTGCCGCGTCGCCATGACGTGTGCTCAGCATCTGCGGCGTTGTGTGCTCGAACTCCTGCAATTCGAGATTACCCGGCACAAGATCGAGGCCATCGAAATAGGTCGGGCGGATGACGTCGGAAAGTTGCCGGCCTTCGTCATCGTAGCGGATCGCCGCGTAAAGCGTGTCATTGCCGTCGAGGTCGAGTTCAGGCTGATAGCCGAACAGCGCCGACAAGGAAGCCTGCGGATCGAGATCGATGGCCAGAACGCGGTATCCTGCCAATGCCAGATGCTGTGCCAGATGCGCGCTGGTCGTGGTCTTGCCCGAGCCGCCCTTGAAATTGGTGACGGCGATGACCTGCAAATGCTCGTTCCCTCCCGCGTTGCGGGACGGGAGATAATGGCGGGACTTGGCCGGATTCTGCTCGGCAAGGTGTCGGCGCAGGCCATTAATGTCTTCCAGCGTGTAATAGCGCCGCCCGCCGGTTCCGGTTTCGGGCTGCGGCCCCTCACCCGCGATGGAAAGCTGGCGCAGATAACCGTCGGAAACGCCGATCAGTCGCGCGGCCTCGCCGCTGGAGAAGCGGCGCAGCGTCTTGCGCGAAGCCGGTGCATAAAGCCGGTCGCGCATGGCTTGAAGTTGCGCCGACAGAAGTTCGGCATCACGCGCAATGGCGCGATCGGTGGTGAGGTCTGCGTCGGTCACGGCGCTCTCCCCTCCCCCTTCCTGTTGCCCGACGATATTCGCAACCGCCACGTTCACGTCCTTCTCCGGCCTCGTTCCTCAACCCCGACCCCCGGCTCCACTGAACATAAGAGCCACCTTCATGCTTATGCGCCGATTCGCGGCCCTTGCCGAATCCGGCCTACGGCCTCGTTGTAGATAACGGCCCGTTTCGAAAATAACGCCGCCGCCATCGAGTTACGCCAAAATGACGCCTATACGAAAACTTCCGTCAGGATCGGCCAAGCTCCGAGTCGCGTCAAGCGCTTTATGATTAACGGAAATTAACCTTTCGGCAGCGCAACGATCCATGCACCATATATATCATTCATATATCAGGCTCCGGCGGCCGGCTGTTGCGTGCTATCGCGTTGACATCTGTCAACGCGATGCAGCGTCATCAGCGGCATGAATCAATGCCGCCCCATCGATTCAAAAGATGCGTTAGACGATGCCATCACGGTTCGGCCAAGTTGCCGCCATGTCCGAGCGTATCCTTTACCGCATTGACCCGAGCCGCAACATGGCGCGCTTTTATGTGCTCGATAAACAGCCGACATTGTTCGGCGAGATTTCGCTGGTGCGCGGATGGGGCCGCATCGGCACGAACGGACGGATCAAGATCGAGACCTTCGGGACCGGGGAGGGCGCCGACAGGGCGTTTTGCCGATTGGAGGCCCGCAAGCGCCGACGCGGCTATCGTGATCCTTGTTGACGCGCCGGAGTTGACAGCTGTCAACATCGTCCTTCCGCAAGGCCATGACGTTCGAAACAGAGGGCGGTCGAGCCGGTCCCATAGCAGGGCTGCGCCTCACTGCTATCTGACCTCAAGAAGTGCGACCCACTCCTAAGATTTGAATCAAAAGTGCCTGTGGATATTTGCATTCCGTTGTTCTGCTCATGTCAAGACAGAAGCTGGCGGGCAATACGGAGTGGACAGTGACCAGCGATTATTCAGCCGCCCGCCTGCACCTTGAGCGCGCCTATCACTATCTCAAAGGCAGTGATGACACGAGCCGCAAGACCTGCGAGGCTCTTGACGTCCTGATCGAGGCCGTCGCCGTCGCCGAATGCACTCGGCCCAAAGGCGAGGTGGTGGCGTTTCCCGGCCCGTTCCGGCAGGGCGCGCAAGGTCACAAAGCCTTCCGCTCGCGCTGATCTCGCTATTTCGCGCCCGTTCCATCTGATCTAAGCTCGCGCGATCTGTATAGAGAGCGAAACGAGGCGGGCGATTTGCACAGCCAGGCATTGCTGATCGAGGAATTGCGCAGAATCACAGGCGGAGCGACCGTCTGGAGCCGCGCCGAGCTCGGCGCGCGTGATCCGGGCTTCGACGATCGTAATTTCGGTGCCGCCGCGCTGGTGCGTCCGCGCGACACGGCAGGCGTCGCGGCCCTTGTCGGCTTTTACGCGGCGAGCGGTATTGAACTGGTGCCACAGGGCGGGCGCACCGGCCTTGCCGGGGGCGCCGCGACCACGCGGGAGCAGATCATCTGCGATCTCGGCGCCATGGACCGCATCGAGGAAATCGATCCGCTGGCGCGCGTCGCCATCGTTCAGGCCGGAACGCCGCTTGCCGTATTGCAGGAGGCGGCTCGCGCATACGGGCTCGATCCGGGCATCGACCTTGCCGCGCGCGGCTCCTGCTCCATTGGCGGCATGATTTCCACCAATGCCGGTGGCATCATGGCTTTTCGCAACGGCACCATGCGCCACAGGCTGCTCGGCCTCGAAGCCGTGCTGCCGGACGGGCGCGTCTTCGGCGATCTTACGCGGGTGCTGAAGACCAGCGCCGGTTATGATCTGAAGCAACTGTTTGTCGGCGCGGAAGGCACATTGGGCATCGTCACCCGTGCCGCGATCCGGCTGGACGCGATGAACGGCGCGTCGGCCACCGCGCTTGTCGGGATCAGTGACGCGGCGAGCGCGCAGCGCATCGCGGGCCATTTCCTGGGCCAAGCGGCAACCAGTCTGCAGGCCGCCGAAATCATGTGGCGGCCTTTCGTATCGGCGATGCGCCGCATGCTGGACTATCCGCCCGATCTCCTGCCCCTGGACGCACCCTGCCTGCTTGTCCTCGAACTCGGCGCCGACACGCAGGATGCCGCGCGCGCCGCCCTGGAAAACGGCCTGGCGGAAATATGGGAGAAGGCGGGGATAAGCGACGGGCTGGTCGCTACCTCGCTGGAGCAGGCACGCATGATCTGGCGGCTGCGCGAGGAAACCGAGATGATCGAGCGCATGCACGACCATCCGCCGTCCTTCGACGTCTCCGTGCCGGCCGGGATGCTCGACGCTTATGTCGCGCGCATCGAAAACGGCCTTGAGGCACTCGATGCCGCCTGGCAGCCCTACGTCTTCGGGCATCTGGCCGACGGCAATCTACATATTTCGCTGAACGCCGACGGGCCGCTCGCGCCGGCGCGCTATCTGGCCGTCGAGGACGTGCTCTATGACGGCCTGCGCGCGGCCGGCGGCTCGTTTTCCGCCGAGCATGGCGTCGGCCTCGACAAGCGCGGCGCCTATGAACGCCACGCCGATCCGGTCAAGCAGGATCTGGCGCGCGCGCTCAAGATGCTGATCGATCCGCAAGGCCTGCTCAATCCCGGCAAGATCATCAGCCGTCGCCGGTCTTCTTCGTGACATTGCGCACCGTCAGGCGACAGATGTGCAGAACCGGGGTTGCGCTTCTGAAAAAGCCCGGACAGTATGGCGCCCAATCAGACCGCGATTGGGTGAGGAGATCGCATGGCGTCAGTCACGATTCGTGACGTGCGGAAGTCCTATGGCTCCGCTGAAATCCTGCATGGCGTATCGGTTCCGATAGAGGACGGCGAATTTGTCATCCTCGTGGGGCCGTCCGGTTGCGGCAAGTCGACATTGCTGAGGATGGTCGCCGGACTGGAACATATCACATCCGGCGAAATCGCCATTGACGGGCGCGTCGTCAACGATGTCCCGCCGAAGGAACGCGACATCGCCATGGTGTTCCAGAACTACGCGCTCTATCCGCATATGACGGTGCGGCAGAATATGGGCTTCTCGCTGATGTTGCAGAAGGCGCCCAAGGCCGAGATCGAGGAGCGGGTGAAGAAGGCTGCCGGCATCCTTGATCTGACGCATCTGCTCGACCGCTATCCGCGCCAGCTTTCGGGCGGCCAGCGCCAGCGTGTCGCCATGGGCCGCGCCATCGTCCGTGATCCGCAGGTGTTTCTGTTCGACGAGCCGCTGTCCAACCTCGACGCCAAGCTGCGTGTGGCCATGCGCGCCGAGATCAAGGAACTGCATCAGCGGCTGGAAACGACCATCGTCTATGTCACGCATGACCAGGTCGAGGCGATGACCATGGCCGACAAGATCGTCGTCATGCATGATGGCATCATCGAGCAGATCGGCGCGCCGCTGGAGCTTTACGATAATCCGGCGAACCTGTTCGTGGCGAGTTTCATCGGCTCGCCGGCGATGAACCTGATCGATGGGCGCATCAAGGCCAATGGCAGCGCCTCGTTCGAAACCGCCGGCGGCGAAAGCCTGGCGCTGGCCAAGGCGCCGGCGGCCAGCGATGGCCGGCCGGTCGTGTACGGCATAAGGCCGGAGCATCTCAGGCTCGACGATGCCGGTTTTGCCGCCGAGGTGGTGGTGGTCGAGCCGATGGGATCGGAAACGCATGTCATGGCGCGCCTGAAAGGCGGCGGCGAGATTGTCGCCGCGTTGCGCGAGCGCCGCGCCTTCAAGCCGGGGGAGACATTGCGGCTTTCGCCGGATCGCGACCTCGTGCACCTGTTCGACAAGGAAACCCGCTTCAGACTTTGAGGCAGTATTTCACCGAGCCATAATTTCATCAGGGAGGAAAATATGAGCATAACCAGACGCGATCTTATCCGCACCACGGCGGGCCTGGCTGTCGGCGCCGCCGGCGCCGGCCTGATCGGCATGCCGGCACGCGCCGAGGAAACGATGAAGATCACGCCGGAGGAGGGGGCCGAGCTGCGCGTCACGCGCTGGTCGCCCTTCGTCGACGGCGACGAGAAGCAGTGGCTCGCCAATACCGAGCAATTCACCAAGGATACCGGCATCAAGGTCACGATCGACAAGGAAAGCTGGGAAGATATCCGCCCGAAAGCGGCGGTCGCGGCCAGTGTCGGCTCAGGCCCGGACATTATGTGGGTGTGGTTCGACGATCCGCAGCAATACCCCGACCAATTGCTCGACTTGACCGACCTCGCGGACTATCTCGGCAACAAATATGGCGGCTGGTATGATGGCCCAAAAGCCTATGCCACCAATGACGGCAAGTTCGTCGGCCTGCCCATCGCCACCATCGGCAACGCCATGGTTTACCGCAAGAGCTGGGTTAAGGAAGCCGGTTTCGAGGAATTCCCGAAGACCACCGACGAATTCCTGAAACTCTGCCAGGCACTGCAGAAGAGCGGCCATCCGGCTGGCTTCACACATGGCCACGGCGTCGGCGACGGCAACAATTACGCGCACTGGCTGTTGTGGAGCCATGACGGCGCAATGGTGGACGAGAAGGGCAATGTGACGATCAACAGCCCGGAATCGATCGAGGCGATCAAATACGCCTCGGAGCTGTACAAGACCTTCATTCCCGGCACCGAAAGCTGGCTCGACGTCAACAACAACCGCGCTTTCCTGGCCGGTCAGGTCGGCGTCACCGCCAATGGCGTGTCGGCCTACTACGCGGCCGCGAACGATCCGAAGCTCGCCGAGTTCGCCAAGGATGTCGGTTCGGCCAATTTGCCGGTCGGCAAGAGCGGCAAGGATATCGAACTGCACCAGGTGACGAGCGCGGTCGTGTTCAAATATACGAAATATCCGAACGCGGCGAAGCTCTATCTGCAATACATGTTCGAGAAGCCGCGCATGTCGAAATGGATCGAATCCTCCAGCGCCTATTGCTGCCAGACGCTCAAGGCCTATGCCGACAATCCGATCTGGACGGCCAATCCGGTCTTCGCGCCCTATGCCAAGGCGTCCGAAACGCTGCGGACCAACGGCTTTGCCGGCCCGCTTGGCTCGGCTTCCGCCGGCGTCATGGCCGACTATGTGTTGGTCGACATGTTCGCCGAGGCCGTCACCGGCCAGCGCACGCCCGAACAGGCGGCCGAACGCGCCGCCGAACGCGCCAAGCGCTATTACGAGGCATAGAGCATCGGATCGGGAAACGGGTATCGGTTTTCGGGAAATTCCGATGCTCTATCAATGTGTTAGAGCGCCTCTTGCATTCGATTGAATGCACCGCGTTCCAATCCGACAGGGCAGGGCGGGTGTCTCGGACATCCGCCCTGCCGGACCGGCACGGCCGGAACCACCGCGCCGGAAACACCGCGTTTGAAACCCAGCCAGCGCCCGGAAGCAGGGCGCTGCTATGACAGGACGCCTTGATGAACGCTGCCGCAGAGGTCGCACTGAAACCCGCCCCCCGGCGCAGCCGGGGCGCCCGCTTGCTTGAAAACAGGAATGTTCTCAGCGCGCTGTTCCTGCTGCCGTCCGCCGCGATCCTGCTCGTCTTCCTCACCTATCCGCTCGGCCTCGGCGTGTGGCTCGGCTTCACCGACACGCGGATCGGCCGGCCAGGCATCTTCATCGGCCTCGAAAACTACGAAATCCTTTGGCACGACCACGTTTTCTGGCTCTCGGTCTTCAACACCATCCTCTACACGGTGGCGGCCTCGGTGCTGAAATTCGCGCTCGGCCTATGGCTGGCGCTGATCCTCAATGAGAAGCTGCCGTTCAAGGCCTTCTTCCGCGCCATCGTGCTCCTGCCCTGGGTGGTGCCCACCGTGCTTTCGGCCATCGCGTTCTGGTGGATCTACGATGCCCAGTTCTCGATCATCTCCTATTCGCTGATAAAGCTCGGGATAATCGACACGCCGATCAATTTCCTTGGCGACCCGACGCTTGCGCGCGCCTCGGTGATCGCCGCCAATGTGTGGCGCGGCATCCCCTTCGTCGCCATTACGCTGCTTGCCGGCCTGCAAACGATCTCGCCTTCGCTCTACGAGGCGGCGACCCTGGACGGCGCGGGGAGTTGGCAGCGTTTCCGCCATGTCACGCTGCCGATGCTCACACCGATCATCGCCGTGGTGATGACGTTCTCGGTTCTGTTCACCTTCACCGACTTCCAGTTGATCTACGTCCTGACGCGCGGCGGCCCGGTCAATGCGACGCATCTGATGGCGACGCTGTCCTTCCAGCGCGCCATTCCCGGCGGCCATCTGGGCGAGGGCGCGGCGATCGCGGTGGCGATGATCCCGTTCCTGCTGGCAGCCATCCTGTTCAGCTATTTCGGCATGCAAAGACGCCGCTGGCAGCAGGGAGGACGCGACTGATGAGCGACGCGACAACAGCGGCGCAAGCGCCGGTACGTCGAAACAAGGGCGGCGCCGGCGACGAAGGCGGCATGGGCTATCTGTCCAGCCTGCCGCGGCGCGTGGTGACGGTTTATCTGCCGCTCGCCGTCTTCATATTCGTGCTGCTCTTTCCATTTTACTGGATGTCGATCACCGCCATCAAGCCGAACCACGAGCTGACCGATTACAAGAATTTCAGCCCGTTCTGGGTGGTCCACCCGACGCTGGAGCACATCAAATATCTGCTGTTCGAATCGTCCTATCCGCAATGGCTGTGGAACACGATGGTGATTACCATCGCCGCGACCGTCATTTCCGTCGTGGTCTCGGTGCTCGCCGCCTATGCCATCGAGCGCATGCGCTTCTCCGGTTCACGAACGGTCGGGCTTTCCATCTTCCTCGCCTATCTGGTGCCGCCGTCGATCCTGTTCATTCCGCTGGCGGTGATGGTCTTCAAGCTCGGCCTCTATGATTCGAAATGGGCGTTGATTCTCACCTACCCGACCTTCCTGGTGCCGTTCTGCACCTGGCTTTTGATGGGCTATTTCCGCTCGATCCCCTATGAACTGGAAGAATGCGCGCTGATGGACGGCGCCTCGCGCTGGCAGATTCTGGTCAAGATCATCCTGCCGCTGTCGATACCCGGCCTGATCTCGGCGGGCATCTTCGCCTTCACGCTGTCGTGGAACGAGTTCATCTATGCGCTGACCTTCATCCAGTCGTCGGAGAACAAGACGGTGCCGGTCGGCGTTCTGACCGAACTGGTGCGCTCCGATATCTACGAATGGGGGGCGCTGATGGCGGGCGCGCTGTTCGGCTCGCTGCCGGTGGTCATCCTCTATTCGTTCTTCGTTGATTATTATGTGTCGTCGATGACCGGGGCGGTGAAGGAATAAGCCGCGCTGTACAAAGCCGATGGGATCCGCCCCGCCTTGAACGTTTATGACGATACCACGCTGCGCGCCGCCATGGTGGAAACCTGCCGGCGCATGAATGCCTGCGGTATCAATCAGGGCACGTCCGGCAATCTCTCGGCGCGCAACCCGCGTGGTTTCCTGGTCACACCGACCTCGCTGCCCTATGACGAGATGCTGCCGGCCGACCTGGTGCAGATGGATTTCGACGGTAGCTATGAAGGCGCACGCCGGCCGTCGTCGGAATGGCGTTTTCACCGCGACATTCTGCAATCGCGCGCCGATATCGACAGCGTACTGCACTGCCATTCGCTCTATGCCACGACGCTGGCCGTCCACCACAGGCAGATCCCGGCTTTCCACTATATGATCGGCGTCGCCGGCGGCTGCGCTGGCGCTGGCTGTCGAGGTCGAAACCCTGTCTCGGCTTTATGTACAGGCGCTGGCGCTGGGCGAGCCGCCGATCCTTTCCGACGAGGAAATGGCCCGCGTCATCCGGCAGATGAAGAATATGAGCTACGGCCAGGCGGCCGACCTCGACGACGTCAACGCCGTCGCCCGCCCGCGCGCGTAACCCGCAGTCCTGTCTATGCGGATGCGGTCAATCTCGGCCGGTTGCGGATGGCGCCGGATACGGTCTCGCCTGTCGCATGGCCAAGGCGGCTGGACAGATCGGCGGCGGCATCGAGCAACGTCTTCAGATAGGAGGCATGGTTCTTCAGCCCGTCTTCGCGCGGCGCGACAAGACACAGCGTGGCCACGCAGACGGAATCGGCCTGATAGACCGGCACGGCGAAACAATGGGTAAAACTCTCGACCACGCTGTTGAAAGTGAAATAGCCGACCCTTGCGGCCTCGCGCACTTCCGCGATGAAGGCGGCGGGCTCGAACCATTGCCCGTTCGGCAGATAAAAATCCGCCTTCGGAATGAAGTCGAGGATTTCCCCGTCGCTCATATGAGCAACCAGGAGCCGGCCCGATGCCGTCCACGGGATGGCGACGGGATCGCCGACATTGGATGAGATGCGGAAGGGGCGCGACCCCTCCTTCATCTGGGCAACGGTGTATTTGTTGCCCTCCAGCATGCACATCTGTGCCGTCTCGCGAGTCTCCTCGGCGATATGGGTGAGCAGACGATCGCATTCGCGCATCAGGTCGAATTGCTCGGCATAGGCGGTGCCGAGAAAATAGAGGCTGCGGCCGAGGAAGACCCGGCCGTCCCCGCCATGATACTCCAGCACGCCCTGCCGCAGCATCTGGTTGACCAGTTCATAAACCGACGAGCGCGGCGCGTCGATGCCGGTGGCGATCTCGTTGGGGCGCAGCGCCTGGCGCTGGACACGCAGGAAATTCAGGATTGCGAACGCACGGTCGAGGCCGCGCGCCCGCTTTCCCGTCGTTTCGTCCTGCGTCTCATCCATGCACCGCTCCCACGACCGTCAATTCCGAGTGATTATCGCGCCTTATAGGCCACGCAGTCGATTTCCACCTTGCAATCGACCATCATGCTGGACTGTACGCAAGCGCGCGCGGGCGGGTTGGCTCCGAAATACTCGGCAAACACGCCGTTGAACGACCAGAAATCGCGCGGATCATCGAGCCAGACGCCGACACGAACGACATGCTCCAGCCCGTAGCCGGCTTCCTTCAGAATGGCGATGACATTATCCATCGCCCGGCGCGTTTCGGCAATGATGCCGCCGCCGACGATCTCGCCATTTTCCATTGCGACCTGGCCGGAAACATAGAGCCAGCCATCGGCCTCGACCGCGCGGGCGAAGGGCAGGGCCTGCTTGCCGGCCCCGGACTGGCCGGTGCCATAGCGTTTGATCGTCATATCTGTCTCTCCGACTGCTAGTTGAATGTCGAGTTCATGAGGAATTCGGCCAGCCGCTCGGTTTGCGGCTTGACGAACATTTCGCGCGGGTTGCCTTCCTCGCCGATGCGGCCCTGATTCATGAAGATGACGCGCGTGGAAACCTCGTAGGCGAAGCGCATTTCATGGGTAACGAGCAGCATGCTCATGCCGTCGGCGGCGAGGTCCTTGATGACCTGCAACACCTCGTTGACAAGTTCGGGATCGAGCGCTGACGTCACCTCGTCGAACAACATCAGCTTGGGGTTCATGGCGATGGCGCGGGCAATCGCCACGCGCTGCTGCTGGCCGCCGGAAAGCTGGCCGGGATAGCGGTCGCGGCGCTCGGCGAGGCCGACGCGGTCGAGCCATTTTTCGGCAAGGCCGCGCGCCTCGTCGCGGCCCATGCCCTTGACCTTGACCAGTCCGAGCATGACGTTGTGCGCCGCCGTCATGTGCGGAAACAGGTTGAACTGCTGGAAGGCCATGCCGGTCATTGCGCGCTGGCGGGCGATTTCCTTTTCCTTCTTGCGGCGGCGGCGACCGCCTGCCGTGTCGTAGCCGATCTCCTCGCCGTCGATGCGGATCGTGCCGCCTTCGAAATCCTCCAGCATGTTGATGCAGCGCAGCATGGTGGTCTTGCCGGAGCCGGACGAGCCGATAATGGAAATGACGTCGCCCTGCGCCATGGCGCAATCGACGCCTTTGAGCACTTCGACATCGCCGTAGCGCTTGTGCAGGTCGCGGATTTCAAGAAGGTTGGTCATGGTGATCGGCCTCACGAGGGGACGGAGGTTTTGCGCTCGATATAGCGACCGAAGCGCTCGATGCCGTAATTGATGACGAAGTAGAGCAGGCCCGCGAACAGATAGAATTCGAGGCTCATGAAGGTGCGCGAGATCAGTTCCTGCGTGCGCAGCAAAAGCTCGCCGACGCCGATGATCGACAGCAGCGTCGAGGCTTTCACCATCTCGGCTGCGGTGTTGACCCAGGCCGGCAGCATCTGGCGCAGCGCCTGCGGTCCCAGCACATAGGCGAAGGTCTGCGGGAAGGTGAGGCCGATGGCCTTGGCCGCCTCGGTCTGGCCCCTGGGGATGGACTGCAAGGCGCCGCGCACGATCTCACCGACATGCGAGGAGCAGAACACGGCAAGCGCGAACACGCCGGCCTCAAACGGGCCGAGATCGACGCCGACCGTGCCGAGCACGTAATAGCTCGCCAGCACCAGAACCAGCACCGGCGTGCCACGGATGAAATCGGTATAGCCACGCACCAGCCAGCGCAGCGGCCCCTTGCCATAGGTCAGCACCAGCCCGACGCCGACACCGACCAGCGTGCCGACCACGATGGCCAGCGCGGAAATGGAGATGGTGACGCCCACCCCTTTCAGGATCGGCATGCGGGCGAGCCACAGGACATGGAGGAAAGCTGCGATATCCATGGCGATCACCTCGGGATGGACATGCGCTTTTCGAGCCGGCGCAGCAGGGCGGCCAGCACGGTGCAGGTGGCGACATAGAGCAGGCTGGTGATGATCCACGTCTCGATGACGCGGAAGCTCTCGACATTGATCTTGCGTGCCTCGAAGGTGAGTTCGGGCACGGCGATGGCCGCCGCCAGCGAGGTATCCTTGAACAGCGAGATCAGGGTGCTGGAGAGCGACGGCAGCACATTGCGCAGCATCAGCGGAATGACGATGGTGTTGCGGATCTGCGATTGCCTGAGCCCGATGGCAAGCCCGGCCTCCTTCAGCCCCCTGGGCACGGCAAGCAGGCCGCCGCGAAAGATTTCCGCCAGATAGGCGCCGCTATAGACGGCAAGCGTCGCCACGAAACTTTCGATCTTGCCGAGCCGCACGCCCATTTGCGGCAGCGCGAAATAGGCGAACAGGATCAGCACCAGGATCGGCGTATTGCGGATGATGGTGACGTAAAGTTGCGCCGGACGGCGCAGCAGCGCGTTTTTCGACAACAGGCCGAAGGCTGTGACAAGGCCGATCACGCAGCCGATGGCGATCCCCATGACGGCAAGGCCGAGGCTGAGTGCAAGCCCTTGCAGCAGAAGATCGAAGCTGCGCCAGACCGCCGAGAAATTGAGCGTGTAACCCATGAAATTGCCGTCCCGTTGCAACAATGGCGCGGCCGGTGACGACCGCGCCATGCGGCAGGCTTATTTGTATTCGACGGGGAAGCCGATCTGCGGCGGCTCGAGATCCTTGCCGAACCAGGTCTTGAACGACTTGGCGTAGCTGTCGAACTCGACGCCGGTCATCGCCTCGTGCAGCGCCGTATCGACGAAGTTCAGCCAGTCCTGATCGCCGCGCTTGACACCGCAGGCATAGCTCTGCGGATTCCAGCCATAGCCGGCGTCCTTGTAGCGGTCGGGGTTCTGCTGCATGTACCAGGAGAGCGACGACTGGTCGGTGGCGACGGCGTCGGCACGGCCCGATTCCAGCGCCTGATAGATCAGATCGACGGAATCGTACTGGTCCACCTTCGCTTCCGGCAGGGCCGCATGCACCATGGATTCGGCATAGACGTTCTGCAGCACAGAGATCGTCACCCCCGAACCGGCCGCCTTCAGCGCGGCATAATCGGCATATTTACCGTCGGCCTTCAGCATCAGGCCGACGCCTTCGCGGTAATAGGGAATGGTGAAGGCGACCTGCTGGGCGCGCTCGCCGGTGACCGTCATGAACTGGCAGGTCAGGTCGACCTTGTTGGTGGTGATGTTGGGGATGCGGGCATCCGACGACTGGATGACGAATTCGATCTTGCCCGGGTCGTTGAACAGTGCCTTGGCGACGATGCGCCCCATGTCGATGTCGAAGCCCTGCAATTTGTCGTCGATGCTCTTGAAGTGCCACGGCGCATTGGTGCTGCCGGTGCCCATGATCAGGTGGCCACGCGCCAGAACCTCGTCGAGCTTGCTTTTGTTTTCCTGCGCGCTGGCAGGCATTGCGCTGATCAGCGCCAATGCGGCGGTTGCCGCCAAGAGAGACAATTTCATGCCCCGTTCCTCCCAAAGAGTTTCACAAACCACTAATCCACTATAATGGACATATGTCTCAAATAACGGATTGACGGAATTATCGCCACGCGGCATTGTTTGTCAAGCGGCGCGGAGGAGGGACCTCCGGCGCATTGTTCCGGAGGCAAGCAGTGATGTTTGACGAGATCCAGACGCCGGCGGTGCTGGTGGATATCGATGTGGCAAAGCGCAATATCGAGCGTTTCCAGGCCTATGCGAACAGCCACGGCCTGAAAGTGCGCCCGCACATCAAGACCCATAAGCTGCCGGCCATCGCCGAAATGCAGATCGAGGCTGGAGCCATCGGCATCACCTGCCAGAAGGTGTCGGAAGCCGAAGCCATGATCGCCGGCAGCGACCGCCTGACCGACGTGCTGATCACCTACAACATTCTGGGCGAGGCCAAGCTCAAGGCGCTGCTTGCGCTGTCAGCCAAGGTGCGGCTGTCGGTCGTGGCCGACAATGCGCCGGTGATCGACGGCCTGTCCGCCGCCTTTTCGGCCGCGGGCACGACACTCCATGTGCTGGTCGAATGCAACACCGGCGCCGACCGTTGCGGTGTCGGCACGCCGCAGGAAGCGGCCACGCTGGCGGCGCGCATCGCCGCCGCGCCCGGCCTCGCCTTCGGTGGCCTGATGACCTATCCGCCGGTCGGTGGCGCGGCGAAGGTGCAGGCCTTCATGAGCGAAGCCAAGGCGCTGATCGAGGCTAAGGGCATTGCCGTGCCCACCATCACCTCCGGCGGCTCGCCCGACATGATGTCGGCGCATGAGGCGGCGATCGTCACCGAACACCGCCCCGGCACCTATGTCTATAACGACCGCTCGCTGGTGGCGCGCGGCGTCGCCTCCTGGGACGATTGCGCCCTGACGGTGCTGGCCACCGTGGTTTCGGTTCCCGCGCCCGACCGCGCCATCATCGACGCCGGTTCCAAGACGCTGACCTCCGACCTGCTTGGCCTCACCGGCCATGGCCATGTGCTTGGCCGCCCGGACATTGCGATCGACCAATTGTCGGAAGAGCATGGCCGGCTGCGCAGCGAGGGCGATATCGGCCTGCAAGTCGGCCAGCGCCTGCGCATCGTGCCCAACCACGCCTGCGTGGTGACCAATATGGTCGATGCGGTTCATATCGTCGGCAAGGACCGCGCGCCGGAGGTGTGGCCGGTCCCGGCGCGCGGCAAGATCATTTGAGATTGCCGCATTTGTGCGTGCTTCGAGGCTCGCCCCTTCGACAAGCTCAGGACCTCGCACCTCAGCATGAGGAAGATTGGCGCCAGCGGTCCTCATCCTGAGGCGGCGGCGCAAGCCGCTGTCTCGAAGCATGCGCTACAGCGCCAACGTCGAAATCTTCGGTACTACTCTTCGCTGCGCGTGCCGCTCAACCGGTTGAACAGCACGGCGATGATGATGAAAGCGCCGACGAAGGTGCCCTGCCAGAAGGAATCGACGCCAAGCAGGATGAGACTGTTGCGGATCACCTCGATGAGCGCCGCGCCGATTACCGCGCCGAAGGCGGAGCCGACGCCGCCCATCAGATTGGCGCCGCCGATGACGGTGGCGGCGATGACGCGCAGTTCATCGCCGGTGCCGAGCCCGGTGGTGACGGCGCCGAGCCAGCCGACCTCCAGCACCGCGGCAATGCCGCACATCAGCCCCGCCACCGCATAGACCGAGCATTTGATGCGCCGGACAGGAACGCCGGTAAGAATGGCGGCACGCTCATTGCCGCCGATGGCGAACACATAGCGGCCCCAGCGCGTCCAGCGGAAGACGAAGCCGAAGATCAACGCCAGCACGATCAGCACCCACACCGGATTGGCGATGCCGAAGATCGAGCCGCCGCCGATTGCCAGCAAGGTGGCGCCATCCGGGCCGAATTCGAAAATGGTGCGGTTTTGCGAAATCACCATCGCCAGGCTGCGGCCGATGCTCAACATGCCGAGCGTGACCACGAAAGGCTGCATGCCGAGATAGGCGATGAAATAGCCGTTGACGAGGCCGACGAGCACGGATGTCAGCAAGGCCATGCCGACGCCAGCCCAGATCGAAAAGCCGGCATGCATGACCACGGACAAAACGATGCCGCTGACACCGATGATCGAGCCGACCGACAAATCGATCCCGCCGGTGATGATGACCGCCATCATGCCAAGCGCCACGATGGCGACGAAGGCGAAATTGCGCGTCACGTTGAACAGGTTTTGCGATGTCGCGAATGAGTTGGTCGTAAACGACAGCACCACGCAGGCCACCAGCGTTGCCACCACGACCCAGAACACCTGGCTTGAAACGAGCGCCGACCAGCGCGTATGCGTCTGTTCGGCAATGTCGTCCGATTTAAGCGCCTGCATCGTTTGGCTGTTCCCCACGGTCACGCTGCCTCCAATGCGCCGGTGATAAGCGCCGTCACTTCCTCAGGCGATGAGTCGGCGATCTTCTTGTCGGCGACCTTGCGGCCACGCCGCATCACCGCCACGCGGTCGGCAACCTCGAACACGTCGGGCATGCGGTGGCTGATGAGGATCACGGCGATGCCCTGCTCGCGCAGCCGCTCGATCAGCTGCAGGACCTCCGCCACCTGGCGCACGCTGATCGCCGCCGTCGGCTCGTCCATCAAAACGATGTGGGAGTTGGAAAGGCGGGTGCGGGCGATGGCGACGGCCTGCCGCTGGCCGCCCGACATCTGGCGCACCAGATCGCGCGGGCGCGTTTCCGATTTCAATTCGGCGAACAGGGCGCGCGAGCGCTCATACATGGCGTTGTAATCGAGAATGCGGAACGGCCACACGCCCTTGCGCAATTCGCGGCCGAGATAGACATTGGCCGCCGCGGTCAGATTATCGCATAGCGCGAGATCCTGATAGACGACCTCGATGCCGCTCTCTCTCGCGTCGATCGGGCGATGGAAATGCACCGCCTTGCCATTGACATGCATTTCACCGTGAGAGGGTGGAAAATTGCCGGCGATGATCTTGACCAGCGTGGATTTGCCGGCCCCGTTATCGCCCATCAGGCCGAGCACCTCGCCGGGTTCGAGTGTCAGCGAAACGCCGTCCAGCGCCCTGATCGCGCCGAAATGCTTCGCGACGTCTTTCAGTTCCAGTACCGCCAAGGCCGATCTCCTCCCGAGCCGTGCTCTTGTTGTCATAAGCCCGGCCGCGGCAGCCTGAGCCATAAAAAGCTGCCATGTTCGCCGGGCCCGGTCAATCTGCCCCCACTTGTTTTTCCCTGTAGATTCCGGTCTGGCTGCGGTCAATCATCAGACAATTATACTTGAGGCGTAGACCTCGACGATTGACAGAGGGGCGTGCGACCCCGTTAAATCGGGCACGCGGCGACTGCCGGCTTCACTGAGGCCGGAAGCCTGCGCGCGATCATCCTTGGGAGGAAACAGATGAGAAAAATCTTATTGGGCGCCGCCGCTCTCGGCTTTCTCGCGCTCACTTGCGGCACCAGTTCGGCCGCCGACACCAAGACCCTGGCGCTCGTCGTCAAGGGCCTCGACAACCCCTATTTCGACCTGATGCACCAAGGCTGCGAGCGCGCCAACAAGGAGCTCAAGCCCAAGGGCTATGAATGCTATTATACCGGCCCGGCAACGGCTGCCGACGAGGGCGCGGAGGTGCAGATCATCGACGACCTTTTGACCAAGGGCGTCGCCGCGATCGCGGTTTCGCCATCCAACGCGCCGGCGATCGCGCAGGTTATCCGCCGCCGCAAGCCGACCATCCCGATCATCACCGCCGATGCCGATTTCCTGCCGCGGGACCAGGAATTGCGCAAGGCGTTCGTCGGCACCGACAATCACGAACTGGGTGTCAAGCTGGCGCAGGAATTGAAGAAGCGCATGCCCGATGGCGGCAATATCTGCCTGCTGCTCGGCAATCCAGCCGCCGCCAACATCAACGACCGCGCCGCCGGCACCCGCGACGAGCTTTCCGGCAAGGCGGGAACCGAGAAACTGAACGGCGAAAACGGCTGGACGGAAATCAGCGCCTGTCCGCTTTATTCCAATGACGATGCGGCGAAGTCCAACCAGATGATGGCCGACACGCTGACGGCCAACCCAGACCTCGACGCCTTCGTGCTGGAAGGCGGCTGGCCGCTGTTTGCGCCGCAGGCCTATGCGCAGGTGACCGACCCGATCATGGACAAGATCAAGAGCGGCGAGTTCGTGATCATTTCGGCCGACACGCTGGCGCCCGAAATGCAGGCGCTCAAGGACCATCGCGTCAATGCGCTGATCGGCCAGCGCCCGGAGGAAATGGGCTATCAGGCGGCCATGACGATGATGAAGCTGGTCGAAGGCGAGAAGGTCGATACGACGATCCTCACCGGTCTGGATAGCTGCGACTGGGACAACGCCGACACCTGCCTCGGCAAGTAACGGCGCTGTATTTCACGCCGCCCCGCGCCACCTCGTATTGGCGCGGGGCGGCTCGTTTATCGAGCGGTTGCATCACGCTTTGCGCCCGCCTTCGCCGAAGCCGCCCGATGTCGGCGTGGTGATGATGACGGCCTCGCCTGCCGCCAGGCTCGTCTGGTCGCAGGCTTTCAGGGTCTCCAGCGAACCGTCCTTGCGGCGCACTTCGGTGCGGCCGACCTCGCCATCGCCGCCGCCGGCAAGGCCCTCGGGCGCGCGGGCACGGTGCGAGGACAGGATGGCGCACTGCATCTTTTCAAGGAAGCGGATGGTGCGGCTGGTGCCGTCGCCGGCATTCCACTCGCCCTTGCCGCCGGAACCCTCGCGAACATGGAAATCTTCCAGCAGGACCGGGAAGCGCAGTTCCAGCACTTCCGGATCGGTCAGGCGCGAATTGGTCATGTGGGTGTGGACGCCTGACGTGCCGGCAAAGCCGCGTCCGTCGTTCATGCGGCCCGCCGGCGAACCGGAGCAGATCGTCTCGTAATACTGATAGCGCTCATTGCCGAAGGTCAGATTGTTCATCGTGCCCTGCGCATTGGCCAGTGCACCCATGGCGCCGAACAGTGCATTGGTGACATGCTGCGAGGTTTCGACGTTGCCGGCCACCACCGCCGCCGGATAGGCGGGCTTGAGCATGCAGCCATCGGGAATGACGATGCGGATCGGCCTGAGGCAACCGGCATTCATCGGAATATTGTCCTCGACCATGACGCGGAAGGCATAGAGCACGGCCGCGCGCGTCACCGGTTCTGGAGCGTTGAAATTGTTCTTCTCGACCGGCGACGTGCCGGAAAAATCCACCACCGCCTCGCGCTGCTGCCGATCGACGGTGATCCTGACCCGGATCACCTGTCCGGTATCGGTCGGGTATTCGTATTCCGAGCTGTCGGGCAGGCGCTCCAGCACGCGGCGCACGCTTTCGGCGGCATTGTCCTGGACATGCCCCATATAGGCTTCGACTACGGGCAAGCCGAAATGCGCCACCATTTTCCTCAGTTCCGCGACGCCCTTTTCATTGGCGGCGATCTGCGCCTTGAGGTCGGCGATATTCTGGCGCGGATTGCGGGCCGGGTAAGGATGATCGGTGAGCAGCGCCTCCAGTTCCTTTTCGCGGAAGCGGCCGCGCTCGACGATACGGAAATTGTCGAACAGCACGCCCTCCTCGTCCACGCTGGTGGCCAGCGGCGTCATCGAGCCGGGCGCGGTGCCGCCGACATCGGCGTGATGGCCGCGCGAAGCGACCCAGAAGAGGATTTTGCTCGTTCCACTCTCAAACACCGGCGTCACCACGGTGATGTCGGGCAGGTGTGTGCCGCCATTATAGGGCGCGTTCAGCGCAAACACGTCGCCGGGCGAAATATCACCCGCGTTCAGCCGGATGATCGTTTCCACCGAACGATCCATCGAGCCGAGATGCACCGGCATATGCGGCGCATTGGCCACCAGCGCGCCCTCATGGTCGAAGACGGCGCAGGAGAAATCCAGCCGCTCCTTGATGTTGACCGAATGGGCGGTGTTTTGCAGCGTCACTCCCATCTGCTCGGCAATCGACATGAAAAGATTGTTGAACACCTCCAGCATGACCGGATCGGCTTCCGTGCCCAGCGCCGCGCCCCGGCGCTTCTTTTCCACACGGCGCATGAGGATATGATCGCGCGCAGTCACCCGCGCCTGCCAGCCCGGTTCCACGACGATGGTCTGGTTGGCCTCGACGATCAGCGCCGGGCCTTGTGCCTTGTGGCCGGGTCTCAGCCTGTCGCGCGAAAGCACGCCGGCATCGTGCCAGCGCCCGTCGATGAACACCTTGCGGGTCTCACCCGGCACGGCATCGGTCTCGACAGCGGGGCGGACCGGTTCGTCGCGCGCGGCGGCGCCGATATCGGTGCCTTCGACGCCGACGGCCTCGACGATCAATGGCTTGTCGTCATAGATGAAGCCGAACTGCGCCTTGTGCGCCGCCTCGAAATCCGCCTTCGCTTCGGCAAGCACGCCATGGCTGAAATCAACCGGCAAGGCGGTATCGGTGCCGTCATAGCGGATATGCAGGATCGGCTTGAGCGCGATCTCCACCTCGGAAATGCCCTGGCCGGCAAGCTCGGCGACAACGGCCTGTTTCAGCGTATCGGCAAGCCCGGCAATGGCAGGTTCCGAGCTTTGCGCCAGCGGTGCAAGCAGTGCCTGCTGGCGTGCGGCAAAGACATTGGCGAGCCCGATGCCATAGGCCGAGAGCAGGCCGGAAAACGGGTGGATGAGCACAGCTTCCATGCCGAGTGCGTCGGCAACAAGGCAGGCATGCTGGCCGCCGGCGCCGCCAAAGGCGTTGAGCAGATAATCGGTGACGTCATAGCCGCGCTGCACCGAAATCTTCTTGATGGCGTTGGCCATGTTCTCCACCGCGACGGTCAGAAAACCTTCGGCGACCGCTTCAGGGCTGCGCCCGTCGCAAATCTCGGCGGCAAAGGCGGCGAATTTTTCGCGCACCACGGCCGCGTCCAGAGGCTCGTCCCGATGCCGCCCGAAAATCGCCGGAAACAGATCGGGCTGGAGCTTGCCGAGCATGACATTGGCATCGGTGACGGTGAGCGGGCCGCCGCGCCGGTAGCTGGCGGGGCCGGGATCGGCACCGGCCGAATCCGGCCCTACACGAAAGCGTCCCGCCTCATAATGCAGGATCGAGCCGCCGCCGGCGGCAACGGTATGGATGCGCATCATCGGCGCGCGCACCCGCACGCCCGCCACTTCCGTGTCGAAGGCGCGCTCATAGGCACCGTCACAATGCGCCACATCGGTCGAGGTGCCGCCCATGTCGAAGCCGATCACCTTGCCGAAGCCGGCCAGTTTCGCCGTCTCGACCATGCCGACGACACCGCCGGCGGGGCCGGACAAAAGCGCATCCTTGCCCTGGAAAAGATCGGCGGCGGTGAGCCCGCCCGACGACATCATGAACATTAATCTCGGGCTCGCGGCCGAGCGCTCGCTTTGCTCGCTGGCCTCCGCCGGGGCAGCCGACAACGGCCGACGCGCGGTCGCGCTTGCGGGCTTGGCCCGTTGATCTGTTCCAATTCCCAGCTCCTCCGCCACCTGCCGCACATAGCGCGACAGGATCGGCGACAGATATGCATCGACCACCGTGGTGTCGCCGCGCCCGACCAGCTTGATCAGCGGCGACGCCTCGTGGCTGACCGACACCTGCGTAAAGCCGAGCTTGCGGCAGACCTTGGCCACCGCCCTCTCATGGTCGGGATATTTCCAGGCATGCATGAAGACGATGGCGACCGCGTCGATGCCGTCGGCGCGCGCCTTTTCCAGCGCCGGCTTCACTTTGGCGATGTCGAGCAGGCTCTCCACGCAACCATCGGCGCGCACCCGTTCATCGACCTCGATAACGCGCTCATAGAGTTGTTCGGGCAGGACGATCTCTTTGGCGAAGATGTCCGGCCGCGCCTGATAGGCGATCTTCAGCGCATCGCGAAACCCTCGCGTGATAAGCAGCAGCACGCGATCGCCCTTGCGCTCCAGAAGCGCATTGGTGGCGACCGTCGTGCCCATCTTGACGGTGCCGATCAGGCCGGGCGGGATGATGGCGCCGCGTTCAAGGCCGAGCAATTGGCGGATGCCGGCAACGGCGGCGTCGCGATAGGCCCCGCTATCTTGCGACAGCAACTTGAGCGGATGCAGGATGCCGGCCGGATCGCGGCCGATAATATCGGTGAAGGTGCCGCCGCGATCGATCCAGAAATCCCACTTCATGCCATCGCCTTTCGCTTTCACCGGTCGCGCGCCGCAGGACATCCATAGCGATCCGGAGCTTGCCGGCAAAGGGTTGTGCGAGGGCATTCACAGCCCGCCCCGGCAAACCGGGACGGGCTTTGGGTTCATGCCGGTGTCAGCCGAAAAACTCCTTATAGGCCAAGGCGCCGCCGAGAATGACGATCACGATCGCCACGATGAACAGGTTGCCGAGCCATGATGAGGAGACAACGACCTCTTCGTTTTTCTTTTCAGTCATAGGATTCATATCCGTTTTTGGCGCATGACCACCGCTTCCGAACGGGCATCCGGCCACGATCCGCAAGCGATGAAGCGCAGTGATTACAGTGGTTTAGTGGGGTGTTCAGCCGGCGGCGGGCGGGCCGCGCGCATCGAAATGGCGGAACGCCAGATGCCGGACGGTTGCCGGCGGCAACCCGTCCTGCGGCCGGTCCCGCACAATTGCGGCAAGCGGCGCGAACCCTTGCGGCACAAGGGCTGCGCCGTCGCCCGACGCCGTCTGGCGGCGGTCCGGCTTCCATGATTTCCATTCATGGATGCCCCCCGAAAAAGCCCGCTGCGCGGTCGTAAGCGCGGCATTGGGAATGACGGCAACGAATGTTGGGAAATGCGTGGTTGCCGACGGTGCGGCGGCCACCATCGGCGCCAGCCGGGGCGGCAGCGAAGCGGCCAGCAACGCACTGAAAAACAAAAGGAAAAAGCTGCCGCGCGCAAGCCGCGACAGCGCCCCCGGCAGGGGCTTCACCCCGGCCGATGCATTGTTGATCGAATTGTTGGCTTCAGCCCGCAAGACGACACCCGGTTCTGTAACCCAAGCCGCATCTCATACCCGAAGGAGCGGGACAATGATAGGCTCGCCCGCCACGCTCACCGCTCGGTGAAGGCGCGCGACATGCTCTCGCGGATCGGCTTCGTCAGGTAATCGAGGAACGTGCGCTCCGCCGTCTCGATCATCACCTCGACCGGCATGCCGGGCGTCGCGGTGAAGCCGGGTATCCGGGCAAGCTCGCTCGGCGGCAGGCGGATGCGGGCAAGATACACTTCGAGGCCCGGCCTTGCCGGATCCCGCAGGGCGTCGGCGGAAACATAATAGACGTCGCCGTGCAGCACCGGCGTCGCGCGCCGGTTGAGCGCCACCAGCCTGATCGTCGCCTTCTGCCCCGGCTTGACGGCATCGATGTCCCGGCGCTCGATCTGGGTTTCGATGATGAGCGGCACGTTGGCGGGCAGGATTTCCAGGATCGCCTTGCCGCTTTCGATGACCCCGCCCGAGGTGTGGTAATACATGCGCACCACGGTGCCTGCCACCGGCGCATCGATGGTCGAACGCTGCACGATGTTCCTCGCCTGACGCGCCTCCTCGCGCACCGTATCGAGCTCGCCCTGGCTGCTCTGCAATTCGTCGAGCGCCTTCTGGTTCAGTTCCGTCACCGTCTGCTTGATCTGCTGGCGGAACTTCTCGGCCTGGGCGTTGGTCTCCAGCACCTCCGCGTCGAGCCGGCCGACCTGGCCCTGCGCGTCGGCGATGGCCCGCTGGATCGCATTGACCTCCGGCTTGCGCACGAGGCCCCGGTTCAGCAATTTCAGCTTGCCCTTGTACTCGTCCCGCAGGAAGACAAGCTGCTCGGTCATCGACCGGCTTTGCTCCTGAAACCCTTCGGCCCGGAATTTCAGCGATTTGATGTTCTGTTCGAGCAGCCCGATCTCGCTGTCCCTGCGGCTGTTGGCCGAGCGGAAACTGGCGAGCTGGCCGTCGACGATGGATGCAATGTCTGCGTCGTTGCCGTGATCGGCGATAATGGCGGGAAAGGCGATCTCGGGCTTGTCGGCGACCTGCGCCTCAAGCCGCGCGACATTCGCCTCGAGCCGCGCCTGGCGCAGGAACAATTGCCGCTGCTTGACCTGCGCGGCAATGCCGTCGAGCCGGATCAGCGGCTGGCCGGTCACGACATGATCGCCTTCGCTGACCAGAATATCCTTGATGATGCCGCCTTCGAGATGCTGGATGACCTTGTTCTCGCCGGTGGCGACGAAGCTGCCGGCGCTGATGACGGCAGCGGCCAGCGGCGCCGTCGCCGCCCATGTGCCGAAGCCGCCGAAAGCCAGCACCACCAGGATCAGGCCTATCATCGCATGGCCGTGGATGGAGCGCGGCACCTGGCCGTACCATTCGATGTCGTGGACGTCTGCGATATCCGTTGCCATCACGCGGCCTGTGCGGAACGGTTGGGAACGGCGGCACGGGCGTTCGCCGCGTTCAGCGGGGCAAGCGCCTTGAGCACCTCCTCGCGGACGCCGAACATCGATACCGTGCCGTTGGACAGAAGCAGGATCTTGTCCACGCAATTGAGCAGCGAGGGCCGCTGCGTGATGGTGATGACGGTGATCTTTTCCTGCTTGGCATGCGCCAGCGCCCTCAAAAGCGCGGCGTCGCCGGAGCCGTCGAGATTGGAATTGGGCTCGTCCAGCACCACCATGCGCGGGTTGCCGAAGAAGGCGCGCGCCAGCGCGATGCGCTGTTTCTGGCCGCCGGAGAGCGGCGCGCCGTCGGCGGCGACCATCGTTTCATAGCCTTGCGCGAAGGTCGAGATCAGTTCGTGGACATCGGCCAACATCGCCGCTTTGTAGATGTCGTCGTCGCTGGCGTCGTCGCGCATGCGGCCGATATTGGCCTTGATGGTGCCGGGGAAAAGCTGCACGTCCTGCGGCAGATAGCCGATATTCTCGCCGAACTGGCGCTGGTCCCAGTTGCGCAGGTCCATCAGGTCGAGGCGCACATTGCCGGAGGTCGGCAAAAGCGAGCCGACCAGCATCTTGCCGAGCGTCGTCTTGCCGGCGCCGGAATCGCCGATAATGGCCAGCGATTCACCGGGCTTCAGGGTGAACGAGATGCCGTTGAGTACCACACGCTTGGTTCCCTGCGGCACGAAGAGCAGGCGTTCCACGTCGAGCCGGCCCTGCGGCCTCGGCAGTTTCAGCCGTTCGAAATTCAGCGGCGACGATTTGAGCAAGGCCGAAATCCGCTCATAGGCGGCGCGGGTGTGGATGAACTGGTGCCAGCCTTCGATGGCCCCTTCCACCGGCGCCAGCGCGCGCCCGGCGATGATGGAGGCGGCGATGACCATGCCGCCCGTCAGTTGATTGTCGAGCGCCAGATAGGCGCCCCAGCCGAGCATGGCGACCTGCGCCAGAAGGCGCACCGCCTTGGAGACCGAAGCGGAGATCACGTTGCGGTCCTGCGCGACGACCTGCGCCTTGAGCGATCCGGCCGTGTCCTGCCCCCATATCTTCACCGCCTCGGGGATCATCGCCAGCGCGTTGATGATCTGCGAATTGCGCGACATGGAATCGAGATGAAGGTTGGCCCGGCTCTGGAAGTTTCCAGCCTCGTGGAAAGCGCCGGCGGTCATCCTCTGGTTGATATAGGCGATGACCAGAAGGAGCAGCGCGGCAAGCACGGCGATATAGCCGAGATCGGGATGTACCAGAAACACCGCCAGCATGAACAGCGGCGTCAGCGGCGCATCGAGGAAGGACAGCAGCGTTCCGGAAACGAGAAACGAGCGCAATTGCTGGAGGTCGCCGAGCGTCTGGTATTCGCGGCCGTTGCTGTAGAGCGATGCGCGCGCCGCCGCGCCGAGGATCGGCGCGCCGAGCTGGGCCGCTACCTCGACCGCCGTGCGCATCAGGATGAACCGGCGGATGGCGTCGAGCACGGCGTTGAGAATGACGGCTCCGGCGATCAGGATCGTCAGCATGATCAGCGTATCGGTGGAACGGCTCGTCAGGACGCGGTCGGAAATCTGGAAAAGATAGACCGGAATGGCCAGGACTAGCACATTGGTCGCGAGCGTAAAGCCCATTACCACGATCAGGTTGCGCCGGACCGCATGGATGCCGGCCTTGAGATTGTCGGCGAGGTTGACCGGCCCGAGACGGCGATGAAACGCATGGTCGGAACCGCCGCTTTTCGCCGCTTCGGGCTGCTTGCGCCCTGTCATGGCGGGCGCCGGCCTCGCGGCCTTGATCGGCCCGTTGTCGGCATCCATCGATTTGAGCGTGCCGGCGGCCATCTTCCCGCGTTCGGACGCTTCCGCCGGGCGTTCCGGGGCGATGATTTCCTCCTCCTCCGCGGGCTTTTGCGGCTCACGCGGGCATTGAGCGTCATGGCCGGCCTCTGCTGCCGGGCGCGTGGCACCGGTGTCCGCATCAGCGGTTGAAGCGCCGGCGTCCGATGCCAGCTCGGGGCGCGGCGGGCCGAACCAGATCGGCCTTGCCTTGCGGCGCAGTTCGGCAGCGGCAGCGTCGATTTCCGACATGAATGTCTGGAACTCGCGGTCGAGCCTGTCGATCAGCGGGCCGGCCCTGTCGGCGGCAAGCTGCGGCCCGGCAGCGCCGGTCTCTGCCTTGCCGGAGGGCATGGCCGTTGCGGAAGATGCGTGTACGCGCTCGTTCATCGCTGTACCGAAAACCGTTGAACGTCAGGAGATCACCGACTGCATGATGTCGGCATGTGCGGGGTGGATATCGACCGGCGCCTGGAGGGCCGAGATCGGATCGTCGGGGTTCGCATAGGCCGCATCGTGATGGGTCATGTCGTCGCTGAGGAAAGCCACCGCCTCGTTAACCAGATGATCGCCGTCCCGCGTTTCCAGCAGATGATCGGTGCGGATGATATCGGTCTGGACGAGCAGTTCGTCCGAGTAATGATCGCCGCCGACATAGGTTTTCGCCGCCGGGTCGGCGTCGACGATCCGGGCGGTGTTGATGAGGGCATCGGATCCGGTCGTCACCGACCAGTCGCCGCCATCGCCGGCCTGCGTGGTGTTCATCGCCAGCGCGATCTGGTCGGAATCGCCAAGCACGTTTGTCTGGTGGATATATTGCAGGTCGTAGATACTGCCCGAGATGTAGAGCACCCGCAGGCCCGCCATGCCCTGGAAGGCGTCGTCGTTCAGGACCGCCGCACCGAGCGTGTGATCGCCGCCCTCGAAATCCTGCAATGCCTTGGCGAAACCGCTCGGCAGGGCATCGACCGTGTTGCTGCCGACCGTCACGATCCTGGCGTCGTTCCACAGGAGATTGTCGCTCGTCGAGACCGTTCCCGTGCCGGAGGTCTGGAAGCCGCCTATCGAACCGGCGACATCGTCGTCGAGCAGGACATTGGTCTGCGCGATGATGTTCGCGTCGTAATAGTTCCCGCCGATCAGCACGAGATCGTAATAATGGCCGAGATCGGCGACGGAGACATTGTTGAAGGTCTGGTTCTCGCCGGTGCCGACCATCGTGGTGACGCCATGCGAGGACGTCACGAAGGCGGTGTCGTTGTCGGTGACGAAATTGAGCTGCTGGACCCAGTTCAGCGAGACGTAGTCGCCGGAGATTTCGGTGACCACCCAGGCCTTGGGAAAACCCGGATGCGCCGCGCCCGCGCCATCGCTCGTGCTGGTGTCGATGCGCTGCATCTCGGCGATGTTGAACGCCGCCGTGGCGGCCTGATGCGACATGCCGTTCCACCCGGCCAGGCTGGCCCCGATGGAATCGGAATCGCTCCAGGCGTTGATCTGGACGATGGCGTCCAGCGAAATATGGTTGCCCGCTACCGCGAAGACGCCGCCTGCCAGTGCGTCATTGACCAGCGAAGCGGCATTGGACAGCGCATTGGCGCCGGTGCCGAGCGTGACCGACATGTCGGACGAAAGCGCGCCCTGCCCATAGGCGCTGGAGCCGGCGGCGCTGTCGCCGCCGCCGTTGATGGCATGGTTGCCGCCGGCCGGCGTCGGGTCGGGAGCAGGGTCCGGCGCATCCTTGGCGAGTGGCGAGGCCGAAGGGAGCATATCGTCCAGCCTGGGCGCGGTCGTCACGATATGGCCGTTGACATAGATCGCATCGGCCGCCGGTTCATTGAAGGCGGAAACGATCGTCTCGATGGTAACGCCGTCGCCATCGCCGGCACCGATGCTGTCGCTTGTGGCCCCTTCATTGCCCGCGACCAAGGCGTTCAGCGCGGCGGCGCTGCCGCTGACGAAATCGCCGATATCCTGCGCCGCGCCGAAAGCGACCGGCCCGATGGGCAGCGCTTGATCGGCCTGGTCCAGCAGGCCGGCAAGCGCCAGGTTCGGCGTGCCGATCTGATGAAACTCGACATTGCCGGGGCCGACATGCACGAAGTCGTTGTCGGAAAGCGCATTGACCTGCGAGATGTGGGCCGCCACCGCGCCGGGAGGCTGCAATTCGAACATGCGCGCCAGCGAATGGCTGCCGGCATGGATGATCGGGTAGACATAGCCCGGATAGGCGAGCGCCTGCACGTCGGTCGGGACCGGGACTTCGAGCTGCGGATAGTTGGCGATGTCGACGGGCGCCGGGCTCACATAGTCGGGGCCGTTCGGCACGTAATGTATGCCCGGATCGGGGTCGTCGAAATCATAGGGGGAATGGAAGGAGATCTGGGAAGGATCGTCGGGGTGGTGCGGTTGCTGCGCGGCCTGCAAGGCCTTGAACTGGAGATAGTCGTCGCGCATGCGCGCCTGCTCTGTCTCGATCTGGAACAATCCGATGAAATGAGCGATGGCCTCGCTGACCTTATCCAGAACCACGGATCTCTCCTCCCGGTCGGTATGAGGCCGCGCGGGTTGTCCCGCGCAGCCTCCTGTTCACGCCGTGCCTTCAGCCGGTATGGTCGCCGTCGACCATCTGGTCGTAGTTCCCCCCGACGACCGTCTGGCTGAGCAGATTTTCCATCATGTTGGCGCCCATCACGATGCTCTGGTTGAAGGCGCTGGTATCGATGGCCGCATCGGCATGGGCTTCCGAAAGGCCGTTGACATAGCCGTCATGGCCGTTGTTGGAACCCCAGGTGCCGCCGTCGCCGCCGGCACCGCCGGCCCCGTTGGTCACGACGCCGCCCATGCCGCCCATGCCGCCGTCGCCGCCGGTTCCGCCGTAGCCGAGACCGTCGCCGGCCACCGGCACGACGATCGTGTCGCCGCCGAAGGCGAAGCCGCCGAAGCCGCCATCACCGCCAACGCCCGCACCCGTGCCCGCACCCTGGCCGGTTCCTTCACCGAGGCCAAGACCGAGCGCGTCGCCGCCATTGCCCGCCATGCCGCCGGCACCGCCCATCGGGCCGTCACCGCCGAAGCCGGCGCCCAGTCCGAGCGAATCGGCATAGCCGCCGTCGCCGCTGTCGGCATTGCCGCTGTCGCCGCCGGTGCCGCTGCCGAAGCCGAGGCCGGCCGCGTCGCCGCTGTCACCGCCGGAAGCGATGCCGCTGTCGCCGCCAGTGCCGGTGCCATTGCCGGCACCCGAACCGCTGCCGCTGCCGCCATCGCCGCCGTTGCCGGCATCGGCCGCATTCGCGGAATCCCCGGCCACGCCGACACCGAGGCCGAGCAAGCCGAGACCGGCGCCGAACGCGTTGCCGCCGCCATCGGCGCCACCGCCGTCACCACCATCGCCGCCGCTGCCGGTTCCAGCGCCGGTTCCTGCGCCCGCGCCGCTGCCGCCAGGGCCGCTGCCGGCGCCACCGCCGTCGCCGCTGCCGCTGGCACCGAGGCCGAGGCCCGCGCCAAGTCCGCCGTCGCCGGAAGCGGCGTCGCCGCTGTTTCCGCCGGTCGCCGTGGATGCGCCGGAACCGGAGCCGGAACCGCCATCGCCATCGGCATCACCGCCATTGGCGTTGCCGCCCGCGGCGCCCTGCGCGCCAGCGAGCCCGAGGCCGAGCCCGAGACCAAGTCCGAGGCCGAGGCCCGTTCCGGCTCCGCCGGCCGCGCCGTTGCCGCCCGCCGTATCGCCACCCTGGCCCATGCCGGCCGCCGAGCCGCCAATGCCGAGGCCGCCGAGATTATGGCCTTCGCCGCCGGCGCCGCCATTGGCCGTGCCCTGGCCGCCGCCGCCGGCGCCGTTGCCGCCGGCATCGATGCCCGTGCCGGAGCTCGCATCGCCGCCATTGGCATTGCCGTTCTGCCAGAAGCCGCCATCGTTCGACAGCGAGGCGCCGTCAAGCGAGTCGTTGTCGCTCAGATTGTTGATCTGGGCCAGCGAAACCGCGGTGTCGTTGCCTTCGCCGTTGAGCGAGCCGTTCAGGAGATCGTTGAACGACGCGCCGTCGCCGGGATTGTAGAAGATCTGGCCGTCATGGTTGACCAGCATCTGGTCGATGCGCGAGCCATTGTCGAGCCTGACATCGGTGACGTCGCGATTGCTCGGTTCATAGCCGGAAAGGTCGAGCCCGACATCGACATTCACATGCGTGTCGCTGGTGTTGGTGTTGTGGTTCGTGTTGGTGCTGGTGTTCTCGTTGGTATTGGTGCTCTCGTTGATGGCCTTGTTGAGATTGGCGTTGAGGTTTCCGCTCAGGTTGAGATTGCCGTTCCCGTTCAGGCTGAGATTGCCATTCTCGTTACCGTTCTCATTACCGTTGCCGTTCTCATTGCCATTGGTGTTCCCATTGGTGGAATCACTGGTTTGCCATTGGCCCTGGTCCTGGGTCTGGCTCTGATCGCCGTCATCCGAACCCTGGTCGATAGTGTAGGTGTTGAAATCACCGATACTGTTGATGGTGTTGTTCTTAGCCATGTCGCTACCTCACATTGAAGGCCGGAACGGCATGACCCCATTCGATCTTACAAAGGGCCTCGACCACGCCGGCGGTTGCGAAACAGGGGCATCGCGAGTTGCGGTACGAAACGACGGACATGGTTCGACCGCCGATGACCCTGGCATGAAGGCGGCGGTATCGAGCCTGCGGTGGCAACGCGTCCCGGCCAGCAACCGCTGGACGCCGGAACAGGCCACCGGAATCAGGATCATGCCGCATCCCGGATTTCCGGGACGGTGCAGTTTGGCGCCGGGGGCAATGCACGGCTAGCTGCCCGAAGGGCTAGGCGGCGGCGCATCGGCCTAGGGTCATAGACCGCGCCGACCGCCCATCGGCTAAGCCTCTACGCCTAACGAGGGAAAGCGGGTCACGCCCGGACCACTCTGTTTGACGCATGCAATGCGCCATTGAATCAAGGCCGGGGATGGGCACACAATAGGGCCGTCGAAACGGCGGGGCGGGGCGAGACGGCAATGCAGCGGTTTGACGAAATCCTGCTTCTCATCGGGCGGTTGAACTACACCTGGACCAACACCGAAAGCCTGCTCATCCATCTGATCGCGGGGCTGGCGAAGGTGGACAAGGAAACGGCCATCGTGATTTTCCTGACGCTCAACACAACGCGTGCGCGCATCGATCTCGTCGAGCGGCTGGCGAAAATGGCGAAGACGCCGAAGACGGCCAGGAGGGACGTGCTGCCGCTGCTCGACAAGCTCAACCAGCAATCGAAGCTACGCAACAAGTACAATCACTGCATCTATTCCTTCGACGCCAAAGGCGACATTTCGCACACCCATCTGATGCGTATTTTCGACGGCAAGGAAACGATCAAATACGGCAAGGTGGAAGCGTTGGACGATGAGGAGATCGTCCGCATCTCCGCCTGCATCAAGGATATTGCGGAGGTGAACCGTGAGATCTGGGCTGTCGTGCACGCCAACGGTTTTCCGCAATGACCGTGCGCCCGTCACCGGCGCCCGCCTGCGCGGCGGCGTTTTCCAGATACCAGGCATAGGTCGATGCCAGCCCTTCCTTGAGGCCGATGCGCGCGCGCCATCCCATCGCCGCCAGTTTCGAACTGTCCGCCAGCTTGCGCGGTGTGCCGTCGGGTTTGGTGGCGTCGAAGACCAGCTCGCCGTCGAAGCCCACCGCCGCGCAAACGGCATGGGCGAGGTCGCGGATCGAAATCTCCGTGCCCGAGCCGACATTGACCGGCCCTTCGCCGCTATAGTTTTCGGCCAGAAAGACCAGCGCGTCGGCAAGGTCGTCGACATGCAGGAATTCGCGCAGCGGCTTGCCGCTGCCCCACACGCAAAGGCCCGGCGCGCGCGCCAGCCGGGCCTCGTGCGCCTTGCGGATCAGGGCGGGCAGCACATGGCTGGTCTCGAGATCGAAATTGTCGCCGGGGCCGTAGAGATTGGCCGGCTGCGCCGAGATGAAATCGCAGCCATGCTGGCGCCGGTATGCCTGGGCGAGCTTGATGCCGGCGATCTTGGCCAGCGCATACCATTCGTTGGTGGGTTCGAGCGGGCCGCCAAGCAGCGCCTCTTCCGGAATGGGCTGCGGCGCCAGCTTGGGATAGACGCAGGTTGACCCCAGCAGCACCAGCTTCTCCACGCCGGCCAGCCGCGCCGCATGCACGATATTGGCCTCGATCATCAGATTGTCGTAGATGAAATCGGCCGGGTAGCGGTCATTGGCATGGATGCCGCCAACCCTGGCGGCGGCCATGAAAACCACCTGCGGCTTCTCGCTCGCCATCCAGGCCTCGACTTCGGCCTGCCGGCGCAGGTCCAGCCTTTCGCGCCCCACCGTCAGCAGTTCGACATTCTCCGCCGCAAGCCTTCGCGCCAGCGCCGCGCCGACCAGCCCGCGATGGCCGGCGACCCAGACCCGCTTGCCCGAAATATCGTATGCTGCGCGCATCGGCGTTCCCTTTCCGTCAGACCGCTTGGCCGGCCAGCGCATCGGCACCGACGGGCCTGGAGGCCAAAGGGGCGGCCATGGCCGGCGCCCGGTTATAGTCGTCGGCCAGCCGCTCTATGTCGTCCTCGCCGAGATAATTGCCGGTCTGCACCTCGATCAGCACGACCGGCATCGTACCATGATTGGCGAGCCGATGAACCGCGCCGAGCGGAACATAGACCGACTCGTTGGGGCCGAGCGTCTCCACCGTGTCGCCGATCGTCACCTCGGCGCGGCCATCCACCACCACCCAATGTTCGGTGCGGTGCCGGTGACGCTGCAACGAAAGCACGCCGCCCGGCTTCACCACGATGCGCTTGACCTGATAGCGGGTGCCGATATCGAGCCTCTCGTAATTGCCCCATGGCCGAAAGATCTGCAGGGCTTCGTCGGCTTCGGCACGGCCGCCTTGCTTGAATGCGGCGACGAGGTCCTTGACGGCCTCGCAATGTGCCTTGCCGGCCACCAGCACCGCATCGGGCGTGGTCACGACGACCGTGTCGTCCATTCCGACCAGCGCCGTCAGCCGGCCTTGCGAATGGACCAGATTGTTGCTGCCGCCAAGGATCGAAACGTCGCCGATAGTGGCATTGCCGCGCGCGTCCTTTTCGATCACGTCGGCCAGCGATCCCCAACTGCCGACATCCGACCAGCGATAGGAAACCGGCAGCACGGCGGCTCGGTTGGTCTTTTCCATGACCGCGTGATCGACGGAGATCGCCGCCGTTTTCGCAAAGGCGCTACGATCGAGCCGCAGGAAATCCAGATCCCGCTCGGCACGATCCACGGCCTTGCCGACGCATTCGAGAATATCGGGCCGCAGCCGCTTCAGTTCGGTGAGGAAATGCGCCGCGCGGAAAAGAAAATTGCCGCTGTTCCACAGATAGCCGGCGGCAACGCAGGCGCTGGCCATCTCGCGCGGCGGCTTTTCGATGAAATGGCCGATGGTGAACGCCTCGACGATCGGCGTGCCGGCCAGAATGTAGCCATAGGCGGTGGACGGCTGATCCGGCTTGACGCCGAAGGTCACGATATAGCGCGACAGCGCCTCCGGCACGGCCATGGCGACCGCGTCGCAGAAGGCCATGGCATCGGGGATGTGATGGTCGGCGGCCAGCGCCAGCACCATGGCGTCCGGATCCCGCTTCAGCGCGGCCAGGCAGCCGGCGGCAATGGCGGCGCATGAGTTGCGCGCCACCGGTTCGAGCAGGATATCGGCGCCGACGCCGATTTCGAGCAGGTCCTCGGCAATCAGGAAGCGGTGAGGATCGGCGCCGACGACGATCGGTCGCTCGTCGAAGATGGCGGCACGGCAGCGCAGCACCGTTTCCTGAAACAGCGAGCGGCGCGTGCCCAGGCACAGGAACTGCTTGGGCTTCGAGGCGCGCGACAGCGGCCACAAGCGCGTGCCGGCGCCGCCGCTCAGAATCAATGGAATGACCTTCATTTCAATACCCCTCCGCACTTGAACGCCCTGCAATGACCCGACTGCCGGCTACAATCGCGATGCCGCCGCATTCCTTCTCCAGACCCACGCCGAAAGAGAAATCCAGATTCCGACGATCTCCCGTTTCAGGGGATGATCGACGAACGCCAGCACTATCCCCCAGCCGGCCGCGCCGCCGGCGACCGCCGCCATGGTTTGCAGCCAGCCGAGATCGAAGCCGGTCGGCGACAGGGCCACGATGATGACCGGCACGAATGCCGTGCCCATCGCCAGGGCCGCGCTGTGCCGTCCGGCGCGCGCCAGTTCGGCCCAGCCAAGGCCGATGACCGGGCTGACATAGCGATAGGCGATCAGCATTTGCAGCGGCGCCACCACCAGCATGCTGGCGGCGACCGCATCGAGGCTGTGGAGCGCCGCGACGATCAGGATCAGGAACGAGGGCGGCAGGCTGGTGAGGCTCGCCCGCAAGGCGTCGTGCACGCGCCCCGCCGCCACCAGAACCGGGAAGGTCAGGGCGGCGGGGGCGAGCGCCATATTGGCCAGCGCGATGAAACGGACCAGCGGCGGAACCGCGCCCCACTGCGCGCCGAGCAGGATATCGACCACCGGATCGGCCAGCAGGCAAAGCATGATGAGGGCCGGCCATTGCACCGCCGTTATCAGGCTGAGGCCATGCAGATAATAGGCCTTGAGCGAGTCTCCGGCGCGCGCCTGCGCCGCGAAGGCGGGCAGGACGACCGGGTGCAGGGCCGAGACCACGGCGCGGTCCGGCAATTGGCACACGGTGAGCGCCCGCGCGTAAAGGCCGACCGCATCGAAGCCGAGCATCTTGCCGAAGGCAAGGCGGGGCAGCATGTCATAGGCGATGTTCGAGACGGTGATGAGCGAGGAGACGGTGCCGAACGACAGGAGTTCTCGCGTGCGGGCGAAGGAAACGCGGAAAATCCAGAAATTGCGCCGCACCGCCGTCGCCAGCGCCGCGATCGTGAAACTGGCGCCGACAAAACCCCACGCATAGCTGACCGGGCCGAAGCCGGCGAGGCCGAGCGTGACGGTGATGGCGAAGGCGACCAGCGCCGCGGCGACATTGATGCCGGCGATGACATTGAAGGCGAGTTCGCGCTGCAACAATGCCATGACCGGGCTGGAAAAGGGAATGGCGAGGAAGCCGAGCGCGGCCACGACGAGCAGCGTCCTCAATTGCGGCGCGTCGTAGAAGGTGGCCAGCCAGCCGGCCCCGCAATAGATGATCGCCCCCATCGTCAGCGAAAAGAACAGCGTCAGCGTGAAGGCGGACTGCACGACACTGCGCTCGATCTGCTTTTCCTGGATGATATAGACGCCGACGCCGAAGGTGCGGAAATTGTCGGCCAGCATGATGACCGCATTGGCGGTCATGTAGAGCCCGGTTTCGGCCGGCGTCAGGATGCGCGCCATCACCATCGTCGTCGCCACGAGCAGGATCTGCGCCAGATATTTCTCGATGACCGAAAAGGCGATGGACCGGCGCACCGTGTTCATGGGCGTATGTCCGGAGGAGTCGGGGCGGGGCGGTTCGGCATCGCCCGCCTGTGCCCGGCTCTGCCTGAAAGGCGCTCATGCGACGCCAGAACGGCATCGCGCACCTTGCGCAGTCGCCGCCTGTACGCCGGCGCGATCAGGTTGCGCGCCAGATGGCGAAAATACCGGAACTCGCGCATAGCCGGTATGTTCGGCATGCGGCCCGCGGTCAGCAGCCCTGCCGCCATGCGGCCGAAGCCGGCATGGACCGGCATGGCCCCGCCGACGCGGCGGGCACCACGCCGGCCGGCCGGACCGGCTTCGCCGCGCATCTCGCCGGCAAGCCGGACCTGCCCGCAGCGCTCCAGTATATCCGCGAACCAGGCGAACCATTCCGGATCGCTTCGCTGGCAAAGCCGGTGGATGCTCTTGCGGTTCGCGCCGATGGCGGTGTCCGGCCGCGCGCCGCCTCGCACTTCGAGCACCGCTTGCGCGCGCCGCAACTCGCGATGCGACAGGCGCGGATAGAAATGCAGCAATCTCAGCGCCCGCGCGGCATCGCCGCGGCAGGCCAGCGCCAGAAGGAAATAGCTCCATTCGACCGGATCGGGGTCGGCCGCGCCATAGTCGACCGTGGTCGTCTCGATGAGTTCGGCAAGCAGGCGGCAGGCACGGTCCGCCTCGCCCATATGCAGGGCGCAGAGCGCCAGGCCGAACCGGGCTTCCGGAAGGTACGACACGTAATCGAGGCAGCTTGCATAATTTCGTCCGGCTTCTTCCGGATTTCCATGTGCCAGCAGCGTCTCGGCTTCTTCGAGCAAGGCCCGGTCGGGTGCGTCGACAATGATGCGCGCGCTTTCGGGTGCCGATTTTTCGGCCTTGACGAGATCGCCGAACGGGCCGTTCTGGACGATCTTTTCGTCAGGGCGCAATTGGCTTTGCAGCATGAACCACTGATGGATCTGCGGCCTGTGCCGCAGCGTGTGGCGGCCATGGACCAGCGCGTGGCCGGCTTCGCTGATGCGGCTCAGTTCCCGCGGATTGGCGAACAGATGATCCAGCACTTGCCCGACATTGCGATGGTCGGCGAAAACGCAGTTTTCCATATCGACGAAACCGGCCGCGTCCAGTGCGGGGGTGCGCTCGGTGAGCAGGCAGGCGCCGGTTGCGGGGATCTCGAAATGCTTGCGCACGACCTCGCCGGCAAACGTTCCGCAGGTCGGCACGACAAGGCTGGCATTGAGGGCGCGCGCATAGGCTTCGCCCGAAAGCAGATGCGCGGCGTGCGCGCTGGCATAGTCGTATTGCGGGGAAACAAGGCATGGATACCGGTCGCGGATCAGCGGGAAGACCGACTGGCGCCATGGATAGAGCCC
This sequence comes from Manganibacter manganicus, assembly GCF_002075885.1. Classification (GTDB taxonomy): domain Bacteria; phylum Pseudomonadota; class Alphaproteobacteria; order Rhizobiales; family Rhizobiaceae; genus Mesorhizobium; species Mesorhizobium manganicum. The sequence continues at coordinate 45,028 of NZ_MDET01000017.1, forward strand.
GTAGACCTGGCCGGTCAGCGTCACCGGAACGACCTTGTGCTGGCCATAGTCGCGAAACACGTCCGGATCGATGAAGTTCGGCCACACGAACAGGTTCGGCCCCAGTTCGGGCATGTAATGCGGCGTCAGCGTGCCGATGGAGAAGCAGGTCTCGATGCCCCATTGCTCCATGTCGGAGAGAAAGCCGGCGCGGCGGTCGCACCAGGCATCGGCGTTGTGCAGCCCGAGCCTGGGAATGGCGGGATTGGCGCCTGTATTGCCGATTTTCAGCCGCCGTGAGCCGTGCGAGCGATAACCGGCCTCGAACAGAGCGAGATCGGGCTCATGCCTGTCGCAGATTTCGGCGTAGTCGCAATCATGGGATACGACCACGACATCGAAATGCGTCTCCAGGCATTTCACCTGCTGCTGCATGTGCAGCAGCAAATAGCCGGACGCATCGGCATTGGGGCTGTGGTCCCATTGGAAAAAGACGAGCTTCGGCTTGCTCCGGGCATTCATGGGGTCACGTTGCCAATCGCACCGGCTCGCCGTGCAGGCCGTCGGCTGCGGGCGGCAGGGCCTGGCGGGAAACGCGCCAGCCATCGCCTGGCAAGGCCTTGCTTGCGCCCGAAAGTTTCCATTCGAAATAGGCGATCGTCTTCTCGATGCCTTCGCAGAGCGGCACGGAAGGCTGCCAGCCCAGTTCGTCCCGCGCGCGGCTGATATCGGGCTTGCGTCGCGTCGGATCGTCCATCGGCAGCGGTTTGGAGACGATGTGCGACTTCGAACCGGTCATGTCGATGACCATCTCGGCCAGTTCCCGGACCTGGAACTCCTCCGGATTGCCGAGATTTACCGGGCCGGTGAAGCCGTCGGGCGCCGCCATCAGCTTGAGGAAACCGCCGATGAGGTCTTCGACATAGCAGAACGAGCGCGTCTGCGTGCCGTCGCCGAAAATGGTGATCGGCTCGTTGCGCAGGGCCTGCACGATGAAGTTCGAGACCACGCGCCCGTCATTGGGATGCATGCGCGGCCCGTAGGTATTGAAGATCCGGGCGATGCGGATCTCGACGCCGTATTGGCGATGATAGTCGAAGAACAGGGTTTCGGCGCAGCGTTTGCCCTCGTCATAGCACGCGCGCGGCCCGATCGGGTTGACGCAGCCGCGATAGGTTTCGACCTGCGGGTGAACGGCCGGATCGCCATAGACCTCGCTGGTCGATGCCTGGAAGATTTTCGCCTTGGTGCGCTTGGCCAGGCCGAGCATGTTGATGGCGCCGTGGACATTGGTCTTGACCGTCTGCACCGGATCGAACTGGTAGTGGATCGGTGACGCGGGGCAGGCGAGGTTGTAGATTTCGTCGACCTCGACATAGAGCGGAAACGTGATGTCGTGGCGGATGACCTCGAAATGAGGGTCATCGAGAAGGTGCAGCACCGTATCGCGGGATCCGGTGTAATAATTGTCGGCGCAAAGAACCTCATGGCCTTCCTGCAAAAGCCGTTCGCACAGGAAAGATCCGAGGAATCCCGCTCCACCCGTTACCAATACGCGTTTTTGCCCTTGCATGACGTGCTCCCATTTTTCGTTTGGGCGGATCACCAGGCTCCGCCGCGCCTGAAGACGGCCGGGATGGTGCTGACGAGGATGTGCCAGTCCAGCCATGGCGACCGGTTGTCGATGTAGAATTCGTCGAGTTGCTGTTGCAGGCCGATGTCGGCCTCGCTTCGTTCGGAGATTTGCCAGAGCCCGGTAAGGCCCGGCATCACCGAATGCCGCTTGGCGCGGAATGCGCTGTCCATCGCCGAAAGGTGATAGGTGGGAAACGGGCGCGGCCCCACCAGGGTCATGTCGCCGGCGATGATGTTGTACAGTTGCGGCAGTTCGTCGAGGCTGGTTTTGCGCAGCAGATGGCCGATCACCGGCAGAATGCGGGGGTCGTGCCGCAGCTTGAAATGCGACAGCCACTCGGCCCGCATCTCGGGATTGTCCCGCAGCACCGCTTCGAGGCGCTGTTCGGCGTCCCGATACATGGTGCGCAGCTTGAGCACGCGGAGCCGCCGTCCGCCACGGCCTTCCCGTTCATGCCAGAAGAAGGCCGGCCCCGGATCGAAGAGGTGGATCGCTATCGCCGCGCCGAGAACCAGCGGCGCAAGCAGGATGGCCGCCGGTATGGCGATGGCCAGATCGAACCCGCGACGAACGACCTCCGGATTTTTTCCGCCGGCCCCCGTCAGGCGGAGCCCGATCTGCCCGGCCATGGCCGCGTGATGAAGCCCGGTCAGTTTCAAGGTCGGAATGTCGGCCAGGATGAGGATTTCGGCGAACCGCTCGCGCAGACCCGCCAACATTTCGAGGGAGATGTCGTCCGCGACCAGCGCGACCGGAACCTGGTCTGCGGGCGCCGCCTGCAACGGAACCGGTTCCGGCCGGATTCCCAACTGCCAGTGGCGGATAAAGTGCGCCGTCAGCGCCGCGGTGCAATCCGGGCCGGCGACGATCGCCGCCCGTTCGCCCCAGATGCCGAGCCACCGGCAAAGCCGCGAGGCGAGCGCATGCAGCACGGATTGCGCGACCATGCCCAGCGCCAGGAAAGCCGCGACCGGCAGCGCCAGCCGCATCCCGTTCGGCAACAGCAGAACGCCCGCCATTGCCAGGGCCGCGACCTGAGCCGACACCATCACGCGGCGGCGCAGGCGCTCATGGGCGAGGATACGGTATCCCGGATAAAGCGAGCGCGACGCGCAAAGCACGATCACCGCCAACGCGCTCAGGACAAGGATGCGGCTCAACACACCATCGTCGGTGGTTGGGGAGAGCCACGAAACCACCAGCCCGGCGAGCGCATAGGCGCAGCCGTCACCTGCCATCAGCAAGCCCTGCACGGCCAGCCGCGCCAACCGGCCCGCCGAGAGATGGGCCGGCGCAATGGCGGACTGGTCCTGGCCGCGCCGCGTTCGCTCCAGATCAAGTGTTGCCGCGGAAAACAGGGACATCTCAGGTTCACTCTTCGATCGGAAATTGCCGCAGGCCGCAGCGTTGCAGCAGGCTCAATGTGAGGAAACTCGGCACCACCACCGCGTAGCGCCGCCACAGGCGCCGTGGCTCGCTGGCAAGACGGAAGGCCCATTCGAAGCCGCTGCGCTGGATCATGCGCGGCGCCTGGCGCTTGAGGCCGGCGTGAAAATCGAATGCCGCGCCGACGCCGACAAGGACCGGCGCGTCAAGACGCGCGCGCATGCGCGCCATCCATAATTCCTGCTTGGGGCTGCCGATCCCGACCCAGACGATATCGGCGTGCGCGCGGTTGATGCGCGCGGCGATGTCTGCCTCCTCGGCCGCCGAGAGTTCGCGAAACGGCGGCGCATGTGCGCCGGCTATGCAAAGATCGGGAAACTTCTCGACCAGCCTGGCCTGGAGCCGCGCAAGCGTTTCGTCGGTCGCGCCATAAAGGAAATGCCGCAGGCCGCTCGCCCTGCCGGCATCGAGCGCGGACAGCATGAGGTCCGGGCCATACACCCGGTCGCTGTCGGCGTGCCCGGTGCGCTTCAACGCCCAGACCAGCGGCATGCCGTCGGGCGTGACCATGAAGGCCCGGTTGTGGGCGGCTCGAAGTTCCGCGTCCTTCTGGCAGCGGATGAGGCCATGGGCGTCGCGAACGCAGACATATTCCCTGCGCCCTTCGGCAACCGCCGCCGCGATGCGGCTTGCGGCGCTTTCGAGGTTCACCGCCGAAACGCGCACGCCAAGAACATTGGTCCATCCGGCACCGCCTGTCGGCGATGCCACAGCGGCGCGATCATTGTCCGGCGGCGATGTCTTCATGAGCTGCGCTTTCGAGTGCGCGCTGGGTCAGCCAACGCTTCCCGAAACTATATTTTCCGGTTTCGCGGCCCCAAGCTCACCATTAGGGCGGCCGGCATCGGCAAATCATGTCCTTTAGCGGTGCCGGCACGAGCCGATTACTCTCTTGGTGCCGGACGGCTCTCCTCCCTTTAGCCGGGCCCTACCTCGAAAGCGTGGTTTGACCTTCCTGAAACGGATGGTTGACGCGCGCGCCGGTGCGCCCCGCACGCGCAGAGGGGCGGCGTCCGCCTGCCGGAAGATGGCGCCGGAAGGATCAGAAGCTGTTGCGCTCGTGATAGGTGCGCAGGAAGCTCTGGATGCGGGGATCGTCGGGGTGATGCAGGATGCGGTCGGGCGCATCGACCCCTACCAGTTCGCCTTTTTCCATGAAGGCGACCTTGTCCGCGACATGGGCGGCAAAGCCCATCTCGTGGGTGACGACGACCATCGTCATGCCCTCGGAGGCAAGCGTCTTCATCACGCTCAGCACCTCGCCGACCAGTTCCGGGTCGAGCGCCGAGGTCGGCTCGTCGAACAGCATCAGGCGCGGTTCCATGGCGATGGCGCGGGCAATCGCCACGCGCTGCTGCTGGCCGCCGGACAGGCGCGAGGGATGGTTGGCCATCTTGTCGGCCAGCCCGACCTTGGTCAGCGCCTCGGCGGCGCGGGTCCCGGCCTCGGCTTTCGGCAGGCCGCGCACGCGGATCAGCCCCTCGGCGACGTTCTGCAACGCCGTCATGTGCGGCCACAGATTGAACTGCTGGAAAACCATGCCGATGGAACGGCGCATCTCGCGCAATTTACGGCCGGGCATCTTGCGGCCGCCGGGGCTGACATAGCCGATCAGCTGCCCGTCGATGCTGATTTCGCCGGAATCATATTCCTCGAGGAAGTTGATGCAGCGCAAGAGCGTGGACTTGCCGGAGCCCGAAGGCCCGATCAGGCATGTCACCTTGCCGGGCTGGATTGAAAGGTCGACGTTCTTCAGTGCCTGGAAAGGGCCATAGAACTTGTCGACCTTGCGGATCTCGACGGATGAGGCTTCTACCATCCTAGAGCCTTTCATGGCTGGATTGAATCATTCTGTTTCTCGTTTGGCGAGCCGATCCACGAGGAAGGCCGCGCAGGGCGATGTGGTTCATCGGCCAAGCGGCCTGACGAAGTGGGCGGGCACCAAACGGAAACCCGAAGGGCCGGGCAGGTTTGGGCCAAATCCATCGGGCTTCGGCTTGTCGGGGCCACCAGCCCGGCCTGCGCCGAACCCCTCGACCTTGGCCCAAACCTGCTCCGGCAGAATGGTTCAATCCAGCCATGAAAGGCTCTAGGTCCTTTCGACCAGATGTTTCGTGATGCGGGTCTCCAGCAGGCGGCCGCAGCGCGAGATTGTTTCGACCAGCCCCCAGAAGAACAGCGCCAGCACAAGGTTGGCTTCCAGATAGCGGAAGGTTTCGGTGGACATGCGCTGGACCTGATACATCAACTCCGGCACGGTGATGATCGACAGGATCACCGTTTCCTTGGTCAGGATGATGGCGAAATTGACCAGCGCCGGAAGCGCCGAGACGAGGCTGAGCGGCAAAAGGATGCGGCGAACGATGGTCAGTTCGTGCATACCGATGGCGCGCGCCGCCTCCAGCTGGCCCACCGGCACGGCGAGAAAGCCGGAGCGGAAGATTTCCGCGAAATAGGGGCTGCCATAGACGCTGAGCCCCAGAATGCCGGCCGGCAGGGCGTCGAGCCGCAAGCCGAGCAGCGGCCCGCCATAATAGAGCACGAAAAGCTGCACCAGGAACGGCGTGCCGCGAATGACCTCGATATAAGCCTGGATCAGCCAACCCAGCGGGCGCGGCCCATAGCGCTGCGCCAGCGAGATGATCAGCCCGAGGATCATGCTGAACAGCGTGCCCAGCACCCAGGCGAAGATCGTCAGCTTGAAGCCGTCGAGCAGGATCGGCCAATATTGCAGCAGGATGCTCAGGTCCATCAGACGGCCGTCCTGTACTCAAGGTAGCGCCCGAGCGCCGCGAAGCAGAGATTGATGATGAGGTAGATGCAGGCCGCCGCGATATAAACCTCCAGCGGGCGGAAGGTCGTGGCCGCCTGCGCCTGGCTGGCGCGGGTCACTTCGAGAATGCCGACGACCGAGACCAGCGAGGACGCCTTGACCAGCAGGATCAGTTCGTTGACCACCGCCGGCAGGGAAATGCGAAAGGCTTGCGGCAGGATCACGCGGGTCCAGATGTCGCGCGGGCGCATGCCGATGGCGGTGGCCGCCTCCGACTGGCCCCTGGGCAGCGAAATGATCGCGCCGCGCCAGATTTCGGAGACATAGGCGCTGGAACAGATGCCGACCGTCACCACGGCGGCGACCAGCGCCGGCACATTGATGCCGATGACCGGCAGGAGGTAATAGGCAAGAAGAAGCTGGACCAGCAGCGGAACCCCGCGCAGGAAACTGACCCAGAGCGCCGCGAACCAGCGCAGCCAGGTCACGCCCGACAGCGCGGCCGCGCAGATCAGCGCGCCGACGACCAGACCGAGCGCGATGCCCAGCCCTGAAATCAGCAGCGTATAGCGAGCGGCCCAGAAAAGCGGCTCGAAACTGTTCAGAAAAATGGGGATCGAAAACATCGGTCCTCCGCTTGGAGCCGGCCCGCGGGCGGGATCGCTCCCGCCCGCGGCCTTACATCACTTGGTCGGAACTTCGCGCGGCAGTTCGGTATAGGTGCCGAGCCACTTTTCCTGGATTTCCTTGATCCGGCCGTCATCCGTCATCTTCAACAGCGCGTCGTTGACCGCCTTGACGAAGCTGGCGCTGTCGTCATCCTTGCGCATCACCCAGCCGAAATAGGTCGGCTGGCCGAAGGTCGCCTTCTCGAACATGGCGAAGGTTTCGGGGCGGTTCTTGACCAGATAGGTCAGGTTCGGCAGCGAACCCGCGACCGCGTCCAGACGGCCGGCGGCGAGATCGGCATAGGCTTCATCCGTGGTGCCGTATTCCTTGATCGTCACGTCGCCCAGCTCCTTGCCGAAAGCCTGGAGCTGCTTGAACTGCGCGGTGCCCTGCTGGACGCCGACAGTCTTGCCCTTAATGTCCTCGGGCTTGTTCATTTCGGTGTTGCTGGCGGCGCGGACCAGCGCCACGGTGGCGTCGGCGATCGGCAGGCTGAAGGCGTAGCGTTCGAGGCGCTCCGGCGTGATGGTGACCGGCGCGATCACGATGTCGAACTTCTTGACCTCGAGGCCGGCCAGTTCGGCGGTCCATGGAATGTCTTGATAGACCGGCTCGACGCCGATTTCCTTGGAAACGCCGTCGAACAGATCCTTGGTCATGCCTTCATAGGTGCCGTTGTTGAGCATGTCGAAGGGCGCATAGTGCATGTCGGTGGCCGTGACGATCTTGCCGGCGGCCTTGATGTCGGAAAGCTGGTCGGCCATGGCCGGCGCGGTCAGGCCAAGCACGGCCAGGCCGAACAGGGCCGATTTGAGTGTCTTGGAAAATGTCATGTTGTTCTCCCTACTGGACATTTTGGCGACAGAAACTGACAGTTTAGCTATTAATCATTTTATCGCGCGCCGCCAGTGAGCGGAGGCGCGCGAAGACGTCACAGAATGGCGGGCAGGTTCAGCCCGTTCTCGCGAGCGCAGTCGATCGCGATCTCATAGCCCGCATCGGCGTGGCGCATGACGCCGGTCGCGGGGTCGTTCCACAAAACGCGGGCAAGCCGCGCATCCGCATCTTCGGTGCCATCGCAGCAGATGACCATGCCCGAATGCTGCGAAAAGCCCATGCCGACGCCGCCGCCATGATGCAGCGACACCCAGGTGGCGCCGGACGCCGTGTTGAGCAGCGCGTTGAGCAGCGGCCAGTCGGACACGGCATCCGAACCGTCCTTCATGGCTTCCGTCTCGCGATTGGGCGAGGCGACCGAGCCGGAATCGAGATGGTCGCGGCCGATGACGATCGGCGCCTTCAATTCGCCGTTGCGCACCATTTCGTTGAAGGCGAGGCCGAGGCGGTGACGGTCGCCGAGGCCGACCCAGCAGATGCGGGCCGGCAGCCCCTGGAAGGAGATGCGCTCGCGCGCCATGTCCAGCCAGTTGTGCAGATGGTGGTTGCCGGGCGTCAGCTCCTTCACCTTGGCGTCGGTCTTGCAGATGTCTTCCGGATCGCCCGAAAGGGCGGCCCAGCGGAACGGTCCGATGCCGCGGCAAAACAGCGGGCGGATGTAGGCCGGCACGAAGCCGGGGAAGGCGAAGGCGTTTTCCAGCCCCTCTTCCAGCGCGACCTGGCGGATGTTGTTGCCGTAGTCGAGCGTCGGCACGCCCTTGTTCCAGAAATCCACCATGGCGGCGACATGCAGCTTCATCGAGGCGCGCGCCGCCTTTTCCACTTCCTTGGGCGCGCTTTCCTGTTTGGCGCGCCATTCGGCGACGTTCCAGCCGAGCGGCAGATAGCCGTGCACCGGGTCATGCGCCGAGGTCTGGTCGGTGACGATGTCGGGCCGCACGCCGCGCTTGACCAGTTCGGGGAAGATTTCCGCCGCATTGCCGATCAGCGCCACGGATTTCGCTTCGCCGGCCCTGGTCCAGCGATCGATCATCTCCAGCGCCTCGTCCAGCGTGTGCGCCTTGGCATCGACATAGCGGGTGCGCAGGCGGAAGTCGGCGCGGGTTTCGTCGCATTCCACGGCGAGGCAGCAGGCGCCGGCCATCACGGCGGCCAGCGGCTGCGCGCCGCCCATGCCGCCAAGGCCCGCGGTCAGGATCCACTTGCCCTTGAGATCGCCGCCATAATGCTGGCGGCCGGCCTCGACAAAGGTTTCGTAGGTGCCCTGAACGATGCCCTGCGAACCGATATAGATCCACGAGCCGGCGGTCATCTGGCCGTACATGGCCAGGCCCTTCTTGTCCAACTCGTTGAAATGGTCCCAATTCGCCCAGTGCGGCACGAGATTGGAGTTGGCGATCAGGACGCGCGGCGCGTCCTTGTGCGTCTTGAACACGCCGACCGGCTTGCCCGACTGCACCAGCAGCGTCTCGTCGGTTTCCAGCTTTTTCAGGCTGTCGACGATCAGGTCGAAATCCTTCCAGGTGCGGGCGGCGCGGCCGATGCCGCCATAAACCACCAGTTCATGCGGGTTTTCGGCGACGTCGGGATGCAGATTGTTCATCAGCATGCGCATCGGCGCCTCGGTCAGCCAGCTTTTCGCGGTGATCTGGTCGCCGGTCGGGGGAAAGACGTCGCGCGTGTTGTGTCTCGGATTGCTCATGGTTCGCCTCCTGTCAGGCCAGCATATTGCCGGAAATGATGATGCGCTGGATTTCGCTCGATCCCTCGTAGATGCGCATGATGCGCAGGTCGCGGTTGATCCGCTCGATGGGGAAATCGCGCGTGTAGCCATAGCCGCCATGCAGTTGCAGCGCGGTGTCGGCGATCTTGCCCGCTGCCTCCGAGGCGCCGAGCTTGGCCATCGACGAGGCCAGCGAAAAGCGGCCGCCATGCTGATGTGCAAGGTCGCGCTGGCGCGCGGCTTCCAGCGACAGAAGCAGCGCCGAGCGGAAGGCCAGGCCCATATCGGCGATCATCCAGCGTATGCCTTGCCGCTCGGCGAGCGGCATGCCGCCGATGACGCGCTCTTTCGCATAGGCGATTGCCGCGTTCATTGCCGCTTCCGCAAGGCCGAGGCATTGGGCGGCGACTTCGATGCGGCCATTGTCGAGCACCTGCATGGCGGTGCGGAAGCCCTTGCCCTCCTCGCCCAGCAGCGCGCCTTCGGGCAGTTCGCAATCGATGTTGAGCGTGAAGACATGGCCGCCCTTGAGGCCCATGGTCTTTTCCGGCGAGCCGGCCTCGAGGCCGGGCGTGCCTTTCGGCAGGATGAAGGCGGAAATGCCGCGATGCGCCTTTTCAGGATCCGTCACCGCGTAGACGACGATGAAATCCGCGACGCCGCCGTTGGAGATGAAGCACTTGGTGCCTTTGAGGTGCCAGCCGTTTTCGGTGCGCCGCGCCCGTGTCTTCATGTCGGCGGGGTCGGAGCCGGCGGTGGGTTCGGTCAGCGCGAAGGCGGCGAGCGCCTCGCCGGAGGCCGCCCTGGGCAGCCATTCCTCTTTCTGCGCTTCGCTGCCGCCGATCAGGATGGAATCGGTCGCCAGATAATGCGCCGTCAGCGCCGAGGCGGTCGAGCCGCAGGCTCCGGCGACGATGGAAACCGCGCGCAAGAGGGCAGGGGCGGAGATGGCGCTGCCGCCATAGGCTTCCGGCAGGTTGGCGCCCATCATGCCGGCTTCGCCAAGGGTGGCAAGCTGCTGATGCACGAAGCGCGAGGCCTCGTCGGTCTCAGCCGCCAGCGGCGCGATCCTGTCGGCGCAAAGCCGCTCCAGCACGTCGCAGAACATGCGCTCCTCGTCGGAAAGCATGTGCCAGGGGTCGTCAATCCGCGTCATTGCCAGCCTCCAACCCGAATTGCTTGAGCACGGCCTCCATGTCGCCGCCGAGGGATGGCGCGGCGCTTGCGGCCAATGGCTTTTCGCCGTCGAAGCGCACCGGTTGGCCGACGACGGGTGCCTGCCCCAAAACCGGATGCTGGAGCGACCCGACCAGACCGCGCGCGGCGGCATGTTCGTTATCGGCCGCCTGCGCGATATCCCAGATCGGTGCGGTCGGCAGGCCCTGCGCGGCCAGCGCGGCAACGGCCTGCTCGGTCGTCAGGCCGCCGGACCATGCCTCGATCAACGCCTTGAGCGCCGGCTCATTCTCGGTGCGGCTCGAGTCGGAGGCAAAGCGCGGATCGCCGGCGATTTCCGGTTGGCCGATCAATGTCGCGAGGCGCTGGAACTGCCCGCTATTCAGCACCGCGATCACCACCTGCCCGTCACTGGTCCTGAAGCAGCCGAAGGGCGTGGACAGCGGGTGGCGGTTGCCGACGCGGCCGGGCAGCATGCCGCTGTAGAAATGCTGGGCATGGCTGGTCGTCAGCATGGAGAACAACGCGTCATACATGGCGATGTCGAGTGTCGCGCCCTGGCCGGTGGCGTTGCGCTGGACCAGTGCTGCCATGATCGACCAGCTTGCAAACAGGCCGGCAACCAGATCGGCGATGCTCTCGCCGACTTTCAGCGGTGCGCCGCCTTCCTCGCCGGTTGCCGCCATCAGGCCGGACATGGCCTGCACAACCAGATCGTAGGCCGGCAGATCCTTGAACGGGCCGTCCTGCCCGAAGCCGGAAATGGAGCAATAGACCAGACGCGAATTGGCCTTGCGCAGCGCCTCCGCGCCAAGCCCGAGCCGGGCGGCGACGCCGGGACGGAAATTTTCCACCACCACATCGACGCGGGCGGCGAGCGCCTGCGCCAGTTCCAGATCAGCCGGCTTCTTCAGGTCGAGAGTAATGCTTTTCTTGCCGCGATTGTTCAGCACGAACAGCGCGCTCTCGCCGTCCTTGAACGGGCCGATATGGCGATAATCGTCGCCGGCAGGCGGCTCCAGCTTGATGATTTCGGCGCCGAGATCGGCCAGCAGCGCCGTGCAATACGGCCCTGCCAGAACGCGCGACAGGTCGAGCACCTTGATGCCGGAAAGCGGACCGCTCATGGCTTCAGTTCCGGTGCAAGGGCGGCGAGGCGTTGAACGATCGCGCCAAGCGTTACACGCAGCGCGGCGGCCTTTTCCTCGTCATAGGCGAAGGGCGGGGCCTCGGTCGAAAGATGCGTGGATTGCGCCAGTTCCATCTGGATGGCGTGAACGCCGTTCTGCGGCTGGCCATAATGGCGCGTCGTCCAGCCGCCCTTGAAACGGCCGTTCAGCACATGCGTGCGGCCGGAAGCGTCGCAGATGTCGAAGGCGGCCGCCTCGATGCGCTTGTCGCAGGTCACGCCATTATTGGTGCCGATGTTGAAATCGGGCAGGATGCCGTCGAACAGGAACGGGATATGCGAGCGGATCGAGTGGCAATCATAGAGGATCGCGACGCCGTGCCGTGCCTTGACGCGCTCGATCTCGGCGGCGAGAGCTTCATGATAGGGCGCATGGAAATCCGCCTTGCGCGCGGCGATCTCGGCGGCGTCCGGCTCCTCGGTCCAGATCGCCTCGCCGTCGAAATCGGTCAGCGGTACGAGGCCGGTGGTGTTCTGGCCGGGATAGAGGCTGGCGTCGTCAGGCCCGCGATTGGCGTCGATGACGTAGCGGTGGAACGTCGCGCGCACCGTCGTCGCGCCCGGCAGCAGCCCGTCATAGAGGCGCTCGATATGCCAGTCGGTGTCGGCGAGGGTGCGGCCGCGCGCATTGAGCCTGGCCCGGATCGGCTCGGGCAGATTGGTGCCGGTATGCGGCAGGCCCAAAATGACCGGGCTGTCACCTTGAACAATTTCGACCGGGGTCACGGCTGCACCTCGGCGAGCAGATTGTTCGGCAGGGCGTCGAGCAGCGCGCCGGAACGGACGAGCGCCGCGACTTCGGCGAGGTCGGGCGCCATGTAGCGGTCCTGTCCGAGCGGCGCGACCGATTTGCGCAGTCGCGCGACCACCGCCTGAAGCGGGGCGGACGTCTTCAGCGGCGCGCGGAATTCGATGCCGGCCGCGGCGCACAGCACTTCGATGCCGATGATCTGCGTCAGGTTGGCGTTCATGCGCTTGAGACGGCGCGCGCCATGGGCGGCCATCGAGACATGGTCTTCCTGGTTGGCCGATGTCGGAGTGGAATCGGTCGAGCAGGGCGTGGCGAGGTGCTTGTTTTCGCTCATCAATGCCGCCGAGGTGACTTCGGCGATCATCAGGCCGCTGTTGAGGCCGGGGTCGGGCGTCAGGAAAGGCGGCAGATCGTGGCTGAGCGTCGGGTCGACCATCAGCGCGATGCGGCGCTGCGAAATCGCGCCGATCTCGGCGATCGCCAGCGCGATCTGGTCGGCGGCGAAGGCAACCGGCTCGGCGTGGAAATTGCCGCCCGAGACGATCTGGCCGCTCTCGACCAGCACCAGCGGGTTGTCGGTCGCGGCATTGGCCTCGATCTCCAGCGTGCGGCCGGCCTGCGCCAGAAGGTCGATGCAGGCGCCCGTGACCTGCGGCTGGCAGCGGATGCAATAGGGGTCCTGCACGCGGGTGTCGCCGACGCGGTGGCTTTCGCGGATTTCCGAACCGTCCATCAGGTCGCGGATGGCGCGCGCGGCAAGGATCTGTCCGCGATGGCCGCGCAACTGGTGGATTTCATCGAGGAACGGCGCGGTCGAACCCATGATGGCGTCGGTCGACAATGACGACGACACCAGCGCGTTGCGTGCCGCCCGGAACGCCTCGAACAGGCCGGTCAGCGCGAAGGCGGTGGAGACCTGCGTGCCGTTGATCAGCGCCAGTCCTTCCTTGGCGGCGAGCGCGACCGGCTTGAGGCCGGCGGCGGCCAGCGCCTCGGCGCTCGGCATCTCGCGACCCTGATATGTGGCGCGGCCTTCGCCCAGCATGGCTGCCGCCATATGCGCCAGCGGGGCGAGATCGCCGGAAGCGCCGACCGAGCCCTGCGAGGGGATGACCGGCAGCACGCCCCTGGCCAGCATGTCTTCGATCAGGGCGACCACTTCGGGGCGGGTGCCGGAAGCGCCGCGCCCCAGCGACAGCAGTTTCAGCGCCATGATGAGGCGCACGGTTTCTTCCTCGACATTCTCGCCGACGCCGCAGCAATGCGACAGGATCAGGTTGCGCTGGAGGGTGGAGGTGTCCTCGGCCTTGATCTTGATGGAGGCGAGTTTGCCGAAGCCGGTATTGACGCCATAGACCGGCACATCGCCCTTGGCGGCGGCATCGATGCGGGCGGCGGAATCGGCAATGCCGGCGCGCGCGCTGTCGGCCAGCCGCACGGCAAGCCCCTCGCGCCAGACGCGCTCGAGGTCCGCCAGCGTGACATGACCGGGCGTCAGGGTGAGTTCAGACATATTGGCCTCCGAAGATGCGGGCATGCAGCGGATTGAAGCCGATGCGATAGGAAAGCTCGGCCGGGTGCTTTATGTCCCAGACCGCCAGATCGGCGCGGGCGCCGGGCGCGATCACGCCACGGTCGGCAAGGCCCAGCGCGCGGGCGGCATTGCGCGTCACGCCGCGCAGGCACTCGGCCGGCGTCAGGCGAAACAAGGTCGCGCCCATATTCATGGTCAGCAGCAGCGAGGTGAGCGGCGATGTGCCGGGGTTGGAATCGGTCGCCAGCGCAATCGGCACGCCGGCATCGCGCAGCGCCTGCACCGGCGGATGCTGCGTCTCGCGCAGCGTATAGAAGGCGCCGGGCAGAAGCACGGCGACGGTACCCGCCTTTGCCATGGCGGCGATGCCGTCGGCACCGAGATATTCCAGATGATCGGCTGAGCGCGCGCCATGTTCGGCGGCCATCGCCGCGCCGTGCAGATCCGAAAGCTGCTCGGCATGCAGCTTGACCGGCAGGCCGAGTTTTCCTGCATGATCGAAGATGCGCGCCATTTCCGTAACCGAAAAGGCGATGCCCTCGCAGAACCCGTCCACCGCGTCGATCAGCCCCTCGGCATGGCCCTGATCCATGCCGGCCAGCACGACCCGGTCGATATAGCCGGCGCGGTCGTCCTTGAATTCCGGCGGCAGCGCATGGGCGGCCAGCCAACTGGTGACGACATGCACCGGGCGAAGCTGGCCGATGCGCCGCGCGACGCGCAGCATCTTCAATTCGGAAGCGATATCGAGCCCGTAGCCGGACTTGATCTCCAGCGTCGTGACGCCTTCGCCGAGCAAAGTGTCGACGCGCGGCAACGCCAGCGCCAGAAGCTCGTCCTCGCTGGCCTCGCGGGTGTTGCGGACACTGGAAAGAATGCCGCCGCCGGCGCGGGCGATCTCCTCGTAGCCGGCGCCTTCCAGCCGCATCTCGAATTCGCGGGCGCGGTCGCCGCCATAGACGATATGGGTGTGGCAGTCGATCAGGCCGGGCGTGACCAGCCGGCCCTCCAGGTCGCGGGCAGGGGCTTTGCCATAGGCCGCGGGCAGGTCCGCATCGGCGCCGACCCAGGCGATCGCCTCGCCGTCGAGGACAATCGTGGCGCGCTCGACGAGCCGGTAGCCCGCCGTTTCGTCGTCTATCACCGCGATGGCGGCATTGCTGAGAACCTGCATGTGGCACGCGCTCCCGATAGGCTGTGATTTCGATGTCTAAACATAATTGCAACTCTATGTCTAAACTTATTTTGGTGCTATGTATAAACTTATGTGAGTAAACACGCCCGGCGCCGGGCCGGCGGGATGGAGACCGGAATGACGACATTATGGGCGCAGCACGCGCTTTTGCCGCAAGGCTGGGCGGAAAATGTCAGCGTCGAGCTGGGCGCGGACGGCCGCATCGCCAGGGTGGAGGCCGGCACGGCACCCGAAGGCCAGCGCGTCGCCCTGTTGCTTCCGGCCATGGCCAATCTGCATTCGCACGCCTTCCAGCGCGCCATGGCGGGCCTGTCGGAAGCGCGCGGGCCCGAGCCGCGCGATACGTTCTGGACGTGGCGGCAGATCATGTACCGTTTCCTCGACCATTTGACGCCCGATGACGTCGAGGCCATCGCCGCTCTGGTGCAGATGGAAATGCTGGAGGCCGGCTACGCCACCAATGTCGAATTCCACTATCTGCACCACCGGCCGGATGGCGCATTCTACGACAATATTGCGGAAATGTCCGAACGCATCGCGGCCGCTGCCGCCCGCACCGGCATCGGCCTGACGCTCCTGCCGGTTCATTACCAGTTCGGCGGCGTCGACCGGCGCCCGCTCGGGCCGGGCCAGCGGCGATTCGGCACTACGCCGGACCAGTTCGCGACCCTGCTCGATGCCGCCGAGGCGGCATTGCGCCACCTGCCCGCCGATGCCGGGATCGGCGTTGCGCCGCATTCCCTGCGCGCGGTGAGCGCCGAGGGGTTGTCCTTGTGCGAGGCCCTGCGCCCGGACCGGCCGCTGCACATGCATCTTGCCGAACAGATCCCCGAAATCGAGGAGATCGAGGCGGCGCGGGGCCGCCGGCCCGTCGAATGGCTGCTGGACAATTACAGGCCGGATCGCCGCTGGACGCTGATCCATCTCACCCATATGAGCGAGGATGAAACGCGCCGGCTGGCCGCGACCGGCGCGGTGGCGGGGCTGTGCCCGATCACCGAATCGAGCCTTGGCGACGGCATCTTCAACGGCACGATCTGGAAAGAGGCGGGCGGGCGGCTGGGCTTCGGTTCCGACAGCAATATCCGCATCTCGCTGATCGAGGAACTGCGCACGCTGGAATACAGCCAGCGCCTGCGCGACACCGGCCGCGCCATTTTCGCCGAGCCGGGGCGCTCCACCGGCAGGGTGATCTACGAAGCGGGCCTCGACGGCGGCGCGACGGCGGCGGGACGCGACACCGGCGCCATCGCCACCGGCCTTTGGGCCGATCTATGCGCGGTTTCGCTTGACAATCCGGTGCTCTACGGGCGCAAGGGTGACGAATGGCTGGACAGCCTGGTCTTTGCCGGCGGCGAGGGATTGGTGCGCGATGTGTGGGCTGCGGGCCGTCACGTCGTGCGCGATGGCCGCCACAAGGACCATGACCGGATCACGGCCGCCTATCTGGCCTGTATCGGGCAACTGCGGGAGCGGATGTGATCGACAAGCCAAACGGCCTGACTTCGCCCAAGGCGCAGAACATCGCCAACGAGGTGCGCCGCCGCATTGTGGAGCGTGTGTGGCGGCAGGGCGACCGTATCCCCGACGAAGCCGATCTGGCGATCGAGTTCGACGCGGCGCGGGCGACCGTCAACAAGGCGTTGCAGCTTCTGGCCGATGAAGGATTGCTGGACCGGCGGCGCCGCGCCGGCACGCGGGTGGCGGTCGATCCTGTCCGCAAGGCGACTTTCACCATCTCCATCGTGCGCGAACAGGTGGAACAGGCGGGCAAGGCCTACAGCTATCGGGTGGTGGCGCAGCGACCCAGCCCGGTTCCGGCCGACATTGCCGAGCGGTTGGGCTTGCAGAAAGGCGAGGTTCTGATTCACATGCGCGCCATTCATTATGGCGATGGCCAGCCCTTTCAACTGGAGGACCGCTGGATCAATCCGCGCGCCACGCCGGGGCTGGAAAATGCCGACTTTCGCCAGTTGAACGCCAATGAATGGCTGGTGCGCAATGCGCCTTACCTGCGCGCCGAACTGGCGTTTTCCGCCGAGAACGCCAACCGCCGCGATGCGCGCCTGTTGCAGACCCGTCCGGGACAGGCGCTTTTGATCCTGCACCGCACCACCTGGAACAATCTCGGGCCGATCACCACCGTTCGCGTGGCCTACCAGCCCGGCCATTTCGTCGGCACCGAAAACAGCCAGGCCCGCACCTGAATTGCAGCTTCAGGCCGACTGTCCCCGATTCCGGCCTTTCGGACCCCATAGGCCTCGTGTACGAAGATCCGGGACCTCTGGTATAACGAGCTTGAGGGAGTGGAATGGCCGCATCCGTCACGATGTTCGAACAATTGCCGCGCAATCCGGGCACGGCGCTGAAGCTCGCTCTGGTCGAGGACCAGCGCGCCAATCTGAGCGCCATCGAGCGCCGTGCCGCGTCATTGCCGGCACGCCGTTCGCTCAAGAAGGAGTGGCAGGCGGCGTGGCTGCTGCGCGCGATAGGCCTGATCGACCTCACCACGCTGTCGGGTGACGACACGCCGGAGCGTGTGCGGCGGCTGTGCGCCAAGGCGCGCAACGCCTTGCG
Source organism: Manganibacter manganicus (assembly GCF_002075885.1). Classification (GTDB taxonomy): domain Bacteria; phylum Pseudomonadota; class Alphaproteobacteria; order Rhizobiales; family Rhizobiaceae; genus Mesorhizobium; species Mesorhizobium manganicum. The sequence goes on from NZ_MDET01000017.1 coordinate 62,573, forward strand.
TGAGGATCTGTGCATCGCGCTCGGCTTGAGCGAACCCGTGCATACGGGCGCGGTCTGCGTCTATCCCACCATGGTGGCCACTGCCGTCAAGGCGCTGGCGAGCACCGGCATTCCGGTGGCCTCGGTGGCGACCGGCTTTCCCGCCGGCCTGATGCCGCTGAAACTTCGGCTTGAGGAAATCCGCTATTGCGTTGGCGAGGGGGCGGCCGAGATCGACATCGTCGTCAACCGGGCGCTGATCTTTGCGCAGGACTGGCCGGCTCTTTATGACGAGGTTCGCCAGATGCGCGACGCCTGCGGAGATGCGCATATGAAGACTATCCTGGCCACCGGCGACTTGAAGACGCTGCGCAATGTCGCGCGCGCTTCGATGGTGTGCATGATGGCGGGCGCCGATTTCATCAAGACGTCCACCGGCAAGGAGCCGGTCAACGCCACGCTGCCGGTCGGGCTGGTCATGACGCGCGCCATTCGCGCCTATGAGGAGGAAACCGGCTTCATGGTCGGCTTCAAGCCGGCTGGCGGCATATCCTCGGCCAAGGATGCGCTGGTGTGGATGGCGATGATGAAGGAGGAACTGGGACGGCGCTGGCTGGAGCCGGATCTTTTCCGCTTCGGCGCGTCTTCGCTGCTTGGCGACATTGAGCGCCAGATCGAACATTTCGTCACCGGCCGCTATTCGGCGGCGATGCGCCACGCCGTCGCCTGAGGAGCCTGCAATGCCGAGCGTCAAAGAGATCGTCCAGACCATGGAATACGGTGTCGCCCCCGAAGCCAATGCGGAAGTTTTGCGCTGGCTCGATGCCCGCGAAAGTTTCGGGCATTTCATCGGCGGGGCCTTTGTGCCGGGCGCTGATGGCGAAAGTTTTGCCGTGGAGAACCCGGCGACCGGCGAAGTTCTGGCGCATTGCGCGCAAGGTACGGAAGCTGACGTCGATGCGGCGGTGCAGGCGGCGCGGCGCGCCTTTCCGGCTTGGTCCGGCCTGCCCGGCCATGCCCGCGCGCGCTATCTCTACGCCTTGGCGCGGCTGTTGCAGAAGCGCGAACGCTTCTTTTCCGTGCTGGAAACCATGGACAATGGCAAGCCGATCCGCGAAAGCCGCGACATCGACATTCCGCTGGTCGTGCGCCATTTCTACCATCATGCCGGCTGGGCCGAACTGGTGGAGAGCGAGTTTCCCGGCAAGGGGCCGGTCGGCGTGTGCGGGCAGATCGTGCCGTGGAATTTCCCGCTGCTGATGCTGGCATGGAAAGTGGCGCCGGCATTGGCGGCCGGCAATACGGTGGTGCTGAAACCGGCGGAGTTCACGCCGCTGACGGCCCTTGCCTTTGCCGGGCTTTGCCAGGAAGCCGGCCTGCCGGACGGTGTCGTCAATATCGTGACAGGAGATGGCGAGACCGGCGCGCTGATCGTACGCCATCCGGACGTCGACAAGATCGCCTTTACCGGCTCGACCGAGGTTGGGCGCATGATCCGCGAGGCGAGCGCGGGCAGCGGCAAGAAGCTGTCGCTCGAACTCGGCGGCAAGTCGCCCTTCATCGTCTTCGACGACGCCGACCTCGACAGCGCGGTGGAAGGCGTGGTCGATGCGATCTGGTTCAATCAGGGGCAGGTGTGCTGCGCCGGCTCGCGCCTTCTGGTGCAGGAGAGCGTCGCCGCCCGCTTTGTCGAAAAGCTGAAGGCGCGGGCCGAGAAGCTGCGCGTCGGCGATCCGCTCGACAAGTCCACCGACATCGGCGCCATCGTCGCCGACGTGCAGTTGCAGCGCATCAATGCGCTGGTCGATGAGGGGCGCGGGGACGGCGTCGATTGTTGGCAATCGTCCGCGCCGCTTCCCAACAATGGATCGTACTTTCCGCCAACATTGTTCACCGGCGTTTCACCGGCCTCGAAGCTGGCGCAGGAGGAGATTTTCGGGCCTGTTCTGGTGGTTATGACCTTCCGCACGCCCGACGAGGCAACAATGCTTGCCAACAATAGCCGCTATGGGCTGGCAGCCTCCGTCTGGTCGGAAAACATCAATGTTGCCATGGACTTGGCGGCGGGTTTGAAGGCCGGCGTGGTGTGGGTCAATTGCACCAATATGTTCGATGCGGCGGCGGGCTTCGGCGGCTATCGCGAAAGCGGATTCGGCCGCGAGGGCGGGCGCGAAGGCTTGCACGAATATCTGGCCGGGAAGCCGGCGAAACCGGCCCGCAAGCCATTGTTTCCCAAGCCGGATTTTAGCGCAGCGCCGGCGGCTCGCACCGCCGGATCGGCTGCGGACAATACGATTCCGGCGCTGGATCGCACCGCCAAGCTCTATATCGGCGGCAAGCAGGTTCGCCCCGACGCCGGCGCCAGCTATGCGGTGCGCACCGCCGACGGCAGCCTCGTTTCGCAGGCCGGCCTCGGCAACCGCAAGGACATCCGCAACGCCGTCGAGGCGGCGAACAAGGCGACCGGCTGGGGCGGAAATGCCGGGCACAATCGTGCGCAGGTTCTGTTCTACCTGGCCGAAAATCTGGAAGCGCGCGCCGCCGAATTCGCCGCGCGCATCGCGCATCTGACCGGGTCGGGGCAGGAGGAAGCCATTGAAGAAGTACACCTTTCGGTGCAGCGCCTGAGCTATTACGCGGCTTTTGCCGACAAATATGACGGGCGGGTGCATGCCACGCGCGCGCGCCATGTCACGCTGGCGATGAACGAGCCGTGGGGCACGGTCGGCGTATGCTGCCCCGACGATTCGCCGCTGCTCGGCTTCGTCTCGATGATCGCGCCGCTGATCGCCATGGGCAATCGCTGCGTGGCGGTGCCTTCGCAGGTTCATCCGCTGGTCGCCACGGATTTCTATCAGGTGCTCGACACCTCGGATGTGCCTGGCGGTGCCCTCAACATCATCACCGGCGAGCGCGAAGCTCTGGCCCGCGTGCTCGCCGAGCACCACGATGTGTCGGCGCTCTGGTATTGCGGCACGCCCGAAGGCGCGGCTGCGGTCGAAAAGGCTTCCAGTGGCAATCTCAAGGCGACATGGGCGCTCGATCAGACGGCGATCGACTGGCGCGATCCGGCACAGGGCGCCGGTCGCGAGTTCCTGCGCCGCGCTACGCAGGTCAAGAATATCTGGGTTCCTTACGGGGAATAAAGCCTGATCCCGAAAAGTTGCAGACTTTTCGGATAAGATCATGCGGCAAGAAGCGAGCCTGATCCCGAAAGTTGCGGACTTTTGAGGATGAGGCTGGGAGCGAGAGCGGCCGTTTCGATCAGCCGCCTTCAAGACCGTGGCGCGGGTGTTGCAATGCCCGCATGACGCCACGCAATTCGGCCAGGCCCTTGAGCCGTCCAATGGCCGGATAGCCCGGCTGGGCGTGGCGGTTCACGTCGTCCAGTATGTCCTGTCCGTGGTCCGGCCGCATCGGGATCTGCCAGTCGGCGCGGCCTTCCGATTTGCGCCGCTTTTCCTCGTTCAGAAGGGCCGCGACCACCGCGACCATGTCGGTTCCGCCCTCCAGATGTTCGTCCTCGAAGAAGGTGCAGGGCACGGTGTCGGCCTCACGCCGCACATTGCGCAGATGAACGAAATGGATGCGCGGGCCGAGCCTTTCGGCCATGCCGGGCAAGTCGTTATCGGCGCGTGCGCCGAGTGAACCGGTGCACAGTGTCACGCCGCTGGCCGGGCTGTCGACAGCCTCCAGCACGGTGCGATAATCGGCCTCCGTCGACATGACGCGCGGCAGGCCGAGCAATGGCCACGGCGGATCGTCCGGATGGCAGCACAGCCGCATGTCCAGTTGTTCGGCGGTCGGAACCACTTCGCCGAGAAAATCGATCAGCCGGCGGCGCATGATCGACGCGTCGCTGTCGGCATAGGCGGCGATATGGCGGCGAAGATCGTCGAGCGTGTAGGTCTCGGCCGAGCCGGGCAGGCCGGCGCTGACATTGGCGGCGAGCGCGGCCCGCGCCTTGTCGTCGAGTTCGGCGGCCCGGCGCTCCGCAGCCTCGACAATGGGTTGCGGATAGTCCGATGCCGCACCCGTGCGCTTAAGGATGAAGAGGTCGAAGGCGGCGAAGTCGACGAGATCGAAGCGCATGGCGCGCGCGCCGCTTTCCGTTTCCCACCGCAGTTCGGTGCGCGTCCAGTCGAGCACCGGCATGAAGTTATAGCAGATGGTTTTGATGCCGCAGGCGGCGAGGTTTTCCAGGCTCTTGCGCCAATTGGCGATGTGTCGGGACGCCTCCGCGCCGCCGGTCTTGACCGCTTCGGAGATCGGAATGCTTTCCACCAGTTCCCAGGTCAGGCCGCCGGCAAGCGCCTCGTCCTGGCGCTTGCGGATTTCCTCGACCGTCCAGACTTCGCCGGTCGGAATGTGGTGGAGGGCACTGACAAGGCCCTCTGCTCCCGCCTGCCTCGCATCCCGCACCGAGACCCGGTCCACCGGGCCAAACCATCGCCACGTCTGCCGCATGCATCATCCTGTTATCATTGGCGTCCGCCACGCCTGTCGTTGTCGATTGCCTGTCATTACAACGGTGGAATGTCAATTGCGCGTGACCGCTGGTCCACCGGTTGCCGCGCGGCCAGACTTTTCGAGCATGTAACATATTCATTACCTGAGATTATGCTGGAGGTGCAAAAAAGTACTGTTGACGCGGGTGCATGCATGCTACCTGCTAATGCCATCCGAGCGAGGCGAATTTCATTTGCCGGCTGAACGAGAACGTCGGGAGGTATCGGAACAGGGTGGGTGGTACGACGCTTGTCGCGACTGTCGGGCGCCAGCATTATGGGCCGGCGGTCTATCCTGTGGCAAAGCTGCCATGCGCGCCAGCTTTAGCCCCGACGATAATCCAATTTGCGTACCGGACCGACCCTCGATGGTTTGAACGGGTGACGAATGCCGATGTTGACCAGGGAAGGTCGCGGCTTGGATGGTGAGCAACTGGGAACAAACAAAACAAAGGAGAAAACGATGAGATTCTTCAAGAGTAACAGCGATCGCGTGCCCGCCGTCATCGAGGAGATGGCGGTCGAAGCACGCGCTGGCCGGATGGACCGGCGCGAATTCCTTGCGCTGGCGAGCATATTCGGTGCTTCGACGGCCTTTGCCTATGGCATGCTCGGGCTTGCCGCGCCGACGCCGGCCTTTGCCGCGGACGAGCCCAAGAAGGGCGGCACATTGCGCGTCGCGATGCCGGTCAAGGCCCAGAAAGACCCGCGCACATATGACTGGGTCGAGATGGCCAATATCAGCCGCACATGGCTTGAGCCGCTGGTTCGCTACACCCGCGAATTCACCTTCGAGCCGGAACTGCTTGAAAGCTGGGAGGTCAATGACGACGCGACGCAATATATCCTGCATCTGCGCAAGGGCGTGACCTGGAACAATGGCGACGACTTCGTTGCAGACGACGTCATCTACAATCTCAACCGCTGGTGCGAAAAGAACGCTGCCGGCAATTCGATGGCGGCCCGCGTCGGTTCGCTGATCGACGAAAAGACCGGCAAGGCCAAGGACGGCGCGATCACCAAGACTGACGATCATACCGTCACGCTGAAGCTCAATTCGCCGGATATCTCGCTGATCGCCAACTTCACCGACTATCCGGGGCTGGTGGTTCACCGCAATTTCGATGCAGACGGCGCCAACCCCGTCAGCAAGCCCATCGGCACCGGGCCGTTCGAACTGGTGTCGTACAATGTGGGCCAGCGGGCCGAGGTCAAGCGCCGGGAGAACGGCAAGTGGTGGGGTGGCGAGGCGCCTCTCGATGCCGTCAATTTCATCGACTACGGCAACGATTTCTCGACGACGGTGAATGCTTTCGATTCCGGTGAAATCGACCTCAACTCGCAGACGCCTCCGGATTTCATCGAGATTCTGGACGGGATGGATCTGGTGGTGTCGGACGTCGATACGGCGACGACACTGGTTGCGCGCACGCATGTCGAAAACAAACCCTATGACGATCAGCGGGTGCGCAACGCGCTGCAGATGGCGGTGGACAACAATGTCGTGCTCCAGCTTGGCTATGCCGGGCGCGGCACGATTGGCGAAAACCACCATGTCAGCCCGATCCACCCGGAATATTATCCGCTGCCAAAGAAAAAGCGGGACGTCGAGGGTGCCAAGAAGCTCATGACGGACGCCGGCCAGATGGACTTCGAGCACGAGCTGATCACGGTCGACGAGGACTGGCAGAAGAATACCGGCGATGCGATTGCCGGACAGCTTCGCGAGGCCGGCATCAAGGTCAAGCGTACCGTTCTGCCAGGCACGACATTCTGGAACGACTGGACGAAATTCCCGTATTCCATGACGATCTGGTATATGCGCCCGCTTGGCGTGCAGTGTCTGGTTCTCGGCTATCGCACGGGCGGGGCCTGGAACGAGACAGGTTACTCGAACCCCGAGTTCGATAAAATACTGGATAAGGCGCTCGCCATCGCCGATCCCGACAAGCGCAAAGAGGTCATGAAGGACCTGGAGCAGATACTTCAGGATTCCGGCATCATCATCCAGCCTTATTGGCAAAAGGTGTACAGCCACATGACCAAGAGCGTGCGCAATTATGGCGTGCATCCGACCTTCGAGATGGATCTCCAGAAGGTGTGGCTGGATAGCGATAGCTGAGTAAGGCTCAGGCTGCTTTGACAAATGCTGCGGCATCCGCTCATTCGTGAGTGGATGCCGCAAGGTTCTGATCCGTCGAAATTGAAAGCCGGCGCTTCATGCGTTCGATCGAACGCCTCGGCGCTTCGAGGAGGTTCGAATGCAAAGCCATGCGCGTGTCGTCGTCGTCGGGGGCGGATGTGTCGGAGCCTCGATCCTTTACGGCCTGGCCAAGCGCGGTTGGACGGATGTTGCCCTGCTGGAGCGCACGCAACTTACCGCCGGCTCGACATGGCATGCCGCTGGCCTGATCCCCTCTTATGCCCGCAGCGTCAATATCGGCCGCATGATCGCCAAGTCGATCGAGATTTATGAAGGGCTGGAGGCCGAGACGGGGCAGTCCGTCGGCTGGCACAAATGCGGACAGTTGCGCATTGCCAACACACGCGACCGGCTGGACGAATATGTAAGCTATATGAGCGTTGCCGAGGTGCAGGGCATGCGCGCCGAACTGCTTTCGCCGGCCGATGCCCGCAAACTGTGGCCCTTGCTCGAGGGCAATCACGACATGCGCGGCGCGCTCTACCATCCCGACGATGGACATATCGCACCTGCCGACGTGACGAACGCGCTGGCAAAAGGCGCGCGCGACCGGGGTGCGAAAATCTATCTCGACACCGAAGTGCGCGGTTTTGAACGCCAGGCGGGCGGCGACTGGAAAGTGACGACCAACAAGGGCGACATCACCTGCGAGCATGTCGTCCTGGCCACCGGCAATTATGCCCGCCAGACCGGCGCCATGCTTGGGCTCGAGATTCCCGCGATCCCGATCGTCCACCAGTACTGGATCACCGATGCTGTGCCGGAGGTGGTGGAGCGCAAGCGGCAGGGACTGCCGGAAATGCCGATTCTGCGCGATGAAGATTTCGAAGGCTATCTGCGCGAGGAGGGCGACGGCCTGATGTTCGGCCCCTATGAGCGCACGGAACATCTGAAGCTGTTTGCCGAGGACGGCGTGCCGCACTGGTTCGGCGCCGACCTTCTGGAAGAGGATTTCGACGCCGTTGCCTGGAACTGGGAGCGGGCGATGGAACTGGTGCCGGCGCTCAGTCGTGTCGGCATCAAGGCCAATGTGCGTGGCCCGTTCCAGATGACGCCCGACGAGTTGCCGCTGGTTGGACCGGCATGGGGGCTGGATAATGTCTGGCTGGCCGAGGGCGTGCCGGGCGGCATTCTGTGGGGCGGCACCATCGGGCATTATCTGTCCGAGCGTATCGTCGAAGGCGGCAGCAGCGTCGACATGAGCGAGATCGATCCGCGCCGGTTCGGTGACTATGCCAACAAGGCCTGGACACGCGAGAAGGTGCGCGAGGCCTGGGGCACCCATGCCACGCAGCATTATCCGGGCGAGGACAGGCCCGCCGCGCGCCCGCAAAAGACCGCGCCTTCCTATGACCGGTTGACCGAGCTTGGCGCCGTGTGGGGCGTGCTTGGCGGCTGGGAGATGCCCAACTGGTTCGCGCCGCAAGGCGTCGAGGCCAAGGACCAGCTAAGCTGGCGCTGGACCGAAAAGGGCAGATATGTCGAGGCGGAAGTGCATGCGGTCCGCACCGCCGTCGGGCTCGTCGAAATGACGCCGATGACCAAGTTCGAGGTTGGCGGGCCGGGGGCGGAAACCTGGCTCGACGGCATTGTGGCCAATCGCCTGCCGAAAGCCGGGCGTATCGCTCTGGCCCATCATTTGACGGAGCGCGGCGGCGTGCAGGCGGAATATGTGATCGCCCGCCTTGGCGACGGTACGTTCTACATGATCTCGACGCCGCGTGCCGAGCGGCTCAATCTCGACGACCTGACAAAGCTCCTGCCGAAAGACGGCAGCGTGACGCTGCGCAATGTCACGGCTGAGCGCGGCTGCTTTACCATCGCCGGGCCGAAGGCGCGTGAGGTTCTTCAGCCACTGACCGAAATCGACCTTTCCAATGAGGCTTTCCCGTGGTTCTCCCTAAAAGTGGGGACGGTCGGCCTGGCCAGTGATGTGCGGCTCTTGCGGGTGAATTACGAGGGCGAGCTTGGCTGGGAGCTTTATCATCCGCTTGCCTATCAGCGTCATTTGCTGGATGCGCTGCTGGCTGAAGGCAAGGCGCACGGGCTGCGGCTTGTGGGGCTGCACGCGCTGGAATCGCTGCGGCTCGATAAGTCCTACCGTGCCATGTATCGCGACATGAACCCGGAGTGGAGCGCGTGGGAAAGCGGCCTCGACCGCTTCGTGCGCCTGGACAAGGGCGAGTTCATCGGCCGCAAGGCGCTGATGGCGGAAAAAGATCGTGGGGTGCGGCGTCGCTCCGTGACTTTGGCGATCCATACGGACGGGGCGAGCGTGCTGGCAGGCGAAGGCGTATATCACGCCAGAAGGCTGGCCGGGCAGGTCACGTCCGGCGGCTATTCCTATGCGCTCGGCCACGACATCGCGCTGGCGCTGTTGCCGGTCGAACTGGGTGTGCCGGGAACGGAGGTCGAAGTGCTGGTCATGGGCGAGATGCGTAAGGCGCGTGTCGTCGCCGACTCGCCTTACGATCCCGATGCGAAACGCGCCCGGATTTGACGCGCCCGTGCCGCACCGGCCTTGCCGGGCGAAACGTTCTCACGGCTTTTGGGACGCGGCGGTCAATGGCTGGGCTTCTGTCAGGAAAGACACGACCACGGACGGCAGCGCGGCCGAGGCCGGCTCGTAGATGCCGCAATTGGCGATCAGGCCGCGTCTGTCCACCGGGGTGGCAAGCCGGCGCCAGATGGTGCGGGTGGCATAGGGCAGATTGTTGTTGCGCCACGATATGCCCATCGTCAGCCCGCGAAGATAGCGGCGTTGATAGAGTTCGAACGGCGTCAGGATCGTCTGCCCGAAAGTCGGCGTTTCGCCGCGGGTCAGTTCAGTGAGGAACAGGCGCTGGCGCCGGAAGGCGACGAGGCCGAGATAACGCGATCGCTGCACGATGCCGCTTTCCCGATCGGCAATGCGTTCCAGCGATGTCACCAGCACCATGCCGTCCTGTTCGCGCAGATGCGCACAGGAACAAACGATCCTGCCCGGCCAGGATAACGAGGTGTGCCATGTCTGGTAAAAGCCAAGATAGGCGCGCAGCGCCCTGAGGTCACCGGGATAGGCGCCGCCGAGCGGCCCGAGACCGGGATTGGAACCGGAAGCCGGCTGGCGGCTCGCAAGCAGCCTGAGGCGAAAGGTCGGTTCCGGCAGGGCGAAATCGGCCGGGTCGAGACCGAAAGCGGCGGCGATGCGCGAACGGTTGTGCGCCGATGGCACGGTTCCGGTGTTGAGATAACGGTTGAACTGTTGCCGGTTGATGCCGACGGCACGGCATAGATCCGAAATCGACTTGCGCGTGCTGCACGCCAGCCTGAGATTGCTGCCGAAATTGTGATCGCCTTCCCCCATGTCTGTAGAGTAAACTCGCGTAAAGCCGCGTCAATGCGCGAAATTGCACTGCGACAATCTGGATTGAAATATCGTCGGTGAAACATTTTCGTTTTTGAGGATCTCCATGATCGATCTGGGCAAGACATTGAATCTTTCGCGCCGCGGCTTCCTGCAGGGAAGCGCGCTGCTTGGCCTGACAGCCGCGACCGGAACGCTGGCTTTGCCAGCCAGGGCGGAAACGCCCGTGCATGGCGGCACGCTGCGCATGGGGCTTGAGGGCGGCGCCTCCGCCGACACGTTGGACCCGGCACTCGCCTCGGCAAGCGTGCTCTTTGTGATCGCCCATTGTTGGGGCGATACGCTGATCGAATCCGACCCCAAGACCGGCGCGCCGCTGCCCTCGCTCGCCGAATCCTGGTCGCCCTCGCCGGACGCCAAGGTGTGGACCTTCAAGATCCGCAAGGACGTTCGCTTTCACGACGGCAAGCCGATGAAGGTGGCGGACGCGGTTGCGACGCTGGAGCGTCATGCCGGCGCGAAGTCGCAGTCGGGCGCACTCGGCCTGCTTTCGGGTATCGACAGGATCGAGGACAAGGCCGGCGATCTGGTCATCACGCTGAAGGAAGCCAATGCCGACCTGCCGCTGGCGCTCACCGATTATCATTTGCAGATCCAGCCGAACGGCGGCAACGACGACCCCAATGCGGCGATCGGCACCGGCCCGTACAAGCTGCTTAAATTCGAGCCGGGCGTTCGCGCCACCTTTGAGCGCAACAAGGACGATTGGCGCCAGGATCGCGGCTATGTCGACAATGTCGAGATCACCGTGATGAACGATCTGACGGCGCGTATCGCCGCGCTGCAATCGGGCGAGATAGATTTCATCAACACCTTGGCGCCGAAGGTAGTGCCGCTTTTGAAGCGATCGGACAGCGTCGAGATCCTGCGCACGCCGGGCAAGGGGTTCTATTCCTTCCTGATGCATTGCGACACCGCGCCCTTCGACAACAACGACCTGCGCATGGCGCTGAAACTGGCGATCGACCGCGAGGCGATCCTCAAGCAGGTGGTTGGCGGCTTCGGCACCATCGGCAACGACTACCCGGTGAACGCCAGCTACGCCTTGGCGCCGACCGATATTGAGCAGCGTGTCTACGATCCCGAAAAGGCCGCCTTCCACTACAAGAAATCCGGCCATGACGGGCCGATCCTGCTGCGCACCTCAGATGCGGCTTTTCCGGGCGCGGTCGATGCCGCACAGCTTTTCCAGATGAACGCGGCCAAGGCCGGCATCACGCTCAATGTAGAGCGCGAACCGGCTGACGGCTACTGGACGGAAGTGTGGAACAACAAGCCCTTCTGCGCCTCCTATTGGGGTCCTCGCCCGACGCAGGATGCGCGCTATTCGACCTCCTATGTTTCCACCGCCGAATGGAACGACACACGTTTCAAGCGGCCGGACTTCGACAAACTGGTGATCGAGGCGCGCGGCGAGCTGGACGAGACCAAGCGGCGCGCGCTTTATCGCCAGATCGCCCTGATGGTGCGCGACGAGGGCGGGCTGATCCTGCCGGTGTTCAACGACTATCTGAACGCGTCGTCGAAGAAGCTGAAGGGTTTCGTCCACGACATCGGCAACGACCTTTCCAATGGCCGCATCGCCAGCCGGGTATGGCTGCAAGCCTGATCTCCCTCGGGCCGGGCGACGGCTGACTTTTTCTTCCTGCGCCTGACGGCGCCGGCGGTCCGCCTTCGCGCACCGCCGGAATTTCCATGGTTGGTTTAATGACGAACAAGAATTTCCGTGTGATCGAAAATGAATGGATCGTGCTGAAGGACGGCACGCGTCTGGCCGCCCGTATCTGGATGCCAAATGATGCCGGGCAAAATGCGCCGGTGCCCACGGTTCTGGAATTCCTGCCCTATCGCAAGCGCAACGGCACCGCGCCGCGCGACGAATCCACTTATCCGGTGTTCGCCGCGGCGGGCATTGCCGGCATCCGCGTGGATATTCGCGGCAGCGGCGAATCCGATGGCGTGATCGACGGCGAATATACGCCGCGCGAATTGTCCGACGCCGTCGAGGTGATTGAATGGATTGCCGCCCAGCCCTGGTCGAACGGCAGCGTCGGCATGATGGGCATTTCCTGGGGCGGTTTCAACTGCCTGCAGGTGGCGGCTCTGAAGCCACCGGCGTTGAAAGCGGTGATTTCGATTGCCTCGACCGTCGATCGCTACAATGACGACATTCACTACAAGAACGGCACGCATCTTTCGGCGCAGTTTTCATGGGCGGCAACGATGAGCGCCTATGAATCTCGCGCGCCCGACCGCGATATTGTCGGCGACCGCTGGCGCGACATGTGGCTGGAGCGGCTGGAGGGCGAACCGTTCTTCATGGAGGAATGGCTTTCCCATCAGCGCCGCGACGAGTTCTGGCGGCATGGCTCGATTAGCGAGGATTTTGAAGGCTTTCCAATCCCCGCTCTGGTGCTTGCCGGCTGGGCTGACGGCTACCGCAACACGCCGTTGAAGGCGGTGAGCGGCATGCCCGGCAAGGCCAAGGCGCTGATCGGCCCCTGGGTGCACAAATATCCGCATTTCGCCTATCCGAAGCCGCGCGCCGATTTCCATGGCGAGGCCATCGCCTGGTGGCGCCGTTGGCTGTGCGATGAAGAAAACGGCGCCGAAGCCGTGCCGCAGGTGCGCGCCTATATCCTCGACGGGCCGCGTCCGTCGCGCTGGCGCGAGGCCGATCCGGGCTATTGGGTCGCCAAGGACGCCTGGAGCGATCCGCAAATGCTGGCCCTTTCCGTCAATGCGTCCGGCCGGCTGGAGCGCGACGCGGCAAGCCGCGTGGGCGGCAGCGCCGTGCTGCAATCGCCGCTCGACACCGGCACGGCGGCGGGCGAATTCTTCACCCTGAAGCCGGATACGGAAATGGCTGGCGACCAGCGCCTCGACGATGCCGGCTCGCTGATCTTCGACAGCGATGTTCTGGCGGATGAATGCGTCATTCTCGGCCAGCCGGTGCTGAAGCTGCGGCTTTCCAGCGATGCGCCGCTGGCCAATCTGGCGGCAAGGCTGGTCGACGTTCATCCCGACGGCACGGCCACGCGCGTGTGCTTCGGCGTGCTCAATCTGGCGCATCGCGATGGCAATGCCGAGCCGAAGGCGCTGGAGCCGGGCAAGACGGTCGAGGTGGAACTGGTTCTGGATGCCTGCGGTTATCGCTTCGCGCCGGGCCACCGCATCCGCCTGTCGCTGTCCAGCGCCTACTGGCCGCTGATCCTGCCGCCGCCTTTCGACGCGAAGCTTGATATCGAACTCGGCTCGATCGAGATCGGGCTGCCGCTGCTCGGCGAGCATAAGCGCATCGACGTGCCGGAGCCCGCCAATCCCGACCCGCTGCCGCATTACGACACTTTGGAGGAGGGGTCGGCGGGCCGCACGATCGAGCGTGATGTGCTGAATGGCGTGACGCGTTACAAGGTCAGCGAGGACACCGGCCTGAACAGTCACCCCGGCAACGGGCTGATGGCCCGCGACGTCACTGAACAGGTCTGGTCGATCGGGGCCGGCGATCCGCTCTCGATGACGGCGACGATCACCTCGCTGTGCATCATCGCGCGCGAGGGATGGGAAACCATGACCCGCAGCACCATGACGATGTCGTGTACCGAGACGGAATGGGTAGTCTCGGAGCATATGCAGGCCTTCCATGACGGCGCCACTGTCTTCGACCGCGAGCGCAGCGCGCGCATCCCGCGCGACCATATGTGAGGGTGCAGTAATCCATAAGCCGGCGTCCGGATTCTTCGTCCGGGCTCTGGCGTCTCGGCCGGCGCGCCGCTATGGATGGGCAATGTCACGAACTGTCTTTCAGGTGGCCGGCTGGCTGCTCTTCATCGCCGTTGTCGTAGTAACCGTCTCGCCGATCGGCTTGAGGCCGCATACCTCTTTCGGGGCCGGCCCGGAGCGCATGGCCGCTTTTTTCCTGTTGGGGCTGCTTTTCGGCATTGGCTATGACCGTCACTGGCTGATGACGATTGCGCTGGTGATCGCCATCGCCTTCGGGATAGAGGCCCTGCAATTGTTGGCCCCAAGCCGGCATGCCCGGTTCGATGACGCTCTGGTCAAGGCCATCGGCGCCGTGATTGGCGTGGCGGCTGGCTATGTCATAGCCAGGATGAGTTGGCTCCGCTCATAGCTGAACCTACAGCCAAGGCGGCCGCCGCAAGCCTGAGCCGAAATCATTTCACCAACACGGCAAAGCCGGGTTCGGCATCGGCATCGCCGACAACGATCCCGCCGAAACGGTTACTTTTTTTCCTTTGCCGGCAGCGCCTCCTGTGTCGCCTTGGCGAGTTGATAGAGCCGCTGCGCGATGATCGTCGGCACTTCGCAGACCGAACTCAGGGATTGCCGGCGCTCGTCATAGATGCGGGTGGCGAAATTGAACTCATCGGTTTGCCGTTCGACCTCGTCGGGGTCGGCATCAGGCTTGGCGCGCAACGCATCCAGCGCCGAGCTTTGCTTGCGCAGGGCGTCGGCCATGGCAACCTGTCGATGCGCATAGCGGGAAATCCCTTCCATGACGCGCGTGCGCTCGGCATCCATATGGTCGAACAGGCCCTGCACCAGCATTTCCAGCTTTGGCGTCGCCTGATCGGCGGGCAGCGTTGCGGCGAAGTCCTGGATGCGCTTCACCGCTTCCTCCAGCGGCACGCGCCGGGCCGATATGTCTGCCACCAGCGTTGAAATCTGATGGTCTTTTTCCCAACCGGCGGCCGCTTTCGGCAATTCAGGCCCGTTCCAGACCTGGCCGACGGAAAGATGCGGCACCTTGCGCTGGACGCAGGGCCAGTCCGGATCGACATTGGCGGCCGCCGCGCCCGCCGGCGCGAGCAGCGGTGCAAAGGCGACAATCGCGGCAAGAAGCATCTTGGCCATCAGGCGTTACCTCCTATTTCCTTCTTGCGGTTCATCAATCCGCGCGCCGGGTCATAAGCAAGGATCGCGGCAGCGAGAAACAATATTGTGCTGGCGCATACCACGCCGAGCGATGTCCACTCGATCTGCCCGTAAAGCGCGAAGCGCACCAGTTCCACGGCATAGGTGAACGGATTGGCGCGGCAGATCCAGTAAAGCGGCGGGCTCGCCTCTTGAATGCGCCACAACGGATAGAGCGCCGGAGAGGCGAAATAGGCGGGGAAGATCACGAAGTTCATTACCCCCGCAAAATTCTCCAACTGCCTTATGATGGAAGACAGCACCATGCCGAGCGCGCACAGCATCAGCCCCGCCAGAAACAGCGCCGGCAGGACATAGAGATAGCCCATTGCCGGTGCCCGTACATGAAAGAGCCACGCAACGGCCAGAAAGGCATAAACCTGCACGATCGAGACGCTGACGCCGGCCAGCATCTTGGAGATGAGCAGGAACCAGCGCGGGAAAGGGCTGACGAGCAGCGTGCGCATATTGCCCATCTCGCGGTCATAGACCATCGACAGCGACGACTGCATGCCGGAAAACAGCAGGATCATCGCGCACAGGCCCGGCATGATATAGACCTCGTAGAGCACGTAGGTCTTGTAGGGCGGAATGATCGAGACGCCGAGCACCTGACGGAAGCCGGCGGCGAAAATGAACAGCCAGATCAGCGGCCTGACCAGCGAGGCGATGAACCGTTCGCGCTGGTGCAGGAAGCGCAGGCTTTCGCGCAGCACGATGCCCTTGAGGCAGATCATGTATTGGCGAAAACCGGGCCGCACGCCGCGCGGTGAAAGCGCGCTGTCGTGGGTGCCGGATGTGACGGGCGGCGGCGGGCTCATGGCATCGCCTCCGCTGCTGCAGTGCGGTTGAGCCGGGTGAACGCCTCGCCGATCGAACTGCAATCGCTCGCCTGGACGATATCGCGAACGCGGCCCTGCGCCACGACTTCGCCCTGCCGCAAAATCACCGCGTCGTCATCCTCGTCGACCTCGTCGATCAGATGCGTCGCCCACAGGACGGCGAGGCCGCGCGTCGTCACCAGATTGCGGATCGTTGCCATGATGCCGGCGCGTGAGCGGATATCGAGCCCGACCGTCGCTTCGTCCAGCAGCATCAGGGGCGGGCTGTGCAACAATGCGCGCGCGATCTCGACGCGCCGCATCTGGCCGCCCGAAAGACTGCGCGCCTTGTCATTTATCCGCTCGCTCATCTCGACCGTCTCAAGGACGGCAGAGATGCGCGCCGTCGCCTCACGGGCGCCGATGCCGTGCAGGCAGGCATGATAGGCAAGGTTCTGCCGCACGCTGAGATCGAGATCGAGCGTGCGCGCCTGAAAGACGACGCCCATGCGCCGCAGCGCCTCGCCGGAATCGCGGTTGATGTCATGGCCGAAGATGCGGATCGCACCATGGCGTGTGTCGTAAAGATGATTGGTCAATGAAAACAGCGTCGTCTTGCCGGCTCCATTGAGGCCGAGCAACACGGTGAAACTCGCAGGGCGGACGATGAACGACACATCCTTGAGCGCCTGTTTATGGCCGTAGAAATGGCTGACGCCGGCGACATCGAGCGCCGCCGGTTTGCCTTCACGGTCGATTGTTCTCACATGCTGCAAGCAGTGCTCCTTTCCTCCCATTAATAAGACGGGAAGAAAGCCGGCTATTTGATGGTTATGGTTCCCTTGACGCCCTTGTCGGCGAGATCGGGCACCGACCATGTGTATTTGCCTGGCCGAACCGTATGGAACTGCACCAGTATGGTGCCCTTGTCGTCGAATTCCAGCCAGGCCGGGGCGCCGGCCATGTGAACCTCGAGATCGTCGATGACGATCTGGTCGACCCAGACATTGCGGAACAGATCGGTCATGAACTTGTATTCGAAGCCGCCCTCGGAGGTGATCTTCCAGCGATAGCCCTGGTTGGCAATCAGTTCGAAATCCTTGGTGTTGACGTCATAGTTGGAATCTTTCGAGCCGATGATCAGCTCCGGCACGTTCTGACTTGAACGCGTGTGCTGCGGCGCATCATCGTCATCGTCGGCCGCATGTGCCGCAAGGGGGCTAAGGCCAAGCCCCGTAAAGGCGATCAAGGCGATGGCGGTGCAAAATTTCATCATGTTCTCCCCGTTGGTTGCAATTTGGCAGGTGGTATGGAGCCTGATCCGAAAAGCCTGCGACTTTTCGGGACCGGGCTCTAGTTCGGTGCGACGATGACCCCCCAGGGCTCCTTGCCCACGGTGAGCGACTGGACAGGCTCGTCCGTCGCCGCATCGATGAAGGTGATGTCGTTGGAATTGCCGTTGGTGGAAATCAGCGTCTTCTGGTCCGGCGTGAACGCCAGATGCCAGACGCGCTGGCCGACGAGGATGTATTTCAGCACCTCGTAGGTCTTGGTATCGACCACCGCGACATGGTTGGCGGGACCGAGCGCGATATAGGCCTTCTTGCCGTCGGCGCTGATATTGACGCCGACCGGCTGGATCGTCTCGGCCCTGAGGCCGGGGATCTCGAAGGTGATCTTGTGCACCACCTCGCGCTTGGCGTTGTCGATGACGCTGACCGTGCCGCCGACCTCGGCGCTGACCCAGACCTGCGAACCGTCCGGCGTGAATTCGGCATAGCGCGGCCGGGTGTCGACCAGCACATTGTCGACCACTTCATGCGTCTCGGTGTCGATGAAATGCGCCATGCTGGTGGTCTCGGACGTATTGACCAGCACCTTGCCGTCCGGGCTTATCCCCATGCCTTCCGGCTCGACGCCGACCGGGATTTCCGAAAGCACCTTCTTGTTCTCGACATCGATGACGGTGACCAGATTGTCGTCCTCATTGGCGACGTAGAGCTTCTTGCCGTCGGGCGAGAGCACGAAAAGCTCGGGGTCCGGCCCGGACGGCAGCGAACTGACGATCTCCATGGTCGCGGTGTCGATGACCTCAACCGTGTCGTCGTCACTGGCGCACAGATAGATGAACTTGCCGTCATGCGAGATGGTGATGCCGCGCGGCCGCTGGCCGACATCGACCGTCTTGACCACCTTCATCGTGTCGGTGTCGACGACACTGATCGAATTGCCCTTCTCGTTGGAGACATAGGCGGTATAGGCGAAGGCGGGGCCGCCGGTGACGCTGGCGGCAAGCATGGCCAGGATCAATGCTCTTGGTCGCACCTGAATTCCTCCCGTTCGGTTCATTTGAGAACGCATTTGGTTTCCGGCTTGTCCACGCCGAGCGTGTCCAGTTCGGAAACCTGATGAAGATAGCCTTCCTGCGGCGAGGTCGAGATGACCGACCTGGTGTCGCCCAGCAGGATCGGCTGCCGAAGCTGAAGGTTCCAGTCGCGGAAGGTCAGCTTCTGCCCCTTGAAGGCGGCGACCGAAAACTTGTCGGAACGCAGATAGGCGTCCATCGTCTCGGGATCGGTGCCCTTGGCGCGGGTGGCCGCCTCGCCGACGACGCGAACCGCCGTCCATGCCAGCATGTCCTTGGACAGCATGCGCCGCCCGGTGGCCTTGAGGAAACGGCTCTGCATCTGAATGCCGGCCCATTGCTCGCTGGCCGGGTGCCAGGCCGAGGGCACGAGCCCGGTGGTTCCGGCCACCGGGCGCGGCATCCAGGTGCGGTATGGCACATAGGTGCCGAACACCTCGCTCTCGTCGGCGACCAGCATCACGTCGTAATCGGGAAGCCCCTGCGTGAAGGTCGAGATCAGCTTCTGGATCTGCACCGCGCCAGTGTCGGTGCGGCGCGCCGTGCCGGTGTCCTTGAATTCCTTCTCCGCCAGGATTTCGCCGCCGAAACGCGACGCGGCCCGGCGCAGCGCATTGGCAAAGAGATGGTCGCCCTCATGCGAACCGTAGATCAGCACCCATTTCGGCCAGCGCTTCCACATCAGATATTGCGCCAGCGCATCGGCCAGCATGGAGCGCGTCGGCGCGATGTGGAAGACGTTGATGCGGCAATTCTCTTCGCGCAAGCTGTCGTCGGTGGCGCCGATATTGAAGATCAGCACGCCCTTGTCGCGGGCGATGTCGGCGATCGCCAGAATTTGCCTGGCCGAAAGATCGGCCACCACATAGCGGTCGCCCTTGGCGACCAGTTGGTTGAAGGCGGCGACCGGATCGTCCTCGGGCTTGATCTGGATCGTGTCGAGGGTGAAATGCTGACGCAGGAACTTGCCGGTCGTGTCATTGTCGGCAATCGCCACATTGGCTCCGGCAATGCCTTCGTCCTCGGGCGGCTGGTCAAGCAGGGAAAGCGTCAGATGCGGCTTGAAAGCACGCAGATAGCCGATCCGGATTTCTGTGATCGGCTTTTCAGCCTTCTTCGCCGCCGTGGCCTGGGCCGGCTGTTCCTGCGCTATGGCAGATGAACCGTTAACCGCGAGGCCATTGACCGCAAGAGCAAGTGCGCCCAAGAAGACCGCGACGCTGCGTGGTCTCGCATCTGTCATAAACAAATAACCAATTCTCGCGCCAAAGTCCGAACTTGTCGGAAAAAAGCGAAGTCAAGGTGCCCGTGGCGGACT
>NZ_MDET01000018.1 GCF_002075885.1 Manganibacter manganicus
TGGCCTGCTGCCGGTTTTTCGGACACCAGGTTAAGCTAACATAGCTTGCTCCTCGAACTCGACGGGGCTGAGATAGCCCAGTGTCGAGTGCCGTCGCCGAGGGTTGTAGAAGCGTTCGATGTAATCGAACACATCCGCCCTGGCGTCGTCCCTCCTCCTGTAGACCTTGCGGGCCGTCCGCTCTGTCTTGAGCGACGAGAAGAAGCTCTCCATCGCAGCATTGTCCCAGACGTTGCCCGACCGGCTCATCGAACAGGTGATGCCGTGGTCAGCCATCAGGCGCTGGAACTGCTCACTGGTGTATTGCGATCCCTGGTCCGAATGATGAAGCAGGCTATCGGGTTTTCCTCTGCGCCAGATCGCCATGATGAGGGCGTCGGTGACGAGTTGGGCCGTCATCTCCGCCTTCATCGCCCAGCCGACGACGCGCCGGGAGAACAGGTCGACGACGGCGGCAACGTAGAGCCAACCTTCGGCGGTCCAGATGTAGGTGAAGTCGGCGATCCACTTCTGGTTCGGAGCCGATGCCTCGAAGGCGCGGTCGAGGAGGTTGTCCGAGACGGCGGTCCGCTCGCCGGCGTCCTTCGGCAGCCCACGGCGGCGCGGCCGGGCACGCAACCCGTTCTCCCGCATGAGCCTCTCGACGCGATGCAGGCCGCAGGACAGACCCTCGGCCAGGACGTCATGCCAGACACGACGGGCGCCATAGGTGCGGTCACTGCTCTTGAAGCTGCGGTCGATCCGGGAGACGAGTATCTCGTCGTGCCGCGAGCGGACGCTGGGGCTACGGTTGAGCCAGGCATGGAAGCCTGAGCGGGATACATCCAGTGCACTGCACAGCCATGCCACCGGCCAGATGCCCCGGTGCCTCGCGATGAAAGCGAACCTCATATCGCTTCCCTCGCGAAGTAGGCTGCGGCCTTTTTTAGGATGTCGCGCTCCGCCTTCAGTTTGGCGACTTCCTTGCGCAGCCGGTCGATCTCGAGCTGCTCCGGCTTCATCTGGCCATGACCGGGAAAGGCATGCTGCGGATCGGCAGCAAGATCCCTGATCCATTTGCGCAGCACGTTCTCATGGAGATCCAGATCACGGGCGGCCTGCGCAACCGCAACGCCCCGATCCTTCACCAGTCTCACTGCCTCAAGCTTGAACTCGCGGCTGAACTTCCTTCTCTGCATTCCCTCTCTCCAGTTCCGTTAAACACCTTATCTCGGTGTCCACGAAACCGGCAGCAGGCCATAGATTACGTACTGTTTCACGGCCCAAGGCCCCCTGTTGAACGCTTCAAGGGGGGTCTAGCGGCCTATTTATCTAATGTCAACGTAGGTTGTGATTGTTAAATACCGGGCGTAGGGAGTGCCACCCGGTATCGATCTGATGGGAAGGCCATCTGTTGCGTTTGGGAAGGGCTGGGGACTGGGGCGAGGGGGTAAGTCCGCCCGCTGTCACGTATATACTGAGTGTCGAGTGAGCCACCCCTTTGCGGCGATCCGGGATTGAAATTCGATATGCGAGATTGAAGTATGGCGACTCAGATTGGGTCTTGGGTGTAGGGGATTTCATATGGTGAAGAAGGCAACAGGGTTCGTTGGGCCACATCCAGCGTCGCTCACGGTGCAGGAGATGCAACAAGCAATCCCTCGGCTCCGAAAAAGGGTCCAAGAGGTAGAGGCCTTTGAGCCGGATACCGTTCCGGCAGACGATCCCACATCTGCCGTGCGGTCACTCAGGGCGTCAATCGATGAGGCGTTAATTCGGACTTTCGGCAACGACACAGTAGAATACCGCAGGTATCACCGCGCCTCGGCCTTCGATTGGCCTATCAATATGTATAAGTCAACATCTTTAGGCGAGATAAGAATTAGTCTTGCCAAACGAAAGCAAGAGTCACTTGATTTATTAGCGCAAGCAATATCAGTACTTGAGGAACGCATTGAGGAGGCGGGGGCTGCCGTAGTGGTCTCGGCACCATCTAGCCGCAACTTGCCGAGCTTAGACATAAGGCGGGTGTTTGTTGTTCATGGTCATGATTCTGGGCCTAGAGAGGCAGTTGCCCGTCATCTTGAACGTATGGGATTTGAGCCGGTAATCCTGCATGAGCAAGCGAACCTTGGCAAAACGGTCATCGAGAAGTTTGAAACTTATGCTGACGTGGGCTTTGCGGTCATCGTGCTCACGCCGGATGACGTTGGAGGAGCGAAAGATGAAGGTCAGAAGCTACGGGCACGTCAGAATGTCATACTTGAACTAGGCTACTTCATCGGTCGCCTCGGTCGCGAACGGGTATGTGCGCTCAAGGTCGGGGACCTAGAACTACCTTCCGATATTCTGGGCATAGTGTGGACTGAGCTAGACCCCGCAGGCGCATGGAAGGTAGCTTTGGCGAAAGAACTTGTAGCCGTTGGCTATGATGTTGATTGGAACAAGGTGATGACATAACTCTCCCTCCGATACCTTATGGACTCCCCCACGCTCCTCCCTGATACTCATTCATAAGACCCTCTCCCTCACCGGGTGGTAGCTGGAGGGTGAAGGCATGGAGGTGGACATGGCGGGTAACATGGGGATGGGGGGATGCTGGAAGAGATACCGCACGGATGGGATACCTTGCGGGGAGACCTCTTGGGACTTGAAAGATGGTGCTGGGAGTAACCGAGAGGAGAAGAGGGCTATCTCCATCCTTCTACCCCTATACCGGAAGGATAGTCAAAGAGTATCCCGGTATGGTGTTGGTCACATTGAGCATTATACCTCGGTTTCCTGCCTTCATCATGCCACGGCCTCCTGTCCATCCATCCGGTATTAGGCCGACGATGGGAGGGGAGAGGCCATATGCTGAGAGTAACCTTCCCGGCTGCTAACTTAAAGCCTATACAGGGAGGGGCTACTACTAGTCCATAGGCGGGGAGTTATCGTTATTTGGTCTCGCAATCCGCTTTTTTGCGATGGGAAGCGCAACGCCGATAACGCTGATGGAAGCTCGCGCCATGGCCCGCTGTGCCGCTTCTTCACTTGATGCCGGAACCATCAGGCCATCGTGCATGGGAAGCGCCGGAATGCCCTGTGCGAAAAGCTGCCCCAGTGCCGCCAGCAAGATTTCGCTTTCGGTTTTCATCAGCCGTAGGCCCAGCCCCTTGCCGAATAGATTGGCGATGCCGGGATGTCTCTCCTCCAGGGCGGCGCTGAGGCGCTTGGCAGACCACGCATTTCCTACAAGTTCCCTGATGCCTTTGGGGAGTCTGCACATAGGCCCTGAGCGGCAAAGCAAGGCTGAGATGCCCAATTTAGCGGCGGCGCGGGGAAGGCCTTCTATGCCCTCGTATGGGTCGCTATTCGGCAGTGCAAGGCCCGCTTCCCGGTAGGCAAGTTGGACAAACATGCCGGTAAAATCGAGGTCCGTCACGGGTTCGCCATTGACGCTGAGAAGGTGGCGCTCGGTCTTCTCCATCGACATCCAGAAGCCGCCGTATAGCCGCCCGTGCTGATCGAACGTATGCGGTTCGTCGGGGTTATCGATCTGGAAGCGCCGCGTAAGGAATGGCGGCGCGGGGGTCGGCACGGTGCCTAGCTTTATGTCCGCGCCACCAAGCATGGTGTTAACGATTGCCATTTCGGCCTGCATGGTTTCGGTCTCAGCGGTGTCCTCGTAGTCGATGAGGACTTTGGGACGGTCTCTGCCGGTGCTGGCTTTCAGGATAATCGTTTCTGCCCCCTCGGCGCGGCCAAACCAGATTTCCATGTCGGAGACCAGATGGCAAAAATGCAGCGTCGGCTCAATGGTCGTTCGTGCCTGTCGCCGCGCTCCCTTGTGGCGAATAAGGTATCTGGCCGCCTCCATCTCCCTGACCATCTGCATGAATACCTCGCGGGAGACCCCTATGCGATCATAACGGGTGCGCTTGGTGTTTTCGGCGCTGATGGCGAGGCGGGTTCCTTCTGGGTAATGGCGGGCGATTAGGGCGAGACTGGCAACGACGTTCATCACGATGTCCCGGCGTCGTTCCTTCGCGTTGGACCTCTGGCGGCTGGTCTTGGGGCGGATGGTTTCAAGGTTCTTGAGGATGGACATGGCGAGGGACATGAGGTCGGCACTGGCAGGAATTAGCCAAGGGTCGTGGTGAATGTCGCGGCTGGGAGTGGAGGCGTCCTCATGGGCTTCCATTTGGCGGGCCTCTCTATCCCCTACGCTTCCACTGGATGTCTCGATGGATTGCCTCAATGGCTCCTCCTTGTTCCTGCTAGTGCCCTGACCTCCTCGACGGCTTCACTGTCGGCGGCATCGCGGGCTCTCTCCTCGATCATGGCCCCCAAGAGTCGCATGTAGAGTCCTGCCCCTCTGGGTGAACGGTATGCGTACTTCTTGACCATGCAGGGGTATTGCGTACCGCTGACCCCGCGAAGACCTTTTGCCTGCTTTGCTATCTGGACGTGCAGCCAGTCTGGATAGCCCCATGGCCCTAGCTCCGCGTGTGCGGCCTTGATGGTGAGGACGATTTCCAGAAGTTTCTCCCCGGTCTTTCCTGCCTCATGGAGCCTTGCGAGAATGTTTCGCGCCTTGTCCTTCGGTAGCATTGAACGCTGATGATAGAAGTCCTTGGAACGCCCTTGTACGGCCATGAGGGAATCAAGCTGTGCGATGGCTGACCGCACGTAGAAATCCTCTTGATGGAGCCTCAGCCACGCCTTTGCTGCCTGCCGGTATGGTTTCAGTTCCCAAGCCCGGTAACTGCTTCTGGTAGGATGGCCGTGGCGGCGGATACGCTCGATATGCTGGGCGCAATAGACCTCCGAGAAGCCCTTTCCCTTGGATCGCTGTGTGAGACTGGCACATCCAAACGCCGCGCACCTTTCGGCTATCTCTGGAGGAGGCAGCTTGGCGCGGCGCTTAACGTCTCTGGCGGCGGTGATACGGCGGTTACGGGAGGTCATTACGGCCCTCCTCCTCGTCGGTCCACCTCTCTATCCTGTCGCCAAACAAAGGCCGCTCACCCTTGGCCGTGTCTATACCGTGGTTAGGGTGGTAGCCTAATGCAATCTCAGCGGCCTTTCGTGCCCGTATGGCCTCGTCTTCCGTATCGGAGATTCCTAGGTCGCGAGTCCGTCCATCCTCTCTTATCTGCGCTCTCCACTTGCCTGATTTCTTATCGAAATGGACCCCTGTGACGGTGGAGGTACTGCTCTTTCTCCTCCTCCCAAGGTTGCGCATATTCTCATCAGGCGTGACCTCTCTGAGGTTTTTCCAGCGGTTGTCGGCGGGCACGTGGTTGATGTGGTCCACTTGATGCAGCGGCCACTGGCCCGTTTGAATGACCCATGCAAGTACATGCGCAAGGCGGCGGTGCTGCCCGAAGATCGTCACTTGCAAGTAGCCGCTAGAGTTTCGGCTCCCTGCTACGTTTCCCGCGTTCCGCGTGTTCCATCCTCTCTGTTCACCATCGGTCTTAAAGTGGCGTCGGTCTCTCTCTCGCCATGTCAGTGTCCCAGTGTCGGGATCATAGGCGAGGAGTTCGTGAATAGTCTCTGCTGTAAGTCTGCCGTCTGATATCCCTGTGTCCAGTGAGGCAAGTGCATTTTGGGGGGCGTCTTCATCAAGGAGTCCTGATGGTAGTCCAAGTGTATTCGCACTGTTCACGTGCTGGTATCTCCTAACGGTATGGGTTTCGCGCTAACTGGCGCTCATCAGTAGGGAGTGACCTCTCGGTGATCCCTAGACCCCTATTCACGATGTCAACAGAACCCACTCTCCATGGATGATGGTGTCGATACCGTAGAGGGTGATGAGGCCTCCTTAAGTATCCATACCTTTCACCCCCAAGGTCGCCCTTGGTGGATCGTGCTATACCCCACAGTCCCTCCAGAGAATTACCTTACAATGGTTCTTCTAACGGAGTATATATGGTGTTCGTATGTCTATATTTATTTGGATGATGCTTCAGCGCATATCGATAATTTAGTAAATAGTCAAATAGAAAAGCCTCGACGCCTGAAGCCGAGGCCTCAATGATCCGAGATGGATGGAACGGCGGCGTCTTACGCGGCCCGTCGATCCTGATGCCATGCGTCAAGCCACGGCGTTAGGTCTTTTCCATCTCGATAGTCTGACAGGAAGTCGGCCACCTCGAACGGCTCAAGGCGGTCCAGCGCAAAGGTGATGGCCTCGGCGTCAGTGTTCGGGAGGGATGGGGTTTTATCGATGGTCATTTGGTCCGTCTCCATAGGGTTAGCCTTGTTGCGATTGCTACAAGGAACAGCTACAAGACGATTTCCAAGAAGCCCGGAAATCCGGGGTTTTCAGGCGATGCGGCCAGCTTTCAATCCTCTCTGGCAGCACCATTATTTTCCATGCATGATGCTTGTCTGAACTGCTCTTGACAGTGGGCGGAATAGTGAGAAGATATCTTAACTCAGATGTACGTGGGCCCTGCGTGAGCGGGGCAGTTCATCCGGCCTGAGCCTGAACGCAAATGACATCATTTGTGGAGGCTTTGGTATGTCTTTTGTGCAAATGACAAATCTACGCGAGCGTGCCGCGCGCGCCCTGTGCCGCAAGGCAGGGCATGCCGAAGATATCATCTTCGACGGCAAGCCGGCCTGGGCGTGGTTTCTGAGCCATGCGGATGCCGTTTTCGAGGTGATCGGGCTGGCGAGGCCGGGCGATCAGGATTTGCAAGGCGGCGCGGGCATCTGATCGCCAGAGCATTTTGCTGCCAGACGGAATCGCCTGGCGTCGCATAAACGCGGCTAAGTAAATCAAGAAGAAGCAGCGCGAACCACATCCTGTGGACGCCAAAACGGCTGTGAACTGCTGCGTCGAACCGCTCGACCAGGGGAACAATCCCGTTCTTCGCGCTTCTTCTTGCATCACTTTGCCGTTTCAGGCGCCATTTCGACCAGATTAATGGGTCCTGACCCTAGCTGACCTGATCCTAGTTGCAGCGCAGTTTCCTGGCCGTTCCAAGTGCGTCCTGCTTTGCTTGCAAGTGTTCAATCTGGGTCGTGCGTCGGTTTTTCAGCGCCGTAACCGCCTTTGTGCCGCCTGGCACCCAGAATGGGACGTTGACTCGGCTGATTTTGCCGCGTCGCACCGCGGCATCGGATATGGCGATTGCCGTTTCGCCAATTTCGCCATTGAGGTCGGTGCAACTCATCGTGTCGAATTTGATAGGATCGACATTGCCCGACACCCCAAACGATCCGCAACCGGTCAGCAGGATCATTGCCAGAACCCATGAAAATCGTCCGGCGCCGGGCCTCGTCGCTTTCATGGGTATACCGTAACAATCGGCAGCACGGATTGGAATGGCCATTTCCACGCCAGCCGCTATCTGCCGAGTTCGATCGATCTGAGCCGTGCGGCCTCGACGGCCTCCGTGACCAGCCGGGTCAGCCTGTCGTCGCCCATCAGCACGCCAAGGGCTGCGGCCGTCGTGCCGTTCGGGCTTGTCACCTGCTGGCGCAACACGCCCGGCTCCTCGCCGCTTTGCGCGGCCAGCGTGGCTGCCCCGTAAACCGTTTGCATGGCAAGCAGTTTCGCCGTCTGTTCGGGCAAGCCGGCCTGCTGTGCTGCTGCCGTCAAGGCTTCGATAAAATGGAAAATATAGGCCGGGCCGGAGCCGGAAACCGCCGTTACCGCATCCATCAGCTTTTCATCGGCAATCGTCGCCACTTCACCGCTTGCAGAAAGCAGGTCGAGAACCTGCTGTTTCACCGCCTCGCCGACCTGCGGATTGGAGAACACCACCATCATCCCTTTGCCGATTGCCGCTGGCGTGTTGGGCATGCAACGCATGACTGGCGGCCTGCCGCCCAGGCTGTCTTCCAGCGTGGCCACCGATGTCCCGGCCGCAACCGATACGTAGGTGGTGCGGCCATCGGCAAAACGCCTGTAGGCTTCGGCCACGGCGCGGATCACTTGCGGCTTTACCGCCAGCACTATCAATTGAGGGGATGCATTCGCCGGAATGCCCGCGGCATCCGCAACCCCTTGGCATCCAAGCGCTTCGGCCCGCTCGCGCAATTCATCGTTGGGTTCGACGACGAGGACGTGGCCCTTAGCGAGTTTGCCGGCGTCCAGCCAGCCTTTCAGCATTGCATAGCCCATATTGCCGCAGCCGGCGAGAATGAGTCTGATCGTCATGAGGCGTCTCCCAGAACTGCTCTGCCTTAAAGCCTTTCAGCCTGCTGTGAAAGGCCGTTACACGGCGCGGCGCGGCACAAACGAGCGCCGCGAAGCCTGCCGTAGGCCGAACAAACCGAGCACGAAGAACATCCAGACCGGATCGGCCCGCCGGAAGAAAAAACTTTCCAGAAAGCCGTTGAGAGAGGTGAACAGCACCACCATCATGAAGAAATCGCCCAGATAGATGTTTTCCTTGAACGGGAAAATGCGCAGATAATCGCGTGCCGGAGCGATGACGAACGTGTACGTGGCTATGCAGACAGCGGGTATGCCCATCAGCACGGCGATGTCGAGGTACCCATTGTGACCGTGGACGATATTGCGGACATCCCATGCCCGGTCGAAGGGTTGGCCTTGGTTGAGAAGCAGTGGCGTGCCCCAGAAACTCTCATAACCATAGCCGGTCCATGGCCGATCTGCCAACATCTCTCCGGCGAACTGCCAGATGGTCGTGCGCCCGGTATAGGTCAGATGTGGAAAATAGCTGGCGGCCAGATGCTTCATTGGTGGCAGGAACACGATGCCGAGCGTCCCGAGCGCGGTGACAGTAATGGCGGCAACGAAGAGAATGGGTGTGCAGAATCGCAAGCCGATCATTCCCGGCAACATCACCATGAGGATGGAAAAGGGCACCAGCGCCAGCGTCGTCTTGGACCCTGTATGCAGCACGAAGTTCAACGCCAGGACGATTATGACGGCTCCCCAGAACCGCCGGCCTCTGCGAAAAAGATAGAGCCCGGCGAAACTGAAGCAGGCCATCACCGGGCCGGCAATATTCTTGTGCGTGAAGACGCCCCGCCACAGGCCGGCATGTTCGGGTTCCGCCGACTCTGCCGTGTGCATCGCGGCGTTCGGAAATATCACAAGACCGATATAGGACAGGCCGATGACGATTACGGCGGCGAAGATGAGCACCGTCGAAAAGTCGTCGGCATCCTTCGGCAGCGCCAGGACCGTTGCCATCGCTGTCATGGCGATCAGCGTGAAGGAGGCCGTGCGCATGGCCGAGGCGGGGTCGGTTGCCATCATCACGGAAAACATGAAGAAGCCGAGCATCAGCATCCATGACGGGCTGAGCAGGCCACGAAGTACGCGCCCGTCCGTCAATGTTGTCAGCGAAAACAGAGATACGGCTCCCAGAATGCCGAAGCCGGCCTGATTGACGATATCGCCGCTATCACCGGCCAACTGGACGCCGGCAGGATCGAAGGGCCTGAACGACACGAGAATGACGGCAAGAAGCAGGGCGGCAATGGCGGTGGCGATACCCTGGCGCGTGAACGCGGCGCTCAGCGGCGCGCGCTCAGTTCTTTTCAGGCTGGCGGTATTGCTCATTGGCATATCCGAACTCGGACGCCAGGCGTCCGATGGCGACATAGATCGGGTAGGAGGCGATCGCCGGTGATCCGGTGCGCAGCAACCGCAGCAAGGCGCGTACTGGTGATGCCGTCAACAAGGCAAGGCTTTTCAGCAGCACCTTCGTGCGTGCAAAGGGTGTGCCAGCACGCTTCTTCTTCTCTACCAGTGTTGAAAGCGCGCCATTGCGCAGGCTCCGCGCGCGTATCCAGTCGGCTTCCACTCGGCGTGGCGGCACCGTCTCGAAGACCTTCGCCTCCGCGCACCAGCCGAGCCTAAAACCTTTCTGCTTCGCGCGGCTGAGAAAGTCGGAATCGCCGCCACCGGTAAAGTTGAACTTCAGGTCGAGGAACGGCTGTTCCATCGTCATCAGTACCTTGCGGCTTATCAGAAGATTGCCGGATGAATAGAGCGCCTGCACCAGCCCGCTTTGCCGATAGGGCGGCGCAAATACAGGATGTTGGTTCCATCCGGCGTGAACCGGATTGGAGAAGACCGGCACCTGCGGTGCACCGACGATGTCGGCCTGCAGGGTTTCGGCGGCTCGGCACATGGTTTCCAGCCAATCGGGCGCGGCGGTCTCGTCATCGTCGATAACGATGAGATGGCGGAAATTGGGAAATTGCAGGATCGCGGTCTGCCAGCCGGCATTATAGGCGCAGCAATTGCCCCTCTCATGCGCAATGATGACCAGACCGGCAAGATCGCCCCGCTCGAAAAGCGGCAGCGTGGCTTGCGCACCCTCGCGCGTTTCGGCTTCGTTTTCCATGACGATCACGGCGAAGCGCCTTGTCGTCTTTTGCCGGCGCAGCGATTCCAGCGTTTCCAGCACCTGTCGCGGACGCTTGAAGGTGGGCAGCGTCACCACCACTTCGATCGTCTCGGCCTCCAAGTCTGGAGAGCGGCCTGCAATCGATATGGAACCGGATGATGGCAGGGGATTCATCGTGATGCGCCAACTGCTGAAAGTGTGCTCCCATTATCATGACGATGATAACGTTTCGTTAATCACCTTCAGTGGTAAGGCACGGAAATATCTCGATTAATGGCTACTGATGCTGGCGTTTAAGCAAGGCTTCACCCGGCTTTGCTACCGACCCGCTCAGGAACAGGGTGAGATGCGTCTGCTGTTTGCCACTTCGATCGTGCCCGACGGCATGCTTGCCTCCGGCTACGAGATCGCCAATGCGGCGATCATCGATGCGCTGCGCCGCGCCGGCGCCGACGTTACTGTCATCGGCTTCACATGGCCGGACCGATCACCCGCCGATCCAGACAATACGCTGGTTGTGGGTGCGCTTGACGTCCGCACGCAAAATGCCGGATTGCGCACCAAGCTGGTGTGGCTCGCCAAGGCCTTGAAAACCGGCCTGACCTTTGCTTCGGCAAAGTTGCTTGTGGTGCCCGATGAGGCGATACGTGCGAGGATTCGCGATGCGGGGCCGTTCGACGGCTATATTTTGAATTCCGTCCAATTCGTTGCCGCGTTCGAGGCGGTGCTTGCCGACAGGCCGTCGATCTTCGTCGCCCATAATGTCGAATATCGCTCGGCAGAGGAGAATGCAGCGGCCAGTTCGGGCCTCGAGCGCTGGCTGTTTCGTCGCGAGGCACGGCTTTTGAAAATTCTGGAAGCGCGGCTTTGCCGAAAGGCGCATTTCGTCTTCACGCTGGCGCAGGATGACAGGGCGCCGCTCGGCGTTGCCGACGACAGGAAATCCGCAGTGCTACCATTGGTGACGATGCGAACCGTGCCGGCAAAGACCAGCCGCGCCATAGCGTGCGATGCGGCGCTCATCGGCACATGGACATGGCAACCCAACAGGATCGGCCTCGACTGGTTTCTGGAAAAAGTCGTGCCGCATCTGCCAGGCACGTTTCGAGTTCGCATTGCCGGCAATATACCGCAAGGCATGAGTAGTTCGCATCCGGGGGTCGAATTTGTCGGTCGTGTGCCGGATGCCCGCGCCTTTGTGCGCTCCGGTGCCGTCGTGCCGCTGATCAGCACTGCCGGCAGCGGCGTGCAACTGAAAACCATCGAGACCTTTGAACTCGGCCTGCCATCGGTCGCCACCAGCCGTTCATTGCGTGGCATCGGCTATCGGCCGGTCAATTGCGTCGTTACCGACGATCCTGTGGCCTTTGCCAATGGGCTCGCCGCAGCGGCAAAGGCGCCGCGCGACGCCGATGGCGCTGCCTTCCATGCCAGCCAGTTGAAGGCGCTCGACGCAGCGGTTGCGCGTGGCCTTGCCACGCTTACCGCACGCAGGCAGGAGGTCGGCGCATGAATGTTCATGCCAAGCCCATTGCCGGGGCTGACACGGCACGTAAAATTCTGGGCGTCGCCGTCGCCAATATCGAGCGGGCCGAGGCCCTCGATCTGCTCGAACGCCGCATCAAGGAGCGGCGCTTCACCAAACTGGGTTTTCTCAACGCTCATGGTGCCAACCTTGCCACGACCAATCCCGATTTTGCGTCGGCATTGCAGGATTTTCTCATTCTGCCCGACGGGGTTGGCGTCGATATCGCGGCAAAGCTGCTCTATGGCGTACCGTTTCGGGCCAATCTGAACGGCACTGATTTCGTGCCCGCGCTGCTGCGTTTCGCCACGCCTCCAATCACGGTGGGCTTGCTCGGCGCGTCGCGCTGTAACGTCGAGGCGGCGGCGGACAAGCTAAAAATAGTTGCGCCGCAGCATCGGTATCCAGTCATGCATGACGGTTTTTTCTCCCCGGCGGACGAACCCGGCATTCTGCGTCAACTCGCGGAAGTACGACCGGATATCCTGCTGGTGGCGATGGGCATGCCGCGCCAGGAATTGTGGATGGCGCGTCATCTCGATCAGCGCCATTGCACTGTAGCAATTGCGGTTGGCGCACTTTTCGACTTCCTTGCCGGTGCGGTTCCGCGTGCGCCGAAATGGGTGAGGCGCCTACGGCTGGAATGGGTTTTTCGCATGGGCCTGGAGCCGAAGCGGCTTTGGCGGCGTTATGTCTTGGGCAATCCGCTCTTTCTGGCGCGTGTCGCTATCCAAAAGTTGTTCGGTCCAAAAGCGAGTGGGCGGACCAGCGGGAGCGTGCGCGAATGAACAGCCGCGTTGCCTCAGAGCGGTTTGCGGAAAGAGCGCCGTCCGTGCAGCCGCGTTTTGCTATTGTCACCCCCAGTTATAGGCGGGATTTCGAACGCTGCCGCCTGCTTTGCGAGACCATGGACCGCCAGGTCAGCGGTTTCGACCGGCATTATATCCTGGTCGAAAAACGCGATGTCACGCTGTTTCGGCAATTGGCCGGCGCGCGCCGCACCATCATTGACGAGCGCGCGCTGCTGCCCGGCTGGCTACGCCCGTTCGATGATCCGACGAGCCTTTTTCGCCGACGCATCTGGCTGAGCTTGCGGACCAAGCCACTGCGCGGCTGGCATGTTCAGCAATTGCGTCGTATCGCCGTCGCCGGGCACGTGCCGGAAGATATTTTGGTCTATTGCGATTCCGATGTCGCCTTTCTGAAACCGTTCGATTGCGGGATCTTCCAGCGCGACGGCAAGACGCGGCTGTTTCGGCGTGACGATGGTCTGGAGGGGCGGCGCCTTGCCGACCATCATGTCTGGTCCGATAATGCCGCAAAACTGCTCGGCATTACGGAGCGGTCTCGCCTGCGCCACGACTACATCACGACGCTGATCGCCTGGCGGCGCGACACGCAGCTTGCCATGTGTCGTCATATCGAAGACGTCGCCGGCCGCCATTGGGCGGAGGCGATCGGGGCTGAGCGAAAGTTTTCCGAATGCATCATCTACGGCCGCTATGTCGATGAGGTGCTGGGCGGAGCAGATCATTTTCACGGCTCGCAGGACTATTGCCGCGTACAGTGGTGGGATTCCCTGTCGGACGCCGAACTGGAAGCCTTTATCGCTTCCATGGCGCCCGAGCAGGTGGCCATCGGCCTGCAATCGTTCATCAGCAACGATATCGGCCGTGTCCGCCGTCTGATCGAAAGGGTTGCCTGAGCAGGTTCAGATTGCCTTGGCGGGGCGACGCATCGCGGCGTAGGTGAGCAGCGCCGAGGCAAGATAAAGCAGCAGGAAGACGAGATTGAGCGTCAGGACCAGCGTCGGGATATCGCCATCGGCCGCCGAGATCGCCACGGCCAGGAACGTAACCTTCAGGCCGGCAAGGACCGCGAGGTTGAAGGCGCGGATCAAGGTCTGGCCGCGCGCAAACAGTAGTTCCGCTTGATATTCGGTGAGGTTCCGCAGCCCCGGCACGCAGAGCGCCAGCAGAACCAGCGGAGCTGCTTCGCCGACATTGCGGCCGAGCGCATTGGGGAAAAAGTGCAGGATAAGGCCGAGCGTCAGAAGGGCGGCGGTCGAGACCAAAAATATACCGCCTTCGATGCCGATCTTGACCGCAAGGCGCGACAATATTTCGGGTGTCCGCATCATGCGCTGCACCAGCATCATCGAGAATGTGCGGATCGGGATGGCAGTCAGGTCCACCAGCCGCATGACAATGGCGTAAATGCCGGCGAGATGAGCTCCTCCGAGTGAGAGCACCAGCAGTTTGTCCAGTTCCATCTGCAGATAGAACAGCACTTCGGCCCCTGCCACATAGGCGGAATCGGCTAGGCGGCGCCAGTAGAGCGTGGGTTTGAAGCGCAATCTCTGGCGCGGATAGAAGAACCAGAAAGCAACGATCAGTGCGGAGGCGTTGGCCCCGATATAAAACAGCGTCCATGCTTCCAGCGTTTGCAGGCCGGAAAAGGCGAAAAGCACGGCAGCGCCGGCGCGCATCGCCGTTCCCAGGATCGTCAATATCGCTGCACGACCGTAGCGGCCAAGCCCGTTATTGACGATCATCGCCACTTCGCAGGGACGCCACAGCAGCGCCTCGGCTACGACGACGTTGCAATACGCGGCAAGCGCCACCCCCCCGAAAAAGAAGATCAGATAGACGGCATAGGATGCGGCCGCCAGTATCGGCAGAGAAAGGAAAGCCAAAAGCAGAAAGCCGGTTGTGAAGGTGCCGATCAATTTCGGCCTGATGGTGGCGGTTCTGTAGAGCGCCGAGATGAAGCCGAACGCCAGGAGGCGAGAGAGCATGACACCGGCTGCAGAGGCAGTGGCGAACATGCCGAAATCGGATATGGAAAGAACATTGGCCAGTGCCACGAAATAGGCGAGCGAGAATACCAGCCTGCCGCCTGCGCCACTGACCGCGGAAAGATAGTCGCGCAGCAGACCGCGGCGCTCGGCCGTAAGCGTGCCGAGCCGCGAGAGGCCGCCTCTGCGCTGAATGTCTCCAAGCCGTGCCATCGCTCGCCAGCATAGGCGGTAATGCTTAATTCGGCGTTCCGCCCGACACGGATATTCGTGCTGCGCACTCCGAAAATTAATCTTTTGTTTTCCATGGTTGTTTAGCTTGGCTTAACGGACGGGTAAGGTGTTCGGAGCCGCCGGGGAAGAAGTTCCAGCCATGATCGACAGGCAAGATCGCGAGGACCGGCGAGACAGGCACGCTGTGCGCGAAAAAGGGGCGGCCATGCCCATGCGCGAAAACATTCGTTCGCTACCACTGCTTTCAGTCGCGGAGCACATCGATACGACGTGGCGTGAGGACGCCGGTGCGCGACACATTCATATTGAAGCGCTGCGCCGCAGGTCCCCTCGCGAGGATACGGAGGAGGCGCCAAGCAAGGCCGAGTCGGGTTCCGGTCCGTTGGCGTCCCGCGATGCGGATAACGATCCCGGATCCGGCTTTCTGCGGCATTTGCCGCGCTGGGCACGGCTGCGTCGTGCACCGGCGAACGGAAATATCCGTGACGACAAGTCCGGAGGCGAAGCGAAGCCGATTAATTCAATTTCCGAACCACCGGAACCGTCGAGACCGGATGCAGTGGCCACGACGCTCCTGGACCATCAGACCGGTCATGGATCGGCTTACACGGACGATACTGCCGGCCAGTATTGGAAGCCTCTGATCGATCCCATGAAGGTGTTCGGCGGCGTTGGTCGCTCCAAGGCGCTGATCGTGGCGATGGCCTTGCTGGGCGCGGTTCTTGGTGCCGCCATCGCAATTTCGACGCCCAAGAAATATGAGGCGACAACGGAATTGATCGTCGATCCTCGTGACCTGAACCTGACCGATCGCAGTCTCACCGATTCCATTCTCGCTTCAGATGCAACGCTCGCCATCGTCGAGAACCAGATGCGAGTGCTCACGTCCGGCACGGTGTTGAACAAGGTGGTGGATGAACTGCATCTCAATGCAGATCCGGAATTCAATGGCTCGCGCCCAGCTTTCAGCGTGAGAGAGTTTGTGCGGTCTCTGTTGCCCGGGCATGATGACAGTGCCGCCAGTGTCGAGGATCGGCGCCGAGTGATCGCCGTCCGAACTCTTGGGCAGGCAGTGACCGTTCAGCGCAGCGGCAAGACATTCGTCATCAGCATAACGGTGACGACGGAAAATGCCGACAAGTCGGCTCTCATCGCCAACACGATGACGGACGTGTTCCTGCAGACTTACGGTCAGATCCAGTCGAAGAAGGCCGGCCGCGCTACCGATGAACTGACATCTCGACTGGCTGAGTTGCGCAAGGGCGTGGAGACTACGGAACGCAAGGTCGAAGATTTCCGTGCTACCCACGATCTTGTCGATGCGAAGGGGCATCTGATCTCCGACGATCAGCTATTGAAACTCAACGAACAGCTTTCCGTCGCGAGGGCGCACACGATGGAATTGAACGCCAAGGCGGCTTCTGCTCGTTCCGTCGATGTTGATTCGGTTCTCGGCGGCGGCCTGCCTGAAGGCATCAACTCTCCGACGATGCAGGATCTGCGGCTGCAATATGCGACGCTGAAGCAGGAGGCGGATCGCGCGGCGATCAAATACGGCCCGCGTCATCCGGCGCGTCAAATCGTTGATGCCCAGTTGTCTGGCGCGAAGCAACGTATCGCCACCGAGTTACGGCGCATCGTCTCTTCTCTGCAAACGGAATTGAAGCGCGCCGTCCAGATCGAACAGGATCTGGCTTCCCGGCTCGCGCAGCAGAAGGTGCGGAACGGCGACATAAACGACGATCTGGTGACTTTGCGTGAATTGGAGCGCGAAGCGAGCGCCAAGCGCACTGTTTACGAAGCCTTCCTGTTGCGTGCCAAGCAGACCGACGAGCAGAAGGACATAAATACAGCCAATGTCAGCGTCATTTCCAAGGCGTTTCCGCCGCTGGATCCAGAAGGTCCGTCACGTGCGATGATTACCCTGGCCGGCCTGCTGCTAGGCCTGGCCGCCGGTGTCGGTCTGGGTGGTTTGCGCGGCGCTTATGAAAGCCTGCGCGAGACCGCCGACCGTCGCTCGCAGGGTAATGATCGACCGCCTCAGCGGCGCGTCGATGAAAACGACATCACGCCTTCACCGCATGCGATCCGATCCGATGTCGCATTTGAACCCGGACTGGAGCCCGCGCCGACCCGGCGTGAGCCTCATGCGAAGGAGCCTGCCGACGAGGAAATGTCGCTGGAGGAAATTCGTGCCAGCTTGCGCGAATTCCGCCAGGCCGTGCGCGAATTCAGCGAGAACCGATCGGGGCGCGACTATTTCTGACCGGCCATGGTCGGTGATGGATTTATGGCATTCAAGTCGCGCCTGGGACGATTGCCATGCCGATGGAAACATAGTGACATCGCTTGCCACGGTCGCGAAAGCCCATCTTTCTGCTTCTTGATCAAGAGCATCCGCTTTGCCGCCAGGACCTCTTGCTATAGAAGGGGCGATCATGACCGATCCTGTTCAAGGTGGCCGGCAGTTCGGATTTTTGCTGGTCGATAAATTTTCGATGTTTTCGCTGGCGGCGGCAATCGATACCGTGCGGTCGGCCAATCGTCTTGTCGGCCATGACTTCTATGGCTGGACGACAGTCTCCGTCGATGGCGATGCGGTGATGGCGTCAAACGGCCTGCCGATTAAGATCGACTATGCGGTGGCGGACATTCCTGCGATCGATATCCTGTTCGTTTCGCTTGGGCTGGCAACTGAGTTTCCAGGCAAGAGCAAGGCTCTCGGAGCCTTACGCAGTTGGGGGCGGCGCGGCGGCGCGCTTGGGGCCTTGTCGGCCGGTTCCTATCTGCTGGCCGAAGCCGGGCAACTCGATGGGTATCGCTGTACGATCCATTGGGAGAACCGTGCCGGCTTTCTTGAACGCTTTCCGGACATCAATTGCACCGGCAACGTCTTCGAGATCGACCGCAAGCGCTATACCTGCGCCGGCGGCACCACCTCGATCGACCTGATGCTGGAGATCGTGCGTGCCGATTTCGGCGCCTCTATCGCCAATAGCGTGGCCAATCAGTTCCAGCATGAGCGCATCCGCTCGGCGGACGATCGCCAGAGGGTTGGACCGGAGCGCGACCTGACCGGAAAGTCGGAGAAATTGCGCAAGATCGTCGAACTGATGGCCGATCATCTCGACGAACCACTTTCGGCCGTACAATTCGCCAAATCGGCTGGCTTGTCGGTGCGGCAGGTGGAGCGGTTGTTCCTGCGCCATCTCAATATGACGCCAGGCCGCTATTACATGCGGCTGAGGCTGGAGCGGGCGCGCGAGTTGCTGCGTCAGACCAACATGCCGATCCTCGATGTGGCGATTGCTACCGGCTTTACTTCGCATTCCTATTTTGCGCAGAGCTACCGTTTGCAGTTTGGCCGTCCGCCTTCCGAGGAACGCCGCACCACCTATTGAACACGACATGTTGAGGTCACCATGCCGCGCCTTGTCAGCGCCGCGATGCTCCAATAGGGTCGCGCGCCGAGAGAGCATTTCAGGAGAACGACATGACGGGATTCTCGCGGGGCGTCGTTGCCGCGGCGGTCGGTCTTTTGTGGATGACGACGCTGGGGCAGGCTTCCGAACGGATCATCGTCATACTGGATTCATCGGGTTCGATGTGGGGCCAGATCGACGGCAAGCCCAAGCAGGAGATCGCGCGCCAATCCCTGCGCAGCGCTTTGCAAAGTACGCCTGCCGACGCTGAAATCGGCTTCATGGCATTTGGCCATCGCGAAAAGGATAGCTGCCAGGACATCGAATTGATAGTGCCGCCGGCAACGGGCACCTCCGGTGCCATCACCTCCGCCATGGATAATCTGAAATTCCAGGGGCAGACGCCGCTGACCGATGCAGTCAAGCAGGCTGCGAAGGCATTGGGATCGTCTGCAAACGCTCCGGCCAAGATCGTGCTGATCACCGACGGTGTCGAAAGCTGCAAGGGCGATCCCTGTGCGCTTGGCAAGCAATTGAAAGAAGGTGGCGCCGGGCCGGTGGTCGATATTGTCGGCTTCGGGCTCGATGCCGATGAGGGCAGGCAGGTCGCCTGTCTCGCTGATGCGACGGGCGGTAAATATATCCAGGCCGCCGATGCGCAAGGCTTGAAGCAGGCGCTTGCAGAGACTGTCGCCGCACCGGCTGCCGCTGTTTCGCCGCCTCCAGCGGCCGAGCAGAAGCCCGTTCCCGAAGAGGAAAAAACCACCGCGAAGCCGGAAGAAACTGCGCCTCCAGCCGAAACGGCTGTGGTTGAACCAGCCGTGAAAGAGGCCGATTTCGCGCCGACCGTCATGCTGGCGCAGGGTGGCGCACCGGTGAGCGATGACAATAGCTGGCAGGTATACAAGGCGCTGCCGGATGGAAGCCGCGGCGATCTCGTGGCCAGCCAGCACGGCGCTTACACGGGCACGTTGCCGCCGGGCGACTACATTGTGGTAGCACAACTCGGCGAAGCGGATGCCGAACAGCAATTGTCGCTCAAGGCCGGCGAAACCTACAAGCCGGTTTTCGTGCTCGATGCCGGCGTGCTGGACATCAAGGCGCCCGGCGCTTTCCGGGTCGAGATTGTCGGCGCGCAAAAGGATGGGCAAGGCAATCGCAAGACCTTTGCCGCCAGTTATGGCGAGACGCTGGAAGCCACTTTGCCGACTGGCGATTATGTGGTCGTCGCGTCACATTCGGATGGCAGCACGCGCGAACTGCCCGCGAGCGTGAAGACTGGCGGAAAGCTCGAACTGACGGTGGACTGATGCGGTCTGCGGGTTAGGCCGCCGCAAACACCGTTGCGCCGCTGTCGGCATGGCCAACCATGTGCCGGAAGCCAGCGAACAATTCGCGGCCCATACCGAAATCATTGGCCGAAAGATCGGGTTTGGCCGCCGCCCGCAGCACCAGTTCGGCAGCCGGAACGAGCAATTCCAGCGTCCCGGCTTCGGCGTCCAGCCGCATCAAGTCACCATCGCGCACCTTGCCGATCGGCCCGCCATCGAGCGCTTCGGGGGTGACGTGGATGGCTGCCGGCACTTTGCCCGAGGCGCCCGACATGCGCCCATCCGTTACCAGTGCAACGCGCTGGCCGCGATCCTGCAAAATGCCGAGAATCGTAATCAGCCTGTGCAGTTCCGGCATGCCATTGGCCTTCGGGCCCTGGAAGCGGATGACGGCGATGAAATCGCCGGTCAGGCTGCCCGCCTTGAAGGCATCGTTCAGCCCGTCCTGGCTATCGAACACGCGCGCCGGTGCTTCGATGATACGCCGGTCGGGCTTCACTGCCGAGGTCTTGATGACGGCATGACCGAGATTACCCGAAAGCACCCTCAGCCCGCCTGTCGGCTGGAACGGCTTTGTGGCCGGCGCCAGCACTTTCTCATCGCCGCTTTTTGCAGGCGCGGCTTCGCGCTCGACCGTGCCATCGGCGCCAAGCCGGGCCTCGATTGCGTAAGCGCGCAGGCCTTCGCCCCAGATCGTCTGGACGTCTTCGTGCAGCAGGCCGGCATCGAGCAATTCGCGGATCAGGAAGCCCATGCCGCCGGCGGCATGAAAATGGTTCACGTCGGCGAGTCCGTTCGGATAGACACGTGCCAAAAGCGGCACGGCGTCAGACAGGTCGGAAATATCCTGCCATGTCAGGCTGATGCCCGCCGCAGCGGCCATGGCGATCAGATGGATCGTGTGGTTGGTCGAGCCGCCGGTGGCATGCAGGCCGACCACGCCATTGACGATGGAGCGTTCGTCGATCATGCGGCCGGCCGGCGTGTAGGCATTGCCCAGCGCGGTGATGGCCAGCGCGCGTTCGGTGGCTTCCCTTGTCAGTGCGTCGCGCAGCTTCGTGCCCGGATTGACGAAAGAGGCGCCGGGCAGATGCAGGCCCATGATTTCCATGAGCATCTGGTTGGAGTTGGCCGTACCGTAGAAGGTGCAGGTGCCGGGGCCGTGATAGGATTTGGATTCTGCTTGCAGCAGTTCCTCCCGCCCGACCTTGCCCTCGGCGTAAAGCTGGCGCACTTTTGCCTTCTCGTCATTGGGCAGGCCGCTGGTCATCGGCCCGGCCGGAATGAAAACCGCCGGCAGATGGCCGAAGGTAAGTGCCGCGATCACCAGCCCCGGAACGATCTTGTCGCAGACGCCGAGATAGACGGCGGCGTCGAACATATTGTGGGAAAGGCCGATAGCCGCGGCCATGGCGATGACGTCGCGCGAGAACAGCGAAAGCTCCATGCCGGCCTGGCCCTGCGTGATGCCATCGCACATCGCCGGCACGCCGCCCGCCACCTGCGCGATACCGCCGGCGTCACGTGCTGCCTGCTTGATCAGCGCGGGGAATGACTCGAAGGGCTGATGCGCCGAAAGCATGTCGTTATAGGCGGTGATGATGCCGAGATTGGGCACACCGCCGCCGCTGAGGGCCGCCTTGTCCGATGGGCCGCAAGCGGCAAAGCCATGCGCGAGATTTCCGCAGGAAAGTACGGCGCGGTTGGCGCGAGCGCCCGCAGCCGCCGCAATGCGGCCGAGATAGGCTTCGCGACCCGGCCTGGAACGTTCGCGAATCCGCTCCGTGATGGCTTCGATGTCTTTCCTTGCTGTCATGGCTGCTTTCCTTGCCGGTCCCGAATCGTCGCCTGCCGTTCAATCTGGCGGGTGCCGTAATCAAGGCGCCCAGAACACCTCGACCGGCTTCGGCGCTGCCTCGATCACCGAGCGGATGGGTTTCTTCGGTTCATTCGTCATTGCCTGCTCGAAGGCCGCTCGCTTTTCCGATCCTTCGATATGAAGCGCCAGGAAACCGGCGCAGAGAATGCGCGCCGCCGAAAGAGTCAGGCGCGGCTCGCCGGCACTTTGGGCATGCACCGGCAGGACGGTCCGGGTCGAGGCCGAGTCCAGCAAAGAGGCCAGATTGCCCGCGTCAGGGAAGAAGGAAGCGGTGTGGCCGTCGAGCCCCATGCCGAGGATGACGACGTCTGCCGGCCAGGGCAGGGTCTGCATGTCTACGCTGTCCGACGATGCCGCGTCTTCAAGGCTCGTTGCGTCCTTGTAGAGCGGGACGAAGCGTGCCGCCGCCGCCTTGTTCTGCAAAAGGTTTTCCGACACCAACGCTGCGTTCGAGCGTGGGGAGGACGGCGGCACGAAGCGTTCGTCCACCAGCGTCACGATAACCCGATCCCAGGCGAGATCGGCGTTGGACAGGACCTGGAAGAGTTTCTTTGGCGTGTTGCCGCCGGAGACCGCGATCAATGCCTTACCACGCTTGGTGATGGAAGATGCAAGACGGTTGACGATCGTGTCGGCGAGTGAACGCTCCAGCGTGGTCCGGTCGGTGAATTCTTTCCAGTTGTAAGGCTCAGCCATCGTCAGTTGCTTTCGTGCCATGTCCGCCCGTCGCGCTCGATCAATGCGATCGAGGCGGACGGCCCCCAGGTGCCGGATGTGTAGCCCTGTGCTTCCTGCCGCGCGCTCTCCCAGGCGTGCTGGATCGGATCGATCCACGCCCATGCCGCCTCCACCTCGTCGCGGCGCATGAACAGCGTCTGGTTGCCGCGCACGACGTCCATGATGAGCCGTTCATAGGCGTCCGGCGCGCGGCCCTGGAACGATTGTGCGAAACTCATGTCGAGCGGGATCTGTTTCAGCCGCATGCCGCCGGGGCCGGGGTCCTTGATCATGATATATTGCTTGACGCCTTCATTCGGCTGCAGGCGGATGACGAGCTGGTTGGCGAAGATTGGCCCGGCGCCTTCGCCGAAGATCGAATGCGGGATCGGCTTGAACTCGATGACGATTTCAGAAACGCGCGCCGCCAGCCGCTTTCCCGTCCTCAGGTAGAAGGGCACACCGGCCCAGCGCCAATTGGCGATCTCGGCCTTGATGGCGACGAAGGTCTCGGTGTCGCTGTCCTTGCCGAGTTCCTCGATATAGCCCTTCACGGGTCCGCCGGCAGATGCGCCGGCGCGATACTGGCCGCGTACCGTGTGCTTCGGCGCCTCGTTGCCGTTGATGCGCGTGAGCGCCTTCAGAACTTTGAGTTTCTCGTCGCGTACCGCGTCGGCCTCCATGGAAGAAGGCGCTTCCATGGCGACGAGGCAAAGAAGCTGCAGCATATGATTCTGCACCATGTCGCGCAGCGCACCGGCCCGGTCGTAATAGGTGAAGCGGTCTTCCAGCCCCACCGTCTCGGCTACGGTGATCTGCACATGGTCGATATTGGCGGAATTCCACAATGGCTCGTACAGCGCATTGGCGAAGCGCAATGCCATCAGGTTCTGCACCGTCTCCTTGCCGAGATAATGGTCGATGCGAAAAATCTGGCTCTCGTCGAAATTGCTGCCGATCAGGTCGTTCAATTCATGTGCCGAGTCGAGGTCGCGGCCGATGGGCTTTTCCACCACGATGCGAGAATTCGGCGAGACGAGCTTGTGCTTGTTCAACTGGTCCGAAATATCACCGAAGAGCGTGGGGGAGACGGCAAGATAAAAGGCGCGAATGCAATGGCTCTCGCCAATCGCCTTGGCG
The DNA here is from genome assembly GCF_002075885.1 of Manganibacter manganicus. Classification (GTDB taxonomy): domain Bacteria; phylum Pseudomonadota; class Alphaproteobacteria; order Rhizobiales; family Rhizobiaceae; genus Mesorhizobium; species Mesorhizobium manganicum. The sequence goes on from NZ_MDET01000018.1 coordinate 23,353, forward strand.
AGATCGTCAAATCCGGCACCGGTGGTCGCGTCGGTCGAGACATAGGAAAGGCGCGCCAGGAACGTGTCCAGCTCCTTTTGATCGACATCGGAAGCCTTCACATGATCCGAAACGGCCTGACGCGCGAAGGTCCGGAACTCATCGTCGGAAAGCTTCGAGCGCGACGTGCCGATGATGCGTGTCGGCTCGCTGAACTGGTGGTCGCGCTGGCGATAATAGAGGGCCGGAATGAGCTTGCGCTCCGACAAATCGCCGGTGCCGCCGAAAATGATGAAGTCGAACGGATCGACGGGGATGATCTGACTGGTCATGCTCTTTGTTCTGTGGAGGTGCCGCCAAACTGCATAAGCTCTATAATCTAATCGATTTAAACAATCCAGTGCCCTGATGTCACACTGGAGGATTTTGAAATTGCGGCAACAACGGGCATCGAAGCTGACGAGTTCCATCCCGGCCGGGACAGGAGCAGGAATGATGTGGTTGAAGCACAAGATTGCTGCCAACATGGGTGCCGCGCCTGGCTACGGGGGAGGGCATAGCGAAAGCGTTTTGCCTGAGAAGGTGCCAGTGTGGTGGCCGCCCAGAGCTTGCGAGACGGTCGAAGTCCACCTTGGCTGGCCTCGGATGAGGGCACATTCATCACCGGCACGCCACTGGTGGCCGATGAATTTGAGCCTCACAGAGTCGAGTGGCGACTCAGCCGTCGCTTGTGACGAAGCTCTTGTAAACCCAGCCGTGTTTGCCCTGATACACGACTTCACACCAGTTTTTGCAGGATATGATCTTGACCTGTGTCTTAGCTGGTATCGTTGTCAGCACCGTTGCGCCCTTCTTCGGGCGAGCCCGCATATTGACTCCTCTCAATATGTGGCCAGCTTCGCCGTCATTCTCCGCTTTGGCGTCGTTTGCCGTTGGTCGTGGTGTCGGAATCGCGGCTGTTTTGGAATTGTCGTGGGCACTGCCATTGCTGCCGGTCGCTTCCTTGTTGACAGCAACTGCAGCCGCAGCAATTGGGTCGATCTTTGTGGAGGCGAAAGCCTGCTTGAGTTCCTGGGGAGCAGTTTGATTGGGGATCGGAGACTCGATGGCGTCGCCGCTCGAACGTCCGGCGCCGGAAAAATGTTCGGCCGCAGCGTTACTGCTTGTCGCCGATGCCATCCCGGTTGCCTGCTCCAAGATCGATTGGGTGGTATTGGCTGCAACCGGTCCGGAACCGGCGACGATGACCGGTTCGGCGTGGTCGTTTGCCTTTGTGGCCTCCGCAAAAGCTTGTCTGTCACCACCTGGCATGGCCAGCCACAAACCAATGCCGGCAATGCCAAGCAGGCTTACCGTGCCGACACCGGCAATGACAAAATGGGCGTTTGCCCTGATCCGCTGCCACAAGCTCGGTCGTGCATCGTAGCCATATTGCATCGAATAGCGTCGATGTCTCGGCATGCCGAAACGAAAAGACCCCTTCACACCTGCCACCTCCAGATAGGCCGACATTCTTATGATCGGAGGACGGCGACGAGCCTTCCAGAGATCAGCGTCGGTCCCGACGCCTGAAGCATTTGAGCAGTGGCTTCGCCACCTTGTTTTGCCACATGCCACCCATTGATCGGCGATTATGGCATCACTAGGCCCTGATTGTGGTATTTCTCAAAAGGGCTCGCTTCTTGCGTCGGCGGAAATAGACTCCCTTTTTGTCGGCTTGGCAACCCGCAAATCGTGTCCGATCTGACCGTCGGCGGATCAAATGCGGTCACGCATGGCATACCAGTTGAGAGCCAGGAACTGCAGCGGCGCACGCAGACGGCGACCGCCGGGGAAAGCAGGAATGGCGAGATCGGCGAGCAAGTTGAGTTGGTCGCGGTTTCCCGAGACGGTCTCGGCATAAAGCTTGCCGACATAGTTCGACAGCATGACGCCATGGCCCGAATAGCCGCCGGCGGAAATCACATTCGGCATCACTTCGCGCACGAAGGGCTTTCGCGGCAAGGTAATGCCGACATAGCCGCCCCAGCCATGCGTGATCTCTACATCCTTCAGATCCGGATAGAGTTCCGCGATCTGCTTGCGGATATGGACGTGAATGTCCTTGGGGTCTTTGACGGCATAGATTTCTCGGCCGCCAAACAGCAGTCGACCATCCTTCGATTTTCGAAAATAACGCACGACGAAACGGGAATCATCCACAGCTTCCCAGCCTGGCAGAACTGTGGAATCTTCACCAAGCGGCACCGTGGCGCCAATGAAGGAGCCGATCGGCATGACATGCGCTGCGCTGGCCGGTTCCAGTGAGCCACCGTAGGCATTCACGGCGAGCAGGCATTTCTGCGCCGTAATCATGCCTTTCGCTGTCGTCACCCGCACCTTGCCGCCACTGGAAGAGATGCCGGTGGCTTTTGTATTTTCAAATAGCTGTGCTCCGGCCGCGGCTGCAACCCGTGCAGTGCCGACCACCAGTTTCAACGGGTGGATATGGCCGGTGCCCGTATCGCGTACGCCGCCGAAAAATGCTTGCGAGCCCAGTCGCTGGGCCGTCTCTCCGGCGTCCATGAATTTGATGTGCGGGTAGCCGAAGCGCTCCGCCATGAGTTCGGCATGCCGACGATAGTCATCGACATAGCGCTTCTTGTGGGCCACCGACAATTGGCCCGGCACATAGTCGATATCGATCCCATTGGTCTCTGCAAATTCGAGCAGATGTGCCTTCGCGTCTTCGGCCAGTCCGAACAAGGCCTTGGCGCGCGACAACCCATACTCGGTTTCCAGTTCTTCCGCCCAGGCGCGTTGGCCTGTGCCGAGTTGCCCTCCATTGCGGCCGGACGCGCCATCGCCGAAGCGATGTGCGTCGATCAAAACGACGTTCGTTCCGGCTTTGGCCAGATGCGTCGCGGCCGACAGGCCCGTGAAGCCGCCACCGATAATAACGATGTCGACATCCCGGTCGCCGTCGAGTTCGGGATAGTCCGGTCGTGGGCCGACGGTGTCTTCATACCAGGAATAGCCGGGAGAAATGGGAGATTGGTAGGGCATATCGATCATGCTTCAGACTGGTTGACGGCGACGGCCTAGACGTTCAGCAGCAGATATTCCCGCTCCCAGGGGCTGATCACTTCCATGAAGGTTTCGAACTCGGCTCGCTTGATGGCGGTGAATGTGGCGGCGAAGGATTGCCCCAGCACTTCCGTCAACCGATTGTCGGTTTCAAATAGGTCCACCGCTTCCAGCAGACCGCGCGGCAGGTCGATCTGATCTTCATTGGCGGCGGTCACCACCGCTGGTTCGGCTTCGGTCTTGTCCAGCATTCCGAGCAGCCCGCAGGCGAGCGAAGCCGCCAGGGCGAGATATGGATTGGCATCGGATGAGGGAATGCGATTTTCGACCCGGCGCGCGGCCGGGTCGGAGCGTGGGACGCGAAAAGCAGTCGTTCGGTTGTCGTAACCCCATTTGTTGTTGACGGGGGCGGAAGCCGCCTGGGTCAGCCGGCGATAGGAGTTGACGTAGGGCGCCAGCATGACCAGCGCGTTCGGTACATGTCTCTGCATACCGCCGATGAAATGAAAGAAGGCATCGCTTTCGGAGCCGTCTTCATTGCTGAAGATGTTCCTGCCAGTTTTCTTGTCGATAATCGATTGATGGATATGCATGGCCGAGCCGGGCTGGCCCTGGATGGGCTTGGCCATGAAAGTGGCATAGGTGTCGTGCTTGAGCGCGGCCTCGCGAATGGTGCGTTTGAACATGAAGACCTGATCGGCCAATTCCACCGGATCGCCGTGGCGCAGATTGATCTCAAGTTGGCCGGCGCCTTCTTCGTGGATCAGCGTGTCAATTTCGAGCCCCTGGCTTTCGGAGAAATGATAAATATCGTCGATCAGTTCATCGAATTCGTTGACGCCGGCAATCGAATAGCCGGCGCCGCCGCCAATGGCGCGGCCGGACCGCCCGACGGGCGGCGTCAACGGGTAATCAGGATCGGGATTCTTGCGCACCAGATAGAATTCGATTTCCGGGGCGACGACCGGCTTCAGTCCACGCTTGTCGTAGGCAGCGAGTACACGTTTCAAAACGTTGCGCGGAGTGAATTCCACCGAACGACCGTCCTGATGGACAAGATCGCAGATGACGGCCGCAGTCGGGTCTTCCTCCCAGGGAACGACCGTTAAGGTCGAAAGGTCGGGCAGCAGCTTCAGGTCACCGTCATCCTCGGGATAGTGAAAACCGTTGCCGTTCTCCGGGTAACCGCCCGAGATGGTCGCCATGAAAACGGCGGAGGGCAATGCCAGTGACGTGTTGGAGGTAAATTTTTTCGACGGCATCATCTTGCCGCGTGCTATGCCCGCCTGGTCCGGGGTAATGCATTCGATATCTTCGATGCCACGCCATTCAAGCCAGTTGGTCGCTTCCTTCCAGGTCTTGACCCCTCTGAGATTTTTTACGTAGGCGGGAGTACGGGCGCGTTTGGGACGAACGTCCTTCTTGGCAGGCGGCATCAGGCACCAGATCGAGTTGCGGATTTCAAAGTATGCCTTGTCGCGAAGGCGAAGAAAAGGGGTGCCGTGTATTCCGCCAGGCTTGAAACGACGGGTCGATAAAGGCTTTTCTGCTTTAAATTAATGATGAATCTGAAAAGTGAAAGTGGATGGGCATACCCCGGCTGACGACAATAGGCTTCGATGCCGACGATACGCTTTGGCAAAACGAGCGGTTTTTCCGCCAGACGGAAAAGCTTTTTGCCGCACTGCTGGCCGACCAGGTGCAGGAAGAGGTCGTTCTCGCGGCCCTTCTCGAAGCGGAGAGGCGCAATCTCTGCATATATGGGTTCGGCATCAAGGGTTTCACGCTCTCCATGATCGAAACGGCTATCGCCGTCACCGGCGGGCGCGTGTCCGGCGATACCTTGGCTCGAATACTGGCCGCGGGCCGTGATATGCTTGCCCATCCAATCGAAATAATGCCCTATGTACGCGACACGCTCGAGCATTTGTCCGGCCGCTATCGCCTTGTGCTTGTCACTAAGGGAGATCTGTTCGATCAGGAGCGCAAACTTGCGCAATCCGGTCTTGCTGGGCTTTTCGATGCCGTTGAGATCGTCAGCGACAAGAGCGCAGAAACCTACCGGCGCGTTTTTTCCAGGCATGGCGATGGTCCGGTTAGCAGCATGATGATCGGCAATTCGCTGAAGTCCGATGTCGTGCCGGCTATCGAAGCAGGGGGCTGGGGAGTCCACGTTCCGCATGAACTGACCTGGGTGCTGGAACATCTGGAACCGCCACGCGAGATATCGCGGTTCCGCGAGATTGCGCATCTTGGCGAACTGCCCGCATTGATCGCTTCGATAGAGGCTGGGAAGTAACTAGGTTCACGACCTAGCTGCGGACTTGCGCGGCGAAATTCTCTATGAGCGGCTGTAGCCGCTCCGGCATGACAGGTTTCGTGACCACCGCATCCACCATGTCGGGTGAGCCGAGGCTGGCCGGCGAGCCATTCCGAGAAGAAAGCAGGATAATGCGTGGCACCGTGTCTGCCGTGGCGTGGCGCATGGCCTGAAGTGCGTCGATCAGTTCATGTGCGTCGCCGTCGGCACCATCAAGAACAACGACCCCCGGCGCCAGTGCGAGGACAGCCTTGGCGGCCGCCTCCGGCGATCTTGATAGCGGTTTAAGGCCGCAGCGTTCCACGATCTTGGAAACGACCACGCAGTTGACGGGCGACGTACCGACGACAAGCACTCTGGAAAAATCGACTGTCAGGCTTGTCACGCCGTCCTGGACATGGGCCGTCGGTGGTTCACGATCATGTCGGGATGGACACATGAAGAGTGCTGCGCGCTTTCAATCTCAATGCAGAGTTGTATGGCCAGCAGCAATGGTTGAGATCGGCGTAGGTGTCAAGCAGCAATATACTGTGCAGGAATCGACATTAAATTGATCGAAATTTAAGTCGAATTCAATTCGCTGGAGTTGAGGTGGACCTGAAAAATACGTGACATCCCGCCCGCGCGGTTCACCGCGGGCGGGATGATGCAAGACAGTGTTGCAATCAACCGTTATGCGATTGCGTCACGATGACAGGGATCAGCAGATCGCCCCAATTGCCGTTGGCGTCGTGGTGGCGTGCCGAGCGCACGAGTTCCACCGAGACACCGGCCTCGACCGCCTTCATGACCGACTGGTTGAGGCGGTGGAGATCGTTAGCCAGCATGCGTATCGTGGCCTGCTGATCGGGGTTCATGGCAGTTGATTGTTCTTCTGCCCGTTCCTTGACTCGACTGATCGATGCCATTGCTTTTCTCCTTGCTTTGGCTCGCGCGCTATTCCGCCGCTGGGCGGAATTGCGCGTGTTCTGTGGATTCCTTCATGGCGGTGGTCGAAGACTTGCCGCCCGTGATGGCAAGCGACACGGCGTCGAAATAACCGGTGCCGACCTCGCGCTGGTGCTTGGTGGCAGTGTAGCCGTTGACCTCCGAGGCGAATTCGGCGTCCTGCAACTCCGAGTAAGCTGCCATCTGCCGGTCCTTATAGCCGCGCGCCAACTCGAACATGCCGTGGTTCAACTGGTGGAAGCCGGCCAGCGTGATGAACTGGAACTTGTAGCCCATGGCGCCCAGTTCGCGCTGGAACTTGGCGATTGTGGCGTCATCGAGGTTCTTTCTCCAGTTGAACGAAGGTGAGCAGTTGTAGGCCAGCATCTTGCCCGGATGCACCTTGCGAACGGCGTCGGCAAACTTCTTCGCCTGGCCGAGATCCGGCTTGGACGTCTCCATCCAGATCAGATCGCAATGCGGCGCATAGGAAATGGCGCGGGCGATACAGGCGTCGATGCCGTTCCTGACCTGATAGAAGCCTTCTACCGTGCGACCGGCATCGTAATCGACGAAGGGCTGATCGCGCTCGTCAATGTCGGAGGTCAAAAGCTTGGCGGCTTCCGCATCGGTGCGGGCAACGATCAGCGTCGGAACACCCATCACGTCGGCGGCAAGACGCGCGGCGCTGAGATTGCGAATATGGGCCGCCGTTGGGATCAGCACTTTGCCGCCGAGATGGCCGCACTTCTTCTCCGAGGCAAGTTGGTCCTCGAAGTGGACGCCCGCCACCCCGGCCTCGATATAGGCTTTCATGATCTCGAAGGCGTTGAGCGGGCCGCCGAAGCCGGCCTCGGCATCCGCCACGATCGGCGCGAACCATGTATCGACGGACAGGCCTTTGCCTTCCGAGACTTCGATCTGGTCGGCGCGCTGTAGCGTGCGGTTGATGCGCCGGGCCAATTCCGGTCCGGCATTGGCCGGATAGAGCGACTGGTCGGGATACATCGAAGAGGCGGTGTTGGAGTCGGCGGCAACCTGCCAGCCGGAGAGATAGACCGCCTTCAGGCCGGCACGGACCTGCTGCATCGCCTGGTTGCCGGTCATCGCGCCAAGCGCGTTGACGAAGTCTTCCTGGTGAACCAGCGACCAGAGCCGGTTCGCACCCATCTCAGCAAGGCTGTAGCGGATCTGGGCGGAGCCGCGCAGGCGCTTTACGGCCTCGGCGTCGTAAGGGCGCTCGATGCCGTCGAACCGGCCTTCGGGCGCTGAAGGGACGAGGTTGTAAAAATCAGTCATGGTCTGCTCCGCTTTCTGAAGTGCTTCATCAAATCTGCCGTCTTGGGTGGCGTGTTGAATGTGACTTGCTTTACATTGCGACGCGAAGGAAGCCAGAAAATCCAACATTCTCTCCCAAAAATAAGAGAAAACTAGTGTTGCGATTGACTAATGCTGGGAGTAAATTTGTAAATCTTGTAAACTCGCGATTCCGGGCTTTCGGCGGGCCGCCATTGTGAAATCTTGTAAATATGGAGGCGCATCGCATGGCTGAGCAGAAGATTTTCGCTGGACCGCGTATCCGGCGTATCCGCAACGCCAAGGGTTTGACCCAAACCGCGATGGCGGAGGGGCTTGGCATTTCCCCTTCCTACCTCAACCTCATCGAGCGCAATCAGAGGCCGCTGACGGTGCAGTTGATCCTCAAGCTCGCCTCCATCTACAAGGTCGAGCCGGAGGAGTTGCATGGCGAGGCGCATGGCGCGCTCTCCGCTCTGCGGGAGGTCTTTTCCGACCCGCTTCTGGCCGGTGAATTGCCGGGCGATCAGGAACTGGTGGAATTGGCGGAAGGCGCGCCCAATGCGACGGCTGCGGTGATAAAGTTGTTTCGCGCCTATCGCGAGCAGGCCGAGCGGCTGTCCGATCTTTCGGAACTGCTTGCGCAGGAAGGGCGGGCGACCACGCTTTCAGGCGCGCGCCTTCCCATGGATGAGGTGCGCGAGGTTTTCGAGCGCCATCCCAACCATTTCCCGGCGCTGGAAGAGGAGGCCGAGGCCTTTACCAGCGTATTGGAGCCGGGCGACGATCTTTACGGCGCGCTGAAGGCATGGCTGAAACGGGAGTACGGCATCGTCGTAAAAGTGTTGCCGGTGGCCACCATGCCCAATTGGCGCCGCCGCTATGATCGGCATTCGCAACGCCTGTTCATTTCCGAGCGCCTGTCGCCTTTCGATCAGCTTCGCGAGGTGGCGATGGAGGCCTGCCTAATCCGTATGTCGGTGGCGGTAGCGGCAGGAATTCAGGGGTTGAAACTGACGTCAGACGAAGCCCGGCGACTGGCGCGCTTCGAACTTGGCCGCTATGCGGCGCATGCTCTGATGATGCCCTATCCGGCGTTCCAGTCGGTCGCCCAGCGCGTTCGCTACGATGTCGATGCGCTGAAGTCGCGCTTCGGCGTTTCCTTCGAGCAGGCAGCCAACCGGCTGACCACGCTGCGCAGGCCCGGTACGGCCGGCATTCCGTTCTTCATGCTGGAGGTGGACAATGCCGGCAACCGCTTTCGCCGGGCCGGGGCCGAAGGCTTTCCGCATAGCCGTTTCGGCGGCGGCTGCCCGAAGCTGCCGGTCCATGCCGCTTTCGCGCAGCCGGGCCAGATTTTGGTGGAGGCCGTCGAGATGCCGGACGGCGCCGAATTCCTGTGCATCGCGCGTACGCTGGAAGGCCCGCAGGGAACATTTACCGAGCGGCCCCGGCGGACCGCGTTGCTGCTCGGCTGTGACATCGCCTTCAAGGACGAGGTAATCTATGGCGCGGCCTTGCCCGCCGGCCAGCATGGGAAGACGGGGCAGAATATGGCCACGCCCGTCGGCGCGGCCTGCCGTCTGTGCGAGCGTCCAGGCTGCCTCACCCGCGCCGAACCTCCGCTGACGCGGCCACTGGGGCTCGACGAGATGGTGACTGGGCTCAGCGCCTTCGATTTTCAGTAGCCGCCTGCCACAAGCGCCACGACGATCTGGATCACGCCGAAAGTTTCACTCCACGCTATCCAGAACGCATCTGTATTGGCCGTTTCTGGCAAAGTATGCCGGCGATGGAATTGCGAAGCTCTCCCCATGAGTGATACGGCCTCCCCATTGCGCCAGACAGCCGATCCGGCCCTTTCGCAGCACGATGAGCGAATCGGCTCGCTGCTGGTGTTCCTGTCGGCGTTGATGTGGAGTTTTGGCGGCACGATCGCCCGCTTCATAGATGCCACCGATAGTTGGACGGTGGTATTCTGGCGCTCCGTCTGGGCGGTGGCCTTCCTGCTTGGCTTTATGGCCTGGCGCGACGGCAGGCGCGGCACACTCGGCCTTTTTCGTTCCATGGGTCTGCCGGGGCTGGCGGTCGCGTGCTGCTTTGCCACGGCATCGACCTGTTTCGTCGTTGCACTTGCCTACACGACTGTCGCCAACATTCTGCTCATGCAGGCCGGTGTGCCGTTGCTGGCCGCATTCTTTGCCTGGATCCTGTTTCGTGAAAAGGTTTCCCGCACGACCTGGCTTGCCATTGCCGTCGTCATTGCGGGCGTTGCCGTGATGGTTTCGGAATCGCTGGGTGGGGCGGTGTCACCGGTAGGCGACGGGCTGGCATTGATCATCGCGGTGGCGTTGGCCACGGCGACGGTTATTACGAGGCGCTTTTCCAATGTCCGTATGACGCCCGCAACCTGCCTCGGTGCCGCGCTTGCCGCCATCTTTGCCGGGCTCCAGGCGACGGCATTCGCCGTTTCGCCTCGCGACATGGGGTGGCTGTTCGCGTTTGGTGTGGTCAATCTGGGGCTGGGGCTGGCTTTCTTTGCTACCGGCGCGCGGATGATTCCGGCTGCGGTGGCGGCTCTGCTCGGCACCTTCGAGCCGCTGCTCGGCCCCATCTGGGTCTGGCTGGTGCATGGCGAGGTCCCCTCCACCCGCACCATTATTGGAGGCGCGATCGTCTTTGCCGCGCTGCTTGTTCACCTGGCGCTTGAATTCACGCGTCATCCACGACCGAGACGGCCAGGTGTTACCGGAATGCCGACCCCGAACTGATGCTTCGCCCGCCGGGAACGGCCACTGCACGGCTTTGTCGAAGGAAGCCGTTTGTGATCGAGCTTTGCCATTGACAAGGCTGCCGTTGCGCGGGCAGGCTGGAAGAACGGCAACAACAAGACAGGCTTATCTTGCCACGTCTCCATGCCGGCCGCCTCATGGCCGGAGCGCATCGCTGTTTTATCGCCCAGTTCGAGGTCGCACCCTGCGGCCGCCTTCGGCTTCCGCTCGAAGCACTTGCCGAGATCGTACGAGCCGTCGATGCCGGCAATGGAAGTATTCGCCACTTGTGGGATGCCGGAAAGCTCAATAGTCTGAAACACATGACCGGCCGCGACGAGCTGGCAGGGGAAATTTGCAAAGGGAGAAGATCATGAACCGCAAGGCGAACTGGCTTTTTGCGACAACGGTATTGTTGGGCACATTCGCCTTCGGCGCCCACGCTGAGGATCGTGTCGTCAACGTCTATAACTGGTCGGATTACATCGATAAATCCGTTCTCGACGATTTCACCAAGCAGACCGGCATCAAGGTTGTTTACGACGTCTACGACTCCAACGAAATCCTGGAGACCAAGCTCCTGGCGGGCGGTAGCGGCTATGACGTGGTTGTACCTACGGGAAGCTTCCTGCAGCGCCAGATCACGGCTGGCGTTTTCGCCAAGCTCGACAAGTCGAAGCTGCCCAATCTGAAGAACATGTGGGATGTGGTGAGCAAGCGCACGGAAATCTTCGATCCGGGAAATCAGTATTCCATCAATTACATGTGGGGTACGATCGGTATTGGATATAACACGAAGAAGATCAAGGAGGCTCTCGGCGTTGATAAAATCGATAGCTGGGGCGCCGTGTTCGATCCCAAGAATGCCGATAAGCTCAAGGGCTGCGGCATCAACTTCCTGGATTCTTCAACCGACATGATTCCGGTGACGCTGGCTTATCTGGGGCTCGATCCCAACAGCCATAAGCCCGAGGACCTTGCCAAGGTCGAGGAGACGCTCCTTAAAGTTCGCCCCGATGTGCGCAAGTTCCATTCGTCGGAATATATCAACGCATTGGCCAATGGTGACATCTGCGCGGCGGTCGGCTGGTCCGGCGACGTATTCCAGGCGCGCGACCGCGCCGCGGAAGCCAAGAACGGGGTCGAGATCGCCTATTCGATCCCGAAGGAAGGCACGCAGATGTGGTTCGATCAGATGGCCATACCTGCCGACGCGCCGCACAAGGCAGAGGCGCTGGAATTCCTGAATTTCATGATGGATCCGAAAGAGATCGCCAAATCTTCCGACTATGTTTTCTATGCCAATGGCAACAAAGCGTCGCAACAATATCTCAACCCCGAGATATTGGACGATCCGGCCGTCTATCCGACACCTGACGTGATGGAGAAATTGTTCGTCAACACGGCTCTGGATTCGAAGACGCAGCGCCTGTTCACCCGCACCTGGACCAAGATTGTTACCGGTCAGTAAGGACTGAACCGGCCCCGGTATTCGCCGGGGCCGTTTTTCAGTTGCCAGCAATGTACGGAGCGGACCATGAAATCGCTGGGCAGCATCCGCAGGGATTTCGCGCCATGGAGCGATCCTGATGCCAAGCCCTATATCCAATTCGACAATGTGACCAAGCGCTTCGGCGATTTCACCGCAGTCAACAAGCTGTCGCTTGCTGTTTTCGAACGCGAATTCTTTGCACTGCTCGGTGCGTCCGGTTGCGGCAAGTCGACTTTGTTGAGGATGCTAGCCGGTTTCGAGGAACCGAGCGAAGGCCGCATCCTGCTAGATGGTCAGGACCTTGCCGGTATCCCGCCCTATCGGCGGCCGGTCAATATGATGTTTCAATCCTACGCGCTGTTTCCGCATATGACGGTCGAGGCCAACATCGCCTTCGGTCTCAAGCAAGAGGGCATGGCCAGGGCCGAGATCGAAAAGCGCGTCACCGAGATGTTGAGATTGGTCAAGCTCGAACAGTTCGCCAGGCGCAAGCCGCATCAACTGTCCGGCGGGCAACGTCAGCGCGTGGCGCTGGCGCGTTCGGTTGCCAAGCGGCCCAAGGTGCTGCTGCTCGACGAACCCTTGGGCGCGCTCGACAAAAAGCTGCGTGAGGAGACGCAGTTCGAACTGATGGATCTCCAGCAGGATCTGGGTCTCACCTTTGTTGTCGTCACGCATGACCAGGAAGAGGCGATGACCATGGCGGATCGCATAGCGATTCTCGACAAGGGCGAGGTGATGCAGGTGGCGACACCCGCCGAGGTCTATGAGGCGCCAAGCTCGCGCTTTGTCGCTGGCTTCGTCGGCAATGTGAACATGTTCGATGGCAAACTGGCGCGGAACGGCAAGGAGAATGCACGCATCGCCGCAAATGGTGGTGCTGAGATCATTGTTGACAGCGCCGGGGACGCATTGCCCGGTGCCGAGGTGTCTTTTGCAATTCGTCCAGAAAAGATCAGGGTTTCGTCAACCAGGCCCACCGATGCCGTCAACGCCATTGAGGGCGAAATCTACGATGTTGCTTATCTGGGCGACATGACCGTCTATCATGTCAAACTCGACGACGGCCAGGTGATCAAGGCCAGCACGTTGAACGCGGCGCGCATCATCGATGATCCGCTGACATGGAATGATCGCGCATGGATATCGTTTCGGCCGGACGCCGGCGTTGTGCTGACGCGATAGGGGAACGGCCATGTCCAGTGCTACGGCAAGCGTAGAGACCAGCCCGCGACAAGATGCCGATGCATCGATTTTGAAGCGGCTCTCTCTCGGTATAGCTGGCCGGCTGGTCATTATTGTTCCTTACCTTTGGCTGCTGTTCTTTTTTCTCATTCCCTTTGTCATCGTCTTCAAGATTTCGCTTTCGCAGACGGCAATCGCCATCCCACCCTATACGCCGGTGATGGACTTTTCCGATGGGATTTCCGGTTTTCTGGCACCCTTCAAGGAACTGAGCTTTGATAGTTATATCTGGCTGACGCAGGACGCGCTTTATTTCAACGCATATGTGTCGAGCCTGGTTATCGCCGCGATCTCGACCGTCCTGGCTCTGCTGGTCGGCTATCCGATCGCCTATGGCATGGCGCGCGCGCCGGCGTCGATCCGCCCGACCTTGCTGATGCTGGTCATCCTGCCGTTCTGGACTTCGTTTCTGATCCGCGTTTACGCCTGGATCGGCATCCTGAAGCCCGAAGGCTTGCTCAACCAGTTCCTGCTCAGCATCGGCGTCATCGATGACCCGCTGATTATCATCAATACCTACAAGGCGATCTTCATCGGCATCGTCTATTCCTATCTGCCGTTTATGGTCCTGCCGCTCTATTCGACGCTGGAAAAAATGGACGATTCGCTTATCGAAGCGGCAAAGGACCTCGGCTGCACGCCGATCGGGGCGTTCTGGAAGATTACTTTTCCGCTGTCGCTGCCGGGCGTCATTGCCGGTTGCCTTCTGGTCTTTATCCCCGCCGTTGGTGAGTTCGTTATCCCCGACCTGCTCGGCGGGTCGCGGACGCTGATGATCGGCAAGACGCTGTGGAAGGAGTTCTTCTCCAATCGCGACTGGCCGGTTTCGTCTGCCGTGGCGGTGGTCCTGCTTATGATCCTGATCCTTCCGATCGTCTATTTCCAGCATGTGCAGGCGCGCACTCAGGAGCGGGGTCGATGAACAGCACCTGGAGCCGCTTCAACATCGTATCGGTCGTTCTCGGCCTTTCTTTCCTCTATCTGCCGATCGTCATTCTGGTGATCTTTTCCTTCAACGCATCCAAACTGGTGACGGTGTGGGGCGGCTTCTCCGTAAAATGGTACGGCTCGCTCTTTCACAATCAGGGCCTGATCGACGCAGCCTGGGTGACGATCCGTGTCGGCCTGATCTCGGCCAGCGTCGCGACGGTGCTCGGCACCCTCGGTGCGCTGGCGCTGACGCGTTACACGCGATTTCGCGGCCGCATGCTGTTTTCAGGCATGATCTTCGCGCCCCTGGTCATGCCGGACGTCATTACCGGCCTGTCGCTGCTGTTGTTGTTCGTCGCGGTCAATCTGGACCGGGGCTTTGTCACGGTCACGCTGGCTCATGTCACCTTCACGATGTGCTTTGTCGCTGTGGTGGTTCAGTCGCGCCTTGTCTCTTTCGACCGTTCGCTGGAAGAGGCGGCGATGGATCTCGGGGCACCGCCGGTAAAGACCTTCTTTCAGGTGACGCTACCGGTCATTTTGCCGGCCGTTATCTCCGGCTGGATGCTGGCTTTCACGCTGTCGCTGGACGATCTGGTTATTGCGTCCTTCACCTCCGGCCCCGGCGCGACCACGCTGCCGATGAAAATCTACAGCCAGGTTCGTCTGGGCGTGACGCCGGAAATCAACGCCGCCTGCACGCTCTTGATTGGTTTGGTCACGCTCGGCGTCATCGCGGCATCCGTCGTCAACAAGCGTCGTGAAGTGCAACGTCGCCGTGACGAGCAGGCAGCGCAGCGCGCCTGAAGAAGGTGCGGCCTCTACTGGAGCGGACGGCGTTCTGTTACCGGCGAGACGAAGGGCGTGCTCCACGTGCCGCCAACAAAGAACGAAGCCTCGTCGGGACCGATCTGCTTGTTCGCGGTCTGTCCGTTCTGGTCGGTCGCCAACGGTGCCTGCTGGATCACCCCGCCTGAAAGAGCGAGGCCCCGGCTGGAATAAGGCACAATGCCGGAAAGCCAGACCTTGTATTTGGGCGAATGGGCTTCGAGCTTCTCGATGCGAGCGACGCCGTTGGAAATGGTCGCCTTGAGTTCGGCTCCGTCAATCGGAAGAGTGCCGTTGGCAACCGCGTCCAGTGGAAAAAAGCCGCCATCTTGCGCGTGCTTCATGAAGGCGGGCAGGTTCAAACCACTCAAGGTGCCAGGGCCGAAGCTTGCCGTGACCGAACCGGAAGCATTTTCGAGAATCGACTGCCATGCCTTGCCCGGCCCCTTGAGTATGAGCGAAACCGATCCCGTTCCGCTTGGCACCAGCCTGGTCATGCCGGCGGCTGCCGCAAACGCCGCACCGTTGATGTCGGAGGCGAGGAAGCGGATTTCCGACTGTGTCCCATCCGGTTTACGGTCAAAGCGCAGACTGGCCTGAATATTGCCGCCAAAGGCGGAGGCATCCGATACATCGAAAGCGGAAAGTCCATCCTTCACCTGGGCGGTGGCGGCAACATCGGTCAGTTGCGTCGCTCCGACATTGGCGTGCGCGGCCGATAGCCGCAAATCGAGGTTCAGCCAATCCGAAAAGCTGGTGTCCGGCTCGTTGTTCACCCTGCTGCCGGGAGACGCGAGCGGTGTGAAGGCAGACAGGAAGGCTCGCAGGTCGAGCGTGTCAAATGCCAGAGTTCCGGCAATCAAAGGCCGTGCTTCGGCGAATGAAAAGTCCAGAGCCCCCATGCCGGGGTTCTTGTCCAGCGCGATTTGCGCCTCGCTGAATTTCATACGCGTCGCATTGCCATTAATTTTGCTGGTAAATGCCACGGCGCCGATGGCGGTACCCGGAGGAACGCCGACCCCGATCCATTCCAGCACACGCCTGAGCGAGGGCGCGGAAAATTTCGTTTGTCCATCGAAATAGGATTTGCCTGAAAAGGCGCCGGTGCCTTCGAAGGAAAAATTGGCGGGCGCAGCCTTGAATGCGATCGCAAGCGGCTCGGGAGCGCCTGCGAACAGAAGCAAGGGTTTTTGCGAAGACAGATCGAGCGAAACGCTTTCGCCGCGCCAGATCCCGGTCGTCGTGAAGCTGGCGCCGCTGTTGAGCGCGGACCAGTTCACCTGGCCGGTCAGGCTCGTCACAAGCTCGCCGGCTTTACCTTTTACCGGCGTCACGATCCTTCCGTCGCGGAATTCCACCGAGCCGAAAGCGTCAGATGCCAGCTTGCTCTCGTCAGGCTTGGCGGGGTTTGCGCTAACCAGAGTTCGGGCCGCATCGATTGCACGGCTGATGCGCCCGCCTGTTGGCAGCGCGGGAAGATAAAGGCCCTTGTCTGTACGCTCGACTCTCAAGGTTGGCCGGATCAGGGTGGCGGCGGTGAACACCACATCGCCACGCAAGGCAGCCAGCGCCGAGAGATTGATCTCGACACGTTCTGCCTTCATCACAGGCGGCGCGTCGGTATCTGTCCACTGCGAAAGCGTGACGTCGGTCAGGATGGCACGAAACTGTGGCCACACCTCGATTTTCGGCGCGCCGGCTATGGCGACGCGGAAGCCGCTCCACGCACTCATTTCCCACGCGATGCGATCACGCACGATCCGTGTGGACGCGAAATAAGGCAGTGCGGCAACCGCAGCCGCGATCACGATCACCACTGCACTCAGCGCCAGTATCGCCCGTCGGAACCAAGGTGAAGGCATCTTGCCCCGTATTGTCGCAAAAACTCTGAGAGCCGGTCGCAACCGGCGGCGGTTCAAGCCCGCTGATGGTGTAACCGACAGATGAAGCTTTACAAGTGTTTATGGCTCGGCGATGGCATTTGCCTGTGTGGTTGATGGGCAATAACTGGCTGTTGCACGTCTGCATGGCGATATGCTTAAGCGAATGTGAATCCGGGAGGCCTGCTTATGAGCTCTGACAAACCCCTTTGGACGCCATCTGCCGACAGCATCGCAACCGCCCCGCTGGCTGCTTTCCGGCAAGCAGCGCAAGAACGCGCGGCGCGTGAATTTACGACCTATGCCGACCTGCATCGCTGGTCGGTTGAAGACCGGCAGGCGTTCTGGGAGTTGGTGTGGGATTTCTGCGATGTGATCGGCGAGAAGGGCGCAACCGTTCTCGCTGACGCCGAGATGATGCCTGGTGCGCGTTTCTTTCCTGAAGCGCGGCTGAATTTCGCCGAAAACCTGCTTGTGCGTACGGGATCGGCTGAGGCCGTCGTCTTTCGTGGCGAGAACAAGGTCGAGCGGCGGCTTTCATGGGACGAACTCCATGGGCTGGTATCGCGCCTGCAACAGCTTTTCATCACGCTGGGCATCAGGGCAGGTGACCGGATTGCGGCGATGATGCCGAATATGCCCGAAACGATAGCCGCCATGCTGGCCACGGCATCGCTTGGTGCGGTCTGGTCGTCCTGTTCGCCCGATTTCGGCGAACAGGGCGTGCTCGATCGATTCGGCCAGATCGAGCCCGCTATCTTCATCGTTCCAGATGGCTACTGGTACAACGGCAAGGCCATGGAGGTTGCCGCCAAAGTGGCGGCCGTGGTGGAAAAAATGCCGACGGTCAAAAAGGTGCTGGTCGTCGATTATCTCGGCACATCCACCGATGTGGCCGATACGATCGATACGGCCGAGGCGTTTTCGGACGCTTTGCAGCCTTTCGCGATCCGCCCCGTGACCTTCGAACGGCTGTCGTTCGCGCACCCACTCTATATCCTGTTTTCATCAGGCACGACCGGCATCCCCAAATGTATCGTTCATTCGGCCGGCGGCACGCTGCTGCAACACGTCAAGGAGTTGCGCCTGCATGCCGGTGCCATGAAAGGCGACCGCTTCTTCTACTTCACCACCTGTGGCTGGATGATGTGGAATTGGCTGGTGTCCGGTCTTTCGTGTGGGGCGACGCTTCTGCTTTATGACGGCTCGCCATTTTATCCCGATGGCAATGCACTGTTCGATTATGCGGATGCAGAAGGCATGACGCATTTCGGCACTTCAGCGAAGTTCATCGATTCCGTCCGCAAGGCGGGTTTACGGCCGATCACCAGCCACAATCTCTCCAGCGTGCGGACGATCTCGTCCACTGGTTCGCCCTTGTCGCCGGAAGATTTCCGTTTCGTCTACGACGAAATCAAGCATGACGTTCATCTGGCCTCGATTTCAGGCGGCACGGATATCGTCTCTTGTTTTGTGCTGGGTGTCCCCACAGAGCCGGTCTGGTCGGGGGAGATCCAGGGAGCAGGCCTCGGCATGGCCGTCGATGTCTGGGACGATGAAGGCAAGCCCCTGGCGCGCGGCAAGGGGGAACTGATCTGCACCAGAGCTTTCCCGTCAATGCCTGTCGGCTTCTGGAACGATCCGGACGGAGCCAAATATCATTCTGCCTACTTTGGGCGCTTTGACAATATCTGGTGCCATGGCGATTTTGCCGAATGGACGGACCATGGCGGCATTGTCATTCACGGCCGCTCCGATGCCACGCTCAATCCGGGCGGTGTGCGCATCGGCACGGCCGAGATTTACAATCAGGTCGAGCAGATGCCGGAAGTGGCCGAGGCGATTTGCATTGGTCAGGAATTCGATGGCGACGTGCGCGTCGTGCTGTTCGTGCGTCTGGCCGAAGGTATGGTCCTGGACGAGGACCTTGAAAAGCGCATCAAGGCGAAAATACGCGCCGGCGCCAGCCCGCGTCACGTGCCTGCCAGGATCGTCACTGTTGCTGATATTCCGCGCACCAAGTCGGGCAAGATCACTGAACTTGCCGTGCGGGATATCGTCCATGGCCGGCCGGTGAAGAACAAGGAGGCGCTGGCCAATCCACAGGCTCTGGAACTGTTCAAGAACAGGCCTGAGTTGCAGAATTAAAGCATGCCTCCCGGAACACCCGGTTCTGGGGAAAAGAATGCGCAGAAATCAAACAGCTAAGCGCATAGCGAATCTTAAAGACTGCGACGCGTTGTGGTTAATAAATTATTTCCCGCGAATTTACCTCGTCTTCACGGATGGTGCCGATCTGTAAAATGTTATTAGCCCAGGTAAGGATTTGTTGACATATTGGTCGCGATAGTCGCTGCAACTTGAGGCCTAATCCTCCTCTTCTGATTGGGATTCGCTCAAGCCCTTTTGTGACAATACCGCAACTCAAAGGCGCCCCAGCGGCGCCTTCTCTTTTCTATTCAGCCAGCACGCGCGTTGAAGGGAAGGCCACTTCCACAAGCGTCCCTTCGCCGGGCGTCGAGTTGATGGTGAAGCGGGCACGATTGGCTTCGACCATCGCCTTTGTCAGCGGCAGACCGAGGCCGGTTCCGTCGTTTCGCCCGCGTTTCAGCGCATTGATCTGCTTGAACGGTTTCAGCGCCTGTTCGATCTCGGATTGGGTCATGCCGATGCCGGTATCGCGCACCCGCATCACCACATCGCCGGAAATCTCATAGGCGGTGGAAACGATGACCTGTCCGCCGGCCTGCGTATAGCGCACGGCGTTGGACAGAATATTGAGGGCGATCTGGCGCACGCTGCGCAGGTCGGCAACAATCTCCGGCAACCGGGACGCGAAACTGGAGCGGATAATGACGCGTTCACGGTTGGCCTGTGGCTGCATCGTCGCCACCGCCTCGGCGAGCGTGTCATTAAGCGACACCGCCTCGTAATCCATCTCCTGCTGGCCGGCTTCGATCTTCGAGATATCGAGCAGGTCGTTGACCAGGTCGAGGACGTGATTGCCCGAGCGGTTGATGTCACGCAGATAGTCGCGATAACGGTCATTGGCGATCGGGCCGAATTTCTCGTCCACCATAAGTTCGGAAAAGCCGATAATGGCATTGAGGGGAGTGCGGATCTCGTGGCTGATGCGAGCCAGGAAATCGGTCTTCTGCGACGAGGCTCGCTCGGCCAGTGCGCGTGCCTGTGTGAGGTCTTCCTCGGCGCGCTTCCATTGCGTGATGTCGCGAACGACGGCGCAGAAACCGCTCTCGTTGGGCAATCGGCCTATAGTCATGAACAGCGGTATGAAACGCCCTTGTGCCTCGCGGCCGATCACCTCCCTGCCATCGTTGAGCACGCTGGCGACGCCATGTTCGGAGAGCCCGGCCAGATAATCACGCGCCGCCCGCTGGCTTTCTATGGCGAACAGCGAGGTGAACGGCTTGCCGGCGACCTCGTCGCTTTCGAAACCGAACAGGGCTTCCGCCGGGCGGCTGATCGAGCGGATGACGCCGCCGCGGTCGATCAGCACCACGCCATCGGTTGCCGTGTCGATAATGGTGCGCATCTCGGCGATATGCGACTTGAGATCGGCCGTGTCAGGTTGGACCATATTGTCTGCCCGGCTTGGCGCCGGATGCGGATCGGGCCGCTCATCGCCGGTACGGCGAACCACCAGCATCAGCGCTTTGCCGCCTTGCCAGGGTACGGAGCGCAGCAGCGCATCGACCGGCAGTTCCGTGCCCTGCTGCGTTCTCAAATGCAGATTGTGGTCGGCCTCATCCGTGGCGGCATCATCGCCGTAAGGATCGGCAAAAAGCGTTTCGAGCCCGCCGGCGGCTTCCAGGGCATCGAGCGTTTCATAACCGGTGAGATCTAGAAATTCGTCATTAGCATAGTGCAGGACATCGCCCGAATGGATCAGCACCGGTACCGGCAGCTTGGCGAGGATGGATGTATCCGGCCGCTGACGGCCGTGATCAACTGCAGGAAAGGCGGATGGCAGGAAACCTTCGGCGATGTGTGCTGGAATAGCGGTCTGGCCTTGCGGCTGACCGTCTTCTTCAGGGGGGGCAGGGGAGATGGGGTCGACAAGATTATCCGGGCTACCCGCCTCCAATGGGGCGGTCCACTCGTCGTCGGCGGCGTCGCGAAGGTCGGCGGCGGCCATGCTGTCGTGATCGCCGGTCGGCGTGGCGGTTGCCGGAGCGGTCTCATTTTCGCTTCTGTCATCGCTGGCAAGGTCGAGCAGGGAACCCTTGGCCGTGCCGCTTTCAGGCGACGGGCTTGTCTCTTCAGGCCAGGTCGTGTCGTTTGCCGACGAGGTTACGTCGGTGGAAGGGAGTGTGGCCGGCGAGTTTAGTGCGACTTCGGCCTCATCATTGTCGTTTCTACCGTCCTTCTTCAATCTCTCGCCGATTTCCCGGAACGCGCTGCGCTCCAGGCTCGACAAGATTCTGTCTTTCGCGGGTTGCCGGTGTTCGGCCAACCGGATCACCTTGTCCGTAAACCGCCGCTCAGGCTTCGGCACGATTGTGAGGGCAGGTACCTCGCCGCGGAAAGGGTCTGGGGCGTCGGTGGCAGGCTCTTCTTTTGCCGCTTCCGAGGCGGTAGTGGGCGGCGCTTCGGCTGAAGGCGCATTGGGAACGAGCGCCAGACCGATTCTTTCCGGATCATCGCGCGCGTCGTTTGGCCTGGCTACGCCGAAGCCGCGGAAACCTTCGAATATGCGGTTGCGATCATAGACCGGCAATGCCGCAAGATCGACGGGCATAGCCATCGCGGTTCCGGTGACTGGCCATAGAACCGATCGTCCCGACCAGGTGTCCCGCCGTTCCAGAAGGCCGGAAATCTCGCCGGCGGGGTCAAGGTTGAGCACGGTGGCAACGTCTCTGAACTTGCGCCCGACAATGTCGGCCGCTGCCGCACCGACGATAGCGGCGAATTCCGGCGAGATCATGCTGAAACGGCCTTCCGAGTCGGTTCGCCAGACAAAGCGCACCGGCGAAATGTGAGGCTCGCCGGTCGATTGGGCAAGTTGCGCATCCTCGGTGTTTGGCGCTGCGGCGTCCGGCCTTGTCGGCTCCAGCCGCGCATTTTCGTCGCTCGATGGCGCTCGCTGGTCCGTCTCGCTGAAGTACCAGCGATCATGCGCGTGAGGGCCGCCCTCGGCCTGCGAGACGGGGGTATTGGCCTGTGCCGGCATTGCCGCCATGACATTCTGTTCGGGTTCGCCGTCCGCCTGGGCATCGTCGATGACCACAAGAAGGTGTCGCGCCGGCTGATCGGTCAATCGGGCAAGCCCCGCTGGAAACATCTGCGGCCCGGCGCGGATGAGTCGCTTGACAAGGCGATCGCTGTCATGCGCGACATCGTCAATCAGGGCAGCCAACGCCGAACGTTCGATGCCAAGTGCCTCGAACCCCGCGGATGCCGCTTCGATTTCGCCTTCACTGTCGACCATGGCGATGAAGTGGCCGTCTTCCGTAAAGCCGCTTATAGCGGTTGTAGCATCGCCGTGCGCCCCGGTCTGGCCGGCCGGCGCGGCCAGCAGGATCGCCGGTTCGCGGTCCGGCATCTCGATTGCGCTGGCAAGGAACATGACGGCACGGCTGGTCATGCCCTCGGCAAGCCGCAGCAAAATGATGCGATTGTGCCCAATTTGCGGAAACCCTGGCGTCGCCTTGATCTGCCGTCGGGCGATCGGCGGCAGTTTCGAGCGCGCACCGATCATGGCCTCGATGTCGGCATGGCCGAAAACGGCCGCACCTGGGCCGTTCGCCCAGATCACCTGCTCAAGATCGGTCGAAATGATGACCAGGGCGTCACCGACGGCGAAGCGCTCCCGGACCTCCTCGACAACGACGACATCGAGAAAAGAATAACTGTCTGACGGCATCTGTTCAGCGCACCTCGGCATGCGGCAGCTTCGGTTAACGCTTTGTTAATAAAAGGACGCGGCACTGAGGTCCATAAGCCAATGCGTATAAAGATGCGGAATCGGGGCACTTGGTTAACGCCGTCGATACTGAAATTTGTGCGTCGCAATAAAAATGTTGCAATGCACAAAATTCATGCTATATGAGTGCCATGAATGAATGGGGCGGCTTTCGTCAGCCCGAAACGTCAGAAAAGGTTGAAAAATGTCCAAGACCAAGACTGCCGATACCATTGAGTTTCCCAGCTTCGACGCCTCCAAGGCAACAGAGCAGTTTCGTGCCTTCGCCGAGAAGGGCGTTGAACAGTCCAAGGAGGCCTATGCGCAGTTGAAGACCGGCTCCGCCGAGGCGCAGAAAGCTCTTGAGGACTCCTATGAGACTACAAAAGCCGTCTCCAGCGATCTGTCGCTGAAGACGATTGCCGCGTTGCGCGCAAACACCGAGGCCAACTTTTCCCATCTCGAGTCGCTGGTCGGCGCCAAATCGTTCGCCGAGGCCGTCGAATTGCAGACCGCCTTCCTGCGCAAGCGGTTCGAACTGACTGCCGAGCAGGCCAAGGATTTCCAGGCCAGCGCTTCCAAGGCTGCCGAAGATCTGTCGAAGCCTTTCAAGGGTGTGTTCGAGAAGGCATTCAACGAATTCAAGGCCGCCTGATTGGCGCCCGATCCGTTATGGTTCGACAGGAACATTTAATGCCCGGCAGGTGGTTCTCCCCCGCCAGCCGGGAAACGGTCGGCTTTGCCGACCGCTGCAGAAGGCCGGCTCCTCCCGCCGGCCTTTTTCTATGTTCGGGGCAAGCCAGTACGCCAAAGAGCCCATCTCGTTCACAATGCGCCTTTTGCCTTTCGCCGCTCTTGAATTAAACTTCGATTGTTCGTAAGGACGCTTCGCCGAAAGAAGGAAGGCCAGACAAGGGTCGCTTCATTTCATCGCAGTGCTATAGGCCGTTGTAGCTCAGTTGGTTAGAGCGCCGGATTGTGGATCCGGAGGTCGGTGGTTCGAGCCCACCCAACGGTACCACCCCAAACAATTGAATTCTCACAGGGATTTGAAATTCCAGCATGGAAATTGGGCTTTCCACGCACCATTTTACATCTCTGAAAGGAAACGGTTGCCGCGTGGCGGCGACTCGGCTTGAATAGCATCCGTTTCGAACTCAGGGCGTGCGAAGGCACCGCGCCGGATACGGATGCAAGCGAATGTGCAAACCGTGATGGGTTATCCACTATGAGCGAACATGCGATCGAATTCTTAAAAGATTGGATCGGCAAGAAGTGCAAGGCTCCGTCACAGCCGGTACGGCTTGAGAAGCAAGCCGAGGTGTTGGCCAAGGAGTGTGCTGAAAAGGCGGCCGAAGTAGGGATTCCTCTTGAGGATATCCAGGAAGAAGTTGGCGATATTCAGGAACTGATTGTGTCTCGGCTTGAAGACGCGGTCGACGCTGAGGCCGCGCAGGACAATTCCGCCGATTTTGACGCTCTTCCGCCGCGAGCGGCCTCGGCCGGCGGCCGCTAGTTCATCCTGCGGCGTGCGCACCCTTCCAAGGATGCCTGGATCGCCTCTTAAATACCTAGCCTAGAAAAGCGAGCCTTGGCCGCTAGGATTTTTAGAGCGGCCGGGCAATTTTGTCGGTGTTCGTGGCTCCGATTTGCGGTCGTTGCCGTCCGTTGCAATGGCATACGCGGCCCCGTCGGCAAAGCGCAGTTCCAGCGCCTGCTCGATACTCACTTGCGCCGCGCGCCTGACCAGCGCACCAGACTGGTCCAGAACGAGAGCATAGCCGCGCTCGAGAATCGCCTGCTCCGAAAGTTTCAGGGTCGCCAGAAGGCGGTCCGCCTGGGTCAGGCGACTGCGCAGCCGGTCGAGTCGTGCCGGAAGCGCCTGGTCATGCCGGCGGCTGGCGACCTGTAGTCGCGTGCGCGCCGTGTCTTTCAGCCGTATCAATGGGAGCGGCGACAGCCGAACCGCCGCCCAGCGTGTCCGCTGGCGCTCAATGCAGATCGAGAGCGCGCGCTCCAGCCGGCTTTCTGCCTCGTCGAAACGGCGGCGCTTCACCCCCAGCAATTGATCGGGAGAGGGCAAAGCGCGCGCGGCTGCACGGACGGCCTGTCGATGGCGATCCAGGTTTCGTGAGGTGCAGCCGGCGAGCCGCGCGCCAAGTCGCGCCAATGTGGCTTCGAGTTCGCTTCTGACCGGCACGGCAATCTCGGCGGCCCCCGTCGGGGTTGGCGCGCGGGCATCGGCTACCAGATCGATAAGCGTCCAATCCGTCTCATGGCCCACGGCTGAGATAACTGGAATGCCGGAAGCCGCGACCGCGCGCACAAGCGCTTCGTCATTGAAGCCCCATAGATCTTCCAGGCTGCCGCCGCCGCGCGCCACGATCACCACATCGGGACGCGCAATGGAACCTCCAGACGGCAATGCGTTGAAGCCCTGAACAGCCGCTGCCGCTTCGGCGCCGGCGGTCTCGCCTTGCACACGCACCGGCCACACGACGATATGCAATGGAAAGCGGTCCTTGGTGCGGTGAATGATGTCGCGAATCACCGCACCGGTCGGCGAGGTGACGACGCCGATGACCCGCGGCATATAGGGCAGCAACTGCTTGCGTGCGGCATCGAACAGGCCCTCCGCCTGCAAGCGGCGCTTGCGTTCTTCTAGAAGCGCCATCAGCGCACCGGCACCGGCGGGTTCGAGATTGTCTATGACGATCTGGTATTTCGAAGAGCCGGGATAGGTGGTCAGCTTGCCGCTGGCTATCACCTCCATACCCTCTTCGGGGCGGAATTTAAGCCGGCCCATCGTGCCTCTCCAGACCACGGCTTCAAGCCGGGAACGATCGTCCTTGAGCGCAAAATAGGCATGGCCCGAAGAATGCGGCCCGCGATACCCGGAAATCTCACCGCGCACGCGCACATTGCCAAACGTGTCCTCAACCGTACGCTTCAGGGCGCCGGAGATTTCGCTCACCGTATATTCGGTGGCGTTGCTGCGTGATTCGGGTAATGTACCGTTCATTCAGGGATAGAGGAACGCCGGACCCTAGGCGTCAAGCCCAAGCTTTCGAAGTCACCAGCCGGGCATGACCGGGTTCGGTTTCGGACGTTTCATTTTCGTATAGGACAAAGCGGCGAAGTCGAAGCTTCCCGCTTCTTCGGCGATAGGGATCGAGATGTTGTCGAGGCTCTCCGAGATATGACGGGCGAGCGCCTCCACCAGTTCCGGCCGGCTGGATTGCCCGCGCATGATGCCGATGCGGCAGTCAGGCAGAATGCCGAAGCCGTCGGCCTCGCCCAATACGCGCATACCGGGGCGCAGGGCGCATTCCGGCAGAACGGAGATCGCCAGACCGGAAAGCACTGCGGCGGCAATAACCGTTGCAGAGAAACTCGTGAACAGGACGCGATAATCGCGCTTCATTTGGTCGAGCACGTCGCAGGCGGCACGCCGCCAGATGCAATTCGGCCGGCCGAAAGCCATCGGCAGCACGTCCTGCTCATGCGTCAGATGATTGGCCGATGATACCCAAAGCAACGGCTCGCGCCGCACCACTTCCGATTGCGCCTTTGCTTCGTTGTGCGTGACCAGCGCCAGGTCGAGATTGCCGCGCTTGATATGCTCGACCAGGCCTGGCGTCGGCTCGCAGATGACGGTCAGTTCGACATGCGGGTTGGAGCGGGCGAAGCGCGCCATGATTTCCGGCAGGAAGCGGTCGGCATAGTCGTCCGGCGTGCCGATGCGGATTGTTCCCTCCAGCCGTTGATCGTCAAAGGCGGCGAGCGTCTCGCGATTGAGGAAGATCAGCCGGCGCGCGTAGGAGAGCAGCCTCTCGCCATCTTCGGTCAGCTTGTTGAGCCGGCCGTCCTTTTCAAAGAGCGGCTTGCCGATGCGCTCTTCCAGTCGGCGCATCTGCATGGATACCGCCGATTGCGTACGATGCACCTCATCGGCGGCGCGCGTGAACGAGCCGATATCGGCAATCGTGATGAAGGTTTGTAACTGGTCGAGGTCGAGCGGAGCGTGCATGGATCTCATCCATCATCATTGTTGATGGTAAAGATTAGAAACATTCGTTGGATTAATCAATTGTCCAAATTCATATTCTAGTCGTTCACATGAAGACACGTGAATCGAGCACTGTTCTCCGTTTTCCCATGGCTGGATAGTTGGCTCGCCGAGAAAACGACTTGTCCGCGAAGAAGGAGACGGGCAATGACCGTACATAACTGTGCAGTTGAAACCTCACGCCTCGCCGCGCCCGCCACGATAGCGGCGCGATTGACCGCGGCTGCCAACAACTTCTATCGGAACTGGAAGAACCGCCGCGATTTCTATCGGCTGGGTGAATTATCCGATGCTGAATTGGCCGACATCGGCCTCACTCGCTCCGACCTTCATGTCGCCATGAGCGGCCCGTTCGGCAATGATCCGACGATGCGGCTTCGCGAACTGGCAAGCGAGCGGATCGATTCCATCGAAGATGCCGCCCGCAAGATCGGCTGAATGCTTTTTCAGTCTGTGGCCTTACCGGCCCGGCTTTTGATTGCAGGCTTCTCCCACACTCCCTGCCGGTCCCCTACCGGCCGCCTGCATAACTTGCCCGGTCCCTCAGTGGACCGGGCTTTTTATTGAAACTTAGCGGCTGCGATCCATGCCTTTCAGGAATTGATCAAATACCGATTCCACGCCTTTCTGGTAATCGTCGCGCTGCTGACGCCCGGTCTCGAACATCTTGCCGAATATCTCCTCATACGGGCTTTTCGTCAGTGCGCCGTCGTCGGCCTGCGGTTGCGGCGCTGATTGCTGTGCCTGCCCTTGCGCCCCACCAAGCATGTCTTGAAGTATCTTGCCCCACGGCGTGTCGCCGAGCGGATTCTGCGGCGTTTGCGGTTGGCTTCCTCCGGGGACCTGCTGGCTTGTGACGGCGCCCCCGAACATATCCTGCAATATCTTGCCGAAGGGGTTGTTCGCTGCGGGATCGAACGGGCTTTGCGGCTTCTGAGACGTGCTTTGGCCGCCGCCTTGTCTCATCATCTCTTCGAAAATGCGGCCAAATGGATTGTCGCCGGGCACGCCTGCCGCGCCTTGGCCCGCCGGCGTTTGGTTGGTGGCCTGCTTGAACAGGCCGCCCATGATCATCGAGGCGATTGCCGGCAGCATCTGTTGCAGCACTTGGCTGCCGATGCCGGTAGCTTGCGCGGCCTGCGAAGCCACCGCGCGCGACAAATCCTTCGAGCCGAATAACTGGCCCAGCACATCGTTGCCTTGCTCAACGCCTTGCCGCGAGAAAGCCTGGGTGGCGTCATCGAAAGCTTTCGCGTGCTGGCCGTTCGCCATGGCCGCCATGACAACTCCGAGTCCGTATGGATCGGCGGTCTTGCGCTTCAGCCCTTGTGAAAAGGCCGGCAATAGAGCCTCCACGGCTGCTTCGGTTTGCTGCTGCGAGAGATTGAATTGCTTGGCCAGCATTTCGACGCCCTGACCATTCTGGGCCTGCGCCAGCATGTCGAATAAGGGAAGCATGTTTTCCTCCTCGATCCAGTCGGAGGAGCCTAAAGCCTTTCCGCAGGCTGTAGAAGTGTTTTTGCGGGCTCGTTCAATAAGCATATTCGAGGAAGACAGGCTCTATCGAGCCGCCCCAGCGTGTGTGGTAGGCGGAAAGCATCTCCTCGGCGCTGGTGGTGCCACGCGCCACCACCTCGTTCAGTGTGTTGAGGAACGTGGTTTCGTCATAGCCGTCGCGGTTCAGCTTGGCGCGCCGTTTCAGGCCATCGCGTGAAATGGCCAGCACCTCGCGCGCGATTTCGCGTAGCGTCGTGTTGCGGAACGGAGTCGCGATGCCTTGTTCCGGCACCGCATCGCGCATCGCCTGGACCTCCGCATAGCTCCAATCCGCCGTGAACGCTTCGGCGGCGTCGAGTGCTGTGGCATCGTAAAGCAGACCGACCCAGAAGGCGGGCAGGGCGCATATGCGCCGCCACGGTCCGCCGTCGGCGCCGCGCATTTCGAGGAACCGCTTCAGGCGCACATCTGGAAACAGCGTGGACAGATGGTTCGCCCAGTCGCCCATGGTCGGCATGCCGTCGGAAATTTCCTTGCGCGCCGCACCCGCCATGAATTGCCGGAACGTGACATGAGTCATGTCGTGATAGTGGCCGTCGCGAATGACGAAATACATCGGCACGTCGAGTGCCCATTCGGCGTAGTCGGCGAAACCGAAATCGGATGAGAAGCAGAATTCCAGCATGCCGGAACGCTGGTTGTCGGTGTCGCGCCAGATATCGCCGCGCCAGCTTTGCAAACCGTTCGGCCGGCCGTCGGTGAACGGCGAATTGGCGAACAGCGCTGTTGCCAGCGGCTGCAACTTCAACGAAACCTGCATCTTGCGCCGCATGTCGGCTTCGCTTTCGAAGTCGAGATTCACCTGGATGGTGCAGGTGCGGTACATCATGTCGAGGCCTTTTGTACCGACCTTCGGCATGTAGCGCGTCATGATTTCATAGCGCGATTTCGGCATTATCGGCGTTTCGGCGAGCGACCATTTCGGGCTGCCGCCAAGACCGAGAAAGCGGATGCCAAGCGGTTCGGCGATCTCGCGCACCTGCGAAAGATGGGCATTGCCCTCGCGGCAGGTCTGGTGGATTGTCTCCAGCGGCGCGCCGGACAGTTCGAACTGGCCGCCCGGCTCCAGGCTGATCGCGCCCTGTCCCGTCGGCTCGACAAGGCCGATGATACGCCCGGCATCCATGATCGGATCCCAGCCGAGCTTTTGCTGCATGCCTTCGAGGATGGAGCGGATACCGTGCTCGCCGCCATAGGGCACGGGCGCGTTGCCATCGACATAGAACGGGAATTTCTCATGTTCGGTGCCAATGCGCCATTGCTCGCGCGGCTTGCAACCCGCCGCCAGATAGGAGGCGAGTTCGTCCATGCCGGAAACAGGCTGGGAATCGGTGGTATCACGCGCCATGCAAAGCCTTTCTGACAGGTCCGTTTGGGCCGCCCGCGCTTGATGGCGAAATGTCAGGAGCCGATCAAGAGAAAATTGCTGAGCCACGTATCAAGCGGATTGATCGTGTGCATTGTCTTGCAGTGTTGACTCACCAATCGCCCTTTGTTGCCTGTATGAGCGCCAGAGCAGCGACGGCCGCCGTATCGGAGCGCAGAATGCGGGGCCCAAGCGGAACGGCGGTGACGAAAGCTAAGGTGCGCAGCATTTTGCGCTCCTCCTCCGAGAACCCGCCTTCGGGGCCGACCAGAAGACCGAGCCTGTTTTCCGTGATCGCCTGCAATGTTGGCATCGGATTGTTGGTATCGGCGTCTTCGTCGCAGAAGATCAGGCGTCGCTCCGGCTCCCATCCAGCAAGTAATCGGTCGAGTTTCAACGGGGGCCGCAGTTCGGCCAGGGCAAGGATACCGCATTGCTCGGCGGCTTCCGTCACATTGGCGGCAAGCCGGTCCATGCCGGGTTTTGTTACCTGCGTATGTTGCGTGATGACCGGTTGCAGGATGCCTGCGCCCATTTCGACCGCCTTCTGGACCATATAGTCGAGCCGGCCCTGCTTCAGCGGCGCAAAGCAATAGACGAGATCCGGAGCAGGTGGCTGAGGCCGCTGCTGGCTGGCGACAATCAATCGCACGGCCTTCTTGCTTTTACTGTCGATTGTCGCCAGCCACTCACCATCGCGGCCGTTGAACAACAGCACTTTCGCGCCCTCGGCCAGCCGCAGGACATGGGCGAGATAGTGGCTTTGCTGAGGATTTGCTTCCACAACCGCTTGGCTGGCAAGGTCGTTCGGCACATGGAGCCGCTGCAATCGGTAATTGGCGCGCATCGCCGAGCAATGCGATACACGAAAGCCCGGCGTCAAGCCTCTGCTGTCGAATGCCAGACGGGCCGATAACCTTGGGCAAGTACGGCCAGCGTGGCTGCCGGGGTCAGGATGCGAAGCGGACGCTTTGCCAGTGCGCTTGGTTCGACGCCAGGGATATAGCCCGAAAATGACCAGCGCAGCAGCTTTGCGGACCGCAGTGCATAGGCTGCTTCACCATCGGCGATCATCGCCCCGTCCGGCAGGCTGGCGAGCCTGTCCAAGGCGATGATTGGCGGTGTGCCGCCGGAGGCAAGCCGCTCCTTGTGAAGCCGGGCATCCAGCGTCGGTGCGCGCGGTTCTTCGGCATGGCATGCGCGCCCGAACAGCATGAGAAAATCCTTTGCCCGTTCGCGGCGGCAGAAGAAACAAGGACGATGCCCGGCGGCCAGCGCGGTGACTTCATCGAGAAAGAAAAGCTCGGTCCATCCGGGCAGACCCCGGCCATCAGGGCCACCGGGCCGGTTGCGGCCCATTGGCACGCGCCTGCGGCTCTGGAACTCACACAAGCAGATGAGCCATGCCTGCGATGCCCAGCGTCTTCTCAACAGCGTCCTGGTATCCGGATCGTGGATGATGCCGCGATTGCCGGTGAACAGGCCGCGCTCGGTTACGGCATGAATTGCGCCGAACGGATCGATGCGATTTTGCAATGGCATATGATTTTCCCTTATTTCGCGGCGGCTCTCATGTTGGCCGACCTCGCCGCGCCATGGTATCGCTCGCCCAATTCTTTTCTGTCAGGAATGGCGATGCGTGTCCTCGTTGTCCAGAATTTCGATGATACCGGCTTGGGACAGGTTGGTACGGCACTGACCGAGGCGGAGGCCGAAGTCGATCTGCGGAAACCCTATCTGGGCGATGCCCTGCCGGCGGATGGCGCAAGGCATGACGGATTGATCATTCTGGGCGGTGGCCAGAATGCGCTCGCCGACGAAACCCATCCTTATTTTCCGGTCCTACTTGGGCTGATACGCGATTTTGCGGCCCGCGATCATGCCGTACTCGGAATCTGTCTGGGCGGCCAGTTGGTCGCCCGCGCCTTCGGCGGAAAAAACCAGATTGGCGGAGCAACCGAATTCGGCTGGCAACGGATCGCGCTGACGGACGCAGCCAAAATCGATCCGGTGCTTGCAACTTTGCCGCAACAATTTCCGATCTTCGAATGGCATGACGACACGTTTTCGCTGCCGGACAAAGCGGTGAAACTTGCTGAAAGCGGTGGAGTGTCGAACCAGGTGTTTCGAATCGGCCGCGCCGTTTACGGCTTCCAGTTTCATTTCGAAGCCGACTGCAAACTGGTTCGAACTTGGAGCGATATATTTGCGGACTTTATTTGCTCTCACCATCCTGATTGGGCAGAACGTCTTGACGGTGAAATGGCTGTAAACGGCCCGGAGGCTGATGCCGCAGGTCTCGCCATTGCCCGCAATTGGGTGGCCGCCATAAGGCGGTAAGGCAACGCCGCGTGGCAAATTTGGCACGGCCGAAAAAATCCGCGGTGGATAGTGTTTTTATCGCTTGGGTTGTGTCCGCTTCCCGCTCTAGAAGGCCGCCGGGATCACGGCGTGCGGGACCTGTGGCCTTGGCGACACAGGCGCCGAACAATGACTGCCAAAGCGAGAAATCGCTGAAACTTTATCACAAATTTTGAGTTTCAACGCATTGGTAACGCGCCTGTGCTGATGTGTGAAAGGCTATAACAAGAGATGACTTCCGTGAAAGCAGCATTGTTGTCCTTCGCCATGCTGGCCTCCATCGTGATGTGCGGCCTCGGCATTTATGCTGCCGATTCCGCCAACGATCATCATGCAGTTGATGGTTACGGCGTTACCGCTGCGCTACGCTGAAAAACGCCGTCATTCGTTGCTGACAGGATACGCTTTTTCGCGCCATTTACAGCCAATGCCGTGAGTCGGCCTGTCTCATAGGCGCGCGTATCGACGTTGATACGGTTGCGGCGCAATTCGGCTTCCGACGCGGGTGTGTGGCCGTGGACGACAACTTTTGTATAGTTGTCGTCATTGTCGAGGAATTCGTCGCGAATCCAGATCAGATCGTGGATGCGCTGCCGGTCGAGCGGGCGACCGGGCCGGATACCGGCATGGCAGAAGAAGAAATCGCCGAAAATCACCGAGAAATCCAGCGCCCGCAGGAAAATCATGTGAGCGTCGGGAATGGCGGACAACAGATCGGCGTGGTCTTCCTCCAGCGTCGGGGCCGAATAAAGCTCCACGCCATAGGAGCGTGCCGTCTCGACGCCGCCGAAATTCAGGAAAAGCTGACCCCTGGCGGGGTCTTCGAGAAAACCGAGAAAGCCGACATCGTGGTTGCCGGCCAGCATGACATTGCGGGCATCGCGCTTTTGCGCGGCGACCAGAAAATCGAGCACGCCCTTGGAGTCAGGGCCGCGATCGACATAGTCGCCGAGATGCACGATACGCCAGTCCGCGGCCTTGCCCTCAAACAATGCCAGTTCGATTTCCGCGGCGATGTGGTGGTGCATGGCGGCCAGAAGGTCGAGCCGGCCATGCACATCGCCGATGGCGTAGAGCAACGTGCCGTCGGGGCCACGCGCCTGAGCCAGATCGACCGTCCGTTCCGGCACGCTACTTCCCGGCCTTTGCCGTTGCGGCCTTGCGCTTTTCGGCGGGCAGCGGGCGGTCCGGCCGATAAAGCATGTCCTTGCCGGCCTCGCGGATATCGCGCTTGCCGCACAAGGCCAGCGTCGTATCCAGTTCCTTGCGGATGATCTCCAGCGCCGTGGTCACGCCGGCCTTGCCGCCGGCCCCCAGCCCATAGAGGAACGGGCGGCCGATATAAACGCCTTTGGCGCCAAGGCAGAGCGCCCGCAGCACGTCCTGCCCGGATCGGATACCGCCATCCATGTGGATTTCGATCTTGTCGCCCACGCCGTCGGCGATCTCCTCCAGCACCGAGATCGACGACGGCGCGCCGTCAAGCTGGCGTCCGCCATGGTTGGAAACGATAATCGCATCGGCGCCGCTTTTGGCGGCCATGACCGCATCCTCCTTGTCGAGAATGCCTTTCAGGATCAGTTTGCCGCCCCAGCGTTCCTTGATCCATTCGACGTCCTTCCACGACAGTTTCGGGTCGAACTGCTCATTGGTCCATGCCGACAGCGACGACAGGTCCTTCACGTCCTTGGCGTGGCCGACGATATTGCGGAAGGTGCGGCGCTTGGTGCCGAACATGCCGAGGCACCAGCCCGGCCGGATCGCCATGTCGATGATGTTGGGAATCGTCATCTTCGGCGGCGCGGTCAGGCCGTTGCGCACATCCTTGTGGCGCTGGGCGAGAATCTGCAGGTCCAGCGTCAGCACCAGCGCCGAGCATTTCGCAGCCTTGGCACGGTCGATCAGGTTGAGCACGAAATCCTTGTCGGTCATGACATAAAGCTGGAACCAGAACGGCTTCTTCGTCACCGACGCGACGTCCTCGATCGAACAAATGCTCATGGTGGACAGCGTAAACGGCACGCCGAATTCCTCGGCCGCCTGCGCCGCCAGCATTTCGCCATCGGCATGCTGCATGCCCGTCGATCCGGTCGGGGCCAGCGCCACCGGCATCGACACAGGCTCACCGATCATGGTCGAGGCAAGCGAGCGGTTGGTCATATCCACCAGAACGCGCTGGCGCAGCTTGATCTTGGAGAAATCCTCCTCGTTCGCCCGATAGGTGCTCTCCGTCAGGGCGCCGGAATCGGCGTAGTCGAAGAACATTTTCGGCACGCGCTGGCGCGCGCGCTGTTTCAAATCGTCTATGGTCAGAAGCATGCTCATGGTCTGGTTTTTCCGGTCTTGAATATGGGGCTGGTTTCGGATGCCGGGTCGGCTTCGGGCACTGGTCCGCGCTCGTTCAGATCGCGTTTTCTCAAAGGGCCGGGCTTCAAGGAACCGACATCGCCGGCGCGCTGCCTCAGCCGCAGCCGGGATACGCGCTGCCAGTCGTCACTGCGCACGGCTTCCGCCATCGAGCGTTCGACATAGGCAATGTGATCCATTGCCGCCTTGCGGGCACCGGCCGGATCGCCGGCTTTCACGGCTGCATGGATGGCGCGATGCTGCTTCAGCAATTCTTCGCGCGCGCCGGGCAGCGAGAAGATCAGCAGCCGGTTCTGGAAGACGCCTTCCGACAGGAGCCGGTAGCAGGAGCGCAGCGTGTGCAGCAGGATGATATTGTGCGCGCATTCGCCGACCGCGTGGTGGAATTCCACGTCGATCCCGGCCTCGTCCTCGAAATCGCCGGTGCGGTAGGCCTCGTCCATGCGTGCCATGATGCCGTCGAGCAAGGCGAGATCGTCGGCGGTGGCCCGCCGCGCCGCATATTCGGCCGCTATCCCCTCGATTTCACGGCGATATTCCAGATAATCGTGCGCGGCCTTGGGCTGGCTGGCGATCAGGTCCATCACCGGCTTGGAAAAGACCTCGCCGATAATGTCGGCGACATGGGTGCCGCCACCGTGTCTCGTGACGAGCAGCCCGCGCGCTTCCAATGATTTCAGCGCATCGCGCAGGATCGGCCGCGAGACGTCGAATTGCCTGGCGAGTTCGCGCTCGCCCGGCAGCCGGTCGCCAGCCGACAAGACGCCTTCGAGGATCAGCGTCTCGATCTGGCCGATCACCTCGTCGGCGGTGCGTGAATGCTCGATCCTGGAGAAGATGTCGCCCAAGAGCTTGCTCTATGAGTGGAAGAATGGCGCTGAATATAAAGATATGACCGCAAAGTGGTCAATTTATTTATCCAATTATCATCATAATTATCGTCGCAAAAAGCTTTCGATTGCACGATTCCCGTTTGCGCATGCCTCCGTTCGGTTTTACAGGGCAGTCGTTACGCAGGCGCAGGAGCCGGGGGAACAGCCGTGTCCGACGACCCAAGAAGCCTCGAATTCGTGTCACGCGCCACTGGCAGCGTGCTGGGCTTTCCAGCGCATGAAGGACGCCCCGGCGCGCTTGGCGAGGTTCATTCGCGTCCCCATCCGTTGATTGAAACGCCGCGTGTGCTGGTGCAACTGGCCTTCGTGACCGAGGCCGGCGCCAGCGTCGATCATGCCGTGCTTTCGGAATTGTCGCGCCGCCTGGGCATCGCCGCGCCCGACCGGCAGGCCAGGCATCATGCGATGAAATGGGGCAAGGGCTCGCTGAGCTGGGAGCGCCACACCGAGTTTTCCACCTATCTGTGGCAAGGGCCGCTTGCCGAGGCCGCCAAGGCGCAGGAGGCCTCGCCCTTCGGCAATGGGTTTTCGCCACCGGGCACGGTGATTTCCGGTATCAGGCTGGAAATCCGCAAATGGACGGCAGCCAGCGAAAAGCTGATTGCCCGCTTCGACCAGAGCAGCCTGTGCTATTCGCTGGTCGAGAGCGGCAAGGCGGCGATCGCCACCGATTTCCGGCAGGATGGCGACGGGCTGACCCGCATGCTCGTTCTCGACCGTGGCCTGACGCCGACGCGCATGGGTGCGCTTTCGCAACGCCTGATCGATGTCGAAACCTATCGCACGCTGGCGATGCTTGGCCTGCCGTTGGCGCTGTCGCTCTCGGGCCGCGCACGGCGCATCGAGGATCGCCTCGCCATCATCACGCGCGAGATCAAGGCGGCCGAAACCCGCGATAACCAGACATTGCTTGCCGATCTTACCGAACTGGCCGCCGAGTTGGAGGCCGACGCAGCGTCCAGCCTTTATCGCTTCGGCGCCAGCCGTGCCTATGACGGCATTGTGCGCGAGCGCCTTGAGGCGCTGGAGGAGCAGGCGGTGCCCGGCTACGACACATGGGGCGGCTTTTTGCAGCGCCGCGTCGCGCCGGCCATGCGCACCTGCCGGTCGGTCGAGGAGCGGCAGGCCAATCTGTCGCGCAAGCTGACGCGGGCAACGACGCTGCTGCGTACCTGGGTGGATGTCGAGATGGAGCAGCAGAACCGCGACCTGCTCGCCTCGATGAACAACCGCGCCAGCCTGCAACTGCGTCTCCAGCAGACCGTCGAGGGCTTGTCCGTGGCGGCCGTGTCCTATTACGTCGTCGGCCTTATCGGCCATATGATAGAAGGCGGCACCGAGATATTCGGCCACGAACTGGACGCTACGCTCATCACCGCCGCCTCGGTGCCTGTCGTCGTGCTTTTGGTGTGGTGGGCCGTGCGGCGCATTCGTCATTCCCATGCGGAACGGGAACAGCCGCCAGCGTCACATTGACGCTACGGAACCTTGGGCGCATATCACCAATGATTTCGACCAAGGCATGATTTGCCAGCGGTGCCGCCAACTGGTAAATGCTTTTTACCAGTTGTTTTGTCGCTGCGGCCCACGAAAGGCATCGTCATGTCCGGACTCGTCCTGCCCAAGCCGGATGCGGCCACGCTGTCCCGCCGGGCGGAGATCGTTGCCGATATGCGCATCATCGTACCGGGCGAAGGCGTGGTCGATGCCGTCAGTGAAATGCGGGCCTTCGAGAGTGACGGGCTCACCGCCTATCGGCAATTGCCGCTTGTCGTGGTGCTGCCGGAAACGGTGGCGCAAGTCGCGAAAATCCTCAAATACTGCAATGAGCGGACTATCCGCGTCGTGCCGCGCGGCTCCGGCACTTCGCTATCGGGTGGCGCGCTGCCGCTTGAGGATGCGGTGTTGCTGGTGATGAGCCGATTTAACCGCATTCTGGAGATCGACTACCCCAATCGCGTTGTCGTCGCCCAGCCGGGCGTCACCAATCTCGGCATTACCACCGCCGTCGAGCAGGAGGGCTTTTATTACGCCCCCGATCCGTCCTCGCAGATCGCCTGCTCGATCGGCGGCAATGTCGCGGAGAATTCCGGCGGCGTGCACTGCCTGAAATACGGGCTTACCGCCAACAACGTTCTGGGCATCGAGATGGTCTTGATGAATGGCGAAATCCTGCGCCTCGGCGGCAAGCATCTCGACGCCGAAGGCTACGATCTGCTCGGCGTGATGACCGGATCGGAAGGGTTGCTCGGCGTCGTCACCGAGGTGACGGTGCGCATCCTGAAGAAGCCGGAAACGGCGCGGGCGCTTTTAATCGGTTTTCCAAGCAGCGAGCAGGGCGGCCAATGCGTTGCCGATATTATCGGCGCCGGCATCGTTCCGGGCGGCATGGAGATGATGGACGGGCCGGCCATTCGTGCCGCGGAGGACTTCGTCCATGCCGGCTATCCGCTGGACTGTGAGGCGCTCCTGATCGTGGAACTGGACGGGCCTGCGGTCGAGGTCGATCATCTGATCGGCGAGGTTGAGGCGATTGCCTTGCAGAACGGCTCGACCACCTGCCGCATTTCCCAGTCGGAAGACGAGCGGCTGGCGTTCTGGGCCGGGCGCAAGGCCGCGTTTCCGGCAGTCGGGCGCATCTCGCCGGACTATTACTGCATGGACGGCACCATTCCGCGCAAGGAACTGCCCAAGGTGCTGGCCGGCATGAAGGCGTTGTCGGAAAAATACGGCCTCGGCGTCGCCAATGTCTTCCATGCAGGCGACGGCAATCTGCATCCGCTGATCCTTTACGACGCCAACAAGCCCGGCGAACTGGACAAGGCCGAGCAATTCGGCGCCGATATCCTGCGGCTGTGCGTGCGTGTCGGCGGCGTGCTCACCGGCGAGCATGGGGTGGGCGTCGAAAAGCGCGACCTGATGCCGGAAATGTTCAACGAGACCGATCTCGACCAGCAGATGCGGGTCAAATGCGCCTTCGACCCCAACCATCTGCTCAATCCGGGCAAGGTTTTCCCGCAACTTCGCCGCTGCGCGGAGCTTGGCCGCATGCATATCCATGCCGGCAAGCTGCCTTTTCCGGACATTCCGAGGTTTTAGGTTTTCCTCACATGACCACCTTCACCCCCGCCACAGCCGAAGACGTTCTCGCCACGGTGCAATGGGCCGTTGCCGATGAGGCGCCATTGGAAATCCTCGGTCATGGCTCGAAGCGCGCCATCGGCCGTCCTGTGCAGACCGGGCATATGCTCGATCTTTCCAAGCTTGGCGGCATTACGCTCTATGAACCGGAGGAACTCGTACTGTCGGCGCGCGCCGGCACCCCATTGGCTGAAATCGAGGCGCTTTTGGCCGCACACGGCCAACAGCTTGCCTTCGAGCCTGCGGATTACGGCCCGTTGCTGGGCGGGGAAGCCGAGCGCGGCACCATTGGCGGCGTGCTGGCGACGAACCTTTCGGGTCCGCGACGGCTGAAGGCAGGGGCGGCGCGCGACCATATTCTCGGCGTTCATGCCGTTTCGGGCCGGGGCGAGGCGTTCAAGTCCGGCGGCCGCGTGGTCAAGAACGTGACCGGCTACGATCTCCCCAAGGCCATGGCCAATAGCTGGGGCACGCTGGCCGTTCTCACCGACGTTACCTTCAAGGTCTTGCCGGCGGCGCAAACGGAAGTCACGCTCGCCATACGCGGCCTGCTGGACGAGCATGCCGCGGCGGCCATGGCACTGGCGCTTGGTTCAAACGCGGAGGTGTCGAGCGCGGCGCATTTGCCCTATCCGGTGGTGACGCGCCTTGCCGAAGGCCATCTTGGCCGCGAGGCGGCGACGCTGCTACGGGTCGAAGGGTTCGGGCCTTCGGTTGCCTATCGCATCGGCAAGCTGAAGGATTTGCTGAAAGATGCGGGGCCGCTGGAGGAGATTTCCGGCGAGGCGTCGCCGGCGCTGTGGCGTGAAATCCGTGATTGCGTGCCCTTTGTCGGCTCGGACAGGCCGCTGTGGCGGGTTTCCATGGCACCGGCCGACGGTCACCGCATGGTGATGGCGCTGAGGATGCAGACGGCGGTGGAAGCCTTTTATGACTGGCAGGGCGGGCTGATCTGGCTTTCCATGGCGCATGGTGAGCCGGAGGCCGACCTTGTGCGGGCGATGATCCGCAAGTTCGGCGGCGGCCACGCCACCTTGATGCGCGCGAGCGAGGCCCAGCGCGCGGCGCTCCCAGTGTTCGAGTCGCCATCGCCGGCGCTTGCCGCGCTGGCGGCGCGTCTGAAAGCCGAATTCGATCCGAAAAACATTCTCAATCCCGGCCGCATGGCGGCGTGAGGCGGACGCGATGCAGACCAATTTCACCGAAGCGCAACTCGCCGATCCACATGTCGCGGAATCGGAGGCGATCCTGCGCAAATGCGTGCATTGCGGCTTTTGCACCGCCACCTGCCCGACCTACGTGACGCTCGGCAACGAACTGGACAGCCCGCGTGGCCGCATCTATCTCATCAAGGACATGCTGGAGAACGGTCGCGCCGCTGACCGCGAGATCGTCACCCATATCGACCGCTGCCTGTCCTGCCTTGCCTGCATGACCACATGCCCGTCCGGCGTGAACTACATGCACCTGGTCGATCATGCGCGCGCGCATATCGAAAAGACCTGGCGCCGCCCGCTGCCCGACCGGCTGATCCGCGCATTGCTGGCTTTCGTGCTGCCCTATCCGGTGCGATTCCGCACCGCATTGAAACTGGCGAAACTCGGACGGCCCTTTGCCGGCATGTTCGAAAAAGCTCCGGTCCTGAAACCATTGGCCGCCATGCTGAGACTTGCACCCAGCACGGTGCCGGCCATGTCGTCTGCCGCGAAGCCCGGCGTTCACGGCGTGCAGGGCAGGGCCAAGAAGGGGCGCGCCGCCATCCTCACCGGTTGCGCGCAATCGGTGCTGGAGCCGGGCATCAACGAGGCGACGATTTCCCTGCTCAACCGGCTCGGTGTCGAGGTCGTGGTGCCGCAAGGCGAAGGCTGCTGTGGCGCGCTGGTGCATCATATGGGGCGCGAGGAGCAGGCGCTAGCTTCGGCGCGCCGCAATGTCGACGCCTGGATGCACGAGATCGACAATGGCGGGCTGGACGCCATCGTCGTCACCGCTTCCGGTTGCGGCACGACGATCAAGGATTACGGCTTCATGCTGCGGCTCGATCCGGCCTATGCCGAAAAAGCGGCCAAAGTGTCGGCGCTGGCAAAGGACATCACCGAATATCTGGCTGGGCTGGAACTGCCGGAGCCGGTTCTAACGCCCGGCACGGTGGTCGCCTATCATGCGGCGTGCTCCCTGCAGCATGGCCAGAAGATAACGCGCCAGCCGAAAGCCTTGCTCGCCAAAGCCGGATTCGTGGTCAGGGAGCCGCGCGAAGGGCATCTGTGTTGCGGCTCGGCCGGCACCTACAACATTCTCCAGCCGGAGATTTCCGCGACGCTACGCGACCGCAAGGTCAGGAATATCGAGGCGACCGGCGCGAAAATCGTCGCCGCCGGCAATATCGG
This sequence comes from Manganibacter manganicus, assembly GCF_002075885.1. Taxonomy (GTDB): domain Bacteria; phylum Pseudomonadota; class Alphaproteobacteria; order Rhizobiales; family Rhizobiaceae; genus Mesorhizobium; species Mesorhizobium manganicum. The sequence continues at coordinate 64,151 of NZ_MDET01000018.1, forward strand.
CTGCATCACGCAGATTGCGTCCGCCGTCCGGCTGCCGGTGGTTCATACGGTGAGGCTGCTCGACTGGGCCTATGGCGGCGAGAAACCGGCAGGCGTGGCGGAACCTGCCGTCAGCGCCCGATAGAAAGGTTATTCAGCGGCCAGCTTGTCGTTCGCGCCGAAGGTGGTGCGATAGAGCGCCCGCTGCCGGTTCAGCGCAACCATGGTGTTGCGCAGCAGGATCGCCACGGTAATCGGCCCGACGCCGCCCGGCACCGGCGTGATCCACGATGCGACGTCCTTCACGCTTTCGGTGTCAACATCGCCGACAATGCGGTTCTTGCCATCAGGCCCGACTTCGGAATTGATGCCGATATCGATGACGGCGGCGCCGGGTTTGACCATGTCCGCCTTGATCATGCGCGGCTTGCCGACCGCCACGAAAAGAGCGTCGGCGCGTCTGGCATGCGCCGCGACCGAACGCGTCATGTGGTGGCACACCGTCACCGTCGCGCCCTCGCTCATCAGAAGAAAGGCGATCGGCTTGCCGACGATCTCGGAATGGCCGACTACCACCACTTCCAGCCCCTTCAGGTCGAGGCCGGTTTCCTTGAGCAGTTCGACCGAGGCCGCCGCCGTACACGGCGCAAGGTCAAGCTGGTTGTAGACGATGTTGCCGATCGAGGCGGGATGCATGCCCTCGACATCCTTGAGCGGATGGATGGCCGCCTGGATCGCCTTGATCGGGATATGCGCCGGCACCGGGCGCTGCACGATGATGCCGGTGACACGCGGGTCGGCATTCATGCCGTGGATCGCCGCTTCCAACTCGCTGGCCGTGATATCGGCTTCAAACCGCCGCTCCTCGAAGCCGATGCCGGTAAGTTCGGCTTTGGCCTTCTGGTTGCGGACATAAACGCCGACTGCCGCGACGTCGCCCACAGTGATCGACACCAGCTTGGGTGGAAATCCTTCGGCGGTAGCGGCGGCGGCATCGGCCTTGACTTCGGCCATGATACGTTGGGCGACCGGGCCGCCTTTCAGGTAGCGTGTATCGTCGGACATGAAACGAAACCCCAAAAAGAAAGGAGATGTTGCCGTGGCTTCTGCCACGTTACAGGGAAAAACGAAAGGGCGACGCGGTAGTCCGCGTCACCCTTTTGCGACCGGCCACTTTCGCGGCCCGTCCCCCGTTGCTGTACCTTCATTACATGACTACGACCGTTGTGCCAACCGCTACGCGCTCGTAAAGGTCTATGACGTCCTCATTGCGCATGCGGATACAGCCCGACGACACCGCGCCGCCGATCGTCCAGGGCTGGTTGGTGCCGTGGATACGGTAAAGCGTGGAGCCCAGATAAAGCGCCCGCGCACCGAGCGGATTCTGGATACCGCCGGCCAGATAGGTCGGCAGATAGCGGCCCTTGGCCTTTTCGCGGGTGATCATTTCGGCCGGCGGGCGCCAGTCCGGCCACTCCCGCTTGGCCGAAACCTTATGCGTGCCGGACCATTCGAAGCCGGGCTTGCCGGTGCCGACGCCATAACGCCGCGCCTTGCCGCCCTTCTGTACCAGATAGAGAAAATTCTCATGCGTATCGATGATGATCGTGCCCGGCTTCTGCTTGCCGTCATATTTGACTTCATGCGGCAGATAGATCGGGTTGATGCGCGGCCGCATCACCACGCGTTTGGTGGACCGCTGCACGGCGGCGGTGCGCGTCCTGTCCGGTTGAACCCGAACCGGGGCCGTTACCGGCTGCGCGCGCCGCGCGCGCTGTTGGCGCGTCTGTGCCTCGCGCCGCAAGGTTCCACCCGGATAGCCAAGTTGCAAAAGCCAGGGTGCAGAAAGGTCGGGGCTGACCATGACCGGAGGCCGTTCGGCATAGCGGTCATTGGCCATGGCTTGCGGCGCTAGAGCCAGCATAGCGGCCGCGCCAAGCAGGCAGGATAAGGTTTTCATCATCGCAATGCTCTCAACAAAATTGCCTCGCGCTCTGAAAACGGGTGGTTTCCCTCGCGCCCGCCGCCATGTTGACGGCGGCCTGCAACTGAAAGGTGAATCGCGATTGCCTAAAATGCCGCTTTGTCAGGAAAGTTTTCGGTGTGGTTATCGGGCGGTTCAGGAATCTGGTAAAGCCGTCGTTAATGCCTCGCTAGGCGCGTTAGGAATGGGGGATTTCAGCAATGACTGACGAAACGGGTCTGCTGGCCGGACCAGACGGCGCGTTGCGTTGCGCATGGCATGCCAACCTGCCGGATTACCTTGCTTACCACGACAATGAGTGGGGCAGGCCGATGGCCGAGGACACGCGCCTGTTCGAAAAGATATGCCTCGAAGGTTTTCAATCCGGCCTTTCCTGGCTCACCATCCTGCGCAAGCGCGAAAATTTTCGCGAAGCCTTTGACGGATTCGAGATCGACCGGGTCGCCGAATTCACAAACAAGGACATCGAGCACCTGCTCGGCAATGCGGGCATCGTCCGTCATCGCGGCAAGATCGTCTCCACCATCAACAACGCAAGGCGCGCGCGTGAAATGGCCGACGAGTCCGGCTCGCTTGCGGCCTGGTTCTGGCGGTTCGAACCCGGCCCGGACGAGCGGCCAAAGGTGGTCGATGTCGCGCATATGCGCGCCAACCCGACCACGCCTGTGTCGGTGCGCATGTCGAAGGAACTGAAGAAGCGCGGCTGGAGCTTTGTCGGCCCGACCACGGTCTATGCCTTCATGCAGGCGATGGGGCTGGTCAACGATCACCTGGAAGGCTGCAAATGCCGGCAGCCGATCGAGAAAGAGCGAAAGGCGTTCAAACGGCCTCGATAGAGCTTGCCTCACGAAAGTGGTTGCCGGTTTCGGGATAAAGGCATGCTCAAACAAAGAGCTTGCCTCACGAAAGTGGTTGCCGGTTTCGGGGTAGAGTTCCTACGCGCCGCGGCCGGTCAGGAACAGCCCGAAAATGATGGCAAGCATGGTGGCGAAGGCCGGATAGATCACCAGCAGGCCGGTGACGAAGGTGGCGCTGAGTTCCGATCCGCCTTTGGGCGGGGCGACCTCGAACGGGCCGGTCATGCGGCTTGTGGTATCGCTGCGTCCGGTAGCGGGGCGCAACGCGGCAGGATGAGCGTCGCTGTGGCCCGAAACGGTCGTATGGGCGATCCGCCGGTTCGTCAGAGGGGCAGCCATGGCCAAAATCTCGGAAGCCATTGTTTATGAATGCAATATTTCCGCCGATTGTGTCGGCACCATGCCGCGATGATGGCGAAATTGTTTCTATCGGAGGCATAGTTAAGATTTTATCCTTTCGGCCGCCGCCGCTGCGCGGCGCGCGGAAGTCTTGCCGCTGACTACGCCATCGGTTAGGACACCGGCGCAGCCGCCCGTATCCGCCCGGATCGCAGGCCGGCGCGCGTATTGGACAATCCTGACCGCAGAGTGGATCGCATGGCCGCAAGATCGGAAAAGATGAAGGCACGGCTGCCGCGCGGGCTGGTCGATCGCGGTGCCGACGACATTCGCGCCGTCGAGAAGATGGTTGCGACGATCCGCGAGGTCTATGAGCTTTACGGCTTCGAGCCGGCAGATCAGCCGCTGATCGAATATACCGACGCGCTGGGCAAGTTTCTGCCGGACCAGGACCGGCCGAACGAAGGTGTTTTCTCCTTTCAGGACGATGACGAGCAATGGCTGTCGCTGCGCTATGACCTGACCGCGCCGATGGCGCGCTATGTCGCGGAAAATTACGAGCGCCTGCCAAAGCCGTTCCGCAGCTATCGTTCCGGCTGGGTGTTCCGCAACGAAAAGCCGGGGCCGGGGCGCTTTCGCCAGTTCATGCAGTTCGATGCCGATACAGTGGGAACGCCGGGCGTCGCGGCGGACGCCGAAATGGCGATGATGATGGCTGACGTGATGGAAGCACTCGGCATCAAGCGCGGCGACTATGTTATCCGCGTCAACAACCGCAAGGTGCTGGACGGAGTTCTTGAAGCGATCGGGCTGGGCGGCGACGAGAATGCGGGACGGCGACTGACGGTGCTGCGGGCCATCGACAAGCTGGACAAGGTTGGCGCCGATGGCGTGCGCGATTTGCTCGGCAAGGGCCGGCTGGACGAGAGTGGTGATTTCACCAAGGGTGCCGGGCTTGATGAGAAGCAAATTTCGCGGATCGAGCCGCTTTTAGGGCGATCAGCTTATACGGGCATTTCCAATTCAAGAAGCAAAGTACGGCCACTTGTCGGGCGCGATATGGCCGAGGACGATATTTTATGGGTCGAGAATTCGATCGGTTCAATCGAAAACGCCCGCTTAAGTGTGGTCGATAGTGCGGTAGGATGCGCTGGTGTTGATGAATTGGAGCAGCTTTATCATCTGTTTGAAGCTGCGGGTTATGGGCCAGACAGGATTGCAATAAATACATCTGTCGTGCGCGGCCTCGAATACTACACCGGCCCGGTCTATGAGGCCGAATTGCTGGCCGAAATTCCCAATGAGGAGGGAAAAATCGTGCGCTTCGGCTCGGTTGGCGGCGGCGGCCGTTATGACGGGCTGGTGTCGCGCTTCCGTGGCGAGCCGGTGCCGGCGACGGGATTTTCCATCGGCGTTTCGCGCCTGATGACGGCATTGAAGAACCTCGGCAAGCTGGACACGTCCGACGTGATCCAGCCGGTGGTGGTTCTGGTCATGGACAAGGATACGGAGAGCCTTGGCCGTTATCAGAAAATGGTGGCGGACCTGCGCAAGGCAAAAATCCGCACCGAAATGTATCTCGGCGGCGCCGGCATGAAGGCGCAGTTGAAATATGCCGACAGGCGCGGTTGCCCGGTCGCCGTCATTCAGGGCGGCGACGAGCGCGCCAATGGCGAGGTCCAGCTCAAGGATCTGATCGAAGGCGCAAGGCAGGCAAAGGCCATCGCCGATCACGCCGAATACAAGGAAGCGCGTCCCGGCCAGGTGACTGTGAAAGAGGCCGACATCGTTGCCGAGGTGCGCAAGATTCTCGACGCCCAGAAGGCGGACAGGGAAGGGGAATAAACAGCTTTGGATACCGCCTCCCCATGACCACCCGCTACCCCGCCATTACCGCCGATGTGCGGAAGCTTTTCGTCGAGCGTGGTGCGGCCATGGTCGAGGTGGCGGTGTTGCAGCCGGCCGATCCGTTCCTCGACATGGCGGGCGAGGATTTGCGCCGCCGCATCTTCCTCACGGAAAGCGAGACGGGGGCAGCATTATGCCTGAGGCCGGAATTCACCATTCCCGTCTGCCGTGACCACATCGCGAGCCAGGCGGGTACACCGCGCCGTTATGGCTATCTTGGCGAGGTTTTTCGCCAGCGCCGCGAGGGCGGCAACGAGTTCTTTCAGGCCGGCATCGAGGATCTTGGCGATCCTGATATTGCCGCAGCCGACGCGCGCAGCGTCGTCGATGCGCATGCGCTGGTGGCCATGGCGCTGCCCCACCTGCGATTGACTGTCACGCTTGGTGACCAGGGCATATTCGAGGCCGTGTTGGCCGCGCTTGGCCTGCCGCGCGGCTGGCGCATGCGCCTGGCGCGCGCTTTCGGCTCTCGCGCCATGCTGGAGGCCGCCCTTGCCGATCTCGCCAATCCATCGCGCAACGGTCGCCTTGGCGGGGAGGCCGCGCTGCTTGCGGCGGATGGCGATGTCGAAGGGCTTGCTGCCCATATCGAAGCGAACATGGACAAAGCAGGGCTTTCGCCATCCGTGGGGCGCGCACCCGCAGACATTGCGCGCCGCCTGATCGAGAAGGTGCAACTGCGCAGCGTCAGGCTGTCCGACGAGGCGTTTGCCGCGCTCAAGGCCTTCCTCGCCATCGACGTGCCGTTGGCGGGGGCTGGTGCGGCCCTGTCGGCCTTTGCGGCCAGCACGGGGCTTTCGTTCGATGCGGCACTGGAAAATTTCAGCGCCCGCACCGTGGCTATCGCCAGCCATGGCCTGAATATGGACGCGGTTCGCTACGACGCGGCCTTTGGCCGCCCGCTCGATTATTACACCGGGCTGGTTTTCGAGATCGCGGCGCAAGGCGAGGCCGGCGTGCTGGTCGGCGGCGGCCGTTATGACCGCCTGCTGACCCTGCTTGGCGCAAAGGCGACCATTCCCGGTGTCGGCTTTTCGGTCTGGCTCGACCGCATCGAGACGTTGCGGGAGGGCGCGCAATGATCGTGCTTGCTCTGCCCTCGAAGGGCCGGCTGAAGGAACAGGCGCTCGAAATTCTCGCCAAGGCGGGACTGACCGTGAACCTGCCCGAAGATACGCGTAAATATCATGCGCGCATCGCGGAATTTCCCGAAGTCGAGATCGCCTTCCTGTCTGCCTCGGAGATTGCCGGCGAGATTGGCCGGGGCGGGGTGGACCTTGGCGTCACCGGCGAGGATCTGGTGCGTGAAAACCTTGCCGATTGGGAAGAGCGGGCGGAGATTGTCGCACGGCTCGGCTTCGGCCATGCCGATGTCGTGGTGGCGGTGCCCGATGCCTGGCTCGACGTCGACACCATGGCCGACCTCGATGACGTGGCAGCGGATTTCCGCTCGCGGCACGGGAGGCGGCTGAGGATCGCGACGAAATACTGGCGGCTGACCCAGCAATTCTTTTCGGGCAAGCATGGCATACAGGTCTATCGCATTGTCGAAAGCCTCGGCGCCACGGAGGGCGCCCCGGCAGCCGGCTCGGCGGACATTATCGTCGATATCACCAGCACCGGCTCCACCTTGCGCGCCAACCATCTCAAGAAGCTGACTGACGGGCTGGTCCTGCCCTCGCAGGCCTGCCTGGTCGCATCACGTAAGGCTCGTGCGGCAAATGATGCTGCGCTGCTGGACGAGGTTGTCGCCAGGGTGGGCGCTGCGCTTTTATCTCGACCATAGGGGGATATTCGCAAGGCTGCACCGCTGTTAGGCTGGCAGTCCTGGATGTTTCGCGAGGAGGAAGCGGCCATGGCTCTCAATCTCAACGAACTGAACAATGCCACTCATCTTCGCGGCCCTGCCGGGTTCATCACGCCGGTCGACGGCATGTCGCATGTGGTAGGGCAGCATTCCACCCCGCTTCTGGAAAAGACCATACCACAGGTATTCGCCGAGACGGTGAGCGCCTATGGCACGCGCGATGCGGCGGTCTTTGTCGAGCAGGACAAGCGCTTTTCCTGGGATGAACTGGCCGAAACGGTGGATGCCTTCGCCGCGGGCCTGTTGGCGCTCGGGCTGGAAAAGGGCGACCGTGTCGGCATCTGGTCGCCGAACCGCTGGGAATGGCTGGTCACGCAATTCGCCACCGCCCGCGTCGGCATCATTCTGGTCAATATCAACCCGGCCTATCGCATGGCCGAACTGGACTATGCGCTCAACAAGGTTGGTTGCAAGGCGCTGGTCACGGCAGCGAGTTTCAAGTCGTCGGACTATCTCGGCATGCTGGCGAAGCTCGCGCCGGAACTGGCCGAATCGGAACCGGGAAAGCTCAAATCCGCGCGCCTGCCGCGCCTGGAGATCGTCATTCGCGTCGGCGAGGACAACACGCAAGGCATGTTCAATTTCGGCGATGTGCTGGCCATGGCCGGGCGCGACGAATATGAGCGGCTGGATGCGATTTCGGATTCGCTCGACAACAACGATCCGATCAATATCCAGTTCACGTCCGGCACGACGGGTTCGCCCAAGGGCGCGACGCTGACGCATCGCAACATTGTCAACAACGGCAATTTCGTCACCTCGACCATCAAGCTGACAGCCGAGGACCGGCTGTGCGTTCCAGTGCCCTTCTACCACTGCTTCGGCATGTCGATGGGCTCGATGGGCTGCGTGACCAAGGGCGCGGCGATGGTGTTTCCATCCGAGGGTTTTGACGCTGGCGCCACTTTGACGGCGCTGGCGCAGGAACGCTGCACCGGCCTCTACGGCGTGCCGACCATGTTTGTCGCCATGCTCGACAACCCCGATTTTTCCCGATTCGACCTTTCCAGCCTGCGCACCGGCATCATGGCCGGTTCGCCTTGTCCGATCGAGGTGATGAAGAAGGTGATCTCTCTCATGCATATGGGGCAGGTGACCATCGCCTACGGCATGACCGAAACCAGCCCGGTCTCGTTCCAGAGCGGTGTCGATGATCCGCTGGAAAAGCGGGTTTCGACGGTCGGGCGCATCCAGCCGCATGTCGAATGCAAAGTCGTCGATACCGACGGAAAGACCGTTGCGGTCGGTCAGTCGGGCGAGCTTTGCACGCGCGGCTATTCGGTGATGAAGGGCTATTGGCAGGATGAGGAGAAGACGGCCGAGGCCATTGACGCGGAGGGCTGGATGCATACCGGCGATCTCGCCACCTTCGACGCCGAAGGCTACTGCAACATTGTCGGGCGGGTGAAGGACATGGTGATCCGTGGCGGCGAGAACATCTATCCGCGCGAGATCGAGGAGTTCCTCTACCGCAACGGCCGGATCAAGGAGGTACAGGTGTTCGGCGTGCCGGACGAAAAATATGGCGAGGTCATCGCCGCATGGATCGTGAGAGTTCCGGGCCAGACCCTGACCGAAGAGGAGGTCAAGGCGTTCTGCGAAGGGCAGATCGCCCATTACAAGGTGCCGCGCTATGTGCGTTTCAAGGACAGCCTGCCAATGACGGTGACGGGCAAGCCGCAGAAATTCCTGATGCGGGAGGCAATGATGCAGGAACTGGGACTGGCGGAGCAGAAGACGGCTTGATGTGAAAAGGTGCGTTCCGCCGCGCGCTTGGCTTGTGCCGCTTGCCCGCGCACTCTACAGGAACAGCTCATTCGAACGGCACCGGCAAGGATAGCATGAGACTGGGCGGAAGGCTGGCAGCGGCCATCGAAGTGCTGGACGACATCCGGCAAAGGCACCGGCCGGCGGCTGAAGCGTTGAAGGATTGGGGGATTTCGCATCGCTTTGCCGGCGGCGGCGACCGCGCGGCGATTGGCAATATCGTCTATGACGGTTTGCGCCGCAGGCGTTCCGCAGGCTGGCTGCTTGGCGATGATACGCCGCGCGCCGTTGCCTTCGGCGCTCTTCTTCTTGAATGGGGCCGTACGCCGCAGTCCCTGAATGCCGCCCTTGACGGTGATCGCTTTGCACCGCCGCCGTTGAGCGAAACGGAATTGCAGGCGATTGACGCTGCAAGTGCCGGTGATGCTCCACCGGAAGTGCAGGCGGACGCGCCTGACTGGTGTGTGCCATTGCTGATGGAAAGTTTCGGGGCCGAGTGGGTCGAGGAGAGCGCCGGGCTGGCCGCCCGTCCACCGCTCGATATCCGGGTCAACACGCTGAAGTCCGAGCGGACCAAGGTCCTGACCGAACTGGCCTCTACTGGTGCGGTCCCTTGTGCGCTTGCGCCACAGGGCATCCGCATTGCGCCGATCGCGGGTGGCGGACGCCATCCCAACGTGCAGGCCGAACCGGCTTTCCAGAAAGGCTGGTTCGAGGTGCAGGATGAGGGTTCCCAGATTGCCGCGGAACTGACGGCGGCGACGCCTGGCCAGCAGGTGCTCGACTACTGCGCCGGCGCCGGCGGCAAGACGCTGGCCCTCTCGGCGATGATGCAGAATCACGGGCAGATTTATGCCCATGATGCTGAGAAGCAGCGGCTGGCCCCCATCTTCGACAGGCTTCGCCGCTCCGAAAATCGCAATGTACAGGTGATTTCAAAGCCGGCGGAACTGTCGGCCCTTACGGGGCATATGGATCTGGTCGTGGTCGACGCGCCTTGCACGGGCAGCGGCACATGGCGACGGCGGCCCGACGCGAAATGGCGGCTGGCACGCCGGCAACTCGATGCGCGCAAGGCCGAACAGGCGGGAATTCTCGATACAGTACGCGAATTCGTCAAGCCCGGCGGGCTTCTCGCCTACATTACCTGTTCCGTTTTCGAGGAAGAAAACGACGGCCAGATCGCCGTCTTTCGGGCGCGACACAGCAATTTCGTTCCGGTCGATCATGGCATGCTTTGGAATGCACATTTCCCAGGCAGGCAGGACGCCGCGCGAATGTTGGAGAACGGCATCGCGCTTTCGCCTGCGCGGAGTGGCACGGACGGGTTTTATTTCTGCGCCCTTCGTCGGCATGCCTGACGCGCCTTCCGTGCTTTGTATGGCCGTTGCTCGTTCCCGCGGCCTCTGCAATAAGCTTTTTTGGCAGCGGAGATATGGCCAATGAGCGCCAAGCGGATACCGGCAGCGAACTTCGAGGAACGCGTCAGGGCGTCCTTCGTCCGTCAGCAGGCGATGGCGACGATTGGTGCTGAACTCACGCTGGTGACGCCGGGCATCGTCGAGATCGAGATGCCTTATTCGGCAGCGCTCACCCAGCAGCACGGTTTTCTCCATGCCGGCGTGATCTCTACGGCGCTCGACTCGGCCTGCGGTTATGCGGCGTTTTCTCTCATGCCGGAGAATGCCGGCGTTCTGACCATCGAGTTCAAGGTGAACCTTCTGGCACCGGGCCGTGGCGAACGATTCCTGTTTCGCGGCAGTGTCACCAAGCCCGGCCGCAACATCATCGTGGCAGACGGACAGGCCTATTCGCTGGAGGCGGACGGCGAGGCCAAGCTGATCGCCACCATGACCGGCACGATGATGACGGTTGTCGGTCGGGAGGAAGTTCAGGGGTGAGGAGCGTTCGGCTGAAAGCCGACTAAAAGCCACTAAATGGGCTTTTCTAGCGACGAAGCCCGGAGCCATAGCGGAGGGCAGGCGCGATGAAAACTTCTGTCAGGATGGGCGGCAAGGACGTTCTGTTCGTTATGGCCGCGGACGCCGAATACGGCCCTCATCTCAAACGTCTGTTTGTGCCGCTGATGACGGGTGTCGGGCCGGTGGAGGCGGGAGTTCGCCTCGGTGCTGAACTCTCATGGCTGAAAGCAGAGCATGCGCTGCCCGATCTGGTTGTCAGCCTCGGTTCAGCCGGCTCGCGCACGCTTGAACAAACCCACATCTATCAGGCGGTGTCCGTTTCCTATCGCGACATGGACGCTTCGCCGCTTGGCTTTGCCAAGGGCGCTACGCCCTTCCTCGATCTGCCGGCCGTGGTTCCGTTGCAGCTTCGCATTCCTGGTATTGCCGGGGCGAGCCTCTCCTCCGGCGCGGGCATTATCTCCGGCGGCGCCTATGATGCGATCGAGGCCGACATGGTCGATATGGAAACCTATGCCTGCCTGCGCGCCTGCCATTTGTTCGATGTTCCATTGATCGGGCTGCGCGGCATTTCCGACGGTGCGGCCGAGTTGCGCCATGTTGGCGACTGGACCGAATATCTCCATGTTATCGACGAACGGCTGGCCGAGGCTGTGCTGCACTTGGAGCGCGCGTTCACTTCCGGCGAAATGAAGCTGGATGAGCCGCAGGAGAAGCCCGATCTCAATGGGCCGGCGCTTTAGGCCGCGTCGCGGCATTTGAGCCCATTGCACCGACTCGACTTTGTCTTTAAAGGCCCGCCATGACGACAGCCAATCATCCCGACACCATCCTCATCATCGACTTCGGCAGTCAGGTCACGCAGTTGATTGCGCGACGGGTCCGCGAAGCTGGCGTTTACTGCGAGATCGCGCCGTTCCAATCGGCGGACGAAGCCTTCCGGCGCATCGCGCCGAAGGCGGTTATTCTGTCGGGCAGCCCGCACTCCACCGTCGATATCGGCAGCCCGCGTGCGCCGGATGCGGTGTTTTCCGCCGATATTCCGGTGCTCGGCATCTGCTATGGCGAACAGACCATGTGCGCCCAACTCGGTGGCAAGGTCGAAGGCGGTCACCATCGGGAATTCGGCCGCGCCTTCCTTGAAATTCAGGATGATTGCGCCCTGTTCGATGGCGTCTGGGCCAAGGGCACGCGTCATCAGGTGTGGATGAGCCATGGCGACCGGGTGACGAGCCTGCCGCCCGGCTTCCGTGTCGTTGGCACGTCCACCGGCGCGCCTTTTGCTGCCATCGCGGACGAGGCGCGCAAATTCTACGCCGTGCAGTTCCACCCCGAGGTCGTCCACACGCCGGACGGCGCGAGGCTGCTGCAGAATTTTGTCCAGCACATTGCCGGCTTGCATTCGGACTGGACGATGGCCGCCTATCGCGAACAGGCCATCGAAGCGATCAGAAACAAGGTTGGCAAGGGCAAGGTCATCTGTGCCCTTTCGGGCGGTGTCGATTCTTCCGTCGCGGCACTTCTCGCGCATGAGGCGATCGGCGATCAACTCACCTGCATCCTTGTCGATCACGGCCTGATGCGCAAGAACGAAGCGGCGGACGTGGTGGCGATGTTTCGCCAGCATTACAATCTGCCGCTGATTCTGGTCGATGCCTCCGACCGGTTCATTTCGGCGTTGGAAGGCGAGAGCGACCCCGAAAAGAAACGCAAGACCATCGGGCGCCTGTTCATCGAAGTGTTCGAGGAAGAGGCGAAAAAATTGGGCGGCGCCGACTTCCTTGTGCAGGGAACGCTTTATCCTGATGTGATCGAGAGTGTCTCCTTTACGGGCGCGACTTCCTCCACGATCAAGTCGCACCACAATGTCGGTGGCCTGCCTGAGCGCATGAAGATGAAGCTGATCGAGCCGCTGCGCGAGCTGTTCAAGGACGAAGTGCGGCTGCTCGGCAAGGAACTCGGCCTACCGGACAGTTTCATCGGGCGGCATCCGTTTCCCGGTCCCGGCCTTGCCATACGCTGCCCAGGTGGCGTGACGCGCGACAAGCTGGAAATCCTGCGTGAGGCAGATGCCATCTATCTTGACGAGATCCGCAAGGCCGGTCTCTACGACGCCATCTGGCAGGCCTTCGCTGTTCTTCTGCCGGTGCAGACGGTCGGCGTGATGGGCGACGGCCGCACTTATGAGTTTGTCTGTGCCCTGCGGGCCGTCACATCTGTGGACGGCATGACGGCGGATTTCTATCACTACGACATGGATTTTCTCGGCCGCGCCGCCACCCGCATCATCAACGAAGTCAAAGGTATCAACCGCGTCGTCTACGACGTGACCTCCAAGCCCCCCGGCACCATCGAGTGGGAATAATTCAGATCCATCCGAACGCCGCCGATTTTACGCTATGACCCTCTATAACACACTGAAATAGCTAAATAAACCGTCCGTCATCTATCGCCGTCTATCGCGAGACACGCCTCGGAATTGACGGTATAGCTGACGGTATGGTGACTCTTGTTTCATTGTCAGATTGCATATACCGTCACGGCGTAGAGGGCTTGTGACGGTATTTTTTTCGGCATTACTCCTTTGAAATTAAAAGGACATTTGCCGTTCATGGAGGCCAGTTTTTGGCCTGACGGTATAATTGGTGGCTCTCTAGCGTTTTTTGAACGATTTCGGAGGGTCCAATGCTGACTGACGCTGCCATCAAAGCACTGAAACCAAAAGACAAATTATACAAGGTCGCCGACCGTGACGGTATGTATGTCGCGGTCCAGCCATCGGGTGCGATCGTGTTCCGTTACGACTACCGCATGAACGGTCGCCGCGAGACGTTGACACTCGGCCGATACGGCTCGGCCGACCTGTCCCTGGCGCGTGCGCGGGAGAAGCTGATCGACGCGCAGCGGGCCATTCTCGAAGGGCGGTCGCCTGCGCAGGAAAAGCAGCGGGAGAAGCGCCGGATCAAGGAGGCAAAGAGCTTCGGCGAGTTTGGCGAGCGCTGGCTGCAAGAGCACCGGATGGCGGAAAGCACCCGTGCCATGCGCCGCTCGATCTACGAGCGCGACATCCTTCCGACATTTCGGAATCGACTACTGACGGAAATCAGCTCCGAGGATTTGAGAGCGATGTGCGCGAAGGTGAAAGCCCGTGGCGCTCCCGCAACGGCGGTCCATGTCCGGGATATTGTGAAGCTGATTTATTCCTTCGCGATCCTGCACGGGGAGAAGGTGCCGAATCCCGCCGAGGAAGTCGGGCCGGCCTCGATCGCCACCTTCGTTCCCAAGGACCGTTCACTATCGCCCCCCGAAATCCGGGTCATGCTCGGCCAGCTTGAGCATGTGGCGACGCTTCCGACCATCCGCCTCGGAATGAAGTTGTTTCTGCTCACAATGGTTCGCAAGAGCGAGTTGCAGGACGCCACCTGGGATGAAGTCGATTTCGAGAATGCGGTGTGGTCGATCCCGAAGGAGCGGATGAAGCGCTCCAAGGCGCACAACGTCTATCTCGCGGAGCAGGCGATCGACATCCTTGTCGCGCTCAAGACCTGCGCCGGCAATTCCAAATACCTGCTGCCGTCGCGTTACGATGCCGACGCGCCGATGTCCCGCGCGCAATCGCATCACCTATGCGGTCGTCGAGCAGGCCAAGAAGGCAGGGCTGCCGCTGGAGCCGTTCACCGTCCACGATCTTCGCCGGACGGGCTCGACGCTGCTCAACGAATTGGGCTTCAACAGCGACTGGATCGAAAAGTGCCTCGCGCATGAGGACGGCCGGTCGTCGCGCGGCATCTACAACAAGGCGGAATATGAGCACCAGCGTCGCCACATGATGCAGGAATGGGCCAATCTCATCGACGCCTGGGTCGCCGGCCAGAAATATGTCCCGACGCTCTATCCGGCGTCCATGGACCTTCTGGTTCCCGAGCCTAGCCTTTGACGGGCCGGGCCTTCCTCAGATTGACGTCAGGCGACGGCGCTCGCTTGATGGCTTTTGCTCTGGAGGCTTGGCGGCGCTGCTCCAGCCAAGTCTCCACTTCGCCGAGATCCCACACCACGGTTCGGGCGGTCAGATAGAAGCGCTGCGGAAACTCGCCGCGCTGTTCCATGTCGTAGATGGTCGTGTCGGCGAGCGGGACGATCTCGCGGAGTTGATGCCGGCGAATGGTGCGCTTGGTCAGTGAGGGCGATTGGCTCATTTCCGTCCCCCGTTGCCCACAATCTGTGTAGCGCAGGCCACCATGTCTTCGTGATTGGTAGTTTTGACGTTCAGGGTCGCCATAGCGTGCCTCGCTCCTCCAGCACCGTTTTCAGCGTTTGCCGGGAGCCGACCAGCAAACGTGACTGCGATCTCCTCGGCGCATGGCGGACTGTGGAGGGCGATCGGCGACGTGTAGCGTGCCGCATTCACGCCCACGCATTGGCGGCACCCCGTGGTCACGAGCTGAACCGGTTGGCGCTGATGCTCGTGCGATAGCGAGAGGGCATTGGATGGCCGTGGATTTATCGCCTAGCGAGCCGTACTCGTCATTTCGATTTGGGCGATTCTATCCGCATGGAGTTTTGCTGTCGCACGCGACTCTTCGAGTTGTTCTGGCATGGAAACGAAAACAGAGAGGCCTCCCACCCACGGTCCCAGCCCTTCAATGTCGAATTCCACCGTAAGGGACAGGTGCTGATCGACCAGTTTGAAGGTCGGCACTTCAACCCTGTCGACCCGATTTACGCAGGCGAGCGGCGTGGCAATTTCCTTGGCATCCCTCCGAAAGGTTGGAAGGCATGAAAGCCGGATCATCTCCTTCATGGCCAGGCGGGCGAACCATGGAGAGTTTTTGTAACGCCAATAAAGATCGGATAGATCGCTGCCACCTTCAAGGTTGGCGAACCACGTTCCGCGCGCCATTCCCAGGGTACGCTCGAAATTCTGAACCAGCACTTCCATCCCAGAAATCATCCGGCCCGTCTCAATGCACATCCCGCAGATGCCTGACGTTGCACTGATGCGGGTCAAGTGCTCCTGCAAAGCAAACTCGACCTCATAGACACCGTTTGTTCGCTCGATCGTCGGCGCTCGCAGGAGCAAGTTGCCAAAACCGAGTTCGCTAAGGAGGATATACCGATCCCTCTCGGGAAGGCGGTCAAAGCCCTCGGCAAAAGAAAACAGCTCGCGTCCATTTCCTTCAACAAAGTGCGCCAGTTGAACACGGGTTCCAGCGGGGCTGGTTCTCTGGACAGAGCCAACGGCGACTATGGATGGACCAATAGCAATGATGTCCCCATCGCCCTGGCCCGAGACGTTGCCGATCTTGCGCGACTTCTCATGTTCAGCCTTGGCTCGCCTCAACCAATCGGCCGTGAACCGGACCTCATCCTTGTCGATTAGGTCTGCGCAGTTTGCGCACAGCCAGATACCATTGCTGATGTCGGAGCGCTGCGCGCTTGTCGTCGTCGGATCGTAGCGTCTTGCGCCGGGGCCAGGTGAAGCAGCACAGATATGCGCTGCCTTTCCGATCATGGTGACAGCAGTTGGTTTCTCGTCACTCGGTCCAACCGTGGAGACTTTGCAGAGCGAACAGTGGTGGCTTGCCCGCAAAGCGAGATAACGTTTTGTTGCTGCTGTAAAATCGTCGCGGGGCATTCAGACTGGCTTTTCGTGATCGAACCATTTGATTCGAGAATACTGGCGAGCCTCGACGATGTCATCGCTGGGGGGCCAGAAACACAGCAGTTCTATCGCAGATCACCAAACTCAGCGTGCTGGTCATGCGGGCCGTACTCGCTCCTATGGCTTTTCGCGCCGTGCCTTGGCGAAGCCGCGATCGGTTGAGACGAAGCGCTCCAGCATCGGCACGATGAGCTTGGCGGGCTCGACCGGCGTGCCGCCTTCGGCCAGGAGGCGGCCGTAGTCGGTCAGGTCACGATGGAGCGCGGCCGGCAGCTCCACGGTGATCTTGATGGGCTTGTCGTCGGCGATGGGGCCGAGTTTCAGCTTGGCCATGGTCAACTCCTGTAGGGTTCGAGCACCAGGTCGTGCGTGACGATGACGCGGACCGGAAAGCCGGGCCGGATCGTCAACGTCGGCGCGATCTGCAATTGGCGTTGGATAATCTGTTGACCAGCCTGATTGATAGTGTCCTGCGCGCCGCCCCGAATTGCGGCGATGAGGCGGTCATTGTCGTCGGTGGCAAGTTCTGCGCCGATGCCGAGCAGCGTCGAGAGGCCGGCCGCCTTGGCGAGATCCCACCAGTGATAATCGACGCCATCCTCAAGGCCGGCATAGCCTTGGGTGTCTGCGCCCGGCTGGCGCTCGAGAACGATCGAGTGGCCGTTCGGCATGATGAGCCGGTTCCAGACGAGCAGCACGCGGCGCTGACCGAACTGGACGCCGTTGTCATACTGGCCGATCAGGCGCGTGCCCTGCGGAACGAGCAGGATGCGCCCGGTCGGGCTGTCGTAGATGTTCTCCGTGACCTGTGCGGTGATCTGGCCGGGGAGATCGGAACGGATGCCGGTGATGAGCGCCGCCGAGATGACGGCGCCGGCCTGAAGTGTCAACGGCGGAGCAAAATCAGGCCATTGGGCGGCGCAAAAGTAGGCCACTTCGCGCCGCAAGTGGGGAACGTCGGGAGGGCGTAGCCCGACCAGAGTTTCCCGCTTGCGGCGTCGGCGATTTTTGTGAGGGTTTCAGCCAGCCTTTCGGGCGCGGCTTTGAGCGAGACGGTAGCTATCGCCGTTCATCTCGAGAATGTTGACGTGGTGGGTGATGCGGTCGAGCAGAGCGCCGGTCAGGCGTTCCGACCCCAGCGTTTCCGTCCATTCGTCAAAAGGAAGATTGCTGGTGATCAGGGTCGCACCGCGCTCGTAGCGTTGCGAGATCAGCTCGAACAGCAATTCTGCCCCGGTCTTGGAGAGCGGCACGAAGCCGAGCTCATCGATGATGAGGAGCTTGTAGCCAGCCGTCTGCTTCTGGAAGCGTAGCAGACGCCGTTCGTCGCGGGCCTCCATCATCTCGCTGACCAGGGCGGCAGCGGTAATGAAGCCGACGGGAAGGCCCTTCTGACACGCCGCCAGGCCGAGGCCGAGCGCGACATGGGTCTTGCCCGTGCCGCTGGGACCGAGCGCGATGACGTTCTCGCGGCGCTCGATCCAT
>NZ_MDET01000019.1 GCF_002075885.1 Manganibacter manganicus
ATGGATCGAGCGCCGCGAGAACGTCATCGCGCTCGGTCCCAGCGGCACGGGCAAGACCCATGTCGCGCTCGGCCTCGGCCTGGCGGCGTGTCAGAAGGGCCTTCCCGTCGGCTTCATTACCGCTGCCGCCCTGGTCAGCGAGATGATGGAGGCCCGCGACGAACGGCGTCTGCTACGCTTCCAGAAGCAGACGGCTGGCTACAAGCTCCTCATCATCGATGAGCTCGGCTTCGTGCCGCTCTCCAAGACCGGGGCAGAATTGCTGTTCGAGCTGATCTCGCAACGCTACGAGCGCGGTGCGACCCTGATCACCAGCAATCTTCCTTTTGACGAATGGACGGAAACGCTGGGGTCGGAACGCCTGACCGGCGCTCTGCTCGACCGCATCACCCACCACGTCAACATTCTCGAGATGAACGGCGATAGCTACCGTCTCGCTCAAAGCCGCGCCCGAAAGGCTGGCTGAAACCCTCACAAAAATCGCCGACGCCGCAAGCGGGAAACTCTGGTCGGGCTACGCCCTCCCGACGTTCCCCACTTGCGGCGCGAAGTGGCCTACTTTTGCGCCGCCCAATGGCCTGATTTTGCTCCGCCGTTGACACTTGAGGGATTGTGCAAGGTCGACACTCGCCTGTTTGAGGCTGGAGGATACGAAATTGCCGAGTGCCTCCCTGTTCTCGGCGCGTACCCGCATCGTGAAACCGGGATTCTTTTCGCTCGGATCTGCAAACACGATGCTGCGCACAAATGCCAGGGCATCGTCCTGTCCAGGCTGCGTACCTTTGCCAGTTTTCAGAATTTGGCTCTGTTCGGCGATCTCGAGCAGATGCGCCGGATTTTGCAGGTACCGGGTGAATTCTTTGAACAGATCGTCGCGGGAGTAGGGGAATGCCGCCTTTACGCCGGCATCCTGTTCGTTTTGATTTTCACCGGCAGAGGGGAGCGCGGTCGATGTCGCCAGTTCGATATAGCCCGCATATTGCGATTGCCTGAGCGGGAAGACAGTCGCAACCGATTCATAGCTGCGCGGGACGACGGCATACAGAATGATGCCGACAACCAGTGCGAATAGCATGGTAGCAAGAATCGTCCATCTTCCCTTCCACAGGACGGCTACAACCGCCAGAAGATCGATTTCCCGGTCGTTGGCACTTTCCAAACCGCGTTGCTCCAACTTGTTGAAATTATACTAAAAGGCGGTGGGGCCGGGAGATCAGGCCGATACGACATGCTCGTGTAGCGTGCGATATTTGCCGCGTGTGTCGATTACAAGGCGCGCGTGCTCAAGAATCATGTCGTATGGAAAGCTGGAATGATCGGTGAGCAGAACGACGCAGTCATATGACGCCAGGGTTTCTGGAGTAAGTTGCACCGACGTCATATCGAAGCGATGTTCACGCATCTTGGGAAAGACTGGAACATTCGGATCGCAGTAGTCGAGATGGGCCCCCTTGGCGCGCAGGAGTTCCATGACCATCACCGAGGGTGATTCCCGCATGTCATCGACATCGCGTTTGTAGGCAATGCCAAGAGCCAGCACACGGCTGCCTTTCAACGATTTGTTCCGCTGATTAAGGGCATCGATGACCTTTTCGAGGACCCATTGCGGCATATCGCGATTGATCTCGCCGGCCAATTCGATGAAATGGGTATTCAGACCATATTCCCGCGCCTTCCATGTCAGGTAGAAGGGATCGATCGGGATACAATGGCCGCCGAGACCGGGGCCGGGATAGTAAGGCGTGAAGCCGAAAGGCTTGGTCGCGGCTGCATCGATGACCTCGAAAATATCGATTCCCATCCTGTCGGCGATGATCTTCATCTCGTTGACCAGGCCGATATTGACGGCGCGTTGAATATTTTCCAGCAGTTTCGTCAGTTCGGCCGCGCGTGTCGAACTGACGGGGACGACCCTGTCGATAACCTGGCCATACAGCGCAAGCCCGACATCGAGACAAGGCTTGGTGTGACCGCCGCAGACTTTCGGAATGGTGCGCGTAGTAAAATCCTTATTGCCCGGATCCTCGCGCTCGGGAGAGTAGACGAGGAAGAAGTTTTTGCCGACCTCCAGGCCACGCGATTGCACGCGCGGCAAAAGCTCTTCTTCGGTCGTGCCGGGATAGGTTGTGCTTTCCAGCGAAAGCACCTGGCCCTCACGCAGATATGGAACGACGGAATCGACCGTGTCGATCACGAAGCTCAGGTCCGGTTCGCGATGTTTATTAAGCGGCGTCGGGACACACACGATAAGCGCATCGACCTCCGATGCGCGCGAGAAGTCCGTTGTCGGCTCAAAGCCGCTGTCGATTGCAGCGCCGATCCTGACGTCGGAAATATGATCGATATAGCTGCGCTTGCCAGCAAGTGCGTCAACTTTCGACTGGTCGATGTCAAAACCGATGACCTTGTAGCCGACCTCGTTGAAACGCAGGACAAGAGGCAATCCCACGTAACCGAGCCCCAGAATGCCTATGCGAGCCGTCCTGTTCTTGAGTGCGGCGATCAATTCATCGCCGGAATTGGTATGTGTATCCAAACTATTGCCTCCGTGGGAGCGGTGATTCTAGGGCTGGATGGCCATGGGCTATCAGCGTGTCCTTTGTGTGGACTTTGTCACTAACGAAACGAAGTGCCCCTCGATTCCAATGCATTGCACCCTGACCGTGGTGATAGGCCTTCTGAGGCGTGATTTCGGCTCATGCTAACCGCCGTCACTGGCGGTGCGTCCAACGCTGTAATAGGACCACCCGTCGGCCTTCATTCTGGCGGGTGAATAAAGATTGCGGCCGTCGATGACGACTTTGCGTGCAAGACGACTCTGCATTTCTTGGAAATCCGGCGCACGGAATTGCTGCCATTCGGTGCAGACGATCAGCGCCTCAGCGCGGTTGAGTGCATCGTATTTGTCCTCGACCAGTTTGAGGTCGGCGCGTTCGCCGTAGATTCGATGCGCTTCATCCATGGCGACAGGGTCGTAGGCCTGCACATTCGCCCCAGCCCGCCATAGCGCTTCCATCAACGTACGACTTGGTGCTTCGCGCATGTCGTTGGTGTTCGGTTTGAAGGACAGGCCCCAAACCGTAAACGTCTTGCCCCGAAGATGCTCGGCACCGCCGAAATGCCGTATGAGCTTGGCAAAAAGCGTGGTCTTCTGGCGATTGTTGACGTTCTCGATGGCCTCCAGCAACTCCGCACGATGTCCGAGCGAATTGGCCAGTTTTGCCAGGGCCCGCACGTCCTTGGGGAAGCAGGAGCCGCCATAGCCTGCTCCCGGATAGATGAAATGATAACCGATGCGCGGGTCCGAACCGATGCCCTTGCGCACATCTTCAATATCGGCGCCGACCAGTTCCGCGACGTTGGCGATCTCGTTCATCACGCTGATCTTTGCGGCCAGCATGATGTTGGCCGCGTATTTGGTGAGTTCGGCGGACTCGACATCCATAAAGACGATGCGTTCGCGAGACCGGTTGAACGGCTCATAGAGTTCTTGCATCAGCGCGCGAGCTTTGGCTCCCGCTGCGCCGACGATGATGCGATCCGGCTTGAGGAAGTCGCTGACCGCGGCACCTTCCTTGAGAAATTCCGGATTCGAAATCACGTCAAAGGATGGTGTCTCCGATGTGCCGCGTGCCTTGAGCGCGGCGGTGATCCGCTCTGCTACTTTGTTGGAGGTGCCAACCGGAACCGTCGATTTGGTGATGATTGCGCGATAACCCCGCATTGAGGCGGCGATCGCGTCGGCGACGTCGAACACATAATGAAGGTCGGCGCTGCCGTCCTCCCCCGGCGGGGTACCAACTGCGATCATCTGGATCGCGCCATGCCGGACTGCTTTGGCCGCATCGGTCGTAAAGGAAAGATGACCGGCTTCGATATTGCGCTCGACGATCTCCTGCAGCCCCGGTTCCCAGATCGGCAGGATGCCTTTTCTGAGGTTGTCGATCTTGGCCTCGTCCACATCCATGCAGATGACCGAATGGCCGACCTCGGCCAGGCAGGCTCCCGTCACCAATCCGACATAGCCGGTTCCGAATACGCTGACCTTCATGACGCCCCTCCACTCAGCCAGCCGCGTGATGTGCGGAATTCGAGCCGATATAGTTGCGGATTGTCTCGATAATGCGGTCCTGATCGGCCTCGCTGAGATAGGGGTGCATCGGCAGGCAAAGGATTCGTTCCGGCAACCCTTCCGAGACGGCAAGTCCGGTCGGTGTGCGCGGATAGCGATTATACGCAGTCTGCGCATGCAGCGGTTTGACGTAATAGATGACGGACGGGATGCCTTTTTCCTGAAGATGCGCCTTCAAGCCGTCCCGTTTCGGGGTTTCAATGGCATATTGCGCCCAGGCTGAGCGCCCATGGTCCGGGTTGGCGGCGGCCGTGACGATATCGCTGAGACCCTTGGCGTAACGGTCGGCGACTTTGCGCCGCGCCTCCATTTCGTCTTCGAGTATGGCCAGTTTCTCGATCAGGATCGCCGCCTGCAATGTATCGAGCCGTGAATTGATGCCGACGCGGATGTTATCGTATTGCGTTTCGCCCTTGCCGTGAAAGGCAAAGGAGCGCAGCTTTTCCGCCATCTCGGCGTCATTGGTGAACATGGCGCCGCCATCGCCATAGCAGCCCAGCGGTTTGGCCGGGTAGAAACTGGTGCCGGCAACGTCGCCGAATGCGCCGCATCTGGAACTCTCTGCCTGACCGCCGATCGACTGTGCGGCATCTTCGATTACCAGAAGGCCTTCGCGCTTGGCGATCGCCATGATCGCCTGATAGTCCGCCGCAAGACCAAACAGATCGACGGGGATAATCGCTTTCGGCTGCAACCGGCCCTCCTGCCTAACCATGGCAATCGCCGCTTCCAGGCTGTCAGTGTCGATGTTGTAGGTCTGCGGACCGACATCGACGAACACCGGCTCAGCCTTGGTCAGAGCCACCACTTCGGCAGTTGCCGCGAAAGTGAAACTAGGCACGAAAACCGCGTCGCCGGGACCGATACCGGCGGCAAGCAGGGGCAGCAGCAGCGCGTCGGTGCCATTGGCGCAAGCCACCACATGCTTGACGCCGACATAGGCTGCCAGTTTCTGCTCGAATTCCGTGACCTGCGGCCCCAGAATGTAGCGGCCGTCGTCCACAACATGCTCCATTGCCGCTTTCAGCCGATCGCGGATTCGTTCGCGCTGCGCACCAAGATCGATGAATTGCATGTCATGCCTTAAGGTCGTTCGAAGGATAATGGCTGGTATCAGACTTGTAGCGGTCGGAAAAGATACGCCTTCCGGAGGCTTTGACCTGAAATGTTGCCATTCAGGCGATCTCATCGCGCCAAGGAGGATTGGCGCCGGCCCGCGAAACGGTTACCGCGGCGGCCTTGATGCCAAGGTGGAGCGCCTGACGTATAGCTGTTTCGCTCAAATTGGTGATCGCTTCTTTCGTCAGCAGTCCCTGCTCGTGCAGCGAGGCGAGCAGCCCGCCATTGAATGTGTCACCGGCCCCGACCGTATCCACGACCTTTACAGGCAGCGGCGTTATGGTGACGGTGTGCTTGTGGCTATAGGCCGTCGCGCCTTTACCACCGCGGGTAATCACGATCAGGCTGGGGCCGCGTTTCAGCCAGTCTTGCACGAATGTTTCCTGCGCTGTGGAACTGTCCAGCCAGGAGAGATCCTCATCCGACAGTTTCACGATGTCGGCCATGGCCATCATATTGTGGATACGCTGCCTGTGCTTTTCCTTGTCGGGAATGAAGTTCGGGCGGATGTTGGGATCGAGCATGATGACGCGACTTTGATGTTCGCGCCGCATGAATTCCTCGTATGTGCCGCCAGCTGGTTCCGAGATCAGGCTGATCGCGCCGAACAGCATGGCCGTCACGTCGCTGTCCAGCAAGGGGAGATTAACAGGTTCCAGCATGCGGCCGGCGGTGTTCTCGTCATAGAATACATAGCTGGCGTGACCATCACTCAATTGCACGAAGGCGAGCGTCGTCGGCCGTTCCGAAATATGTGCATAACCTGTATCGACCTTGCTGGCCCCCAGGACCTGCGCCAGTTTCGCGCCGAAAAGGTCACGCGAGAGTCCGGAGAAAAAGCCTGTCGGCGCACCGAGTCGGCCAAGTGCGATCGCGGTATTGAACACGGCGCCGCCGGCATAAGGCGCAAAGGCGGGTTCCCCAGCGGGAGTTTCGCGCGGCAACATATCGATCAGCGCCTCGCCGCAACACAGGATCATGTTAGGTTCTTTCCTTGAGAATAGACATTAATGGCATCAAACATTTGTCGGGAGGGACATCGCGCCGACGAGATATCGCTCCGACAGGGGCAGGCTTGCCGCGCCCATGGCACGCGCATTGACGCCGATCGTGCCCTCGCGCACGGTTGGCAGGTTGAGGCCCTCGGCGTCAATCCTGGGAAGTGCATGTGAAACCGCTTCGACCAACCGTTGCCGTATCGCCGCCGGCATCCAGCCGTCGATGACGGCCGCCTCGAAGTCGATGACCGAGGCCGCCGAGACAATGGCGTAGGCGAGGGCGGTTCCCGCCTTCTCGACCCATATGTCGAGTTCGGGGCCAAGATCACCCCAGTCCTGGGGTGATGACCACAGGGGGGAGGCGTCGCGGTCTGCGGCATCGAGTGCCTTTTCCAGCACAGTGATGGAAGCCAGGTCGATCAACTGCACCGGGGCGCCATTCGGACCCGGTACAGGCATCGAGCCCAGTGCTCCGGCATTGCCGGTCGGGCCGCTGTAAAGCCGGCCGTCGAGCACGATTCCGCCGCCGGCGAAGGCGCCAATATAAAAATAGACGAAGTCGCGCAGATCGTTGCTCTTGCCGAAGACCAGTTCGGCGCCGCATGCCGAGGTGGCGTCATTATCGAGATAGACCGGGAAATCGCAGAGCGCCTGAATGTCGGAGCGGATATCGCGGTGGCGCCACTCATCCATGACCATGCGCGGTGCGCCTGCCGCGTCGGCCCAATTCCACAATTGAAACGGCATGGCGATTCCAAGCCCGGCAATGCGACTATCCTGCTCAGGCGTAAGGGCGGTGCGTAATTCCCTGATCGACGATGCGACGAAATCGACGGCGGTGCCGGGATCGGGATAGCGGTAGGGCAGGCGGTGCGTCGAACGTATGCCGCCGACGAAATCGATTAATACGAGTTCGGCGCTGCGTCGGCCGATCTTGAGCCCAATGAAGTAGGCGCCGTCCGGGTTGAGCGCCATGGGGATTGATGGTTGGCCGACACGTCCACGCTGTGGCGGCCGGCGAAGCAGGAATCCGTCTTTCTCCAGTTGGCGCATAATGACCGAGACGGTCTGCGCCGAAAGCCGCGTCATGCGTGCAATGTCGGATTTGGCGAGGCTGCCATGCCGACGCACCAGCGAAAGCACCAGCCGCTCATTGTGTTCGCGCATGCCGCTTTGGTTGGTGCCGCGGTGCATAGGGCTGGGTTCGGGCTCTGTTGAGCCGCGCTTGAAAGCGCTGTTTTGCACCGAATCCTCCCCCGGCCGTCTAGCCGGCCTCATGCCAAAACTGCGGGATCGATGCAATTGTGTCAATAATAAATAAGAGTGAGTTATTTATTGACAGCTTACGAAGTCTGTTATCTCTTTGCGGCCTGCCTGTGCGGGAGGAAACCGGTTCGGCCGGATCGACAAGCAGCATCGGGCGCATCGTCACTGGGAGGATTTCATGGGAAAATGGACGTTCTTGAAGGTCGCCACTATCGGTCTGGCCGTTTATGGCACGACGGCGACTACATCCTATGCCGCCGACATTGTCGGGCTGATCACCAAGACCGAAGGCAACCCGTTCTTCGTCAAGATGCGGGAAGGGGCCCAGGCTAAGGCCAAGGAACTGGACCTCGATCTGCGCACTTTTGCCGGCAAGTTCGACGGCGACAATGAGAGCCAGGTCGCGGCGATCGAGAATCTGATTTCGGCTGGCGCGAAAGGTTTCGCCATTGTGCCGAGCGACTCGGCCGCCATCGTGCCGACCATCAAGAAGGCGCGTGATGCCGGGCTTCTGGTCATCGACCTCGATACGCCGACCGAACCCATGGATGCGGTCGATGCCACGTTCGCCACCGATAATTTCAAGGCTGGTGAACTGATCGGAGAATGGGCGAAGGGCACGCTCGGCGACAAGGCCAAGGATGCCAAGATCGCCTTTCTCGACCTCGCGACCAACCAGCCGACCGTCGACTATCTGCGCGACCAAGGCTTCATGAAGGGCTTCGGCATCGACATCAAGGACCCGAAGAAATATGGCGACGAGGACGATGCGCGCATCTGCGGCCATGAGATGACCGGCGGCGCCGAGGACGGTGGACGCACGGCGATGGAAACATTGCTGCAGAAATGCCCCGATGTGAACGTCATGTACACGATCAACGAACCGGCTGCCGCCGGCGGTTATCAGGCACTCAAGGCTGCCGGCAAGGATGACGGTTCGGTGCTCGTTGTCTCGATCGATGGCGGCTGCCCGGGTGTGAAGAATGTTCAGGCAGGAGTCATTGGTGCGACCTCGCAGCAATACCCCCTGAAAATGGCCGCGATGGCGATGGAGGCGATAGCGACCTTCGTTAAAACGGGGGAGAAGCCGAAACCGACCGAAGGCAAGGAGTTTACCGATACCGGAGCCACGCTGGTTACCGAGAAGCCAGTCGAAGGTGTGCCTTCGATCGATACGAAGGAGGGGCTGAAACTGTGCTGGGGGTGAGAAACCGGTTCGCGTAGCGAATTCATCGTGCCGGTGGCACGATGAAAGGCTTCGAACGCCGGGGAGTTGCCGAAGGCAGCGGGCCCCCGGCCGGGAAAGCGGTCCGCGTAGCGGACGAAAAGCCCCAAAATGGGCTTTTCGAGCGACGAACGGTGAACGGCGGCATGCGAGCCGGCCAACTTCGAACCGTAAAGATTCGATCCGCCTTTGGGCGGATCGGATTTTCGACAGACGCAGGCTTGCGGCCTAACTGGCGACGTGTTCGCACGATCGAAAATTCTGGTGTAGGGGACACTGATGAGCGACGACGCAACCGGATCGGCTCTGGCGGAACGGGGACTCTCTGGCGAGGACCAGGCAGCCAGTTTCGAAGAGGAGCGGCGTTCGGGGTTGCGCTGGGTGCAGCGTTTCCTGCATGAATATCCAACCGCTGTTCCCTTCATCGTGCTTGTCGTTGGCGTGCTGATCTTCTCGGTCGTGGTGGGCGGCCGGTTCTTCGCGCCCTTCAACCTGTCGCTGGTGCTTCAGCAGGTCACCATCATAGCGGTGCTCGGCATCGCGCAGACGCTGGTGATCCTAACCGCGGGTATCGACTTGTCGGTCGGGGCGATCATGGTGCTGTCCTCCATCGTCATGGGGCGTATGGCCGTCGTCTGGGGGCTCCCGCCCGAAATCAGCTTCGTGTGCGGCCTGGCGGCAGGCACTGTCTGCGGCTTCATCAACGGCGTGCTGGTCGCTCAGATCAAGCTGCCGCCCTTCATCGTGACATTGGGCACATGGAGCATTTTTGGCTCCATGGTCATCTTCGTCTCGAATTCCGAGACGATCCGCGCGCAGGATATCGAGTCGGCCGCGCCAATCCTGCAATGGCTCGGCCATACCATCCGGCTGAGCGGTGGAGCGGTCCTGACCTATGGCGCTATCGCACTTATCATCATTTCGGTGATCGTCTGGTATATGCTGAACCGCACGGCCTTCGGCCGTCATGTCTATGCAACCGGCGATGATCCGGAGGCTGCGCGGCTTGCCGGCATCAATACCGCGCGCACGCTGATTGCCGTCTATACGCTGGCAGGCTTCATCTGCGCGCTGGCGAGTTGGGTATTGATAGGCCGCATAGGCGCAGCAAGTCCTCTCGGCAATCAGACCGCCAATCTCGACGCCATCACGGCCGTTGTCATCGGTGGCACATCGCTGTTCGGCGGTCGCGGCTCTCTCGTCGGCACGCTGATCGGGGCGCTGATCGTCGGCGTCTTCCGCAACGGCCTGGCGCTCGCCGGCTTTGCATCTCTCTGGCAGGAATTCACCGTCGGCATTCTCATCATTCTGGCCGTAACCATCGACCAGTGGATCAGGAAATTATCGGCATGAGCACGACAACGCCAATCCTCGAAGCAAAAGGTCTTTCCAAACGCTATGGGCGTGTCGTGGCATTGGATAATACCGATTTCGACCTGATGCCGAACGAGATCCTGGCGGTCATCGGCGACAATGGCGCCGGCAAATCGACGCTTATCAAGGCGCTGTGCGGTGCTGTCATTCCCGATAGCGGCCAGATATTCCTTGACGGCAAGCAGGTACATTTCCGCTCGCCCATGGAGGCGCGCATGGCTGGCATCGAGACGGTCTATCAGAACCTCGCTCTGTCGCCGGCGCTCTCCATTGCCGACAATCTGTTCCTTGGTCGCGAATTGCGCAAACCGGGCTGGACGGGGCAGGTGCTGCGCCGTCTCGACCGGGCGCGCATGGCCAAGCTTGCCAGAGAAAAACTGTCCGAACTCGGCTTGATGACCATCCAGAACATCAACCAGTCGGTCGAGACACTTTCAGGCGGCCAGCGGCAGGGCGTGGCGGTGGCGCGCGCCGCCGCATTCGGTAGTCGCGTCGTCATCATGGACGAGCCGACGGCAGCACTTGGCGTCAAGGAAAGCCGGCGCGTGCTGGAACTGATGCAGGACGTCAAAAGGCGCGGCCTGCCGATCGTGCTGATCTCGCACAACATGCCGCATGTGTTCGAAGTGGCCGATCGCATCCACATTCACCGGTTGGGCCGTCGGCTGACCGTTATCGACCCAAAGCAATATACCATGTCCGACGCCGTGGCTTTCATGACCGGGGCCAAGGAACCCCCGGCACAGCCCATGGCGGCTTGAAAGCGCCGAATTTTCCCGTCAAACGAACGGAAATGGACTAAATCGATTGAAAATCGTGTCATTCAGCGCCATGAAAAAGCGGAATGATGGGATGATGAACATCCCCGCGATACCAAAAGGCAGCCGAGATCACACGTGCAATCCCGCTCCATTCAGCCACTTCCGGAAAATCCGGAACCTCAACGCCTCGCGGATGAAATTTTGCAGGCATTGCGCTACCGCTTGGGCAAGGACACCACTGTCGCCACCCCGCATGACTGGCTGACCGCCTCCATCAAGGTGGTGCGCGACCGCATCATCGACCACTGGATGAAGGGGACCAAGGAGACCTACGAGCAGCAGGAAAAGCGGGTCTACTATTTGTCGCTGGAATTCCTGATCGGCCGCCTGATGCGCGATGCCTTCTGCAATCTCGGATTGATGGAGGCGATGCGTGAAGCGCTCGCGTCGCTCGATGTCGATATCGACCTGATCGCCAGGCTTGAACCGGACGCGGCACTCGGCAATGGCGGTCTTGGCCGGTTGGCCGCCTGCTTCATGGAATCTATGGCTACGCTCGACATTCCCGCCCATGGCTACGGCATCCGCTACGTCAACGGCATGTTTCGGCAGGAAATCCAGGACGGTTGGCAGGTGGAACTGCCGGAAACCTGGCTTGACCATGGAAATCCGTGGGAGTTCGAGCGCCGTGAGCGCTCCTTCGAGGTGGGATTCTGTGGTTTCGTCGAATCGCCGTCTGATGGCGAGGGCGACGCGCCCGGCCGTCATATCTGGAAGCCGACGGAGCGTGTCCTGGCGGTGGCCTACGATACGCCGGTGGTCGGTTGGCGTGCCAATCGCGTCAATACGCTGAGGCTCTGGTCCGGCATGCCGGTCGATCCGATTCTGCTCGACAAATTCAACGCCGGCGATCATATCGGCGCGCTGGCCGAGAGCAACAAGGCCGATGCGTTGTCGCGCGTGCTCTACCCTGCCGATTCCCATCAGGCGGGACAGGAACTCAGGCTGCGGCAGGAATATTTCTTCTCCTCGGCCTCGCTGCAGGACATTTTGCAGCGGCATGTGAGCCAGTATGGCGAAATCGCCTCCCTCCCGGACAAGGCGGCAATCCATCTCAATGACACGCACCCGGCTGTGGCCGTGCCGGAACTGATGCGGCTTTTGATGGACGAGCATGACATGCCGTTCGCGCTGGCATGGGACATGACCCGCCGCACCTTCGCCTACACCAATCACACATTGTTGCCCGAGGCGCTGGAAAGCTGGCCGGTGCCGTTGTTCGAACGGCTTTTGCCGCGCCATATGCAGATCGTCTATGCCATCAATGCGGCTGTGCTGCTTGAAGCGCGGCAAGGCGGGCATTTCAACGATCAGCAGATTGCCAACATTTCGCTGATCCAGGAAAACGGCGAACGCCGCCTGCGCATGGGCAATCTCGCCTTTGTCGGCTCGCATTCGGTCAACGGCGTCTCGATGTTGCATACGGAACTGATGAAGGAGACGGTCTTTGCCGACCTGCATCGGCTCTATCCGGACCGTATCAACAACAAGACCAACGGGATTACGCCGCGCCGCTGGCTGCTTCAGTGCAATCCCGGGCTGACGACGCTTGCGCGCGAGGCGATCGGTGATGCCTTCCTTGACGACATCGCGGCGATCCGCGCGCTCGATCCGTTGGCCGACGACGCTACGTTCCGTGAGAAATTTGCGGCGGTCAAACGGCAGAACAAGGAGCGCCTCGCCCGTCTCGTTGCTGAACGATTGGGCATCAGGATAGACCCTGCCGCCCTGTTCGACGTTCAGATCAAGCGCATTCACGAATACAAGCGGCAGTTGCTCAACATTTTGGAGGCCGTGGCGCTCTACGACCAGATCCGGTCGCACCCCGAACGCGATTGGGTGCCGCGCGTGAAGTTTCTGGGCGGCAAGGCTGCGCCCAGCTATCACAATGCCAAACTCATCATCAAACTTGCGAATGATGTGGCCAGGGTCGTCAATCGCGATCCTGCGGTGCGCGGCCTTTTGAAGATCGTCTTCGTGCCGAACTATAATGTCAGCGCCGCTGAAATCCTGATCCCTGCCGCCGACCTGTCAGAGCAGATTTCCACTGCCGGAATGGAGGCGTCCGGCACGGGCAACATGAAGTTTGCGCTTAACGGTGCGCTGACCATCGGCACTCTGGACGGCGCCAATGTCGAAATCAGGGAGCATGTCGGGCCGGAAAACATCTTTATCTTCGGCCTGACCGCCGATGAAGTGGCCGAGCGGCGCAAGGGCGACGCCCAGTCGCGCGCAACCATCGAAGGCTCGCGTGAGTTGTCTCAGGCGATCGCGGCTGTTTCGTCCGGCGTATTTTCGCCGGACGATCCGTCACGTTATCGCGAGTTGATGAATGGGCTTTATCAGCATGACTGGTTCATGGTCGCCGCTGATTTCGAAGCTTATGCCGCTGCACAGCGCGACGTCGACGCCAAATGGCGTGACAGCGCGGCGTGGTATGCAAGCGCCGTCCGCAATGTGGCGCGGGTTGGCTGGTTCTCCTCCGACCGCACGATCCGCGAATATGCGAAAGACATCTGGAACGTGCCGGTTTGATGTGATTGCATGAGGATGGAAATGCCGCCCGATGGGAGAGGAGGAGCCGCTTGACGAAAAAGCCGCGTGCGATCGCTGCGGACGTCCGGCCCGAAGGTCTGGCGACGCATGAAGATATCGTCGCAATCGTCAACGGCACGCACCGTAATCCCTTTGCTATTCTGGGCATGCAGCAGGCTGGTGCCGGTTTTGTCGCCCGTTGCTTCGTCCCGCATGCCGAGGCAGTCACCGCCTACACGCTTGCCGGCAAGAAGGCCGGCGAACTCGCCCGCCGTGCCGATGCAGGTTTTTTCGAGGGCAGGCTGTCCATCCGCAAACGCCAGCCGCTACGGTACCATGCAAGCAATGCCGGCGGCGACTGGTGGCTGGCCGATCCCTATTCCTTCGGCCCGGTGCTGGGCCCGATGGACGACTACTACATCGCCGAAGGTTCGCACCTGCGGCTTTTCGACAAGCTCGGCGCCCATCTGATCAACCATGAGGGCGTGAATGGAACCCATTTTGCCGTCTGGGCGCCCAATGCCAAGCGGGTATCCGTGGTGGGGGATTTCAACGAATGGGACGGCCGCCGTCATCCCATGCGTTTCAGGCAGGATACCGGTATCTGGGAAATCTTCCTGCCCGATGTCGGCGCGGACCGAGCCTATAAATACGAGGTGATAGGGGCGGGCGGGATACGCCTGCCGCTCAAGGCCGATCCTTTCGCGTTCCGGTCGGAGTTGAGACCGGCGACGGCCTCCGTCACGGCGGCCGCTTTGGCGCACGAATGGGGCGATGCCGTACATCGCGACTTCTGGAAAAGCGCCGATGCGCGGCGCCAGCCGGTCGCGATCTACGAGGTCCATGCCGGTTCATGGCAGCGGCATGACGACGGCTCGTTCCTTGCCTGGGACGAACTGGCCGAGCGGTTGATCCCCTACGTGATCGATATGGGCTTCACCCATATCGAATTCCTGCCGATCTCCGAATATCCCTATGACCCGTCCTGGGGCTATCAGACCACCGGGCTTTATGCGCCGACGGCCCGTTTCGGCGACCCCGAAGGCTTCGCCCGCTTTGTCGATGGTGCCCACCGTGCCGGTATCGGCGTCATCCTCGACTGGGTGCCGGCGCATTTCCCGGTCGATGAACATGGGTTGATCCGCTTCGACGGCACGGCCCTTTACGAGCACGCCGACAGCCGCAAGGGTTTTCACCCGGATTGGAACACCGCCATCTACAATTTCGGCCGCCGCGAGGTCGTCTCCTTCCTGGTCAACAACGCGCTCTATTGGGCCGAGAAATACCATGTCGACGGGCTGCGCGTGGATGCGGTCGCTTCCATGCTCTACCTCGATTATTCGCGAAAAGCGGGCGAATGGCTGCCCAACGAAAAGGGCGGACGTGAGAACCTCGAGGCCGTCGCCTTCCTGCAGAAGATGAACAAGGAGCTTTACGGCCATCATCCCGGCGTCATGACGATTGCCGAGGAATCGACCTCATGGCCCAAGGTCTCGCAGCCCGTGCACGAGGGCGGGCTCGGTTTCGGCTTCAAGTGGAATATGGGGTTTATGCACGATACGCTGGCTTACTTTGCCCGCGAGCCCGTCCACCGCAAGCACCATCACGACGAACTGACCTTCGGTCTGATGTACGCGTTTTCCGAGAATTTCGTGTTGCCGCTTTCCCATGACGAGGTGGTGCACGGCAAGGGCTCGCTGATTGCCAAGATGGCCGGCGACGACTGGCAGAAATTTGCGACCCTGCGCGCATATTACGCCTTCATGTGGGGCTATCCCGGCAAGAAACTGCTGTTCATGGGGCAGGAGTTCGCGCAACGGCGCGAGTGGAGCGAGGATAGAACGCTTGACTGGAATATGCTCGACCATGCGCCGCATCGCGGCGTGCGGGATGTGGTGCGCGACCTCAACACTCTTTATCGTTCGCGCCCGGCGCTGCATGCCCGCGACTGCGAGCCGGAGGGTTTTTCGTGGTTGATCGTGGACGACAGGCAGAATTCGGTTTTCGCCTGGCTGCGCATGGCGCCAGCGGCTAATTCGATTGCCGTGATATGCAATTTCACACCGGTGCCGCGGGAAGACTATCGCGTGCCGTTGCCGCATACCGGCCGCTGGCAGGAGATCATCAATACTGACGCTGCCGACTATGGCGGCTCGGGCGAAGGCAATGGCGGGTTCGTCGAAGCATGCGAAGAGAATGGCAAGGCCGTGGCTACGATGCTTTTGCCGCCGCTCGCTACGATTATGCTGGAATTCGTCGCGTAATGAGTGACGTTTCGTTGGGAGGCTGAAATGTTGGATCCAAGAAGAACCCAGCCGCTGGCGCGCGACGCGATGGCCTATGTTCTGGCCGGCGGGCGTGGCAGCCGCCTGAAGGAACTGACCGATCGCCGCGCCAAGCCTGCGGTCTATTTCGGCGGCAAGACCCGCATCATCGATTTCGCGCTGTCCAATGCGCTGAACTCAGGTATCCGCCGTCTCGGCGTCGCCACCCAGTACAAGGCGCATTCGCTGATCCGGCATTTGCAACGGGGTTGGGGTTTCTTGCGGCCGGAGCGCAATGAAAGCTTCGATATCCTGCCGGCCAGCCAGCGCGTTTCAGAAACGCAATGGTATGAAGGCACTGCCGACGCCGTTTACCAGAACATCGATATCATCGAGAGCTATGGTCCCGAATATATGGTGATCCTGGCCGGCGACCACATCTACAAGATGGACTACGAGTTGATGCTGCGCCAGCATGTCGATGCCAATGCAGACGTCACCGTTGGTTGTCTCGAAGTGCCGCGCATGGAGGCAAGCGGCTTCGGCGTCATGCATGTCGACAAGAAGGACAACATCATCTCCTTCATCGAGAAACCGGCCGATCCGCCGGGCATGCCCGACAAGCCCGATTTCGCCCTGGCCTCGATGGGCATCTATGTCTTCAGGACCAAATTCCTGATGGATCTTCTGCGCAAGGATGCCGCCACCCCCGATTCCAGCCGCGACTTCGGCAAGGATATCATTCCTGACGTGGTCAAGAACGGCAAGGCGATCGCGCATCGCTTCGGCAAGTCCTGCGTGCGCTCGTCTCAGGAGGCAAAGCCCTATTGGCGCG
Organism: Manganibacter manganicus; assembly: GCF_002075885.1. GTDB lineage: Bacteria > Pseudomonadota > Alphaproteobacteria > Rhizobiales > Rhizobiaceae > Mesorhizobium > Mesorhizobium manganicum. The sequence continues at coordinate 16,570 of NZ_MDET01000019.1, forward strand.
ATGTCGGCACGGTCGATGCCTATTGGGAGGCCAATATCGATCTCACCGATGTGACCCCCGAACTCGACCTTTACGATCGCGACTGGCCGATCTGGACCTATGCCGAATTGCGGCCGCCGGCAAAGTTCGTGCACGATCTGGAAGGGCGCCGGGGCGAGGCCATTTCTTCTCTGGTTTCGGGCGATTGCATTGTCTCCGGAGCCTCATTACGCCGCAGCCTGATCTTTACCGGCGCACGCATCAATTCCTATTCGCGGCTGGAAGAGGTGGTGATGCTTCCCGATTGCCATATCGGCCGTAACACCCGGCTGAAACGCGTGGTGCTCGACCACGGTGTTCATGTCCCGGAAGGGCTGGTGGTGGGCGAAGATCCGAAACTGGATGCCAAACGCTTTCGCGTTTCGGAAAAAGGCATTTGCCTCATCACCCAGCAGATGATCGACCGGCTGGGGGCCTGACCTGAATGCACGTCCTTTCCGTCACGCCGGAAATATTTCCGCTTATCAAGACCGGCGGCCTTGCAGATGTGGCCGGCGCTCTGCCGATTGCCTTGGCGGGGCGGGGCGTGACGATACGCTCGCTGATCCCCGCCTATCCGCAGATCAGGGAGATATTCCGCCGGAAAAAGGCCGTACTGCAATATGGCCGGCTGTTTGGCGGCAAGGCTTCCGTTCATGCCGTCGAGGCCAATGGGCTTGATCTTCTGGCGCTCGATGCGCCGCATCTGTTCGACCGCCCCGGCGGGCCGTACGGCGATGCGACTGGCGCAGACTGGCCGGACAACTGGCGGCGCTTTGCGGCGCTGAGCCAAGTGGGCGCCGACATCGCCGGCGGCGCGATAGCCGGTTATATGCCTGAACTCGTCCATGCGCATGACTGGCAGACGGCGATGGCGCCGGCCTATATGCGCTACGGCAAGGCCTTTGCCACGCCCTCTGTGATGACGGTGCATAACCTTGCCTTTCAGGGCCGGTTCGGCGCCGGCATCTTTGGCGAACTCGGCCTGCCAGCTGAGGCGATGAGCCTCGACGGGGTCGAATATTACGGCGGCGTTGGCTTTCTCAAGGCAGGGCTCCAGGCGGCATCGGCCATCACCACCGTCAGCCCGACCTATGCGCAGGAAATCCGTACGCCCACCTATGGCATGGGGCTGGATGGGCTGATCGATCTGCGCGCCGACGATCTCCACGGCATCGTCAACGGCATTGATGTGGATACCTGGAACCCGGCAACTGACAACAATCTCGCCGCTACCTACGACGCCAGGTCGTTAAAAAAGCGCAGGGTTAACAGACTGGCCGTGGAAAAGCATTTCGGGCTTGACCATGACAACTCGCCGCTGGTGTGCGTCGTCAGCCGGCTGACGTGGCAAAAGGGGGTGGACATATTGGTCGCCGCGGCCGATGGCGTTATTGCCAGCGGTGTGCGGCTTGCCTTCCTCGGTGCGGGTGATACAGCGCTTGAAGGTGCTGTGCTTGCGCTTGCCGCGCGCCATCGTGGCAGGATCGGCGCCGTCATCGGTTATGACGAGGGCCTGTCGCATCTCATGCAGGGTGGCTGCGATGCGATCGTCATCCCTTCGCGTTTCGAGCCCTGCGGCCTCACGCAACTGTACGGGTTGCGCTATGGTTGTGTGCCGGTGGTGGCGCGCACCGGCGGCCTTGCCGATACGGTGATCGACGCCAATGAGGCGGCACTTTCTGCCGGCGTCGCGACCGGTTTCCTGTTTGCGCCCGACAGCGGCGACGCGTTACTCCACGCCATGCGGCGCGTGGCCACGGTCCATGGCAACCCAGCGCAATGGGCGTCGATGCAGCGGCAGGGCATGAAAGCCGATCTATCCTGGGATCGAAGTGCGGAAAGATACGTTGAGCTTTATCGCTCGCTCATTGCAAGAAGGCCCTCCGATAAATGACACGCATTATCGCTACCAAACCTTATGACGACCAGAAGCCCGGAACATCCGGCCTGCGCAAGAAGGTGCCGGTCTTCCAGCAGGAAAATTATGCCGAGAACTTCATCCAGTCGATCTTCGATGCGCTGGACGGCTACAAGGGCAAGACACTGGTGCTTGGTGGCGATGGCCGCTTCTATAACCGCGAGGTCATCCAGAAGGTTCTGGCAATTGCTGCCGCCAATGGCTTCGGCAAGGTCATGGTCGGGCAGGGCGGCATCCTGTCCACGCCGGCGGCCTCCAATGTCATTCGCAAATACAAGGCTTTTGGCGGCATCATCCTTTCGGCCAGCCACAATCCCGGCGGCCCGCATGAGGATTTCGGCATCAAGTACAATATCGACAATGGCGGCCCGGCACCGGAAAAGATCACCGATGCGATCTTCGCCAAATCGAAGACGATCAAGGAGTACAAGATCGCTGACATTGGCGAGATCGACATTGACAGGATCGGCACGGTAGAGGCCGGCGGCATGACCATCGAGGTCATCGATTCCGTAAAGGACTATGCCGAGCTGATGGAAAGCCTTTTCGATTTCAAGGCGTTGCAAAAGCTTTTTGAATCGGGTTTCCGCATGCGTTTCGATTCCATGCACGCCGTCACCGGGCCTTATGCCAAGGAGATTTTCGAGCATCGACTGGGAGCGGCCGAGGGCACCTGCCGAAACTTCAAGCCGTTACCGGATTTCGGCCGCCACCATCCCGACCCGAACCTCGTTCATTGCAAACATCTCTATGACGAGATGATGAAGCCGGATGCGCCTGATTTCGGCGCAGCTTCCGATGGCGATGGCGATCGCAATCTTATCATCGGCAAGGGCATCTTTATCACGCCATCGGATTCGCTGGCCATGTTGTGTGCCAACGCCACCGTCGCGCCGGCATATGCCAACGGTCTTGCCGGCATCGCCCGTTCCATGCCGACCAGCCGCGCCGCCGATCGTGTCGCCGAAAAGCTTGGCATCGGCATATATGAGACGCCGACCGGCTGGAAGTTCTTCGGCAATCTGCTCGACGCCGGCAAGGCGACGATCTGCGGTGAGGAAAGCGCCGGCACCGGTTCAAATCATATCCGCGAAAAGGACGGGCTGTGGGCCGTGCTTCTGTGGCTCTCAATTCTGGCGGTGCGCAGCGAAAGCGTTCAACAGGTGGCCACAAAGCATTGGGCGGAGTTTGGCCGCAATTATTATTCGCGCCACGATTACGAAGGCGTGGATAGCGGCCGCGCCCATGCGTTGATGGAGGAACTTGGCGGCAAACTTGCCTCGCTGGCCGGCACAAGCGTGCGCGGCCTCAAGATCGAGAAGGCGGACGATTTCGCCTATCACGACCCCGTCGATGGCTCAGTCAGTGAGCATCAGGGGATTCGGGTGCATTTCGAGGGTGGCTCGCGCGTCGTCTTCCGGCTTTCGGGCACCGGCACGGAGGGCGCGACGTTGCGCGTCTATATCGAGCATTACGAACCTCCTACGGGAAAATTGGACAAGGACACCCAAAAGGCGCTGGCCGATCTGATAGCTGCCGCCGACGATATTGCGGGCATTGCCAGGCACACCGGCCGCGACAAGCCGAGCGTGATTACGTGAGGGGTGAGCCGGCATCTGTCCCACCCGTGAAGAACGGCGAGGCGGGCTGTAGATGACGACTCTTGGCGCTTCCATCGTACGTGGAGGCGTTCGCTTCGCCGCTTGGTCTGGCACGGCCAGCCGCCTCTGGGTCAGCCTGTTCGACGAAAATGGGGACCGCGAGATCGAGCGGCTTTTGCTTGAGCAGCAAGGCGATGGCATCCATGCGCTGACGGTCAAAGACCGTGGCGCCGGATCACGCTACGGCCTGCGCGCCGATGGCGATTATGCACCGGGGCAGGGGCTTTGGTTCGATCCTGATAAATTGCTGGTCGATCCCTATGCGCTCGCCATCGACCGGCCCTACATTTACGACGAACGGCTTGCCGCCCGACGCGGCGAAGGCGGCGATACCGCACCTTTGATGCCGAAGGCGATCGTGCAGCACTTGCCGCAACCGCCCGCTCGGCAGCCTCCACGCTTCCTGCCCGGCGGATTGATCTATGAGATCGCCGTGCGCAGCTTTTCCATGCGTCACCCCGATATTCCGGAACTGGATCGCGGTACGCTGCGTGCATTGGCACATCCAGTAATCATCGATCATTTGAAAGGGATTGGCGTTTCGGCCGTGGAACTGATGCCACTCACTGCCTGGATCGATGAACGGCATCTGCCGCCGCTCGGCTTACGCAATGCGTGGGGCTACAACCCCGTGACCTTCATGGCGCTGGACCCGCGCCTCGCGCCGGGCGGGCTGGCGGATCTGCGCAATGTTGTCGATGTCCTGCATAAAGCCGGCATCGCCACCATTCTCGATCTCGTCTTCAATCATACCGGCGAGAGCGACGAACTCGGTCCGACGCTCTCGCTGCGCGGGCTGGATAGCCGCGCCTATTATCGCCATGATGAACTCGGTCAACTGGTCAACGATACCGGCACCGGCAACACGCTGGCTTGCGATCATCCGGCCGTACAAGAGTTTATCCTCGATAGCCTGCGCCACTTCGTTATTCATGCCGGCGTGGATGGCTTTCGCTTTGATCTTGCACCAGTTTTGGGTCGTGTCGACGGGGTTTTCGATGCCGATGCGCCGCTGTTTGCGGCCATGCGCGCCGATCCGGTTCTTTCCGACCGCGTATTGATTGCCGAGCCATGGGATATTGGCCCGCACGGCTATCAACTTGGGTGTTTCTCCCCGCCGTTTCTGGAATGGAACGACAAATATCGCGACGATCTGCGCCGCTTCTGGCGCGGCGATATGGGCATGGTGGGAACGCTTGCCACACGTCTTGCCGGTTCATCCGACATATTCGGTCGCATTGGCGTGCGGCAAAGTCGCACCGTCAATTTCATCGCCGCGCATGACGGCATGACGCTGGCCGACCTGTCGCGTTACGAACGCAAGCATAACGAGGCCAATGGCGAGAAGAACCGCGATGGCCACAATGAGAACCTGTCATGGAACAATGGCATCGAAGGGGAAACGACCGATGCCAAGGTCAACGCCCAGCGTGTTATCGATAGCCGCGCCTTGCTGGCGACCCTGTTTGCCTCGCGCGGCACGATCCTGCTCACCGCCGGCGACGAATTTGGCCGAACCCAGCGCGGCAACAACAATGCCTATGCACAGGATAACGGCACCACATGGCTGGATTGGTCTGGACGCGACCGAGCGCTGGAAGCCCATGTGATCGCGCTTTCCGGCTTGCGGCAACGGATGCAGGCCCTGTCGGAAACGGCCTTCCTTTCCGGAGAGCCGCCGCCCGGTGAGGATTATCCGGACGTTGCGTGGTTCACCGAAACCGGCATGCCGATGGACGAGGCAGCATGGAACGATTTGGAGCGGCGCCGTCTCGTCATGGTGCTGGCGCATGGAACGGAAGCGGGTAGTAGATTGGCCGTGCTGATCAATGGCGACCGCCGCGCCTGCCGCTATTCCTTGCCGGAGCGTCGAGGCTGGCATTGGGTTCCGGCACAGGCTGACCGGGTGCAGATTGAATTGACGCCGGACGCTGATAACCCGCTGCCGGGCCGCAGCGTCGCCTTCATGGTCGAGGAAGAAGATGCAGCACGATAGCAATTGGTGGCGCGGCGCGGTCATCTACCAGATCTATCCGCGTTCCTTTCAGGATACGACCGGTGACGGCAGTGGCGATCTTCGCGGTATCTCCCAGCGTCTCGGCCATGTCGCCGCCCTTGGCGCGGATGCGGTATGGCTCTCGCCTTTCTTCAAATCGCCGATGGCCGACATGGGCTATGACGTGTCGGACTACTGCGCCGTCGATCCGATATTCGGCACGCTGGCGGATTTCGACGCCTTGCTGGCCGAGGCGCACAAACTCGGCCTCAAGGTCATCATAGATCAGGTTCTGGCGCACACGTCGGACCGGCATGAATGGTTCGTCGAAAGCAGGACGAGCCGCGACAATTCCAAGGCCGATTGGTATGTCTGGGCCGATGCGAAGCCGGACGGCACGGCGCCCAACAATTGGCTTTCGGTTTTTGGCGGGCAGGCATGGGAGTGGGAGTCCACGCGCCGGCAATATTACCTGCATAATTTTCTTGCCTCCCAACCGGCGCTCAATTTCCATAACCGCAAAGTGCAGGATGCAGTGCTCGACAGCGTGCGCTTCTGGCTGGAACGCGGCGTCGACGGCTTTCGCCTCGACACGGTGAATTATTATTTTCAGGATCGACGGCTACGATCCAATCCACCGCTGGGCGCTACAGCCTGGCTTGAGAGCGAAACCAACCCCTATAACTTCCAACAACATCTGTTCGATAAATCGCTGCCGGAGAACATCGATTTTCTAAAGCGTTTCAGAGCGTTGCTGGATGAATATGATTCAAGGGCTTCAGTCGGCGAAGTGGGAGATGAGGAGCGCTCGCTTGAAACGCTTGCCGCCTATACGTCGGGTCGCGACAAACTCGACATGGCCTATACATTCGATCTGCTCGGGCCGAAGTTTTCCGCCGCCCATATCCACAAATGCGTCAGCGCCTTCGAGGCGGCGGCGCCGGATGGCTGGGTTTGCTGGGCATTCTCCAACCACGATGTTATGCGCCATGCCAGCCGCTGGACGCCGCCCGGCGGAGACAGACAAGCAGTTGCCAGGTTCTGCATAAGCCTGCTTTCCTGCCTGCGCGGTTCGATTTGTCTTTACCAGGGCGAGGAACTCGGCTTGAGCGAGGCCGATCTGGCATTTGAAGACTTGCGCGACCTTTACGGCATACGTTTCTGGCCCGGCTTCAAGGGACGTGATGGCTGCCGCACGCCCATGCCCTGGGAAGGCAGCACCCCCAATGCCGGGTTCACAACAGGAAAGCCGTGGCTGCCGGTTCCTCCTGAACATCGTGCCTCGGCTGTCGATGTTCAACTTGGCGATGCCTCCTCGGTGCTGGCGCATTACAAGGCGGCCCTTGCCTTTCGCCGCACACATCCGGCGCTGGTTCGCGGGGCGATCCGCCTGTTGGACGACGATGCCGACGTGCTGGCTTTCGTTCGCGAAGGGGAAGGTGAAAAACTGCTTTGTGTGTTCAATTTTTCTGAAACACAAAAGCAATGGCCCCTGCCTGACGGCTTGCGGCCGCAGGCGGCGTTGGAAGGCTCTGCGCGGTTAACTGTGCAATCGCTTGTCCTGCCCCCATTGGGAGACTTTGTCGGGCGTCTTTCGCTCACAGAACCAGCACGGAGCGGCCGCACGTTGCCCCGGTGACACGTATATCGACCTCGCCGAGGCCAACGCCCAACCCCTCCAGAACGCGGTTCAGAAGACCGTCGATGGGTTTCGTTAGCGTGCCAAGTATGTCCACGACCGGCCCTTTGAGAACGCCGAGCAAGGCGCTGACGAGCTTAAGATCGAGATTGAGCAGTTTGACGTCGAGAGTAAGGCCGGAGATCAACGAACTTGTCAGGGACTGAGTGAAATTGCTTGTCTTGATCGTCTTCGTTGTGCCGAATTCATTATAGCTGAATGTCACCGAAATCGGCGCTTGATCGCCAAGGTCGGGATAGGCCGAACCGATGAGCTGCACCAGCGGCAGATGGAGGAAGAGAAGATTGACGCTGGCTGTCGCAATGACCGCGTCATGGAACGTTTGTTGTCTGGTGAAGTCGGCGAAGCCGGCGCTGTCATTGTCGGCAAGGGCTGCCGAGACGACCCCCGGCCTGACTGCAAGAGTCACGCGCGGCCGATCAAGGTGGCCTGCCGGGCAACTGATGTCGGTGAGTTTCGCCTCGCCATAGGCGACCTCGACATTGAGCGGCAGATGGATGCCCAGAAGCTTGTAACCGATGGGCAGGCTGGCGCCGCCGACATCGACATCGGCGGTCAGACGGAGGCGTGTCTGCGCCGTGCGTACGATGGCGCCTTCTTCGCCGATTGTCACCCACGAAGAGGATTGCGGTGGCTCGCCGATGGCAAGCTTGAGTTGGATATTGCTCAGTCCGGGAATGGAATTGTTGAGATCGAGCGCCATCTGATTGTTGCCATTGGCCAGCGCCGCGGCCACGGTCAGCATCTGCAATGCGCTGGCGGCTATATCCAGGCCGGGCGGCTTCTGGCCGACCTTCAATTGAGCGGCCGAGCCGAAATCGATGATCTGCTTCAGCGGCAGTTCAACGCTGCTATGGCTGCCGGCAATCATCGCTTGCAGGGCCGCCTTGCTCGTACCATCCAGGTCGGGAATATCCGCCATGGCATTGACGATCTGCGTGATCGTTGCGTCCGCCGCCAGCACGTCCGAATAGGTTCCGCCCGTCAGGTCGAGTTTCACCGCCAACTGGTCGAGGAATTCCAGCACGTCGATATCCGTTTTGAGCAGCGCGTCGTAATCCATGGCGCTCAGCGACACCTTGGTGCCCAAAAGGCCGCCGAGCAGGGCATTCAGCAAGGGGCTCTTGGTCGTGTCGACCGATACGAGACGTGAGCCGATCGAAAACGCGGCCTGTGCCGAGGTTCGGGCGACCGCCGTCGTGCCGATAGTAGGCGGTGCCATGATGCCGGCACCGAAGAACAGGCTGCCCTTCTTGCGCAGTGTTACCCTGACGGCATTGAAGGGTTGTTGCCCGGCCTGAAATCTCTCGCTTGCCGCAATCGCGGCGTCGGGTTTGTAGTGGCCGCGGATGACGTTGAGAACGGCGTTATCCGTGGTCGGCTCGACGGTCGTCCCTTCGGGTTCTACTACCGCCGTGATGCCATTGTCGCTGAACGTCGTAACCGCCGCTGTCTCTGCCGCGCCCAGGTTCGCAGCGGCGGTGATGGCGGCCAGATCGGTCAGCGATTGCGCCGACCGCCGCTCGGTGTAGAGCGAACCTTCATCGACCGCAAAGGCAGCGAGAACAATGGCGAATGGGGCACATACCGCCGTCATGACGGCGAAATTGCCTTGCCGTTCGCGAAACAGGCGCTTGCAGACTCGTGAAATCTTGGTGAGCATCACAAACCTCCCATACGGATCGTGGATTTGCGTGCGATGGTCATTGACGGCATCGGCAAGTCGCTGAGCAGGTTCCATATCGGCAGGTTGCGTGCGTCATATTTGATTGCGACGACGAATTGGTTCGGATCAACCATGCTGTCCTCGGCAATGACGATGATCTTGCCGGGATCGACGAAGGCATATGCTCCCGCGTTGTGGCTGATGAAATCGGAAACCAGATTTTGACGGTCGCCTGAATTGAGGCCGGCGATGGCCGTTCGTGCGGCATCGGCCGCCAGTTGCTGAATTGAATGCGCCGCTCCGAAGTAGATGCCGTATGCGCTCATACCCAGGAGCATGAGCAGAAACAGAGGCGCGAGAAACGCAAATTCGACGGCCGAAGTGCCTCTATTGTTTTTTCTTAGAGATGAAAGTTCATCAATAAGAGTATTCGCCCATACAGTAAGCCAATTCAATTTGGCCTCCGAAATGATAGAATCCCTAAGCCGTATCGAGTTTTAGGATTGTCGTTTAAAGATCCATTAAAAATAAAAATGAATGTTGAGGACGAAAGTACAATTGAATTATGTGGGAATTTGTTTTCAAGGCGCCACAGTTCAAATTTTATTCAATTAGAGGTTGAAATTTATTGGTGCTTTTGGAGAGCGCACGGCGCAAGTCGCGCCTGCAATGGCAGTTGCGGCGTCTCCGCCTGCGAACAGGTTCACGGCTGCTCCCGAGGACGTGGAAAATGCGGCCGGCCGTACCGAGTTGGAACAGCCATAGAACACGCCAGAAAGCCGCAGCGTCTCACGTGAGACGCAGCGTCTGATGGATTAACACCATCATTTCAATAGCTTATACCGGTTTTGGGCTCGTCACACGCGTCTCACGAATGTTCCACAATCGTTCACGGTTGAGGCATTGATTTAATTGAGGAATTCGGGATTTCCGGCTGGTCGGAGTGGCAGGATTTGAACCTGCGACCCCATCGTCCCGAACGATGTGCGCTACCAGGCTGCGCTACACTCCGTGACCAGACGGCGGGCTTATAGCTGCCGTGGTGCATTCCTGCAAGCGTCAAAGGTGATATGCTGACAGCAAATCGGTTGCATTATCGGGGTGGCGAGCGAGATGCTTCAATCTCCCGTTAGGCAAGCGCGGCTAAAAGCGGGCTATCTGTGGCGGTCGTCACAAACGCCTGGAACGGGGTGTTTTTGGGTGGGGAGCGTGCAATTTTGACTATGAAGATCGTTGGCGAAATTCGCCCAAACAGCTTCGAATTCGAGACATCCGCGCTCGTCAAGGCATCGGGCTTTCGTGAATATGACGCGCGCTGGTGGTTCGGTTATCCGGGTTCTGAAAAGGTGCCAGAGCTTAACCTTATCGGCATGCAGGCGCTCGGCATGGGGTTGGGCACGCTGATTCGACGCAGTGGCGTTGGGCCGGACATTGTCACGGGCCATGATTTTCGCTCCTATTCGTTGTCGCTCAAACTGGCACTGGTGGCTGGCCTGATGGCGGCTGGCGCGAAGGTGAGGGATATCGGTCTGGCGCTATCGCCGATGGCTTATTTCGCCCAGTTCGCACTCGACCTCCCTTCCGTCGCCATGGTGACGGCCTCGCATAATGAGAATGGCTGGACCGGCGTGAAGATGGGAGCGGCGCGCCCGCTGACCTTCGGGCCGGATGAGATGAATGCGCTCAAGAAGATCGTTCTCAGCGGAGATTTTGATCTGGTTGGTGGTGGTTCCTACGGGTTCGTGCCCGATTTCCGCGCCCGCTATCTGGATGATCTCACACAAGGCAAGCGTATTCATCGAAAGCTGAAGGTGGTGGCAGCTTGCGGCAATGGCACTGCCGGCGCCTTCGCTCCGGAGGCGCTGGAGCGGATCGGTTGTGAAGTGGTGCCGCTCGACGTCGAACTCGACCATAGTTTCCCGCGTTACAACCCCAATCCCGAAGACATGAAGATGCTGCATGCCATCCGCGACAAGGTGCTGGAGACCGGGGCCGATATCGGCCTGGGCTTCGATGGTGACGGCGATCGCTGCGGCGTGGTCGATAATGAGGGCAATGAGATCTTTGCCGACAAGATCGGCGTCATGCTCGCCCGCGATATTTCCGCTCTGCATCCGGGCTCCACCTTTGTGGTGGATGTGAAGTCCACCGGCTTGTTCCAGACCGACCCGGTGTTGAAAGCCAATGGTGCGGTTACCGACTATTGGAAAACCGGCCATTCCTATATCAAGCGGCGCGTGGCGGAACTGGGAGCGATCGCCGGCTTCGAGAAGTCCGGCCATTTCTTCTTCAATCCACCTTTCGGGCGCGGCTATGATGACGGGTTGGTCACTGCCATTGCCATTTGCGCCATGCTCGATCGCAATCCCGGTCGCAGCATGGCTGATCTCTATCGTGACCTGCCACTGACCTATGGGACGCCAACCATGTCGCCGCATTGCGACGACGACAGGAAATATGGTGTGGTGGCGCGTGTTACGACAGATTTCGAGGCGATGAGAGCCAAGGACGAGAGCTTCGGCGGTCAGCGGATCGCCGATCTTGTCACCGTCAATGGTGTGCGCGTAGTGGCTGAGGATGGCACATGGGGGCTGGTTCGCGCATCCTCAAACAAGCCCGAATTGGTTGTGGTGGTGGAAAGCCCAGTCTCAGCCACGCGTCGCCGCGAAATGTTCGATGCGCTCGATGCCGTGCTGCGCCGTTACCCGGAAGTCGGCTCCTACAACCAGACATTCTGAGCGGGGCATTTCGCCATGACGGAGCGCATTGTCAGTTTTGTGATGAGCGGCGGCGTCGGGTCCCGGCTTTGGCCACTGTCACGCGAGGATAACCCCAAGCAGTTTCATGATCTTTCGGGCGACGGTTCGATGCTCGTCAAGACATTGCGCCGCCTTATCTCCCGGCCTGAGGGAGAGACGCCCGTCTTCGTCATTGCCTCGGAGCGCCATGCTTCGCGCATCGGGACAGACCTAGCCGGCCTTGATCTTGCGGGCGGCTCCGCCTTGTTTGAGCCCATGGGGCGCAATACGGCGGCGGCCGTGGCCCTCGCCACCTTGCGCACGCTTTCCAGCTTTGGTGACAGCCTGGTTCTGGTCGTGCCCTCCGACCATGAGATTTCGACAACGCAGCAATTCTGGCAAACGGTGGAGGCTGGCTCGGCTGCAGCTTCCGCCGGGCAGTTGGTCGTGTTTGGAGTCAAACCCACCGGGCCGGAAACGGGATATGGCTATATCGAGGTGGGTAGTAAGACCGACGCCGCGTTCGATGTTGTGAGATTCGTCGAAAAGCCCGATCTGGAGACCGCGCAAGCTTATCTCGATGCTGGCAATTTCTACTGGAATGCAGGCATTTTTCTGTTTCGAGCTAGTGCCATGCGCGCTGCATTCGAGACCTATAGGCCGGACATCTGGGCTGCGACCGAAAGCGCATTCAAGGCGGCGAGGCAGGACCTTTCGGGTCTCTATATGGAGCCCGGTCTTTACGAGAGAATCCCTTCTATCTCCATCGATTATGCGGTGATGGAACAGGCCAGTGGCATTGGCATGGTCCCGGCGGGCTTCCGCTGGAACGATCTTGGCTCATGGCAATCGCTGCTGGAAGTCAGCCCGACGGATGACAAGGGCAATGTCGTGCTTGGCGATGTCGTCGCCATCGATTGTCAAAACTCGTACATTCGCTCCGAGGGACGTCTGCTTTCGGCGGTGGGGTTGAAGGACATCGCCATCGTGTCAACAATCGATGCGACCTTCATCGCACCCGTCAGCCACAGCCAGAACGTGCGCAAGGTGGTCGAGAAACTTGAAAAAAGCGGCCGTCTGGAGACGAAGTTCACGCCCTCGCATGATCGTGTCATTGAAAGTGGTGCATGGCGGCGGCGCGTGCGGCATTGGCTATTTGAGGAGACCATGCCGCTGTGGTCCACGATCGGGGTGGATGAGCTTCATGGCGGTTTCCATGAGGCATTGGGCTTCGATGCCGTACCGCTGCCGAAGCCGAAGCGCATGCGCACCATGGCGCGTCAGGTTTATGCTTTCGCGGTGGCCAAGGCGCATGGGTGGGAAGGGCCGGGGGATAGACTGATCGCCCACGGCATCGAGTTCATGGCGCGCAACGGCCGCACCGACCGAGGCGGCTGGGTCCGGACGCTCAATATAGACGGCAGTGTCGCGGATGCGACGGAAGACGCATACGACCATTCATGCGTTTTGCTGGCGCTGGCCCATGCGCATATGTGCGGCAATCGCGACGCCCTGCGGCTTGGGCAGGAAACTTTCGATTTTCTGGACAGCTATCTGGAGGATGAGCGCCTCACGGGCTTTCTGGAAGCTACGGGGAAAGCGCAGGCCGAGCGGCGCTCCAATCCGCATATGCATCTTCTGGAAGCGTTTCTGGCATGGCACGAAGCGACCGGCGAACGCACCTATCTGCGCCGTGCGGCGCGTGTGGTTGATCTTTTCCGCAGTCATTTCTTCGATGCTGATACCTGGACGCTTGGCGAATATTTTTCGCCAGAATGGAAACATGCGCCGAGTGAGCGGGGCGAATGGACGGAGCCCGGCCATCATTTCGAATGGGCATCGCTGCTGGTTGATTTTGCCGCGCGCAGCGGTCAGAACGATCTCACCGGTTATGCGCGCAAGCTCTATGCCTCGGCCATCGCCAGCGGTTTGAACCGCGCCACCGGCTTGGCCTATGGCGTGGTCAGCCGGCAGGGCATCCCCATTGATACCGTATCGCGAAGCTGGCCGCAGACCGAAGCGATCAAGGCGGCAATCGCGCTGGACGGGGCCGGCGGCCCCGACCTCAAGCCCGAAATCGAGGCGCGAGTGGGGCGGCTGTTCCGCTGGCACATCGACCCGGCTCCGCTCGGCTTGTGGATTGACCGGATCGACGAACGAGGCCGCTCATTGGCCGCCGAGGTTCCAGCCTCGATCTTCTATCATCTCGTCTGTGCCCTGATGCAGTATCTCGATGTGGACGGCGACGAGCAACGACCGCCAAAACGCTAAGACAGCGCCTTAGCGTATAAGTCCGATTCAGATCATGAATGGCGCGATGGAGTCAGTAGGGACTATCGACGTTTCCCGTCTCGACATAAACCGACTTCACCTGCGAATAGTGGCCGAGGGCTTCCAGCGCGTTTTCCCGGCCGATACCAGACTGCTTATAGCCGCCGAAGGGCATTTCCACCGGCGTGAGATTGTAAGCATTGATCCAACATGTGCCAGCCTGCAATTGCGAGATGACGCGATGCGCGCGTGGCAGGTCTCTGGTGAAGACGCCGGCGGCAAGGCCGAATTCGGTGGCGTTGGCGCGCTCGATCACCTCGTCCTCATGATCGAAGGAAAGCACGCTCATCACTGGGCCAAAAATTTCTTCGCGTGCGATGCGCATGTCGTCACGTACACCGGCAAAGACAGTCGGTTCGACGAAACAGCCTTCTTCGAAACCCTGCAATGAGGGCACGTTGCCGCCGCAGGCCAATTTGGCGCCTTCCTCGCGCCCGATCCTGATGTAATCCGTCACCTTCTGGTGCTGCGCCTTGTTGACCAGCGGACCCATCTGGGTTTCAGGATCGAGCGGGTCGCCAATGCGGATTTTCTTCGTACGCTCGATGAGCCGTTCGACAAAACGGTCGTGCAGGCCCTTCTGGACAAAGACGCGTGTGCCGTTTGAGCAGACCTGGCCGGTGGAGTAGAAATTGCCGAGCATCGCTCCGCCAATTGCGTTTTCGAGATCGGCGTCGTCGAAAATGATCAGCGGCGACTTGCCGCCCAGTTCCATGGTGGCGTGCTTCATCTTCGAGCCGGCAAGGGCCAGCACCCGGCGGCCGGTCGGCACCGAACCTGTGACGGAAACCTTCGCGACGGCATCGTGTTCGACCAGCGCCGCGCCGACATCGCCATAGCCCTGCACGACGTTGAATAGCCCGTCGGGCAGACCGGCCTCGGTATAGATTTCGGCCAGGGCTAGCGCCGAAAGCGGCGTGTTTTCGGAGGGTTTAAACACCATGGCGTTGCCCATGGCGAGTGCCGGCGCGGATTTCCAGCCAGCGATCTGGATGGGATAGTTCCAGGCGCCGATGCCTACGCAAACGCCAAGCGCCTCGTGCCGCGTATAGGCGAACGGTCCGCCAAGATCGATGAAATCACCGTTGTAGGCGGCGATGGCGCCGGCAAAATATTCAAGGCAGTCAGCCGCCGAAGGCGCATCGGCGGCCAGTGTTTCCTGGATCGCCTTGCCGGTGTCCAGCGTTTCCAGCTTGGCAAGGTCGTCGTTGCGGGCTCGCAGCAGGTCGGCGGCACGACGCAATATGCGGCCGCGCTCCACCGGCTTCATCCCTGCCCAGGCGCCCTGGGCGGCTCGCGCGGCTTCGACAGCAAGTTCGATCACGTTGGGCGTGGCCGAATGGAGTGTGGCGATCGTCTCGCCCGTGGCGGGATAGATCACGGGCAGCGCCGCGCCCTGTTCGTCTTCCACGAAGCGGCCGTTGATATAATGCGAGGCTTCGGGTTGCGCGCGCATGGTCATCTCCGGGTTTGGTCGTTCAAGATTTAGCTCAGCGATCCGAAACCTGCCAGCGCGGGTTGATCCATGGTTCCTGATTGGAGGGCGGCAAAGGCGTGCGGCCGAGGATGTGGTCCGATGCCTTTTCGCCGGTCATGATCGACGGGCCGTTGAGATTGCCGTTGGTGATACGTGGGAAGATGGAGGAGTCGGCGAGACGCAATCCCTCGACGCCGATCACCCTGCATTCCGGATCGACCACGGCGTTCGGGTCGTCCTTGCGGCCCATGCGGCAGGTGCCACAGGGGTGGAACGCGCTTTCCACATTGTTGCGGATGAATTCGTCCAGATCCGCGTCGCTTTGCACATGGCTGCCGGGCGAAATTTCTTCTCCACGGTAAGGGTCGAAGGCAGTCTGGCCGAAGATGTCGCGGGTGAGCCGAATGCAGTGTCGAAAATCTGCCCAATCCTCCGGATGCGACATATAGTTGAAGCGAATGGAGGGCTTTTCCCTCGGATCGGAAGAGCGCAGCGTTACCGAACCGCGCGACTTCGAGCGCATCGGGCCGACATGGGCCTGGAAACCGTGCGACTTCGCCGCCGACCTGCCATCATAACGCACGGCCCCGGGAATGAAATGGTACTGGATGTCAGGATAGTCTACTCCGGCTCTCGAGCGCACAAAGGCGGCCGCCTCGAAATGGTTGGTGGTGCCGAGTCCGCTTTTGAAAAAGAGCCAGCGTGCGCCGATCAGCGCCTTGGAGTAAGGATTGAGAACGGAATTCAGCGTGACCGGCTTCGTTGATTCCTGCTGGATATAAAGCTCCAGGTGGTCTTGCAGGTTTTGTCCGACGCCAGGCCGGTCAGCGATCACGTTGACGCCATTTTCCCGCAGATGCTCAGCGGGGCCGATCCCCGACAGCATCAGGATTTTCGGAGAGTTGATGGAGGAAGCGGCGATAATGACTTCATGCCGTGCCTTGACCATCTGGACCTGTCCTCGAGCCTCGATCTCTACGCCGGTGGCGCGTTGATTCTCGACCATCACGCGCCGCGCGAAGCCTTTGATGAGGCGTACGTTTTTCCGCTTCAGCGCAGGGCGAAGATAGGCATTGGCTGCGGACCAGCGCCGACCCTGGAAGATGGTCTGCTCCATCGGGCCGAAGCCTTCCTGCTTGGAGCCGTTATAATCGTCGGTCAGTTCGAATCCGGCTTGTTTGCCAGCCTCCACAAAAGCCGTGTAAAGCGGATTGACGCGGGTGCCCCGCTGCACATGCAGGGGGCCGCGTGTGCCGCGCCAGCCTTCCTCGCCGCCATGCGAATGTTCCATGCGCTTGAAATAGGGAAGCACGTTGGCATAGCCCCAACCGGTCGCACCCTGTTCGGCCCAGTGATCGAAGTCGCGCGCATGGCCACGTACATAGACCATGCCATTAATGGACGATGAGCCGCCGATGACCTTGCCACGCGGCGTAACCAGAGAGCGTCCGCCGAGATGCGGCTCCGGTTCACTGGAAAAACCCCAGTCGTAACGCGCCATGTTCATGGGAATGGAGAGGGCCGAAGGCATCTGGATGAGCGGCCCGGCATCGGTTCCGCCATATTCGATGACAATGACGGAATGCTTGCCGTCTTCCGAAAGCCGGTAGGCCATGGCCGAACCGGCCGAACCGGAGCCGATGATGACGAAATCTGCTTCGAGAGCGGAACTCATTTGGCCCTCATGAAGTCGTAGGAGATCATGACATGGCGCGCATAAGCGGGCCGCTCGGTCAGCCGGCCATAATAGGCCTCGAGATGGGGAAGGGCAGGCCGTTCAATCTCCAGCGTGAAATAGCGGTAGAGCAGCACGCCAACGACGACGTCGGCAAAGCAAGGCTCATTGCCGCCGAGATAAGCGCCCGCGGGCAACCGGCCGTCGAGCACGCGCATCACCTTACCCAGATTTGCAATACCCTTCGCGAGCGCGGCCTCGTCGCGTTCGCCAGGCTTGTTGCGCATCATCGGCTGGAACACATGAGTCAGGAAGGCGGGAACCAGTGTTGTCTTGGTCCAGTCGCTCCATTGGTCGAGTTTGGCCCGCTTGAGCGGGTCAGTGGGCCAGAACCGCTCCGAGCCGTAGCGAGCGGCGAGATAGCGCACGATCGAGGCGCTTTCCCAAAGATACTCGTCGCCATCGCGCAGCACCGGTATCAAGCGGTTGGGGTTCATGGCGGAAAATTCAGGCGTGTCGAGCCCGCCGAACGGGCCGCCGACATCGATGCGCTCATGCTCAAGGCCGAGTTCCGCCAGTGCCCACATGACGGTCTGCACGTTGGAGGATGTGGTCCTTCCCCAGACGGTGATCATCTTATTCTCCCCTCGGAAAGCGTTTGTCCGCTTCGAGTGTGTCGAGGTTCATGTGGTTGCGCATGTAGCGTTCCGAAGCCTGCCTGAGCGGCTGGAAATCCCACGGGAAATAGGCGCCGTTGCGAAGCGCGGGATAGACCACCCAGCGCCGCGCCTGGCTCTGGCGCACCGCCTCGTCGAAGGCAGTCATGTTCCAGCGGGCGTGTACTTTTTCCATGAAACCGGCAACGAGCGCGGCATTGGCCGGTTCGGCTGCGAGATTGGCGAGCTCCAGCGGATCTGATTCCAGATCAAAGAGTTGTGGAGGATCGATCTCACAATGCACGAACTTGTATTTGCCCTCGCGCATCGCCACCAGCGGCGCATAGGAGCCTTCGGCCGCATATTCCATCAGTGCCGGCTCGCTGCGCGGATGACCTTCCATCTGCGGCTTCAACGACTGGCCATCGGTCCACGGCATGATGTCGGCAATGTCGATACCCGCGAGTTCGCAGAGCGTTGGGCAGATGTCGAGATTGGAGGTCGGTGCGTCGATCAGGAGCGGCACAATGCCCTTGCCGGCAACCATCAGCGGCACGCGCGCCGAGCCCTCGAAGAAACTCATCTTGAACCACAGGCCGCGCTCACCCAGCATGTCGCCATGGTCGGAACAGAAGACGATGACGGTATCGTCCAGCATCCGCGTACGTTCGAGTACCGAGATCAGTTCGCCGACCTTGTCGTCGAGATAGGAGATATTGGCAAAATAGCCGCGGCGCGAGCGGCGCACCTGCTCGGGCGTGATGTCGAAACTGTCGTAATCGCTGGCCAGATAAAGGCGCTGCGAATGGGCGTCCTGCTTTTCCTTCTCGATGAAGCCGACTTCCGGCTCCAGTGCTGCGCAATTCTCGTAGAGGTCCCAATATTGGCGCCGCGCCACATAGGGGTCATGCGGATGGGTGAAGGAGGCGGTGAGGCACCATGGACGACGCTGACCATCGTCCGGGACGCGCGCGAAATCGTAGAGCTTCTGGGCCGCGTGGAACGCGACCTCGTCGTCATATTCCATCTGGTTGGAAATCTCGGCGACGCCTGCACCGGTAACCGAGCCCAGATTGTGATACCACCAGTCGATGCGCTCACCCGGCTTGCGGTAATCCGGTGTCCAGCCGAAATCGGCAGGGTAGATATCGGTCGTCAGCCGTTCCTCGAAGCCATGCAACTGGTCGGGGCCGACGAAGTGCATCTTGCCCGAAAGAGCGGTGTGGTAGCCGGCAGCGCGAAGGTGGTGGGCGAAGGTGGGAATCGATGAGGCGAATTCTGCCGCGTTGTCATAGACCTCGGTGCGCGAGGGCAGTTGCCCGCTCATGAAGGAAGCGCGGCCCGGCGCGCAAAGCGGCGAGGCGGTGTAATTGTTGCGGAAGCGGGCGGAGCGCGCCGCCAGCGCCTTGAGATTCGGCGCGTGCAGAAATTCGGCCGGTCCGTCCGGAAACAGTTTTCCGTTCAACTGATCGACCATAATGATCAATATATTGGGTCGGCGAGTGGTCATTCTGTCTCCTGCGGCCCAAGTCTTGTTTCGAGATAGGCTTCAATAAGTGTGATGGCGGTGGCGGCGTCCGGCACGCCGTCCTTCAGCGCGCGGCGGATATAGAAACCGTCGATGAGGGCAGCGGTGGTTTCGGCGACCTCGTCGGATTCCGCGCGGGAAAGCAGGCCGCATAGGCCGCTCATCAGGTTGGAATGCAGTCGTCGCGCGTAGATGCGCAAAAGGCGCCTGAGCGGGTCGGATCTCTGTGCCTCGACGTAAAAGGCGAGCCAGGCCGCGATGGTCTCGGGCTGGAACTGGACTTCGGAAAAGCTGACGGCGACGACTGCCGACACCCGTTGGCGCGGCGAAGAGGTGGCGTGCAGCGCCCGGACAAGATCGACGTTCAGTTCCGCCAGCAGATGCCGCATCGTCGCCTGCAGCAATTCGTCCTTGGCACCGAAATAATGATGGGCGAGCGCCGACGACACGCCGGCGCGGCCGGCAATATCCGACATGGTAACGTCGAGCGTGCCGCGTTCGCCGATCGCCGAGATAGCGGCGTCGATCAGGGCGCGGCGGCGCAGCGGCTCCATTCCAAGTTTAGGCATTGAGCTTCTCCCTCCGTGAGCTTATTTTTTATTGACTGGTCAATCAATGATAATTTTCTGATCCAGAAAACTGGCTTGAAATGGTGCTTTACGCCACCGGCGCGCGCGCCCATGGTGACAACAGCCGCCGGGCCGCTCATAAGGGTCGCCAACCGGTTGAGTTTGCTCCCGAAGGAGAATTGTCATGACTGCATGTATTGTCGGTTGGGCGCACTCGCGCTTCGGCAAGCTCGAAGGCGAGACGCTTGAAGGCCTCATCACCAACGTGGCCACAGAAGCACTCGACCACGCCGGTATCGGCCCTGACGATGTGGACGAGATCGTGCTTGGCCATTTCAACGCCGGTTTCTCGGCGCAGGATTTCACGGCAAGCCTCGTGCTGCAGGCCGATGACCGGCTGCGCTTCAAGCCGGCCACGCGCGTGGAAAATGCCTGCGCTACCGGTTCGGCAGCGGTGCGGCAGGGCATCCGTGCCGTCGGTGCCGGTTCACGCATCGTGCTGGTGGTTGGCGCCGAGCAGATGACGACGACACCCGGCCCGGAGATCGGCAGAAACCTGCTGAAAGCGTCTTATCTGCCGGAAGATGGCGACACCCCCGGCGGCTTTGCCGGCGTCTTCGGCAAGATCGCCCAGGCCTATTTCCAGCGTTATGGCGACCAGTCCGATGCCCTGGCGATGATTGCGGCCAAGAACCACAGGAACGGCGTGGAAAACCCTTATGCGCAAATGCGCAAGGATCTCGGCTTCGAGTTCTGCCGGCACGAAAGCGAGAAGAATCCCTTCGTTGCCGGTCCCCTCAAGCGCACCGATTGCTCGCTGGTTTCAGATGGCGCCGCCGCGCTGGTCCTGACGGACGCCGATACGGCGCTCGGTATGCGCCGTGCCGTCGCTTTCCGCGCCAATGAGCATGTGCAGGATTTCCTGCCCATGTCGAAGCGCGATATTCTCAGCTTCGAGGGCTGCGAGCGCGCCTGGGCGCAGGCGCTCGAAAAGGCCGGCGTAACATTGAACGACCTGTCCTTCGTCGAAACGCATGACTGCTTTACCATAGCCGAATTGATCGAATATGAGGCGATGGGCCTGGCCAAGCCGGGTGAGGGGGCGAAGCTGGCGATGGAAGGCTACACCGCCAAGGATGGCAAATTGCCGGTCAACCCGTCGGGCGGGTTGAAGTCCAAGGGCCATCCGATCGGGGCAACAGGGGTTTCGATGCATGTGCTGAGCGCCATGCAACTGACCGGCGAGGCCGGCGGCATCCAGGTGCCTGGTGCGAAGCTCGGCGGCATTTTCAATATGGGCGGTGCTGCCGTCGCCAATTACGTGTCCATTCTGGACCGGATTCGTTGAATGGACATGATGGCGTAATTCGCAAATGACAAATCCGGTTCTGATCGAAGTGCTGCGCGGCAGTATTGTGGAAAGCGCGCATCGCGGCGCGGTCTGCGTCGCCGATGCCGATGGTGGGATTGTCTGGGAGACTGGCGATACAGAGCGCCCGGTTTTTCCGCGCTCGGCGGTCAAGGCTATCCAGGCACTGCCGCTGGTGGAGAGCGGCGCGGCCGATGCCTACGGCTTCGGCCAGCGGGAACTGGCGCTGGCCTGCGCCTCGCATTCGGGTGAGGCCGCGCATGCCGAACTCGCCCGTGCCATGCTGGCGAAAGCCGGGCTCGACGAAAGCGCGCTGGAATGCGGCACTCAATGGCCGACGAACCGCGCGGCAGCCGATATGCTGACGCGTGGCGGCGCAAAGCCATGCGCGCTGCACAACAATTGCTCAGGCAAACATAGCGGCTTTCTATGCACCTGCGTTCATGCAGGTTTCGATCATCATGGCTATGTCGGCGCCGATCATCCCGAACAGGAGATGGTGCGCTCGGCTATGGAAACTGTCACCGAGGCTTCGCACGGGCCGGAAAACCGCGGTACGGACGGTTGCTCGATCCCGACCTATGCCGTGCCGTTGCGCAATCTGGCGCGAGGCTTCGCGCGCATGGTTTCCGGCAATGGCTTGGGGCCGCAACGCGCCAAGGCGGCCGAGCGGTTGCTCAAGGCCTGCATGGCCGAGCCGTTCCTCGTCTCCGGCACAGGCCGGGCCGATATCGCGCTGATGGAAGCTGCACCGGGGCGCATCTTCGCCAAGACTGGGGCCGAGGGCGTCTATTGCGCGGCTTTGCCGGAACTCGGCTATGGTATTGCGCTGAAATGCGACGACGGTGCCACACGCGCCTCGGAAGCGATGATTGCGGCTGTTTTAGCCCGGATGCTGGCGGGAGACGAAGGCGTGGCAGCCACACTGAACACCTTGGCTAACCCGGTGTTTTCCAACTGGAACGGCATCGACGTGGCCAGCTTGCGCCCGACGACGGCTATGCATTCCGAAGGTTGAGATTGCGTGCAACATTGCCGCTGCGCATTGCTGCATGGGCACCGTCTTTGAGGTCGTCCATGGCAATGCCTTTGACCGCTTCATTGGCGATATTATCGCCAATTTGGCTGCTTTCGAAGGTAAATTCCGCGTAAATCGCCGTTTTTCCGCCGCTCAGGCAATTGCTGCCAACAATCCGCGTAATGTTGGGAATGTTGGCTAAAATCGCAATTTTTCGATCATATTGTTGGCAATGGCGACGTCGGCAGGCATGCCGCCGGGCTGTCGGCCCATATTGGCTGGATTTCTCGTACTGTGTCGGGCAGGTTGTGAAGGCCCTGCAACGCGCCTAAGCTGCCAGACATGAGCAGAGCATTCACCCGCGAAGAAGACAATGAAGCCATTGCCGATATTGGCGAGCGGCCGGTCAGCCAGCATCGGAATCTGGTGACTGAACGCGGCCTTGCCCTGATCGAGACCGAACTGGCGGAACTGCGCGAGGCACTTGGCGAGGCTGAACGGCAGGAGGACCGCGAGCGCCTCGCCTCGGTTTCCCGCGACCTGCGCTACTGGACAGCGCGGCGCGAAACCGCCGAACTGTCCGTGCCTGAACCCGGCAGCGACGTCGTGCGTTTCGGCATGGTCGTGACGCTGGAAAACGAGGACGGCAAGACAGTGCATTGGCGCATCGTCGGCGAGGACGAAGCCGACCCTGCCAAGGGCACCATCTCGCATGTCTCGCCGATGGCGCAGGCGCTGTTCGGCAAGGCGGTGGGCGATCTCGTCGGCGTCAACGGCAAGGAATGGGAGATCGTCGGGCTGACGACAAAGGGCTGAAAAGTGAGTCCCCGATCAGAATCTGGCGCGATGTGAACGGAGCCAGTCGGCAAACGACCCCACCGCCGCCGTTAGGATTGCTCACGCCGCTGTTCTTTCAAGTCCAGCCTGGCGGCAAAAGACCGCAAGCGGCCTATCCCGATTTGCGCGTCTTCGTCGATCGATTGAGTTGCTTCGGCGGCGGGTGATCACTTCGCCTCCGCGGTCAGGGCGGCACGCAGGCGACGGACTTCCTGATTGAGAGCGATCATCTCTTTTGCCGTCATACCTGCCTTGGCGAAAAGCGTCTCTCCAAGACAGCGGCTCTGCTCACTGAGCGCCTTGCCTTGATCGGTCAGATTGACCCGAACGCTGCGTTCATCCTCGGCGCTGCGGGTCCGACGCACCAATGAAGCTGCTTCAAGGCGCTTGACCAGAGGTGTGATCGTGCTCGGTTCAAGGTCGAGCCGGGCCGCGATCGTGCTGATGCTCAGTCCATCCTTCTCCCACAGGGCGTTCAGCACGAGATACTGCGGATAGGTGATGCCAAGCCCGTCGAGCAGCGGCTTATAGAGCCGGCTGACCGCCAGGGAGGTAGAGTAGAGCGAGAAGCAAAGCTGGTGTTCGAGGGGGATGTTTTGGGCCATAAGCTCACATATCACGCAATTGTTTATCGCGGCAAATAAAAAGCTGGACAGCGAACTGGCGATACGTTAGGCCTAAAATTATTGAGATAAATATTATCGCAATAATTAAAATCAGGAGACCGATATGTCCGTCAATGTTCTGTATAGTACCAAGGCCACATCCACCGGCGGCCGAGATGGCAAATCTCGGATCGAGGGTGGACGGGAGATCGAGCTTTCGACACCCAGGGAATTGGGCGGCAATGGTGGAGAAGGCGCAAACCCCGAACAGCTTTTTGCTGCCGGCTATTCAGCCTGCTTCCTCGGCGCGCTCAAGGCAGTTGCCCCCGGAATGAAGCTCCGGGTTCCACAAGACACCGAGGTCACCGCGACGGTCGGCATCGGGCCGCGCAGCGAAGGAGGCTTCGGTATCACCGCCGCGCTGGCGATTAGCCTGCCAGGCCTTGCTCGTGGCGATGCCGAAAAACTGGTCGAGGCAGCGCATCAGACATGCCCGTACTCCAACGCCACACGTAACAACGTCGATGTCGAACTGACAATCATCTGAGTCTGTCCGACCGATGGAACGTGCCCCGGAGGGCGTGCGCTCCGGGGTGAACGGAAAGGAACGAAAATGTTTGGAATTACACCCCTCGGCTGGCTGCATACGCTGGGCAGCCTGCCGGCCATTCCCGCCGCCGGCTACATGCTTTTCCGCTATGGCCGGATCGTCCCGCGTTCCATCGCCGGCAGGGTATATTTCATCTGCATGGTGATTGGCGGGCTTACGGTTTTTCTGGTGGCCAAGGCACCGGAAACGGCTGCGGTCGGGGCCGTCACCCTGCTGGTTCTTCTGGCCGGCTACACGGTCGGACGGATTCAGGTCCTGGGCCGCGTCCGCTGGTATCTGGAGACGTTTCTCCTGACCCTCACGGTTTTCCTGCTGATGGTGCCGACAGTCTCCGAAATATTGCGTCGCGTTCCCGATGGCCACCCGATCGCGGCGGACCCAGGCTCTCCCATTCTGAAGGGCGCGCTCGCGAGTCTCGTGGCGATGTTGGTTCTCGGTCTTGCCGCGCAGTTTATCTATCTTTTCAAGTTCAAGGTCAGCAAGAGAGCGCGATAAAAAGACTGGCGTCGCAATACACGAAACCCGCCAGTTCCCTTCCTATCCAACCTCGGTCATTCCCGCTTATGGGGCCACGACCCGTTACCCCAGTAACTTGTCGATCAACCTCTCCGCGGCTTCCAGTATGACCGTGCCGGGCGGGAAGATTTCGGCTGCTCCCGCCTGCTTTACCGCCTCGTGATCCTGTGGCGGGATGACACCGCCGGCGACGATGAGGATGTCGTCGCGGCCGAGTTTCCTCAATGCGTCCTTCAGTTCGGGGATCAGGGTCAGATGGCCGGCGACGAGCGAGGACGCGCCGACGATGTGCACGTCGTTCTGGACCGCCAGCCTGGCGATCTCCTCCGGCGTCTGGAACATGGCGCCGACCGTCACGTCGAAACCGAGATCGGCGAAGGCGGTGGCGACGACCTTCTGGCCGCGATCGTGCCCATCCTGGCCCATTTTCGCGATCAGAATCCGTGGTTTGCCGCCGGCCGTCTTCTCGAAGGCGGCAAGCTTTTCCTCCAGCGAGCGGATGCCTGCGCTCTCGCCCAGTTCCTTGCGGTAGACGCCGGAAATCGTCTGTACCGCGGCGGCGTGGCGGCCGAACACCTTTTCCAGCGCCAATGAGATTTCGCCGACGGTCGCCTTGGCGCGCGCCGCGCGAATGGCGAATTCCAGCAGGTTTTCGCCGTTTTGGGCCGCGCCGGTCAGCGCGTCGAGCGCACTCTCCACCGCGCCCACCTCGCGCGTGCCCTTGAGTTGCTGGAGCTTGGCCAATTGCCGCGCCCGCACCTCGGCATTGTCGATCTTGAGCACGTCCACCTCGATGTCGTGCTTCGGCTGGTAGGCGTTGACGCCGACCAGGATTTGCCCGCCGGAATCGATGCGCGCCTGCGTGCGCGCCGCAGCTTCTTCGATGCGCAGCTTGGGAATGCCCTTTTCGACCGCCGCCGCCATGCCGCCGAGCTTCTCCACCTCCTCGATATGCGCCATGGCGCGTTCGGCAAGCTCATGCGTCAGGCGTTCGACATAGGCGGAGCCACCCCACGGGTCGATGATAGCGGTGGTGCCGCTTTCCTTTTGCAGCACGATCTGCGTGTTCCGGGCGATGCGCGCCGAATTGTCGGTGGGCAGCGCCAGCGCCTCGTCGAAGGAGTTGGTGTGCAGCGATTGCGTATGCCCCTGCGTGGCGGCAATGGCCTCGATCATGGTGCGCATGATGTTGTTGTAAGGGTCCTGCGCCGTCAGCGACCAGCCGGACGTCTGGCAATGCGTACGCAGCGAGCGCGAGCGCGGATCTTTCGGCGCAAAGTTCTTCTGCATCAGTTGCGACCAGATCAGCCGCGCCGCCCGCAGCTTGGCGATCTCCATGAAGGTGTTCATGCCGATGGCCCAGAAGAAGGAGAGCCGCGGCGCGAATTTGTCGATATCGAGCCCGGCGGCGACGCCGGCGCGGGCATATTCGATGCCGTCGGCAATGGTGTAGGCCAGTTCCAGGTCGGCCGTCGCGCCGGCTTCCTGCATGTGATAGCCGGAGATCGAGATCGAATTGAACTTCGGCATATGCCGCGAGGTGTAGGAGAAGATGTCCGACACGATCCGCATCGACGGTTTCGGCGGATAGATATAGGTGTTGCGGACCATGAACTCCTTGAGAATGTCGTTCTGGATGGTGCCGGCGAGGTCCTTCTGCGCCACGCCCTGTTCTTCCGCCGCGACGATATAGAGCGCCAGGATCGGCAGCACCGCGCCGTTCATGGTCATCGAAACGGTCATCTCGTCGAGCGGGATGCCGTCGAACAACTGGCGCATGTCGAGAATGGAATCGATGGCGACGCCCGCCATGCCGACATCGCCGGCAACGCGCGGATGGTCCGAATCATAGCCGCGATGGGTGGCGAGATCGAAGGCGATGGACAGGCCTTTCTGGCCGGCGGCAAGGTTGCGCCGGTAAAAGGCGTTGGAATCCTCCGCCGTCGAGAAACCGGCATATTGGCGGATCGTCCACGGCTTTTGCACATACATGGTCGGGTAGGGGCCGCGAATATAGGGCGCGACGCCGGGATAGGTGTCAAGATTGGAAAGCCCCGCGAGATCGGAATCGCCATAAAGCCGTTTGATGGCGATGCCCTCGGGTGTCTGCCATGTGCCTTCCGCCCTGACCGGCAATGGCCTGGGCGACGACCACGCAATGTCGCTGAAATCGGGGATCATTGCTGGAACTCCCTCGGCCGCGCCTCGCCCGAATCCGCCTCGAAAATCGCGCTGATGCGCGCCGGCGGCAACGCTTCGCAAAATACCGTGCCGTCGGTGGGGGCAGGGTGGCGCTCCGCCGGCAGCGTCTCGACCGCCCGTTCGGCCTTCAGCGGGTAGAGCGTGGTGCCGACAATCGCCTTCTCGCCGCTGCGGTAGGCGGCTTCGCGCTGGTGTCTGGCCTCGGTGATGCGGCGCTGGATGTGCCCGTAATGCAGGCTGGCGAGAACGCCGCCTTCGGCCTCGATCGCCTGGAATTCCGCCCATGCCTTTTCGCACAGGGCTTCCGTCAGCGCCTCGACGCCGCCTGCGCCGTGTGCGGGGTCGAGAACATGGCCGATATGGCTTTCCCTGGCCATGATGAGCTGGGTGTTGCGGGCGACGCGCCGGGCAAAGCCCGCCGGCAGACCGTGGGCGATGGTGTGCGGCAGCACGGAAATCGTGTCGGCGCCGCCGGTCGCGGCGGCGAAGCAGGCAATGGTGTTGCGCAATATGTTGGTTTCGCTGTCGGCCTTCGTCATCATGCGGAAGGAGGTTTCTGCGTGGATATTGGCGGCGGCGGGCTCGATCGAGCAGCTTTCCTGCGCGCGCGCCCACAGCCGGCGCATGGCCCTGATCTTGGCTATGGAAAGGAACTGGTCCTGATCGACGCTGAGCGCGAAGCCGATATGCGGCGCGGCATAAATCAGCGCCTGCCGGGCTTCCTCGAACAGCCTGAGATGCGCCACCGCCGAGGCCAGCATGATGCCCAGTTCCTGCGCCTCGGTGGCGCCGGCATTGTGGAATACGCGCCCGTCGGCCTCCAGCAGAACGCCGGGCATTCCCATGGCGAAGAAATGCGCCAACGACTGCGGCATCGAGGCCTGCAAGGCTTCGATCGACATGCGCAACCGGCCGGAGGACGCGAAGGTCGCGGCCGGGTCGATGCCGAAGGAGATGCTGAGCTTGGCCGGGTCGGCCCGCCGCTGGGTGAGCAGCGCCACCAGCCAGTCGGCCATGGCGCGGCTGGACGGATGCACGTCGACGCGCAGATGCACCTGGTTCAGCGGCACGCCGGCCAAAACCTTTTCCAGCGTCGCAGCGCCATTCGGCAGGCCATAGCCGAAGCCGTTGGGCGCGCCGTCGAACACCAGCGCCAGGCCGGTCGCGCCCTGCGCGATGTCCTCGGCGGCCTGTGCCGCCGCCCGCTCCGGGTCTGGGTCGTCGATGCGCTGGCAGATCGCCCAGGATCGTGCCGTATCGGCGCGGATATTGGCCTGGGCGCCCTGCGCGCGCGGATAAAGCGGTTGGATGGCGATGCCGTCGTCGGTATGCGAAGTCAATGTGTCGGCCGGAGCGCCGGACAGCGCCTTTTCCACCAAAGCGAGCCAGCGCGCCCGCCCGCTATCCGGGCTTTGCCCCTCGACCCGTTCCTCGTCGTCGCTCAAGGCTTCCGCGCCCATTCGCCATCCTCGTCTGCCAGCCGCAGTTTGTCGGGCTCACTCTAGGGTTCCCGGTGCCGTACCGCAATGCAACAGATGGCGGATGCGGCACCCGCCGCTTTGATTTTCCCGTCATGCCTCTATAGATTTGATCCACCTGTAGAATATGGAGAGGCGTGAACCGCAGATGGCCAGTAACGACAGCATCTTTCTCGGCGCCAGCCGCAAACCGGATGACAGCTACCAGCGCCCCGAGCATCTTCTGCTGCGCTACGGCAACCGGCACGGGCTGGTGACGGGCGCTACCGGCACCGGCAAGACGGTCTCGTTGCAGATCATGGCCGAGGCGTTTTCCAACGCCGGCGTGCCGGTGTTCTGCGCCGACATCAAGGGCGACCTCTCGGGTATCGCCATGCCCGGCACGGCCGATGAGCCGCTGGTCAAGCGCGCCGCGCAGATCAAGCTCGATCCCTATACGTTCGAGCAGTTTCCGGTCGTCTTCTGGGACCTGTTCGGCGAACAGGGGCACCCGATCCGCGCCACGATTTCCGAAATGGGGCCGCTGCTTCTATCGCGGCTGATGGACCTGACCGAAGCGCAGGAGGGCGTGATGAACATCGCCTTCCGCATCGCCGACGAGGAAGGCCTGCTGTTGCTCGACATGAAGGATCTGCAGGCGCTGCTGGCCAGCCTGGCCGAACGCTCGACAGAGGTTTCGGCGCGCTACGGCAATGTCAGCAAGCAGTCGGTGGGGGCGATCCAACGCTCGTTGCTGATCCTGGAGCAGCAGGGCGGGGCGCATTTCTTCGGCGAGCCGGCGCTGCGCATTGCCGACCTGATGCGCACCGGCCGCGACGGGCGAGGCATCATCAACGTGCTGGCGGCCGACAAACTGATGGCGAGCCCGCGCCTTTACGCGACGTTCCTTCTGTGGCTGATGTCGGAGCTGTTCGAGGAATTGCCCGAGATCGGCGATCCCGACAAACCGAAACTGGTGTTCTTCTTCGACGAGGCCCATCTCCTGTTCGACGACGCGCCCAAGGCGTTGATCGAGCGCATCGAGCGCACCGTGCGGTTGATCCGCTCCAAGGGCGTCGGCGTCTATTTCGTCACGCAAAACCCGATCGATGTGCCGGAGACGGTGCTGGCGCAGCTTGGCAACCGCGTCCAGCATGCGCTTCGCGCCTACACCCCGCGCGAGCAGCAGGCGGTCAAGACGGCGGCTGAGACCTTCCGCCCCAATCCCGATTTCGATTGCGCCAAGGCGATCACCCAGCTCGGCACCGGCGAGGCTCTGGTGTCGACGCTGGAGGCCAAGGGCGTGCCCTCTGTCGTGCAGCGCACGCTGATCCGCCCGCCCTCGTCGCGGCTTGGGCCGATCACGCCGCAGGAGCGGCAGAAGATCATGCAGGATAGCCCTGTCGCCGGGCAGTATGATCAGGCCGCGGATCGCGAATCCGCTTTCGAAATGCTGCAAAAGAAGGCCAAGGCCGCGGCTGAAGCGGCCGGTGAGGCCAAGCAGGCCAAGGAGGATGACGGTTCCGGCTGGACCATACCGGGCTTCGGCGGCGGTTCGTCCGGCCGGCAAAGTGTCGCCGAAGCGACGGTCAAATCGGTGATGCGTTCGGTCGGCACGGCGCTCGGCCGGGCCATCGTGCGCGGCATATTGGGCAGCTTTTCCAAAGGGCGCTAAAGCCTGATCCCGAAAAGTTGCAGACTTTTCGGATAAGATCATGCGTGGGGAAAGCCGCCTGATCCCGAAAAGTTGCAGACTTTTCGGATAAGATCATGCGACAAAAAGAACTTGCGGCGCCCTTTGTCTTTCCAGTTGAAAACGTGGCGCTCTGGTGGGCAGGGCGCTGTGTTCGCAGCGCCCTGCCGGTCAGGATCAGAACCAGCCGTAGTTCGACGGCGCGCCATTGTCGATCGGCATGCCTTGCTCGACAGGGCCGAGATTTTCCGCCATCGGCTGCCCGACGCCGGCGGTGACGATCACCGGCGTCTTGGCCGGCACGCGGCTGTAGAGATCGATGATGTCCTGGTTGATCAGGCGCACGCAGCCGGATGAGACGGATTTGCCGATCGACCACCATTCCGGCGAACCGTGCAGGCGGTAGAGCGTATCCTCGCCGTTCTGGAACAGATAGAGCGCGCGCGCGCCGAGCGGATTGTCGAGCCCCGGAGGCATGCCGCCATTAGCGGCGCTGTATTTCTGCAATTCCGGCTGCCGTGCGATCATCTCCGCCGGCGGCGTCCATTTCGGCCATTGGCGCTTGTATTGCACGATGGCGTCGCCCGACCATGCGAAACCGGCGCGGCCAAGTCCGACGCCGTAGCGGATCGCCTGGCCATTCTCGCGCACCAGATAAAGATGGTGGCCATTGGTATCGACCACGATGGTTCCGGGCCGCGCGCCGGTCGGGTCGGGCACGATCTGGCGCAGGAACTGCTTGTCGATCTTGCGGAACGGCACGGCCGGAATGTCGTAGCCATTGTCGAGCACCGGGCCATACATCGTTTCGTAGCCGCCGAGTTCCGGCTCGACCGGTTCGATCTGCGGCGGCGGGCTGTTCACCGTGGTGCAGGCCGAAACCGCAGCGGAGGCAACGCCAAGAGCTGCCGTGTTGAGGAAAGCGCGCCGGCTGAGCACGGGTGAGGACAGGGGAGATTTCAACATGATGGCCTTTTCCAGAGCATTTCCAGCAAAACTGCGATGCGGTTTTGCGTTCCCAAATGCGTAAAAACAAATAGATGGAGCAGTTCTGACGATTCTGTTTTCAGTAGTCCCGCTCCGGTCGTCGGTATCGGTAGAAGAAGTGAACGCGCGAACCGCGCATGAGTTTCCCCGATAGGATGCAGCGATAGGCGGCGCCAATTCTGGCCTTAAGGTGGACAAACGGAGGCATGGCTGCGAAAGCGCCACACCTGTTGCGATTTGGTAACAGTCGGCTCAGCCGGCGCTCACCAGGCCTTCGAGCGATGGCAGGATGAGATTGGGGGCAAGATCGCCATACTCTTCCGGCTGGCCGCTGCGGTTGATCCACACCGTCTGGAAGCCCGCCTTTGCAGCTCCCGCCACGTCCCAGCGGTTGGACGACTGGAAGGAGATCGCCTTGGGATAGAGCCGCCAGGCGTTGGTGACGATTTCATAGACGGCCGGATCGGTCTTGAAACGGCCCACCGCATCGACCGAAAACACATCGTCGATGATGTGGTCCAGTGCGGCGGATTTGACAGCCGATTCAAGCATTTGCGGCGTGCCGTTGGATAGGATGGCAAGCTTTGCGCCGCCCGATTTCAGCGCCTTGAGAACGCCCGGCACTTCCGGATAGCAGTCGAGATGCCGATAGGCTTCGAGCAGTTGCGGACGCAGCGCCGGATCGGCTGAGGGGACCTTGGCGAAGGCGAAATCGAGCGCCTGCTCGGTCAGTTGCCAGAAGTCGGCATAGGCGCCCATCAGCGTGCGCACCCAGGAATATTCAAGCTGCTTTGCCCGCCAGATTTCCGAAAGCAAAGGCCCGTCCGGACCGATGGCGCCGGCATGGCGGCGTACCGCCGCGTGCACGTCGAACAGGGTTCCGTAGGCATCGAAGACGAAGGCTGAAGCATTTTGCATGACGCATTTGTGATGCCCGCGTGAGGCGAACGCAAGCCCCGATCGCCATTCGGCCGTTTGGTCGAGGGCTGTCGTGCGGGCTGGCCTCAACAAATCCGCGCCGATGACGATTGACGCCGCGCCGCAAAGATTTTCCAATAGGGCGATTCAGATGGAAGCTGCGATGACCTTGGCAAAAGCCGCCCTTTCGACGACATGGACCTTTGTGGATGGCGATTGGCATGAGGGCAATGTCGCGGTCGTCGGGCCGCGCAGCCATGTCATGTGGCTGGGATCGAGCGTGTTTGACGGCGCGCGCTGGTTCGAGGGCGTCGCGCCCGACCTCGACCTGCACGCCGCGCGCGTCAACCAATCGGCGATCGCGCTTGGCCTGAAACCGACGGCGAGCCCCGAGGAGATTGTCGGGCTGACGCTTGACGGGCTGAAGAAATTCGATGGCCAGACGCCGGTCTATATCCGGCCGATGTATTGGGCCGAGCATGGCGGCTATATGGGCGTTCCGGCCGATCCCGCCTCGACCCGCTTTTGCCTGTGCCTCTACGAATCGCCGATGGACCCGCCATCGGGCTTTTCCGTCAGTGTCTCGCCGTTCCGCCGCCCGACGCTGGAAACCATGCCGACCAACGCCAAGGCCGGCTGTCTCTATCCCAACAATGCCCGCGCCATCATGGAAGCCAGGCTGCGCGGCTTCGACAATGCGCTGGTTCTGGACATGCTGGGCAATGTCGCGGAGACGGGCGCGTCCAACGTCTTCATCGTCAAGGACGGCCATGTCTTTACGCCGGCGGCCAACGGCACCTTCCTGTCGGGCATCACGCGCGCCCGTACCATAGCGTTGCTCGACGACTACGGTTTCCGCACCACCGAAAAGGCGCTGACGGTGCGCGACTTCCTCGAAGCCGACGAGATTTTCTCCACCGGCAACCATTCCAAGATCGTGCCGGTCACCCGCATCGAAGAGCGCGAATTGCAGGCCGGGCCGGTGGCCCGCAAGGCGCGCGAGCTTTATTGGGAGTGGGCGCATTCGACGCCTGTCGCCCGAGCCTGAAAAAGAGCAAAAGGTTTCCGCGTTCCATGGTTGCTCAAGCCGGAACGGGACCTATGTTAGAACAGTACTGATGCCGAATTTTTCCATGAGGGAGTAATATCCATGGCTTTCGAACTACCCGCCCTGCCTTACGATTACGAGGCGTTGCAGCCTTATATGTCGAAGGAGACGCTGGAATATCACCATGACAAGCACCACAAGGCCTATGTCGACAACGGCAACAAGCTGGCCGCCGAAGCAGGGATGGAAGGCAAGTCGCTGGAAGACATCATCAAGGAATCCTTCGGCAAGAATCCCGGCCTGTTCAACAATGCCGCCCAGCACTACAACCACGTCCATTTCTGGAAGTGGATGAGGAAAGGCGGCGGCGGCAACAAGCTGCCGGGCAAGTTGCAGAAGGCCTTCGATTCCGACCTCGGCGGCTATGACAAGTTCAAGGCCGATTTCGCCGCCGCCGGCGCGACGCAGTTCGGTTCGGGCTGGGCCTGGGTGGCCGTCAAGGACGGCAAGCTCCATGTCGGCAAGACGCCGAATGGCGAGAATCCGCTGGTCCATGGCGCGAAGCCGATCCTCGGCGTCGACGTATGGGAACACTCCTATTACATCGACTACCGCAATGCGCGGCCGAAATATCTCGAGGCCTTCATCGATAATCTCATCAACTGGGATTACGTGCTCGAATGTTACGAAAAGGCGACCGCCTGATCTAGAGCATCGGACCGAAAAGTGGAATCCGGTTTTCGGGTTGTTCCGATGCTCCATCAAAGTGTTAGAGCGTCCTTTGTGCGTTCAATTGAACGCACGGCGCTCTAATGGTGAAAACCCCGGTTCGCCGGGGTTTCTCTTGTCTATCCGGTCATGGTCAAATTCATTTCACACAAGCGTGACAGGAAATTGCCGGAGATTTCCGTCACCTTCGTCCCGCTTATGACATCAAACGATTTTCCCCTGCACTGGAGCTCTGGAATGAAGAAGCTTGTCCTCGCCATTTCCCTGCTTTCGTTCGCCGCTTCGACCGCCTTTGCCGACACGATTCTCGACCGGCAGGAATATATGAAGGAGCGCGGCAAACTGGTTAAGCAGATGGGCCAGATGGCCAAGGGCGAAACCGATTTCGACGCCGCCGCCGTGCTTACGGCGTTGAAGGGCCTTGAGGCCAATGCCGAGAAATTCGATGCCGAGGCCATGTTCCCGGAAGGCAGCCTGGAGGGGGACACCACCGCCTCGCCGAAGATCTGGGAGGATTTTTCCGGCTTCAAGGCAGCGGAGGAGAAATATCTCGACGCCGTCAAGGGCGCGGTCGCGGCACCGCCAGGCGATCTCGATGCGCTCAAGGCCACGATGGGCACCATCGGCGGCGAATGTGGAGCCTGCCACAAGGCCTATCGTATCAAGAAAAGCTGATTTCGGCTCATGGCCTGGCTGAAGAAACTGGCCGGCACGGCGGCAGTCGTCGTGGCCGGCTGCGCGGTTGCGGGCTGGGTGCTGTCGGCGCCGGTCAAGCTCGATCGTGATACGCTGGCGCAACTCGGTCCCGGCGATGCCGCGAAGGGCGAGCGCATCTTTAACGCCGGCGGTTGCACCTCATGCCATGCCAAGCCGGGCGCCAAAGACGACGAACGGCTGCAACTCGGCGGCGGACTGGAACTCAAGACCGCCTTCGGCACCTTCGTCGCGCCCAATATCTCGCAGGACGAGAATGACGGAATTGGCGCCTGGTCGATAGCGGATTTCGCCAACGCCATGTTGAAGGGCGTCGGCCCTTCGGGCGAAAACCTGTACCCGGCTTTTCCCTATCCGTCCTATGCGCGCATGAAGCCGTCCGACGTCGCCGACCTCTATGTCTTCATGCAGACATTGCCCGCCGTTTCGGGCAAAGCGCCGCCCCACAAACTGGGCTTTCCCTTCAACATTCGCCGTGGCGTCGGCTTATGGAAGCGGCTCTACCTCAGCGACAAGCCGGTGATCGAATTTGCCGCCGGCACGCCGGATGTGGTTCTTGCCGGCCGCTATCTGGTCGAAGGGCCGGGGCATTGCGGCGAATGTCACACGCCACGCGATGCGGGCGGCGGCAGCAGAAAAGGCGAATGGCTGGCCGGCGCCGTTGCCGCCGAGGGCGAGGGGATCATACCCAACATCACCACCGGTCCGGGCGGCATCGAAGACTGGTCGGCCGCCGACATCGCCAGCTATCTCGAAACCGGCTTCACGCCGGACTTCGACACGGTCGGCGGCGCGATGGTGGATGTGCAGGAAAACATGGCCAGGCTGACGCCGGACGACCGCGCGGCGATCGCCGCCTATCTCAAGGCCATCCCGCCTCATCCGAACGGCTATCCGGCACGGAAATGAAAGATGGCGGCCGGCCAGAGGGGGTAAAAAGCCGACAGTATCCCGCCTCTCATTTCAAATCTACGCCTTGCCCGCCACTTTCAGCGCGAAGGCGTAGGTGTAGGCAATTTCTTCCAGCCGTGAGAAGCGCCCGGAAGCTCCGGCGTGGCCGGCATCCATATTGATCTTGAACAGCACCGGATTGTCGCCGCTTTTCAATTCGCGCAGCCGCGCCACCCATTTCGCCGGCTCCCAATAGGTCACGCGCGGATCGGTAAGGCCGGCGACCGCCAGGATCGGCGGATAGGCGAGCGCCGCGACATTGTCATAGGGCGAATAGGCGGCGATGATGCGGTAATCCTCCTCCGAGGCGATCGGATTTCCCCATTCCGGCCATTCGGGCGGCGTCAGCGGCAGGCTGGCATCGAGCATGGTGGTCAGCACATCGACGAATGGCACTTCGGCGATAATGCCGCCAAACGCTTGCGGCGCCATATTGGCAATCGCGCCCATCAGCATGCCGCCGGCCGAACCGCCCTGCGCCACGATGCGGTCATGCGCGGTATAGTTCTGCCCAACCAGATGCTTCGCACAGGCGATGAAATCGGTGAAGGTATTGCGCTTCGCCGCCCGCTTGCCATCGTCGTACCAGCCATAGCCCTTGTCCTTGCCGCCGCGCACATGGGCGATGGCATAGACGAAGCCGCGATCGACCAGCGACAGGCAGTTGGTGTTGAAGGCCGCCGGAATGGTGATGCCGTAGGAGCCGTAGCCATAGAGCAGGCAGGGCGCGGTGCCGTCGAGCGGCGTGTCGCGGCGGTAGAGCAGCGAGATCGGCACCAGTTCGCCATCTTCGGCAGGCGCCATCAGCCGCCGCGTCACATAGTCGGCGGGGTTGTGGCCGGAAGGCACTTCCTGCGTCTTGAGAAGCGTGCGCTCGCGCGTGCGCATGTTGTAGTCGTACACCTGCGCCGGCGTGGTCATCGAGGAATAGGAGAAGCGGATCACCTCGGTGTCGTATTCATAGGCACCCGCCAGGCCGAGCGAGAATGCCTCCTCGTCGAACGAGATGGTGTGTTCCTCATCGGTTGTGCGGTCGCGCACGACGATGCGCGGCAGCCCGTCCTTGCGCTCCAGCCGCACCATATGATCCTTGAAGCCGAGCACCGAAAGGATCAGCCGTCCTGGTTCGTGCGCCACCAGTTCGCGCCAGTTCGCGCGCGAGGGATCGGCGACCGGCGCGGTCATGATCTTGAAATCCTTGGCGCCGTCGGCATTGGTCAGGATGAAAAAGACGTCGCCGCCTTCCTCGAGATCGTATTGCAGCCCGGTTTCGCGCGCGCAGACGAGTTTCGGTTCGGCATCGGGCCGGCTGGCGTCGAGAATGCGATACTCCGACGTTTCGTGGTCGTTGATGCCGATGAGCACCCAGCGATTGTCGCGCGTGCCGCCGACACCCATGAAGAAGCCGGGGTCGGTTTCTTCATAGACCAGCCGGTCATTGGCCGGTTCGTCGCCGAGCATGTGAAAAAAAAGTTTCGACGGCCGATGATTGGGGTCGAGCCGCGTATAATAAAAGCCGTCATTGGCGGCATTCCACACACCGCCGCCGCCAGTATCGGACACGCTGTCGGCAAGATCGGTGCCGGCGGCCAGATCGCGCACCTTCAGAGTGAAGAACTCGGAGCCCTTGTCGTCGAAGCTCCACAAAAGACGGGCGTGGTCGGCGGAATGATCGACGCCGCCGAGGCGGAAATAGGCTTTGCCCTCGGCTTCGGCGTCGCCATCGAGCAGGATGACTTCCTCTCCGCCGTCGCGCGGCGTGCGGAAATAACGCGGCTGTTCGCCGCCGAGTCGGAAGGACGAACCATAGGCGTAAGGTCCATCCTTCATCGGCACGGAAGAGTCGTCCTCCTTGATGCGGCCCTTCATTTCGGCAAACAGGGTTTTTTGCAGTCCCTTCGTTTCGGCCATCAACTCTGCCTGATAGGCATTTTCGGCGTCGAGATGGAGGCGGATTTGCGGGTCGAGAAGGGACGGATCGCGAAACACCTCCTGCCAATTGCCGGCCCGCAGCCAGGCAAATTCGTCGCTGCGGGTCACGCCGTGATGTGTGTCCTGCACCGGGCGCTTTTCTGCGCGAGGAGGCGTGGCTGCGGCAAAACTCGTGTTTTTGGTCATCATCTTCCCTGGATTTGCAAATGCCGAATGAGCACGCCTATGCCTAGAGCATCGGACCGAAAAGTGGAAACCGGTTTTCGGATAATCCGATGCGGCGGAAAAGTCGAAGGTGCGCGCCTTGGTTCGGTCACAATTGAGTCGCGTAAAACCTATCCGAGCAAATAGCTTTTGCCGTTCGCCGTGCATCTATAAGCGATTTAACATGTATTCGGGGGACCGAGCGGCGGTTGTGAGGAATTTCCGTCACGCCATTACAAAGAGTTGTAATTCTTTGTCATTGAATCAGGGTAATGGGCGAATGATTCTTTTGTGTTTTGTATAGATCACAAAGAACGAATTGACTTGTTGCTCGACAAGCCTCATTAACGCTCTCATCGAATCCCGCGGCAAGCTTTGGTATGGATCGCACCGTCTCCTCTACCGGGCAATTGTGAACAGTATCTCTCGTTGAGGCCAGAACGACATGGACAATACAGAAACGACCCCGCGAAACAGCGACACGCTGATCGAGCTGACCGCAGATGTGGTTGCGGCCTATGTCAGCAACAATCCGGTTCCGGTTGGTGAATTGCCCAATCTGATCGCCGATATTCATGCCGCGCTCGGGCGGGTCGGCACGCCGGCCGAGCAGCCGGCCGCGGAAAAGCAGAAGCCGGCCGTCAATCCGAAGCGCTCGGTGCACGACGATTATATCGTGTGCCTGGAGGACGGGAAGAAGTTCAAATCGCTCAAGCGTCACCTGATGACGCATTATGATCTGACCCCTGAACAGTACCGCGAAAAATGGGGCCTGGACGCCAATTATCCGATGGTCGCGCCTAATTATGCGGCAGCGCGCTCCAAGCTGGCCAAGAAGATGGGGCTGGGTCGCAAGCCGAAGGCTCGCTGAACGGCGCGGGCCTTCAAGGCCAAGCTCTCTTTATGGCTGTGAGTCGCGGCGCCTTCGGGCGCCGTTTGGTTTTGCGGCCCGCGCGGCGTTCCGCTTCGGTGGAATGCCGGCCGCTTCGCGCAGCATATCCAGCACCTGTTTCAGCGCGATGTGACGGTTGAGATCATAGGTCCAGTGACGGCGCATGCCGCGCAGCCGCTCTCGCTCCAGCGCGCGCGTGATGCGGCCCATCAATTGCAGCCGCACCGTTGGCGCAGCCGCCAGCGCATGGGCGAGATCGACGCCGCATGCCAGTTGCAGTGCCGCGATCCTCGTCGCCATTGCGGCCTCGGCTTGTTTGCGCGCCCCGAAGTTCTTTGCATCCTGCTGGAATTGTCCCATCGAACTGGTCTCCCTTGGTGAGGCCGCCATGATCTGGGCAGTCGGCAAGGGTGTGGATAAGAAGCGTCGATCCTGGTTGGTGAGAAATCAAAATTTTCTTTTTGGAACAAGGAGTTGGGAAATCCCAAAAATAAATAATGTTCCGCTTTTGTTCACAGTTGCGGGCCAGTCGAGTATAAGGAACATATTCCTATCGAGGAGAATGTTTCGTGCCACCTGCCACAGCCATCAGCGAAGACCCACCCAATCACGAAGATCACGCCGAAACGGCGTCGACTGCCCTCCGGCCTGCGCCGAAGCGGCGCGACGAGATGGCGCTCGATAGCTGTGAATGCCTGATCGATATCGGCTCGGCGTTGTTTTCCCTGCCGAGCAAAGATCTGCGCAAGGCCGGCCGCAGCGCCCTGCCGGTGTCGCGGGTGCGCCAGATCATGATGTATGTCGCCCATGTCGTGCTGAAACTGTCGATGATGGAGGTCGGCCGAGGCTTCGGGCGCGACCGCACTACGGTGCTGCATGCCTGCCAGATGATCGAGGACATGCGTGAGGACCCGGATTTCGATCAACTCGTGCTGGTGGTGGAACGCGTCGCGCACGCCGCCTTCCGCGACCGGATCGGTCTTTGAGGAGGAGCATGATGGCGATTGACGACACTGCCATCCGTGTATTGCGCTTCCTGGCCAAAGGGACGGCAACGGTGCAATCGGCGGCCATGCGCGGCAGGGTTCTGCTGGTCTCGGCCGAGCGCGGGGCGCTCGCGCTGCCCGGCGATCTGCTTGACCGGCTGGTGCGAGAGAAACTGCTGGTTCGCTCAAGACTGGAGGTCGCGCTGTCGCCGGAAGGTACGATGCTGGCCGCGCGCCTTGCGACGCACCGCCGGCAGGCCGGGGAGGTCGGGGTGGTGAGCGTCGAGATGGATGGGAAGCCGGTCGCGGCGCTCGCCAATCTTTTGGAATCGCCGCTGGCGCAACTTGTCCGGCGCAGGACGAAGACCGGTGCGCCGTTTTTAACTGCACGCGAATTCGAGGCCGGCGAGCGCCTGCGCGCCGATTATACGCGCGGCAACATCATGCCGCGTATGGGCGCCAATTGGATCGCCAGCGTGGCATCCGGCAAAAGGGCAGGTGGCGACACGGCGGAATTGACGGATGTCGCGCTTGCCGCGCGTCTGCGTGTCGAAAAGGCGATTGCCGCCGTCGGTCCCGAACTTTCGGGCGTGCTGATCGACATTTGCTGCTTCCTGAAAGGCATGGAACTGGTCGAGACGGAGCGCGGCTGGCCGGTGCGTTCGGCTAAGATCGTCCTGAAGACGGCACTGGCGGCTCTTGCACGGCATTATTTTCCACAGGATTCCGTGCATGGTTCGCGGCCCGCCACCCTGCATTGGGGCACGGAGGACTATCGGCCGAAGCTGCGTGCATAAGGTGGATGCTCAGGCGTTCTGCCGGAGCGCCATTCCCGCATCATGGCGGATGCGCCTGACCATGGAGCGCAGCCCGTTCGAGCGCTGTGACGACAAATGCTCGTCGAGCCCAAGCGCTTTCAGCGTGTCTTCTGCATCGGTGGCGACGATCTCGCTGGCTTTGCGGCCGGAATAAAGTGCGAGCACGATGGCGACAAGGCCGCGCACGATATGCGCATCCGAATCGCCCTGGAACGTCACGATCGGGTCCGGCCCGTCACCATATTCGGTTATCAGCCAGACCTGACTGACGCAGCCCGATACCTTGTTTGCCGGCGTGCGCCCGGTATCCGGGAATTCGGACAGATCTTCACCTAGTTCGATGACGTAGCGATAGCGGTCTTCCCACTCGTCGAGCAGGGCGAAGTCGTCGCAAATTGATTGAATGGTCGGGCTCATACGCCGCATATAGGCGCAGCGCGTGCCGGCGTCACGGAAAAAGCCCGCCGCCTTACGGAAAAAGAAGGCACCGCAGGTATCGAGAGGGCAGGCAGGCTGCGGCGACGCTCAAAGCCGATGCGCACCGGTGGAGATGGGAAGACCTCACCTCGCAGCCGGAATATTGACCTCAGCCGGCAATACAGTGGCGGTGCCCGACATCCTGTCGCCCGCAACCCTTTCGCTTGTGGTCGGGCGTTCGATGGCCTCGGCTTCCATCGGCACGCTACCGGTCAATGTCGTTGTGTCGGGAGTTGGCTTGTCCTCTTCAAGCAGGTCACTCGCGATGCGCGCGGCCTCGCCGGCGCGGGTGGTAATCGTCTGGATGGCGGATTTGCCGGTTTCGCAGACATCCGGCTTGCGCTCGCAGATGCCGGCGAGATCGCCGACGGCTTCGCGCGCCGCCATCAGTGCCTGGATCGGCCCGACGGTATTCCCGGTTCCGGCAGTTCCCAGAGGCAGCAGCAACAGCACCAAAGAGAACCAGAACACCATTCGGATGAGGAAGAACATCGCATTGCCTCTTGGTCGTAACCGGACCGCCATCTTCGGGCGGCTCACTTGTCGCAGGCACATTGGCACATGGCCGCAAAAGACGGCTTGCAGGAAAGGCGATAATTTGCCTCAAACTTTAAACAATTTGGAAAGATCCTGTTTTCATCCGGATTTGAATTGAAGTCGTCAGGGCCTCTTGTTCTTTCATTGGTCCGAATTTGCGTGATTTTAGCGGGCGCTATCCTCGCGGGGCGGATCGTGTGGCTAACCCTCCATTTACCATGGCGGCAAGCGGGGGCCTTTTCGGGAACCGCTCTAGCAATATTTGCTGATTGTGCCGCCGCGAAACCGTCGCCCTTATCCTTTCCTTAAACGCTGGGTGCGAGTTTCGAGCCAGTAAGACGATCTGCCGAACAGGTCAGTACGGGTGCGTTGCGTTGACTCCGATTACGACCAGATTTGAAGAATGGCCGGGAACGCTGGCAGCCGCCTGCGATCGGCTGGTGCATGCCTCGGTGGTCGATGCGGGCGAACGCCGCTGCCGCCGGCGCTTTGTCGGTGCGATGCTGGTCGCTCCCTTTCTTGTCGCGGCTGCGGCCGTCGTGCTGGTGACCGCGCGTCTCGGCGCTTCGGCAACATTGGCGGTCATCTTCGCCACGGTCGGCCTTTGCTGGTTGACCGGCCTACTGGTCGCGCAGCGTGCGCGTATGGCATTTGCCGGCATATTGGCGCTGGTCATGGGCGCGCTCGGTCTGGCGTGTTTGACGACAGCCGCCGGCGGCCTTTCCTCACCGGTGGCGCTGCTGGCTTTGGCATTGCCGGTCGAGGCCTTCTGGATCGGCAATAGCCGCCGTGCGGCCCTGTTCGGCGGTGTTGCCGCCATCTCAGGCCTTGCTCTGCCGGCGCTGGTGGGACCGGTTGCGTTTCCCGAGGTTATGACGCCGCAGGCCTGGCAGTGGCTGTTGCCGCTGGTCTGGGGCGGTACGCTCGTGGCGCGCTTCGGCCGGTTCAGCGGCGATCCTGCTGCGCAGGATGCGGTGCAGGCTGAGAGCGAACTGGAAGCGGCCATTGACGGGGTGGTCGTTCATATGGGCCGGCAAGGCGAGGTGCTCAGCGCTTCCGCGCAGGCCAGAACCATCCTCATGTTGGTTCCCGAACTTCTCGCAGGCTCCGGCCTCTTCGACCGTATTCACCTGTCCGATCGGGTCGCGTATCTGAACGCGCTGGCGGATTTGCGTGAAGGCGCGACTTTGCGGCGCGTAGAGATGAGGGTTCGGTTGCCGCAAAACGCAGGCTGTCCTTCCGGCGGCAATTACCAGCCCTTCGTGCTGGACCTCACGCGCGCACCTGAAAATGACGATGGCTTCATCGCTCTGCTGCGCCGCAATGACGAGCTTGTGGATATGCGTGACGCGTTGGCGGCGGCCAGTGACGCCGCGGCTGCCGCCGAAATCGCCAAGTCGCGCTTCCTGGCGGCTGTGAGCCATGAATTG
This sequence comes from Manganibacter manganicus, assembly GCF_002075885.1. Taxonomy (GTDB): domain Bacteria; phylum Pseudomonadota; class Alphaproteobacteria; order Rhizobiales; family Rhizobiaceae; genus Mesorhizobium; species Mesorhizobium manganicum. The sequence continues at coordinate 59,435 of NZ_MDET01000019.1, forward strand.
CGCACGCCGCTCAATGCCATCATCGGCTTTTCCGATATGCTGCTGCATGAGATGTTCGGCGCATTCAGCGATCCGCGCCAGAAGGAATATGTCGGTCTGGTGCGCGAATCCGGCCATCATCTGCTTGAAGTGGTCACCTCCATTCTCGATGTCTCGCGCATCGAGGCGGGAACTTATGCGGTAGAGCCGGAGCCGTTCCGCTTCGCCGAGGCGGTGGATATGTGCCGCGACATGATGCAGGTTTTGGCGCAGCGCAAGACGATACGGCTCGACGCGCAGGTTTCCGGCGACGCCGGCGAGATCAATGCCGACCGCCGCGCCGTCCAGCAGATCCTCATCAATCTCGCCTCCAATGCGATCAAGTTCACGCTTGAAGGCGGCGAGGTCGTCATCGGCGCACGCCGGATCGGGTCACGCCTGCATTTCTGGGTTCGTGACACTGGCATCGGCATTGCCGAGGAAAACCTCGCCAATCTCGGCAAGCCGTTTACCCAGATCCACAACGACTACACCCGCCGCTTTGAAGGCACCGGCCTCGGCCTGTCGCTTGTCAAGGGGCTGGTTGCCCTTCACGAGGGCACCATGTCGATTGAAAGCACGCTCGGCGAAGGCACCATCGTGTCGATCAGTCTTCCGGTGGAAGGGCCGAGAGGCATATCGGGAAAGCTGGTCAGGCTCGAGGCCGCATCGGCCGATGCGAAGGCGTCGAACCCGGAGCCGGAATCGGCCGGCGAAAGCGTGAAAGGTGGGGCAATGAAAGAAGGCAGGGATGGCGCGTTCCGCAAAACGGCGTAAGAAAAGCAGGCAACAAGGCGCTCTCCAGCAGGGCGCGGTCGCACTTGGTCACAAGATTTCGCAGAATCCGATCCTGGTGGGCGGCTCGACCGCTTTCCTGGTGACGCTGTTCTATGTTTCGGCCAATGCGCTCTGGTATCAGCCGTTTCCACACCGCACGACGTTCTTCGCCACCCGTTCCATGCAAAGCTTTCCGCAAGCCGTGCCGGCTGAGTCGGAAACCACCATCAACATCGAACGGCCGTCACAGGCAGTTATTTCGGCACCGGCCCAGGCGCCTGTACCCACTGACCCGGTTCTTCAACAGGTGCAGGGCGCGCTCAAGGCGCTCGGCTTCTATTCAGGCAACGTGGATGGGCTGACCGGTCCTGCGACCCATGCGGCGATCTCGACCTATCAGCGCAAGGTCGGTCTCGATGTTTCGGGAAATGTCGATGCCGCCCTGTTGCGGCAACTCGGCCTCGCGCCGCGCGCTCCGGCCGCGCCGACGCCGACGCCGCGCGCCGACATTACCGGCGCGATCCAGCCTGCGGTCGAGCCGGCCGCCCTCGCGCCTCTCAAGGCGCCGCTGGACACCAGTGCGCGTATCGTCAAGATCCAGACCGGGTTGCGCGCCTTCGGCAATGACGACATCCAGCTCGACGGCATTGTCGGCGCCCGCACCCGCACAGCGATCAAGGAATTTCAGGCGTTGTTCGGCCTGGCGGAAACCGGGGAAGCTGACGAAACCGTCTATGCAAAGATGCTGGAAGTCGGGCTGATCAACTGACAAGCTTTGCTGGCCGGCATTCGCCAGACATGACGGCGCCAGCCATCGCAGGAAAATCATCTCGGAATCGATATGCGCGTAACCTCCGACCTTTGGGTTTCCGCCCTCATTCGCCGCGTCTTTTCCGCCGGCGGCTTCGCGGCGATCATGCGGCGTGGCGCTGCCGAGGCAGGGGCGATCTTCATTCTTTCGCGGACGCGGTTGGGCGAGGTGATGCTTTTCGGTCCTGCGCCGCAGGTGGATTATGACACAGCCAGGCCCGATGAGCGGTTTTTCACGCCTCTTTCAGCCGACGAAGACATGGCGGCCATCGAGGCGCGTCTTGCAAAGGAAACGCGTTTCGATCCCGACATCTGGGTTGTCGAAATAGAGATTGGCGTGATCCCGGTCGAAGACCTGATCGTGGTCAGGTCTGGGCCGCTCTGATCGGCACGACAACCGTCTTGCCGCCTTTCCACCCTTCCACGGTTTCACGGACTGTCCCAGGCTGAAGGCGGCGATAATTTTCCAGGAACTGACTGATTGCCGCCGGATCGGAGAACTGTCCCGAAAAGATCGCGGCGGTGATCAGGAACGCTTTGTCCTCGCTGAGGCCGAGCGCCTTCAGCGCGGTGACGAGCGAGGCATAGCCGGCTTCCTCCGTCAGTCCGCGCGCAACGTCCATGCCGATGCCGAGTGCGACGGAGAGAGCGGCATGAAAGTGCGCAGGGTCGCTGGTCAGCGCCGTATCCCGCAGCCGCAAATATGGATCCGCATTCGGCTCGTTCGCCTGATCCTTGATCATCATCGCGCGCAGTTTTTGACGTGTGTCTTCCAAGGCGCTTCCGGGTTGATGGCCTTGAACTTGTGTGCCTTCCTGCATGGCGAGGGCGGTTTGCCGCTCCAAGGCCCGGACAAGCGCGGCAATGGCCGGATTGAGGTTGGTGCGCCGGGCAATGGCGCGCGCATGCGGCAGGCCGTGACGCCCGATCAGCGCGATAAGATCGATCTCGCTAATGGCGCGCGAACGCACCAGAAGCGGGGCGGCGGTCTCGATCGGCGATTCGCTGAGGCGTTTCACCAGAAGCGGCGGCGCATGCTCGCATTCCGAAAGCGCGGCGGCGGCAAAGCGCAAGGCCTCGGCGGGAACGGCGTCGAACAGCGGCATCGTAAGATCGTCGAGTTGAGCGATTTCGCGGCGCGAAGGGCGCGGCAGCGAGCAGAAGGCCGAAATCGCCGCGCGGAACAAGCGTTCCGGCTTGCCCGACTCTGCGCGTGTCACGATGTGTCTGAACTCGGAGGATGACACGAAACTACGCCTTGTACGCCACTCGACTCGTCCGGCCTCACATGACCCGAACGGGCTTGGCCGAAACAAAGATCAAGTTAGAGCCGATCCGTTAGCGTTCCGTTAACCCTCTGGTGGCCTTATCTTACATGGAGGCGTTGCGTAGTGCTCCGGGACAACCGAGAGGGAATGCGCGAACCATGGGCAGGATACTGTCTTTCATGCCGCGACAGGCGGCAACCGGCCGACCCCCGGACAATCGTGGCCCGAATACTGGTGGATTGGAGGCGGTCGTCATCATATTTCCAGGCGTGCGCTATGAGCGTTCGGGCGACAGCACCCGCGCGACAATTTCCGCGGCCAGGGCACAACTGTCGTCGGGCAAGCCTGAGCCGCGTCACTGATTGCGCTCAGGTTTCCCGGTTTCAGCTTGCGAAGTCGACGATCTCGCAGGAAGCCTGATCGAGAAAGCGCGCGACTGCCTGCTTCCAGCTTGCGTCGGGAACGAAGCCGCGAACCACGGTGATGCCTTCGCTGATCGGCAGTTCTATGAAGACCGAGCCCTCCAGGCCTTCGGGCAGCGTTTTGCGGACCCCGATCATTTGAGCCGGTGTCAGCACGATGGCGTTAAGCCTGCCTTCGGTGGCGCTGAGGTCGTTGTAGCTGTAGAGATTATGACCGTTGCGATCATAGACCGACATTGACCAGAAGGGCAGGTTGTCGATCGGCGAGCGCAGCCGCACGATGCCGTCGGCGAGGTCGAAGCGGCAGGACGCGGCGAAAAACAGCGGATCGACCGATTTCACCACGGGCGGCCCGCCGGTCTGGTCGTCGATGCGCGTCATCGTGTAGAGGCCGGATTTCATCGCCAGCCGCGACCATGCGTCCCGTTCGGAAAATTGCGGCACCAGCAGCAGGACGACGATATGCACGATGCCGGCGCCGACCAGCCCGAGAAGGAGCGCATAAAGCACCTTACGCATGGCAGCCGGTCTTTTTGATCGTGGGCAGCATCACGTCGCTCAGGCCCGTGCTGCTGGCAATCGGCGTATCGTAGAAGGTGAGCACGAAATAGAGCTTGCCGCTGCCTTCGAGCATCAGCCAGTTGCCGGGCCGGGGGGAATGATCGGCGGCAATCAGCACGGTATCGTCGGTCCTGTACACAACCTCGCGGGAGTGAAGCGCCGCCGGCCTTTCCTTGCCCGTCCTGATCACGTCGAGAGAAGCGTCGGCGCCATAGAGCGTCCAGAAGCGCGCCGTCGGAAAACCGCCATCGATGGCATAGGCGCATTCGCGCCTGAGTTCGCCGCCGGCGGAATCCCGCTCCGCCACGAAGGAAAGCCCCTCGGCCCGGCCAAGCGCCAGAATACCTTCACGCGCCACCCGCGCGGCGGAATAGGGATCGGCCTCCGCCGTGCCGATGTCGGGAAAGGCGGTCCACGGCCCGATCCGATACGCATCGACGCCCTGGCGCGAATCCAGCAGATACCAGACGCTGCCGGCGCCGCCGACAATGGCGATGGCAAGTGTCAGCAAGGTGAGGAATGCAGTCTTCAGCATGAAGCGGCCCGGAACCTCAAATCACAGTCGCGAAAGCTTGTCGGGGTTGCCCGGCACGTCGAGAACCGGAGCCGTGCGGAACATACTGCTCATCTCGCGCAGCACTTGCGTGGTATGGCTGGACAGCACCGGCGGGCGCTCGGCCGCTGCTTTGGCAGCCTCTTCCTCGGCCTTCTTGCGTTCCTCTTCCTCGACCTTGGCCGCAATCTCGGCGCTGACGAACGGGTGCTCGATGCCGGGGATTGGCTTCAGTTCGATGTTTTGATGGGCATAGACCATCAGCCGTTGCCAGATCATCGCCGGCAGCGAGCCGCCGGTCATGCGGTTGGTCGGGCTGAAGTCGTCGTTTCCGAGCCATACGGCGGCCGTGTAGTTGCCGGTGAAGCCGCAATACCAGGCGTCGCGATAGGATTGGGTGGTGCCGGTCTTGCCGCCCGAGACGATGCCGGGCAGCGCCGCACGCCTGGCGGTGCCGATCACCGGCACTTCGGTCAGCATCTCGTTCATCTCGCTCAGCGCCTTTTCAGACAGCACGCGATGCGGCGGCGGCGCGTCCTTGGCCCAGTCATAGACGACCTCGCCGGTACGGGTGACAAGCTGCGTGATGCCGTGCCTGGTGCCGGCCATGCCGTCCTGCGCAAAGACGCTGAAGCCGGTCGCCTGGTCCATCACCGTCATGCCGGACGTGCCGAGTACCGTGGTCTTGAAACGCTCGATCGGCGATTCCACGCCCATCGCCTCGGCCAGATCCACGATCGGGTCGATGCCGAGATAATCCTTGGCCAGCCGCACCGGCACGGTGTTGATCGACCTGACCAATGCCGTTTTCAGCGTGACCCTGCCGGCAAATCCGCCATCGTAATTGTGCGGCCTCCAGCCGCCCCAGTTGATCGGTCCGCCCGAAACGACCGTTTTCGGCGTCAGGCCATGCTCCATGGCCGCGGCATAGACATAGACCTTGAACGAGGAGCCGGTTTGCCTGAGCGCATTGGTGGCGCGGTTGAACTGGCTGGTGCCGTAGTCGCGCCCGCCGACAATGGCGCGCACCGCGCCCTTTGTGTCGATGACGACGACCGCCCCCTGGCTGACATTATATTTCTTGCCATACTGGCGCAGGTGGAATTCCAGTGATTCTTCCGCCGCTTGCTGAATGTTGGGATCGAATGTCGTGTGCGCCACCAGCGAATGCTCGCCGGATTTGGCCGCCAGCCGCTTGACCTCGTCGAAGGCCCAGTCGAGATAATAGTCCGGGCTCTTGGTTTCCCCGCGATCCACGACATCGGCCGGGTGCAGCCTTGCCTGCAGCACCTGGCCCTCGGTCATGAATCCGGCCTCGACCATATTGTTGAGTACAATGTTGGCCCGGGCGCGGGCCGCCGGCAAATTGATATGCGGCGCATATTTCGACGGCGCCTTGAACAGCCCGGCCAGCATCGCCGCCTCGGCCAGGTTCAGGTCCTTGACGCTCTTGCCGAAATAGAAATCCGCCGCCGCCTCGATGCCGAACGTGCCGCCGCCCATATAGGAGCGGTCGAGGTAAAGCTGCAGAATCTGCTTCTTGGAAAGATTGGCCTCCAGCCACGTCGCGAGGAAGGCTTCCTTGATCTTGCGCTCTATGGTGCGCTCGTTGGAAAGGAACAGGTTCTTGGCGAGCTGCTGGGTGATCGACGAGCCGCCCTGCACGACCGAATCGGCGCGCATGTTCGCTGTCATCGCGCGGACAAGACCGAGGAAATCGATGCCGTAATGGTCGAAGAATCGGCGATCCTCGGTGGCCAGCACCGCCTTGATGAGAAGGTCCGGCATCTGGTCCACCGGCACGGAATCGCGCTGGATGATGCCGCGCTGGCCGATCTCGTTGCCGTAGCGGTCGAGGAAGGTGACGGCGAAATCGTCCTGCGCGCGCCAGTTGCCCTGCGTGTCCTGAAAGGCGGGCAGCGCCAGCGCCAGCATCACGACCGAGCCGACGGCCCCCAGCGTGAAGGCCTCGCCCAGAAGCTCGAAAATGGCGCGGCGCCAGCCGGAAACGCGCATGCGCCGGGAAAGGATGGTGGCGGATTCCCAGAACCGGGACAGCCTGAAACCGGCCTCATAAAGCGTGGAATCCAGCCATGCGTCGGCCGCGAGCAGGAAGGCGGCAATGGCGCCTCTTTTCCTCCGGGGTTCCTGGGGACTGGACATTTCGAAAAGCCCGGCTGCAACCGCTACGCGAAACCGAGACTGCTTTATAAGCAATTCCGGGACTTATGCCGTTTTCCCCGATTTCGCCCCGCACGGCAAGTGAGACGGCGAGGGGCCGAACGATTTCTCGAAATAGAGTAAAGATTTATAGGAATTTATTCTTGACACCGTAACGGTGCTCTGGTAGGTTTCCGTCATCGTCGGAAAAGTGCGGGCGCCACGCGGCCTCGCCCTTTCTCCGGCGTTTTTGTTTTCCCTTTCATTTTTGCGGAGTTGAGCCATGCGCTATGGCGATGAGCAATGGGCGAAAACGCGCGCCTTTTGTGAAGGACGCCCGCGGACCTATGCATATGCCTCTGAACTCTTCGGGATTCCTGCACCTACCATTCGCGAACGCTCTGTGCGGGAGGGCTGGATCAAGATTGACTGTCGCACCCGTGCGGGGCGCAGGGACCGGGTGGAGAAGGCACCCGCCGCGCCGGTTGCGCTCGCCGACCCGCCCGATGGCTGGGAGGACATGGCGCCCGAACAGCGGCTTGAATGGCTGAACGGTTTCGTTGCCCGGCAGGTGGCGCAGATCGCCGCTTCCGCCGAAGGCGAGGGCGGGGCGCTCGACAAGAGCCGCATCGACGCGCTGGCCGCCATGCTGCGCATGCTGGAGAAATCCGAGACTTTTACCAGGGACCGCACGGAGATCAGGGTTCAGGATGACGCAGAACTTGCCGAAAAGCTTCGCCTCATCGACGAGCGCATCGTCGAACTGGCCGCAGCACTTGCAGGACGAATGGGCGGCGCGGCAGATCGGAGCGCATTGGGCTGAGGCGGTGCTGGCCGAATGGTTCGGCCAGGCGCTGCCGGGGCAATATCCGGAGACGACCGGCAAGGCTGGTGATGGGGCCATCAGGCTGGTGATCGGCGGGCGCGGCGCCGGCAAGACACGGCTCGGCGCCGAATGGGTGAACGGGCTGGTGCGCGGCCTTCGCCCCTTCGCCGACTGGCGTTATGGCAAGATCGCGCTGGTCGGCGAGACTTTGGCCGAAGTGCGCGAGGTGATGATCGACGGGCCTTCTGGCATCCGCGCCATTGCGCGGCGCGACCGGCCGCATTTCGAGGCTGGCCGCCGCAGGCTGCTTTGGGAAAACGGCGCGGTGGCGCACATCTTTTCGGCCGAAGACCCCGAAAGCCTGCGCGGCCCGCAATTCGATGCCGCATGGCTGGATGAACTCGCCAAATGGCGCAATGTCGAGGCTTGTTGGGATACGCTGCAATTCGGCATGCGGCTGGGGCGCAGGCCCAGTCAGCTCATCACCACCACGCCGCGTCCGCTGCCGCTTCTGAAGCGGCTTCTGGCCGATCCTTCCGTGGCGGTGACGCGGCTGAAAAGCGACGACAATGCGAAGAACCTCGCGCCCGGCTTTCTGGAGGCGGTAAAGCGCCGCTATGCCGGCACGCGGCTTGGCCGGCAGGAACTGGACGGCGAACTGATCGAGGATCGCGACGACGCCCTGTGGTCGCGCCGCATGCTGGAACAGGCGGATGCCGGCGAGGCGGGCGAACTTTTGCGCATCGTCGTCGCCGTCGATCCGCCGGCAAGCTCGCGCAGGACGTCGGACGCCTGCGGTATCGTCGCCGCCGGGTTGACGACGTCCGGCACCGTTCTGGTGCTGGCGGACCGGACATTGCGCGCCGCCAAGCCGCAGGAATGGGCTTCGCGCGCGGTTGGCCTGTTCCATGAATTGCAGGCCGATTGCCTGGTGGTCGAGGTCAATCAGGGCGGCGAGATGGCAGGTGCGGTGATCCGCACCGTCGATGCCGGTGTGCCGGTCAAGCCGGTGCGGGCCAGCCGTGGCAAATGGCTGCGCGCCGAGCCGGTCGCCGCCCTCTATCAGTCGGGCCGGGTGCGCCATGCGGCACGCTTTCCCGAACTGGAAGACGAAATGTGCGATTTCGGCCCGGACGGGTTGTCCGATGGTCGCTCGCCCGACCGGGTGGACGCGCTGGTCTGGGCGGTCACCGAGCTTACCGGCGAACGGATCGCCCGTCCGCGCATTCGCGATTTCATGTAAACGCCGTCGGCACGGTGCGTCCTTCGAGGCTCGCCCTTCGGGCTCACGCCTCAGGATGAGGACTGTCGCGCCAACGTCCCTCATGCTGAGGAGCCGACGCAAGCCGGCGTCTCGAAGCGCGCACCTCAGGATGAGGAAAACTGGCGCGACGGCCCTCATGGTGAGGCGCGTAGTGGAGCGAAGCGCAACGAAGCCTCGAACCACGCACCGGCAAAATAGGGTCGCCTCGCCTGGCAGGCGATACCATTCACCAACCAAGGAACACACCACATGGCATTCAAATGGCCCTGGGCCGCACGCCCGGCACGCATCGGCGCGCCTGAACGCAAGGCGGCCGATGGAATTTCGGGCGGGTTCATCGCGCTGCACGCACAGGGCGAGGCGCACTGGACACGGCGCGACTATGCCGCGCTCGCCCGCGAAGGGTTCATGCGCAACCCGATCGCCCATCGCGCCGTGCGGCTGATCGCCGAAACGGCGTCGGCGGTGCCGTGGCTGCTTTACGAAAGCGAGGCGGAACTTGCCTCCCATCCGCTGCTCGACCTGTTGCAGCGGCCCAACCAGCGCCAGGCCGGCGCGAGCTTCATGGAGGCGCTTTACGGCCATTTGCTGCTTGCCGGCAATGCCTATGTCGAACTGGTGGATGCCGGCGCAGGCCTGCGGGAGTTGCACCTGTTGCGGCCCGACCGGGTCAGCGTCGTCACGGATTCGAGTGGATGGCCGGTGGCGCTGGAGAGCCGCGAGGGCAGCGGGCGGCGGCGCGTGGAACTGGGCAGCGCCGCCGCCCATCTGGCGCTGTTTCACCCGCTGGACGATCATTACGGCTTCCCGCCGCTGGAAGCGGCCCTGATGGCGCTCGACACCCACAACGCCGCCGGGCGCTGGAACAAGGCCCTGCTCGACAATTCCGCGCGGCCCTCCGGGGCGCTGGTCTATGCGCCGAAGGAGGGCGGCAATCTTTCCGAAGACCAGTTCGAGCGCCTGAAAACCGAACTCGAACAAGGCTATTCCGGCGCCATGCGGGCGGGAAGGCCGCTACTGCTGGAGGGCGGGCTCGACTGGAAGGCGATGGCGCTGACGCCCAAGGACATGGATTTCATCGAGGCAAAGCATTCGGCCAGCCGCGACATCGCGCTGGCCTTCGGCGTTCCGCCCATGCTGCTCGGCATTCCCGGTGACAACACCTATGCCAATTACCAGGAGGCCAACCGCGCCTTCTACCGACTGACCGTGCTGCCGCTGGTGGCGCGCACCGCCAAGGAGCTTTCCGTCTGGCTGGGTGGGGTTTTCGGCAGCGGCCTGCGGCTCTGGTACGACGCCGACCGCATCGATGGCCTCACTGACGACCGCGCGACGCTGTGGGCGCGCGTCGAGGCGGCCTCCTTCCTGAGCGACGACGAGAAACGCGAGGCGGTCGGCTATGCGCCGCGCGGAACGGGAAAAGGAGATGCGTCATGACCGATCTTTCGCAGGACCCGTGGCTGTGGATCGCCAAGGGAGCGGGCGCGGTTGCCGGTTCGGCTATCTCGCTGGCCTATATCCTGCCGCATGGCCGCCGCGAGGCGGCGGCGCGCTTCGCCGTCGGCGTGGTGTGCGGCCTCGTCTTCGGCGGCACGGCGGGGCTCAAAATCGCTTCCGATCTCGGCGTCGAGCGCCTGCTTGGGTCGACCGAAATGATGCTGATGGGCTCGGCCGCCGCCTCGCTGTGCGCCTGGTGGGCACTGGGCTTCGTCATGCGCGCTTTTTCCGGCAGCAGGCTGGTGCAGAAATTCCATGAAACCGATCGGGAGAACGCCGATGAAGGCTGAAGCGCCGGCAGGTGTGTATGAGCGCAAATTCGTCGATCTCGTTCTGGACGATGTAGAGCTGGACGGCAGTTTTTCCGGCTATGCCAGCCTGTTCGGCAAGGTCGATCTCGGCAGGGATATTGTCGAGCGCGGCGCTTTCGCCGGTTCGCTGCGCCGGCGCGGTGCTTCCGGCATCCGCATGCTGTTCCAGCACGATGCCAACCAGCCGATCGGCACCTGGGCGCGCATCGAGGAGGACGCGCGCGGCCTGTTCGTGCGCGGCCAACTGGCCACCGGCGTGGCGCGCGCCCGCGACGTGCTGGCGCTGATGCGCGCCGGCGCGCTCGATGGCCTTTCCATCGGCTTTCGCGCGGTGAAGACACGACGCAACGCCGCCTCGGGCGTGCGCCGCATCATCGAGGCCGATCTGTGGGAAATCTCCGTCGTCACCTTCCCGATGCAGCCGGGCGCGCGCATCGCGACGGTGAAGGCACAGCCCGGTTGTTTCGACCAATGGCAACTGGCCGCGCGCATCCGCAAGGCCACACATCTCATCAACCCGAAAGGAAAACCTGCATGACCGTAAGCACCCCCACAATGCCTGTCGAAACCAAGGCGATGCCCGGTGACTATCTCGATTTGAAAGACGCTTTCGGCGAGTTCATGGCCTCGTTCGAGACTTTCAAGGACGCCAATGACGAGAAGCTGGAACAGCTTGAGCGGCGCATAGGCGCCGATGTGCTGACCAGCGAAAAGGTCGAGCGCATTTCACATGCCCTGGACGAGCAGAAGCGCACGCTCGACAATCTCGCCTTGAAGCGGGTTCGCCCGGCGCTTGGCCAGGAAGGCTCCGTCCAAGTCTCCGAGCACAAGGGCGCCTTCGATGCCTATATGCGTCGTGGTGACGACCGTCTGCTGCGCGGCCTCGACACAAAGGCAATGTCGTATGGTTCGGGCCAGGACGGTGGCTATCTGGTGCCGGCGGAAACCGAAACCGAAATCGGCCGCCGGCTGGCCGCGCTCTCGCCGATCCGCGCTATCTCGACCGTGCGGCAGGTGTCTTCGGCGGTGCTGAAGAAGCCGTTTTCGGTCAGCGGTCCGGCGGTCGGCTGGGCGGCGGAAACGGCGGCGCGGCCGCAGACCGACAGTCCGGTTCTGGCCGAGTTGCAGTTCCCGACCATGGAGCTTTACGCCATGCCGGCGGCGACCGCCTCGCTGCTCGACGATGCGGTGGTCGATCTCGACCAGTGGATCTCCGCCGAGGTCGAGGCCGCTTTTGCCGAGCAGGAGGGCGCGGCTTTCGTTTCCGGCGATGGCGTGGCCAAGCCGAAGGGCTTCCTCAGCTACGCCACGGCTGCCGAAGCCGACTGGGAATGGGGCAAGATCGGCTACCGCCTGACCGGCGTTGCCGGCGACTTGCCCGCGGCGGATGCCTCGGATGTGCTGGTCGATACCGTCTATGCGCTGAAAGCCGGCTACCGGCAGAACGCGCATTGGGTGATGAACCGCGGAACCCAAGCCGAAATCCGCAAGCTGAAGGATGCCGACGGCAATTATCTGTGGCAGCCGCCGGCTGTGGCCGGCCAGCAGGCCATGCTGCTCGGCTTCCCGCTCATCGAGGCTGAGGACATGCCCGACATCGCCGCCGATGCCACGGCGATCGCCTTTGGCGATTTCCGTCGCGGCTATCTGGTGGTCGATCGCACCGGCGTGCGTGTCCTGCGCGATCCCTACACCGCCAAGCCCTATGTGCTGTTCTACACCACGAAACGGGTTGGCGGCGGCGTCCAGGATTTCGACGCGATCAAGCTCTTGAAGTTCGGCACGGCCTGACCTTTCACGGCGGCGCTGCCACGCCGCCGCTTTCGCCGTGCCGCCTTGCGGCCCCGGTCACTCGATGCCGGGGCCGCTTTGTTCTTCTCTTCACCAAGGTGCATGAATGACACTCATCCGAACGGTCGAACCGGCGGTGGAGCCGGTCACGCTGGCCGAGGCCAAGGCGCATCTGCGGCTTGCCGACACCAGCGAGGACGATCTCATTTCCGGCCTGATCCGCGCCGCGCGCCAGGATGTCGAGCGCGCCACTTGTATGGCCCTGATCGACCAGCACTGGCGGCTGGTGCTGGATTGCTGGCCGGCAAGCGGACTGCTGAAGCTGCCGCTGCATCCCGTGCGCGAAATCCTTTCCATCACCGTCTATGGCAGCGACGGCGAGGCGTCGCTTATCGATCACGCCGCCTATGAGGCCGATCTGATTTCGCGCCCGGCCCGCCTTTACCTGGCGAAAAGGCCCGAACCGCTGCGCATGCTGAACGGCATCGAGGTCGATTTCAGGGCAGGCTTCAGCGAAGCGGGCACCGACGTGCCCGATCTTTTGAAGCGCGCCATCCTGCTGCTTGCAGCACACTGGTATGAATTCCGCGCAGGCTTCGGTCCGTCCGACCAGCCGGTCGCCTATCCCGCCGGTTACGAGCGCATGATCGCCGGCTACCGGGCAGGGAGGCTTTGATGCCGACCCTGTTCCTCGATCCCGGCCGCCTGCGCACTGAACTCGCGCTGGAAGTGGCGACGCCGGTTGCAGACGAACTCGGCGGCTTCACGCAAAGCTGGGCCGAGACCGGCATTGTCTTCGCTCATGTCGAGCCGGTTTCGGCCAGATCGCGGCCCGGCGCCGACCAGATGCTGGAGACGATGACGCATCGCATCACGCTGCGCCATCGCGCCGGCGTGGCGAGCGGCATGCGCTTTCGCAAAGGCCCGCGCATCTTCGCCATCGCGACGGTACACGACCCGGACGAAAGCGGCCGCTATCTCGTCTGCACGACACGGGAGGAGGGGAGATGAAACTGACCATGGCCATCACGCTGGACGGGCTTGTCCGCGCTTTGCGCTGGAAGGAGCACGAACTGGCCGAGGACGCGGAGCAACGCAGGCGGCCGCGCATCCGCGCCGTCGGCCTGCCGCCGGCGCCGCGGGAATGGCGAACGGCATCCGCAGCAAGGGGAGATGCTCATGGCCGCCGCCGCTGATCTTCAAAGGGCGCTGTTTCACGCACTTGCGGCCGATGCCGCGCTGCTGGCGCTGCTCGGCGGGGAAAATATCTTCGATCACCCGCCCGATCACGCGCCGTTTCCCTGCATCACCTTCGGCAAGACCAGCGTTTTCGACTGGAGCACGGCGACGGAAGCCGGCAGCGAGCATCTTGTCACGCTGAATGTCTGGTCGAAGGCCAAGGGCCGGAAGGAAGCATTGTCCGTCATCGATGCGATACAGGCCGGCCTGCTGGAGACGCCGCTAACACTCGAAAATCACCACCTGGTCAATCTCACCTTTGAAAGCGTCGAGGCGGACCATGACGAGGAAACATCGCTCCATTACGGATCGCTGCGCCTGCGCGCGGTGATCGAGCATCATTGATATACCAATAGGAGGCCGAAAATGGTCGCACAGAAGGGCAAGGACCTTCTTCTCAAGATCGATGCCGACGGCTCCGGCAATTTCGTCACCGTGGCCGGACTGCGCTCGAAACGGATCGCCTTCAACAGCGAGACGGTGGACGTCACCGATGCCGATTCGGCTGGCCGCTGGCGCGAATTGCTGGCAGGCGCCGGCGTGCAGCGCGCCGCCGTCAGCGGTTCGGGCATCTTCAAGGACGCGCAGTCGGATGAAGCCATCCGCGCCCGCTTCTTCGCCGGCGAGATCGGCGGCTGGCAGCTTGCCGTGCCGGATTTCGGCGTTGTTTCAGGCGCGTTCCAGATCACCTCGCTGGAATATACCGGCAATCATGACGGCGAAATCACCTTCGAAATGGCACTGGAATCGGCCGGGCCGATCAATTTCGCGGTGACGCCATGAACGCCAGTCCCATGAGCGCCAACAGGAGGCGCGGCGAGATTTGCGCCGAACTCGATGGCCAGCCGTTCCGGCTTTGCCTGACACTGAGCGCGCTGGCCGAACTGGAAGCCGCCTATGCCGCCGACGATCTCGGCGCGCTGGTCGAGCGGTTTTCCTCCGGCCGGCTCTCGGCGCGCGACATGATCCGCATCATCGGTGCCGGATTGCGCGGGGCAGGGCAGGATATTGCGGACGATCAGGTCGCCGCCATGGCTTGCGAGGGCGGTGCAACCGGCTTTGCCTCCGTCGTCGCCGAATTGCTCGCCGTCACTTTCGGCACGCCGAAAGGCGATGTGCCGCCAAACCCTTAGGGGCCGCAGTGGGCGCAAAAGAAGCCGGGCAACCCTTCCACTGGGATGAGGTGATGGCGCTTGGCCTCGGCCTGCTGCGGCTTTCGCCCCAAAGCTTCTGGGCCATGACGCCGCGCGAACTGGAGCGTGCGCTCAGCGTGCTTTCGCAAGGCAAAGGTCCGTCGCCGGGGCGCAATGAGCTTGCGGCGCTGATGCGGGAATTTCCGGATGCCGGGACTGAACACCTGGCCGGAGAGCAAGTGCGTCCTTCGAGGCTCGCCCATTCGATCCTTCGACAAGCTCAGAACTCAGGGCCTCGCACCTCAGGATGAAGAAGGCTGGCACCCACCTTCCTCATGCTGAGGAGCCGGCCACGCCGGCGTCTCGAAGCACGCATGGCAGAGACGTCTCTCGCCTCGACAGGGGAGGGCCGGCATGCGGCCGCGTGAGATTCACATCGCAATTCAAGGAGCGCCATCTTGGCTGAAGACGTGACTGTCGCCATCCGTGCCGACACGGAACCTTTCCAGGCGGCGCTTGAAAACCTGCAAAAGCTTTCGGACACTTTCGGCTCGCAATTGTCGGGTGCGTTGCGTGGCGCGGCGGTCAACGGCCGCGAGCTTGACGATGTCTTGCGACGCATCGGCCTCAATCTCGCCGGCATGGCGCTGAGCGAGGGGCTGAAGCCGCTGCAATCGCTGGCGGGCTCGCTGTTTTCCGGCCTGTTCGGCGCGCTTTCCGGGGCTGTTCCCTTCGCCAAGGGCGGGGTGGTTTCGTCTCCGAGCTATTTTCCGATGGACGGCAGCCTCGGCCTGATGGGTGAAGCCGGCAGCGAAGCGATCCTGCCGCTGAGGCGCGGGCCGGACGGCAGCCTCGGCGTCGGCGCGAGCACCTCCGCCCCGCCTGTCAATGTCGTCTTCAACGTGACGGCGCAAGACGCCGCCTCCTTCCGCAAATCCGAAGCGCAGATCACCGGCATGCTGGCGCGTGCGGTTTCGCGCGGAACCCGAACCTTTTGAGGTATCCATTGGCAGATCTTGAACATTTTCACGATGTCCGCTTCCCGCTGGCCGTTTCCTTCGGCGCGACCGGCGGACCGGAGCGGCGCAACGAGATCGTCGCGCTGACCTCGGGGCGTGAAAAGCGCAATGCGCGCGTTGCGCAATCGCGCCGCGTCTATGACGCCGGCACCGGCGTGCGCTCGCTGGAAGACCTTTACGACATCGTCGCCTTCTTCGAGGCGCGGCGCGGCTCGCTGCATGCGTTCCGCTTCCGCGACCCGTTCGACATGAAATCCTGCCGGCCGGATGCGGCGCCCGCCGCCACCGACCAGCCTTTGGGAACAGGCGACGGCGTGGCGGCCCGCTTCGATCTGGTGAAGGTCTATGGCGAGGGCGAGGACGCCTATCGCCGCTCCGTCTTCAAGCCGGTGGTAGCGAGCCTGCGTGTCGCCGTTGCCGGGGTGGAATTGTCGTCTCCCGATGATTTTACCTTCGACGCGGCAGCCGGCGAGATCGTGTTTGCGCCCGGCAAGGTGCCGGCGGAAGGCGCTTCGGTAACGGCAGGCTATGAATTCGACGTGCCGGTGCGCTTCGACGCTGAACGCATCGAAGTCAGCCTGAAAGCCTTCAAGGCCGGCCAGATTCCATCGATCCCGCTGGTTGAGGTTCTGTTATGAGCGATTATCCGTCAGGTCTTGCGGCGCATTTTGCCCGCGAGGTGACGAGCCTGTGCCATTGCTGGCGATTGATCACCAGGGATGGAGCGGTAAGCGGCTTTACCGATCACGACCGGCCGCTTCTTGTGAATGGCACGCTGTTCGAGCCTGAGAGCGGCTTCAGCGCCAGCGAGGCGCGGCGCTCGCTCGGCCTTGCCGTCGATACGCTCGACGTCGAAGGCGCGTTGTCCTCGCAAAGAATCGACGCCGAGGACATTGCCGCCGGCCTCTATGACGGCGCGACGGTAGAAACCCTGCTGGTGAACTGGCGAGCGCCTGAACAATTTACGTCCATCCGCACGATGACCGTCGGCAAGATCACCCGTGCCGACGGGCATTTCGTTGCCGAGCTTGAGAGCATGGCGCATCGGCTGGACCAGCAGAACGGACGCTATGTCACCCGCCGCTGCGATGCCGAATTGGGCGATGCGCGCTGCCGTTTCCAACTCGACCAGCCTGCCTTCAATGGCGCCGGGGTGGTCGAGGCCATGCAAGGCCTCGATACGCTGCACGTATCCGGCCTGGACAACTTTGAGCCTGGCTGGTTCTCCTTCGGCGTCTTGACCTGGAGCAATGGCGCGCGCGTTGGCCGCACTGGGCGCATCGTCGATCACCGCATAACATCCGAAGGGGTTTTGCTGACATTGCAGGCGTCTGTCGGTCCTGAAATCGCGACCGGCGCTGCCTTTACGGTTGTTGCGGGTTGCGACAAGAGCTTTGCCGCCTGCAAGAAAAAATTCGCCAACAGCCTGAACTTTCGCGGCTTTCCGCATCTGCCGGGCAACGACGCCGCCTATGCCTATGTGTCGGATGGCGGCAATTTCGACGGCGGCCCCGTTGTGCCCTGAGCACAGGATCGCCGATGCGGTTGTTTGCGAGGCGCTGTCCTGGCTCGGCACGCCCTATCGTCATCAGGCAAGCCGCAAGGCTGTCGGCTGCGATTGCATTGGCCTGGTGCGCGGTGTCTGGCGCGCTCTTTACGGCAGGGAGATGGAACGGCCGGGCGCTTACGCGCCGGACTGGGCGGAAGCAGGCGGCGAGAAACGCCTGCTTGAAGGCGCGCGCCGTCATTTCCATGAAAAGCCGCTGTCGAGCGCGGCACCTGGCGACCTGCTGATCTTCCGCTGGCGTCCGCATCTGGCGGCAAAGCATGCCGGAATCATGATGTCCGAAAAGTCTTTCATCCACGCTTATGAGGGCGGCGGGGTGGTGACGGTTTCGGCCCTTGTGCCGCAATGGCGTCGCCGCATCGCGGCGGTGTTTACCTTCCCCGATCCCTGAAACTTTTCTTTCAATTAGGCCGGAGTGACCGATGGCGACAATTCTGCTGCAGGCCGCGGGCGCCTATCTGGGCGGTTTCCTTGGCTCTGTCGGTGCTGCTGTTGGCTCGGCGGCGGGCGCCGTCGCCGGTTATATGGTGGACCGGGCGCTGATCGACGGTTCGCGCCGCATCGAGGGGCCGCGGCTGGCGTCGAGCCGGCCGTTCACCGCGGAGGAAGGCATCTCGCTGCCGCGCCTTTATGGCACGGCGAGGCTGGGCGGCACGCTGATCTGGGCGACCCGTTTCAAGGAAAACCGCGAGACGCGCCGGCAGGGCAAGCTCGGGCCGAAGTTGACGGAGTATTCCTACTTTGCCAATGCCGCCTTTGCGCTGTGCGAGGGCGAGATCGCAGGGATCCGGCGCATCTGGGCGGATGGCCGCGAGATCGACCGCGAAAACGTCGAGATGCGTGTCCATTGCGGCACTGAGGATCAACTGCCCGACCCGCTGATCGAGGCCAAGCAGGGCGAGGGCAACGCGCCGGCCTATCGCGGCACCGCCTATGTCGTGGTCGATCGGCTGGATATCGGCCCTTACGGCAATCGCATCCCGCAATTGCAGTTCGAGGTGATCCGGCCGGTCGGCGGGTTCGTAAACCGGATCAAGGCGGTTTCGCTGCTGCCGGGCGCGACCGAATACGGGCTTTCGCCAAAACTGATCCGCCGCAGGGCGCGGCCGGGCGAGGAGCGCGCGGTCAACCGCAATGTGCTGTTTGCCGGCACCGATATTGCCGCCTCGCTGGATGAATTGCAGACGACATGCCCCAATTTGGAGCATATTGCGCTGATCGTCGCGTGGTTTGGCGATGACCTCAGGGCAGGCCATTGCCGGGTGCGCCCTTACGTTACCACGGCAAACGGCGGCGGCCTGTCGAGCGAATGGCTTGTTTCCGGCCTGGCGCGCGAGGCCGCGCCGGTGGTTTCCACCCATGACGGCGGAGCGGCCTATGGCGGCACGCCGTCCGACCGCAGCGTTCTCGACGCCGTTGCCGAGATCAAGGCGCGCGGTCTTGGCTGTACGCTTTACCCCTTCGTGATGATGGACATTGCCGACGGCAATGCGCTGCCCGACCCTTACGGCGGCGTATCCCAGCCGAGTTATCCGTGGCGCGGGCGCATCACCTGCGATCCGGCGCCGGGAAGCGAAGATTCCGCCGATTGCACGGCGGTTGCGGCCGCGCAGGTGTCGGCTTTCTGCGGCGATGCGCAGGCGGGGCAATTTTCGCCCGCCGCTGATACGATCGCCTTTTCCGGCGCTGCCGACGACTGGGGCTATCGCCGCTTCATCCTGCATTATGCCCATTTGGTGAAGAAGGCCGGCGGCGTCGATGCGTTCCTGATCGGCAGCGAGTTGCGCGGGCTGACCACGCTGCGCGACGCGGCAAACGGCTTTCCGTTCGTCGATGAACTCGTGCAACTGGCCGTGGATGTGCGGGGCGTTATCGGGCCGCAAACCCGCATCACATATGGCGCCGACTGGAGCGAATATTTCGGCCATCATCCGCAGGACGGCAGCGGCGACGTATGCTTCCATCTCGATCCGCTGTGGGCAAGCCCGGCCATCGATGCGGTCGGCATCGACAATTACATGCCGCTGTCCGATTGGAGGCCGTGATGGGTGATTTGTTTCTGCTTAGCGAGCGGCAGATGGCGCGGATATCACCATTCTTCCCGCTGTCGCACGGGGTGCCGAGGGTTGACGACCGGCGGGTGGTGAGCGGCATCGTCTACGTGATCCGCAACGGGCTGCAGTGGAAGGATGCGCCGGCTGGCTACGGCCCGCACAAGACGCTCTACAACCGTTTCATCCGCTGGAGTCTGATGGGCGTGTTCGACCGTATCTTCGCAGGGCTTGCCGGAGAAGGACCGAAACCCGAGCGCATCATGATCGACGCGACGCATCTGAAGGCTCATCGCACGGCGGCGAGCCTGCTCAAAAGGGGGATGTTCCCCGTCGTATCGGGCGAACCAAGGGTGGGCTGAACTCCAAGCTCCACACCGTCTGCGACGGTGAAGGCCGGCCGATCATCCTGCTTTTGTCGGAAGGCCAGATGAGCGACCACAAGGGCGCCCGCATGGTGCTCGACGCCTTGCCGAGCGCTTCACACCTGATCGCCGATCGCGGCTACGACAGCGCCTGGTTCCGGACCGAACTCGAAGCACGCGGCATCAAACCCTGCATTCCGTCGAGCCG
>NZ_MDET01000020.1:0-67500 GCF_002075885.1 Manganibacter manganicus
TGAGCTACCCCCCGAAATTCGGACACTGACATAAGCTATGATTTGCGGTCTGCTGATCTTCGACGAAAAGGAGATCAGAGATGTCGAAACGCAAGCAGCACGCGCCTGAGTTCAAGGCGAAGGTCGCCCTGGAAGCCTTGAAGGGCGAAGAGACCGCAGCCGAGCTGGCAAGCCGGTTCGGAGTTCATCCGACGATGGTTCACCAGTGGAAACGCGCTCTGCTCGAAGGCGCCTCGGGTGTGTTCGAACGCAATGGCCGGAAAAAGCCCGAGATCGACGAGGAGCAGGTGAAGGAGCTCCACGCCAAGATCGGGGAGCTGGCGGTGGCCAACTCTTTTTTGGAAAGAAAGCTGAAGCCCTGGGGCGGGAAGTGAGGCGCGGCATGGTTGAGCCGGATCATCCGGAATTGTCGATCACTCGGCAATGCAAGCTGCTGTCGATCTCACGCTCGTCCTTCTATTACACCCCGAAGGGGGAGACCGCGCAGAACCTGGCCCTCATGCGGCTGATCGACGAACAGTTCCTGGAAACGCCCTTTTTCGGTGTCCGGCAGATGACCTGGCATTTGCGCAACGACGGCCATCTGGTGAACGAGAAGCGGATACGCCGGCTGATGCGGCTCATGGGATTGATGCCGATCTACCAGAAACCCACTACCAGCAGACCGGCGAAGGGGCACAAGACCTATCCCTACCTGCTGAAGGGACTGCGCGTGGAGCGGCCCAACCAGGTCTGGTGCGCCGATATCACTTATGTGCCGATGCGGCGCGGGTTTCTCTACCTGGTTGCCATCATGGACTGGCACACCCGAAAGGTCCTAGCCTGGCGCATCTCGAACACGCTGGAGGCCGATTTCTGCGTCGAGGCGCTGAACGAGGCCATCTACAAGTTCGGGCTGCCGGAAATCATGAATACCGATCAGGGCAGCCAGTTCACCTCTTTCGCCTGGACCGATCGCCTGCGCCACACCGGCGTGCGCATCTCGATGGATGGAAAGGGTCGGTTCCTCGACAATATCTTCATCGAAAGGTTGTGGCGGACCCTGAAATACGAGTGCGTCTACCTGCATGCCTGGGAGACCGGATCAGAAGCGAGGGCGGGCATCCGGAAATGGATGACCTTCTACAACCACCAACGCCCACATTCAGCCCTTGGCGGCAGACCGCCCGCCGTGGTCTATTGGCTGAGAAAAGACGAAACCCAACCCGATCAGCAGGTGCAGAGAGTAGCTTAATTTATGCCAGATCCTGTCCAACGATCGGGGAGCAGCTCAGTTCACCTGAGCCCAGCAGGAGCGATGGTAGAGATAATGGGTGAGGCCCACCGCCTTGCCGTCAATCAATGCGATGAAACCTTTCGGCTCGAATTCACCGTCGCTGAACAGGCGTTTCTAGGTGGCGGCATAAACCTCCTCCGGCACTGTCGTTTCGTAGAATTCCAGATAGGCGGTCCATAGATTTCGCCAATCGGCGTGGTCGGATTCTTGCAGCCGGCGGACGGTGAGGACGGGCATGGCTATTTCCTATCACTGATAGTTGATGAATGGTGTGGCGTGGGCGATCCTGCCGTAAAGACGGTGCTCCGTCTCATTGAAGTCCTGCGTCAGCCAGTGGCTTGTTCGTGAGAGACCAACTTGTCGAAGCTGCGCCCGGTGCCAACGGGCCAGATGGCGGAAAGCGCTGGCCGTGATAGCACCGCTGCCTTCTTGCCATGAAGGCGGGGGCGCGGACAGATAAGCCACCGGAAAGCCGCCTATTGCACTGGCGCGAACGCCCTGCCGTCTCTATATTGGCAAGCGGCGATCTGCGCTTCCCGACAGGAGAGACATATTCCCCGGGGCCTTATTGATCTCGAAGGGAGCTGTCCCTGTCCGGGCTCGTGGGCTCGGACATATGGCGCCCACCTACTTTGTAGGTTCCCGGGATCGACTTCTCCACCGGTTGTGTGGATCGCCGCTTTCCCTTGACCTTTTCACCAAGTTGCGGTTTTGCCAGCTTGCGGTTACGTCTGGCATGCGGGAGAAGGGTCTCATGTCATCGCTGAAAGAGTTGAAGACGCAGTTGCGAGGCGAGGCGCTTGGCCGCCGCGATGCGCTCGATCCGGCGTGGCGCATAGAGGCTGCCCTGCAGGTGGCCGACCGGGGGGCACCGGCACTTTCCTTCTCGCCGGGTACGATCATCTCCGGTTTTCTGCCGATCCGTTCCGAAATCGATCTTCGCCCGCTGATGGCGCGGTTGGCGGAACGAGGCGCCCGGCTGTGCCTGCCGGTGGTGCTCGACCGTGAAACCATCGTCTTTCGCGAACTGGTGCGCGGCGCCGAAATGGTTTCCACCGGCTTCGGCACGTCCGGACCGGGGCCGGAAGCCGCCGTGCTCGATCCCGAAATCATGCTGATGCCGCTTGCCGCCTTCGACCGGCGCGGCCATCGACTGGGCTATGGTGCGGGCCATTACGACCGGGCCATCGACCGGCTGCACCAAAGAGGGCTGAAGCCGCATCTGATCGGCATTGCCTTCGACTGCCAGGAGGTCGAGCGCGTTCCTAATGAACCGCATGACGTGATGCTTGCCGAAATCCTGACCGAGCAGGGCTTGCGCCGCTTTGCCGCCGCTGGATAAAAGGCGGGTATGAGACTCCTCTTCCTCGGCGACATGGTGGGCAAGACGGGCCGCACGGCAGTGTGGCAGCAACTGCCCGGCATCATTTCGGATTATCAACTCGATTTCGTCATCGTGAATGGCGAGAACGCGGCCGGCGGGTTCGGCATTACCGAAGAGATTTTTCGCGAGACCATTACCGCTGGCGCCGATGTGGTGACCACCGGCAATCATGTCTGGGACCAGCGCGAGGCGCTGGCGTTCGCACCTCGTCATAACCGTTTTCTAAGGCCGGCCAATTTCCCCAAGGGTACGCCCGGCAGCGGCTCGGGTGTATATCTGGCCAAAAACGGCGCCCGCGTTCTCGTCGCCAATATTATGGGGCGCGTGTTCATGCATCCCGAACTCGACGATCCGTTCCATGCGGGCGAACGTGAACTGGCGGCCTGCCCGCTCGGTGATCAGGCCGATGCGGTGGTGATCGATTTCCACGCCGAAGCGACGAGCGAGAAAATGTGCTTCGCGCATTTCGTCGATGGCCGCGCCTCGCTGGTCATCGGTACGCATACGCATCAGCCGACCGCCGACCATCAGATCCTCAATGGCGGCACGGCCTATATGAGCGATGCAGGCATGTGCGGCGATTATGATTCTTCGCTTGGCATGGACAAGGAAGAGCCGCTTAATCGATTTCTTTCCAAAGTGCCGAAGGGGCGGTTTGAGGCCGCCAGCGGCCCGGCGACGCTGTGCGGAGTCGGCGTGGACATTTCCGATCGCACAGGTCTTGCCGAGAAAATCGCGCCGTTCCGCCGCGGCCCGCGGCTGGAAGAAACCGCACCCTCATTCTGGGCCTGACATTGATCTTGGCCGCCGGCGTACCTAATTGCGGCGGACGTGATTTCGATACATCAATCCGGTCGAGATGGTGCAAGGCCGTTTCGAGTCGGCCGGCTTGATCCTGAAACTGCTTCAGATCGTTAAAGAGGGGACGACCTCCATGCAGCTTGCCGATTTTTTCGCCCAGCATTTCGTGTGGCTCTCCGATCCGACCGCATGGGCGGCGTTGGTGACGCTGGTCGTGCTGGAGATCGTGCTCGGTATCGACAATCTGATCTTCATTTCGATCCTGACCAACAAATTGCCGAAGGAACAGCAGGTTCCGGCGCGCAGGTTGGGTATCTCGGCGGCGCTGATCATGCGCCTTGTCCTGCTCGCAACCATTTCCTTCATCGTCCAACTGACAAATCCGCTTTTTACCGCTTTTGGACATGGTTTTTCCTGGCGCGACCTGATCCTGATCGCCGGTGGTCTGTTCCTGGTCTGGAAGGCGACCAAAGAAATTCACCATACGGTCGATCCCGCTGAACATGGGGATGCGAGCCTTGCCAAGACGCTGCAACTAAGCCTGGCCGGCGCCATTTTCCAGATATTGCTGCTCGATCTCGTCTTCTCGATCGATTCCATCATTACCGCTGTCGGCATGACCGATGAGATCGCCATCATGTATATCGCTGTCATCGTCGCGGTGTCGGCGATGATGCTGGCGGCGACGCCGCTCGCCAATTTCATCGAGAAGAACCCGACCATCGTCATGCTGGCGCTTGGGTTCCTCTTGATGATCGGCATGACGCTGATCGCAGACGGTTTCGGCTACCATGTTCCGAAAGGCTATATCTACACGGCCATGGGCTTTTCCGCGCTGGTGGAGGGGCTGAACATGCTGGCGCGGCGGCGCAAGACAAAATCCGGAGACGGCCATTGAGGGCCGCGCCGGCGCGCCGAAAGGCTATGCTGGTGCAAGCATCTCGTTCCAACGCGCCAGGAGGGCCGCATCGCCGTCGTCGGGCTGCGTCTCGTAAGCAAGCTCGTCTGGTCCGATGGCGATAAATCGCTGCTTTGAGCGTGTCCAGATATGACCGGCCGGCACCAGCCAACTGGTGTCGTCGAGCGTTCCAGCCTTGAGGTTGACGCGCTCCGCACCGGCGCTGGCGTGGATGATGCGCACGCCGCATACCGGGCAGAAATAGCCTTCGCGGCGCGTCCCGGAATCGGCAAGACGTTCGGTCAGCCGAAGTTCGCCTTCAACCTCGATGTCGGTCCGCCGCACCCTTAGCGATTCTCCGAAAGCGGACGAGGTGTGCCGCTGGCATTCGCTACAGTGGCACAGGTAGAAGACGAGCGGCGCACCGGTGATGCGGTAGCGCACTCTGCCGCACTGGCATCCACCTTCGAGCGGAAGCGGCGGGAGGTGGACGGAAAGGCTTGCCATATTGCACTCCTTCTGGACGTTTCCCGGTAATCTATCTATAAGCCCGGCAAATTCCGAAAAGTTTCTGCAAATCAGGAGTCCCATGGCCGGCCATTCACAATTCAAGAATATCATGCACCGCAAGGGCCGCCAGGATGCGGTCAAGGCGAAGCTGTTTTCGAAGCTGGCGCGCGAAATCACCGTCGCCGCCAAACTTGGCTCGCCCGATCCGGGGATGAATCCGCGCCTTCGGCTTGCCGTGCAGGCCGCCAAAGCGGAGTCTATGCCGAAGGACAATATCCAGCGCGCCATCAACAAGGCGTCTGCCTCCGATATCGAGAATTACGAGGAAGTCCGCTATGAGGGCTATGGTCCCGGCGGCGTGGCGCTGATCGTCGAGGTCTTGACCGATAACCGCAACCGCTCCGCTTCCAATGTCCGTGCCGCCTTCACCAAGGCCGGTGGCGCGCTTGGCGAAACCGGCTCCGTCTCCTTTATGTGGGATCGCGTCGGCGAGATCGTCTATCCGGCTTCGGCCGGCAGCGCCGATGCCATCATGGACGCGGCGATCGAGGCCGGTGCCGAGGATGTCGAGAGCGACGAGGAGGAAGGCCATACCATTTATTGCACGTTCGAGAATCTCGGCGATACGTCCAAGGCGCTGGAAGCGGCACTTGGCGAGGCCCAGTCCGTGAAGGCGATCTGGAAGCCGAAGAACAATGTGCCGGTGGACGAGGACCGCGCACAGTCGCTGATGAAGCTGGTTGCGACGCTCGATGACGATGACGACGTTCAGAACGTCTATGCGAATTTCGAGATCGATGACGCGACGCTGGCCAAACTCAGCGCCGCTTGAGCCAGGCGCGCTGGAACTGGCCGGCGGGTAAATCCGAGCCGTCTTTTGCATCTAACAAAAAAACCCGCCTCGCGGCGGGTTTTTTGCGATGTCGGTCTCTACGGCTTAGATGCCGAGATTGGCAAACTTGTTCTTGAATTTCGACAGGCGGCCGCCACGGTCCAGCAGCGTCTGCTGGCCACCGGTCCAGGCCGGATGAGTGGTCGGATCGATGTCGAGATTCATCGTGTCGCCTTCCTTGCCCCAGGTCGAGCGCGTCATATACTCGGTGCCGTCGGTCATGACGATCTTGATGGTGTGGTAATCGGGGTGAATTTCGGCTTTCATCGATATATTCCTGGCTTTCGAGACGTCTGGCGCAGTGCTGCGTCGATGCGCCTCTTTTTAAAACTCGAAGCCGCGGCTATTGAGGGCCGCGGCTCCTGAAACGGTCGGCGTGGCTATACATCAGCCGAAATCGAATCACAAGGCCGGGCGCTTCATTTCGAAATTGCGTCCGGGAAAGGCGATCATGGCGCGAACCAGCAATGAGGATGCAGGCCGGCGTTCGCTGAAACCGCTTAGAGGTTTCGTGCCCTATCTGCGGCGCTATCGGGGCCTTGTGGCGGGCGCGCTCGTTTCGCTGGCGCTGGCGGCACTCACGACATTGACCCTGCCGCTTGCCGTTCGCCGGATGATCGACCACGGCTTCTCGGCTGCCGATTCGCAGATGATTTCCGGCTATTTCGCCATGCTGATGGTGATTGCCGCGGTTCTGGCGGCAGCTTCCGCTGCCCGTTATTATTTTGTCGTCACGCTTGGCGAGCGCATCGTCTCCGATATCCGGCGCGACGTGTTTTCGCATGTCACTGCATTGTCGGCATCGTTCTTCGACACGACGCAATCGGGCGAAATCGTCTCGCGCCTCGCCGCCGACACGACGCAGATCAAATCAGCGGTGGGCGCAACCGCCTCGGTGGCGCTGCGCAATGCAATCCTGGCCATCGGCGCGCTGACGATGATGGTGTTCACCAGTCCGAAGCTCTCCGGTATCGTCATTGCCGCCATTCCGGTCATCGTGCTGCCGCTGGTAGCGTTCGGGCGCTCGGTTCGGGCCAAGTCCCGCTCGGCACAGGACACGCTGGCCAACGCCACTGCTTACGCCAGCGAGCAGATCGGGGCCGTCCGTACGGTGCAGGCCTATACCAATGAAGAGCTTGCCACGGCTCGCTTCGCCAAAGCGGTTGAATCCGCCTTTCAGGCGGCCAGAGTCTCAATTTTTGCGCGCTCCTTTCTGACCTTTTTTGCCATCTTTCTGGTGTTCTCCTCGGTGGTCGCGGTACTGTGGTTCGGTTCGCGCGATGTACTTTCCGGCGCCATGTCGCCGGGCACGCTTGGCCAGTTCGTGCTTTATTCCGTGCTTGCGGCGAGTTCCTTCGGCCAATTGTCGGAAGTCTGGGGCGAGCTTTCACAGGCCGCCGGCGCCGCCGAACGGCTGACGGAACTTCTGGCCGAGAAGCCGGCCATCGTCGCACCCAGGCAACCGAAAGCGTTGCCGGCGACGACGAAGGGGGCGATTGCCTTTGAGGATGTGTCCTTTGCCTATCCGACGCAGCCGAACCGTTCGGCTCTGCATCGGTTGAATTTTTCCGTAAAGCCGGGTGAGACGGTTGCGGTGGTTGGGCCATCTGGTGCTGGCAAAAGCACGATTTTTTCGCTGCTGTTACGTTTCTACGATCCGGATTCCGGTCAAGTGCGGCTCGACGGGTTGGATTTGCGTGAGGTCGACCCGGTGGCGTTGCGCGGCCGCATCGCCATCGTGCCGCAGGATATCGCCATCTTCGCCGCCAGCGTGCGCGACAATATCGCCTTCGGTCGCCCCGGTGCCGGCGATGTGGAGGTCGAAGCAGCGGCCAAGGCCGCCCTTGCCGATGAGTTCATCGTCAAGCTGGACAAAGGATATGACACGCAGGTCGGCGAGCGCGGCATCACGCTGTCCGGCGGCCAGCGCCAGCGCATTGCTATCGCGCGGGCCATATTGCGCAATGCGCCGGTGCTGTTGCTGGATGAAGCGACGTCGGCGCTCGACGCCACAAGCGAAACGCTGGTGCAGGAAGCACTGGAACATCTGATGCGCGGGCGCACGACGCTGGTCATTGCGCATCGGCTCGCCACCGTTTTGAAGGCCGACCGCATCCTGGTCATTGACGATGGCGGCATCGTGGAAGAGGGAACGCATAGCACTCTTGTGGCGAAGAAGGGGCTTTATGCGCGTCTCGCCAAGCTGCAATTCGAAAGCGGCGCCGATGCGTTCAGGGGCGCTGCGGAATAGCAGGGGAGGCGCGGCAGCAGCCGGCCCGTTCGGCGAATACCGCAGGCCATATGTTCAGCGCTCGGTCAGTTTCAATTCGATGCGGCGGTTTGTGGCGCGCGCCGCGTCGGTGTCGGCGGTGTCGAGTGGCTGATATTGGCCGAAGCCTGCTGCGACCAGCCGGTTTGCGGGCACGCCGTTGGTGATCAGGAATTTCACCACCGCAATGGCGCGGGCCGAGGAAAGCTCCCAATTGTCGTGGAAGCGGCCCGTGCCCGAAAGCGGCCGGTCGTCGGTGTGGCCGTCTACGCGCAGCACCCAGTTGATCTCGGGCGGGATTTCCCTGGTAAGTTCGATAATGGCGTCGGCGAGCTTCTTCATCTCCGTCTTGCCAGCGTCGTTGATCTCGTCCGAGCCGGTCGGGAACAGCACTTCGGACTGGAAGACAAAGCGGTCGCCGACAATGCGAATATTCTGCCGGTCGGCGAGGATTTCGCGCAGCCGGCCGAAGAAGTCGGAGCGGTAGCGATTCAGTTCCTGAACGCGCTGGGCAAGCGCGACATTGAGCCGCCGGCCAAGGTCGGCAATCTTGGCGTTCGATTCCCTGTCACGCGTTTCGGATGCATCGAGCGCATCCTCGAGGGCGCCGATCTGCTTGCGCAGTGCGGCGATCTGCTGGTTGAGCAGTTCGACCTGGGACAGCGCGCGCTGGCTGATCTGGCGCTCATTGTCGAGTTGGCCGGAAAGCGTGTCGGCGCGGGCGCTGGCTGCGGCCCCGGCCCCGGCGCCTTTGTCGAGCAATTGCTGAAGCCGGCTCTTTTCGGTTTCAGCCGCCGACAGGGAAGCTTGCAGGTTGGCGATGGAATCCAGCGCGTCCTGATTGTTGCCCTTTTCCAGCGCCAATAATTGCGTCAATTCGTTGATCTGCGCATTAAGGCGGTTCAAAGCCTCGTCCTTGCCGGAAATCTCACGCGTCAACAGGAACTGCGCCAGCACGAACACCGACAGCAGGAACATGAAGGTCAGAAGCAGGGTGGAAAGCGCGTCGACGAAACCCGGCCAGTAGTCGATCTTTCGGTCGCTGCGGCGCGCGCGGGCCAGCGCCATCAGTTAGGCTCCCGCTTTTTCAAGGCGTCGGCGATCTTTTCGAGTGTCTGTCGCAACGCCTTCTGCTCGTCGGACTGGGCCTCGACCCAGTCGCGCATGATCTGCTGCTCGGAGCGCATGTTTTTGACCAGACCGGAAATGCCGTCGGCAAGATTGGCCATGGCGCCGGCGACGCGCGGATTGGAACCGCCGTTTTCCTGCAGGCTGCTCAGCCGTTCCGACAAAACTCGCAATTCGTCGGTCGGATCGGCTCGTCCCGGTTCGACGGGAGCTATATCCGAAGAAAGGTCGGTGACGGAGGAGAGCCAGTTTTCAAGCTCGGTGTAGAAACGCGTCTGGGCGCGGCCGGCCTGAAGATCGAGGAAACCC
Source organism: Manganibacter manganicus (assembly GCF_002075885.1). GTDB lineage: Bacteria > Pseudomonadota > Alphaproteobacteria > Rhizobiales > Rhizobiaceae > Mesorhizobium > Mesorhizobium manganicum. Next base: position 9,468 of record NZ_MDET01000020.1, read on the forward strand.
AGGACCAGCGAGCCGGCAAGCCCGAACAGCGAGGATGAGAAAGCGGTGCCCATGCCGGCAAGAGGTGCGCCGAGGCCCTGCTTCAGCGCATCGAGCACCGCGGCAGCGTCGCCGCTGCCGGGGTCGAGCGCCTGAATGGTATCGCCGATCGAGCCGATGGTTCTCAGCAGGCCCCAGAATGTTCCGAGCAAGCCGAGGAACACCAGCAAGCCGACGAGATAGCGTGACGTATCGCGGCTTTCATCGAGGCGGGTGCCGATCGAATCCAGCATGGTGCGCATGGACGAGGTCGAAAAGGCCATGGTGGAGGAGCGGCCGATCATTGCCTTCATCGGCGCCAGCAGCACCGGTTCGGTGGTTTCGGAGCCGGCGCGGAAGGAATTGACCCAGCGCACCTCGCGAAACAGCCGCCCGACCTGCGTGAAGGCAAGCAATATGCCGACCAGCAATACCCCGACGATCAGCCCGTTAAGGCCCGGATTGGTGACGAAGGCGCTTGAGATCTGGCGTGTGAGGATGATGGCGATGAAGGCGACGATGGCCAGGAAGATGACCATGGTCAGCACGAACACCTGCGGGCTGGAAAGCCTGTGCGGGTCGTAATTCAGTACATCCGAACGCCTGCCGATTCCAAGTAATGCCATGTTCTATCCCGATGACGCGATGCGTGCCGTGCGGACTCTAAGCGGAAATGGGGCGAAATTGGAAGGTGCTTGCAATACCGCCGCGCTTCGCCGTCAAAGACGGGCAATGACAAGACAGTCAAACATGGCGGCAAGGTGCAGGCTGGCACCCGCCACGACGAAGCCGTGCCAAAGCGCGGTGTGGAAGCGCAGGCCTTTCCAGACGAAGAATACGACGCCGCAGGAATAGACGATGCCGCCGGCCAGAAGCAGCGCCACGGCTGCTGGCGTCAACAGGGCCATCAATGGACTGGCGAGCATCAGACCGCTCCAGCCGATAGCCAGATAAAAGGCGATGGCCAGGCGGTCGAAGCGGCCGGGCAGGATAATCTTGACGACCATGCCGGCTATCGCGGCCAGCCAGATCATTACGATCGTCCAGCCGCCTTTGGGAGATGGGAGTTGTGCGAGAAACGGCGTGTAGGTCGCTGCGATCAGAAGATAGATCGCGGAATGGTCGAAGCGCCTGAGCAGCCATTTTACCGGTGAAGCGACGGGCCACAGATTATAGGCCAAGGAAATCGAAAACACCGCAAGCAGGGCCAGGACATAGAAAATAGCGGCGAGATACACACCAGATCCCACCTTAGGGGCGGCGAGCGCCAGCATCACAGAACCGGCGACGATGGCCAACACGATGCCGATCACATGAACGATGCCGTCGGCAATCAATTCGGTTCGTGAATAGTGCCATCGCCCGATAAAGGGGATTTCAACGTCGGGTCGGGTTTGCTCACTGCTCATGGCCGGGTTCCAGCCCTCAATCTGGGGGCTTCCCATTCATGATTTCAAGCTTTCATTGCGATTTTGCGACGATGCTGCCTGCTTGTACTTCGTGTCAGCCGGCTGAAATCGGTTTCCTGACCGTTTTCATCAGCGCGCGGTGGATCGTCTCGTTGCCTGCCACGAGCGAGCCATTCTCGAGCATGGCCTGACTGCCATCCATGTCGGAAACGAAACCGCCGGCCTCGCGGATCATCAGGATACCGGCGGCGATGTCCCATGCCGAAAGGCCGGTTTCCCAAAAACCGTCCATGCGCCCGGCAGCGAGGTAACAAAGATCGAGCGAGGCAGAGCCGAAACGGCGGATACCGGCGGCTTCACCCATCACATTGCGCAATTCAACGAGGAAATTGCCGTGATGGCCGCGCCCCAGATGCGGCAGGCCACAGCCGATGACGGCGTCGGACAGCTTGGTGCGTGCGGCAACACGCAGCCGCCTGTCATTCATGAAAGCGCCACCGCCGCGCTCTGCGGTATAGAGTTCGTCCATGGCCGGATTATAAACGACGCCCGCCACGATCTGCCCCTGCCGCTCCAGCGCGATCGAGATGGCGAAGAGCGGAATGCCGTGCAGGAAATTGGTCGTTCCATCGAGCGGGTCGACGATCCAGCGGTGCTGGTCGTCGCTGCCTTCGACTGTGCCGCGCTCTTCCATCAGGAAGGAATAGCCCGGTCTTGCCTTCGACAGTTCGGCAAAAATGGTCTCTTCGGCTTTGCGGTCGGCCTGGCTGACATAGTCGCCCGGCCCCTTCATCGAAACCTGAAGGTTCTGCACCTCGCCGAAGTCGCGCGACAGTGAGCGGCCGGCCTTCATTGCGGCCTGCACCATGACGTTGAGGAGAGCTGAACGGGCCATGCGAGATACTCCGCCTAATCCGCGCGGCGCAGATAGGTGATTTCGTTGGTATCGACGACGATCTTCTCGCCGGCGGCAATGAAAGGCGGCACCAGAACCCGGATGCCGTTTTCCAGAATTGCCGGCTTGTAGGATGAGGCGGCCGTCTGGCCTTTCACCACGGGGTCCGCCTCGGAGATCGCCAGCGTCACCTGATCGGGCAGGGCGATGCCAATCGGCCTTTCCTCGTAAAGCTGCACCGTCACCTTCATGCCGTCCTGCAGGAAGGCGGCGCGTTCGCCGACGAAATCCTTGGCCAGTTCGAGTTGTTCGTAGCTTTCGGTATCCATGAACACCAGTGCCTCGTCCTGCTCGTAGAGGAAAGAGAAATCCTTCAGTTCCAGTTGCACGCGCTCGACCGTTTCGGCGGAGCGGAATCGTTCATTGAGCTTTGTACCGTTGATCAGGTTCTTCAGTTCCACCTGATTGTAGGCGCCGCCCTTGCCGGGCTTCACCGAGTTGGTCTTGACCGCGACCCACAGGCCGCCATCGTGCTCGATGACATTGCCGGGACGGATTTCGTTGCCGTTGATCTTGGCCATTGGAGGTTCAATCCGGAATGAGAAGGGTTCGCCAAAGGGGCGAATTCGGCGTTTCCAAGACCACAATTCGCCTTGAGAGGCAAGAGAGACCGCGAAATCGCGTCCCGCCTGGTCGCCTATCAAGCTGGACGGATCATGGCAGGCGGTTCGCCTTCTTGATGGCGTCCTTGATCTGGCCGTCGGTGAGGCCGGCCATGAAATCTTCCATCTGGCCGTCAATCAGGCCCGCCCGCTTGGCCAGAACATACCAGGCGGCAGCCTGTATCGGGTCCGGATCGACGCCTATGCCGGCCATATAGAGTTTGGCCAACCGGTTCCGGGCGGCGACATTGCCGCCGCGGGCGGCCGTGCTCATCCAGCGAAAACCGGCTTTCAGGTCGCGTGGGCCGCCGCGCCCGTCAATCAGGAACTGGGCAAGGTCGATCTGGGCGGTGTCGTAGTTCTGGCGTGCGGCAAGTTCGAGCAGTTTGCGGGCATGGGCGTCGTCCCTCTTCTTGCCGCCCGCGCCATTGGCATAAAGTTGCGCCATGGCATATTGCGCGTCGGCGAGGCCGGTATCGGCGGCTTGTTCATAATAGGGTGCGGCGCGGACGATGCCGGCCTCGCCTGGGTCTTCCTTCACCAGAAGCTGGGCGAAATTGAACTGTGCCAACGGATTGCCTGCCGCGGCTGCCGCCTGCAACAGCGCATGGGCGCCCTTTTCGTCCTTCTTGACATAGCGGCCGTCGAGCAAGAGCAGCGCGTATTGTAACTGTGCTTCGGGCACACCCTGCTCGGCTGCGCGCTGATACCACTTTGCCGCCTCCGCTGCATTCAGCGGCACGCCAAGGCCTCGCGACAGAATCTCCGCAACCAGCGTTTGTGCGGCGGGATCGCCATTTTGCGCTCGCACCAGCGCCAGATCATAGGCAGTCTTGTAAAGGCCGCGCTGGTAGGCACCGTAGGCCATATCCGGCGGGCGCTTGCCGAAGCGGGCCGGGTCGATCGCCTTCTCCGAAAGAGGAGCCGGTTCGTCCATGGTGGCAGGCTGCGGAAGTAGATTGGCTATCGGCCTGTCACCCTTGCTGCTTTCCTGAATTTGCGGTTGCGGCAGTGCGGAATCGGGCTTGGCGTCCGTGGCCCTGACAGGCGATGCCACGGCGAGAGCAATAAAAAGAACGAGCGTGCGCCAAGCCGCCATCATCAATCCTCGACGCGCGGCGCCGTCTGGTCGAGCAGGGCATTGGCCTGAGCCACGGCGGCGGCGGGATCGACGCTCTCGGCGAAGACGGCGCTCGACAGCGCCACGAACTCCGCACCTGTGGCGGCAACCGTCTCGACCGAGCCGAGGTCGGAGCCGGCCATGACGATGCAGGGGATCTCGATCATTTCCGCCCACCATGCGCCGAGGGCGAGGTTGCGCCGATGCGGCTCGGGCGTGGTGTCGTAACCGAAGCGGCCGAAGAAAATATAGTCCGGGCGCTCCTCGCCGAGCTCCAGCGCCTCGTCGCGTGTCCTGGCGCCGCCGGCCCCCACCATCATGCGGCCCTGAAGCCGTTCTATGGCGTCCGCCAGTTCAGCCTTCGATCCTTCGAGATGGATACCGTCGGCGTGGACGCGGCCAGCGATACGGCTGTCGCCGTCAATGATCACCGCAACTCCCGCGGCCTGACCCGGCGGCACGACAGCTTCAGCGAAACCCTGAAAACCCGCTTCATCGAGCCCGTTTTGTGGCAGGATCAGCGAGGCCACATCGCCGCCTGTCAGCGCGGCGGCAATGCGCGCGGGCGTGGTGTCGGGCATTGCGATCAGCACGATGCGGCAGCGATTGGGCGGCGTTGCGTCGGTCATAAGGTGAGTTTCCGTTTTCCGCCTATGCGGTGCGAAGATGGTTGCAATGCGGCATAGACGAATGCGGCGCGCTTGAACAGACGTGCGCGCCGCCGCTCCGTGGTCGCCTCTCGGCGCGCAATCGGTTATGTCGGGTTGCACATTCCTGCCGCCGACTGATCGCGAGCCTCATGACAAGCCTTCTTGCCGATCCCTGGTTCTATGCCGTGGCGCTGCCGGCGGTGATCCTGATCGGCCTTTCCAAAGGTGGTTTTGGCGGCGCGCTCGGCGTGGTCGGTGTGCCGCTGATGTCGTTGGCCATGCCGCCGGTGCAGGCGGCGGGCATTCTTCTGCCGATCCTGGTGCTGATGGATATTTCAGCCCTTTGGGCGTGGCGCGGCAAGCCGCGGGACCGCCTGACGATCAAGAACATGCTACCGGGCGCGGTGGCCGGCATCACGATCGGCTGGGCGACGGCGGCGATGGTCAGCGAAGCCATGGTCAAGCTGATCGTCGGCGTCATCGCCTTTGGCTTCGTGCTGCGCTGGCTGTGGCAGAAATTTTCAGGACTGGACAAGCCGCATCCGCACAATACGCCCGCCGGCGTGTTCTGGGGCACGGTTTCGGGCTTCACCAGTTTCGTCGCCCATGCCGGCGGCCCGCCCTATCAGGTCTATGCGCTGCCGCTCAGGCAAAGCCCGCAACTCTATACGGCCACCAGCGTGCTGTTCTTTGCGCTCGTGAATGCGGTCAAGCTGATTCCCTATTTCGCGCTTGGCGAACTCGATACCAGCAATCTCACCGCCTCGGCGGTGTTGATGCCGGTGGCGGCGATCACCACGCTCGGAGGAGCGGCGGTGGTGCGGCACATGAAGGCCGAGATCTTCTATCCGATCACCTATGCACTGGTGTTTTTCCTGTCGCTGAAGCTGATATGGGATGGTGTGCTGGAGATCCTGTAGCGGAAAGCCACGCATTTCCGCTATGAAAGATCAGCCCTTATCGGTGCGCTTCGGAGGAACCATGTCCAATGCCTATGAGCGGGATCTCGACAAGAACCCGGCTAATTATCAGCCGCTGACACCGCTTTCTTATCTGGAGCGGGCGGCGAAGGTGTTCCCCGATCATGTCGCCATCATCCATGGCAGCCAGCGGCTGACCTACAGGGATTTCTGGCGGCGTTCGCTGCAACTCGCTTCGGCATTGAGGAAACACGGCATCGGCAAGGGTGATACCGTGTCGGTGATGCTGTCCAACACACCGCCGATGCTCGAAGCGCATTTCGGCGTGCCGATGGCCAAGGCTGTGCTGCATTCGCTCAACACAAGGCTGGACGCAGCCGTGATCGCGTTCCAACTCGACCACGCCGAGAGCAGAGTGGTGATCGTCGATCGCGAATTTTCCGGCGTGATGAAGGCGGCGCTGGCGCTGGCAAAAGTGAAGCCGCTGGTCATCGACTATGACGATCCGGACTATGGCGAGGATGCCCCCTATCCCAAGGGCGAGCGCATCGGTACGCTCGATTACGAAGCACTGGTGGACTCGGGCGATCCCGATTTTGGCTGGTCGATGCCGGACGACGAATGGGATGCCATCTCGCTCAACTACACGTCGGGCACGACCGGCAATCCGAAGGGCGTCGTCTATCATCATCGTGGCGCGGCGCTGATGGCCTACACCAACACCATACATGCCGGCATGGGCAAGCATTGCGTTTATCTGTGGACGCTGCCGATGTTTCATTGCAACGGCTGGTGCTTTCCCTGGACGCTTGCTGTGCAGGCTGGCACTCATGTTTGCCTGCGCTGGGTTCGTGCCAGAGCTGTCTATGAGGCAATCGCCGACCATGGCGTCACTCATCTGTGCGGTGCACCGATTGTCATGTCGCTGCTCATCAATGCCGGTGACGACGAGCGTCGCGATTTTCCTCAGGCGGTGACTTTCAGCACAGCCGCCGCCCCGCCGCCCGAGGCGGTGCTTTCCGGCATGGCCGATGCCGGTTTTTCAGTCACTCACCTTTATGGCCTGACTGAAACTTACGGCCCGGCGGTGGTCAATGAATGGCATGGTGAATGGGATGCGCTGGACAAGAGCGCCGCCACGGCAAAAAAGGCAAGGCAGGGCGTGCGCTATGCGGCGCTTGAAGAGCTGACGGTGATGGACCCTCAAACCATGGTGAAGACACCGGCCGATGGCGAAACCATTGGCGAGGTAATGTTTCGCGGCAACATCGTCATGAAAGGCTATCTCAAGAACCGCAAGGCCAGCGACGAGGCGTTCGCAGGCGGCTGGTTTCATTCCGGCGATCTCGGCGTCATGCACCCGGACGGCTATATCCAGCTCAAGGACCGCTCCAAGGATATCATCATATCCGGCGGCGAGAACATTTCGTCAATCGAGGTCGAAGATGCGCTTTACAAGCACCCGGCTGTTGCGGGTTGTGGGGTGATCGCGCGGCGCGACGGCAAATGGGGCGAAGTGCCGGTGGCTTATATCGAGTTCAAGCCGGGCAAGACGGCCACCGAGGCCGAACTGATCGAGCATTGCCGGTCGCTGCTAGCCCGCTTTAAAGTGCCGAAGGCCGTGATTTTTGCGGAAATCCCGAAGACTTCGACCGGCAAGATTCAGAAATTCCGGCTGCGTGAAATGATCGACGAGAGTTGAGCCGAGACAGGCTTATCCATATTTGCTAATATGCATCTCATGCTGAGGAGAACCTCGCCATTGGAGGGCACCATGCAGGGCGTGGCACGCAATTTCTTTACTTTGTCGATCATCTACGCGCTGTGTGGGATGGCGCTCGGCTTGGACATGGCGATCAGCCAGGATCATAGCGAGATGCCGACCCATGCGCATATCATGGTGGCCGGATGGCTGATGTCGGCAGTATTCGGCTTCTTCTATCATTTATTCCCGGCGGCAGGCCGCAAGATGCTCGCCAGCGTGCATTTCTGGCTGACGGCGGCGAGCGGCATCGTGCTGATGATCGGGCTTTATTTTGAGTTCGCGGGCGTGGAATCCATGGAGCCGGTGCTGGGTATATCGTCCATCGGCTTTTACCTTGCCATGTTCCTGTTCGCGTTTATCGCGTTGCCGGCGGTGTGGAGCAATCCCGAGGCCTTGCGATAGCGCTCAGGCCAGTTCTCTCGAAAATTATGGCGGCCGTTAACCGATCGTTAGCCTTTACAGGCGTTTACTACGGCCATCCAGTGATCTGGATTCTTACCAAGTGGTTGGAGCCACTTTGTTTGACGCCTCCCTGTTAAAACTCCTGAGAGCCGCCTTACCCGCGGCTCTTTTTTTTTCGGTTGGCCGCGTTAACCTTTCGTTAAACATGTCCTTGCCTTGAGCGGAGACGAGGCGCATTTTCGAAACATGGTCATATAGGTTGGCGGGCGGCGGCAGGGCCGAATCAGCCGGCCGCCGAACCGGGTTACAGGCGTGATGATGAACGAGCTTTCGAACAATATTGCCAACATGGCGGCAAACGCCGGCGCCGGGGGCAAAACCGTGAAACTGGCCGAGCGCCGGGTGTTCTCGCAATCCTTCAAGCCACTCTATAATGAAGGCATGGGGCTGGTGGAGCAGGCGGCGGAATATCTCGACGGCGAAGGCAGGGTCGCGGCCAAGAAATTGTCGCGGCTGGGCGCTACGCTTTACGCTGCCGAATCCATGCGCCTGACGACACGGTTGATGCAGGTCGCTTCATGGCTGCTTTTGCAGCGAGCCGCCAATTCCGGCGAAATGACCCGCGACCAGGTCGCTTCCGAAAAGGCCAAGGTGCGGCTGGACACCGCTTCGGCGCATGACGACGCGGCAGGTTGGAACGAACTGCCGGGCTCCTTTATCGATCTCGTGCAACGTTCGCTGCGCCTGCAGGCGCTGGTCCGGCGCATGGACGAAGAGGTCTATGGCGGCGGCGAAAGCATGTCGCATGATGTGGGGCGACGGTCCAATCCGGTTTCCGACCAGATCACGCTTTTGAACACCGCTTTCGCCCGCGGTTGATTCAGGGCCCTGAGCTTCACGTTTCTGCTTTGTTCACATTTCGCTGGCAAGCCTGTCGGCGACGGATAGAGTGGGGCCCATGGCAGAAGCGATTCGCATCATCGGCATCGATCCAGGCTTGCGGCGCACCGGTTGGGGCATCGTGGAGAGCCTTGGCAATTCGCTGCGTTTCGTGGCCGCCGGCACGGTGCGCTCCGACGATACGCTGACGCTCGCCTCGCGGCTTTGCCAATTGCATGGCGGCCTGACCGATGTGCTTCACGGGGCCATGCCGCATGAAGCGGCGGTTGAGCAGACATTCGTCAACAAGGATGCGGTCGCCACGCTGAAACTCGGGCAGGCGCGCGGCATCGCCATGCTGGTGCCGGCACTCGCCGGCCTGCCGGTCGCCGAATATGCGCCCAATGCGGTGAAAAAGGCGGTGATCGGTGTCGGGCATGGCGACAAGAAGCAGATTCACATGATGGTGAAGGTGCTTTTGCCGAAGGCCGTTTTCGATACGGCCGATGCCGCCGACGCACTGGCCATTGCCATTTGCCATGCCCATCACCGGCAGAGTGTGACTCATCGGCTGAGGTTGGCGGGGTAGGGACGATGATCGGCAAGCTCAAGGGCACGCTGGACGAAATCGACGAGGATCATTGTGTCATCGACGTGCATGGCGTCGGCTATGTCGCCTTTTGCCCGGCGCGCACGCTGGCGGCACTGCCGTCCCCCGGCGAGGCGGTGGTGCTGTTCATCGAGACCTATGTGCGCGAGGACATGATCCGGCTCTATGGTTTCCGCACGGCGCTGGAGCGTGAATGGTTCCGGCTGTTGATGAACAACGTCCAGGGCGTCGGCGCCAAGGTCGCGCTGGCGGTGCTTTCTACGCTAGCGCCGGCGGATCTCGCCAACGCGATCGCATTGCGCGATATCGCCATGGTTTCGCGTGCGCCGGGCGTCGGCAAGAAGGTGGCGGAGCGGATCGTTACCGAACTGAAGAACAAGGCGCCGGCCTATGCCGGCGAGACGACCGGAACGATCGGGCTCAAGCAGGAGTTGGGCGAGGGCGTGGCGCCCGCGCCGGTGGCAGACGCCGTGTCGGCGCTGGTCAATCTCGGCTATTCGCGCGACATCGCCGCCAATGCCGTCGCCGGCGCGTTGAAGGCGGCGGGCGAGGGCGCGGATTCGGCAAAGCTGATCCGCTTTGGCCTGAAGGAACTGGCGCGGTGAGGCACGGCTGCTTGCCCGTTTCGGCCCTTCATGCGAGGAGGGTGAAATGAACACCGCCCCCCGTCTCATCGATTCCGAAAAGCGTGGTGAGGACGCCGAACAGACGCTGCGGCCGCAGACGCTCGACGATTTCGTCGGTCAGGCGGCGGCCCGCGCCAATCTCAAGGTTTTCATTGAGGCGGCGAAGGGGCGTGAGGAGGCGCTCGACCATGTGCTGTTCGTCGGCCCGCCGGGGCTTGGCAAGACGACGCTGGCGCAGATCATGGCGCGTGAGATGGGCGTCAATTTTCGGTCGACCTCCGGCCCGGTCATAGCCAAGGCCGGTGATCTTGCGGCGCTTCTGACCAATCTGGAAGACCGTGACGTGCTGTTCATCGATGAAATCCATCGGCTCAATCCGGCGGTGGAGGAAATCCTCTATCCGGCGATGGAAGATTTCCAACTCGACCTCATCATCGGCGAGGGGCCGGCCGCGCGCTCCGTCAAGATCGACCTTGCGCGCTTCACGCTGGTCGCGGCCACGACCCGGCTTGGTCTGTTGACCAATCCGTTGCGGGATCGCTTCGGCATTCCGGTGCGGCTCAACTTCTATACGGTCGAGGAACTGGAGCAGATCGTGCGGCGCGGGGCGCGCATCTTGAACATGCCGCTCGGTGACGACGGCGCCGTGGAGATTGCCCGGCGCGCCCGCGGGACGCCGCGCATCGCCGGGCGGCTGTTGCGTCGTGTTCGCGATTTCGCCGCCGTCGCCGGCGACGGGCACGTCGATCGCAGGATCGCCGACGAGGCGCTTTCCCGGCTTGAGGTCGATGCGCTCGGCCTCGATGCGCTCGACCGTCGTTATCTGTCGATGATCGCGGCCAATTTCGGCGGCGGGCCTGTCGGCGTGGAGACGATTGCCGCTGCCCTGTCGGAGCCGCGCGACGCCATCGAGGACATTATCGAGCCTTATCTCATCCAGCAGGGTTTTATCCAGCGCACGCCGCGTGGCCGGGTGCTGACGGCCAATGCCTGGCGTCATCTCGGGCTGGACGTGCCGAACGACCTGGCGCAACAGCAGATCAGCCTGTTTCAGGAGGGATCGTGAGCGGTGATGCCATCCTTTCGCCGAGTGTCGGCCTTGCTGGCGAGTTGACGCCCGCCGGCCATCGGCTGGTGGCGCGGGTTTATTATGCCGATACCGATTTTTCCGGCGTCGTCTATCATGCGCGCTATCTCGAATTTCTGGAGCGCGGTCGCTCCGATTTCCTGCGCCTCGCCGGTGTCCACCATACGGAGCTCGCCGATGGCAAGCATGGGGAGCGCATCGTGTGGGTCGTGCGCCGGATGGAAATCGATTTCGTCACGCCCGCGCGCATCGACGACATTCTGACCGTTGAAACGCAGGCCGAGCGTATTTCCGGCGCGCGTATCTTCATGGCGCAGCAATTGAAGCGCGGCGAAGACCTTCTGGTGCGGGCCAGGGTGGAAGCGGCCATTATCGGCGAGAGTGGCAGGCCACGACGTTTCCCGAAGGAATGGATCGCCGCCTTCATGCCAAAACCCTGAAAATTTCCGCTCTGAAGCGAAAATTTTCAGCGGTCCGGGCCGTTGCATGGCGGCTCTAACGCCTCGTTAACCATAACAGTCCATGAAGGAAATCGTGAAAGATCGGAGGAATCCGTGTGCCTTCCTTTCACCAAGATTTGCTCCGAAAAGGCCGCGAACGCGGCATTTTTCGGGGTATTCGGGAAGCTTGGGGCTGACAAACCACGAGGAATGCGCAGGGGCCAGCCGCAAGCCACGCCCGGTAATCTTAAGGAATTGAGTCAATGGAAAACATCGCACTCGCCGAACCGGGCGCGCATTTGTCGATTTGGGCGCTGTTCATGCAGGCCAACTGGGTGGTCAAACTGGTCATGCTCGGCTTGCTCGTCGCTTCGATCTGGACCTGGGCCATCGTCGTTGACAAGGTGGTCTCTTTCGGGCGCATGCGGCTGGCGCTCAACCGCTTCGAGCAGACTTTCTGGTCCGGCCAGTCGCTGGAAGAACTCTATCGCAATCTCGCTGAACGCAAGACGACCGGCATGAGTGCGATTTTCGTGTCGGCGATGCGTGAATGGAAGAAGAGTTTCGAGAAAGGCGCCCGTTCTCCGCTTGCCTTGCAGACACGCATCGACAAGGCGATGGATCTGGCGCTGACGCGCGAAATGGAACGATTGGAAGGCCGGCTTGGATTCTTGGCGACCGTCGGGTCGGCGGCGCCCTTCATCGGCCTGTTCGGCACTGTCATCGGCATCATGACGTCGTTCCAGGCCATTGCCGGTTCGAAATCGACGAGTCTTGCGGTGGTGGCGCCAGGCATCGCTGAAGCCCTGCTGGCCACCGCCATCGGCCTTCTGGCGGCCATTCCGGCGGTTATTGCCTATAACAAGCTGTCATCGGATGCGAGCAAGCTGGCGGTGCGCATGGAAGGCTTTGCCGATGAATTCTCGGCCATACTCTCGCGCCAAATCGATGAAAAAGTCATGCAGAAGGCTGCGTAGGGGTTAGCTGATATGGGAATGTCCGTAAGTGCAGGCGGCGCTGGCCGCGGCGGGCGCGGCCACAGGCGGCGCGGTCGCCATCACAGCCTGATGTCGGAAATCAATGTCACGCCATTCGTTGACGTCATGCTGGTGCTGCTTATCATCTTCATGGTCGCGGCGCCGCTTTTGACTGTTGGTGTGCCGATCGACCTGCCGGAAACGCAGGCCAAGGCGCTGAATTCGGATACGCAGCCGATCACGGTTTCGGTCAACCAGCAGGGCAAGATCTTTTTGCAGGAAACCGAGATCCCGCTCGACGAGGTGGTGGCGAAGCTGCAGGCGATCGCCAAGACCGGCTATGACGAGCGCATCTATGTGCGCGGTGACAAGACCGCCGATTACGGCACGGTGATGAAGGTGATGGCGCGCATCTCCTCCGCAGGCTTCAAGAATCTCGGCCTCGTCACCCTCCAGGAACAGGATCAGTAAACCCCAAATGAAGGCCGGCCTCACCACATCGGTGATCATGCATGCGGCGATAATCGGCTTCTGCCTGTTTTCGCTGAAGGCGCCGGCTGCCTTCGATGTGGCCGATGTCGAGGCGTTGCCCGTCGATATCGTTCCGATGGACGCGCTCACCCAGATCCAGGAGGGCGACAAGAAGTCGCCGATGCGCGACAAGCCGGCGCCGCTGCCGACCGAGCGTCCGGACGTTGTGGCCGACGCCCGGAAGGTGGGCGAGAATTCGGTCGATACAGATAAGCCGGCGACACCCGCTCCCAAGCCGCAACCGGTCGATAGCTCGACGGCCCCGCCGCCGGCGCCCGAACCCAAGGAACCGGTCAAGACAGAGGACGTGCCGAAACCCAGGGAGGAACCGAAGCCGGTTCCAGCCACTGAACGGGCAACCGAGGCCCAGCCCAAGCAGGACGTCGCGCCTGAACCGGTGAAGAAGCCCGAACCGAAGCCCGAACCGATCAAGAAGGCGGAGCCTGCGCCGGCGCCGCCGACGCAAGAGACGACGGCCGCCGTCGAGCCGCAGCCGAAACCTGACGAGATTGCCAAGGCGATTGCCGAACAGCCGGCCGATGAAGTGCCGCTGCCGAATTCCGCGCCGGCGCCCGATGCGCGGCCAAAGCCGCAACAGGCCGAGGCCGAAAGCCCCAAGGCGCCGGACCGCAAGGATTCCGAGAAGCCGGTCAAGCAGGCGTCCTCCAAGCCGAAATCCGACGACAAGGAATTCAACGCCGATGAAATCTCGGCGCTGCTCAACAAGCAGAAGCCGTCCGGCGGCGGCGCCAAGCGCTCGACCCAACAGGCTTCGCTGGGCGGCAAGAAATCGACCGGCGGCGACAAGCTGTCGCAAAACGAGATGGATGCGTTGCGCCAGAGGCTTGGTGGCTGCTGGAGCATTCCCGCAGGCGTGGATGATGCCGACACGCTCAAGGTTTCGGTGCGCTTTCACCTCGATCGGTCCGGCATGCTCGAAGGGCGTCCGGAAGTGATCAAGGGCGGTGCGGCATCGGGGCCCGGCCGGACGGCGGCGGAATCGGCGGTGCGTGCCGTGCAGAAATGCGCGCCATTCAATCTGCCTGTCGACAAATACGATACCTGGTCCGAGGTCGTTGTGAATTTCGACCCGAGCGACATGTTCTGACGGACATTCGCGCAAGAAATGCCGACCAAGCAAAAGCGAGGCTGAACGCATGAAGAAACTGCTGACGACGCTGATGACGATCGCTGCCCTGGCTGCGGGAGCGGCCGGCGCGTTGACCTTTCCGGCCAGCGCGCGTGTCGAGATCGATGTCAACAAGGGCACAATCGAGCCATTGCCAATCGCCATCACGGATTTCCTGGCCGGCGATCAACTCGGTGCCGAGATTTCCGGCATCGTTACCGCCGACTTGAAGCGCTCCGGCCTGTTCGCACCGATCGACAAGAGCGCATTCATCGAGAAGATCTCGAACCCGGACGTGGCACCACGCTTTGACGACTGGAAGGTCATCAATGCCCAGGCGCTGGTGACAGGGCGTGTCTCGAAGGAGGCGGATGGCCGCGTTCGCGCAGAATACCGGCTTTGGGACACGTTCGCCGGCCAGCAGCTTTCAGGCGAGCAGTTTTTCGCCAGCAGCAACAATGTGCGCCGTGTCGGCCATATCATCGCCGATGCCATTTATGAGCGGCTGACCGGCGAAAAAGGCTATTTCGATACGCGCATCGTCTTCGTCGATGAGTCCGGGCCGAAGAACGCGCGCAAGAAGCGGCTTGCCATCATGGACCAGGACGGCGCCAATGTGCGTTACCTGACCGATGGCAGCGCCATCGTACTGACACCGCGCTTCTCGCCGAACCGGCAGGAAGTCACTTACATGTCCTACGAGAGCGGCCAGCCGCGTGTCTATCTGCTGCAGATAGAGACCGGCCAGCGTGAACTGGTCGGCAATTTCCCCGGCATGACATTTGCGCCGCGCTTCTCGCCGGATGGCCAGAAAGTGATCATGAGCCTTTTGCGCGATGACGGCAATTCCAACATCTTCGCCATGGATTTGCGCAGCCGTTCGACGACGCGGCTGACCAATTCGAATGCGATCGACACCTCGCCATCCTATTCGCCGGACGGTTCGCAGATCGTCTTCACTTCGGATCGTGGCGGCGGCAGCGGCCGCTCGCAGATTTATGTCATGGGCGCGGACGGGTCCAACCAGAAACGCATCTCCTTCGGAGCCGGCGTCTACTCCACGCCGGTGTGGTCGCCGCGTGGCGATCTGGTCGCGTTCACCAAGCAGTCGGGCGGCGAGTTCCAGATCGGCGTCATGAAACCGGACGGTTCGGGCGAACGCATCCTGTCGACGGGCTTCCAGCAGGAAGGGCCGACCTGGGCGCCGAATGGGCGCGTGCTGATGTTCTTCCGCGAGGTTCCGGGTTCGGGCGGGCCGAAACTGTTTTCTATCGATCTCACCGGCCGCAATGAACAGGCGATCCCGACCAAGGATTACGCCTCCGACCCGGCCTGGTCGCCATTGCTCGATTGAGAAGCATCCTGCTTGTGCGGCAAAAGGGGCCGTTTGGCTCCTTTTTCCATTGCTTCGTCGCGTTTTGGCCGTATTTCGGCCTCTGGTTGGGACGAAACAGGATTCGGATTGCAAGGTCGCGGACGGCGACTAAACCCATTTTTAACCGTGTTTGTTGAGCGCCGGTTAACCCAAATGTGGTTACTGAGAGATCAATCAAACCACTTGAATGCGAAGGAGAGGCGGCATGCGCCGTATCGCAAGACTTGCAGCAAACCCGGCCATGATCGCACTGTTCGCCTCGCTGGCGATTGCCGGCTGTGCTTCGAAAAAGACCCCCAACAGCGCGGCCGATCTCGGCCTTAACGGTGCCGCCGCCACGCCGGGTTCGGCGCAGGATTTCACGGTCAATGTCGGCGACCGCATCTTCTTCGATACCGATTCTTCGGCAATCCGCGCCGACGCCCAGCAGACGCTGGCCCGCCAGGCACAATGGCTCAACCGCTATTCGCAATACCGGATCGTCGTCGAAGGCCATGCCGACGAGCGCGGCACGCGCGAATATAACCTCGCGCTTGGCGCGCGCCGCGCCGCCGCGACTCGCGATTTCCTGGCTTCCAAGGGCGTTGCCGCAAGCCGCATGAAGACGATTTCCTACGGCAAGGAGCGGCCGGTTGCGGTGTGCGACAACATTTCGTGCTGGTCGCAGAATCGCCGCGCCGTCACCACGCTTTCCGGCGCTGGCAGTTAGACGCGGGCAGCGGCGGCACCTGCGGGTGCCCGGCCAATTTACAACAGCTTCAGGCAAAGGCGGTCATGCTAGGCCGCCTTTGTCGCATTGTGACCCTGCGAAACAAAATTTGGCCGAAGTCTCGCGCCCTGTTAAAGGCTGTGCGGGCGGTCCTTGTGGATGCGCTTCATCAAAGGAGAAACTGGTTTTCACGGCGAGAGGCTTATGTATCTGAGATCAATTCTGGGCAGCGCGCTGGCAGTGCTGCTTTTATCGGGCGTCGCTGCCTTGGCGAACGGTTCCGACCAATCCCGGTCTTCGGACAGCGGGTTTTCATTGCATCTGCCGTCCTTCGGGCTGCCCGGCGTGTTCGGGGAGAAAAAGCAAGAACAGGTTCAACTTGCCCAGCAGGCGGTCGGTGCGACCGGGTTGGAGGACCAGATCCGCGTTTTGAACGGCAAGGTCGAGGAACTCAATTTCCAGATCCTGCAAATGCAGGAGCAGATTCGCAAGCAGCAGGAAGACAATGAGTTCCGCTTCCAGCAGCTTGAGCAGGGTGGTGGACAGGGCGGGCAGAAGCGTTCCGACGCTTCCGACAAGACAGACCGTTCGATTGCCACGACCCGGACCGACAATGGGACCGCCGCCGCTTCAAGCGGCGGTCAAACGTTGGAAGATATTATCGGTTCCGGCGAGGGCGAGGCCGGCAAAGGCGCGCCGCCGAAGACCTTCGGCACCATTACCGTCGACAAGAACGGTAATGTGGTGAGCACGGGCGGAAATCCGCAGGCCGACGCGGCTTCGGGAAGCGCGGGTACTGCAAGCGGTTCCACGGGCGGACCGGTCGTGGCGGCATTGCCGACCACGGACGATCCCGACGAGCTTTACCGCAATTCCTATCAGTTCATCCTCTCGGGCGATTACGGTGTCGCCGAAAAGGGTTTCCGCGACCATATCGCGCGGTTCCCGAAGGATGCGAAGGCGGCGGATGCACATTACTGGCTTGGCGAGGCCCTGCTCGGTGAGCACAAATATCGCGATGCGGCTGAGGTTTTCCTCGGCGCCAGCAAGAACTTTCCGAGAGCGAAGAAGGCGCCTGACATGCTCTTCAAGCTCGGTGTGGCCCTGGTCGGCCTCAAACAGCGCGACGTTGCCTGTGCCACGTTCGGCGAGGTCACGAAGCGTTATCCCGATATCTCGGCGGCCTTGAAAGAACGCGTCAAGCAGGAACGGACCCGCGCATCGTGCTGACTATCGAAGCGCCGCCTCTTTCGACGCTTTTCGACCCTATCGATTTTACCGGCGGCGTCATTGCAGCCGTATCCGGCGGCAGCGACTCCACCGCCCTTCTCATCCTTCTCAAAGATTATCTCGATCGCAACGCGCCTGGAACGAAGCTTCTTGCGGTGACCGTCGATCATGGCTTGCGGCCCGGTTCCGATGCGGAGGCGTGCGCGGTGGCGCGATTGTGCGCTTGGCGCGGCATCGACCACCGGACCCTGAAATGGACCGGGCCGAAACCTGCCACCGGCCTGCCTGCCGCCGCACGAGCCGCGCGCTATCGGCTGCTGGCGCAGGCCGCGCGCGAAGCGGGCATCGGCACGGTGTTGACGGGCCATACTGCGGACGACCAGGCCGAGACGGTTCGGATGCGCATGCAGCGCGGCGGCGCGGCCGGCGCCGAGCAGCGTGGCCTTGCCGGCATGGCGCCGGCGACGTGCCTTGAAGATGGGCTATGGCTGCTGCGCCCTTTTCTCGGTGCTCGGCGGGAAGCATTGCGTGATGTGCTGCGGCGCGAAGGCGTCGGCTGGGCTGAAGACCCGACCAATGCCGACCGACATTATGAGCGGCCGCGTGTGCGCGCGGCCCTCGATGGAGCCGGTGCCGAGGCGCTGCTTGAACTGGCGCATGAGGCGGCTACCGAGCGCCGATCGCTTGACAGGCGTACGGCGCGGCTTTTGCGGCGCATTGCCACTCAGCCATCGGCAGGGCTTTTACGCCTTTCGCCGGAATTGGCGCAAGCAGACGACAGGGGCGCGGCCATTCATGCGCTGCGCGTGCTTCTGGCAACTGTGGGCGGCGTATCCTTTCTGCCCGACAAAGCGCGAGTGGCCGCGCTGTTTGAGCGGTTCGCCGCTGCCGAACGGATTCGCGCCACATTGTCGCGGGTCGTCGTCGATGCGCGGCGTGGCGGCCTTTATCTCTATCGCGAGGCACGGGGCCTGCCTGTGCCGACTGGCGCGAGCGACGGGATGATCTGGGACGGGCGGCGGCGCATCACTTTCCGCGACAGGCGTGGAGCGATGGTGATCGCGCCGCTCGGCGCCCATGCCGTGCGCAGCGGGGCGCCGGTGGCTGACGATGTACCGCAAAGCCTTGTCCGGCGGGCACTGGCCGCAGAACCGGTCTTGACGGAACAAGGAGAAAATGGCGTGTCAGCGCAAGCACTTCCGCTGCTTGCCCCGTGGGCACACTTCCTGCCCGACTTCGATCTTGAAACCGCCCGCGTCATCGCTGAATTGACGGGTGCGCCGCCTGTCCCGGTGCCGCCATTTTCCGGGTACGGAAAAAGCGCCATGGAACCGCTTCATTAAGCTTTAAGCGCGACATTCGGCAATGCTTGGCATTGCGTGGCGCAATCCCTATGTTAAAGCCACGTTCCTCTTGATCTATGCGCCCCGCAGCATCGGCGCCAACGGGATAATTGATGAATCCGAATTATCGCAATCTCGCGCTCTGGGCCGTCATCGCAGTCCTCCTGATCGCCTTGTTCAACCTGTTTCAGACGCCGCAGACACGTGGCGCCTCGACCGAGGTTGCCTATTCGCAATTCCTGCAGGATGTCGCTTCGGGTCGGGTGAAATCGGTGACGATTGCCGGTGAGCGCATCAGCGGCAACTATAACGACAGCGCCACCGGCTTCCAGACCTATTCACCCGGCGATCCCTCGCTGGTTTCAAGGCTTGAGGAAAAGCACGTCACCATCAACGCCCGGCCTGAGACGGACGGTTCAAACACATTGTTCGGCTATCTGATCTCGTGGCTGCCGATGATCCTGATCCTGGGCGTGTGGATTTTCTTCATGCGCCAGATGCAGTCGGGGTCCGGCCGCGCCATGGGCTTCGGCAAATCGAAGGCCAAACTGCTGACCGAGGCGCATGGCCGCGTCACATTCCAGGACGTGGCTGGCGTTGACGAGGCGAAGGAAGATCTTGAGGAGATCGTCGAATTCCTGCGCGATCCGCAGAAGTTCCAGCGGCTCGGCGGCAAGATTCCGCGCGGCGTTCTGCTGGTCGGTCCTCCCGGCACCGGCAAGACGCTTCTGGCCCGTTCGGTGGCCGGCGAGGCCAACGTGCCGTTCTTCACCATTTCCGGTTCGGACTTCGTTGAAATGTTCGTCGGTGTCGGCGCGTCTCGCGTGCGCGACATGTTCGAGCAGGCGAAGAAGAATTCGCCCTGCATCATCTTCATTGACGAGATCGACGCGGTCGGTCGTCATCGCGGCGCCGGCCTCGGCGGTGGCAATGACGAGCGCGAGCAGACGCTGAACCAGTTGCTGGTCGAAATGGACGGCTTCGAGGCCAATGAGTCGATCATCCTGATCGCCGCCACCAACCGGCCCGACGTGCTCGATCCGGCGCTGCTGCGGCCGGGCCGTTTCGACCGTCAGGTGGTGGTGCCGAACCCCGACATCATCGGTCGCGAAAAGATCCTCAAAGTGCATGTGCGCAACGTGCCGCTGGCGCCCAATGTCGATCTCAAGGTGATCGCGCGCGGCACGCCGGGCTTTTCCGGCGCCGATCTGATGAACCTCGTCAATGAGAGCGCCCTGATGGCTGCGCGGCGCAACAAACGGCTCGTCACCATGGCCGAATTCGAGGACGCCAAGGACAAGATCATGATGGGCGCGGAGCGTCGTTCCTCGGCCATGACCCAGGCCGAGAAGGAACTGACCGCCTATCACGAATCCGGCCATGCTATTCTGGCTCTCAACGTGCCGACGGCGGACCCGTTGCACAAGGCAACGATCATCCCGCGCGGTCGTGCGCTCGGTATGGTCATGCAGTTGCCGGAAGGCGACCGCTATTCGATGAGCTACAAATACATGATTTCGCGTCTGGCGATCATGATGGGCGGACGCGTTGCCGAGGAGTTCAAGTTCGGCAAGGAAAACATCACTTCGGGTGCCGCTTCCGACATCGAGCAGGCGACCAAACTGGCGCGTGCTATGGTGACGCGCTGGGGCTTTTCCGACAAGCTCGGTCATGTCGCCTATGGCGACAATCAGGAAGAGGTATTCCTCGGGCATTCCGTGGCGCGCCAGCAGAATATTTCCGAAGAAACCGCGCAGATCATCGATGACGAGGTGCGCCGGTTGATCGACGAGGCCTATTCCTCGGCCAGGACGATACTGACGAAGAAGAAGAAGGACTGGATCGCGCTTGCCGAAGGGCTTCTCGAATATGAGACGCTGTCAGGCGACGAGATCAAGCAGTTGCTGGCCGGCAAGAAGCCGGCGCGCGATATGGGCGACGACACGCCGCCCTCACGCGGTTCGGCGGTGCCCAAGACCGGCGGCACGGCGCGCGGCAAGAGGAAAGGTCCTGAGCCGGAAGGCGGCATGGAGCCGCAGCCTTCGAACTGAGGCATGGCTGCGGCCCGGTAGCGGTCTGTTTACCTGCCATCAAGACAATGAGAACACCGCGGCCGCCCGCGGTGTTTTTATTTTGACGTACATTCCGTCTCTGCTTGACAATTCATAGCTCAATGGTTATCCATAACCCATAGCCAATTGGTTATGGATTACGATGACAGTCTCCCGTGACGCTCTTTTCAGATCTCTGGCCGATCCCACGCGACGATCGATCTTTGAGCGGTTATGCCGCGAAGGAGAGCAGACGGTCGGCGTGCTGACGGCGCAAGCCGGAATCTCTCAGCCGGCGGTTTCCAAGCATCTCGGCATACTGAAACAGGCGAGGTTGGTGCAGGACCGTCATGAAGGACGCCAGACGCATTACAGTGTCAGGCCCGGTGCCTTGGCGCCGCTGGCCGATTGGACGAGCGAGATGACAGGCTTCTGGGAGAGCCGATTGGACGATCTCGAAGATTTACTCAAAAGGATGGATCAATGAACGAAGCATCGACTGAAGTGCGCTCGATTATCATTGAAAGGGTGCTTCCTCACCCAGTTGAAAAGATCTGGCGCGCGCTCACACAACCGCATCTGATCGAGGAATGGCTCATGAAAAACGATTTCAAGCCGACGGTAGGGCATCACTTCAATCTTCGCGGTGAATGGGGTGGGGTGCTGGATTGTGAGGTCCTGACCATCGAACCGAACGAAAGCCTGTCCTACAAGTGGGATTTCACGCATGACGATGCGGCGTACGATCTGCGAAGCGTGGTGACTTTTACGCTTACGCCTACGGCTACCGGCACGCGTCTGCGTGTCGAGCAATCGGGTTTCCGGCCAGACCAGAAGCAGGCCTATGGCGGCGCCAAGGCAGGATGGCAGCAATTCCTTGAAAAGCTGGAACAGGTTCTGGCGCGGGAAGGCTGAAGCCTGCATCGCAGAAACTGAACCGATACCGACTCGGCAGAGAGCGGCTCACTTCGACTTATTTCACAGGAGGATTCATTGACCTGGAACGCATGGATTCGGCAGGGCCATCGCTGGCTTGCCATCATCTTTACACTGACCGTCATCGCCAATTTCGTCACTATGGCACTAGGAACACCTCCCGCATGGGTGGTCTATTCGCCCCTTCTCCCGCTTTTCCTGCTGCTGTTCAGCGGGCTGTACATGTTCGTACTGCCCTATTTCACCAGGACATGAGGCCGGCCGGCAGCCGGTGTAATCGACGAGCGAATGGAACACGATCGGGACAAAACAAAACCCGCGAAGCGCACGCCTCGCGGGTTTTCGTGATTTGGTGCGGGATGGATCAGCCGTTCTTCAGGCGGGCATTGCACAGGCTGTAGAAGCCGCCGCCCTTCTGAATCCACCTGAGACCGCCCAGCGTATCGTCGTCCTTGTTGGCATAATATTGGTCGAGGCAGGTGTGCATGCGAGCCTTGCCGGGCGACTCGGACTTGTATTTCTGCGAGACGGCGGTCGGGAATTTCACGCCGCGCGGTGCCCTGGCGGTCGGCTTGGCCGGCTCGCCGTCATATCTGGCTTCGCTCGCGGCCGGAACCGTATCGTCGGCGGCAGCATCGGCGCTGCACTCGGCCTTGCGGAAGTCGTTCCACTTCATGCCGTTCAGCGTGTCGGCAGCCTTGGCGGCCTGGTATTTGGCGCTGCATTCCTTCATCGAAAGGCCCTTGCCGGCATCGTTATCGGCTGCTGCCTTTTTTGTTTTCGTGGTCCTGGCGGGCTTTGCCGCGGTGTCGGCGGCATCGGCGCTGCACTCGGCCTTGCGGAAGTCGTTCCATTTCATGCCGTTCAACGTGTCGGCAGCCTTGGCGGCCTGGTATTTGGCGCTGCATTCCTTCATCGAAAGGCCCTTGCCGGCATCGTTATCGGCTGCTGCCTTTTTTGTTTTCGTGGTCCTGGCGGGCTTTGCCGCGGTGTCGGCGGCATCGGCGCTGCACTCGGCCTTGCGAAAATCGTTCCACTTCATGCCGTTCAGCGTGTCGGCAGCCTTGGCGGCCTGGTATTTGGCGCTACATTCCTTCATCGAGAGGCCGGTCCCGGCATCGTCTTCAGCTTTGGCCTTCTTCGTCTTCTTGGCGGATTTCTCGCTGTCGTCCGCCTTCGTGGTTTTCTTCCTGGATTTGCTGTCATCCTTGGCGGCGCTGGCGTCCGATCCGCATTCCGCCTTGCGGAACTGGTTCCAGGTCTTTCCGTCCAGAGTGCCGGCCTCCTTGGCGGCGTTATACTTGGTGCTGCACTCGGCCATGCTGAGCGCACTGGCAGGTGACGCCAGAAGCAGGCCGACGATCGCAACCCCGGTCAAGGTAGCCAATTTGTGGATGAGCATAGCGTTTCTCCATCTTGCCGCTCACGACGTCCCTGACAAAGACATATCGCGCAATGAGCGGTTGCGCCAGATGCAACGATTCACGGTGCGATGCCATTGATAATCGAGCGGCGGTCGTGACGGTTAACAGCGGCAGAACGATTTTCTAAGGATTCGTGACACAAGATCATACAATGTGATACCGGAAGTTGACTCGGCTGTGGCATGAGATCAGTCGGCCAATCGCAAAGGACAGCCAGTAAATGCCAGGACGTTATTTCGGTACCGATGGTATCAGGGGGCGGGCCAACAAGTTTCCAATGACGGCGGAAATCGCCATGCGTGTCGGCATGGCCGCCGGTCTCTCTTTCCAGCGAGGCAGTCACAGGCATCGCGTCGTGCTCGGCAAGGATACGCGTCTTTCAGGCTACATGATCGAGAATGCGCTGGTGGCGGGCCTGTGCGCGGCGGGCATGGACGTTTTCCTGCTCGGCCCGATCCCGACGCCTGCGGTGGCCATGCTGGTGCGTTCGCTGCGCGCCGATATCGGCGTCATGATCTCAGCTTCGCACAATCCATACCATGACAACGGCATCAAGCTGTTCGGGCCGGACGGCTACAAACTGTCCGACGAGATCGAACAGCGCATCGAGGCCATGCTCGACGACAGTATCGAGATGACGCTTGCCGACTCTGATCGGCTGGGCCGTGCCAAGCGCGTCGATGGCGTGCATGACCGCTATATCGAATTCGCCAAGCGCACTTTGCCGCGTTCCATGTCGTTGTCGGGCCTGAGGATCGTCATCGATTGCGCCAACGGCGCGGCCTACAAGGTGGCTCCGGCAGCTCTCTGGGAGTTGGGCGCCGAGGTGTTTTCCATTAATGACGAGCCGGACGGCTTCAACATCAACAAGGAATGCGGCTCAACCCATCCCGTCAGCCTGCAGGCCAAGGTGCATGAGGTGCGCGCCGATATCGGCATCGCGCTTGACGGCGATGCCGACCGGGTCGTGATCGTCGATGAGAAGGGCGAGATCGTCGATGGCGACCAGATCATGGCGATGATCGCCGAGGCCTGGCACCAGAGCGGGCGGCTGGCCGGCGGCGGCGTGGTTTCCACCGTCATGTCTAATCTCGGGCTTGAGCGCTTCCTCAGCGGGCTCGACCTGCAACTGCACCGCACCCGTGTCGGCGACCGTTATGTCGTCGAGCATATGCGTGCGCACGGCCTCAATGTCGGCGGCGAGCAGTCCGGCCACATCGTGCTGTCGGATTTCTCAACCACCGGCGACGGTCTGGTCGCGGCCTTGCAGGTGCTGGCTTGCGTCAAGCGCCAGAACCGCCCGGTCAGCGAGGTGCTGAAGAAATTCGAACCGGTTCCGCAATTGTTGAAGAATGTGCAGGTTTCCGAAGGCAAGCCGCTGGAGCAGGCGCCGGTGAAAGCCGCGATCGAGGACGCGCACCACCGGTTGGGTAAATCCGGACGCCTGGTGATCCGGCCTTCCGGCACCGAGCCATTGATCCGCGTGATGGCGGAAGGCGACGATCCCAAGCTGGTCGAGACCGTGGTCGACGATCTGATCACCGTGATTTCGGAAGCGCATCACGCTGCTGCCTGAATGGCTGGTGGGAGGAATTCGATTTCCACACCTCACATCAAGGCAGCCGCAGCGGCTTTTCATGGCCGGTGCAGGCAGGGCCAAATGATTAGAATTCTTTAGATTCTTGGTTAAGCGACAGGGTTAAACCGGCTTTAACCTTTGCAGTTCATTATCCACGCCGAAATCAAGCGTTTCGGGGGCACATGCTTGCGCATCCCGAGGGCCAGGGGTGAATGATGTTCAATCTTGCAAGAAAAGCATTCCTTACCGGTATTGTCGCCACTTTCGCGGTCCCTGCCTTCGCGGCCGACCTTGCCTTGCCGCCGCCGGTCATCGAACAGCCGCCGATCTATGAAGCGCCGGCGCCTGATTATGGCGGCTGGTATATCCGCGGCGATATCGATTATCACAAGCCGAGCTGGCGCGGCGCGGATTACATCACCTACGGGCCGGGCACCAACAGCTTCACGTCGGGGAAGCTCAAGGGCGCATTCTCGCTCGGAGCCGGTGTCGGCTACCAGATCAACAATCATTTTCGCGCCGACCTGACCGCCGACTACTGGTTCAAGTCCGACTTCGAGGGCCACACCGTAGGCAGCGGCTGCGGCGGCGTTCCCGGCACATGTACGTCCAACGATTCAAGCAGCATGTCGGCCTGGCTGTTGCTGGCCAACGCCTATGTCGATCTCGGCACCTGGCATGGATTCACGCCCTATGTGGGCGCGGGCATCGGTGGCGCGCACATCAAGTGGGATACGTTGCACAACAGCGATACGTCCGGTGACTATTACCACAAGGGCGCGAAAGGCTGGCGCTTTGCCTATGCGCTCATGGCCGGCACCTCCTATTGCCTGACCGATCGCGCCAAGCTGGACGTCGGCTATCGCTTCTCCCACATCGAGGGCGGGCGCATGTTCGAGGAATCGGGTGTCGGCGTTGGCCCCGGCTTCGACGACGGCTTCAATGTGCATGAGGTACGTGCTGGTCTGCGCTACAGCTTCGGCGGGCCCGCCAATGGCTGTTACGAACCGGTGCAGGTGGTTTACGAGCCGCAGCCCGAGCCGCTCTACACCAAATAGTTTCGCACCCGCAGAGGTGTCGACCGAAAGCCGCCCTGCCGATGTCGGGCGGCTTTTTCATATGTGCGCGAAAAAACGCGCAAGGATTCGTTATCCTTAACCGCCACTTAACCACTATGGTTAACAATGCTTTCCCATGCGGGCCCGATGGTTGTGTCGCGGTTCCGGAGGCGGGAGCACATCGATATGAAACATCAATTGCGCGGCGTGCTGGCGCTTGCCGCACTCGGCACTTTGGCCTCCATGCCGGCGCCGGCCGCCGACTATGAGCCGCCGTTGGTCCTGGACGAGGCGCCGGAATATGTGCCGGTCGAAGTCGGTTCAGGCTGGTATCTGCGCGGCGACATAGCCTATCTGCCGGCCGACAGCTATCGCGATATCGATTTCAGTTCCGCCGGGACGAGCGTCTCGCAACGCGAGCGGCCGGTATTTGCCAGTGTCGGTTTCGGTTATCATTTTACCGATTATCTGAGGGCTGACGTCAATATCGGCTTCCTTCCCGGAAACGAGGCGAACATCACGACAAGCGGTCCGGCCGGCACGGGCTTTGCCGATTTCGACAATCGAGGCGCAACGGCGATGGTCAACGGCTATATCGACCTTGGCACCTATGTCGGCATCACCCCTTATGTCGGGGCGGGTATCGGCGTATTCCAGAACCGGTACAGCTACAATGTCGGTTACGACGATCTCACGCCGGCCAACGCCGACATATCCGCTTCCGGCCGCAAGACGCAGTACTCGTTCGCCTATTCGCTCAATGCCGGTCTTGCCTATCAGATTTCGAGGAATCTGGCGCTGGATATCGGCTACCAATATCTGTCGGCACCCGATGCCGAATATATCAGCTTCGACGGCCCCTCTGCCTATTCGATCGACAAGGGCGTCGACAGCCATCAGATCAAGGTCGGGCTGCGCTACGATCTCTGGTAGGCGCTAGATTCGGGTAACATCGCGGCGGCAGGCTCCCTGCCTGCCGTTTTCACTTCCGCAACAGATGTTCCATTCGCGACAGAAACTTTCGTCTTGACGGCGGCAGCGCCGAGGCTTATCGCCGTCCGTGGGCCACCCTTCCCCAACGAAGGGCTTACTATCTGGAAGGATAGACCACGATGACGATACAATCCAAGCCGGACCTGCGTCCGGCCAATCCCCGTTTTTCTTCAGGTCCCTGCGCGAAGCGCCCCGGCTGGTCGGTCGAGGCGCTGAAGGATGCCGCGCTCGGTCGTTCGCATCGCGCCAAGCTTGGCAAGAGCAAGCTCGAACAGGCGGTCGATCTCACCCGCGAGGTGTTGCAGGTGCCGGCCAGCCATCGCATCGGCATCGTGCCGGCGTCGGATACCGGCGCCGTCGAGATGGCGCTGTGGTCGCTGCTCGGCGCGCGCGGCGTCGATATGCTGGCTTGGGAAAGCTTTGGCGCCGGCTGGATCACCGACGTGGTCAAGCAGCTCAAGCTTGCCGATGTGCGTCGCATCGAAGCGCCTTATGGCGAACTGCCGGATCTCTCGACCATCGATTTCGACCGCGACGTGGTCTTCACCTGGAACGGCACCACGTCCGGCGTGCGCGTGCCGAATGCCGACTTCATCCCGGCGGCGCGCAGCGGCCTGACCATTTGCGACGCGACCTCCGCAGCCTTCGCGCAGCGGCTGGATTTCGAAAAGCTCGATGTCGTTACCTTTTCCTGGCAGAAATCGCTCGGCGGCGAGGGTGCGCACGGCATGCTGATCCTCAGCCCGCGCGCCGTCGAGCGGCTGGAGACCTACACGCCGGCCTGGCCGCTGCCGAAAATCTTCCGGCTGACCAAGGGTGGCAAGCTGATCGAGGGCATTTTCAGGGGCGAGACGATCAATACGCCGTCCATGCTGGCGGTGGAGGATTATCTCGATGCGCTCAACTGGGCGAAGTCCATCGGCGGCCTCGACGCGCTGATAGGCCGCGCCGATGCCAATGCCGCCGTCATTGACCGTTTCGTACAGAGCTCCGCTTGGCTGGATCATCTGGCCGTCGATCCCGCGACGCGGTCCAACACGTCGGTGTGCCTGTCGATTGTCGATCCGCAGATCGCTGCGCTCGATGAGGCCGGGCAGGCGGCTTTTGCCAAAGGGTTGGCGGCGATGCTCGACAAGGAAGGCGTGGCCTACGACATCGGCCATTACCGTGACGCGCCGCCCGGCCTGCGCATCTGGTGCGGGGCGACGGTCGAGACATCCGATATCGAGGCGCTGATGCCCTGGCTCGACTGGGCTTTCGCGCAGCAGAAGGCATCGCTTCAGGCGGCCGCCTGATCGTTTCGTGGGTGTTTGAACCCCACTCATCCGACCTCGCTCCGCTCGCCCTCCCTCCTTCCCTTGTGGAAGAAGTTGGCGCCAGAGGCGACGAATGGAGGTCAGCAACCTGACAGGATTGAAAAAATGCCCCGCGTACTCGTTTCCGACAAACTTTCCCCCACCGCCGTGCAGATCTTCAAGGATCGCGGCGTTGAGGTCGATTACCTTCCCGATCTTGGCAAGGACAAGGAAAAGCTCCTCGCAGTCATCGGCCAGTATGACGGCCTCGCTATCCGCTCCGCGACCAAGGTCACGGAAAAGCTGATCGCCGCCGCGACCAACCTCAAGGTTGTCGGCCGGGCCGGCATAGGCGTCGACAATGTCGATATTCCGGCGGCCAGTCGCCGTGGCATCATCGTGATGAACACGCCCTTCGGCAATTCCATCACCACCGCCGAACATGCCATCGCGCTTTTGTTCGCGGTTGCCCGCCAGATCCCGGAAGCGAATGCTTCCACCCAGGCCGGCAAGTGGGAGAAGAACCGCTTCATGGGTGTCGAGATCACCGGCAAGACGCTGGGCGTGATCGGCTGCGGCAATATCGGCTCCATCGTGGCCATGCGCGCCGTCGGCCTGAGGATGCATGTCGTTGCCTTCGATCCGTTCCTGTCGGAGGACCGTGCATCCGAGTTGGGGGTCGAAAAGGTGGAACTCGACGAATTGTTCGCCCGCGCAGACTTCATCACACTGCACACGCCGCTGACCGACAAGACGCGCAACATCATCAATGCCGGCTCGATTGCGAAGATGAAGGATGGCGTGCGCATCATCAATTGCGCGCGTGGAGGGCTTATCGTTGAAGCCGACCTGGTCGCCGCCCTGAAAAGCGGCAAGGTGGCGGGCGCCGGCATCGACGTGTTCGAAGTCGAGCCGGCGACGGATAACGCGCTGTTCGGCATGGACAATGTCGTCACAACGCCGCATCTCGGCGCTTCCACTTCCGAAGCGCAGGAGAACGTGGCGCTACAGGTTGCCGAGCAGATGTCGGATTATCTCATCAAGGGGGCGATCTCCAATGCCATCAACATGCCTTCGATCACCGCTGAGGAAGCGCCACGCCTGAAGCCTTTCATCAAGCTGGCCGAAGTGCTTGGCGCCTTTGTCGGCCAGGTTACCGAAGATCCCATCAAGGAGGTGGAAATCCTGTTCGACGGCGCGACCGCCACGATGAACACGCGCGCATTGATCAGCGCGGCGCTCGCAGGATTGATCCGTCCGCAGGTGTCCGACGTCAACATGGTGTCGGCGCCGATCATGGTGAAGGAGCGCGGCATTATCGTCGCCGAGGTGAAGCGTGACAAATCGGGCGTCTTCGACGGCTACATCAAGCTGACGGTGAAAACCGAGAGGCGGACACGCACGATTGCCGGCACCTGCTTTTCCGATCACAAGCCGCGCTTCATCCAGATCAAGGGCATCAATCTCGACGCGGAAGTCGGCCAGCACATGCTCTATACCACAAACGCCGATGCGCCGGGCATTATCGGCCTGCTCGGCTCGGTCTGCGGTGAGAACGGCGTCAACATCGCCAATTTCGCGCTTGGCCGCGATCGACCGGGCGGCAACGCCATCGCGCTGCTTTATCTCGATGCGCCGTTTCCCGAGGACGTGCTTGCCAAGCTGCGCGCGCATCCCACCATTGCGTCGGCAAAGCCATTGCAGTTCGACGTCAACGGCTACTAAGGGCGCGTAAATCTGCATGACGGTCAAAGGCGCCGGGCAACCGGCGCCTTGCGGAACTCCGTGGCTTGACCGGTGGTGATGCAAAGTGTTGCTTACCCCGCGGCCAGACAATTGAGCAAAGAGCGAACCATGACCGATCACGCATTTCCATTTCCTGCTAACGGCACTTTTCTTGGCCGCGCTTTTGCCCAGGGCTGGGCGCACCCGGCTGTCGTGACGGTACGCGACGGGGCGGTTTTCGACATCACGTCGAAGAATGCGCCCACTTCACGCGATATCTGCGAGATGGACGATCCGGCGGCCTATGTCGTCAATGCCAACGGAAAGCCGCTCGGCGCGCTTGCCGACATCCTGGCCAACAGCATGGCGACCAGCCGTGATCCGGCAAAGCCGTATCTGCTCTCGCCTGTCGATCTGCAGGCGGTGAAGGCGTCGGGCGTCACCTTCGTCGTTTCGCTGCTGGAGCGCGTCATCGAGGAGCAGGCGCGCGGTTCCGCCGAGAAGGCAGACCTGATCCGCACCGACATTGCCAATTTGATCGGTCATGATTTGTCGAAGCTGAAACCCGGTTCCGACGAGGCCGCCGAGGTCAAGGCGCGGTTGATCGCACGGGACGTGTGGTCGCAATATCTGGAGGTCGGCATCGGCCCGGATGCTGAAATCTTCTCCAAATGCCAGCCGATGGCTTCGGTCGGCTATGGCGCCGATGTCGGCCTGCACCCGGTTTCGACATGGAACAATCCCGAGCCGGAAATCGCCGTGGTGGCCTCAAGCAAGGGCAGCATCGTGGGTGCTACCCTCGGCAACGACGTCAACCTGCGCGATGTCGAGGGCCGCTCCGCTCTGTTGCTCGGCAAGGCCAAGGACAACAATGCGTCGGCCTCGCTCGGCCCGTTCATCCGGCTTTTCGACAGTGCCTTTGCATTGGACGATGTGAAGAAAGCCGTGGTGCGACTGAAGGTGGAAGGCGAGGACGGTTTCGTGCTCGAGGGGCAAAGTTCGATGGCCGAGATCAGCCGCTCGCCGGAAGATCTCGTGGCTGCGGCGCTCGGGGCGCATCATCAATATCCTGACGGCATGGTGCTTTATCTCGGCACCATGTTTGCCCCGGTCAAGGATCGTGGCGAGACCGGCAAGGGCTTTACCCACAAGGTCGGCGATATCGTCACCATAGCGTCGGAGACGCTGGGCGCGCTGGTCAACCGCGTGCGGCTGTCGCCGGATTGCCCGCACTGGACCTATGGCGCCAGCCATCTGATGCGCGATCTGGCAAAGGCCGGGTTACTTTAAATCTGCTTCCGCGCGGGCCATGCGGCGACCGCTGGTTTCCGCCAGCCAGATGCCGCCCATCACCAGAACCAGTGCGAGGCCCTGATAGAACTGAAACTGCTCGCCGATGATGAGGACGGAAAGCAGCGTGCCGAAGATCGGCACCAGATTGATGAACAGGCCGGCGCGGTTAGCGCCGATCAGTTCGTTGCCCCGTATATAGAGCACTTGCGACACGACCGAGACGCCGAGGCCGATATAAAGTGCAAGCATCCAGCCGGTCGCGTCCGGCATCATCGCCTCACCGGCGGCGATCTCCCATGCCAGGAAGGGTAGCGACGTGACCAGAGCCGCCAGCGACAGCGCGGTGATCAGGCTTTGCCAATGCAGCCTGGGTTTCATGCGCAGGACGACGGAATAGCCGCTGTAAAGCAGGACGGCGATCAGCATGATCGCGTCGCCGAAATTCACTTGCAGCTTCAGCAATTGACGGGGATCGCCATGGCTTGCGGTCAGGAGCACGCCGAAGATTGTCACACACACGCCGACAAGCTGCATCCAGCTTGCGCGCATGCGAAAGAACAGGAAATTGATGGCGATGATGAGGATCGGCATGCCTGCTTGTTCGATGGAGACGTTGATTGCCGTCGTGTAGTGCAGGGCGGTGTAGAAGATGACGTTGAACAAGGTGAAGCCGCCGGTGCCGAGAATGGCGAGCAGCAGCCAGTGCCGGCGCAGCACCGGCCAATCCTCGCGCAATTGCCGCCAGCCCAGCGGCAGCATGACCAGCACGGCGAGCGCCCAGCGCAGGAACACCACGACCATTGGCGAGACATGGCCGACGGCGAGTTTGCCGGCCACGGAATTTCCGCCCCATAACAGCGTGGTGAGCAAGAGCAGCGCATAGGCGTTTCTGTGCATGGGAAAGCTCCGGGCGGCTGCATCTATCGCGACCGCGATCAGGTATGGCCTTGCTGACGCCAAGTAAATGATGCGAAAGCCGGAAATTGTTGTGCCTCAGCCCGGTATCATGGGCAAAGAATGGTCGCGTCGCGCGGCGCATGACGTTATAGAGGCGTGTTTCGAAGTGCCGCCTGCGGCTGCACACGATTAGGGACTCGAAGGGAATCGAACATGGCCAATGTGGTGGTCGTCGGCTCGCAGTGGGGCGACGAAGGCAAGGGCAAGATCGTTGACTGGCTGTCGGAACGCGCCGACGTCGTGGTGCGTTTCCAAGGCGGCCACAATGCCGGCCACACGCTGGTCGTCGACGGCAAGACCTACAAGCTGTCGCTGTTGCCGTCCGGCGTCGTGCGCGAAGGCAAGCTGTCGATCATCGGCAATGGCGTCGTTTTCGATCCGCATGCCTTCGTCGCCGAGCTTGGCAAGCTCAAGGCGCTGGGCGTTTCCATAACACCGGATTGCCTGAAAATAGCCGAAAACACGGCGCTTATCCTGTCGCTGCATCGGGAACTGGACGGGTATCGCGAGGATGCGGCCTCCAATTCCGGCACGAAAATCGGCACGACCCGGCGCGGCATCGGCCCGGCCTATGAGGACAAGGTGGGGCGGCGCGCGATCCGGGTGATGGATTTGGCGGATTTGGAAACCCTTCCTTCGAAGGTCGACAGGCTGTTGACGCACCACAATGCGCTGCGCCGCGGGCTTGGCCATGACGAGGTGACGCACGAGGCGATCATGCAGGAGCTGACCTCGGTAGCCGACCAGATCCTGCCCTATATGGATCGCGTCTGGAGGGTGCTCGACGATCGCCGCCGCGCTGGCGAGCGCATTCTGTTCGAGGGCGCGCAGGGCACGTTGCTCGATATCGATCACGGCACCTATCCTTTCGTCACCTCGTCCAACACCGTGGCCGGGCAGGCTGCCGCCGGTTCCGGCGTCGGTCCGGGCGCCATCGATTATGTGCTCGGCATCACCAAGGCCTACACCACGCGCGTTGGCGAAGGCCCGTTCCCGACCGAGCAGACCGGCGAGGTGGGCGACTTCCTGGGCACGCGCGGCCGTGAGTTCGGTGTCGTCACCGGGCGCAAGCGCCGGTGCGGCTGGTTCGACGCGGTGCTGGTGAGACAGGCTGTTGCAGTCAACGGCATCAAGGGCATTGCGCTGACCAAGCTCGACGTCCTGGACGGGCTGGACGAGATCAAGGTCTGCACCGGCTACCGGCTCGACGGCGAGACGATCGACTATCTCCCCGCAAGCCAAGGCGCACAGGCGCGTGTGGAGCCGATCTATGAGACGCTGCAGGGGTGGCAGGACACCACGGCAGGCGCGCGAAGCTGGAACGAACTGCCGGCGCAGGCGGTCAAATATGTTCGGCATATCGAGGAATTGATCGGCGCGCCGGTCGCGCTGCTTTCCACCAGCCCGGAGCGGGATGACACGATACTTGTGACCGATCCGTTCCAAGATTAGGTTTCGAGGCTGTTCGGGCACTGTGCCGAATCGCAGCGGCCCGGAAAGCGCAGATACAGGTCGATTGAAGCATGGCAGATTTCGTAGCGGTTCTGAAAAAGACACTGGATGGTCTCGGAGAAACCACATCGCAGACGCGCGCCAGGGTCTATGACAAGGCTCGCTCGACCATCGAGGCCAAGCTCGCGGCGATCAGCCCGACGCCGCCGCAAGCTGTAGCGGATCGTCAGCGCCGCGCGTTGGAGGACGCCATCGCGACGGTCGAGAAAGGCTATGAGAAACCGAAGCCGATGTCGGAGGCTTCCGATCCGCTGGCCGAACTGGAAAGCATCTTTTCCTCGATCGACCGCAACCGCACGCAGCCCAATCACGTTCGGCCAACAGCCAAGGCGACTGCATCGGCACAGCCTGGCGAAGCCGCGACGCCACAGGAATGGCCTGCTGTTGAGCCTGTTGCACACGAGCCAAAGGCCGAGCCCGGTTCTGCCTCGAACGGTTCCCCGCCAAAGGTGGCCGCGACATCTGAGCGGCCGGCGGACCCGGTGCCAGCCTCTCCAGCCGTGCCAGTGCCTCCGACCATGGAAACGGATGACGCCGAGGAGACCTTTCCCGGCATCGAGGAGGACCACGGCTATCCCGCGGATGTCGATGAGGAAAGGTCCCGGCGCCGGCTTGGCGGGCTGATCGCCGCTCTGGTTGCGCTGGTGGTGATCGCTGGCGGCGGCTATGCCGCCTGGCTCAACAAGGATGTCGTGACGGGACTGTTTGACAAGGGCGACGACACGGTCGCGGTTCAACCGGTGAAGGAAGAGCCGACGAAGCCGGTGGCGGGCCAGGACACGCCGACCAAGACACCTGACACGAATAGCGGCGAGACGGAGAGCCCGCAGAAATTCACCCAGCGCCTGCTGCCTGACGGCAAGGAGGTCGATCCGGGCCCTGCCACCGCGCCCGCGACCATCGGCGAAGGATCGTCGGTGGTGGCCTTGACCACGCCTCCGTCCGGAACGCCTACCCAACCGCCGGTTTCCGGCGGTGAGCCGGCGACGCCACCGGCCGGCAATGCCAATCAGCCGGCGGTCGCCGTCGGCCAGAAGGCGATCTATTACGAGGAACGCACCAATGCCGCGGAGGGCTCGGCGGAGTCCGGCACCGTCGTGTGGTCGCTGGTGCAGGAATCGCCGGGCGGCGACGCGCCGCCGGAGCCGGCGATTCGCGGCGAGGCGACAATTCCCGGCAAGAATGTGCAGTTGCGCATCACCATCCGCCGCAACACCGACAAGACTTTGCCGGCCAGCCATATTATCGAGATGATTTTCCTGACGCCGGACGGTTTCGAGGGCGGCAGCATCGACAATGTGCTGCGCATCGCCATGAAGCGCACCGAGCAGGATGCGGGCAATCCGCTGCTCGGTATTCCGGCCAAGATCGCCGACGGCTATTTCCTGGTGGCGCTTAACGACACCAAGGCCGACGAGGCGACCAATCTCGCCCTGCTGCGCAATCAGGAATGGATCGACATTCCGGTTATCTACAAATCGGGCCGCCGCGCATTGCTGACCATGGAAAAGGGCATTCCCGGCGACAAGGTATTCGACGAGGCGCTTAAAGCTTGGGAGAGCGAGGCTGAAACCACCGATACGGGCGGTGCCGATACAGGCGACGGCAGTGCCGCGGATACCAACACCGGGAATGGCAATACCGGAGACGCGCAGACCGGAAACGGGGAGGCCGCGCAATAACGCTTCTTCCTATCTAAGGCGATTGGTCTAAGTCGGAGTCATTAAGGAAGCCATCCCATGGATATCGTTATTCCCGGCGCCACCAATCTTGGCCTGTTCGTCGTCGCCGCACTGGTTTTGCTCGTGGTTCCCGGCCCGGCGGTGCTCTATATCGTGGCGCGGTCGGTGGCGCAGGGGCGCACCGCCGGCTTCGTTTCCGATGTCGGCATTCATTCCGCTACGCTCATCCATGTAGCGGCAGCGGCGCTTGGCCTGTCGGCACTGCTTGCCTCGTCGGCAATCGCTTTCTCGATCGTCAAATATGCCGGGGCGGCCTATCTGATCTGGCTCGGCCTGAAGAAGATTTTCGGCCGCGCTGAAGATGTGGACATGGAGATCGGCATGAAGAGCCGCAGCTATGCGCGGCTTTATCGCGACGGGTTCATCGTCAATCTGCTCAATCCGAAGACGGCGCTGTTCTTCCTTGCCTTCCTGCCGCAATTCGTTCAGGTCGAGCGCGGGCACATCGCCATGCAGATCGCATTTCTCGGCCTGTTGTTCACGCTGCTCGGTTTCGTCAGCGATGGCTGCTATGCGTTCGCCGCCAGCGTGCTCGGCAATCGCTTGCGCCAAAGCCGTTCCTATCTGCGCTTCGAGCGTTATGTCAGCGGCGCATTGTTCATCGGGCTCGGCCTGAGCGCCGCGTTTGCCGGCAACCACCGGAAATAGAGCGGTTCCGGCTTACGTTTCAAGTTCCTCGCGCAGCATCTCAAGCTCCAGCCATTCCTCCTCAAACGCTGCCAGCGTGGTGCGCTCCTTGTCGAGGGCGGCGATGGTTTTCTGAAAACCGACCGGATCGCGCTCATAATAGGCAGGATCGGCAATGGCGTCTTCCAGTCTTGCGATTGATGCGGTGACCGCCTCGATCTTCTTCGGCAAATTGTCCAGCGCGAACTGTTGCTTGAAGGACAATTTCTTCGCCGGCGCCTTGGGGGCATCGGCCGGTCGCGTTTCGGCTGTCGGCATAGCGTCCGTTGCTTTTGCGCGCGCCTTTCGCTCGTCCAGCCGCTTGCCGCCGCGTTGCGCCAGCATGTCGGAGTAGCCGCCGGCATACTCGGTCCAGTTGCCATTGCCTTCCGGCGCGACGATGCTGGTGACGGTGCGGTCGAGAAAGTCACGGTCGTGGCTGACCAGAAGCACGGTGCCGGCAAAGCCGGCGACCAGTTCCTGAAGCAGGTCCAGTGTTTCCATGTCGAGATCGTTGGTTGGCTCGTCCAGAACCAGAAGATTGGCCGGCCGGGACAGGACGCGCGCCAGAAGCAATCGCGCGCGTTCGCCACCGGAAAGCTCGCGCACCGGCGTGCGCGCCTGTTCCGGCTTGAACAGGAAGTCTTTCATATAGGACACGACATGGCGCTGTTCGCCATTGACGACGAGGTTTTCGCCACGTCCGTCGGTAAGGTAGTGCGCCAGCGTTTCGTTCGGATCGGCCGCCTCGCGCTTCTGGTCGAGCGTGGCGATCTCCAGATTGACGCCGAGGCGGACGGTGCCGCTATCGGGCGCAAGCGTTCCGGTCAGCATCTTGAGCAGTGTCGTCTTGCCCGCGCCGTTTGGACCGACCAGCCCGACCCGGTCTCCGCGCTGGATGCGGGTGGAGAAATTGCCGACCACGGCAAGATCGCCGAAGCTCTTGGCGATGTTTTTGGCCTCGATCACCAGCTTGCCGGATTCGGTGGCCTCGCTGGCGACCAGGACGGCGCTGCCCTCCGCACCGCGATGGCTGCGATGGCGCTGGCGCAAGGTCTGCAATTCGCCGAGGCGGCGCATATTGCGCTTGCGGCGTGCCGTCACGCCGTAACGCAGCCAATGCTCCTCGCGCACGATCTGGCGGCCGAGTTTGTGCTGCTCGCGCTCTTCCTCTTCCAACACCTGGTCACGCCACGCCTCGAAATGCGCGAACCCCTTGTCCAGCCGGCGGGTGCGGCCGCGGTCCAGCCAGACGGTGGCGCGGCTGATGCGTTCAAGGAAGCGGCGGTCGTGCGAGATGACGATCAGAGCGGAAGACGTGCGGACAAGTTCCTCCTCCAGCCATTCGATGACCGACAGGTCGAGATGGTTTGTCGGCTCGTCGAGCAGCAATATATCAGGTTCCGGCGCCATGACGCGGGCTAGCGCTGCGCGCCGCGCTTCGCCGCCGGAAAGGTCGGCCGGATGTTCCTCGCCGGTCAGGCCCAGATGCTCCATGAGATAGGTGGCGCGGTGCGGGTCGTCGGCAGGGCCAAGTCCCGCTTCGACATAGGCACGGACAGTTGGAAAACCTTCGAGGTCCGGCATTTGCGGCAGATAGCGCACCGTGGCGGAAGGCTGGCGAAACACTTCGCCGTCCTGCGCCTCGACCAGCCCCGCCGCGATCTTGAGCAGCGTAGATTTGCCGGAGCCGTTGCGCCCGACCAGCGCGATCTT
This sequence comes from Manganibacter manganicus, assembly GCF_002075885.1. GTDB lineage: Bacteria > Pseudomonadota > Alphaproteobacteria > Rhizobiales > Rhizobiaceae > Mesorhizobium > Mesorhizobium manganicum. The sequence goes on from NZ_MDET01000020.1 coordinate 47,192, forward strand.
GTCGCCGGGGCCGGCAGCGATTTCGGCGCCGTCCAGCAGTGGTGTGCCACCGAAGGTCAGCTTGATGCCATCGAGATTAAGGAGCGGTGGAGCCATGTCAGTCGCGTCTCACGGTGGGCTTGTTGAGGCCAGGGGATTGAACGATGACTGATATATCATATGATATATCAGGAAGAGCAGCCATGATCGGCGCTCATGGCTGCGGGTGGGCGATCAGCATGGCGCGGCCTTTTTCCAGTGCTATATGCAGTCGCCCGCGAACCTCGTTGGAAATGGTCAGCGAGGAGCCGAAGGCGACGTCGACGCGAGTGAGAGGCCATTTGGCCCCTTCAACAGTAAGGCTGGACAGGTCGGAAAAGCCGAGCACCGAAAACAGCGTGCCGCTCTCATAATCGAAGCCCGAAGCCGGTCCCGGCAGCAGCGGGACACCTTCCTGCGCGCCGCTGGAGAGCAGGGTCGGAAATCCGCCCTCGGCCAGCCGCAGCGCCAGTGTCAGGTGCAGAAAGGCATGGTCGGCGCGCGGCCCGCCGAACGCACCGACAAGGATGAGTTCGGTTGCGCCCTGCCGCATGGCTATGTCGACGGCGAGTTCTCCGTCGGTCTTGTCCTTTTCGCGCGGAAAGGTTTCGGTGGGCACGGCCTGAAGCGCCGCCGGCAGATGATCCGGCACGGAATCGAAGTCGCCGACCCATAATTCCGGTGTCAGGCCCAGGGTTGCGGCGTGGCTGATGCCGGCATCGGCGGCGATTATGCGGGTGCCCGCGATCTGGCGATCGAGGCGCGGCGTGCGCACAAGATCGCCGCCGAGCAGGATGGTGAAACGGCTCATGGGCGTGGCCTCTATCAGGCGCCGCCGCTACCGCCAAGCTTTCCCTTGCGCGCGGCCTTATCCGGGCCTATGTCTGCACTCGCTCTAACGGGGTGCCGGACGCTGCTTGCGAACCGGCTGAGAGGCGAAACGCCAACCCGCTGAACCTGATCCGGCTTGTACCGGCGGAGGGATTAGATGCTTCGGAACCCCGGCGCTTCAACTCCCTTGTTTAACTGACGAAGGAGGCGCCGATGCGCTCGCTGCTGTTTGCCCTTGTTTCCGCCGCCGTGCTGGCTGTCGTCGCGCCTGCCTCGGCCAAGGACAAGCTCACCATCTATACCTATGAAAGCTTCACCGCCGACTGGGGGCCAGGTCCGGTGGTGAAGAAGAATTTCGAGGCCGAATGCGGTTGCGAGGTCGATTTCGTTTCAGTGGCGGATGGCGTGGCGCTGTTGAACCGGCTGAAGCTGGAAGGTGGCTCCACAAAGGCCGATCTGGTGCTCGGCCTCGACACCAACCTGACGGCGGAAGCCAAGGCTACAGGGCTGTTTGCGCCGCACGGACCGGTCTCAAACGTCGATGTGCCGGGCGGCTGGAGCGACGACACTTTCGTGCCTTACGACTACGGCTATTTTGCCGTGGTCTATGATACCGAGAGCCTGAAAGAGCCGCCGAAAAGCCTGAAGGATCTGGTCGAGGGCGATCCGAACCAGAAGATCGTCATCGAAGATCCGCGCACCTCCACGCCCGGCCTCGGCCTGGTTCTGTGGATGAAGTCCGTCTATGGCGACAAGGCGGCCGAGGCCTGGAGCAAATTGAAGGGCCGGGTGCTGACGGTGACGCCGGGCTGGAGCGAGGCCTATGGCCTGTTCACCAAGGGCGAGGCGCCGATGGTGCTGTCCTACACCACCTCGCCGGCCTATCACATGATCGAGGACAAGACCGACCGCTATCAGGCGGCTTCCTTTGCCGAGGGTCATTATCTGCAGATCGAGGTGGCAGGCATGACCAGGCACGGCGCCGAGAACCCGCTGGCACAGGAATTTCTCGCCTTCATGACCGGCCCCGGCTTTCAGGATGCGGTGCCCGAAACCCAGTGGATGTATCCCGCCGGCAAGATGGATAAGCCGCTCGATCCGGTCTTCGACAGGTTGGTGGAACCGGCGAAGACGCTGATCTTCAGCTCCGACGACGTGGCGGCAAACCGCAAGGCCTGGGTGGACGAATGGCTCGGCGTGATGAGCAAATAGCAATGACGCGGCCGGGCGCGCCTGCCGATATCCGCATCTTTGCCGGTCTTGCCGCGCTTGCCTTCATTGCCGTCCTGGTCTGCGGGGCATTGGCCGGTCTGGCCGTGGAAGGCGCCGGCGATCTGTCCGGTGCGCTCTCGGCCTTCGATCCCTATCTGCTGAGAGTGGCGCGCTTCACGCTATGGCAGGCGGCGCTTTCGACGCTTCTATCGGTACTGCCGGCGCTTTTCTTGGCGCGTGCGCTGTCGCGTCATCCGGTCTTTCCGGGGCGCGGCTTCATCCTGCAGCTTTTTGCCGTGCCGCTGGCGCTGCCGGCGATCGTGGTGGCGCTCGGCGTATTGGCGCTGCTTGGCCGTGCCGGGTTCATGGCGGATGCGCTCGGCAAACTCGCCGGTGGCACATGGCCGGGCATTTACGGACTGTCGGGCATTCTCGTTGCCCATGTCTTCTTCAACCTGCCGCTTGCCGCGCGGCTGTTCCTCGAAGCCTTGCAGACGGTGCCGTCGGATCAATGGCGGCTGGCGAGCCAGCTCGGCATGGGCGCACGCGCCGGCTTCCGGCTGATCGAATGGCCGGCGCTGCGCCAGGCATTGCCCGGCGTCGCCGGTCTGGTCTTCATGCTGTGCGTGACCTCCTTCACCATCGTGCTGACTTTGGGCGGCGGCCCGGCCGCCTCGACGCTGGAAGTGGCGATCTATCAGGCGCTGCGCTTCGATTTCGATCCGGCGCGCGCGGTGGCGCTGACCCTGTTGCAGATCGGGCTTACCGTTCTCGTCGTGTCGGTTCTGGCCTGGCTGGGCGCCAATACCAGCGGCGACGCCAATCTTCAGGTGGCGCCACCGCGTCGCTATCTGGCCGCGGGCGGCGCGGAAACCGCTATCAACGCGGGTTTGATCGTGCTGGCGCTGGCGTTTGTCGCCGGGCCGATGGTGGCGATCGTCGCGGCCGGCTTGCAGGCCGATCTGGGGAGGCTTGCGGGTGAGGCGGCCGTGCAGCGTGCTGCCGCCACCAGCATCGTTCTCGCCTTCGTGTCGGCGTTCATCTCGGCACTGTTGTCGCTGGCGCTGGTCGCAGCGCGGCGCGCGCTTTCGTCAAGACGTCGAGGCGGCAGGAAGCGGCTTTTCGAGCATGCCGTGGAAACCGGCGCCGGCTTCGTACTGGTGGTGCCGCCCATCGTCATCGGCGCCGGCTGGTTCCTTGTCCTGCGCCATTTCGGCGATCTATTCGCCGTCGCACCTGCCATGGTGGCGGCGGTCAATGCGGTGATGGCCATGCCGTTTGCGGTGCGGGCGGTTCGCCCCGCCTATGATGCCGCCAGCGAACGGCATGACCTGCTGTGCGCACAACTCGGCGTTTCGGGCTGGAACAGATTCACTCTGATCGACTGGCCGGTGCTCAGACGGCCGCTCGCGACCGCCTTTGCCTTCGCCATGGCGCTATCGCTAGGCGATCTTGGGGTAATCGCGCTGTTCGGCAGCGATTCGGTGCAGACGCTGCCCTATCTTCTGCTGGCCCGCATGGGCAGCTACCGCACGCAGGATGCCGCCGGGCTGGCGCTGCTGCTCGGGCTGGTGTGCCTGGCTCTGGTGCTTGCCGCCGACCGGCTGGGAAGGGAACGCCGCACATGAACGATAGGACGCAGAACGGCGTTTCAGTGCGGTTGGAAAACGTTGCCTTCAGCTATGGCGAGGCGCGTTTTGTCTTCGATGCCGAATTTCGGGCCGGCGCGATCACCGCTGTGATGGGCGCCAGCGGCTCCGGCAAATCGACGCTGCTCAATCTTGTCGCCGGTTTCGAGTCGCCGCAGGCCGGTCGCGTGCGGATCGGCGGCGAGGACGTGACCGCACTGCCGGCTTCCATGCGGCCGGTTTCGATGGTGTTTCAGGAAAACAACCTGTTTGCGCATCTCAGCGTCGAGGCCAATGTCGGGCTCGGCCGTTCGCCTTCGCTGCGGCTTGCCGCGCAGGACCGTGAGAGGGTGGAGGCGGCGCTGGCGCGTACCGGGCTTGCGGGCAAGGGTAAGCGGCTGCCGCGCGAGCTTTCCGGCGGCGAACGCCAACGCGTCGCCCTGGCTCGTGTGCTGGTGCGCGAGCGGCCGGTGCTTTTGCTCGACGAACCGTTTGCCTCGCTCGGGCCGGCGCTGCGCGACGACATGCTGGATCTGGTGGCGCGGCTACAGGCCGAAAGGTGCATGACCGTGCTTTTCGTGACACACCAGCCCGACGACGCGCGCCGCATCGCCGATCATGTGGTTTTTATCGAAGGCGGCAAAGTGGCGGCAAGCGGCGCGGCTGCCGGCTTTTTTGCCGACGATGGGCCGGACGTCTTTCGCCGCTATGCCGGTACGAACGGTCGTGAATCACGCCATGTTGCCCGCAAGCCGACATAATTTACGGCCACAGGCAGGTGCTTGACCGAATGGCTTGCTTGCCTTGCCGGGTTGCGTATGGCTAGGTCCGCTCCATATAGGCTCGCGGATGCGTGATTTGCGTCAGGCGATTGCGCCGAAACCGGAAAGGAAAGCGAACCTGTCGGGTATCGTTAATTGTGCGTGGATGAACAGGCTGGTGCGATTCTTCGCGCCGGTAGGTTTTGTCGTGGCTTTGGCCAGTTGCCAGGCGGTCACGCCGACGGATGTGCAGGAAAGCGGTTTTCAGCCGTCGAACCGGCCCGTCACGGTGGATAACGTCACCGCCAACAACAAGCTGGCCGAACTGGCGAGGGCACAGCACCCGCGCATCCTGGCGACCTATGGCGGCGAATATTCCGATCCGAAGCTGGAGCGCATGGTCGCCAAGGTCGTCGGCAACCTGACTACGGTTTCCGCCAATCCGACACAGACCTATCGCATCACCATTCTCAATTCGCCCAATGTCAACGCTTTCGCGCTGCCCGGCGGTTATCTCTACATCACGCGCGGTTTGCTGGCGCTGGCCAACGATTCGGCCGAACTCGCCGCCGTCATCGCGCATGAGATGGGCCATGTGACGGCCAATCACGGCCTGCAGCGCCAGCGGCTCGAGGCCGAGGAGGGGCTGGCCTCGAAGGTGGTCTCCGACGTGCTCGGCGACAGCCAGACCGCCAAGGTGGCGCTGATCAAGGGCAAGCTCAGGCTCGCCCAGTTCTCGCGCAACCAGGAACTGGAAGCCGACGCCATCGGCATCAAATCGGTCGGCGAGGCGGGCTACGATCCCTATGCGGCATCGCGTTTCCTGCAATCCATGTCGGCCTATACCGATTTCCGCTCGGTCAGCGGCGCCCATGACGCCAGCCTGGATTTCCTCGCCACCCATCCAAATACGCCGCAGCGCATAGAACTTGCCCAGCGCCATGCGCGCGCATTCGGGCCGCCGGGTGTCGGCAGACGCGATCGCGACGCCTATCTCGCCGGCATAGACGGGCTGCTCTACGGCGACTCACCGGACGAGGGCTATGTGCGCGGCGACACTTTCCTGCATCCACGCCTTGGCATCAGTTTCTCGGTGCCGAAGGGCTTCGTCATCGACAATTCGGCCGCTGCCGTCACCGCGACCGGGCCGGGCGACATGGCCGTGCGCTTCGACGGCGTTTCGATCGACAAGGGCACCGCGCTGACGGATTATATTCGCAGCGGCTGGGTGGCCGGGCTCGATGATGCCAGTGTGCGGCAAGCGACCGTCAACGGCAATGAAGCGGCGACGGCGCGCGCCCAGGCCGACGGCTGGCGCTTCGACGTCACCGTGATCCGCGCCAATGGTCAGGTCTATCGGCTGCTGACGGCGGCGCCGGCCGCAAGTGCTGCGCTGGATGGCGTTGCGAACTCGGTGAGCGGCTCCTTTCATGTGTTGAGCGCGGCAGAGAAGGCGGCCCTGAAGCCGCTGCATATCCGCATCGCCACCGTGGGAACGGGGCAGACGATGGGTACGCTGGCTGCCCAGATGGTCGGCGTGGACCGCAAGCTCGACCTGTTCCGTGTGCTCAACGCATTGGCGCCGGGCGCTACGGTATCGACCGGCGAAAAGGTCAAGATCATTACCGACAGGTAGCGGCTGGTTCAGTCAGGCGGCCAGAAGTTCGGGGTGCTGCTTGACCAGCGCCACCTTCAGCTTTTCCATGGCACGAACCTCGATCTGGCGCACGCGTTCCTTGGATATGCCGAGCGCATTGCCCAATTCCTCGAGCGTGGCGCCCTCATCGGTCAGACGGCGTTCCTCGATGATCCTCAGTTCACGTCCGTTGAGAGCGTCAAGTGCGGCTCTCAGCCATTCGGTGCGGCGCTCGACATCGATGGCATCGCCGACCACCTCGTCGGGGAGCGGGTCGGTCGAAACAAGAAAATCCATGCGCTCGCCGTTGCCGCCATCTTCGGCAAGGGGCGCGTTGAGCGAACTGTCGGGTGCCGAAAGCCGCGAATCCATGCGCGCCACGTCCGATTCCGACACCCCCAGCGCCGAGGATACACGACGATAAAGCATTTCGTTGGAAAGCGGCTCGGGGCCGCTGGCGAGACGCGCGCGCAGCCGCCGCAGATTGAAGAACAGCGCCTTCTGCGCCGAACTGGTGCCGCCGCGTACGATCGACCAGTTGCGCAATATGTAGTCCTGCATGGAGGCGCGGATCCACCATGTCGCATAGGTGGAGAAGCGCACCTCACGATCAGGGTCGAAGCGGGCGGCGGCTTCCAGGAGACCGACATGGCCTTCCTGCACCAGATCGCCGACCGGCAGGCCGAAATGACGGAATTTGGCGGCCATGGCGATCACCAGCCGCATATGTGCGATGGTGATCTTGTTGAGAGCGTTCTGGTCGTGCTCTTCTTTCCACAAAAGCGCGAGGCGATGTTCCTCGTCGCGTTCGAGATAGGGCGCCGCCATAGCGGTGCGAACGAAGCTTCGGCCGGCACGATCCTGCATCATGGCATTCTCCGATCTCGGTGTTGCGATCACGTTTGGACCGAAAGCATTGAAATACTGCCGCCGTGCCCTAGACATCTGTGAACGTGACAAGGGCCGGAAGGTTCCGGCGCGCCTTGGCCAGCCAGAATAATCTGGCCGGAAAGCCGCGTTTGGGGGATATGCAAAAAAGGGGCACAAGTCTGGCGCGCGCCGCATCTTTTTGGCATGCTGTTCCATGGCATCTGGCTTTTCGAAATATTATTCCTTAATTTGCCTCAGGCCGTCTGTCAGTTTCTGCCTTTCTCAACAGCGCCGGCACGACCGGTGGAAACAGGATCGTCAAACATGAAATGGCTTCAATCGCTTATCGCCGCCGCGGCGCTTCAGGTCGTGGCGCTCGGTGCCGCGCATGCCGGCGCCAATCTCGATGAGATCAAGGCGTCGGGTGTCCTGAAGATCGGCACCGAAGGCACCTACGCGCCCTTCACCTATCATGATGCGTCGAACAAGCTGGTCGGCTTCGACGTGGAAATCGGCGAGGCGATCGCCAAGCGGCTTGGCGTCAAGCCGGAATTTCTCGAAGGCAAGTGGGACGGCCTGATCGCGGGGCTCGACTCCAAGCGTTACGATGTCGTCATCAACCAGGTCGGGATCACCCCGGAGCGGCAGAAGAAATACGCTTTCTCCGATCCCTACATCGCTTCCAAGGCGGTGCTGGTCGTGCGTGGCGACAACACCGACATCAAGAGTTTCGCCGATCTCAAGGGCAAGAAGTCGGCGCAGTCGCTGACCTCGAACTTCGCCAAGCTGGCGCAGAAGAACGGCGCTGAACTGGTCAGCACCGATGGCTTCGACCAGTCGATCCAGCTTCTGATCACCGGGCGTGCGGATGCCACCATCAATGACAGCCTGTCCTTCCTCGATTTCAAGAAGCACAAGCCGGATGCCAATGTGAAGATTGCCGCGCAGGAAGAAAATGCCGATCATTCCGGCGTCATCATGCGCAAGGGCGATCCTGAACTGGTCGCGGCCATCAACAAGGCCCTGGCCGACATCAAGGCCGACGGCACCTATCAGAAGATCGCCGACACATATTTCGGTGAAGACGTTTCGAAATAAAGGGTTGCGGCGACCGGTCGCGATCTGGGCCGACGGCTCGCCAAAAAGGCAAGACAGCCACCCTCTCACCGGCAGTTCCGGTGGGAGGGTGCTTTGCCGATAAAGTGATTTCGGCAAACAGGAAGGGGACATTTCGGTGCCGTATTGGCTGCAATTGATGGTGGATTCGCTGGGGCCGCTCTTATGGGCGGCCTTTGCCTTCACCGCTCCGCTGACGCTTCTGTCCTTCGTCTTCGGCCTCACCCTTGGCCTGGTGGTCGCCCTGATCCGGCTGTTCGGACCAAGGCCGCTGGTCGCGGTGGTGCGCTTTTATGTATGGATCTTCCGCGGCACGCCGCTTCTGGTGCAACTGTTCCTGATCTTCTACGGCCTGCCCTCTGTCGGCATTCTGCTCGATGCCTTCCCGGCGGCGTTGATAGGCTTTACGCTGAATGTCGGCGCCTACAGTTCGGAGATCGTGCGTGCCGCGATCGGCTCCGTTGCCAAGGGCCAGTGGGAAGCGGCTTATTCGATCGGCATGACATGGACGCAGGCGATGCGCCGCACCATCCTGCCGCAAGCCGCCCGCGTCGCCGTGCCGCCGCTGTCCAACACCTTCATCGCACTGGTCAAGGACACCTCGCTGGCTGCGGCCATCACCGTGCCGGAACTGTTCCAGGCGGCGCAGCGCATCGTCGCGGTGAGCTACGAGCCGCTGATCCTCTATGTGGAAGCGGCGCTGCTTTATCTGGCGATGAGTTCGGTCCTGTCGGCGCTGCAAACGCGCCTGGAGGCGAAGCTCGACCGCTATGGCGGCTTCCTGGAGGCACGCTCATGATCGCACTTACCGATATCGAGAAGCGTTTCGGCGACAATCTGGTGCTGAAGGGCGTCAGCGTCGCCATGCAGGAGGGCAGCGTCACGGCGCTGATCGGGCCGTCCGGAGGCGGCAAGAGCACGCTTTTGCGCTGCATCAACCTGCTGGAGATTCCGACCTCCGGCATCCTGCGGCTTGGCGAGGAAACGTTGCGGTTTACGCCGGGCGGGCGGGTCGCGTCGAAGGATATCCAGCTTGTGCGTCGCCAGACCGGCATGGTGTTCCAGAATTTCCAGCTTTTTCCGCATCGCACGGCGATCGAGAACGTCATGGAGGGGTTGGTCACGGTGCTGAAATGGCCGGCGGCCAAGGCGCGGGAGCGGGCAGGGGCGTTACTCGAAAAGGTCGGCATGGCGCATAAGGCCGACGCCTGGCCGGCGACGCTTTCGGGTGGACAGCAGCAGCGCGTGGCCATTGCGCGCGCGCTGGCGCCGTCGCCGCGCGTGCTTTTGTGCGACGAGCCGACCTCGGCGCTCGATCCCGAACTGGCGCAGGAGGTGGTCGATGTTCTCGGCCAGCTTGCCAGCGAGGGCACGACCATGGTGATGGCCACGCATGACCTGCGGCTTGCCTCCAAGATCGCACGCGAGGTGGTGTTTCTCGATGCCGGTTCCGTTGTCGAAAAAGGACCGGCGGCGACGATTTTCGCCAGCCCGGAGCGTGAACGTACCAAGCGCTTCATCGCCTCCTTGCGGCAGGAGCAGGCGGCGGAGGGACGATAAACAAAACCCGGCCGCGAGGACCGGGTTCTGAAAATCTCCCGATGACGGGATCGAAAGGCTTTAAGCAGCGAGCGTTCTGGCGAACGTGCCCCCACTGCTCCAGCGCGTTTCCTTGGCCGCATTTGTGCGGCGCCAGACGATTCCCGCCTGACCGCAAAATGCTTCAGGCGGCTTCTTCCTGCTCGGCTTCCTCATTGTCGGCCTTGGCGCCACGCTTGGGACCCTTGTTCAGGTTGACCTCGATGAGGCGGACGGCCTCCGTCTCCGACATATGGTTGACGGCGGCGATCTCGCGCGCCATGCGGTCGAGCGCGGCTTCGTAGAGCTGGCGCTCGGAATAGGACTGTTCCGGCTGATTGTCGGCACGGTAAAGGTCGCGCACGACTTCCGAGATCGAGAGCAGGTCGCCGGAATTGATCTTGGCGTCGTATTCCTGGGCACGCCGTGACCACATGGTGCGCTTGACGCGGGCGCGGCCCTGTACAACTTTCAGCGCGCGCTCGACATAGTCGGTCTCGGCGAGCTTGCGCATGCCGATGGAGGCCGCCTTGGCGACCGGCACCTTGAGGCGCATCTTGTCCTTCTGGAAATCGATGACGAAAAGCTCAAGCTTGTGGCCTGCCACTTCCTGTTCGTCGATGGAGACGATCTGGCCAACGCCATGCGCCGGATAAACGATGAACTCACCGGTCTTGAACCCGTGACGCGCTGCATTGGACTTCTTCTGCGGGGTGGTGCTTGCCATTACGCCCTGAACTCCTTGTTGCGGGCCGGCGACAGGCCGGCCAAACAGAATGCCGGACCAGGCCGGCGTTTGCTGCACGACGACGAACCCGCCGCAAAAGCCGGGGCCGGCAGACTGCAAACGCAATCGCTGGCCCGGAGCGATCCGGTCCGGGTTTAGTTCCACCTTTCAGTGATTAGGGCGTCTCAGCCATAAATCGACGTTGTGTCATCGGCATGTTTCAACCGTGTAGCACAAAAAGTCGGAAGAATCAAGAATTTGCTGCATGCGCGAAGAAGATGCCGCGCGTCCTTGTCAAGAGGCGTGCGGATCAAAGGCTTGACCTTGCGTCAGGTCGGAGGCTTTCGATCAATTTCCTTCGCCGGGTTCCGGCGAGAAATATTTCTCGAATTTGCCCGTTTCGCCGTCGAACTGCTTGGCGTCGGCCGGCGGTTCCTTCTTGGCCGTAATGTTGGGCCATTTATCGGCATATTCGGTGTTGACCTCAAGCCATTTCTCGAGGCCCGGTTCGGTATCCGGCTTGATCGCATCTGCGGGGCATTCGGGTTCGCACACGCCGCAATCGATGCACTCGTCGGGATGGATGACGAGCATGTTGTCGCCTTCGTAGAAACAGTCCACCGGACAGACCTCGACGCAGTCCATGTATTTGCACTTGATGCAATTATCGGTCACGACATAGGTCATTCGCCGGTACTCCGGAATCCGTCTTTTCGTCCGCCGTGCGGGGTGAACTATCGGTGAGGTAACGCCTTTGCCGGGCGCTTGCAAGGCCGCGTGGCGGCTACGAATTGGCACAGATCGCAGTTGGTTGCGCTATCTCAATCAAAGCTCAACAAGCGGTTGGTCTGGCGGCGCTCTTTCTTGGTCGGCCGCCCGCTGCCGGCTTCACGCACCGGCGCCATCGCACTGGCGGGTGTGGCATCCTTTGCCGCCGCCGTCGGCGACATATCCTCATAAAGCGCGCGGGCTTCCTCGAAAGGACCGCGCCGCGTGCCTCCGGCCAGCACCTTCCACACCAGGATGCGCCGCTCCAGCGTGACGGTCAGGACGTCGCCTGGCTTGACGTTATCGGACGGTTGAGCCGATTTGTCGCGATTGATGCGCACACGCCCGGCCGAAACCAGCCTGGCCGCCAGCGAGCGCGATTTTACCGCGCGCGCAAAGAACAGCCATTTGTCGATGCGCTGCCGGCCTTCGCTCGCCACTATTTCTTCAACTGCTCGCGCAGGGCGGCGAGCTTGGCGAAGGGCGAATCGGGATCGATGCGGACAGGCCGCTCCTCGCGCGGCTTGGGCGCGAAGCCGGCGTTGCGGTTCGCTCGCTCGCCCCCTTTGCCGCCCTTGGCCGGCTTGCCGTCCGGCCTCTTGCCCTGTCTGGTGAAACGGTTGCCGTTGCCGGCATTGGCCTTGTCGCCGCGCTCGCGGCTGGCGCCATCGGCGCGCTGGCGCTGGTTGTGACGCTGGCCGCCCTTGTGGCGGTCGAAACGCGCCTGCCGCCACAACAGGACGGGCTTCGGCGCCTCGGCTTCTTCTTCCGCCGCGGATTCGGGCCTTGCTTCGGCCTCGCCTGCCTGCGGCGCTTCGGTGGACGCCTCTATCGGTGCGGGAGCCTGTGGCTCGGATGGGGTTTCCACAGGCGCATCCGCGATTGTGGCGTCCGTTTCCCTCGGCATCTGTGGCGCTTCGGCATTGTCTGCTGCCGATTCCGCCGCAACGGGGCCGGCGCTTTCGTCGGCCGCAGGCTCGGCGACGGTTTTGTCCGCTGCCGCGGCAGCCTTGGCGGCATCCGCCGCGGCTCTGGCTTCGTCTGCCTGGCGTATGGCCTCGTCGAACGCGTCGAGCTTGGCCTTCACCTCTTCGGCCGGTTTGGGTTCGGCGCGATAGCCGAGCCCTTTCAGGACTTCTTCCATGTCGTCGGCCGTGGCGCCGAGGATCGACATCATTGCCGGCGTCACCATGAAGACCCCGGCATCATAGGCGCCGTCGGGTCGCGGACCGAGACCTGGTTTCCAGTTGGTCGCCGGGCGGATGAGATCGGCCAGCCGCTCCAATATATCGACGCGCACGGCGCGGCGACCGAGATTGCGATAGCCGGCAAGCTGGTAAAACGCCTTCTCAAAGGTCGGATCGACCACCACCGAGGTGCGGCCCGTGGCCAGCGCGTTGACCACATCGCCGAAGCCCGGCATGTCCTTGCCGTCGTTCTTCAACGCCCATAGCAGCGTCAGCAGCCCGGCCGGCGCCGGCTTGATGAGTGATGGCACGAAAATATGGTATGCGCCGAAACGCACGCCGAGTCGGCGCAATGCGGCGCGGCCTTCCTGATCCAGCGAGCGCATTTCCTCCAATATGTCGCGCCGGTTCAAAAGGCCGAAATTCTCGACAAGCTGGAAAGCGATGCCACGCGCAATGCCGCTCAATTGCTCGGCGTTTTTCAACTCGACCAGAGGCTTCAGCAGCGATTCGATCTGGAAATTGACGAAGCGTTCGGCTCTGGCCGCAACCTTGTCGCGCGCTGGGCCGGTCAATTGCTCGTCGGCCAGCAGCACGAGGCGCGGCTTCAGCGCGTCCTCGCCCGCCACCAGCGTGCCGATGGGCGCGCCGATCCAGCGCAAGGTGCCGTCGGAACCCAGCGCGATGTCGCCATTTGCAGATGCGCCGAAGCGTTCGGCACGCGCCTCGAATTCGGCACCAAGCGCCTTCTGGGCAGCGTTGCGCACGGCCTTGGCGTCTTCGCCGTCGGCACTCTGGTCCGCGGTGAAGCGGAAGCCTTGCAATTCGCCGACGTGATGGCCCTCGACGAGGACGGTTCCGGCAGGGCTTATCTCGGCATCAAGCATGGTGTTTTCTCTAAGGCGCCGCATGAGGACGGAAGTCCTGCGGTCTACGAAGCGTTTCGTCAACCGCTCATGCAACGCATCCGACAATCTGTCCTCTATTTCGCGCGTCTTTTCGCGCCAGTGTGCCTGATCGGCCAGCCAGCCGGGCCGGTTCGACACAAAAGTCCAGGTGCGGATCTGGGCGATGCGGTGCGAGAGCGTATCGATATCGCCTTCCGTGGTGTCGGCCCGGCGCACCTGCTCGGCCATGTAGTCCTCATCGACATGGCCGCGCCGGGCTAGGTCGGTATAGATCGAGGCGATCAGGTCGGCATGCTGGGCGGGTGCGATGCGGCGATAATCGGGCAGGGCGCAGGCGTCCCACAAAAGCGCCACCCGCTCGCGATTGGACGCGAGCTTGCGGATGTCATGGTCCTTGGACAGATGATCGAGCGCCTGCGCATCGACAGCGGGCAGTGCGCGGGTCAACCCTTCCACCGGCGCATTGGTCTCGATGGAGCGTTGCAGCGCCTCGAGCGTGGCAAAGTCGAAGGCGGCGGTGCGCCATTGCAGCACCTTCACCGGCTCGAAATCATGCGCCTCGATCCTGGCGACGAGATCGTCGTCCAGGGAATCGACCCGGCCGGTGACACCGAATGTGCCGTCGCGCAAATGGCGGCCGGCACGGCCGGCGATCTGGCCGAGTTCGGCGGCGGTCAACTGGCGATACTGATAGCCGTCGAACTTGCGGTTCTGGGCGAAGGCGACGTGATCGACATCGAGATTGAGCCCCATGCCGATGGCATCGGTCGCCACCAGGTAATCGACGTCGCCGGACTGGTAGAGCGCAACCTGTGCGTTGCGGGTACGGGGCGAGAGCGCGCCGAGCACGACGGCGGCAGCCCCCTGCTGGCGGCGAATCAGTTCGGCGATGGCGTAGACCTCGTCGGCTGAGAAGGCGACGATGGCCGTGCGGCGTGGCAGGCGGGTGAGTTTCTTCGAGCCGGCATAGGCCAGATGCGACAGGCGCGGCCGCGTCACCACCGAAACGCCCTTGAGCAGTTTTTGCAGGATGCCCTGCATGGTGGCCGCGCCCAGAAGCAGGGTTTCCTGGCGTCCGCGCAGATGCAGGATGCGGTCGGTGAAGATATGGCCGCGTTCGAGATCGTTGGCGAGTTGCACCTCGTCTATTGCCACGAAGGCGGCGTCGGTCTCGCGCGGCATGGCTTCCACCGTGCAGACCGAATATTTCGCGCTTAGCGGCTGGATCTTCTCTTCGCCGGTAATCAGCGCCACCCTGGCGGCGCCGACCTTTTCGCAAAGCCGCCCATAAACCTCGCGCGCCAGCAGGCGCAGCGGCAGGCCGATGACGCCGCTTTCATGCGCCACCATGCGTTCGATGGCGAGATGCGTCTTGCCGGTGTTGGTCGGCCCGAGCACGGCGGTCACGTCGCGGCCCGAAAGGATCAGCGGCGCGGTGGAGTTCGGCTGACTGTTCATCGGTTCGGCAGGAAACTTTCTCGTCCGTTGATGGAAGGGCGATGATGGCGGGACCGTTGGCGACACATAAGCATTCGCCCAATGAAGCGAAAGAGCCTGAATACGATGAACAGCAATGTGCTCGCGGCCTCTCCATCGATCGGATGGCCTTGTTTCACGCCTCTGCACAGGACCAGAATTAATTTCTGGAACGAGTCTGGAACGAATCAGCGACGAATCGCTGACTTTTGGAAGTTCTTTATTTGTTCACTGCTACATATGGGGTTTTGGATATACGACGTCACCATATGCTGAATCGTCGCGGAGCGATCCGGTCGATGGTTGGGTCCGGCTGTTAACTTTTGCCGGTTTTCGTTCTAGCGTGCCTTGCGCCGCCCTTTGACAAGCTTGTCAAGCTTATGAAATCGTTAATCTTTCTTAACAATATTCAGCAATTTCGGGTGCCGTGATCCGGTTTCCCATTAACGTTTCGACCAAAGCCGGAACGAAGCGGCGACGAATCGGTAATTGCGTATTGTTCTGTATCCGTTCGCCGCAACATCTTGTGTTTCGCACAACCTATCCACCGATTATCCACAGGTTGGGAACTGGCGCGATGGCAAGGAGCCTAGCGGTTGTTAACTTTAGCGTGCCGGATTGAAACAGGCCCCTTCCTCACGGTAGGAAATAGCGTGTTCCATTGCCGTGGGCTCAGGAAAGCAGGCGCGACATGAGCCCTCATCCTGAGGTGCGAGCGGCCTTCCGCCGAAGCCCGCAGGGCGCAGAGGCAATGGCGCTACATCAGCCCTCATCCTGAGGTGCGAGCGCAGCGAGCCTCGAAGGACGAGGGCGGCTCCAGTTGGCGTGGATGGAAATTTATCGCCTGCCGTAATCGATAAGAATAAATCCGTTGCCAATCAGGCGCTTGCCCCGTTAACGGCGGTTTCCTTCTCCCCGCTTTGTCCACACCCGTCATCTCTCCCGCATAATCCCCCTCAGCAGCTTGCCAGCGGGAACGGGTGTGCACACTCGAGCATCCAGGCAAGTGTGGCGCCGGGTGTGTTATCCGTAACAGTGAACGGAACCGCCCGGCCCGAACCGGACCTGCGTTGCTCGCGCCCGCAAATGGGCGATGGGCCGGGAAAGGCAAGGGTAGAAACGCCGGCGGGCGCGGACAACCGTGCCATATAATTGAACTTAGGAGGTACGGCCCGCGCCCGCTTCCCGACTGCCTCCTCGAACAAGAGGAGCGTTCTTTGAAATGGCCAGGGCTGAAAGGCAGCGTGGCAACGGGGAAGTGCGGCCTACGCCGTGGCAGGCTGCAGCCAGCGTGCGGCGATCAGCCGATAGGGGATGAGTGCGAAGACCGCGATGGCGAGTTTGACCGAAAGATCGCCGAGCGCCCATGACAGCCAGCGCACGGCTTCCACCGGCAACGTGCCCATCAGGGGCGCCGTTTCGAGTGCGAAACTGTCGCTCGGCCCGAGAAAGGCGAAGGCGCCGGAAAAGGCGATCGAAAAGAAAACCAGCGTGTCGAAGACCGAACCGACCAGCGTGCCGAAGATCGGCGCGCGCCACCAGCTTTTCCGGCGTAGCCGGTTGAACACGGTGACGTCCAGCAATTGCGCGATGAGGAAGGCGGCGCCAGAGGCGCAGGCGATCCGGGCAAGCCGGTCGGCAGCGGTCTGGAACTCGATCAGGCCGTGCCTAAACAGGAAGGGCGGCACAAGAATCGAGCAGACGACAGCCGCCATGAACCCGACGAACACCACCCGGCGCGCTACGGTGGGACCGTAGCGGCGGTTGGCAAGATCGGTAACGAGGAAGGAGAAGGGATAGGTAAAGGCGCCCCAGGTCAGGATGTCGGCCAGAGCCAGGCCGCCGACCGTTCCGTGCATCGGAAACTGCACGAGGATATTGGAGGCAACGACAACCACGGCCATCGCCGCCACGAAGGGCATGTATCGGGAGAATCTCATTTTTTTAGCCTGGGTTATGGAACCAGTGAAGCGCTTTGAACCGGCACTTCGTAAAAGGCGGTCGTCCCCCGCCTTGAATTCTTCAGGCGGCGGACGCTTCGGCCAGCTTCTTGGCGATCTGCTTCTTGAGCAGGCGCGCGCGCTGCGAAAGTTCCTTCTCGTCGGCCTTGGCGAGGAAAGCGTCGAGGCCGCCACGATGCTCGACCGAGCGCAGCGCATTGGCCGAAACGCGCAGGCGCACGTTCTGGTTCAGCGCCTCGGAGATCAGCGTGACATTGACCAAGTTCGGCAGGAAACGGCGCCGGGTCCGGTTGTTGGCGTGGCTCACATTGTTGCCGGTCATAACCGACTTGGCGGTGAGTTCACAGGTGCGGGACATGATTGCTGCCTTTGTTCTCGATCAAGCCAAACCTGCGAGCCGGCGCTTCGGTGCGCATGGATTCCAGCAGGCGGCCATATGGAAAAGTTGGCGTTCCATAGTGTGGTTTCGCGAGGGCGTCAAGCGCAAGCTTGCCCGCCACATCGCACCCCGCTTCACAGAATGGCCGGAATCCAACCTATAAGAGAGGTGAGGGACATGCAAAGCCGGAAGCATATATTCGGGTTTGCCAAATCGTGCAGGATCATTGCTGCCATGTCACGCCCGCTTGCCGGTCTTTTCGCCCTTCTTGTTGCTGCCGCTCCGGCCTCGGCCGCGCCTTGGCAAGCCTTTCACGGCGATTACACGGTTTCCTTCCTCGGTCTGTCGGTTGCCAGGGCGTCTTTCGACAGCCGTTATGACGGCGATCGCTACAGGATCAACGGGTCGGTTTCGGCAGCGGGGCTGGCACGGTTGTTCGACGACACGACGGGCACGCTGACCGCGACCGGCCGGCTTTCGGGCAGCCGAACCGAACCGATCGCTTTTCGGGCCGATTACACGTCCGGCAAGAAGAAATCCATGGTGGATATCCGCTTCGCCGATGGCAAGGTCGCCAGCACCAAAGTACTGCCGCCGCCGAAGAAGCGCGGCGCGAACTGGGTCGCCCTGGGGCGGGCCGATCTTGCCGGCGTGATCGATCCGATCGCCGCCACGGTCATCAAGGCTGGCAGCCTGAACGATGTCTGCGGCCGCACGGTGAAGATGTACGATGGCGAGATGCGCGCCAATCTGTCGCTGACCTTCGTCTCGACGGGCAAGATGGCGGTGAAGGGCTATAGTGGCCCGACGGTTACCTGCCGCATGGGTTTCGAGCCGGTGTCGGGCTATCGCAAGGGACGCAAGGCGCTGGATTTCCTCAGGTCCAAGAGCCGGATCGTCGTGACCTTTGCGCAGATCGGCCAAACCGGCGTATATGCGCCGATCCACGCCACGGTGGGCACGCAGATCGGCACGATAACGATACGCGCGCGGCGCTTCGAGGCGACCGGATGAGAGGTTCAGCGTTCGTGCTGGGCCGGGATTCCTTGAGGAGGAAAGATGGCGCGCGCGACACTGATCGGCTTCTCGGCGGTCGCCATGTGGGCGCTGCTGGCGCTTCTGACCGATGCGTCCGGCGCGGTGCCGCCGTTCCTGCTGTCGGCCATGGCGTTCGCCATCGGCACGGCGGTCGGGCTGGTCGCCCGGCTGTTTGCCCCGCCGCGTGGCCGGCGCGAAAAAATTCCGGCGCAGGTCTGGGTCATCGGCATTGCCGGCCTGTTCGGCTATCATTTCTTTTATTTCACCGCGCTGCGCAATGCGCCGGCCGTCGAGGCCAGTCTGATCGCCTATCTATGGCCGCTTCTGATCGTGCTTGGCTCGGCGCTGATGCCGGGCGAGCGGTTGGCCTGGAATCATGTCGCCGGCGCGCTGCTGGGGCTTGCCGGCACGGTGCTCATCGTCAGCAGGGGAGGCGCGCTTGCCTTCGACGCGCGTTACGGCTTCGGTTATGCGATGGCGGCAGTCTGCGCGCTCCTGTGGTCGGCCTATTCGCTTTTGTCGCGGCGCTTTCCGGCCGTCCCGACAAGCATCGTCACATGGTTTTGCGCGGCGACGTCGGTCCTGTCGTTCATCTGCCATCTGCTTCTGGAACAGACCGTGCTGCCTGTCACCGAGGGGCAATGGTTGGCGGTCGTCGGGCTCGGCCTGATGCCGGTGGGCGCGGCTTTCTATGCCTGGGACATCGGCGTCAAGCGCGGCAATATCCAAGTGCTGGGTGCGGCCAGCTATGCCGCGCCGCTGCTTTCGACGCTGGTCCTGATCGGCGCTGGTGTCGCCGAGCCGTCATGGCGCATACTGGCCGCCTGCGTGCTGATCACGGGTGGCGCCGCTCTGGCGGCAAAGTCGCTGCTGTTCGGCAAGAGGGCCGAGGCCGCGAAAGCCTGACGCCGGCACCGCTGCGCATCGGCTCAGAAATTGTCCTTGCGCTTGCGGATTTCGGCGAACACTTCCGGGCTTGTCGCGCCTTCCATGCCGAGATGCTTGCGGATCGCCGGATCGCTCCAGCGCAGGAACGGATTGGTCGCCAGTTCCTCGCCGATGGTGGTGGGCAGCGTCGGCTTGTCATCGGCCCGCAATACCTCAATTTTCTTTACGCGCTGCTGCAACGCCTTGTTGTCCGGATCGATGGTCAGTGCGAAGCGGGCGTTGGACAGCGTATATTCATGGCCGCAATAGACCTTGGTGTCGGGCGGCAGGTCGGTCAGTTTCTTCAGCGATTCATACATGACCTCCGGCGGTGCTTCGAACAGACGGCCGCAACCCAGCGCAAATAGCGTATCGGCGGTGAAGGCGACCCCCGATTGCGGCAGGTAATACGAGACATGGCCGGCGGTGTGGCCGGGGGTTTCGATCGTCTGGATTTCCTGATTGCCGAAACCGATCGTGGTGCCCTCGCGCACGGTGTCGTCGATGCCGGGAATCTTCGCCTTTTCGGCTTCCGGGCCGATGATTTTGAGCCCAAATCGCTCCTTCAGCGCCAGATTGGCCTCGACATGATCGGCATGATGATGGGTGATGAGGAGCAACTTCGGTGTCCAGCCGGTGTGCTCGATGGCGGCGAGGATCGGCGCCTCCTGCGGGGCGTCCACCAGTGCCACGTCTCCGGTTTCGGCATCCCGCATGAGCACGCCGAAATTGTCGTCGCGACACATGAACTGCTCGATCTCAACCGCCATATCCGGCCTCCGTTTCCAAATGTCTTCGTTCGGGCAGACATAGGGTGGTGGGGAGAGGGTGTCATCCCCTTAAATGGCCGAATGCGTCGTGCCGTGTTGAACTCGCCCGACATCGCGGCTACCGTTCCGCCTCCGCAACGGGCACGGATCATGCACTCGGACATCGTCGATCTGCGTTCCTTTTATTCGACGACGCTGGGGCGCCTCGCGGAGCATTCCATCACCATGGCGCTGTCCTCGGTCTGGTCCACCGCGCCGAACGAGCGGCTGGTCGGGCTCGGCTATACGCTGCCCTGGCTGGAGCGGTTCGGCGCCGATGCCGAGCGGGTGCTCGCCTTCATGCCGGCGACGCAGGGTGCGGTTGCATGGCCCGCCGCCGGCCCGTCGGCGACGGCGCTGGTCTTCGACGAGGACCTGCCGCTGGTGGATTCTTCGATCGACCGGATGCTGCTGGTTCATTCGCTGGAGCATGCCGAGAATCCGCGCGAGACCTTGAACGAGATCTGGCGAGTATTGTC
>NZ_MDET01000020.1:72500-75702 GCF_002075885.1 Manganibacter manganicus
GCGAACGCGGACCAGGCCAGTGGCTTTTGTGAGACAAGCGGAATCATCTGGAAAGGTGAGCCATAGCGGGTGACAGCCCCGTACGCGTAATGCGAACGAAAGTCCTTGAGTAGGGCGGGACACGTGAAATCCTGTCTGAACATGGGGAGACCACTCTCCAAGCCTAAGTACTCGTGCATGACCGATAGTGAACTAGTACCGTGAGGGAAAGGTGAAAAGCACCCCGACAAGGGGAGTGAAAGAGTACCTGAAACCGATTGCCTACAAACAGTAGGAGCCCAAGGTTCGTCCTGGGTGACTACGTACCTTTTGTATAATGGGTCAGCGACTTAGTGTGACGAGCAAGCTTAAGCCGGTAGGTGTAGGCGCAGCGAAAGCGAGTCTGAACAGGGCGTTCAGTTCGTCGCATTAGACCCGAAACCGAGTGATCTAGCCATGAGCAGGTTGAAGGTAAGGTAACACTTACTGGAGGACCGAACCCATATCTGTTGCAATAGATTGGGATGACTTGTGGCTAGGGGTGAAAGGCCAATCAAACTCGGAAATAGCTGGTTCTCCGCGAAATCTATTTAGGTAGAGCGTCGACCGAATACCCTGGGGGGTAAAGCACTGCATGGGCTAGGGGTCCTCACCGGATTACCAAACCTAAGCAAACTCTGAATACCCAGGAGTACTAGTCGGCAGACACACGGCGGGTGCTAACGTCCGTCGTGGAAAGGGAAACAACCCTGACCTACAGCTAAGGTCCCCAAGTTATGGCTAAGTGGGAAAGGATGTGAGGATCCCAAAACAACCAGGATGTTGGCTTAGAAGCAGCCATCATTTAAAGAAAGCGTAACAGCTCACTGGTCTAAATAAGGGTCTTTGCGCCGAAAATGTAACGGGGCTCAAGCCATACACCGAAGCTTAGGGTTCACGAGCAATCGTGAGCGGTAGCGGAGCGTTCCGTAAGCCGATGAAGCCATACCCGTGAGGGATGGTGGAGGTATCGGAAGTGCGAATGCTGACATGAGTAACGTAAGGGGAGTGAGAGACTCCCCCGCCGAAAGTCCAAGGGTTCCTGCTTAAAGTTAATCTGAGCAGGGTTAGCCGGCCCCTAAGTCGAGGCGGAAACGCGTAGACGATGGGAACCACGTTAATATTCGTGGGCCTGTGGGTAGTGACGGATCATGTGTGTTGTGAGGTCTTATTGGATTGATCTTGCAGCGAAGTGGTTCCAGGAAACAGCTCCCACTTATAGACCGTACCCGAAACCGACACTGGTGGACTGGTAGAGTATACCAAGGCGCTTGAGAGAACTATGCTGAAGGAACTCGGCAAATTGCACGCGTAACTTCGGAAGAAGCGTGACCCTTTTTTGCGCAAGCAGATGAGGGTGGCACAGACCAGGGGGTAGCGACTGTTTATCAAAAACACAGGGCTCTGCGAAGCCGCAAGGCGACGTATAGGGTCTGACGCCTGCCCGGTGCTGGAAGGTTAAGAGGAGGGGTGCAAGCTCTGAATCGAAGCCCCAGTAAACGGCGGCCGTAACTATAACGGTCCTAAGGTAGCGAAATTCCTTGTCGGGTAAGTTCCGACCTGCACGAATGGCGTAACGACTTCCCCGCTGTCTCCAGCATAGACTCAGTGAAATTGAATTCCCCGTGAAGATGCGGGGTTCCTGCGGTTAGACGGAAAGACCCCGTGCACCTTTACTATAGCTTTACATTGGCATTCGTAGTGGCATGTGTAGGATAGGTGGTAGGCTTTGAAGCCAGGGCGCCAGCCTTGGTGGAGCCACCCTTGAAATACCACCCTTATCTCTATGGATGTCTAACCGCGGCCCGTTATCCGGGTCCGGGACAATGTATGGTGGGTAGTTTGACTGGGGCGGTCGCCTCCTAAAGAGTAACGGAGGCGCGCGATGGTGGGCTCAGAACGGTCGGAAATCGTTCGCTGAGTGCAATGGCATAAGCCTGCCTGACTGCGAGACTGACAAGTCGAGCAGAGACGAAAGTCGGTCATAGTGATCCGGTGGTCCCGCGTGGAAGGGCCATCGCTCAACGGATAAAAGGTACGCCGGGGATAACAGGCTGATGACCCCCAAGAGTCCATATCGACGGGGTTGTTTGGCACCTCGATGTCGACTCATCGCATCCTGGGGCTGGAGCAGGTCCCAAGGGTATGGCTGTTCGCCATTTAAAGCGGTACGTGAGTTGGGTTCAGAACGTCGTGAGACAGTTCGGTCCCTATCTGCCGTGGGTGTAGGAATATTGAAAGGATCTGTCCCTAGTACGAGAGGACCGGGATGGACGGATCTCTGGTGGACCTGTTGTGGCGCCAGCCGCATTGCAGGGTAGCTATATCCGGACGGGATAACCGCTGAAGGCATCTAAGCGGGAAACCCACCTTGAAACGAGTATTCCCTGAGAGTCGTGGAAGACGACCACGTTGATAGGCCGGGTGTGGAAGAGCGGCAACGCTTGAAGCTTACCGGTACTAATAACTCGATCGACTTGATCGTTCTCATTCCTAATGTTCATCAACCAGCGCTCACGCATGAGCGGCCCTTCGGGCCTGTGCTCCGCGAGGGCGCCGGATAACCGGCGACGCGCAGTCGCGCTTGCGGGCGGTGCCCGAAAGCAATTGCATCGCCAGGCACAAAACAGCTTCTCGAACAATGTGCGCTTTGCCGACCTGGTGGTTATGGCGGAGCGGCTGCACCCGATCCCATTCCGAACTCGGCCGTGAAACGCTCCAGCGCTGATGGTACTTCGTCTCAAGACGCGGGAGAGTAAGTCGCTGCCAGGTCTGCCAAACGCACATTGAAAATCTTCTCCTTACGATGCGGCCCGCAAGACGGGGCTCAAGGCCCGAATGCGGCCTTCCTGTCGATGGAGTTGTCCTTCGGAAACAAAGCTTGTCTTTGCCATTGGATGCAGGACCAGGAGCATCCCGTTCGCCGGCAACGGTCGCAGATCTCGAAGGCGCACAAACAAAAAGCCGGGCTGAACCCGGACGCTCAAAAGCTTATCGCGGGGTGGAGCAGCACCCCGTCCCGCCGCAGGGCCGCAGGGCTCCGAGAAGGGACAAACAGGAAAAAGACCGGGCTGCCCCGGCATCGCCGAATGGCTTATCGCGGGGTGGAGCAGCCCGGTAGCTCGTCAGGCTCATAACCTGAAGGTCGTTGGTTCAAATCCAACCCCCGCAACCAAATCTCTTC
>NZ_MDET01000021.1 GCF_002075885.1 Manganibacter manganicus
ACAAGCTCAGGAGCTCGCACCTCAGGATGAGGGCTGATGTAGCGCCCATGTCATTGCTTTGAGGCGGCGACGTCACACAAACCTCCCTCATCGTGAGGAGGCAGCGTAAGCTGCCGTCTCGAACGACGCACTACTCAAACTGGAGCCGCACCCACCTTCCTCATGCTGAGGAGCCGGCCATGCCGGCGTCTCGAAGCACGCACAGCGCAAATTGCAAAACCCCGGCGAGAACCTGAAGCGTGAGCCTCTAGAGTCTAGGCGGATACCGCACAACCGGAGCCGCCCGGTGGTTCGAGGCTCCGCTTCCACCTACGCCCTACGGGCTTCGGCGGACGGGTTGCGGACAGCCCGCTCGCACCATCACCTCTCGTGCAGCACGAACTCCAGATAGAGATTGCGCTGGAAAAGCGAACGATTGTCGTCCGAGATAAGCGACACAATGGTCGCGCCGTCGGTCCGCCGCCAGACGTCGAGCCCTTCCATATTGTCGATCTGGTAGGCCATATCGGCCTGCAACAGCACCGGTCCGTCGGCAAGCATTCCCCTGCCGATCGCATCGCCATCGATACGCCGCAACCGCATGCGCACGCCGTCGGCCATGGAAAAGGCGCGCTCCAGAAGCAAAAGGTCGCCATTCGGCAGGAATGCGCCATCGGTGATATCGAATGGCGGATGGCGGCGAACCTTGAAGATGCCCTTCTTCGGCCCGTCGAGCACCGCCGCGAAGACATTGCCTTGCCTGTCGAGGCTCTTTTCCGTCACCGCGACGAGCGCGCCCTTCAGCGGCCCCTCCGGATCTGACCAGGTAACGGTCTCGAAACCGCGATTCTGGCGCAGTTCATAGGCCGGAACGAGAAAATCGAGTTGCCTGAACGGCAAACCGATCTTGCCCGGCTCCAGCTTGAACTGAGCGATCCGATGGTTACGCTCGAAACCGACCGTGGCGATGCCGTCCTTGACGGCAATGCTCTCGGCATCGACTTCCCATTTTTGCGCATTGACCTGACCTTCGGCGTTGAGCATCGCCTCCATACGGAAATTTTTGACACCGGATGGCCGCCCCTCTGCATCGTGGACAATTTTGCCGAAGAACCAGAAGCCGGTATCGGCAACACCGACGAAATCACTGCCCGGCTTGAGAAAGCGGAATGACGAGAAGCCGCCGAAATGACGGGGGCCGGACACCATTTCCAACCCGCCGACGAACTCCAACGGCCCGAAAGTTTTTTCATCACGGCCAATATGGAATTCGGTGATCGCGCGCACCGAGACGTCCGTCGGCTCGAGCGGCGGTGCCTCAGCGGCGATGGCTGCGGTGGAGATGAAAAGACTCATCAGGGCAGCGGCCGCAAATCGAAAACGGACAGGTGCCGAATTGAAAAGCCTTATTTGCCGCAACTTCGCCGAAAGCAAAGCTATCGTCATCCCGCGCGCCGAAGGCCGGCATTGCCATGCCGCCCGTGCCCGGTTTCCTCTTCGAACAGCGAGGCCAGTTGCTCGGTCATCGCGCCGGCCAGTTCTTCGGCATCGACAATGGTGACGGCGCGGCGGTAATAGCGCGTGACGTCGTGGCCAATGCCGATGGCCAAGAGTTCCACCGGCGAGCGCGTCTCGATCAGGTCGATGACGGCGCGCAGATGCCGCTCGAGATAATTGCCGGGATTGACCGAAAGAGTCGAATCGTCCACCGGCGCGCCATCCGAGATCATCATCAGGATCTTGCGTTGCTCGGGCCGCGCCATCAGGCGCTGGTGCGCCCACAAAAGCGCTTCGCCGTCGATGTTTTCCTTGAGCAAGCCCTCGCGCATCATCAGGCCGAGATTGCGGCGCGCCCGCCGCCATGGATGGTCGGCCGATTTATAGATGATATGGCGCAGATCGTTGAGGCGACCGGGATTTACCGGCTTGCCGTCCTTCAGCCATTTTTCGCGTGCCTGTCCGCCTTTCCAGGCGCGCGTGGTGAAGCCGAGGATCTCGACCGAAACGCCGCAACGCTCCAGCGTGCGCGCCAATATGTCGGCACAGGTCGCGGCAACGGTGATCGGCCGACCGCGCATCGAACCGGAATTGTCGAGCACCAGCGTGACCACCGTGTCGCGGAATTTTGTGTCGCGCTCCTGCTTGAAGGAGAGCGGCTGCATCGGGTCGATGACGACGCGCACCAGC
This sequence comes from Manganibacter manganicus, assembly GCF_002075885.1. GTDB lineage: Bacteria > Pseudomonadota > Alphaproteobacteria > Rhizobiales > Rhizobiaceae > Mesorhizobium > Mesorhizobium manganicum. The sequence continues at coordinate 2,167 of NZ_MDET01000021.1, forward strand.
CGCGCCGGATCGAGATAGCCCTCTTCGAGGTCGAAATCCCAGGAGCGGTTCTGCTGTGCCATCAGGCGGCGTTGCAATCGGTTGGCGAGCCGCCCGACCACCCCTTGCAGATTGGCCAACTGCTTGTCGAGGAAGGCGCGCAGGCGGTCGAGTTCCTCCTCGTCGCAAAGCTCCTCGGCACCGATCGTTTCGTCGAAACCGGTGGTGAAGACCTTGTAGTCGATGTCCTTGGTGAGGTTGTCGAAAGGACTGTCCTTGCGCTTGGCCTCGCCCGGCGTTTCGGCGTCCGGATCGTCCTCTTCGGAACTGTCCTCGGCATTGGCGTCGGCGGCTTCGCTTTCAGCGCTCTGCTCGTCGTCGGTCGATGCGTCGGCGTCTTCAGGTTGCGAATCCTGCTCGCCCGAATCGTCTTCGCCCTGCTCGCTCTGTTCCTCGCCCTGCGGCTGGTTTTCCTCCTGCTCCTCGCTGTCCTCGCCTTCCTGATCTTCGGCCAGTTCCTCGGCCATGTCCATCGAGGCCAGCATCTCGCGCACGACACGGGCAAAGGCGTTCTGGTCGGTGAGGTTGTCGGCAAGATGGGCGAGGTCGGCGTCGGCCTTCTTCTCCACCCAGTCGCGCCATAGCGCCACCATGCGCTCGCCGCTTTTCGGCACCGGTCGGCCGGTCAGCCTCTCGCGCACCATCAGCGCCAGCGCTTCCTCGAGCGGCGCGTCGGCCTGATCCTTCACATCCGCCAGATTGGCCCTGGCATATTTATCCTCCAGCATCTGGCCGATATTGTCGGCAACGCCGGCCATCGCCATCGATCCGATCGCCTCGACACGGGCCTGCTCCACGGCGTCATATACGGCGCGCGCCTGCTTGCCGTCAGGCGCCAGCTTCATATGGATGCTCTGGTCGTGGCAGGCGCGTTTGAGCGCCATGGAATCGCCCAGCCCACGCGTCACAGCAATATCGGACTTCGACGGTTTCTTCGGCAGTTCGGGCAGGCGTGCGCGGCTGCCGGCCAGCGCCGGCCGATCCTTGGCGAAGCTGACTTCCAGTTCCTTGTCGCCGGAGATGGCGCGCATGCACACCGAAACCGCGCGCCTGAAGCTGTCCGCTTCAGAACCCGTTTTCGGCTTGTTGCGTGTGTTGTCGCCGGGTCCGGCCATGGTCTTTTCTGTCAGCGCGAACGGCCGTCATAGGGTTGCGGATTGAGCGCGCCGGGATCGACGCCGTCGAGGCAGCGTACATTCACCGCCACCATCGCCTTGCTGTCGGGCATGCTGCCACGGGCAAAGGATTCCATGCCGCAATTGGAACAGAACAGATGCTGGATGGTGTTGGTGTTGAAGCGGTATTCCGCGAGATCCGCCTCGCCGCTCTCAAGCGCAAAGTTCTCTGCCGGTGTAAAGGCGAGAATGCTGCCGCGCTTGCTGCAATAAGAGCAATTGCAGGTGATGGGATTGGAAAGGTCGATCTCGACATTGAAATGCACCTTGCCGCAATGGCAGCCGCCTTCGTATTTCATGCTTTTCTCCCGGTCAGGCCAGAACCACGTTGGCGACGCTTTCCGTCAATTCCTCACCGAAGGCGCGCTGGTAGAATTCGGCGACCAGCGTCCGCTCCAGCTCGTCGCACTTGTTGAGGAAGGTCAGCCTGAAGGCCATGCCGACATCGCCAAAAATCTCGGCGTTCTCGGCCCAGGTGATGACCGTGCGCGGGCTCATCACCGTCGAAAGATCGCCGTTGACGAAAGCCGAACGCGTCATGTCGGCGACGCGCACCATCTTGTTAACGATCTCGCGGCCCTTGTCGTTGCGATAATGCTTGGCCTTGGCCAGAACAATGTTCACCTCATTGTCGTGCGGCAGATAGTTCAGCGTGGTGACGATCGACCAGCGGTCCATCTGCGCCTGATTGATCTGCTGCGTGCCGTGATAGAGACCGGTGGTATCGCCGAGGCCGACCGTGTTGGCGGTGGCGAACAGGCGGAAAGCGGGATGCGGGCGGATGACGCGGCTCTGATCGAGCAGGGTCAGGCGGCCCGAGCTTTCCAGCACGCGCTGGATAACGAACATGACGTCGGGGCGACCAGCATCGTATTCATCGAAGCACAGCGCAATATTGTGCTGGTAGGCCCATGGCAGGATGCCGTCGCGGAACTCGGTCACCTGCTTGCCGTCCTGCAGCACGATGGCGTCCTTGCCGACGAGGTCGATGCGCGAGACATGGCTGTCGAGATTGACGCGCACGCAGGGCCAGTTGAGGCGCGCCGCCACTTGCTCGATATGGGTGGATTTGCCGGTGCCGTGATAGCCCGACACCATGACGCGGCGATTGTAGGCAAAGCCCGCCAGGATCGCCATGGTGGTCGCCTGGTCGAACAGGTAGTCGGGGTCGATGTCCGGCACATGCTCGCTCGCCGCCGAATAGGCTGGTACGACCATCTTGGAGTCGAAGCCGAATTTCTCCTTCACCGACGCTGTCGTGTCGGGCAAATTGGCAATGTCACGTTCGACCTTGTTCATAACGTCTCCACGGGCGAACCGATGCGCTTCGCCGGCAATTCTTAATATCCGGGGCGGTCTTAGAGCCTTTTCCAACCGGATGAAAGTTGGAAAAAAGGCCCCCATCTTCAAGATCGCTCAGCAGAGGCCTGCCTGCTTGAGTACGCGATAGGCCTGCAACACGTCGCGGAATCGGTCTTCCGAACCCCTGTCGCCGCCATTCGCATCGGGATGGTGGCGCTTCACCAGTTCCTTATAGCGCGCCTTTATGTCCTTTCCAGTCGCCTTTGCGTCAAGGCCAAGCGTTTCCAGCGCCTTGGCCTCAAGCGGCTTGGCCTTGCGTTCGCGCGGCGCACCGCGGTCGCGCGGCTCGTTGAACAGGTTGAAGGGATCACGCAAACGGTTGTGGTAGCCGGCGCGGCCGGACCGCGCCTGAGCAAAATCGGGCGAAGACTTGCTGCCTGCGGTGGCACCCATCTTCCATGTCGGCCGATGACCGGTCAGCGCCTCTTTCTGGAACCGTGCGATCTCCCCATCGGGCACACCGGAAAAATAATTGAAACCCTTGTTGTATTCGCGCACATGATCGAAGCAAAAGCGGAAATACTCGCCCTCCTTCAACCGGCCGACCGGTGCGCGATGCGTGCCGGGCTGCTTGCATCCGTCCCATTGGCACGCCGGGGCGGCGGCCTTGGCCTCCGCTTTCGGGTCGGGACGGATGCGAATCTTCTCGAAATATTTTGGATAGGTTTTCATCTCACCCCATTTATGGGCTGATCGCACTGCGAAACAAGAATTGACATTTTGCGACGATCGCCCCTAACCGCTGAATCGGTCTTGAAAAGGGCGCAAGCTGCTTTTTGGGCGGCGGGCCTTATGTGGTGGAGAAATGAGCCGATGTCTATACAGGCACAGATGGAAAAGAAGCTTGAGGCGGCCTTTTCGCCGCAGCGGCTCGACGTCATCAACGAAAGCCATCTCCATGCCGGGCATCATCATGTCGAGGATGGCCATGTCGCCGAGTTCGATGGCGCGGGCGAAACACATTTTCGCGTGCGTATTGTTGCCCCGGCTTTTTCCGGGATGAGTCGCGTCGAGCGGCATCGTGCCGTCAATACAGTGCTTGCAGACGAATTGAAGGCCAGTGTGCACGCATTGGCGGTCGAACCCGCCGCGCCCGGCGAAACCGTTCGGTGGTAAATCACCGCTGTTGCAGCGGCCAGAATTCCCATGGTCATTTTATGTCGATCTGACTGTCCGCCGCTGGCCTGATTCTCAATCGTGCGATGCGGTTCTTGTCGCGCTTCATCACCACGAAGCGCTGGCCGTGGAAGGTGAAGGCCTGTTTCTCCTCGGGGATCAGTTGCGCTTCATGGATCACCAGCCCGGCAATCGTCGTTGCCTCGTCGTCCGGCAAATGCCAGTCGAGGGCGCGATTGAGATCGCGGATCGGCACCGTGCCGTCCACCACGACCGAGCCGTCGGCTTCCCGCTTGACGCCCTGCATGTCGATGTCATGCTCGTCGGCAATCTCGCCGACAATCTCCTCGATGATGTCCTCCAGCGTGACCAGCCCTTCGACCTCGCCATACTCGTCGACGACGATGGCGAAATGCGCCTTCCGACGCAAAAATGCGTTCAACTGTTCTTGCAACGTCGTGGTGTCGGGCACGAACCACGGCTTTGACGCGACCTTCATGACGTCGATGCGGGAAAAATCGTTCTCCACCTCGTTGAGTGCGCGCAGAAGGTCCTTGGCGTGCAGGACGCCGACAATATTGTCGAGCGAGCCGCGCCACAGCGGCATGCGAGTGTGCGGGCTTTGCAAAATCTCGCGCACCACCGCTTCGGGCGGGTCTTCGGCGTTAACCGAACGCATATTGGTGCGATGGACCATGACGTCGGAAACTTCGAGTTCGTTGAACTCGGTCAAGGCGAACAGCGCATCGAGGCGGCGGCGATGGCCGCTCGTCAGGTCTCCTTCGGCTGATGGGGCGCGGCCGTTACGCGCTTCTTCCGCCGGGTTCTGGAGATGAAGCGGAACATAGCCCAGAGCCTTCGCCAACCGGTCGCGCAAAACAATGGCCGTTCCACCCAGAACGGCGAAGATACCGGCCAATACCCAACCGGCGGCGTTCATGCGGGGAGGTTTTCCTTGAGGAAGGACAGCACTTCCGACGCCGGAACGTCCTTTGCAATGAAGCATTTCCCGATACCATGCGTAAGAATGAAGGTGAGCGCGCCGCGCTTCACCTTCTTGTCCTGCGCGATAAAGGAAAGCAGCCCTTCTGCATCCGGCAGGTCGCTTGGAATGTCGGCCATGCGCCATGGCAGGCCGACCGCCTTGAGATGCGCCTCGACGCGCGCCGCATCGTCGGAACTGGCAAGGTTCATACGCGTCGAGAACCGGTGCGCCAACGCCATGCCGATGGCCACGCCCTCGCCATGGACGAGGCGCGCACCATCATAGCCGACGGCTGCTTCGAGCGCGTGGCCGAAGGTATGGCCGAGATTGAGCAGAGCGCGATCACCCTGCTCGAACTCGTCGCGCGCCACGACATCGGCCTTGGCGCGGCAGGATTGCGCTATGGCTTCGATGCGGGCCGGGCCGCCGGAAAACACCTCCTGCCAGTTCTTTTCCAGCCAGGCGAAGAAGTCCGGCCGGTCGATCAGCCCGTATTTTGCCATTTCCGCATAGCCGGCGCGAAACTCACGCAGCGGTAGCGTGTCGAGGGCGACGGTATCGGCCAGCACCAGCTTCGGCTGGTGGAACACGCCGACCAGATTCTTGCCGCGCGGCGAATTGATGCCGGTCTTGCCGCCAACTGACGAATCCACCTGCGCCAGCAGCGAGGTCGGCGCCTGCACGAAATTCATGCCGCGCCGGGCAATGCCAGCGGCAAATCCGGCAAGATCGCCGATGACGCCGCCGCCCAGCGCGATCACCGCATCGCCGCGCTCCAGCCGGGCAGCCAGAACACCGTCCACCACCTCTTGCAGCGCCTCGAAATTCTTCGTCTTTTCACCCGGAGGCAGCACGATCACCGCCGGCTCGATGCCGGCTTCGGCAAGGCCATCCTTCAACCTTTGCAGTTGCGCAGCCGCGACATTTTCATCGGTGACGATGGCCGCGCGCGCGCCCGGCAGGCGTTTCACGATCTCGGCGCCGGCACGTTCGAGCAGACCCGGCCCGATCAGGATTTCGTAGGCGCGCGTCCCGAGCCCGACCTCGACGACAACCGGCTCGCTCATGATTGTACCCCTTCGGCATCCGCCGAGCTATCGAGATGCGCACCGAGGGAGGCGACGACCTCGGCGGCGATCACTTCCTTGCGCTCGTCGCGAGTCAAAACGGTGATGGCGGCATTCGCATAGACCGGGTAGCGCTCCATCATCAGCCGTTCCAACACACCGCGCGGATTGTCGTTTTTCAGAAGCGGGCGGTTCTGCTTCTTCGACACCCGCTCCATCAAAAGATCGAGATCGGCCTTCAGCCAGACCGAAACGCCGTGCGCGGCAATGGCGGCGCGGGTATCAGCATTCATGAAGGCGCCGCCGCCGGTCGACAGCACCTGCGGTCCGCCTTCCAGCACGCGCAAGATGACCCTCTGTTCCAGTGCCCGAAACTCGGCCTCGCCATAGTGCTCGAACAGTTCAGGAATGGTCATGCGCGACACACTTTCGATCTCATGGTCGCTATCGATGAAAGGCAGCGCAAGCGCGGACGCCACCTTGCGGCCGATCGCCGTCTTGCCGGCGCCCATCAGGCCGACGAAGACAATGGAACGGCCGCCGAGACGGCTCAGCAGTCTCGCCCTGCTTTCCTGCGGCATGATGTTCAACTGCGCACCCATTGTCCGGCGTATCGACATGAAAAGCCGGATGGCGTCAAGCGCCGGCCGAGTGTCCAGGGGTGGCAATGCTCTTGAAATGGCCCAAATGGCGTCTCATAACGACACGCATCAGCGTTCGTTATCTGGTCAGCGGGGCACCGACCATTTCATGCCGACATTGTTTCGTCTTGTCGTGACGCTGGCCGTGCTGGCCGGCCTCGCCTACGGCACCATGCTGGCGCTGGTGACGTTCGTTTCGCCCCGGCAGGCCGAACTCAGCGTGCGCGTGCCGCTGGAAAATCTCGTCCCGCAGAAATGAAGGCCGCCGCCCGCATAGAGGCCTTCCTCGAAATGATGAGCGTCGAACGCGGTGCAGCTGAAAATACGCTGGCCAGCTATCGGCGCGATCTGGAAGACGCGTCCAGCGAGATCGAGGGCGGCCTGGCTTCCGCCGGCGGCGCCGACATCACTGCGTATCTGGAGGGTATCGCTGCAAAAGGTTTTGCCGCCACCACCCAGGCGCGAAAACTCTCCGCCATCCGGCAGTTCTTCAAGTTCCTCTACGCCGAGGGCCTGCGCGGCGACGACCCGACGGGGACGCTGGACAGCCCCAAAAAAGGCCGGCCGCTGCCCAAATCCATGAGCGAGGCCGAAACCGGCCGGCTGCTCGACCGCGCCGCGACGGAGGCCGCCGATCCGGCATTGTCGGGTGGTGACGGGCAAGCCGCATTGCGGCTGCACGCGCTGGTCGAGGTGCTTTATGCAACCGGCCTGCGCGTTTCCGAACTGGTCGGCCTGCCGGTGAGCGTGGCTCTGCGTGACGACCGCTTCTTCATGGTGCGCGGCAAGGGCGGCAAGGAGCGCATGGTGCCGCTTTCGGGCAAGGCGCGTGCCGCGATGCGCGCGTGGCTGGATGCCCGCCAGAGGGTGCCTGCTCTGGCCGAAAGCCCGTTCCTGTTTCCGGCCGCTTCCGGAACCGGTCATTTGCCGCGTCAGGTTTTCGCGCGCGAACTGAAGGCGCTTGCCGCGCGTAGCGGGATTACCGCGGCGAAAATCTCGCCGCATGTGCTGCGCCATGCCTTTGCCAGCCATCTTTTGCAGAATGGAGCCGATCTGCGCGCCGTCCAGCAGCTTCTCGGCCATGCCGATATTTCGACCACGCAAATTTATACCCATGTGCTGGAGGAGAGGCTGGTGCGGCTGGTCAATGACCACCACCCGCTTGCCGACTAGGCGTCGGATCGTTATGTGAGGGCTCAATGACGGCTGCCGGCGTACCCGGTAACGCTGTCTTCAGGTTTCTGCCGCCATCCTTTTTGGGGTTTTGGTCCGCTCACGCATGTATAATTATCTCGATTTTGAAAAACCGGTCGCCGACCTCGAAGGCAAGATCATCGAGTTGAAGAAGCTCGCCGAAAGTGGCGAGGCCGTCGATGTCGCCGACGAGATCGCGCGGCTGGAGAAACGTTCGCGCGATGCACTGCGCGATGTCTACAGGGCGCTCACCCCTTGGCAGAAGGTGCAGGTCGCGCGCCATCCCGACCGCCCGCACTGTCTCGACTATATCAAAGGCCTGTTCACCGATTTCACGCCTCTGGCCGGCGACCGCGCCTTCGGCGAGGATCAGGCGCTTGTCGGCGGATTCGCCCGCTTCAACGGCGAACCGGTGGCGGTGCTCGGCCAGGAAAAGGGTTCCGACACGGCCAGCCGGCTCAAGCACAATTTCGGCTCGGTGCGGCCGGAGGGCTACCGCAAGGCGGTGCGCATCATGGAACTGGCCGACCGCTTCGCCATCCCGCTGGTCATGTTGGTCGATACCGCCGGCGCCTTTCCGGGCGTCGAGGCCGAGGAGCGCGGCCAGGCGGAGGCCATCGCCCGTTCCACTTCGGCGAGCCTTGGATTGAAAGTGCCGTCCGTGGCGATGATTATCGGCGAAGGCGGTTCCGGCGGCGCCATCGCAATCGCTGCCGCCAACCGTGTCTATATGCTGGAACACGCCATCTATTCGGTGATCTCGCCGGAAGGGGCAGCCTCGATCCTGTGGCGCGACCCGACCCGCTCGAAGGACGCCGCCACCAATATGAAGATCACGGCTCAGGATCTTCTGGAGTTCAGGATTATCGACGGTATCGTGGCCGAGCCGCTCGGCGGCGCCCATCGCTCGCCGGAAGCCGTGATCCTGGCCACCGGCGAGACGATCGACAAGGCTTTCAAGGAACTGGCTGCATCCAATGTCGATTACCGTGAGCAGCGGCGTGAGAAATATCTCGCCATGGGACGCAATATCTGACGCCGAAGCATCGGACCGAAAATAGAATCCGGTTCCGGGATTTTTCCGCTGCTGCATCAAGGTGCCGCGTCAGAAGCCGGGAATTGTGACGCCGGGCACGATTCTGCCACAAAAATGCCTCTCCTTTCGGCTCAATTGATGATGCCGCGCAAGGGGATTGGTGCGTCGCGGTAAGGAATTTTCAAGGTTAACGGACTAGAAACTCCGGTACTTAAGCAAAGCCGCCGCGTGCAAATCGCCGTTGGCGGCGGGGAATGATGAACAGCGTAATCATGCTTGCAAGATTTGCCCGCACCGGACTCGTGATTGCCGCGCTCGGCCTTGTCGGTTGCACCGATACATCCGTCACCGACTTCTCGCCGCAATACGCACACAAGCAGTTGCCGGCCAAGATCCTCGCCAAGATGAAGGCGAAGGGCATGAAGAAGGGTTCGCCGATTGTCGCCCGCATCTTCAAGGAAGAGGGCGTGCTGGAGATCTGGAAGCAGAAGACCAACGGGCGTTACGACATCATCGCGACCTATCCGATCTGCAAATGGTCGGGCCAACTCGGGCCGAAATACACCGAAGGCGACCGCCAGGCGCCGGAGGGCTTCTACGAGGTCAAGCCCTCGCAGATGAACCCGCGCTCGAACTACCACCTCGCCTTCAATATCGGCTACCCCAACACCTATGACCGGGCCAATGGCCGCACCGGCTCCAATCTGATGGTGCATGGCGCCTGCTCGTCTTCCGGCTGCTACTCGATGACCGACGAGCAGATCGAGGAGATTTATGCGTTCGGCCGCGACGCCTTCCAGGGCGGCCAGACCGAGTTCCAGATCCAAGCCTATCCGTTCCGCATGACGGCGGCCAATATGGCACGCTACCATGACGACCCGAACTTCGCATTCTGGAAGATGCTGAAGGTCGGTTACGACAATTTCGAAATCACCAAGGTGCCGCCGAAGGTGGACGTATGCGAGAGACGCTATGTCTTCAACCAGATCGCGGCACCCGGCGAGAGCTTCAATCCGACCGGTGCCTGCCCCGCTTCCACACAGCCCGATTCGCTGAGAACGGCCTATGCCTCCTATGAGAGCCGCTACGACGCTGCTTTCAATGCCGCCATCAAGGCCAGCACGCCGGCGCCCAAACCGTCCATCAACGGCATCAAGGAAGCCAATCTTGTCTCCGACTGGACGCGCCGGCGCGCGCGCGGAGAACGTGTTCCGATCACCCCGCCATCGCTGAACACAGATGGCAGCATCACCGAAACGAGCCGCATGGGCCGTATCGATTCGCCAGCCGGCCGCAAGATGGCGGCAATCGACGCGGCAAAGGCTGCCAAGGAAAAGGCGGCGAAAGAAAAGGCTGCCGCCATTGCCGCAGCCAAGGCGGCCAAGGAAGCTGAAAAGCAGCGCATCGCCGAGGCGAAGGCCGCGGCCGAGGTGGCCAGCGAACAAGCCGCCAGCGCCCCGGTGCAGGTCGAACCTGCCGTACAAACCGCGCAATCGGACGGTCCGGTAAGCCGTCTGAAAAACAAGCTGCTGGGCATGTTCGGCGGCTGAGCCGCTTCATTGATCAGCGGACGGAGCCAACTCCGGGGATAGCCAGCGGGTTGTCGTGCAGCGCGGCGCGATCCGGTGTATCGGGCGCCGGCCGGTTGGTGAAAGCCGCAAACAGCCGCTGCACATAATCCCCCGGCATATCCAGCGTGATCAGCACCAGCCGGGTTCCGCGCCTTTCGTCCGGCCAGGCAGGCAGCCGTGCCGGCGGATGCAGGATTTTTTGCACGCCATGGATCACCAACGGCCGTGACGGGTCCTCGGCGAGTTCGACAATGCCCTTCATGCGCAGGAGCTTGTCGCCATGCGCCGAGCGCAGCAAATCGAGAAACATCTCGATGGCCGAGAACGGCACCGCACCGTCATGAATCAGCGAATGCGAGCGCACACGGGAATCGTGCCGATGCGCATGGTCATGTGAATGGCCGCGATCATGATGTTCGTGGTCATGTCCCTCATGGCCATCGTCATGCGAGGCCTCGCCCAGCCAGCGCCGCACATCGGCCGTCTTGGCGGCGGGATTATAAAGCCCGCAGTCCAGCAGATCGGAAGCGCCAGCCTCGCCGACGATGATGCGCACGCCCGGATTGATGGCGTGCAGCCTTTCGCTCAACCTTTCGATCACAGCCTTGTCGGCAAGATCGGTCTTGGTGATGACGAGGCGGTCGGCCATCGCCGCCTGCTTCACCGCCTCGACATGGTTGTCGAGCGCGGCATCGCCGTTGACGGCATCGACCAGCGCGATCACCCCATCCAGCCGGAAAGCATGCACGAGCGCCGGGTGTGCCATCAGCGATTGCAGCACCGGCGCCGGATCGGCAAGGCCGGTGGTCTCGATGACGATACGCGCCAGCTTGTCGATCCGGCCGGTTTGCAGGCGATCCACCAGATCGGCCAACGTATCCACCAGTTCGCCGCGTACCGTGCAGCACAGGCAACCGTCGGAAAGCTGGATGATACCGTCGGAAGCCTGCTCGACCAGAAGATGATCTATGGCGACTTCACCATATTCGTTGATGATAACCGCGGTATCGACAAGCGCGGGGTCCTTCAACAGCCGGTTGAGCAAGGTGGTCTTGCCGGCGCCAAGAAAGCCGGTCAGCACCGATACGGGAATGGGAAAGGCGCTCATGGATTCATTTCTGCCCGTTCTGTCCGTCAGAGGTCGCCCGCAGCAACGGCCTTGCTCCCGGACGGCAAGGGTTGGTCGGGCCGCCACGTTGGCAGCGGCACGTCGGCATATTCCACGCGGTTGCGCATCGCCGGCGGCACCGGTCCTGTCGCGCCGCCGAGGCTGACGGCAACCAGATGCGGGTGATCGAGCTTGATCTGATAGAGGGATTTCGGCGCGTCCTTCTTCGGCTCGGCTGCCGCTTCCGACTGTTCCGAAGCCGGCTTTTTGGAGCAGATTTCCTCGCGCATATTATGCGTCGCCAGCACATCGCCTGAAGGTTTCAACGTTGCCAGTGAGATCAGGCGCGGGCCTGCCGGCAAGGCGAAGCCTTGATCGAGCAGGTCGGCGGCAGCCTCGGCGCGGCTGATGGCGGATTGTTCGCCCAGCACTATGGCAACTAGCGTGCGGCCATTGCGCGTTGCCGAACCGATCATGTTGAAGCCGGATTCGCATACGAAGCCGGTCTTCATGCCATCGGCCCCGGCATAACGGCCGATCAGCAGATTATAGTTGGAAATCTTGCGCTTGCCGAGCTGAAGCCCCTCGATCTCGAACATGGACTCGTATTGCGGGAAATCCTTGCGGATCGCAGTCACCAGAATGGCCAGATCACGGGCGGTCGTATATTGCTCGGGCGAGAACAGGCCGTTCGGATTGACGAAATGCGTGCCGCTCATGCCCAGGCGCGCCGCCTCGGCGTTCATGCGCCTGGAAAATGCCGCCTGCGAGCCGCCGATATTCTCACCGATCGCCATGGCCAGATCATTGGCGGATTTGACCAGCATCATCTCCAACGCAGCATCCAGCCGCATCACCGTTCCCGCCTTGAAGCCCATCTTGGACGGCGGCTCCTTGGCGGCATGCCTGGTCATCTTGATCGGCGAATCAAGCCGCACCTCACCGGCGGCGACGGCCCGGAAGGCGACATAGGCCGTCATCAGCTTGGACAACGAGGCCGGATACCAGCGCTGGAAGGCATCCTGATGTTCAAGCACCGCGCCATTGTCGAGGTCGAACAGGATGGAAGGATTGGCCAGGGCGGGGCCGCAAAGCAGCGAAAGCACTGTCGTGCCGGAAAGAACCAATTTCAGGAAACGCCTGTGCTTCATTGTGAAATCCGAAATCGTCTCTTGCGGTCGCCACCACCGGCTCCCTAATGTCGGCCGGGACACCAGTTGCTGGACCGGTCCCAACGCCCGGTCCGCACTCGGCGGGTGCTATCTAGCCTATGTGACCTCAACATGGCAAAGCGGCACCGATCACGATTGCGATGGGACCTGTTGTGTCTGTACGAAACCGAAGTGAGCCTGCTCCATGCCGATCCTGAACCGCGCCGCCGAAATGCAGAACGAAATCGCCACATGGCGACGTCATTTGCATGAAAACCCGGAACTCAATTTCGACGTCTTCAAGACCGCAGCTTTTGTCACCGACAAATTGAAGGCATTCGGATGCGACGAGGTGGTGACCGGGCTGGGCAAGACCGGTGTTGTCGGCATCATCCGCGGCCTCCAGGGCGAAGGCGCGACGGTCGGCCTGCGCGCCGATATGGACGCACTGCCGATCACCGAGATTACCGGCAAGCCATATGCTTCCACGACGCAAGGCAAGATGCATGCCTGTGGCCATGACGGGCACACGGCCATGCTGCTCGGTGCGGCGAAATATCTGGCGGAGACGCGCAATTTCGCGGGCACCGTCGCGCTCATCTTCCAGCCGGCCGAAGAGGGTGGCGGCGGCGGCAATGAAATGGTCAAGGACGGAATGATGGAGCGTTTCGGCATCGACAAGGTGTTCGGGATGCACAACATGCCGGGCCTGCCTTTGGGCCAGTTCGCCATTCGCCCCGGTGCAATCATGGCGGCCACGGCCGAGTTCACCATCACGGTGAAGGGACGCGGCGGCCATGCGGCGATGCCGCACGGCACGATCGACCCCATCGTCATTACCAGCCAACTGGTCGGGGCATTGCAGACGATTGCCTCGCGCAGCGCCGACCCTGTAGAGGCCGTCGTCGTGTCGGTGACGAAATTCCATGCCGGCGATGCCTATAATGTCATTCCCGAACAGGCTGAGATCGCCGGCACGGTGCGCACGCTGAAAAAGGACATGGCCAAGACCGCCGAGACGCGCATGCGTGCTATTTGCGCCGGTATTGCCGCCAGCTTCGGTGCGACGATCGATCTCGACTACGACGCCAACTATCCCGTGACCTTCAACCATGCGCAGGAAACCATCCTTGCCGGCGACGCCGCCGCCGCTGTCGCGGGTGAAGCGCAGGTCCATCGCGCCGTACCGCCGATGATGGGTGGCGAGGATTTTTCCTACATGCTGGAGGCTCGGCCCGGCGCATTCATATTCGTCGGCAATGGCGACAGTGCCGGTCTCCACAATCCGGCTTACGACTTCAATGACGAAGCGATCCCGCATGGCGTCAGTTACTGGGTCAAGCTGGCAGAGGCGGCGCTTGCCGCCTGAGCGGACGCGGAAGAGGGCGGCCTGTTGGAAAGCAAAGCTTTCACTTTCCTGATGACGTCATCGGCGAGACTTGCTACAGACGCGCCAATGTCCACGTAGCTCAGTTGGATAGAGCACAGGATTCCTATGAAGAATTGGGCATCGCGCTCGGAAACGGCGCGGTGAATCCGCTCAAAGTCGGGGAACGCTCAAGCCGCTGCGCGGCCAGCCAATCCCGAGCCAAGCGCCGGTGAAAGCCGGCGAAGGTGTAGAGACTGGACGGGCGGCGCCTAAAGGCCTTCAGGCCCATGGCGAAGGGACAGTCCAGACCACGAACGCCTGACGGCGGCGGCGGAAGCCGAAGTGGTATGAATCCTGGGGTCGCAGGTTCGAATCCTGCCGTGGACACCATCACACCCAAGTCTATTCCGGCGCATGGTTTGCATCTGTACCGCAGACATGGACGACAATCTCGCAGCAAAGAGCTTGGCGCTATTGTTTCATGACAATAGTAAGCGCCAATATACTTGACTTATTTGCTTTACTGTATCATCTCAAGCATGGGGTATATGCTTGGGGAATAAAATGGAACAGAGAGATTCTGTTGAGGAGATTTCTATCTCCGATATATTATTCAAGTTTTGGCACAACCGTGGATTGTTTTTACTCTTGCCAATTCTATTCGTGCTTACCGCTGCCACTGGATTGGCGGTTTGGAGCATCCGCCTTCACAGCCCGATTGAGTACTATATCAATCTGAAAGGCATCCAGGACGGCAAATATCCGAGCGGTGCTGCATTTTCACCAAACGATCTGCTGATCCCTCAGGTGATCGGCGCGGTTGCAAAGAAATTCGCGATCGAAGATCAGGCCGCACTTCGGCAGGCTTTTCAGGTCCGATACGGGTCCGTCCTTGAGGCCGGTCTGAACGATAAGTACCGGAAACGGCTGGCCAACAAGAGTCTGACCACAACCGAGATCGACGCAATCAACGCGCGCTACGCGGCCGAGCTGTCCAAGACCGTCCGCTCCGGCCTGAAAATCGATTTCGACTATCTCTCGGTCGGCGTCGACAAGGCGTCCGGCAAGGCCATGGCAGCGGCGCTTCCCGAAGCCTGGACAACAATCTACCCGCAGCTTTTCAAGGTCATTGTGGATACAAGGCTCCAGAATGTCGCCATTCCCAAGAACCTCGCGAAACTGGACGACGCATCCAGTCTGCTGTTCGCCAGCCACGCGATGCGGAATCTCCGTCGTGGGCTGACGATCATTTCCGAGGACGATCGGCTCAATTCCGTGGCGACCATCAAGGGGAATACCGCCGCCGATCTCATGCAAGGCCTGGATCGTTTCGCGACCCAGTATTTCGATCCGCTGTTCCAAACCATCGACCAGGAAGACCCGATTTCCGGGGCCTATGTTCGTCAGACGACGCTGGAGATTTCAAATCAACAACGGCAATTGGCCGGCTTCAACGCCACGATCAACGACCTGCAGAATTTTCGCGGCCTCAAGCAGAACCTGAGCGACGCCTCGTCGAGCGGAGCGTCCTTCAGCACGACCGGCACAAGCAGCGTGCAACTCAACGAAAGCGGCATCAATGAAATCGCCGGGCTCGTCGAACGCGCCACGCTGGCCGATTACCTGACCGAAGTGCTGAACAAGAGACAAGGAAAGCTGGTCGAAATCGCGGAACTGGAAAAGGAGTTGGCCATGTTGAAGAATCCACTTCCGGCCAACACCAGCACGGCATTCCGTGAAGCCGCAACGGAGCAGTTCAAGACGATCGTCGATCAATATACGGAATTGCTTGGCCTGGCGCAGCAGCGGTTCACCGGCTTCATCAATCAGATGTATGCTCCGGCTTCATCGCCCCAGGTCCTGGGCACATTGCTGCCACCGCGCTCGCTACAGATACTTGGCCTTTCGGCGCTGCTCGGATTGATCGCAGCCGGTATCGCATCAATGTTGCGGCCCGAAAAAATCAGGAAAGTCGCGGAGCGCGCCCCGCCGATGGTTTTGGCGGTCAACGGCTGACGCCAACGTGGCTCACGGGATTGGTTAATCCGGAATGGGGGCGAGCCCCCGTTCCGGATAGGGTCCGGTTTTATCCGATCGTCCGCTCCAACAGGTTCAGCCAATTCTTCCAGGCGATCTTTTCGATCAGTTCGCGGCCGTAACCGCGGGCGGCGAGTGCGTCGAGCAGCCGGGGAAGGCCGGTGACATCGCCTATCGCCGCCGGGATCATCGCGCCGTCGAAATCCGAGCCGAGTCCGACGCCGTCCTCGCCAAGCGCCTCCAGCAGCGCATCAACATGGCGTACCATGACGTCGAGGCCGGTGTCGGCATTCATCGTGCCGTCTTGGCGGAGGAAACCGGTGGCATAATTGAGACCGACCAGCCCGCGCGAATCGCGGATCGCGCCAAGCTGCCATTCGGTCAGATTGCGCGAATGCGGGCATATGGAATGCACATTGGAATGCGTAGCGACCAGCGGCGCGTCCGAGAGCTTCGCGACATCGCGAAAGCCTTTTTCATTCATATGCGACAAGTCGATCTGGATTTTCAGCCGGTTGCAGGCCTTAACCAGTGCCTTGCCGGCATCCGTCAGCCCCGGCCCGATATCGGGTGAGGAGGGGAAGCGAAACGGAACACCATAGGCAAACGCATTGGGGCGACTCCACACCGGCCCGAGCGAGCGCAGACCGGCGGCATGAAGCACGTCGAGCATGGCCAGATCAGGGTCGATCGCCTCCACGCCTTCGATGTGGAAGACGGCGGCAATGACGCCCTTGGCCATGGCGGCACGAATATCGGCCGCGCTGCGGCATATGGCCAGCGCGCCGGCGCGCTCCAGGCGCAGCAGGATGGAGGCCATGGCCAGCGTGGAATCAAGCGCATCGGCGCGGGCCAGTTCGGGTGCCGACGGCTCGTCGCTGCCGGGTGCCGATGGCACACTGCTGCGCTGCGATTTCGGATCCGGCGGCGGAAAGATCGCAAACATGCCGCCGGCGAAGCCGCCTTTTCTGGCGCGCGGAAGGTCGATATGCCAATTGGCCGGCGCGCCTTCGACGAACAGCTTCTCCTTGTCCGTCTCCTTGGCCATATAGAGCTTGAGCAGCGTGTCGTTATGGCCGTCGAAGACGGGGATCAGGTCGGCATCTGTCATGGCGGGAACCGTTCGATCATTTGCGAGATGGCGCCATTCGGCGCTGGCGATTACCCTGTTTAGGCAAGTGCGGCCAGTCACGCAAATGCCACGGCGGCCTCGGCCTTGGGGCTGCGATGCACGCGCACCCCTGCCAATCGGCTATGACAGGCTGTCGAGCTTGCGCTGCATGGCTGCGATCTGTTCCTTCAAATCCTTCAGCCCGTCGGGCTTCTCGTCTTCCGCCTGCTTTTTCGCCGGCTCGCCGGCTGGAGCCTGTTGCCCGCCCTGCGGAAATGACGTGAACATGCGCATGGCGTTCTGGAACATCTCGATATTACGCCGCGTCTGTTCCTCCAGCGCGTTCATTGGCGGAGCCATCTTCAACATATCGAGCGGCGTCTTGCCGAAACTGCCTTTCATCTGTTCGCGGAACCGCTCCTGCTCCTTGGCGAAGGCCACCATCGACTGTTCGAGAAAACTCGGCACGATCATCTGCATCTGGTCGCCATAAAAGGCGATCAACTGGCGCAGGAACGGGATCGGCAGCATGTTCTGCCCATCCTTGTTCTCCAGTTCGAAGATGATCTGGGTGAGCACCGGATGAGTGATGTCCTCGCCGGTCTTGGCATCCTGGACCGTGAAATCCTCACCCTTCTTCACCATTTCGGCAAGATCTTCGAGCGTTACATAAGTGCTGGTGCCGGTGTTGTAGAGCCGGCGATTGGCGTATTTCTTGATTGTCACCGCTTCATTTTTGGCGGCCATCAGTATCCTCCCCGGATTCGGCGCCTCCGTAAGCAGCCGATAACGATTGCGCGTCTAACGAAGGATAGGCGCAAAGCCGCGCCAATTCCAAGCACTTTTGTGCAGTGCGGGAGCCGATGCTCCTTTTCGGCGCTGCAAAATGCTGCGCAGCATGAATTTCCGACCGCCCGCAACTCTTCCCTAATACGGATTTCCGGTTTGACTTGCCTTCGCGAAAGGGCAACAAAAGTGGGCAGCGGCGCTGCCAAAGCGCGCCAGTTCGAGGTTCGGAGAACAAGATGCCTGCTTCCAATATCGTCATCGCCAGCGCCGCGCGCACCGCGGTCGGCTCGTTCAACGGCGCCTTTGCCAACATACCCGCGCATGAGCTTGGCGCGACCGTCATCAAGGCGCTGCTCGAGCGCGCCGGCGTCGAGGCCGGCAATGTCAACGAGGTGATCCTCGGCCAGGTGCTGACTGCGGCCCAGGGCCAGAATCCAGCCCGCCAGGCATCGATCCTTGCCGGCTTGCCCAAGGAAACGACCGCCTGGGGGCTCAACCAGGTCTGCGGCTCCGGCCTGCGCGCCATTGCGCTCGGCATGCAGCAGATCGCCGCCGGCGACGCGGCCATCGTGGTGGCGGGGGGCCAGGAATCCATGTCGCTCTCGCCGCATGCCCAGCATCTGCGCGGCGGCGTCAAGATGGGCGACGTCAAGTTGATCGACACGATGATCAAGGACGGCCTGTGGGACGCGTTCAACGGCTATCATATGGGCACCACTGCCGAGAATGTCGCCAGCAAGTTCCAGATCACCCGTGAGGATCAGGACAAGTTCGCGCTGGCTTCGCAGAACAAGGCCGAGGCGGCACAGAAGGCCGGAAGGTTTCAGGACGAGATCGTCGCCTTCACCGTCAAGGGCCGCAAGGGCGACACGGTGGTCGATCAGGACGAATATATCCGCCATGGTGCGACGATCGATGCGATGACCAAACTGCGGCCAGCCTTCGACAAGGACGGCACGGTGACGGCCGGCAACGCCTCCGGCATCAATGACGGCGCGGCGGCCGTGCTTTTGATGAGCGAGGCGGAAGCGGCGCGGCGCGGCATCACCCCGCTGGCACGCATCGCATCCTGGGCAACGGCGGGCGTCGATCCGGCGATCATGGGCACCGGCCCGATCCCGGCCTCGCGCAAGGCGCTGGAAAAGGCCGGCTGGGCGGTCGGCGATCTCGATCTGGTCGAGGCCAATGAAGCCTTCGCCGCGCAAGCCTGTGCCGTCAACAAGGACATGGGCTGGAACCCGGACATCGTCAATGTCAATGGCGGCGCGATCGCCATCGGTCATCCGATCGGCGCGTCGGGCGCCCGCATCTTCAACACGCTGGTCCACGAGATGAAGCGCCGCGGCGCGAATAAGGGCCTGGCGACGCTGTGCATCGGTGGCGGCATGGGCGTCGCCATGTGCGTGGAAGGGATGGACTGACCGGCAATCGGCAGCAGGCAGTCGGCGAAAAGGAACGGATAATCCCGACTGCCGAATGCCTGTTGCCGACCTGTCGATAACAAGGGGAGGATCACCATGAGCAAAGTCGCAATCGTCACCGGTGGGTCGCGCGGCATCGGCGCCGCCATTTCCGTCGGCCTCAGGGACGCGGGTTACAAGGTGGCCGCCAATTATGCCGGCAACGACGAGGCGGCGGCGAAATTCAAAGCTGAAACCGGCATCCCGGTCTATAAGTGGTCGGTCGCCGATTATGACGCCTGCGCGGCAGGTATCGCCAAGGTGGAGGCCGATCTCGGCCCGGTCGGCGTGCTGGTCAACAATGCCGGCATCACCCGCGACGCGATGTTTCACAAGATGACGCGCGAGCAGTGGAACGAGGTCATCGGCACTAATCTCAACGGCGTCTTCAACATGACGCATCCGCTGTGGGGCGGCATGCGCGAGCGAAAATTCGGCCGTGTCGTCACCATCTCGTCGATCAACGGCCAGAAGGGGCAGATGGGCCAGGCCAATTATTCCGCCTCCAAGGCCGGCGATATCGGTTTCACGAAGGCGCTTGCGCAAGAGGGCGCGCGCGCCGGCATCACCGTCAATGTCATCTGCCCCGGCTACATCGCCACCGACATGGTGATGGCCGTGCCCGAAAAGGTGCGGGAGGCCATCGTCGCGCAGATTCCGGTCGGCCGGCTGGGCGAGCCGCAGGAAATCGCCCGCTGCGTCGTCTTCCTTGCATCCGAGGAAGCCGGCTTCATCACCGGCTCGACCATCACGGCCAATGGCGGACAGTATTTCGCCTGATCCGCTCGGGTTCGGCCGGCCGCACTTCACCGTTGCCACGCCCGGCAAATGCCGTCTGGCCATTTCAAAGAACGGACCTTTCAAGCTTGAAAGGTCGGGAAGCGGGCGCGGGGCCGTACCTCCTAAGTTTAATTATATGGCACGGTTGTCCGCGCCCGCCGGCGTTTCTACCCTTGCCTTTCCCGGCCCATCGCCCATNCACGGTTGTCCGCGCCCGCCGGCGTTTCTACCCTTGCCTTTCCCGGCCCATCGCCCATTTGCGAGCGCGAGCAACGCAGGTCCGGTTCGGGCCGGGCGGTTCCGTTCACTGTTACGGATAACACACCCGGCGCCACACTTGCCTGGATGCTCGAGTGTGCACACCCGTTCCCGCTGGCAAGCTGCTGAGGGGGATTATGCGGGAGGGATGATGGGTGTGGATAAAGCGGCGAGAAAGAAATCGCCGTTAACGGGGCAAGCGCCTGATTGGCAACGGAATTATTCTTATCGATTACGGCAGGCGATAAATTTCCATCCACACGGACTGGAGCCGCCCCCATCCTTCGAGGCTCGCCCCTTCGACAAGCTCAGGAGCTCGCATCTCAGGATGAGGGCGGCGTGGTGCCGGTTTCTTCGCTTTGAGGCATCGGCAGCCCCCCCTCATCGTGAGGAGGCAGCGTGAGCTGCCGTCTCGAACGACGCACTACTCAAACTGGAGTCGCACCCCCTTACTCATGCTCAGAAGCCGGCCATGCCGGCGTCTCGAACGACGCACAATACAACTTGCCAATATAAGGTGAGAGCCCGAGGGGGCGGACTTCGAAGGGTCGAAGCATGCACAGCGAAAAGGGCGAGGGATGGCACCATCCAACCCGATTGCAAGCGTCACGGGAGGGCGCATTCCGGCGGGCCGGGCGGCGCAAGGTCGGCGAAGCTGCCGGCCTTTTCGACCGTCGTGATTATGGCGCGATCTCAGGTAAGAAAATACCGTCGAGGGCTTCCTTGTGTGGAATATTACAGTGTAACCTGATCCGGTTCGGGAGTGGCACCATGGCCCGGAGTAGGGAAATGGCCCCGTTTTCAAGACTAAGGCGCTCGCCAGAATGGCGGCGGCACAAATGACCTCTGGCAAGGTGTTCAGGGTGCTCGTGGCCGAGCGCAACCCATTGGTGGTTGCCGGTCTCGTCGACATGATCTCGCGCGATGCCCGTTTCAAGCTGGTCGCCAGCTTGCAGAGCGGCAAGGATTTTCTGGAAGCGGCGGTGAAGCAGGATCCCGCCTTCGACGTCGCCGTTCTCGGCTGGCGCCTGTCGGACGTCGACAGCGGCGAGGTGCTGGCCGAAATGCAGCGCCAGGCCATCCACGCCCGCGTCGTCATCTTTTCCAACGATCATGACGTCGGCATTCTCAAACGCTGCGTACGCCTTGGCGCGCAGGGCTATTGCTACCAATTCGAGGACCCGGCCATCCTTTTCGATGCGTTGACGGCGGTCGCCAATGGCCGCATCTCGATTCCCTTTGTCGACGTGTCGAAGATCAACGACACGCCGCTGTCGCGGTTGACGACGCGCGAGCGGGAATTGTTGTCGGTGCTGGCAGACGGCTGGACCAACATGCAGATTGCCGCGCGCACCGGTATTTCGGAAAACACGGTCAAATATCATTTGAAAAATCTCTACGACAAGCTGGATGTTCGCAACCGCGCGATGGCCGTGGCGCTTTACGCCAGCGAGAAGGGTCGCAGTTCGACGCCGGAACGTCGTGCCTCCGATTGAACGCGTGGCGTTTCCGCATTTTGATGGCACATCAAAACCATCCGAAAAGCGGCAACCGCTTTTCAGGCTGACGATCGAGGCCCGCGCCGGACTTCGTAAGATGTAGCTTACATTACCGACGCCCCTCTGATGCGGGCGCGAGGGCAACGACGCTGTCGCCGCCAACGACGCCGATAGGCGCGACCGGGTAGGAAAAAGCCTATCCGATGGGAGGCGGCTGCCTCCGAAAGAGTAGTTTGGCGCCAGTCTGCAAAGGGCCACTTTCCTATCTTGGCAGGTGTTGTGGCAGGGCCGGCCGCGTCGCAACCTTCATGCGACATTCCGGCGGAATCCAGATCCGCCATCATCAAAGGAGGATCGTCATGGCCGGTTTCACTCAGCTCTTCGTTCCGGGCCCCACCAATGTGCCCGAGACGGTGCGTCAGGCAATGAACATGCCCATGGAGGACATGCGCGCGCCGACCTATCCAACCTTCACGCGGGGTCTGTTCGAGGACATCAACAAGATTTTCCGCAACGAAAGCGGCCGCACCTTCATCTTCCCGTCCTCGGGAACCGGCGCTTGGGAATCCGCCATCACCAACACCCTCAACCCCGGCGACCGCGTGCTGATGGCGCGCTTCGGCCAATTCTCGCATCTATGGGTGGACATGGCCGAGCGTCTCGGCCTTGACGTCGATGTCGTCGATGTCGAATGGGGCACGGGCGTTCCGGTCGAGATTTTCGCCGACCGTCTGGCCAAGGACAAGGAACATCGCATCAAGGCGGTGTTCGTCACCCAGAACGAGACGGCGACGGGCGTCACCAGCGATGTCGCCGGCGTGCGCGCCGCGCTCGATGCCGCCAAGCATCCGGCGCTGCTTTATGTCGATGGCGTCTCGTCGGTCGGTTCGATCGATTTCCGCCAGACCGAATGGGGCGTGGACCTGGCCGTTTCCGGCTCCCAGAAGGGCTTCATGCTGCCGCCCGGCCTCGGCTTCCTGTCGGTCAGCCAGAAGGCGCTAGACGTTGCCAAGGACACGACCAGGAACAACCGCTCGAACCGCTGCTATTTCTCCTTCGAGGACATGATCAAGGCCAACGACACCGGCTTCTTCCCCTATACGCCGGCGGTGCAGTTGCTGCGGGGCCTTCGCGCCTCGATCGATCTGCTGCTGGAAGAGGGGCTGGACAATGTGTTCCAGCGCCACGCCAGACTGGCGGAGGGCGTGCGCCGGGCGGTGGCGGCCTGGGACCTCAAGCTCTGCGCCAAGGAACCCAAATGGTATTCCGACACGGTCAGCGCCGTCGTGGTGCCGGAAGGCATCGACAGTGCCAATATCGTGCGCACCGCTTTTGAGAACTACCAGACTTCGCTCGGTGGCGGTCTGTCCAAGGTGGCCGGCAAGGTGTTCCGTATCGGCCATCTCGGTTGGGTCAATGAAGTGATGATGTGCGGCGCGCTGTCGGCGGCCGAAATGACGCTTCTGGATTGCGGCGTGAAGGTCAAGCCCGGTTCGGGCGTGGGTGCTGCGCTGGAATATTACCGCGAATCCCGCCAGCCGGCGATCGCCAAGGCAGCCTGAGGAGAGCGAGATGAGCCACACCATTCACCATTTGCGCAAGCTTCGTCTGCAGCGCAGCGAGCTGGCCGTACCGGGCTCCAATGCCGAGATGATCCGCAAGGCCGCCGACGGTCACGCCGATTACGTCTTCCTCGACATCGAGGATGCGGTGGCGCCACCGGACAAGGACAAGGCGCGCAAGAACATCATCGAGGCGCTCAACGAGATCGACTGGCGCGGCCGCGGCAAGACCATTTCGGTGCGCATCAACGGCCTCGACACCCATTACATGTATCGCGACGTGGTCGATGTGATGGAGCAGGCCGGCGACAAGTTCGACACCATCCTGGTGCCGAAGGTCGGCGTGCCGGCCGACCTCTATACGGTCGAGGCGATCGTCAACCAGATCGAGATGGGCAAGGGTTTCAAGACCCGTGTCGGGCTCGAGGCGCTGATCGAGACGGCGCTCGGCATGGCCAATGTCGAGGCCATCGCGGCCTATGGCGGCCGGCTGGAGGCCCTGCATTTCGGCGTTGCCGACTATGCGGCGAGCGTCAAGGCGCGCACCGTCAATATCGGTGGCCTCAACCCCGACTATCCTGGCGACCAGTGGCATGCCGCCATCTCGCGCATGACGGTGGCCTGCCGGGCCTATGGCCTGCGCGCCATCGACGGACCGTTCGGTGATTTCTCCGATCCGGAAGGCTTCATCGCCGCCGCCAAGCGCGCCGCCGCTCTGGGCATCGAGGGCAAGTGGGCGATCCATCCCTCGCAGGTGGATCTGGCCAACACCGTGTTCTCGCCGCCGGAAAAGGAAGTCACCCGCGCCCGCCGCATCATCGAGGTGCTCAAGGAGGCCGAGGAGCAGGGCAAGGGCGCGGCCGCCCTCGACGGCAAGATGATCGATGCCGCCTCCGAGCGCATGGCCCGCAACGTGCTGGTCATGCACGAGGCGATCGAAAGCTCGGCGCAGGCCCGCGCCTCGCTGCCCAACTAAACCCGAACGGAGGAGTTCGACATGGATATCCACGAATACCAGGCCAAGGAACTGCTTTCGCGCTATTCGGTGAACATTCCGCGCGGCGGGCTCGCCTACAGCCCGGAACAGGCGACCTATCGCGCCAGCGAGATTGGCGGCGACCAGTGGGTTGTCAAGGCGCAGATCCATTCCGGCGCCCGCGGCAAGGCCGGCGGCATCCGCGTGTGCAAATCCGACAGCGAAGTGTCGGAAGCGGCGGAAAGCATGCTCGGCCGCAAGCTGGTCACCAAGCAGACCGGCCCCAAGGGCAAGCTGGTTTCCCGTCTTTATATCGAAGAGACGGTCGATATCGCCCAGGAGCTTTACCTGGGCATCGTGCTCGACCGTAAATCCGAGCGCGTGATGATCGTGGCGTCGGCGTCAGGCGGCATGGAGATCGAGGAGATCGCCGAAAAGCAGCCCGATTCCATCATCCGCGCCGTCGTCGATCCGGGTGCCGGCATGCAGCAATTCCAGGCGCGCGAGATCGCTTTCGGACTCGGACTTGAAAACCATTTGATCGGCAAGGCCGTCGATACGCTGATGGGCTGCTACCGGGTGTTCCGCGATTTCGACGCCTCGATGCTGGAAATCAATCCGCTGGTGGTGACCAAGGACGGGCAGTTGCTGGCGCTCGACGGCAAGATGTCGTTCGACGAGAACGCGCTGTTCCGCCGGGCCGAGATTTCCGAGCTGCGCGACAAGAGCCAGGAAGACCCGCGCGAGACCTTCGCCAGCGATCGCGGCCTGTCCTATGTCGGCCTCGACGGCAATATCGGCTGCATCATCAACGGCGCCGGTCTGGCCATGGCGACGATGGACATGATCAAGATCGCCGGCGGCGAACCGGCGAACTTCCTCGACATCGGTGGCGGCGCTTCGCCCGAGCGTGTGTCCAAGGCGTTCCGCGCGGTGCTGGCCGACCAGAATGTCGAGACGATCCTGGTCAACATCTTCGCCGGCATCAATCGCTGCGACTGGGTTGCCGAAGGTGTTGTCAAGGCGATCCGCGAGGTCGGCGTTTCCGTGCCGCTGGTGGTTCGGCTGGCCGGCACCAATGTGGAGGAAGGCCGGCGCATTCTGGCGGAATCGGGCGAGAAGGTGATTGTCACCGACACACTGGCCGAGGCTGCCGAAAAGGCGGTCGAGTCCATGCGCGCATTCTCGAAGTCGAAAAAGCACTAAGGGAGGACCACAATGAGCATTCTTCTCGACCGGCGCACGCGCGTCATCGTTCAAGGTCTCACCGGCAAGATCGGCACCTTCCATGCGCAGGATATGAAGCGCTATGGCACCAAGGTCGTCGGCGGAGTGACCCCCGGCAAGGGCGGCATGATCCATCACGGCATGCCCGTCTTCAATACGGTCAAGGGCGCCGTGCGCGAGACCGGCGCCGAAGCCTCAATCGTGTTCGTGCCGCCGCCCTTTGCCGCGGATTCGATCATGGAAGCGGCGGATGCGGGCCTGAAGCTTTGCGTGTGCATCACCGACGGCATTCCCTCGCAGGACATGATGCGCGTCAAGCGTTACATGCGGCGCTTCCGCTATGAGGACCGCATGCGCCTCATCGGCCCGAACTGCGCCGGCGTCATCACCCCCGGCCAGGCGTCCATGGGCATCATGCCGGGCTCCATCTACCTGCCGGGCCGCGTCGGCATCGTCGGCCGTTCCGGTACGCTGGGCTATGAGGCGGCCGCGCAGATGAAGGCGCTCGGCATCGGCGTTTCGACCAGCGTCGGTATCGGCGGCGATCCGATCAACGGCTCGTCCTTCCTCGACATGCTCAAGCTGTTCGAGGAGGACGAGGACACCGACGCCGTCGTCATGATCGGCGAGATCGGCGGGCCGCAGGAGGCCGAGGCCGGCGAATGGGCCAAGCACAATATGCGCAAGCCCCTGATCGCTTACGTTGCCGGTCTTTCGGCGCCCAAGGGCAAACGCATGGGTCATGCCGGCGCCATCATTTCCGCCTTCGGCGAATCGGCCCAGGAAAAGGTCGAGATCCTGCGCGAAGCGGGCGTCACCATCGTGCCGACGCCGGCGGAATTCGGCCCGACCGTGGCGGCTGTGCTGGAACAGAAGAAAAAGGCGGCCTGAACAGGCTGTCCGGAAGCGGCTCCGGTCACGGGGCCGCTTCTTCATCATGACAAACGGGATTGATCGGCGAAGGCTCATGAAACCGCGTATCATCGTAACCCGGCGTTGGCCGGATGCTGTCGAGCACATTCTGGCCGAGCGTTTCGACACCACCTTCAATCGCGGCGACGCGCCGCTCAAGCCGATCGAGCTCAAGGCCGCCTTTCAGGCGTTCGACGCGATCCTGCCCACTGTAAGCGATAGCCTGCCGGCTTCGCTGTTTCCCGAATCCGATTCACGCACGCGCATCATCGCCAATTACGGGGTCGGCTTCAGTCACATCGATATCGATGCCGCGCGCGCGCAGGGGATCGTCGTCACCAATACGCCGGGCGTGCTGACCGACTGCACCGCCGACATCGCACTCAGCCTGCTGCTTGCCGTTGCGCGTCGCGCCGGCGAAGGCGAGCGGCAGTTGCGCGCCGGCGAATGGGCGGGCTGGTGCCCGACCCACATGATCGGCGCCAAGGTCACCGGCAAGACCATCGGCATTATCGGCATGGGCCGCATCGGCAAGGCGACGGCCAAGCGCGCGCATTTCGGCTTCGACATGGATGTCGTGTTCTACAATCGCTCCAAGGTGGACGATGAAGAAACCCGCGCCATGGGCGCGAGGCAATTGCCGACCATCGAGGATGTGCTGGCCGAGGCCGATTTCGTCTCGCTGCATTGTCCCGGCGGCGCGGCTAACCGCCATCTCATCAATGCCGAAAGGCTGGCGGCGATGAAGCCCGGCGCTTTCCTCATCAATACGGCGCGCGGCGACGTCGTCGACCAGGCGGCGCTGGTGGCGGCGCTGGAGAGCGGCAAGCTGGCTGGCGCCGGCCTCGACGTGTTCGACGGCGAGCCGGTGGTGCCCGAGGGGCTGACACGGCTGGAAAACGTCGTGCTGCTGCCGCATCTGGGCAGCGCCACGGAAGAGACGCGCGTGGCCATGGGCATGAAGGCGGTCGATAATCTCACGGCGTTTTTTGACGGTAAGGAAGTGCCCGACCGCGTGGTGTGATCGCGGACTTCGACGCCACGCTGCATCACTGTCGTGCGTCGTTCGAGCCGGCAGTTTCCTGCCTTCAGGCTACGGGCTTGCGCCTGCGCCCATTGGCGTCGGAGGACAGGTTGCGGGCTCCTCAGCATGAGGGAGGTGGTGCTATCTCGCCCTCGGTCTGTCTGAAGGTGGCTCCCGCCCTCATCCTTGAGGTGCGAGTTCCTGAGTCCTGAGCTTGTGGAAGGATCGAAGGGGGCGAGCCTCGAAGGACGCACGGCAGGCAATGAAAAAGGGCGGTTGAACAAATCGCTCAATCGCCCCGTCATTCTGTCGCTCTGTTGCCGGCGATATCTATTCGTCCGTGTCCTGGTTCCTGGACGTTTCGGCGGCGCGCTCGAAGTGCAGCATCACTTCGTCCTTCAATGCACCTTCGATACCGACCTGGGCCATGGCCTTTTCCATGCATGAAAGCCACAGGTCGCGCATCTTCGGGCCGATATGGATGTGCTCGTGGATTTCGGTGAGGCGTGAATGACCATGTTGCAGGACATAACGGCTCGGGCCGCCGAAGAAGCCGGAGAGATAGTTGAACTGTTCCCGGCGGGAATGTGCCACGCCCTGGCCGCGCATATGCAAGAGATGCAACTCGGCGGCGTCAGGGTCCTGTTCGATAATGTCGTAAAACGTCTCGACCAGTTTGCGGATGCCCTCTTCCTCGCCGAGTTCCTTGTAGAGCCTGTATGATTTGGCTGTAATCTTCCTGGCGTGATCGCCGGTCGCTGTCGCTACATCCATGGAGATGCAACTCCTTTCTGCACTGCGTCCGGGTCAACCCTTTGATCAGGCCGAAACGGCCGCTGACCCGGTGAGCAGCATAGCACGGGGCTGCTGCTCCTCTTTGTCCTGGCGCAACGAACCCTTCTGAGGAACGCTTGGCGCCTTTCAGGCCGGCGTCTCAGTCCGGCCCGAAACCCGGCGATGTCGGCGCGCCGTCGTCGCGCTTCGACAGCCATTCCACCACAGTCGGCCGATAGCGGACGAGGCCCTTATATTCGGCCAGTTCGTTCGGCAGGTCGCGCAGCACGCGGTGGAAGCGACGCGCCCATTTCGGTGACGTCGTCAGTTCGTCCATGCTGATGAGATAGCAGCGGATCGGGAACAGGATGGCATTGGAGCGGGGCAGGCGGAAGAACATCTGCACCTCGACGCGCAAATGCACCTTCTGCCCGACATTCTCGGGCGTTACCGTGGCGCGGTCGGTGCCCCATTTGTGGAAGTTCTCCGGGCTGGTGTCGAGCCGCGGATTGATGGTCATGGTCCAGTTGAGGCGGCGTGCGGGCTGCCCCTGCTGGATCGAGGTCAGGAACTTCAGCGCGCGGGTGAATACGCCCATTTCATGGGCCAGTGGAACCGGGGCGTGCCATTCGAAGAAGTTCATGCCGATGTCGAAATCGAGGGACCAGTCGGCCTGGGTGGTCACCATGCCGGCATCCATCCACAAATTGTTTTCGCGCTGGTCGCAGACGGCGAAATCGCCCTGGCTCTGGCGCGTGATGTATTCGAGCGGGCTGTAGGGCAGGGTGGCGGTGTCGCCGAAGGTGAAATGATCGTCGATGCCGAGCGGCCGGTTGATCCAGTGCCATTTGTCGCCGTCGCGCGTCAGCGTGAACAGGTCCGGATAGCTCGCGGCCTTTTCGGTCATCAACAGTTCGAGTGTATCCCAGCCGGCCAAAGTCATATGCGGCAGAGACTGGCAGCGAAGCGGATCTTCCGCCAGCACGATGGCGCGGTCGCGCATCTCGGAAACGTAATGCTCATCGACATCGAACAGATGTTCGAACACCGAGTTCTTGCGGGTCGGCACATGCGGTTCGATATTGACCGAATACATGTAGCCGTCCTCGTGGAACGGGAAGGGAAAGCGGCGAATCTGTTCAGGGCTGTTCCTGAAGGTATAATCGTCGCGAAATGTTTCCTGCTTGAAGTTGATTCCCATTTTTTCCTCCGCGCCTGCCGACCCGCCGTTGCGGGTCAGCGTTCAAGAACGAGCGACTTGCCTTCGAAACGCGATACGCATGGCATGATCTTGCAGCCCGCGGCCTTGTCCTCGTCGCTCAGCCAATGGTCGTTGTGCAGGAACTTGCCGTCATGCGAAATCACGTTCGTCTCACATTGGCCGCAGACGCCGCCACGGCACAGATAGGGCGGGTTCAGGCCGGCGGTTTCGATGGCCTCCAAAAGGCTTTCGTTCTCGCCGACATGGATGCCGATGCCGCTGACCGCCAGCGTCACCTCGAAGGGCTTGCCCGGCTGCGGTGCCGCGAAGTGCTCGTAATGCACGTTCTCGACCGGCCAGCCGGCATCCGCCGCCGTCTTGCGGACCCAATCGATCATGCCGGAAGGCCCGCATACATAAAGATGGGTCCCAAGCGGCTGGCCGGCAAGGAGAGTTGGCAGGTCCAGCCGTTCTTCATGGTCGTCGCGGTAGATGTTGACGCGCTTGCCGTGCCGCTGCTTCAGGACGTCGGCATAGCTTGCCAGCGCCTCGTTGCGCACGCTGTAGTGCAGTTCGAAATTGCCGCCACGCCCGGCAAGCTGCGATGTCTGGGCCAGAAACGGCGTGATGCCGATGCCGCCGGCGATCATCAGGTGCTTTCTGGCGCGCAGGTCGAGCGAAAACAGGTTGACCGGGTTGGAGATGATCATGCGGTGGCCGGGCTTGACCTGGTTGTGCATGAAAAGCGAACCGCCGCGCCCGACATCGTCGCGCCGCACGCTGATCGTATAATCATGCGTGTCGAGCGGCGAACTCATCAGCGAATAGGGGTTGAGCCGCGTGCGGTCGCCGTCGCGCATCTCGACGACGGTATGCGCGCCGCCGGAAAAGGTCGGCAGCAGGCCGCCGTCGACGCGCTGGAAGTGGAACCTTTTCACCAGGTCGTTGACGGTAACGACGTCGGTTACGACGGCTTCGATTCTGTTCGACCCACTCTTCAACGGAAAATCTCCTCTTTCTCGGGGATTTCGGTGGGGTCCTCCGCGTTGATGCATACACCCTGAAACGCGCCGATGCGGCGCGAGTAATGGTCACGTACCAGAAGAAGCAGGCCGCAATGCGAGCATGTGTAAGGCTGTGTGGTCACGTTTTCGGTGATGCCCTTGCAATGCACGCATTGCACGCGCCGCGCCAGCGAGCCGCGATGCTCGGCCTGGATGGCCCGGTGGTCGACGCCAACGGCGTTTGCCGCCAGTTCGACCTGGCTGATCAGGACTTCGGTGCCCGCCACATAGAGGCGCAGCCCCATATGCGCCTCCTCGAGGATCTGCCGCAGCCGTGGCAGGGCCGCCGCGAATGACGGCCCTTCATAGAATTTCTGCGGCGCCAGCGCCTTCAGCGCATCGACATGATGCCGATCCTCGGAACCGGGAAAATACATGATCTCCGCGCTGGCGAAGAAGCCGGCAGGGGCCTTTTTCGCCAGGTCGAGGATCGCGGCCGCCCCTTCGGCGTCCGCGATGAGCAGATGGCTTGTTCCGGCCTGCGGCGTCAGAGTTCCGTAGACCGGGCGACTCTTGATTGTCATGACCGGTACACCGTCCAACGTTCTAGCCCTTTGCGGTCCGCTTCAGCTTCTTGGGATCGTCGAAGGGCAGGGGCTGTGCCTTCGCCTTGACAGTGCCGCTTTCGTTGCGAACCTCGAGCGGCGTGCCGGCGACGGCGCAATCGACGTCGAGACGGGCAATGCCGAGCGAACGCTTGACCAGCGGGGAATACATCGCGCAGGTCACGACGCCGACCTTCTTGCCGTCGCGATAGACCGGCGCGCCCTCGTCGGCGGGCTTGTCGCTGTCCAGTTCGATGCCGAAGATCTTGAAGCGTTCCTTGCCCTTCAGCCGATAATGCTCTTCCGCGCCGCGGAAGCCGGTCTTGCCGGGGCTGACGGTGAAGTCGAGGCCAAGCTCCCACAGCGTGTCGCCGGGGCCTTCGTTCTCGAACGGGTATTTCTGCGAATTGTCGTAAGGATAGAACAGCAGGTAGCTTTCCACGCGCAGCATGTCGAGCGTCGTGAAGCGGGTGGGAATGATGCCCATCTCCTTGCCTTCGTCGACGATCGTGTCCCAGATCGCCGGGGCGTCCTGGCCGCGGCAGAAGATTTCATAGCCGCGCTCACCGGTATAGCCGGTGCGCGAGATCATGACCGGGAAGCCGAACAGGCGCGTCTGCATGTGATGGAAATAGTTGAGGTCGCGGATACCCGGCACATGTTTCGCCAGGTAGTCCACCGCGACCGGGCCTTGCAGCGACAGATCGTGCAGATTGTCGTCGAAGCGCACGGAAACGTCGCGACCGATGGAGGCACGCGTCAGTTCCTCATGGCCCGATCCGGAGCCATGCACCACCATCCAGGAATTGGGACCCATGCGATAGATGACGCAGTCGTCGGTGAACTTGCCGGCGTCGTTGAGCATGCAAGCATAGACCGACTTGCCGGGATAGATTTTTTCGACGTTACGAGTGGTGGCCAGGTCGATGACATGCGAGGCGTGAGCGCCGGTGACATGAACTTTCTTCAGGCCCGAAACATCCATAATGCCGGCCTTGGTGCGGATCGCGACATATTCTTCGTCCGCATCCTTGTCGTAGCTCCACGCGGTGCCCATGCCGCTCCAGTCTTCGAGGTTGGAGCCGAGCGCGCGATGGCGGTCAGCGAGGGTGGAAAAACGCCAAGAAGCTGTCATTGATTGAATTCCTCCATTATAGCTCGCCTGTGCGCCCCTCCCAGGGTGCGCCGGGACCGTGCCTTGCCGTGAGCAGGCTTTGTCGGCGCGCATAATGAACCGAAATGGCAAGGCAAAGCAATATCCAAGTGCAAGAATTTTTACTCATAGGCAACTTTGTCGCGACGATTCGCGGAACGGCGGGGCGCTGAGTTCGGCCGAACCAGCCGGAACAAAAAGAAGGCCCGGCATTGTAGCCAGGCCTTCAAAGGCGCCGGGGATTCATGGGAAGGGGAGCTATCCGCCGGCGCTCAGGGAGATTCGCATGGTCGGTCTGTTCAGCCGCCCATGCCTGCACAGGATAGATCCGCCGCTTCAAAAGGCGGGCGGGCGACCGATCTCGAGGCCAGCGCCAGACACTCCACGCATAGCGGCATGACGAGCATGACGCCGTCGCTGAACAGAGAGCCATTCAGCGCCTGCGCCGGGGTTCCCGACGCGATGGTCTCGAGCAGGGTGCGTGTGCGGCGCGGCATCAGGTCGGTGCAGCCGCTCATGCGGGCGAAGACGTGGCTGATCGGCACGGTGCAGCCGTCCACCGTTACAAGCGGCTCTTCTGCGCCTGCCTGCCATGAGTCCAACGCGTCCAACGCTTCGTGAAAAGCGTTTTGCAGCGTGATCGGCGCATGGCCTTCAAAAAGGTTTGGAAGCAATATCTTCATCTGCCCGTCCTTCAGGATCGAGGCGCTCGGCCGCATGGTGGATAGCTCTGCACGAGCGCCAGGAAGTTGCTTTCTATGCAAGATATTTGCATAAGAGTTAAATCGTGTCCATCGGGAATTTTGACAAAATCATGACGGCTCCGCCCGGCCGGATGATCGCGCCGCAATCAGACCGATCGCCCGTTCCGCAGTTACGGAAACGTTGCGAGCCCTCCCGGTGGCAAGAAAATCAGCGGAATCTGTGCTGCGCTTCACAGTTCTGTTGTACCGAAGTGCAAAATTGTTTTACTGTGAGTGAACAGACTCAAAAGGCGAGCGAGGCAGGATGAGCAAGGCCACGGCAACGGGACAGGGCGGCAAGGCGCGCAGTAATGGCAAGGCGGCGCCGATCGTGGCGAAAGCGGTCGGCAAGGCAGGCGTAGCCAAGGCGGCGGAGACCAAGGCCGGGGCGCCGCACAATCTGCCGCTAACGCAAAACCCTCATGCGACCCGCGACACACGCGAAAAGGTTCTGGAGGTTGCTATCGGCCACGAGGTGCGCGCCTTTCGCAAGAAGTTGGGCATCACCGTTGCCGATCTTGCGGCGGCCACCGATATTTCACTCGGCATGCTGTCCAAGATCGAGAACGGCATCACGTCGCCGTCGCTGACGACACTGCAGGCGTTGTCGCGCGCGCTCGGCACGCCGGTGACGTCCTTCTTCCGCCGTTTCGAAGAAGAGCGTAACGCGGTTTTCGTCAAGGCGGGTGAAGGCGTGGATGTCGAGCGGCGCGGCACGCGCGCCGGCCATCAATACAATCTTCTGGGGCATATCGGGGCCGATTCCAGCGGCGTTGTCGTGGAACCCTATCTGATCACCCTGTCGGGAGATTCGGACGTGTTTCCCACCTTCCAGCATGACGGGCTGGAGTTCCTCTATATGTTGCAGGGCGAGGTGGTTTACCGCCATGGCCACAATCTCTACCGGATGACACCCGGCGACAGCCTGTTCTTCGATGCCGACGCACCGCACGGACCGGAGGAACTGACGACACTGCCGATCAGCTACCTGTCGATCATCTGCTATCCGCGCGGCCGCGGCTGAGGCCGGGTTCCCGAAAAGCGCGTGCTCTTCGCATTGCCTTACGCCCGGTTGTGAATTGCCCGGCGGGCTGTTGTGGCTCTATGTTTTCGCAGGATTTTAAGCCAGAGAGGCGCCGGCTTTATGCACTTTTATCCTGAGCCGGCGCAGCGCTTGTCGGTTGACAAGCCTTCGATGCGATGCTTTCCTGATTGGAAAGTAATTTGTCTGACAGTGTAATCGTGGGCGGTTCGCCTCCGCATTCCGGTCAGGCTTTAACGGGACCCCGCAGACGAAAAAAAGGAGAGTTTTCAGGCTTCCGGCCCCGTGCCGGGGCATAGGCTACGTTTTGCCATTGCATACGCAACAGGTGCTTCAATTCGAATGGAGGAGATTCGATGAACCGACGAATACCTGATCCCGATCTTGCAATACCCACCGCAGCGCGTGGGTGCCTTGGGCAGCCCCCGGACATGGACAATGGGAGGAGCATAGCATGAGCCAGACCGATTTTGAATCGCATGACGTCCTGGACTACGAACAGGGCAATCTTCAGACCGGGACGAACTGGTGGGGGGCCTTCGTCATCGGCCTCGCCGGAACCATCCTGGTCACGGGCGCAGCACCGGCATTCCTGACGGTGTTCGGCGCGTCCTACATTCCCTTCATCACCTTCTTCACGCTGACCGGCGTCGTGCTGTGCCTGCTGCTTGCCGAACTGTCGGCGATGATGCCGGGCCGCACCGGCGGTTCGCCGTCCTATGCCTATCCGGCCTACAAGAACCGCTGGCCGCGGCTGGCGCCGCACGTCAACGGGGTGACGGCCTGGATGTACTGGGTGGGCTGGATGCCGGTGGCGCCGCTCAACATGATCCTGGCGTCGTTTTACATCACCCATCTGTTCGGGCTCGACGCCACGCAGGGCATCACCCCCGTCAGCACCTTCATTCCCTACTGGACGCTGGCGATCACCGCCGTCGGCCTTATCATTCTGTCGATTCCAGCCTATCTGGGAATCCGTTTCGGCACTTCGATGGCCACCATCCTGGCTGTGCTGTCGATGATCCCGCTGACTTTCCTGTCGATCGGCTTCATCTTCAACATGGATGCCGCGAACTGGAGCGAGCTGGCCGGCTTCCCGCATCTCGACGGCTCCGCCTTCAGCGATCCGATCGGCGGCTATCCGGCGTGGGTCATGTATATCGCCTATGCGTTCCCGCTTCTGTGGACGGTGATCGCCTATGAAGCGGCGGCCTGCTACATCGGCGAGTGCAAGCATCCTGGCCGCGACGCCAAGATCGCGATGACGCTGGAAGGCGGCTATGGCGTGTTCGTTTACACCATGCTACCGATTTCCTTTGTGGTGATCCTTGGTGCACAAGCGATTTCCGACCCGGCCCTTGTCGATCCGAAGACGATGTTCGTCACCTTCGCCAGCAACATTTTTCCCGGCGTCGCCGGAACGGTGATGGAGTGGCTGATGGCGATCATGCTCATCGTTGCGCTGGTGCTTTCGGCGCTCAATTCGCTGATGGGCTGCTCGCGCTCGCTTTACCAGATGTCGCTGGACGGGCAGTTCCCCCGCTTCTATCAGCATCTCAACAAGCATCATGTGCCGGACCGCGCCATGATGACCAATGTGGTGGCGAGCCTGGCCATCGCCTTCATGGGCGGCGCCATCGAGATCTATTCCTTCTCGAATGTCGGCTATCTCGGTTCGTTCGTGCCGGTGCTGATCGCCTATTATCTGCTGCGCAACGACCGGCCTAACGTGCATCGCCCGTTCCGCCTGCCGGAATTCTTCAAATATATCGCGCTTGCTCTTGCCGCGCTCTATTTCTTCGTGTGGCTGGCGGGTGGCCTGATATATTCGTATATCGGCGGACAGGCGGTATATTACTTCCTCGGCGTGATAACGATCTTCATGTATCTCCCGCTCTACTGGTATCGAAAATGGGAAGACCGCAAGAGCGGGCTTGCCGGCAACGAAATCGCGGTTGCGGGTGAATAGGAGGATGGTGATGCGCAATTTCTTCAGGCGATCGTCGCCGGTTGCGGACCATGGCGGTCCGCGGCAGGTGCTGGTCGCCTCGGAAGGCCGGCGTATCAGCGAGGACGTCATCCAGTTGGCCGCGCGCATCGCGCGCGGCCATGATGGCAGAGTCCGCGTGCTGAGTGTCGCGCGCCTTTGGGGCACAAGCTTCGGCCTGCCCAATCCCGGACTGAAGCCAAGCCGGCGCGAGATGGCCGAGCAGGAGGATAATGTCGCCCAGGCTATCGAGCGGCTGGAAGCGCTCGATGTCATCGCGGATGGCCATATCGTCGTCACCCGTCATCCGGCCAAGAGCATTCTTCGCGAGGCCGGACGGCTGAATTGCGCGGCGATCGTCATGGGTGCCGATCCACGGCGCAACCCGGTCGTCGGCTCAATGATGTGGAGCCAGGAACCTCATCGCGTCCGCCGGAGCGCGCCGATTCCGGTGCATCTGGTCGGCGCATCTCCATCGGCGCAGAAGGCGGGCTCATATGCCGAATTCAAGGTCGCGTCGCCCGTGCAATCGCATCTTCTCTCCAGGGAAAAAAAAATTCATAGCAGTTGAATTTAATTCGGGAACCTGCTAGCTTTTTGCGAGCATCAAACAGGCTGAGGTAACGGCGATGTGTGGAATCGTGGGACTCTTTATAAAGGACAAGGCATTGGAGCCGCAGCTCGGTGCGCTTTTGTCCGAAATGCTGATAACGATGACGGATCGCGGCCCTGACAGCGCCGGCATCGCCATCTATGGCGGCGACGCCAAGGGGCATGGCAAGATCACCGTCCAGTCGCCCAATCCCGATGTGGATTTCAAGGGCCTCGACACCGACCTCGGCGCCAAGCTCGGCACCAAGGTTTCGGCCATCGTCAAATCGACACATGCGGTTCTCGACGTTCCGGCGGAGAAGCTGGAAGAGGCGCGCGCCGCGATAGCCGAATTGCGCCCCGACGTGCGCGTGATGGGCTCGGGCGAGGCCATCGAGATCTACAAGGAAGTCGGGCTGCCCGAAGATGTGGTCAAGCGTTTCGACATCGCCAAGATGAGCGGCAGCCATGGCATCGGCCATACCCGCATGGCGACCGAATCCGCCGTCACCACATTGGGCGCGCATCCGTTCTCGACCGGTCCGGACCAGTGCCTGGTGCACAATGGCTCGCTGTCGAACCACAACAATCTGCGTCGCGAAATGAAGCGCGACGGCATGAAGTTCGAGACCGAGAACGACACCGAGGTGGCGGCGGCCTATCTTTCGTCGAAGATCGCCCATGGCGAAAATCTCGGCCAGGCGCTCGAATCGAGCCTCAACGATCTCGACGGCTTCTTCACCTTCGTCGTCGGCACCAAGGATGGCTTCGGCGTCGTTCGCGATCCGATTGCCTGCAAGCCGGCCGTCATGGCCGAAACCGATCAGTATGTCGCATTCGGTTCGGAATACCGCGCGCTGGCCAACCTGCCGGGCATCGAGACTGCCCGAGTGTGGGAGCCGGAACCCTCAACCGTCTATTTCTGGGAGCACTGAGAGCATGCACGCGTCAAACCTGGCAACCGCCCCAGTCACCAAGGTGAATTACGCACCCAAGGTGTTCGATCTTTCCAAGATCACCTTGCGTGAGTTCAACCAGGCGCTTCACGACATTACCGACGGCGCCACAGAGACCAACTGGGAAGTCCTGAACCCCAAGGGCAGCCATGCCGTAGCCGTCGGCGCCGAGCATGCCATCTCCATCGATGTGCAGGGCAGCGTCGGCTATTACTGCGGCGGCATGAACCAGAACAGCACGATCACGATCCACGGTTCGGCCGGCCCCGGCGTCGGCGAGAACATGATGTCGGGCGCCATCTTCGTGAAGGGCGACGCCAGCCAGTATGCCGGCGCGACCGGACGCGGCGGTATGCTCGTCATCGATGGCAACGCCTCGTCGCGCTGCGGCATCTCGATGAAAGGCATCGACATCGTTGTGGGCGGCAATGTCGGTCATATGTCGGCCTTCATGGCGCAGTCAGGAAATCTCGTCGTGCTCGGTGACGCCGGCGACGCCTTCGGCGATTCCATCTATGAGGCCCGCCTGTTCCTTCGCGGCGAGGCCAAGAGCCTTGGCGCCGACTGCATCGAAAAGGAAATGCGCCCCGAGCATATCGAGATCCTGAAGGATCTGCTTGCCCGTGCCGGCATCACTGACGTCAAGCCGGAGGAGTTCAAGCGCTACGGTTCGGCGCGCACCCTCTACAACTTCAACATCGACAACGCCGATGCGTACTGAGGTCTGACATGTCCTATCACAATCCTCCGACTACCCCACGCAGATCGGCGACGTTCGACGAATATCATATGTCGGAAATCCGGCGCGCGGCCGCGACCGGCATCTATGACATTCGCGGTGCGGGCGCCAAGCGCAAGGTCCCCAATTTCGACGACCTTCTGTTCCTTGGCGCCTCGATCTCGCGTTATCCGCTCGAAGGCTACCGCGAGAAATGCGAGACCAAGGTCACGCTCGGCACGCGCTTTGCCAAGAAGCCGATCGAGCTGAAGATCCCGATCACCGTGGCGGGCATGAGCTTCGGCTCGCTGTCCGGTCCGGCCAAGGAAGCTCTCGGCCGCGGCGCCACCATCGCCGGCACCTCGACCACCACCGGTGACGGCGGCATGACCGAGGAAGAGCGCGGCCATTCGCAGACGCTGGTCTATCAGTACCTGCCTTCGCGTTACGGCATGAACCCGCGTGACCTGCGCCGCGCCGACGCCATCGAAGTCGTTGTCGGCCAGGGTGCCAAGCCCGGCGGCGGCGGCATGCTGCTCGGCCAGAAGATTTCCGATCGCGTTGCCGAGATGCGCACGCTGCCGAAGGGCATCGACCAGCGTTCGGCTTGCCGTCATCCGGACTGGACCGGCCCCGACGATCTCGAGATCAAGATTCTCGAACTGCGCGAAATCACCAATTGGGAAAAGCCGATCTATGTGAAGGTCGCCGGCGCGCGCCCCTATTACGATACCGCCCTTGCCGTTAAGGCTGGCGCCGACGTCGTTGTGCTCGACGGCATGCAGGGCGGCACCGCCGCCACGCAGGAAGTGTTCATCGAGCATGTCGGCCAACCGACGCTGGCCTGTATCCGGCCCGCCGTCAAGGCGCTTCAGGATCTGGGCATGCATCGCAAGGTCCAGCTCATCGTCTCCGGCGGTATCCGCACCGGCGCGGATGTGGCCAAGGCCATGGCTCTGGGCGCCGATGTGGTGTCGGTCGGCACGGCCGCGCTGATTGCGCTCGGCGACAATGACCCGCACTGGGAATCGGAGTATCAGAAGCTCGGCACGCATGCCGGCGCTTATGACGACTGGCACGAGGGCAAGGATCCGGCCGGCATCACCACGCAGGACGCGGAACTGATGAAGCGTGTCGATCCGGTCGCCGCTGGCCGCCGCCTGGCGAATTACCTCAAGGTGATGACGCTGGAGGCGCAGACGATCGCCCGTGCCTGTGGGCATAACCACATGCACAACCTTGAGCCGGAAGATCTTTGCGCCCTCACCATCGAGGCTGCGGCTATGGCCGGGGTTCCGCTGGCGGGGACGAGCTGGGTACCGGGGCAGGGCACCTTTTAAACACCGATCGGGAGGAGCAGTTCATGGGAAGTGCATTTCAGATGAAACAGGACGCAACCGCGCAGATCGATCTTGAAGCCTACGCCAACGCGCGTAACATCAAGTTCTTCATGATCACCTATACCGACGTGCTCGGCTATCAGCGCGCCAAGCTGGCGCCGACACGCGCGATTGCGGACATGCAGAAGAACGGAGCCGGCTTTGCCGGCTTCGCCGGCGGCATGGATATGACGCCAGCCAATTCCGACATGCTGGCCATTCCTGATCCGGCCTCTGTCATCCAGCTGCCGTGGAAGCCCGAGGTCGCCTGGCTGGCTTCGGACTGTGCGATGGACGGCAAGGGTGTGGATCAGGCGCCGCGCAACACGCTGAAGCGCCTGGTCGCCGAAGCCGCCGCTGCCGGCATCCGCGTCAAGACCGGCGTCGAGCCGGAATTTTTCCTGACCACGCCGGACGGCAAGCTGATCGCCGACGAGCACGACCGTATGGCCAAGCCCTGCTACGACCAGCAGGCGCTGATGCGCCGCTTCGACATCATCGCCGAGGCCAGCGACGCCATGCAGGATCTGGGCTGGGAGCCCTATCAGAACGACCACGAGGACGCCAACGGCCAGTTCGAGATGAACTGGATCTATGACGACGTTCTGATCACGGCCGACCGCTACTCGTTCTTCAAGTTCATGATCAAGACGATCGCCGAACGGCACGGCGTGCGCGCGACCTTCATGCCCAAGCCTTTCCCCGGCCTGACCGGCAATGGCTGCCATGCGCATATTTCGGCATGGGATCTTTCCGGCACGAAGAACGTGTTCGCCGACGACACCGCCAAGGACGGGCTGTCCGAGCGCGGCATGCACTTCCTCGGCGGCATCATGAAATATGCCCCGGCGATGACGGCCATCATCTGCCCGACGGTGAACTCCTACAAGCGCATCAACGCGCCGCGCACGGCTTCCGGCGCGACCTGGGCACCGAACGCGGTGACCTGGACCGGCAACAACCGCAGCCATATGGTGCGCGTGCCCGGCCCCGGCCGCTTCGAACTGCGGTTGCCCGACGGTGCGGCCAATCCGTATCTGATGCAGGCGGTTATTCTCGCCGCCGGTCTCGCCGGCCTGCGCGACAAGCTCGATCCGGGCAAGCGCAGCGACATCAACATGTATGAGGACGGCCACACCATCAAGGACGCGCCGCGCCTGCCGCTCAACCTGCTCGATGCGCTTCGCCTTCTCGATGGCAGCAAGGAGTTCAAGCAGCAACTCGGCCTCGAACTCGTCGATGCGTTCGTGAAGATGAAGATGAAGGAATGGAATTCCTACGTGTCTCACTTCACGGAGTGGGAACGCGATAACGCACTCGACATCTGACGTGAAAGCCGGATCGCCCCAAACCCGGAAACATCAGGCCGGAACACTGCGATGAACTATTCGATCTTTTCACTTCTCAAGGCAGCACTGTCCAATCATCAGGGTTGGACCCGTGCCTGGCGCGATCCGGCTCCTAAAAAACACTATGACGTCGTCATCATCGGCGGCGGCGGGCATGGCCTCGCCACCGCCTATTTCCTGGCCCACAAATACGGCATCCGTAATGTCGCGGTGCTGGAGAAGGGCTGGATCGGCTCCGGCAATGCCGGACGCAACACGACCATCATCCGTTCCAATTACGGTTTGCCCGGCAATACCGGCTTCTATGAATTGTCCATGCAGCTTTGGGAGCGCATGGAGCAGGACCTCAACTACAACACCATGGTCAGCCAGCGCGGCGTGCTGAACCTCTATCATTCCGACGCCCAGCGCGACGCGTTTGCGCGGCGCGGCAACACCATGCGCCTCAACGGCATCGATGCCGAACTGCTGGATCAGGCGCAACTCAGGCGCGAATTGCCCTTCCTCAACTACGACAATGCCCGCTTCCCGATCATGGGCGGCCTCATCCAGCGCCGCGGCGGCACGGCCCGGCACGATGCGGTGGTGTGGGGCTATGCGCGCGCCGCCGACAAATACGGCGTTGATGTCATCCAGAATTGCGAAGTCACCGGTTTCGTTCGCGATAACAGCGGCCGCGTCACCGGCGTGGAAACCTCGCGCGGCACCATTGGCGCCGGCAAGGTCGGCATGGCGGTCGCCGGCAACTCCTCGCGCGTCGCCTCCATGGTCGATATGCGCCTGCCGATCGAGAGCCATGTGCTGCAAGCCTTCGTCTCCGAGGCGATCAAGCCGCTGATCCCCGGCGTCGTCACCTTCGGCGCGGGGCATTTCTATGTCAGTCAGTCGGACAAGGGCGGCCTGGTTTTCGGCGGCGACCTCGACGGCTACAATTCCTATGCCCAGCGCGGCAACATGCCGGTGATGGAAGATGTCTGCGAAGGCGGCATGGCCATCATGCCGATGATCGGGCGCGTGCGCATGCTGCGCCAATGGGGCGGCATCATGGACATGTCGATGGACGGTTCGCCGATCATCGACAAGACGCCGATCGATGGCCTCTACCTCAATGCCGGCTGGTGCTATGGCGGCTTCAAGGCGACGCCGGCTTCCGGCCTTGTCTTCGCTCACTTGCTGGCGCGCGACGAGCCACATGCGGAAGCGGCGCGCTTCCGGCTCGACCGGTTCCGCCGTGGCGCGATGATCGACGAAAAGGGCCAGGGCGCCCAGCCAAACCTGCACTGAAAGCGAGACTGGTGGAATGCGTATTGCATGTCCCTTCTGCGGCGAACGCGACTCGAGCGAATTCAGCTATCTGGGTGACGCGTCGCCCAAGCGGCCGAATTTCGCGGTCGACAGTCCGAACAGCCCGGCTGAGATTGAAGACGCCGTCTTCGATTATGTCTATCTGCGCGCCAATGTCGCCGGCGACATGCGCGAATACTGGTATCATGGCGGCGGCTGCCGCTCATGGCTGATCGCCGAGCGCAATACGGTGACGCATGAGTTCAAATCGGTGACGGCGGCGCCGGGTGCCGGCGCGGCATTGGCGGGGCAGGCGGGAGAATGACGATGTCTGGCTACACCGAAACCCAGCCGCTCGGGCGGACGGCGACCGCCGACGGCCGTGCTTCGCCCGACCGGTCCTCGGCTGCGAACCAGTCGCACCGGCTGGCCAATGGCGGCCTGATCGACCGTCAGGCGCCGCTGCAATTTTCCTTCGACGGCAAGTCCATGTCCGGTTTTGCCGGCGATACGCTGGCGTCGGCGCTGGTCGCCAATGGCGTCAAGCTGGTCGCCCGCTCGTTCAAGTATCACCGCCCGCGCGGCATCATGACGGCGGGCTCGGAAGAGCCCAGCGCGCTTGTCGAAATGCGCACCGGCGCGCGCAAGGAGGCCAATACCCGCGCCACCACGCAGGAGCTTTATGACGGGCTGGTCGCCAGCAGCCAGAATCGCTGGCCTTCGCTGCGCCGCGACTTCATGGCGGTCAATTCGCTGCTGTCGCCGATCTTCGTCGCCGGCTTCTACTACAAGACGTTCATGTGGCCGGCGAAGTTCTGGGAAAAGCTTTACGAGCCGGCGATCCGCCGCGCCGCGGGCCTTGGTGAAACCGCGCATCTGCCGGACCCCGACCATTACGACAAGGCATGGGCGCATTGCGACGTGCTGGTTGTCGGTAGCGGCGCAACCGGACTTTCGGCGGCACTCGCGGCGGGCCGTGCCGGTGCGCGTGTTATCCTTTGCGAGGAAGATAGTCATATCGGCGGCCGCCTGCTCAGCGATGGCGGCGAAATCGACGGCATGCCGGCGCTCGACTGGCTGCGCCGTGTCACCGACGAGCTGGCCTCGCTGCCGAATGTCCGCATCATGGCGCGCACCGCCGTGTTCGGCGTTTATGACGGCGGCGATTTCGGCGCGCTGGAGCGCGTCAACGACCATGTGCCGCAGCCGGCCGAGCATCAGGTTCGCCAGCGCCTGTGGCGCATTGCCACCAGACGCAGCGTCGTCGGCGCCGGCGCCATCGAGCGGCCGATCGTCTTTCCGGGCAATGACCGGCCAGGCGTGATGATGGCGGCGGCCGTGCGCACCTATATCAATCGCTTCGCGGCGATGCCGGGCAAGCGCATCGCCGTATTCACCAATAATGACGATGGCTGGCGCACGGTGGAGGCTGTGGTGCGGGCCGGCGGCGAGATCGCTGCTGTCATCGATCCGCGCGGCAAGGTGCCGGCCGCCTATCGCGCCCTTGCCGACCGGAGCGGCCTGCGCGTTCTCCCCGGTCAGGTCGTCGATGTGAAGGGCGGGGTCGATGGCGTACGTTCAATCACCGTTGCCACCGGCAGCAGCACGCAGAACATCGACACGGATTGCCTTGCCGCTTCGGGCGGCTGGAATCCCAATGTCGCTCTGTCCAGCTTCCATCGCGGCCGGCCGACATGGCGTGAGGACATTGCGGCTTTCGTTCCGGGCGTGAGCCCACCCGGCATGATCATGGCGGGTGCGGCGAATGGCGACCTGTCTCTTGACGCGTGCCTGCGCACCGGCCATGCCGCCGGCGCCATGGCCGCCGCCGAAACCGGGGCCAAGGGCAAGTCGGGCAATGCCGCCAAGGCGGCCGACGAGGCTTTCGCGATACAGCCGCTGTGGCAGGTCAAGGCCAAGGGCAAGGCGTTCGTGGATTTCCAGCACGACGTCACCGCTTCCGACGTCACGCTGGCGCAGCGCGAAGGCTTTGAGAGCGTCGAGCATCTCAAGCGTTACACCACGCTCGGCATGGCGACCGACCAGGGCAAGAACTCCAATGTCACCGGTCTGGCGATCATGGCCGATGCGCGCGGACGCTCGATTGCCGAAACCGGCACGACGATCTACCGCCCGCCTTACGCGCCGGTGGCCATCGGTGCGCTGGCCGGTCATCATCGCGACCAGAACTTCCACGCCTGGCGGCTGACGCCGTCGCATCACTGGGCCGCAGAGCGCGGCGCGGTGTTTGTCGATACCGGTCTTTGGAAGCGTGCCCAGTGGTTCCCGCTGGCCGGCGAGACGGACTGGCTGCAATCGGTCAAGCGCGAAGTGCTG
This sequence comes from Manganibacter manganicus, assembly GCF_002075885.1. GTDB lineage: Bacteria > Pseudomonadota > Alphaproteobacteria > Rhizobiales > Rhizobiaceae > Mesorhizobium > Mesorhizobium manganicum. The sequence goes on from NZ_MDET01000021.1 coordinate 46,739, forward strand.
GCGGTGCGCAATGGCGTCGGCTTCTGCGACGTGTCCACGCTCGGCAAGGTCGATGTGCGCGGCGCCGATGCCGGCACCTTCCTCGATCGCGTCTACATCAACGGCTTCTCGAAACTGGCGGTGGGCAAGGCGCGTTACGGCTTGATGCTGCGCGAGGACGGCATCGTCATGGACGACGGCACGACGTCGCGCCTGGCCGAAGACCATTATCTGACGACGACCACGACGGCCAAGGCCGGTCCGGTGACACAGCATCTCGAATTCTGCCGGCAGGTGCTGTGGCCGGAACTCGACGTGCAGCTTTCCAGCGCCACCGACCAGTGGGCGCAGTTCTCGATTGCCGGGCCGCGCACGCGCGATCTCTTGATCAATCTGGTCGATCCTTCGGAAGACGTTTCCAATGAGGGCTTCCCCTTTATGGGCGTGCGCGAAGTCATGCTCAGGGGCGGCATGAAGGCGCGGCTGTTCCGCATCTCCTTCTCCGGCGAAATGGCGTTCGAGATCGCGGTGCCGGCGCGTTATGGCGAGGCGATGGCGCGCAACATCATGAAGGCCGGCGAGCCGTTCGGCGTCGTGCCCTACGGCACCGAGGCGCTCGGCGTCATGCGCATCGAAAAGGGCCATGTCGCCGGTCCCGAACTTAACGGCATGACCACCGCCAGCGACCTTGGTCTCGGCGGCATGGCGTCGAAGAAGAAGGATTTTATCGGCCGCATCATGGCCGGTCGCGAGGCGTTGATGGCGCCCGACCGGCAGGTCGTTGTCGGCATCAAGCCGGTGGACAAGGCAAGGCGGCTGCGCTCCGGCGCGCATGTCGTTCCGAAAGGCGCCATTCCCGGCCCGGAGACGGATCAGGGTTATCTTACCTCGGTGTGCTTCTCGCCGGTGCTCGATCACTGGATCGCGCTGGCGCTGGTCGAGCGTGGCCGTGAGCGGATCGGCGAGATCGTGCGCATTTGTGACCCGCTTCGCAACGAGGACTATGAAGCCGAAATCTGCAGCCCGGTCTTTTACGACCCCGAAGGAGGGCGCCAGCGTGCCTGATTTTACCTGGGAAACCCAATCGCCGCTGCGCAAGGCGCTTGTCGTCGGCCGCCACGGTGCCGGCACTGGCGCGGCGGGCGTGACGCTTAGGGAAGTGCGCGACATCGCGCTGGTACAGGTGATGGCGCGGCGCGGTCAGGCGGCGGCCACCGCCAAGGCTGCGAAGAAGCTGTTCGGCGTCGAGCCGCCGACCTCGCCGAAAGCCGTGACGGCCAAGACCGCGACGCTGATCTGGTCGGGCGCCGATCAGTTCCTCGCTTTCGCGCCGCATTCCGGCGATGAATTCTATGCGAAACTGGCGGACACGTTCGCCGGCATCGCCTCGCTCTCCGACCAGTCGGACGGCCGCTGCGCCCTGCACATCAGCGGGCCGCGTGCGCGCGATGCAATGGCGAAGTTCTGCGCGCTCGACCTGCACGACACGGTGTTCCCGGTTGGTGCTGCGGCCTCGACAGCGATCGACCACACCAACGCCTCGGTCTGGCGTTCCGCCGATGAAGCGGGCGAGGCGGTTTACAATCTTCTCGTCTTCACCAGTTTCTCCGACAGCCTGTGGCACATGATTGCCGACGCGGCGCTGGAATACGGGCTGGATGCGGGGCACGTCAGCGCCGTTCAGTAGGCGGTCGCGCCAATCCGGCTAGCATCGCCCGGACAGAATCCTATTGTTGAAAGCCCCGTTCATCGAGCGGGGCTTTTTCGTGGCCGGATCTGGCTTTCACCCCTCGACGAACCGCCATAAAAAACCGGCCGGGAGTTACCCCGGCCGGTTCAAATCCATCCACTGTGGCCGCGTTATTCCGCGGCCTCGACATGCTTGGTCAGCGGCTGGACCCTGGCGGCGCAGTATTTGAACTCCGGGATCTTGCCGTAGGGGTCGAGCATCGGATTGGTCAACCGGTTGGCCGGGCTTTCGTTGAAGCAGAACGGCATGAACACCATGCCGTCGGCCACCTCGCGGTCGGCGCGCAGGATCGCCTCGACCGTGCCGCGTCGCGTCTCGACCTCGATCATGTCTCCGATATGCAGGCCCTGCCGCTCGATCTCGTAGGGGTTCATGGCGGCGATGCCCTGCGGCTCGATGGCGTTGAGCACGCCGGCCCGGCGCGTCATGGCGCCGGTGTGCCAATGTTCGAGCATGCGCCCTGTGGTCAGCACCAGCGGATATTGCTCGTCCGGCACTTCGGCGGGCGGTGTGAGGTCGGCCGGCACGATGCGGCCGCGGCCATCGGAGGTCGGGAAGCCGGAGGTGAAGACGATCTCGTTGCCTGGAACGTCCGGGCCGTCGGCCGGATAGATGACCGATTCCTCGCGCTCGATGCGCTCCCACGAGATGTGGTTGAGCGAGGGCATGACCTCGGCCATCTCGGTATAGACTTCCGAAACATGCTTGTAGTTCCAGTCGAGGCCCATGCGGCGCGCAAGTTCGATGATGAGGTCGAGATCCTGACGCGCTTCGCCCGGCAGATCGAGCGCCGGGCGGCCGATCTGCACCTGCCGGTTGGTGTTGGTGTAGGTGCCGAGCTTTTCGGCATGTGCCGAGGCCGGCAGGATCACGTCGGCATGCCATGCGGTTTCGGTCATGAAAATGTCCTGCACCACCAGATGATCGAGCTTGGCAAGGGCGGCGCGGGCGTGAATCTGGTCGGGATCCGACATGGCCGGATTCTCGCCCATGATGTACATGCCCTTGATCTCGTCCGCGTGGATGGCATCGATGATCTCGACCACGGTGAGCCCCTTCTTGGGGTCGAGCGTCTGGCCCCAGAAGTTCTCGTACTGGCTACGGATATCGACGTTCTCCACCGATTTGTAGTCGGGATAGTACATCGGGATGAGGCCGGCGTCGGACGCGCCCTGCACGTTGTTCTGGCCGCGCAGCGGATGCAGGCCGGTGCCCGGACGGCCGACATGGCCGGTGATCAGCGCCAGCGCGATCAGGCAACGCGAATTGTCGGTGCCGTGCGTGTGCTGGGAAAGGCCCATGCCCCAGAAGATCATAGAGCGCTCGGATTTGGCATAGAGACGTGCCACCTCGCGCAGCACCGAGGCATCGATGCCGCAGACCGGCGCCATGGCCTCGGGCGAGAAGTCCTTGACCTTCTTCTTCAGCGCCTCGAAGCCGCTGACATTGGCCTGGATATATTGCTCGTCATAGAGCTTTTCTTCCACGATCACATGCAGAAGCGCATTCAGCATGGCGACGTCGCTGCCCGGCTTGAACTGCAGCGAATGGGTGGCGTGGCGCATCAGGTCCTGCTTGCGCGGGTCCATGATGACCAGTTTCAGGCCCTTCTTGACCGCCTGCTTGAAATAGGTGGCCGCTACCGGATGATTGGTGGTGGGGCGCGAGCCGATGATGATGACGCACTCCGCCTTCATGGCATCCATGAACGGCGCGGAGACGGCACCCGAGCCGACGCCTTCCATGAGAGCCGCGACCGACGAGGCATGGCACAGCCGCGTGCAATGGTCGATATTGTTGGTGCCGAAGCCCTGGCGGACGAACTTCTGGAACAGATAGGCTTCCTCGTTCGAGCCCTTGGCCGAGCCGAAACCGGCGAGCGCCTGGCCGCCATCTTCCTTGAGGATCTTTTTCAACCCGCTGGTGGCGCGTTCCAGCGCCTCCTCCCATGTCGCCTCGCGGAACACGGTCAGCGGGTCGACATTGCGCAGGTCGATATCGCCGGCCTTGGGCGCGTCGTCGCGGCGGATCAGCGGCTTGGTCAGGCGTTCGGGCGACATGGCGTAGTCGAAGCCGAAGCGGCCCTTGACGCACAGGCGGTTCTCATTGGCCGGGCCGTTGCGACCGTCGACCTGGACGATCTTGTTGTCCTTGACGGCGACCTTGGTCTGGCAGCCGACGCCGCAGAAGGGGCACACCGAATCCACCACCCGGTCGAACTCCTGGATGGCGCGGGTCTTGGCCGCCGGGTCCATCAGCGTCTTTTCATAGAGCGCGCCGGTCGGGCAGGCCTGCACGCATTCGCCGCAGGTGACGCAGGTGGAAAGCCCCATCGGGTCGTGCATGTCGAAGACGGGGATGGTGTGGCCGCCGCGATCGGCCATGCCGATCACGTCATTGACCTGAACCTCGCGGCAGGCGCGCACGCAGGCGCCGCAGGCAATACAGGCGTCGAGATTGACGGCGATCGCCGGGTTGGAAATGTCGAACTCGGCCGCGTCGGCGGTCTCGAACTTGGAGGGATAGCGGGAGCTGCCCGAAATGCCCATCGACGAGGCCCATTGCCAGAATGCCGACTGGTTGTCGGGGCCGTCATTGGCGGGGCGCATGTTGCTGGCCAGCAGTTCGAACACCATTTCGCGCGACTTTTCGGCGCGCTCGGTGTCGGTCTTGACCACCATGCCTTCAGTGGGCTTGCGGATGCAGGAGGCGGCCAGAACACGCTCGCCTTCGATGTCCACCATGCAGGCGCGGCAATTGCCGTCGGTGCGGTAGCCCGGCATGTTGACGTGGCAAAGATGCGGGATTTCGTTGCCTTCGCGATTGGCTACGTCCCAGATTGTTTCGCCTTCGGCAGCCGTGACCGGTTTGCCGTCAAGGGTGAATTGGATTGTGCCCGCCATCTCAGAGCTCCTCACGGAAGTGCGTCAACAAGTGGTTGACCGGGTTCGGCGCGGCCTGCCCCAGACCGCATATGGACGCATCGCGCATCACCGATTCGAGGTCGCGCAGGGCGGTCTCGTCAAGTGTGCCGTCCTTTTGCAGCAGGGCCACCATCTTGCCGGTGCCCTCGCGGCACGGCGTGCACTGGCCGCAGCTTTCATGCTTGAAGAATTTCAACAGATTGACCGTCGCCGCCTTGGCGCTGTCCTGATCGGAAAAGACGACAATGGCATGCGAGCCGACGAATGCGCCGTGCTTGGCGAGTTCACCGCCGAAATCGAGCGGAATGTCGCCCATCGAGGCCGGCAATATGCCGCCTGAAGCGCCGCCCGGCAGATAAGCCTTGAAGGTGTGGCCGTCGGCCATGCCGCCGCAATGGTCCTCGATCAGTTCGCGCACGGTGACGCCGGCCGGCGCCATCTTTACGCCGGGGTTCTTCACGCGGCCCGAAACCGACCACGAGCGGATGCCCGGATGGCCAGGCTTGCCGAGAGCGGCGAACCATTCCGCGCCCTTTTCGACGATGTCGCGAATCCACCACAGCGTTTCGACATTGTGGTTGAGCGTCGGGCGGCCCCAAAGGCCGACCTCGGCGATGTAGGGCGGGCGATTGCGCGGCAGGCCGCGCTTGCCTTCGATGCTCTCCAGCATCGCGCTTTCCTCGCCGCAGATATAGGCGCCCGCGCCACGGCGAAGCTCGATAAAGCCCGGCTCGGCAATACCGGCCATCTCAAGCGCGGTGATCTCGGTGCGCAGGATTTGCAGCACTGCCGGATATTCGTCGCGCATGTAGAAATAGATGCGCTCGGCCTCGACGGCGTGCGCGGCGATCAGCGCGCCTTCCAGCGTGCGGTGCGGGTCGCGCTCCAGATAGACGCGGTCCTTGAACGTGCCCGGCTCACCCTCGTCGCCATTGATCGACATCAGCCGCGGCCCGGCATAGGAGCGCACGAACTGCCATTTCTTGCCGGCGGGGAAGCCAGCGCCGCCAAGGCCGCGCAGGCCGGCGTTCTGCATGGTTTCCATCAGCGCGTCGGCGGTCACTTCGCCCTTGCGCACCTTTTCGAGCAATTGGTAGCCGCCCTCTGCGCGATAGGCGGCAAGGTCGGTATATTTCGGCACCACCACCTTGGTGTCGCCGGTCTCGGCCATGCTCAGCAGGCCTTCCACTGTGGCGTGATCGACCTCGCGGTCGCCGATGCGGGCAGCCGGCGCCCCGGCGCAGCGGCCCATGCAGGGTGCGCGCACGACACGCACGGCAGACGGGTCGGTGCCCTTCTGCAATGCGGTCACCAGCGCCTCTGCTCCGGCCAGCATGCAGCTTACCGAATCGCAAACCCGGATCGTCAGCGGCGGCGGCGGCGTCTCGCCTTCCTTTATCACATCGAAATGGTCGTAAAAGGTCGCCACTTCGTAGATTTCGGCCTGGGCCAGCTTCATCTCATGCGCCAGCGCGCGCATATGCGCGGCGGACAGGCAGCCATATTTGTCCTGGATCAGATGCAGGAACTCGATCAGGAGATCGCGCCGGCGCTCTCTGTTGGTCAGCAGGCCCTGGACCTCGGCAAGCGCGCGATCATCCAGCGCGCGCCCCTTCGGTCCGCGATCCCGTTGACGTCTGTCATGAAATGTCATGCTTTCCACCCTTTCGACATTGCCTTTACGACACGCTTCGAGAAGTGGTCGGAATTTGACTATAAGGCAAAACTTATTCCTATGGATATAGGTCTTTCAGCAAATCTGCAAATTTTGCGTATATATGCAGCCACCTTATCCAGTGTGTTTAAAAACTGTCCATCATCCTGCCGGGGCGCCGTTTGCCATTGCGGCGGCCCGCCTTTCGATCAGGAAGATTATCCGGTCGCCGTCGCGAGCGGTGTTCTCAATGCGATCTCCGGTTTCGCCAATGAGATTGGGAATGTCGATTGCCGCCAGAGGATCGGTGCAGTGGACTTCGAGCCGATCGCCAGGCTGGATTCCACCCAGTGCCTTGCGCGTCTTCAGCGCCGGCAGGGGACATTTCAATCCCACCAGGTCAAGTTTTGTCGTTGCCATAGGCGGAACCTATCTCCTTCTTTTGGGAAGGCAAGCCCGAACAGCCTGACAACCCCGAACAGCCTGCTATCAAGAACTCAAAGCAGGCTCGAATAGGGCAAAAACGCTACCTCCTGACCGGGGCCGACTTCGGTCTCGGTTTCGTGAAGCTCGACCAGCCCGTCCGTATCCACCAGCGAAGACAGAAGGCCGGCGCCTTCTCGCGGAAACTTGACCGCTTCCAGCACGCCATCCTCGGCGCGGCGCAGATGGGTGCGCACATATTCGCGGCGGCCGGCTTTCTTCTTGTAGGTGAAAGCAGCGCGCAGCGGCACGGCGACGGGGGCCGCAAACGACGTGCCGGACAGCGCCATGATTGCCGGGCGCGCAATATGGGTGAAGGTGACGAAGCTGGCCACCGGGTTGCCCGGCAGGCCGATGAACGGCGCACCGTCGATCACGCCCATGGCGACCGGGCGACCGGGCTTGATGCCGAGGCGCCAGAACACCAGCTTTCCGACGCTTTCCACCGCCGCCTTGACGTGATCGGCCTCGCCGGTCGAAACGCCGCCCGAGGCAAGGATCAGGTCGTTGTTTTCGGCGGCCTTGGTGAGCGTCGCGGCAATCGCGCTTTGATCGTCGCCGAGGATGCCGAGATTCTCGACCGCGCAGCCGAGGCGTGTCAGCATGGCGGCTAGCATGAAGCGGTTGGAATCGAACAGTTGCGCCGGCCCGCGCGCCGCGCCGGGCGCAACGATCTCGTTGCCGGTCGACAGGACCGCGACGCGGATGCGGCGGCGCACCTCGACATGGGTGAGGCCGAACGCCGCCGCCAGCGCCACATCCTGTGGCCGCATCAGATGCCCGGCCTTGAGCGCCGCCTCGCCGGCGCGAACATCCTCGCCCGCCGGGCGGACATTGGCGCCGCGCTTGAGGCCCGGCGGCAGGATGACGCGGCCATCGGCATCCACCTGCACATCCTCCTGCATATACACTGTGTCCATGCCGGCCGGCATCGGCGCGCCGGTGAACACGCGCACGGCCTCGCCGGAGGATGCCGCCACATCTGCCGGCGCGCCCGCCTGGATGCGGCCCGCGACCGCAAAGGCAAGGCTTCCGGCGGTTGGAATGTCGGCGCCGTCCAGCGCGTAGCCGTCCACCGCCGAATTGGTGAAGGGCGGCAGCGGCAGGGGCGCGACCAGATCGCGCGCCAGCACGCGCCCATCGGCTTCGGCCAGCGGCACGCAATCACAGCCATCCACCGGGCCGATGCGCTCGGCCAGCATCGCCAAGGCTTCATCGACCGGCAGCAGCGGGCCGCCAAAGGCAAAGCAGTCGTCAGACAGTTGCGCCATGCTCTCCTACCGTTTCACCCGATCGTTCGCGACCGCGACATTTGGCCGACCTATCACTACATGATGCTGACGCGCGAGCCGTTTCGTGCCACCCTTTTGAAAACGACTCCCGGGTGCCGCTTCAGCAACCTACATATGGACGAAACCGCCATGGACCAACCCCACGAACCATCCGGCCCTCCGATCGTCATGCCCGATCCGGGGGATGCACGGCTGACCGAGCGCGTGATGGGCATCGACCAGACGGGCGCGCCCGTCGAGACCACGGTGCCGGTCGAGCGCGCACTGACGCTCTATCTCAACGCGCAGGAGATCGTCACCATGATGACGATCAACGACTATCCGGAATATCTGGCGCTGGGCTATCTGCTCAACCAGAACATGCTCAAGCCTGACGACGTGGTGACCGGCGTCGATTATGACGACGACCTTCAGGTCGCGGTGGTGCGCACCGAGCGCAACACCAATTACGAGCACAAGCTGAAGAAGCGCACGCTGACTTCGGGCTGCGCGCAGGGCACCGCTTTCGGCGACCTGATGGAGGCGCTGGAGGGCATCGAACTGCCGCAGGCCGAACTGCGCACCTCCTGGCTCTACCGGATGACGCGCACCATCAACACCGTTCCTTCGCTCTATCTCGAAGCCGGCGCGATCCACGGTTGTGTCTTGTGCCGGCAGGGCGAGGTGGTCTGCTATATGGAAGATGTCGGCCGCCACAACGCCGTGGACAAGATCGCCGGCTGGATGTACCGCCACGGCGTCGATGCCGCCGACAAGATCCTCTATACGACCGGCCGGCTGACCTCGGAAATGACCATCAAGACCGTGCGCATGGGCATCCCGATCCTGGTTTCGCGCTCCGGCTTCACCGCCTGGGGCGTGTCGCTGGCAAGACAGGTGGGGCTGACGCTGGTCGGCCGGGCGCGCGGCAAGCGCTTCACCGCGCTTTCGGGCGAACAGCGGATCGTCTTCGATCAGGATATTTCCGCCGTGGAGGACGAACCGTCGCGGCATGCGCGCAAGGGAGCCGGCCATGACGACTGAGCCGACACTTGGCGTGATCCTGGCCGGCGGACTGGCGCGCCGCATGGGCGGTGGCGACAAGCCGATGCGGCAAATCGGCGGGCGCACCATTCTCGATCATGTGGTGGAACGGTTTTCCCCGCAATGCGATGCCCTGGTCCTGAACGCCAATGGCGATCCGGGCCGCTTTGCCGCCTTCGATCTGCCCGTGGTGGCCGACACTGTGGCCGACAATCCCGGCCCGCTGGCCGGCGTGCTGGCGGCGCTCGACTGGGCGGCCGAGAACCGGCCCGAGATCAAATGGGTGGTCAGCGTCGCCGGCGATTGCCCGTTCCTGCCGCGCGATCTCGTCGCCCGGCTGCATGAGGCGCGTATGCGCGAAAATGCCGCGCTTGCCGTTGCGGCATCCGGCGGGCGCACGCATCCGGTTATCGGGTTGTGGAAAGTGGCGCTGCGTAGCGATCTCAGACATGCGCTGGTCGATGAGGACATGCGCAAGATCGACCGCTGGACGGCCCGTTATCCGCTGGCCACGGTGGAATGGCCCGCCGTGCCGGTCGATCCGTTCTTCAACGCCAATACGGTCGAGGATCTGTCGGAAGCCGAAGGCCTGGCCAAGATCGCTGGTTAGGCCGGTCGGAAACCCGCCTTTTCCAGTGCGGCGCGGCTCTCGGCGGATTGCAGCGCCCTCAAAAATGCCTGCACGGCCGGCCTGTCCTTGCGCACCGAGACCAACGCGAAATCGTAGTGCTCCTCGGCAAGTGGAATGAAACCCAGCCCTGCGGCATGCGCCACCGGCGCGATGGTGACGCCCCAGTCGGCGCGCTTTTGCGCCACGGCCGCCGCCACCGCATTGTGCGAACGCGGCTGGTTCCAGTAGCCGTCCGGCCGCGCGCCGGCCAGCAGCCGGTCGATCAGGATGCGCGTGCCGGCGCCCTGATTGCGGTTGACCATCAGGCAGGCGGGATCGGCCAGCGCCGCCGCAACCGCATCTTCGATAGACTTTCCCTCGAAGCGCGCATCGCCGCGGCGAAAGACGATGCCCTGCATGCGCCGCCAGCCGGGCACCAGTTCCAGCCCATCAGTGAGATAGTGTGTGTTGTATGTCCCGCTCGCCTCGTCGAGCAGATGGATCGGCGCCAAGTCGCTTTCGCCGCGCTTTGCTGCCGCCAATCCGCCAAGGCTGCCGACGGCCAGGGTGCGGGTGGTGAGACCGGCGCGGGCCAACGGCTCCAGAACCAGATCGAGCCCGGTGCAATGGCTGCCGATGATGACGAGATCCGGCACGCGCAGATGCGGCGAGAAAAGCGTGACGTCGGCTTGCGTCCCGGCGGGCAGGTGGTCGGCCAGCGCATCGATGCGTAAAAAGCCGTCGGCCTGCGCGAAGGAGGTGATCGCGCCCGAGCCCTTGCCGGTCGGATAGGCGATCAGCCCGCTCTCGGCTTCGACCAGCGACACCATGACGAATTCGGCGCGGCCGCGCTCGGAGGGAATGCGCAGCGGTACCCGCGCCTTGACCAGCGTCTCAGTGCGCGGCGGCAGGCCGGCCATGCGGCGCAGCACCGGCACGATCATGTCGTGGAAGGTGAACATTGCCGAAGTCGGGAAACCGGGCAGAATGATCACCGGCTTGCCGTCGCATACGGCAAGGCAGAGCGGCTTGCCGGGCTTCAGCGCAACGCCATGGGCGATGATGCCGGGCTCGCCGAGGCGAGCGATGATGCGGTGGCTGACATCGCCCGCGCCCTTCGAGGTGCCGCCGGAAAGGATCAGCATGTCGGCGGCGGCAAGAGCGGCGCGCATGGCTTTTTCGAGCCGGGCCTCGTCGTCGGCGAAGGCGCCGTGGAATACGGGCTCGCCGCCGTTTTCGGCAATCGCCGCGCTGACGATCGCGCCATTGGTGTCATAGACGGCTGCCGGCCTGAGCGCCTCGCCCGGCTGGACGAGTTCATCGCCGGTGGACAGCACCGCCACGCGCGGCTTGCGAGCAACATTCATGCTGGCGATGCCGCAGGCGGCGAGCATGCCGATCTCGCGCGAGCCGAGCACGGTGCCGGCGCGCAGCAGCATTTCGCCGCGCGCAATATCGGACCCTGCATAGGACACCAACTGGCCGGGAGCGGCGCTGCGGCGCACCTCTATCGCGCCGTCGCCGGCGGGCTGGGTGTGCTCGACCATGACCACCGCGTCGGCGCCGCGCGGCAGCGGGCCACCGGTGGCGATGACGGTGGCGAGGCCGGCCTCGATCGTCCGTGCCGGCGCGGTGCCGCAATGAATGGTTTCTCCGGTAAGCCTGAGTTGTGTCGGCACGGCTTGCGAGGCCGCCGCAATATCGGCGGACCGAACGGCGAAGCCATCGACATTCGAGCGGTCGAAGGGCGGCACGTCGATGATTGCTGCAATGTCGTCGGCAAGGGCCGCGCCGAGCGCCTCGGAAAGCGACCGCTCCTCGCTGGGGATCGGGCGCGGAAACAAAGCGGACTGGAAACGGGCCAGCGCCTCCTCGCGCGACAATATGGTCAGGAACTGCTCCTGCCCGGCGCCGTGCGGGGGATGGGGAGGGGATGAAGCCGATCTGGTCATGGCCGCGCCCTTATATCAGGTCGCGCGCAGAGGGAAGGCTTCGACGGGTGTTCCCGCCGCATGGCCTTCGCTGTCGGCGCCGATGGTGAGCCACGCATCGGCCATGCGGATATGGTCGAGCGACAGGTTGCCCGTGCCGAGAACCTGCCACTGTTCCGCCTCGCGCCGCACGAGCGCGACCTCGGCAACCCCGACAGTCGAGGCGATCTTGCGCGAAAGCGGCAGCGCCGTACCCTGCCGAGGCAGGCGAGCGGCCAGACGGTCGATGAGCGGTTGCACCAGCATGAGATAGGCGCCGAGCGCATGATCGGGCAGGCCGGGCAGCGCCACGATGGGCACAATGCCGCGCCTGCCGATGGCCGCTGTTTCGCCGGGCTGCAATGCAAGGCCATGGGCGATGAGCGTGCCGGCGTCTTTTATCGCGTCGGCCGAGCAGTCGGTGCGCCCGGCGCCGGTGCCGCCGATCAGAACGAAGAGATCGGCGCTGGCTTCGCTTATCGCTGCCGCGATTGACTGTGCCTCACGGGCGGCGGGCGTAGCCGTGACGGCTGCGCCGTCGGCTTGCGCCAGTGCGGCGATGAATTCGGCGGTGGGGCCGGTTCCGTCCGGGTGCGCCACATCGATGAGGCTGAGCCTGGGCGCGCGTACCATGACCGTGTCAGCCCCTGTCGCGCGCAATGCCAGAAGATCGGCGGCGCTTAAGCCGCGGCCGGCGATGGCTGCCGGTCGCCCGGCAGCAATATCTTCGCCGGTCCGGCGCACGCCCTGACCGGGAATGGCCTCGGCGACGGCCTGCGCCATCGGCCCGTGATGCTCGACAAGGTCGGGCTCCAGAATGCAATCGCAGCCTTCAGGGAGGGCTTGTCCGGTCTCGATCCATTGCGGTGGGCGGCTCAATGGCACCGGCGAATAGGGCGAAGCCCCGGCAAGATCGAGCGAAGGCAGTGCCCAACCGTCGATGACGGCTTTGTTTCGTTGGGGGAGGGGCGCATGCAGTCCCGGCATTTCGGCGGCTATGCACCCGCGTGCCTCGGCAAGCGGCATGGACTGCGGCGCAACCGGAGCCAGACCGTCGAGCAGGGCGGCGCGCGCCGATTCGAGGCTGGTCAGCGCGCCATGTAAAGGCTGCGTTCTGCTCATGCCCGATGATGGGCCGGATGCGGCGCCAATTGCAACCGGCATTGGGGGTTTGGTGCACGAGGGTGGCTCCAGTTTGCATCGTGCGCGCCGCGAGGCTCGCCGTTATCTCAGCATCAGGGAGGTTGGCGCCCGCCGAAAGGCCGTGCGGCGGTGAACGATATGCTCACCGCCAATACCACCCGGCGATCAGTCCTTCTTGGCGTTGGGGAAGAACAGCTGCTTGCCGTCGATCTTGTAGGCGGCGATGGCCTTCTGGCCTTCGTCGGAGAGCAGGTAGTCGATGAATTCCTGGCCAAGCTCGGCCTTGACCGTCGGGAATTTGTCCGGATTGACCACCATCACGCCATACTGGTTGAACAGGCGCTTGTCGCCCTCGACGACGATTTCGAGATCGCCGCGATTCTTGAACGACAGCCAGGTGCCGCGATCCGAAAGCACATAGGCATTCATGGCGCTGGCGGTGTTGAGCGCCGCACCCATGCCCTGGCCGATATCGCGATACCAGTCGCCCTTGTCCTTGGCGATGTCGATGCCGGCTTCCTTCCACAGCTTGAGTTCGGCGGTGTTGGTGCCGGAGCGGTCGCCGCGCGAGACGAAGGGCGCCTTCTTCTCGTCGATCGCCTTGAAGGCGGCGGTGATGTCGGAGGTGCCGGCCACGCCTGCCGGGTCGCTCTTCGGCCCGATCAGCACGAAGTCGTTATACATCACGTCGTCGCGCTTTTTGGCAAAGCCTTCGTCGAGGAACTTCAGTTCCTGCGATTTGGCGTGGACGAAGACGACATCGGCGTCGCCACGGCGCGCGGTGTCGAGCGCCTGGCCGGTGCCCTGCGCGATCACCTTCACGTCGATGCCGGACTTTGCCTTGAACAGCGGCAGGAGATAGTCGAACAGGCCGGAATCCTGCGTCGAGGTGGTCGAGGCGACGATGATCGACTTGTCCTGCGCGGGCGCGGCAGTGCTGCCGGCGGCGAGGAAAAAGGCGACGGCCAAGGCTGAAAAGAGACGGCGGTTCAACACGAAAAAACTCCCTTGGTTAGATGACGAGGTCACCGCGCACGAAGGACGCGGCCTCGGTGGTTGAAGGACGGTCGAAGAAATCGGCGGCGGCGGCGTGTTCGCGCAAGGCGCCGCGCACCAGGAACATGACGTCGCCGGCCAGCCGCCGCACCTGGCCAAGATCATGTGAGGCCATGACGATCTTTATGCCCGATTGCGCGGCTATCCGGACGATATCCTCCACCGCGCGCGTGGCGGCGGGATCGAGATTGGCGGTCGGCTCATCGAGCAAAAGCAGCTCCGGCTCGCGGGCCAGCGCGCGGGCCAGCGCCACCCGCTGCTGCTCGCCACCGGAAAGCCGCCTTGCCGGGCGGTTGGCCAGGTCGGGCAGGCCGACGCGCTCCAGTGCCTGCTTCATGCGGGCGATGCGGGCCTTGCGCGGCAGATCCGACCGGGCGAGGCCATAGAGCACATTTTCGGCGACCGAGCGGCGCAGCATCACCGGCCGCTGGAACAGCATGGCGATCTTGCCGGGGCTGAGCGCATGGCGTCCGCCCCAGCTGATCCGGCCCTCAGTGGGGGTGGCGAGCCCCATGCAAAGGCGCAGCAGCGTCGTCTTGCCGGAGCCGTTGGGGCCAACGACCAGCGTCGGCGCGCCGGGCCGGATCGCCAGGCTGACGCGATCCAGAACGGTGGTTGGACCGAAGCGCAGCGTCACTTCTTCGAAGCGCAGGGGAAGATCGCTCGACATGTCGCGCATCAGCCTGCCTTTTGCTCGGACCATGTGCGCACGCCCCAGGCGGCGGCATTGATCATCAGGATGATCGCGATCAGGATCAGGCCGAGTCCCATGGCCAGCGGCAGGTCGCCTTTCGATGTTTCGAGCGCGATCGTCGTCGTCATGGTGCGGGTGAAGCCGTTGATGTTGCCGCCGACGATCATCACCGTGCCGACTTCGGCAGCGGCGCGGCCGAAGCCGGCCAGAAGGGCGGTGACCAGGCTGAAGCGGCTATCCCACAGAAGTGTCGCCACGCGCCCCGCCGGACTGACATTCAGGGCCAGCAGTTCATCGCGATATTCGTGCCACAAATCCTCGACGGTCTGGCGCGTGAGCGCGGCGATGATCGGCACGACGAGAAGCGACTGGGCGATCACCATGGCCGCCGGCGTGAACAGCAGGCCGAACATGCCGAGCGGGCCGGACCGTGACAGAAGCAGAAAGACGGTGAGGCCGACGACGACGGGCGGCAGGCCCATGAAGCCGTTGAGAAGCACGATCAGCGCGGTGCGGCCGCGAAACCTGGTCAGCGCCAGAATCGCGCCGAGCGGCAAGCCGACGATGACGGCAATCACCACCGCCGACAGGCTGACGGCCAGCGACAGGCGCACGATCGCATAAAGCGTCGCGTCGCCGCTGATAATCAGTTGCCAGGCACTTGCGCTGTCAGGCATTTTGCCTCCCTCCCGCGGCGTTGTCTGCAATGATCGTGCTTGAGTCAAACAATTGAATTCCAGCAAGAATATGCATAAAGGTGCAGGCATGGATTTGCTAACGACTGCCGAAGCCGCCGATTATTTGCGCCTGGGCGAACGCAAGCTCTACGAGCTCGTCGCTGCCGAGGCGATCCCGTGCAGCAAGGTCACGGGCAAATGGCTGTTTCCGCGCCATGAACTGGACCGCTGGGTTCTTTCGGGACTTGTGCGGCCGGAAGGCATGCTGCCGCCGGACACGCCGCCGATCGTCGGTGGCAGCCAGGACGATTTGCTCGAATGGGCGTTGCGGCGTTCGGAATCCGGCCTTGCCTCGTTGAACGAGGGGTCCGAGAACGGTCTTAACCGGCTGGTGCGCGGCGAAGTGTGTGCGGCCGCCATCCATTTTCATTCCAGCCATGAGGAAGAGGGCGAGCCGCCCAATGTGGAGATTGTGCGCGCCATGCCGCTGCTGCACGATGTCGTGCTGGTGGCCTTCGCGCGGCGTGAGCAGGGCCTGTTGCTGGCGCCGGGCAACCCCAGGCAACTGTTTAGCCTTGCCGATGTGGTTGCCCGCAATGCGAAGATGGCGGCCCGGCAGAAAGGGGCGGGGGCGCAGCAGCTTTTGGAGGCGCTGCTGGCCAAGGCCGGCATCGGCCTGTCGCAACTGAACCTCACGCCGCCCTGCATGAGCGGGCCGGACCTGGCCGCGGTGATCCGCGCCGGCACCGCCGATTGCGGCATCGCGACCCGGTCGGCGGCGCGTGCCTATGGCCTCGATTTCGTGCCGCTTGTCTGGGAGAGTTTCGACCTTCTGATGCGCCAGCGCACCTATTTCCAGCCGCCGATGCAGACCTTGCTGCGGTTCATGGCCGAGAACGACCTCGCCGCGCGCGCCGAGGAACTTTCCGGCTACGACGTCGCGCCGGCGGGCGCGATACGGTTCGCCAAATAGCCGACCGGCAAGCGCGGTGCCGTCCCCGCCAATTTGGGGTGGGGCGGATTACGGATGGGGCGGATCGGCCGTCTGCGCCGAATGGGAGCCGCGACTCTTCTCGCTGGCGTAGAGCGCGACCGCCATGGCGCGGTTGCGCACGTCCAGCTTGTCGTACAGATTCTTCAGATGATATTTGACGGTGTTCTCCGAAATACCGGTACGCGTGGCGATCTGGAGATTGGTCCAGCCATCGGCCAGCACGGCGAGCAACTCGCGCTCGCGCATGGTGAGCTTCGACAAGGGCGTGTCGTGGATCTTGGAAACGTCGGTGTAGGGGATGCAGATGCGCCCCCGCGCGACGGCGACAAGCGTGTCGAAAAGGATCGCCGGATCGTCGAACTGGTAGCAGAAGCCCTGCGCGCCGAGCCGCACGCATCGCCGCAGGATGGAGATGTCGTGGTCATTGGAGAAGATCACCACACGGGGATGGAGGTCGCGCCGCTGCAATTGCGCCAGCACCTCGCCGCCATCCATGTCGGCTAGCCGCCAGCCGAGGACCGCCACGTCGAAGCCCGGTTCGGCGGCCGAGGCGGCCTGGAGGAACGCTTCGCCGGTCTGCAGAGTGCCGGCAAGGTCGAAACGGCCGTCACGCCCGATCATGTCGCCGAGAGCGGCGACCACCAGCGGGTTGCGCTCGCCGATCAGGATCTTGAACCTTTGTTCGGTTGCCGCCGATGTCATGTCAACCGCGGTCCCGTGGTGCTGGCCTTTCCATTCGGCGTTCATGCTCCTCCCATCTTGCTTCTATGGATTCACCTTTCGCCCGCTTGCGGTTTGGCCGCCTGCAAATTCATATCATGAATGATTTTTTCATTCCAGTAGAATTGAGCGATTTGCGTGCCGGACCAAAGAACAAGCCGGCAAGGCGTCCAGATGAGGCGATCCTACCCGTTCGGGTAGGGGTCCATCGTCCGGCCGGATGCGTTCGCGTGAACTGATCGCACAGTCCGTCTGCCGTTGGGCGATCTTTCGTCGGACTGTGCGACAAAGTGGCTTGACGGCGAGCCGGTTTCAGACAAACTTCACCATGAGGAAAAAAAGACGCCTAAGCGGAAAATACTTGCGTGCCACGAAATCGAGAAGTTCCGTGGCCAGACGCAATCCATAAACCAGATTCGGGAACAGAACCATGAGTGCTGTTACGGAAGTGGGCGCGGCCGAACAAAGCGGCCAGCTTCAACGCACGATCGACTGGAAAGGCGCCTTCTGGGTCGCCAGCGGCGTTCCGCCTCTCGTGCTGTTTTCCATCGGCGGCATTGCCGGCACCGTGGGCAACATCGCCTTCCTGATCTGGGCACTGTCCATCCTGATGGGGTTTATCCAGTCCTTCACCTATGCCGAGATCGCCGGCCTGTTTCCCAACAAGTCGGGAGGTGCCTCGGTTTATGGCGCGACCGCCTGGCTGCGCTATTCCAAATTCATCGCCCCGCTTTCGGTATGGTGCAACTGGTTTGCCTGGACGCCGGTGCTTTCGCTCGGCTGCACCATCGCCGCCGCCTATATTCTGAACGCCCTGGCGCCGATCCCGGTCTTTTCCGAAACCTCGCCGCAGGTGGTGGCCTATCTGGCGGCGCATGCCGGCACGAGCGCGGCGGACGCGGTTGCCGCGGTCACGGCCGCCGCCACGCCGGCCATTCGCACCTGGACGCTTTACAGCCACACGCTCGGCCCGGTCGGTTTTTCCTTCAACGCCATCTTCTGGATCGGCGCGATCCTGATGTTGATCACCTTCTCCATCCAGCATCGCGGCATTCTCGGCACTGCCGTGGTACAGAAGGTCGTCGGTCTGCTGGTCATCGTCCCGCTGCTGATCGTCGGCATCGTGCCGATCGTCACAGGGCAGATCAACTGGGACAATTACGCCCCGCTGGTGCCACTGGCCGTTGCCTATGAACCGGCGCCGGGCATGTGGAATATCTCGGGCTGGACGCTGGCGCTCGGCGGCATGTTCATCGCCGCCTGGTCCACATACGGCTTCGAGACGGCGGTCTGCTATACGCGCGAATTCAAGAACCCGGCCACCGATACGTTCAAGGCGATCTTCTATTCGGGCCTGCTGTGCATCGTGCTCTACATTCTGGTGCCGTTCACCTTCCAGGGTGTGTTGGGCATCAACGGCATGCTCGCCGGGCCGATCGTCGACGGTTCGGGCGTCGCGGCCGCCCTGGCGGCCATGGTCGGCGGCGGCGTGATGATCAAGACGCTGCTTGTCATGCTGATGCTGCTGGCGCTGATCCTCGCCATCATGACGGCGATGGCCGGTTCTTCACGCACGCTTTACCAGGGCTCCGTCGACGGCTGGCTGCCGCGCTATCTCAGCCACGTCAACGAGCATGGCGCACCCACCCGCGCCATGTGGACGGACCTGTGCTTCAACCTGATCCTCCTTGCCATCGCCTCGACCGACGCGACCAGTTTCTTCTTCATCATGTCCGTCGCCAATTGCGGCTACATCGTCTTCAATTTCCTGAACCTGAACTCGGGCTGGATTCACCGCATCGACAACGGCCACATCCATCGGCCATGGAAGGCGCCGACCTGGATTCTGACGCTGGGCACCATTTTCGCCTTCGTCAACGCCGTGTTCATGGGCGCCGGCGCCAAGGTATGGAACCCGATGGCGCTGTGGGCGGGCTTCGTCGCCGTGGCCCTGATCATCCCTGTGTTCTGCTTCCGCCACTACATTCAGGACGGCGGCAGGTTCCCCGCTCATATGCTCGACGACCTCGGCATGGACGAGACCGATCTCAGGCGCAGGAAAGCGGGAATGCTGCCTTATCTGACGCTGATCGCCGGATTGGCCGTCGTGCTGATTTCCAATTGGTTCTTCGTTCTTTGAAGACCCGCAAAGCCAATTCGGTCCCGCGCTGCAAGGCGCGGGACCTTGATATAACCGGGAGGAAAAAATGACCACTGCAGCAATAGCGCAAGGTGGGCCGGGTGACGCCCAGCTTCATCGCACAATCGACTGGCGCGGCGCCTTCTGGGTCGCCAGCGGCGTTCCCGCGCTCGTCCTTTTCTCGATCGGCGGCATTTCAGGCACCGTCGGCGTGCCGGCCTATACGATCTGGATCGTCTCGGTCTGCTTCGGCCTGATCCAGGCCTGCACCTATGCCGAGATCGCCGGCCTGTTCCCCAGCAAATCCGGCGGCGCGTCAGTTTACGGCGCCACGGCCTGGCTGCGTTATTCGAAGTTCATCGCGCCGCTTTCGGTGTGGTGCAACTGGCTGGCATGGACGCCGGTGCTGTCGCTCGGCTGTTCGATCGCCGCCGCCTATATCCTCAACGCGCTTGCGCCCATCCCGACCTTCACGGAGACTTCGCCGCAAGTGGCCGCATGGCTTGCCGATCCCGCCAATACGGGCAAGGCCGCCGCGGATGCGATCGCGGCGCTGACCGCCGCCGGCACGCCGGCCATTCGCGACTGGACGCTCTATAGCGGCACGCTGGGTCCGGTCTCGTTCTCCTTCAATTCCGTGTTCATGATCGGCGCGATCCTGATGCTGATCACGTTCGCCATCCAGCATCGCGGCATTCTCGGCACGGCGAGCGTGCAGAAAGTCATGGGCCTGATCGTCATCGTTCCAATGCTGATCGTCGGTCTGGTGCCCATCCTCACCGGCCAGATCAACTGGGACAATTACACGCCCTTCGTCCCGCTGGCTGAAGCCTATGCGCCGGCACCCGGCGAGTGGAACATTTCGGGCTGGACCCTGGTGTTCGGCGGCATGTTCATCGCGGCGTGGTCGGCCTATGCCTTCGAAACCTCGATCTGCTTTACCAGCGAGTTCAAGAATCCGAGCCGCGACACCGTGCGCGCGATCCTGTATTCGGGCCTGCTGTGCCTGCTGCTCTACACGCTGGTGCCGTTCACGTTCCAGGGCGTGCTTGGGCTGGAAGGCATGCTGGCGCCCGACATCGCCGACGGTTCGGGTGTCGGCCATGCCATGGCGCAGATGGTCGGCGGCTCCGGCTTCGTCACCACGATCATGATCATGCTGATGATCCTGGCGCTGATGCTGGCCATCAATACCGCGATGGCCGGGTCTTCGCGCACCCTCTACCAGGGTTCGGTCGATGGCTGGCTGCCGCGCTACCTCAGCCACGTCAACCACCACGGCGCACCGACCAGGGCGATGTGGACCGACCTGATCTTCAATCTCGGGCTTCTCGCAATCGCCTGCGCGGATGCGGCAAGCTTCTTCTTCATCCTCGCCGTTTCCAATTGCGGCTACATCATCTTCAACTTCCTGAATCTCAACTCGGGCTGGATTCACCGCATCGATAACGGCCACATCCACCGGCCGTGGAAGGCGCCGACCTTCCTTATCGCGGTTGGCTTCACTCTGTCCTTCTGCAACGCCATGTTCATGGGTGCAGGCGCGAAGGTTTGGAACCCGTGGGCGCTGTGGTCCGGCTTCATCGCCGCCGCCCTCATCATCCCGGTGTTCTGCTTCCGCCATTACATTCAGGACAAGGGTCGATTCCCGACGCACATGCTCGACGATCTCGGCATCACCCAGGAGGACCTGAAGGAGCGCAAGGCGGGAATTCTGCCATACCTTACGCTGGTTGCCGGCGTTGCGGTGGTGCTCATCGCCAACTGGTTCTTCCAGATCTAAAGAGCCTCGTTGCTGCCAGTTGAATACGACGAGACTCTAACGAAAACTTGCACTAAAGAAGGTGGCCGGCATTGCCGGCCACAACTTTTTTCGGACAACCAATTGTAATAGTTAGGCATCGTCGGATTTTTTCATATTTCTTTCTATGAAAGAATCTTGCATCAGGGTTGACTCATCGGGCTGCGGCTTGTTATGGAGTCAGCCGGGAAAAAGTCAGTGAATGGCCGGCCGGAATGGTTTTCCGGATCTGCTGTCCTGCGGTGCATTCCGTGGGCTCGGTCATTCCATGCCCTGGGAGGAAATGCACAGGATGACGACGGTAATCGATGGCAAGGCTGTTGCCGCTGATGTCGTTTCGAAGGTCCGCGCCGCGGCCGAGAAGCTGACCGCCGACACGGGCGTCGTGCCCGGTATCGCGGTGGTCATTGTCGGCGAGGATCCGGCGAGCAAGGTCTATGTCGCCTCGAAGGGCAAGAAGGCCAGGGAATGCGGTTTCCATTCCGTCGAGCACAAGCTGCCGGCGGAGACGAGGCAGGCCGATCTGGTGGCGCTGATCGAGAAACTGAATGCCGACCCGGCCATTCACGGCATCCTGGTGCAGTTGCCTCTGCCCGACCATATCGACGCCGGCCGCATCATCCAGACCATTTCTCCTGACAAGGATGTCGACGGTTTCCACTTCATCAATGTCGGCAAGCTCGGCACCGGCGAACTCGACACGGCGTTTGTGCCTTGTACTCCAGCCGGCTCGATGCTTTTGATCGAGCGTGTGCTCGGCCGGGACCTTTCGGGTCTCAACGCCGTGGTGGTCGGACGCTCCAACATCGTCGGCAAGCCGATGGCCAATCTGCTGCTCGCGGCAAACGCCACCGTCACGGTGGCGCATAGCCGCACCAAGAACCTGCCCGATGTCTGCCGGGCCGCCGATATCGTGGTGGCGGCGGTCGGCCGGCCGGAAATGATCAAGGGCGACTGGATCAAGCCTGGCGCGACCGTCATCGATGTCGGCATCAACCGGCTTGAGGCCGGCGCCGACGGCAAGTCGAAACTGGTCGGCGACGTCGACTATGCGGGCGCCTCGGAGCGCGCCGGAGCGATCACGCCGGTGCCTGGCGGCGTCGGGCCGATGACCATCGCGCTTTTGATGGCGAACACGATGACCTCCGCATATCGCGCGGCCGACCGGAAGCCGCCGCGCCTTTAACACCTGCTGGCCCGGCAGCGCCGCCGGGCACCGATACCACGCCGATCCTCATTCAATCGAAACACTGCTAGGGAAGACAGTCATGGCGGAATTCAAGAGCGACATCGAGATAGCGCGCGCAGCGAAGAAGAAGCCGATCCAGGAGATTGGGGCGAAGATCGGGATATCGGACGAGCATTTGCTGCCTTACGGACACGACAAGGCGAAGGTTTCGGCTGATTTCATCAGATCGGTGCAGGGCAAGCCGGATGGCAAGCTGATCCTTGTGACGGCGATCAACCCGACGCCTGCGGGCGAGGGCAAGACGACGACGACGGTTGGGCTTGGCGACGGGCTGAACCGGATCGGCAAGAAGGCCGTGATCTGCATTCGCGAGGCCTCGCTCGGGCCGAACTTCGGCATGAAGGGCGGTGCGGCCGGCGGCGGCTATGCCCAGGTCGTGCCAATGGACGACATGAATTTGCACTTCACCGGCGACTTCCACGCCATCACCTCGGCCCACAACCTGCTTTCGGCGCTGCTCGACAACCACATCTATTGGGGCAACGAGCTTGGCATCGACACGCGCCGGGTGACGTGGCGGCGGGTGATGGACATGAACGACCGGGCGCTGCGCCAGATCGTGTGCTCGCTGGGCGGGGTGGCCAACGGCTATCCGCGCGAGGCCGGCTTCGACATCACGGTTGCCTCCGAAGTGATGGCGATCCTGTGCCTGTCGCGCGATTTGAAGGATCTGGAAAAGCGGCTCGGCGACATCATCGTGGCCTATCGGCGCGACAAGACGCCGGTGTTCGCGCGTGACCTCAAGGCGCCGGGCGCGATGGCGGTTCTGCTCAAGGACGCGCTTCAGCCGAACCTTGTGCAGACGCTGGAGAACAACCCGGCCTTCGTGCATGGCGGCCCGTTCGCCAATATCGCCCATGGCTGCAACTCGGTGATGGCCACGACCACGGCGCTGAAGCTTGGCGAATATGTGGTGACGGAGGCCGGCTTCGGCGCCGACCTGGGTGCGGAGAAGTTTTTTGACATCAAGTGCCGCAAGGCGGGGCTGAAGCCGGCGGCGGCGGTCATCGTGGCGACGGTTCGCGCCATGAAGATGAATGGCGGGGTCAAGAAGGACGATCTGGGTGCGGAGAATGTCGAGGCGGTGAAGAAGGGCTGCCCGAACCTTGGCCGCCATATCGAGAACGTGCACGAGTTCGGCGTGCCCGTGGTGGTGGCGATCAACCACTTCCATTCCGACACCGATGCCGAGATCAAGGCGCTGCAGGATTACGTCAAGACGCTCAATGCCGACGCGATCGTGTGCAGGCACTGGGCCAATGGCTCGGCGGGCGCCGAAGATCTGGCCAAGAAGGTTGTGCAGCTTGCCGAGTCGGGTGCTTCGCAGTTTTCGCCGCTTTATCCGGACGATCTGGGCCTGTTCGACAAGATCGACACCATCGTCAAGCGCGTCTATCGCGGCGAAGGCGCGATTGCCGACAAGAGCGTGCGCGACCAGTTGCACCAGTGGGAAAAGCAGGGTTACGGCAATCTGCCGATCTGCATGGCCAAGACGCAATATTCGTTCTCGACCGACCCGAACCTGCGCGGCGCGCCGACCGGCCATGTGGTGCCGGTGCGCGAGGTGCGGCTTTCGGCGGGTGCCGGCTTCGTGGTGGCGATCTGCGGCGAGATCATGACCATGCCGGGCCTGCCCTCGAAGCCGTCGTCGGAAAACATCCGCCTCAACGCCGACGGCCAGATCGAAGGCCTGAGCTGAGCGGCAAAGGTTCTGCAGATCCGGCGATGGGTCAAATCCCAACAATCGGATTGCAACAATAGACCCAACAATAGCGAAAGGCGCCAATCGGCGCCTTTCCTGCTTTGGCACCCAGTTTTCTGGGCGTTGCCCCTCGATTTTCGGCCCTTCACGCGCCATCAAGGCACCACGCCACATCAGGGAGCCAACAATTGAACAAAACAATCGAACGCATCACAGGCGATAC
>NZ_MDET01000022.1 GCF_002075885.1 Manganibacter manganicus
ATGGATCGAGCGCCGCGAGAACGTCATCGCGCTCGGTCCCAGCGGCACGGGCAAGACCCATGTCGCGCTCGGCCTCGGCCTGGCGGCGTGTCAGAAGGGCCTTCCCGTCGGCTTCATTACCGCTGCCGCCCTGGTCAGCGAGATGATGGAGGCCCGCGACGAACGGCGTCTGCTACGCTTCCAGAAGCAGACGGCTGGCTACAAGCTCCTCATCATCGATGAGCTCGGCTTCGTGCCGCTCTCCAAGACCGGGGCAGAATTGCTGTTCGAGCTGATCTCGCAACGCTACGAGCGCGGTGCGACCCTGATCACCAGCAATCTTCCTTTTGACGAATGGACGGAAACGCTGGGGTCGGAACGCCTGACCGGCGCTCTGCTCGACCGCATCACCCACCACGTCAACATTCTCGAGATGAACGGCGATAGCTACCGTCTCGCTCAAAGCCGCGCCCGAAAGGCTGGCTGAAACCCTCACAAAAATCGCCGACGCCGCAAGCGGGAAACTCTGGTCGGGCTACGCCCTCCCGACGTTCCCCACTTGCGGCGCGAAGTGGCCTACTTTTGCGCCGCCCAATGGCCTGATTTTGCTCCGCCGTTGACATCTCCATGTCGAGCGCCGCCGTGGACACAGAAGACAGGGTTTCGGCCCGCGTCCAGCCGGCATTGGAGATAAGGGCGGCCGGCGCAACCTCGCCGGTAACCTCCCCGGCAAATTCGGCAATAGCGTCATCGTCCAGCAGGTCGAAATGATGGGCTTGCGCGATCTCCTTGCGTGAAAGATCGGTGCCTTCGCGGTCGCAGGCGACAATCCTTGCCCCGGAAGCCGAGAGGACATCCACCAAGGCGCTGCCAACACCGCCGGCAGCCCCTGTGACAACCACAGTGCGCCCTTTGAAATCCATCATGGCAATTTCCTCCGCAATGACCTGAAACCATCAGGGCAGCCCGTTGGCGCGATTAAGGCCGATACAGGATGGCGGCAATCTTGTAACAAAGCAACATCGATCCCAAAGTTTATGTTGCTTTCCAACACGGCTTGCACGACAGTTGTGATCCTTCATGGTGCCCGCCCATTCCGGGCGGCGATCGTAGGGGTTTGGACGCTGCGGGGGTATGATCCGAAACGAAACCAAGCCGCGTTTGACTGGGGACAAAATCATGCGCTTTGATCTGCTCGTAAAGAATGGGCGCGTTGTCGACCCTGCTTCCGGCCTTGATGCCCCGCACGACATAGCGATCAGCGCCGACAAGATCGTTGCTATAGCGCCCACGATCGAAGCCGCCAATGCGGCGCAGATCATTGATGCTACCGATTGCCTTGTGACACCCGGCCTCGTCGATCTGCACAGTCATGTCTATTGGGGTGGCACCTCGCTCGGCGTCGATGCCGATCGTCTTGCCGCCAAGAGTGGCACGACCACCTTCATCGATGCGGGCAGCGCTGGTGCCGGCAATTTCCTGGGGTTCCGCCGCCATGTCATGGAGCGCTCGAAGGTCCGCATCCTGGCCTTTGTGAACATTTCATTCGCCGGCATTTTCGGTTTTTCGCGTACCGTCATGGTCGGCGAGTGCGCCGATCTCAATTTGTGCGATCCGCGCGAGGTTATGGCGGCGGTGCGCGAACATGATGATGTCGTGGTCGGTGTGAAGGTGCGCTCCGGCCGCATCGCCGGTGGCACCAGCGGTATTGCGCCAGTCGATATCGCGCTGGAGGCGGCCGATGCTGTCGGCTTGCCCTTAATGGCACATATAGACGAGCCGCCGCCCGGTCGTTCGGAAGTCCTGCCGCGCCTGCGCAAAGGCGATATTCTGACGCACTGCTTCCGGCCGTTCCCAAACGCACCGGTTTTTGCTTCAGGCGCGGTGCGACCGGACATGCGTCTGGCGCGTGAGCGTGGGGTGATATTCGACATCGGTCATGGCATGGGATCGTTTGATTTCGATGTTGCGCGCATCATGCTCAAGGAGGGACTGGCGCCCGACGTCATCAGTTCCGACGTGCATCTCTACTGCGTCGATGGGCCGGCCTTCGACATGCTGGTGTGCATGTCGAAACTGCTGGCGCTGGGCATGCCGCTGGCCGATGTCCTGCGCGCCGCCACGCAAAACCCGGCGGACGCGATCGGCCGCAACGAGCTCGGCCGCCTGACGGTGGGCGGGCCGGCGGATATCGCCATCTTGAAGGAACGGGCGGGCCGCTACACCTTCTTCGATTCCCGCGCCACGGAACTGATCGCCGAAAGCCGGCTGGTATCGACCGGTATTGTAGCCGGCGGCGCATGGTGGCCCAACACTGCGCTCGACGAGCCGGATGAAACCGAAAGCTATGCGCCCTCGCGCCACTGCACCCATGTGGACGTGGCAGCGCGCTATTTCAGCACGCTGCGCAAGCCCGCCGGCTGAGCAGGCTTCCAGAGCAGCTCTGGCCTCTTCGCTGAATCGGCAGCGCGGCTCTACCTATTTGTTTTGATCGCATTTCCGGACACAAAACCGCTCCCACTTTTGCTGGAAATGCTCTATCCCGGCTCACCGTAGACCGATGTCGGAATTCCTTCCATGCGCGCCTTGATCTGCATGGCGACAAACTTGGAATAGAAGCGCGACAGCGCCAGGTTTCCGCCATGAAACCACAGCGCCTCATGGGCGGTCGGCTTCCACATATTGCGCGGATCGCCCTTCCACGGGCCGGGGTCGCCCTTCACGCCTGACCCGAGGCCCCAGCATGGGCCGATCCTGTCCGCCGCCTCGCGCGAGACGAGTTGCGCAACCGTCTCGTGCATCGACTGGTAGCCGGTGCAGGCGATGATGACGTCGGCGGCGAGTTCGCGCCCGTCCTCGAACAGAATGCCGGTCGGCGTCAGCGCCTTGATGCCGGTGCCGCCCACCACGCCGATTTCACCGTCGATGATCAGGTCGGAGGCGCCGACATCGATATAATAGCCGGAGCCGGTGCGCACCGCCTTCATCATCAGGCCGGTCTCGTCTTCGCCGAAATCTATGGCGAAACCGGAACCGGCAAGCCGCTCGTAGAACTCGGCATCGCGGGCGCGGATCTTGTCGTAGAGCGGTTTCTGCGTCTCCGGCATCAGGGCGAACGGCGTCGAGGCCGCCATCCAGTCGGCATTGTCGGTGGTGATGCCGCGCGCCAGCGCATCCTCCGAATAGGTGTCGAAGGCGAGAGCCATCAGGGTGGCCGACTTCGCCACCGTGGTCGGCGAACGCTGGATCATGGTCACCTTGGCGCCGCTTTCCCAAAGGTCCACGCTGACGTCGTGCCCGGAACTGGCCGCGCCGATCACGGCACAGGCCTTGCCGCGAAAGCGCGAGCCGTCGGCATACTGGCTGGAGTGCAGGATTTCGCCCTGAAAGGCTTCCGAGCCCGGCAGGTCGATCATGCGCGGCGGGCCGTAAGCGCCGGTGGCGAAGACCAGTTGCTTCGGTTTCAGCACCACCCGTTCGCCATCGCGATCGACCTCGACCGTCCAGGTCTTGCTCGCGGCATCGTAAGTGGCGCCGGTGCAACTACTGGAAGTCCAGTAGTGCAGTTCCATCACCTTTGCATACATTTCCAGCCAGTCGCCCATCTGGTCCTTGGGCGTGAACACCGGCCAATTGTCGGGGAAAGGGATATAAGGCAGGTGGTCGTACCAGACCGGGTCATGCAGCACGAGCGAACGATAGCGGTTGCGCCAGGAATCGCCTGGCCGCGCGTTCTTTTCCAAAATCACGGTCGGCACGCCGAGCTGGCGCAGCCGCGCACCGAGCATCATGCCGCCCTGCCCGCCGCCAATGACGACACAATAGGGCTGCGTCAGGGTGCCCAGTTCGCGTTCTTCGCGCCGGCGCTTTTCCGACCAGGTCTCGCGGTTCGGATCAGCCCTGTGCTTCACGCCGAGCGGGCGCTGCGGCCCCTTCTTTTCCTCGAACCCCTTGAGTTCGTCAGTCGCCGTAAACAGCGTGCGGCATTTGCCGTTGCGCAGGCGCAGGCAGCCCTTGCCGTGCCCGGCGGCGGTCTCGAAAGTAAACCACGCCTCGACGGTTCCATCCTCGACCGTCGCCTCACCTGAAAGATGAAAAGCACAAGCCTGTGCTGCCTCAATCGTAGCGCCAAGCATGTCGGAAACGGCATCGCGCCCGGCCACGGTCTTGATGTTCCAGCTAAAGGCCAGGAGATCGCGCCAGTAGCAGTCATCGAGGAACAATTGCATGGCCGCGTCTATGTCGCGCGCCTCCAGCGCGCGGGCAAACGCGCCGAGCCAGGTTGTTGCCTGCTTGGTGGGTGCGATATCGAGCATTGAATTCCTCTCCTTGTCGGCGCTTAGAGCATTGGATCGAAAAGCGGTTACCGGTTTTCGGGTTATTCCAATGCTCCATCAAAGTGTCAGAGCGTTCTTTGCGCGTTCAATCGAACGCATGGCGCTTAGAGCATCGGACCGAAAAGTGGTTACCGGTTTTCGGATCATTCCGATGCTCCATCATAGTTTTAGAGCGTCCTGTGCGTTCAATCGAACGCACAAAGGACGCTCTAATCGCCCAGCGGTTCCATTTCCTTGCCCACACGATGGATCTGGGCGTTGTATTTGATGCGCCGCAGCGTCTCGCGCGCCGTCGCACCGATGGCATAGCCTGCGGCCACCGCCATCAGGTCGATCGCGACCAGAAAGGCGAAGCGCGAAGCCGTCGGCTTCAACGTGTCGGGATATTCGGGCACCGCCACCGTCAGGCCGACGTCGCAGATACGGGCAAGGTCCGTGTCCGGCGCGGTCACGCACACCGCATTTGCCCGATAGTGCTTGGCGATTTCCACCGCCTCGACCACCTCGCGCGTGCGCCCGGTCGCCGAGATTGCGATGACCAGATCGCCCGGCTTCAGCGTCGAAGCCGTCATGCGCATCACATAGGGGTCGCAATGGGCGCCGACGACGATGCCATAGCGAAACAGGCGGTGCTGGATTTCCTGGGCGAGCGCGGCAGCACTTGCGCCGAGCCCAAACACGGCCACCTGCCGTGCCTTGGCAATCAGTTCAGCCGCCTTTTGCAACTGCACCGGGTCCAGTTGCCGCTCGGCTTCCTCCAGCGCCCGCCGCGCCTCGCCAAAAACAGCGTTCCAGAACGGCATGCCATTGTCGTTACCCTCAGGCGGCTCGCTGGCAAGGTAGAGCGTGCCGACAACCAGGCTCTGCGCCAGCTTAAGCTTGAAATCGCGCACCCCCTTGCACCCGATGGCACGGCAGAAACGCGTCACCGTCGGCTCGCTGACCTCCGCGCGCTGGGCAAGCGCGGCATTGGACGCATCGACCGCGAAGCGCACGTCCTGAAGCACCACGTCCGCAACGCGCCGCTCGGCCGGCCGCAGATCGACATAGGAATCCTTCACAAGCGAGATGATGTCGGGGATGCGCCGCGCGCGTTCGCGCATCTCGGCCTTGCTCGGAGCGGTCATGTGCTTGTCCGCGTCAGGCCCGTCAGCGACAGGCTGGTCTGCCTCGGTCTGGTTCATTGGGTGCCTCATCCCTTTCCAAGACCGCTTCTTACCGCACTGTGCGTGCAGGCAAGGCAGTTTTTCGTTCACCCTCAATCGAGTATGTAGGAAACCTACATACATTTCAAGCTCGGAAAAGCATGCGAATTCAACACAATTCGTGGTAAATCACACTGGAGTCGTCACTGCGTCATCTGTGACGCTTGACAGCTAAGTAGGATAGTTACAAACTCGCACCAAAGATGATCTGGCAAGGTCACAATCCAATCTTAGAGGGAACTATGACCGCGGGCCACGCCTCAACCCCGAAGCTCGCCGTGCGCGCGGCAACCAAGGCCTACTCCACCGCGTCGGGTGATTTTCTGGCGCTGGACCGGTGTTCGCTTGACGTCAAGGCCAATGAGATCGTCTCCATTGTCGGCCCTTCCGGCTGCGGCAAGACCACGCTTTTATGGTCGATGTCGGGCCTGCATAAGTTGACCGGCGGCGAAATCCTGCTGGATGGCAAGCCGGTTGCCGGCGCGCGGCCCGAGATCGGCATTGTCTTTCAGGAGGCCAATCTCCTGCCTTGGCGCAATCTGGCCGCCAACATCAATTTCCCCTTCGAGATCAAGGGAGAAAAGCCGGACAAGATGTGGATCGACCATCTGCTGCAGCGCGTCGGGCTTGAAGGTTTCAATGCCAAGTTTCCGCGCGAATTGTCCGGCGGCATGCAGCAGCGCGCGGCCATCGTGCGCGCGCTTTCGCTGAAACCGTCGGTGCTTTTGATGGACGAACCGTTCGGCGCGCTGGACAGCTTCACGCGTGAGGAAATGAACCGGCTGGTAGAGGAAATCTGGCTGGATACCCCCACCACCATCGTCTTCATCACCCATTCCATCGAAGAAGCGATCTTCCTTTCCGACCGGGTGGTGGTGATGAGCGCGCGCCCCGGCCGCGTCGCGAAGGAATATGACGTGCCGTTCCCGCGCCCGCGTTCGCTGGAGATCATGGCGACCCGCGAGGTGTTCGATCTGCAAAATGCGATCAAGATGGACATTATCGGCGGCCGTGCAAGTTCGCAGCCTGCCGTCGTCAAAACTGCCGCGCCCGTGAATTGAGGGGACCGAGCCGTGAGCGACGCCATACCCGAATTTTCCAAGGCCAA
This sequence comes from Manganibacter manganicus, assembly GCF_002075885.1. GTDB lineage: Bacteria > Pseudomonadota > Alphaproteobacteria > Rhizobiales > Rhizobiaceae > Mesorhizobium > Mesorhizobium manganicum. The sequence continues at coordinate 6,630 of NZ_MDET01000022.1, forward strand.
ATCCGCCGAGGGCGGTGATGTCAGCCTGACCAATCTTTCTGCATTTTCCGGTAGTTCGGGCATGCGTTCGGGGATGGAGGTGCTGGCCATCGCGCTGGTGGCTGTGGTGATTATCGGCGGCATCGAACTGGCGCTGCGCAGTTTCCAGGTGCCGGAATATATCATGCCGCGACCGAGTGCGATCGCCATGGCGCTGTTCACCGAATTTCCACTGATCGCGCCGCATCTCGGCTATACGCTGGTGGAGCTTCTGGGCGGCTTCGCAATCGGCGCCAGCATCGGGCTGGTGCTCGCCGCCGTCATCACGCAGTTCCCCTTCGCCGAGAAGATCATCGCGCCTTACATCCTGCTTCTGGTGACGACGCCCATGCTGGCACTGGTGCCTTTGCTCATCCTGCGCTTCGGCTTTGGCTATGAGCCGCGCATCATCGCCGTGGCGCTGGCCGCGGGGCCGATGGTGATGATTAACGCGGCCACCGGGTTTCGCCGCGTCGACAGCGCCAAGATCGCGCTGGCGCGTTCCTACGGCGCATCCACCTTGCAGATATTCTGGAAGATCAGGGCACCGATGGCGCTGCCGATGATCCTGGTGGGCCTGATGATCGGTGCCATTTTCGGCCTGCTGACCGCCGTCGGCGCCGAGATGGTCGGCGGTGGCTTCGGCCTCGGCAACCGGCTCACCACCTATTCGTCGATGATCCAGATGCCGCAGTTCTTCGCCGTGGTGCTGATCCTGTCGATCCTCGGCATATTGATCTACGTGCTGTTCTTCCTGATCGGGAAGAAATGGGCGAGCTGGGAGGCATAGGCAGCCACCCCTGCCGCGGACAAGACAAGTAGGGTTTCAACGTCAATTCGGGAGGAAACAACAATGAAAGACAGCCTGATTTCAACCGGCATGAGCCGCCGCTACTTCCTGCAGGTCGCAGCGAGCGGGCTTGTCACCGCAACGGCACTGGGCGGCGGCCTGCGCCGCGCGCAAGCGGCACCTTATGAGAAATTCACCTGGATTTCACCGCGCGGCACGCTTGAGGTTCTGGACGATTTCCCCTATTGGGCCGCCAAGAAAGCCGGCTATTTCGACGGCCTCGCCACAGATATGCAGCCCGGCCCGTCCGATGGCACTGCCACGGTCAAGTTCGTCGATGTCGGCCAGGCCGATATGGGCTTCCCGTCGCCGGGCGTGTTCTCCTTCGCCATCGAAAACGGCATGAAGCTGAAGTCCGTGTTCCATATGGGCGCGCGCGACACCTTCTCCATCGCCTTCCGCAAGGGCGAAGGCACGAACGATCTCAAGACGCTGGAAGGCAAGACCATCCTTCTCGGCTCGGCCGCATGGCAGGCCATCGTCGACCCGCTGCTGGCGGCGCAGGGCGTGGACGTCAAGAAAGTGAAATATGTCGAGGCGGGCTGGCCGACATGGGGCACGGCGCTTGCCGGCGGCCAGGGTGATGCCGCTCTTTCGTGGGAAGGCCTGCGCGCCGAATGGATCGCCAAGAAACTCGACTTCGAGTACTGGCTGGGCGCACAGCACTCCAAGCTGCCGGCCAACACATTCGTGGTCCGCACGGCCGATCTGGAAGACCCCGACAAGAAGGCATTCCTGGAGAAATACCTGCGCGCCTGGGCGATGGGTCTGGAATTCGGTTATCAGAACCCGCGCGCGGCGGTGGAAGCCGTGTTCGAGCAGTTCCCGACGCTGGCCTCCAATCTCGGACCTGAGTTGGGCACCACCTCGATCCTGCAACAGATCAACGTCTTCCGTGGCGACATGGAAAAGCGCGGCGGCTGGGGCTGGCACGACATGGAAAGCTGGCAGGCCTTCTTCGACGAGATCCACAAGATCGGCCAGGTCACCAACCCGGTAAAGGCCGAGGATGTCTGCACGAACGAGATGATCGAGACGGCCAACGATTTCGATCACGCCAAGGTCAAGGCCGATGCCGATGCGGTGAAATTGACGGACGGCTTCGCCGCTCTCGATGTCGAAAACATCAAGGCTCATCTGTTCGACAATGCAGTTTAGAGCGGAGTGCGACGGCCTGAAATGACAATGCGGGCGGCTGCCATTCGCGCCCGCCCGCACATTAATTCGACGCAATATGTACGGGAGCAAAGCATGTCCGACACGGTGAAAGTTCTGGTCGTTGGCCTTGGCAATATGGGCGTCTCGCACGCCAGTGCCTATCATCGCAATCCGGGCTTCGAGATCGTCGGCATCATGAGCCGTTCGATCAAGTCGAAGACGCTTCCCGCCGAACTGGCCGCCTATCCGCTTTATGAGGATTTCGACACCGCGCTGAAGGACGCGAAGCCCGATGCCGTCTCGATCAATTCATGGCCAAACAGCCACGCCGAATATGCGCTGAAGGCTTTTGAAGCCAATTGCCATGTCTTCATGGAAAAGCCCATCGCCACCACCATCGAAGACGCCGAGGCCGTGGTGGCCGCCGCCAAAGCGAAGAACCGCAAGCTGGTTCTGGGCTACATATTGCGCGTGCACCCTTCCTGGATGAAATTCATCGAGGTCGGTAAGACGCTCGGCAAGCCGCTGGTCATGCGCCTCAACCTCAACCAGCAGTCGAGCGGATCCGCCTGGGGATGGCACAAGAACCTGATCGATTCGCTGATCCCCATCGTCGATTGCGGCGTGCATTATGTGGACGTGATGTGCCAGTTGACCGGGGCGAAGCCGGTGCGGGTGCACGGCATCGGCGCAAAGCTGTGGGCGGATGCCGCAAAGCAGAATTACGGCCATCTGCACGTTACCTTCGATGATGGCTCCGTCGGATGGTACGAGGCCGGTTGGGGGCCGATGATGAGCGAGACCGCCTATTTCGTCAAAGACGTGGTAGGACCGAAAGGCGCCGTCTCCATTGTCGCCGGGCAGACAGAAAGTGCGGCCAAGGATGCCGAGGAGGTTTCTGATTCAGCCGACATCGACCGCCACACCAAGACCGACGCGATCAAGGTGCATTACGCGGAGGTGGATGCCGACAAGAATTTTTCCAGGCCGGACGAGCTTATCTCCATGCAGGACGAGCCTGGCCATCAGGAATTGTGCGACCGCGAGCAGGCGTTCTTCCTGCGCGCCATCCGCGAAGACCTCGACCTTACGGATTCCATGGCCGCGGCGGTGGACAGCCTGCGCATCGTGCTCGCCGCCGAGCAGAGCATCAAGGAAGGCCGGGTCATCGAACTCAGTTGAGGAGAGAAAAATGGCCGTCACCGAAAGCCTGTTGAAGACCTATGCCGACAGCGACGCGCTTGGCCTCGCCGCATTGGTGAGGAAAGGCGAGGTCTCGCCGGTCGAGACCGTCGAAGCGGCGGTGACGCTGATCGAACGGCTGAACCCGCAGCTCAACGCCGTCATCCACAAGCTTTACGACATGGGGCGCAAGGCGGCTCCCACCGTCGATCGCAACGCGCCCTTCGCCGGCGTGCCGTTCCTGCTCAAGGAACTGGCCTCGATGTGGGAAGGCGCGCCGCTCACCAATTCATCCGCCTTCCTCAAGGACCAGGTCGCTACAGCGGATTCCGAGGCGACGCGCCGTATCAAGGCCGCCGGCATGCTTCTCGTCGGCAAGTCGAACGCGCCGGAGAACGGCTGGTCGATCACCACGGAACCGAAACTCTACGGCACGACGCACAACCCCTGGAAAGCGGGCATCACCCCCGGCGGTTCCAGCGGCGGCTCGGCTGCGGCGGTTGCGGCGCGCATGGTGCCGATCGGCGAAGCCAGCGATGGCGCCGGCTCCATCCGCGTACCCGCTTCCTGCTGCGGCGTCGTCGGCCTCAAGCCGTCGCGCGGGCGCGTCACCCTGGCGCCATTCGGCGACTACTGGTATGGCGGCGCCTACTTCCTGTGCGCCACGCGCACGGTGCGCGATACGGCCGCCTATCTCGACGCCTTGGCCGGCTCCGTGCCCGGCGATCCCTATACGCCGCCCACTCCCGATGTAAGCTGGCTCAATCTCGCGGCACAGGCACCGAAGAAACTGCGTGTCGGCTTCACCGTCACGCCGCCGAACGGCACGGCAATCGACCCGCAGGTCAAGGCCACCGTGCTTGCCACGGTCAAGACGCTCGAGGGCATGGGCCACACGGTCGAAGAACATGACATGGCCATGGACGGCACCGCCGCCTGGAAGCTCTACACCCATATGACGCCGGTCGAGACGGCGGCTCTTTTCGATTACATGGAGACGGTCATCGGTCGTCCGGTGACGCCCGACGATGTCGAGCCGGTCACCTGGGCGATCATCCAGCGCGGCCGGTCGATCAGCGGCGTCCAGCACGCCAACGATATCGGCCAGTTGCGCCAGCTCAGCCACGCCGTCGCCGCCGACCTTCAGCCCTATGACATCTTCGTCACCCCGACGCTGACGCAGCTTCCACGGCCATTGGGCTATTACGACATGACGATGACCGATCTCGACGCCTATAATGCGAAGTGGGCCGATTCCGTGTTCATGTTCCCGTTCAACCTGTCGGGCCTGCCCGCCATCTCCCTGCCGGTCGGATGGAGCGCGGAAGGCATTCCCATGGGCGTGCAGCTTGTCGGCCGTTATGGCGACGAAGCCACCGTGCTGGCAGCATCAACGCAGCTGGAACAGGCCATGCCGTGGCGGGATCGCAGACCGCCAATCAGCGCATAAGCAGCTTTCACACATCTGGCTGGGAGCAACGAATCCTTCAATACGATTGGGAAGAGCGCAGGAGGTTCATTGGACGATTTCGGCACTCGATCGCTCGTAGATCGAGGCACCGGTCTGCATGTCAATGCCTGCCAAACTCACCTCGTAACCCCAAAGCTTGCAGATATGGCGTAGCGTTGCATCCCGGCTCTTCTCATCCAGCAGGATGCCGTCCTTGACCTTGTGCTGGAGGCGCAGACGCCGGTCGCCGAGAAGATCCACGTCCGTCACTTGGATGTTGGGGCGGGTCTCGCCGATGTCGTAGCTGTTGGCGAGGGCGGTGCGCACTTTCTCATAGCCTCGCTCGTTATGGATCGGTCCGACTTCGTAATGCGCTTCTCCAGCCGTGTCGTTGAGAACGAAGAAGCGCCATTTGCGCATGAGGGCGGGGCTCAGATATTGCCGAATAAAGGATTCGTCGCGGTGGTTGGCCCAAGCGTCGAGCAAGGTGGCTCGCCAGTCACCATTGCCGGCAATGTCAGGAAACCAGTCACGATCTTCCGCTGTTGGGGCCGTTGCGATGCGCTTGATGTCCTGCATCATGTCGAAGCCCAGTGTATAGGGGTTGATGCCGGAATAGCGCGGGTCGTCGAAGGCTGGCTGGAAGACGACGTTGGAATGGTTGTGCAGGATCTCCAACATGGCGCTTTCGTTGATGCGATGACGGTCGAACAGGGTGTTCATGATGGTATAATGCACGAATGTGGCGCAGCCCTCGTTCATCACCTGGGTCTGCCGCTGAGGATAAAAATATTGTGCGATGATGCGCACGATCCTGAGAACCTCGCGCTGCCACGGCTCCAGCACCAGGCTGTTCTTTTCCAGGAAATAAAGGATATTCTCCTGGGGCAGATTGAGCGCGCGCTTACGGTCGGCCGCCTTTTCCTCGGTTTCGTCGAGTTGTTCGCTTGCTTTGGCAGACGGCAGCGTCCGCCACAGATCATCATAGATGCGCGCCTCGTAATCCAGACGCTCGCGAATCCCTTCGCGCTGCCTTTCCGACGATAGTTTAGGTGGATGACGATAGCGGAAGACGCCTTGGTCCATCAGCGCATGCGCCGAGTCAAGCACGGCTTCCACCGCGTCCGTGCCGTGGCGTTCCTCGCAATCCGCAATATAGCGCTTGGCGAAATCCATATAGCTCAAGATCGCGCCGGCGTCGGTCCACTGCCGAAACAAATGATTGTTCTTGAAAAAATGGTTGTGACCGAAGGCGGCGTGCGCTGTCACCAGAGCCTGCAAGGCCATGGTGTTTTCTTCCATGAGATAGACGATGCAGGGATCGGAATTGATAACCAATTCGTAGGCAAGGCCGCGGCCCCCTTTGCGGTAAAGTAGCTCCTGATAGAGGAAATGCTTGCCGAACGACCAGTGCCGGTACATCAGCGGCAGGCCAATGGAGGCGTAGGCGTCCAGCATCTGCTCGGACGTGATGATCTCCAACTGCGAAGGATAGACATCAAGACGCAAATCCTCCCGTGCTACCTGCTCGATCGCGTCATGCGCGCGCGCGAGCGTCGCGAAATCCCAGTCTGAGCCCGAAAAGAGTAAGTCGGCGCCACTTTTGCTCAAAAGGGCTGCCATAGACTCACCTGCCTTTTCGGCCTGCCGCGGGCTGCCTGGTAAAGAGTTGACGGAAGACCGGATAAATGTCGGCAGCCTTGGCAATGCGGGTCATCTGGAAGTTCGGCCAGTTGTCCTTGACGGCGCTGTAGGCGTGCCACAAGGCGGTGCCGTTCGGCGTCGCACCGAAAATATGGCTCTCGCGTTCATCGATGATCTCGACATAGGCAAAATACTGGCAACGCGGCATGATGGTTTCTTCCAGAAGCGTGATGCAGTGCTGGGAATCGGAAACGAAATTGTCACCGTCAGAGGCCTGCGCTGCATAGATATTCCAGTCGCTGGGGGGATAGCGCGCATCGATAACGTTGCGCATCTCCTCCAGTGCCGTTGAGACGACGGTGCCGCCGCTCTGTGTGCTATAGAAGAAAGTTTCCTCATCCACCTCCTGTGCCTCGTGGGTATGGCGGATGAAAACGATCTCGGTGCGGTCGTAACGGCGCTTCAGGAACAGGTGCAGCAGCACAAAAAAGCGCTTGGCGAGGTCTTTCTCACGCTCACCCATCGAGCCTGATACGTCCATGAGGCAGAACATGACCGCGTTGGCGTTGAGCACCGGCTGCGCCTCGAAACGGTTGAAGCGAATGTCCACCGGATCGACATAGGCTATCACCCGTCGCCTCCGCTCCAGCAGTTCCAGTTCTGCAAGCAACAGCGCAATCCTTGCGCTCGCCGCGTCGTTTTGACAGCCTGCTTCCAACTCTTCCAGTTCCTGGCGGACCGCTTCCAATTCGCTGTTCTTGGGGCGCTTCAGCGCGAGGCGGCGTCCAAGACTGTTGCGCATCGTGCGGCCGACATTGATATTGGTCGGCGCGCCAGTGGCGGCAAAGCCGGCGCGGCGTGGCCTGAACGCCAGCACTTCCTTGAGGTTGAGCTTGACCATGTCGGGCAGTTCCAAATCCTCGAAGAACAGTTCAAGCACTTCCTCGCGCGACAGCATGAAGCGGAAATCGTCCTCCGAGTCTTCACGCGAAGGCTTTGAGCCGGCGCCATCGCCCTGACCGGGTTTGAGAACGCGGTCGCCTGTCACGAACTCACGGTTGCCAGGTAGCACATGCTGCCGGCGGCCGCTGTCACCGGCCTCCTCGAAACGAGGCTCATCGGTCCCGCCAGCGGGCACGGAGACATTCTGTCCGCTGTCGATGTCGGCGATCTTGCCGGCGCGGAAGTGTTCGCGGATACTGCGCTTCAATTCCCCGCGTGCGCGGCGCAGGAAGCGCTGGCGATTGCCAAGGCTCTTGTCCTTCGGGTTCAGCCGGCGATCGATGAAGATCGGCATGGATATCCCCAACAGCCTCAGCCAGCCTTGTTCACACGCATGTACCAATCCACCAGTCGGCGGACCTGGCGCTCGGTATAGCCGCGCTCGATCATACGCTGCACGAACTCGGTATGACGCTTTTCAGTGACGGTGTCCTGCTTAGAGCCGAAGCTGATGACAGGCAGAAGATCCTCCACCTGGCCGAACATGCGTTTTTCAATCACCTCGCGCAATTTCTCGTAGCTCGTCCAGGAGGGGTTACGGCCATTGTTGCGGGCGCGCGCGCGCAACGAGAACTTCACCACCTCGTTGCGGAAATCCTTCGGATTGGCGATGCCCGCCGGCTTCTCGATCTGCGACAGTTCGTTGTCGAGAATCTCGCGGTTGAGGATCTGCCCGGTATCGGGGTCCTTGTAATCCTGGTCCTCGATCCAGGCGTCGGCATAGGCGATATAGCGGTCGAACAGATTTTGACCATACTCGCTATAGGATTCCAGATAGGCTTTCTGAATCTCGTGACCGATGAATTCGGCATAGCGGGCGGCCAACTCGGACTTCACGAAATCAAGATAGGCGACTTCCGTCTCCTTCGGAAACTGCTCGCGCTTGATCGCCTGCTCCAACACATACATCAGGTGCACAGGATCGGCCGCCACTTCCTTGGTGTCGTAATTGAAGGTCTGTGACAGAATCTTGAAGGCGAACCGCGTGGAAACGCCGGTCATGCCCTCGTCGACTCCGGCAGCGTCGCGGTATTCCTGGACGGATTTGGCCTTGGGGTCGATCTCTTTCAGGTTCTCGCCGTCATAGACGCGCATCTTGGTATAAAGCGGCGAGTTGTCGTGCTCTGCAAGCCGTGTCGCAACGGTGAAGCGGCTCAATATGTCGAGCACTTCCGGCGCGCAGGAGTTGTTGGCCAATTCACTTTCGCGCAAAAGCTTTTCGTAGATCTGCCGCTCCTCGGTCACACGCAGGCAGTACGGCACCTTGACCACCAGTATACGGTCGAGGAAGGCTTCATTGTTCCTGTTGTTCTTGAATTGCAGCCATTCCGACTCGTTGGAATGGGCAACGATGATGCCCTGATAGGGGAAAGCGCCGAAATTCTCGGTGCCGTTGTAGTTGCCTTCCTGCGTAGCGGTCAGCAGCGGATGCAGCACCTTGATCGGCGCCTTGAACATTTCGACGAATTCGAGCAGCCCTTGCGTGGTGCGGTTCAGGCCGCCGCTGTAGGAATAGGCATCGGGGTCCGACTGGCTGAAATTCTCCAATTGCCGAATATCGACCTTGCCGACCAGCGAGGAGACGTCCTGGTTATTCTCGTCACCAGGCTCCGTCTTGGCGATGCAGATTTGACGCAGCCGCGACGGCAGCAGCTTGACGACGGAGAATTTCGAGATGTCGCCGGCCAGTTCATCCAGCCGCTTGGCCGCCCAAGGCGAAATCAGACCGTTCAGCCGGCGCCGAGCGATACCATATTTATCTTCCAGCAGGTCGGCCATGCGCTCGGGGTCGAAAAGGCCCAGCGGCGATTCGAAGACGGGGCTGATCTGCTCACCCACCTTGAGTGTGTAGACCGGATGCGTTTCCATGAGGCTCTTCAGCCGCTCAGCCAGCGAGGACTTGCCACCGCCGACCGGACCAAGCAAATAGAGGATCTGCTTGCGCTCCTCCAAGCCTTGCGAGGCATAACGGAAATAACCGGCAATGCGCTCGATCGTGTCTTCCATGCCGTAAAATTCGGAAAAGGAGGGGTAGAGCTTGATCGTCTTGTTGGCGAAGATGCGCCCAAGCCGCTCATCCCTGCTGGTGTCCACCAGCTTTGGCTCGCCGATCGCAGCCACCATCCGCTCTGGCGCGGAAGCGTACATCGATTTGTCTTCGCGGCAGCCCAGGAGATATTGCTGAAGGCTCATCTCCTCCTGAGCGGCATTCTTATATATCCTCGAGAAAAGGTCGAAAACGTCGGAATTATTCCCCTGCATGATAACCTCGCAGCGGGACATCCTGTTGCCCGATGCCCCATACGTTTACAACCGTTGGAGCCTCCCTTGGTTCCATGAAAATGCATGGGGCGGGCCGCGAACAGACAACCGGCCGTAAGACCTAATCGCCCGGATAGATCACCTGGCCATGTTCGTTTTTTTGCGCGCCGGGGGTCGGCGTTGCGCGCTCGGTCTGCCCCGGCCCCATCAGATGATCGACCGCATGGTCGTTCAAAAGGAGGTGGTCGGTGATGATCCGGCGGTGACATCGCCACCAGACCGATTCGGAGCACATCAATGTGAGACGTTGATGTTGGCCAAGTTCGAGAAGTTCATCAAATGCAGCGCCAAACTCGGCGCTCAAGGCATAATCGGCGTAGTTGTGAAAACTCCCCACATGCCACATGGCATTGATCTTGCTGTCGACAGCCGGTTGTTTCGACCGCCGGCCGCCCAACGCCGGACAATGCTTATAGCCAATCTGCAATCGGGCCAGATGCTGAGGAAGCCGGTCGATATTGAACTCGGGATTGCTGCGTGATCTCGGAAACCTTCTGACATCAACCACCAGGCCAATCCCCGCGTTCCGGAGCATGGTCAGCAGTTCGTCCAGGTTACGATTGGAGTGCCCGATCATGGTAAACTGCGCCGTCATCAATCGATCTTCGTCAGCGCGTCTTCCTTATGGGCGGCGATATGGTCGGTTTTATCGCTCTTGATTTCATATTGTGGCGCGTCTTTGGACGCATGTCGCCGGTGGCCTTTATAATCGAAATCCTCGTAATGAATCTTGATGATTTTGCCGCTTACTCTTCCCGCTTCGGAATTCCAGCCGACATGATCGCCCTTGGAATATTTGGCCATGGCCGCATCTCGCATTATTCCAGCGTCTGCTCGGCGCTGCCTGAAACAACTGCCGAACAATTCGTTCCAACGTGATCAAGCCCCGCCAAAGCGGCGAAACTTTCCGTCACGTCATGTTTCGACTTCTTGGTCAACTCACCAGGATTGCCGGTTGTACCAATCATCGATTTGCGAACGAATGCGATCCTTCTCGATTCCGTAGCGCTCCTGAAGTTTGCCCTCCAATCGATCACGACGGCCTGCGATCTGGTCAAGATCATCGTCGGTGAGCTTGCCCCATTGCTCTTTGACGTTGCCTTTGACCTGCTTCCAATTTCCTTCGATGCGATTCCAGTCCATGATGTCTCTCCAACGGGCGGGGATCGCCCAGCTTCGCAACGCGCGAAGACGAAAATGGTTCGAACCCGAATTCGACCAGCCGGTTCATTCCGTCGTCGTCCAGAGACCAAAAATGGCCACCCGGTCGCGGTGGAAGGTCGCCGATTGCAGGCAAGGCAGTGCTGGGAACCAAGTTCTCTCCCTTGCATTATCTCCCACACGAAACGGAGGAGATTCCATGCTTCGAGGTATTGTCCTGTGGCTGCTCGGCGTGCCGCTTATCGTTATCATTCTGCTCTATATGTTCGTCTTCCGATGAAGACGAACGGAACGCGGATTGCGTAGCAAGTGAAATGCTGATGCAAGGCAAGCTGGCATTCGGCACTTCGCCTATTGCTGGTCGGACGATTACGAGACGGTCATGCGGCTCTGGCGGGCGAACGTCGCGCCACCGGAGGGTCGCTCGTCCTTCGTGTTAGCACTAATAGATCTAGCCCGGCCTCTTGAGAGTCTGGATTTCATGGAAAAGCTATTCACAAGTTTTGCTGATTCCGTGTCGCGCTGGACCGGTCGCCCTGCTGCGTTCACTATCTGCGTGATCGCCGTGATGATCTGGGCGGTCAGCGGGCCCGTCTTTGATTTTTCCGAAACATGGCAGCTCATCATCAACACCGGCACGACAATTGTCACCTTCCTCATGGTGTTCTTGATCCAAAGTACCCAGAATCGCGACGGCGCGGCCATTCAGGCGAAACTGGACGAACTCATCAGGTCGGGCAAGGGTAAGAACGATTTCATCGGAATCGAACATCTGACCGAAGCCGAAGTCGCGGAGTTCCGGAAGGTTTGCGAGCGGGCCAAGGAGCGCGCAAGCCAAAAAAGCAAGGTTTCTGCGCGGCGAATCAAAACCACCAAATGAAAAAAGGGCCGCTGAGACTTTTACCGACTCCGGCAGCGACCGACAGATATAAACGGTCACGGCCCAAGCTGGGACCGCATGCTCATGGCTTTTGCTTCATCTGCTACAGCCGCCCCAGCAAAACCAGAATGATCACGATGACAAGTATGAGGCCAAGGCCGCCGCCGCCATAATATCCAGTCCCATAAAAAGGCGCTCCACCCAGCCCACTGAAACCTCCCAGCAATATGAGGATCAGGACAATGATCAGAATTGTGCCCAAGGTCATGGCTCTCTCCTTGTGTGGGCTCGAAAAAATGGGACCCAAGAAGAAATGCGCAGCAGGGCCGGTGGTTCCTTTGAGCGCGCTCCGGAACATCTGATGCCGGCCGTGGTTTCTGCACATTAAACAAAGGAACGGATCGATGACCGATAAACCCGCCTATGAGCTTGGCGCGCGCAAGCCAATGACCAAGGATACCCCGGACGCGAATGATAAATTCTCGCAAAAAGCCGCCGAGAACCGAAAGCCGCCACTCGGTGTTGGCATCGCCGAAAAGGTCGACAAGCCGAAAGAAAAACGACCACAGCCCAAGAAGCCGACGAGAGATACAAGAGAGTCGCCTGCGCCGAACCCTGATGGCGATGCGCAGCAACCCAAAAAAGCTCTTCCGGCACTGCTCAATACGGCGCTGGGCCAGCGTCACGCTACGCGTAAATAGGCAGCACGGCACCGCCAACTTTTCGGCAGCGCGTAAGCGATAACTTCATCACCGCTCTTGGTGTGCATGAAATGATGGCCACCGGGTGCAATCACCACATATTGGTGGCCATCCACTTCATAGGTCATGGGTAAGCATGATCGGCAGAATGCCTATTTCGATTCATGCTCCAGATAGGCAATCACATTCGCGATGTCGGCCTCTTTCTTGAGACCGGGGAAGGCCATCTTGGTGCCTTTCACCATGCCTCTGGGATCTTGCAGATATTTCGTCAGCGTTGCCTCGTCCCAGACGACGCCGGATTTGCCGGCATCGACCATCGCTTTGGAATAGTTGTAGCCGGGGTGAGTCCCGGCAGTCCGGCCGATGACCCCATGCAATGACGGCCCTACCTTGTTCTGGTCCTTGTCGGCGAAATGGCAGGCTTTGCATCTATTAAAGACCTTTTCGCCAGCAGCAGCGTCTTGCGCCTGCGCCTGGCTGCCAAGCATGGCCATCACGGACATTGCAGCCAATATTGTGATAGTACGCATAGTATCTCCTCATGCATCGTCAGGGTGCCCAAACGATGGTATGTGCGGTGCGCATTCACCCGCCGCGCATGCCGGTATTATGGACGCCACGGCCCCGCGCAAAGCGAGCCGGCATCAAGGAAGCTAGCCGCCAGGCTGGCGAAGTCAACTGGACCAAGGACCACCTTTTGCGCCGGTGTGCCATTGTTGACGGGATGGAGCGGAAGACGTAGGCTTTGCATACGGTCTTGCTGGCACCTGAGGGACCGCTGAGACAAATGGCCGCCGTTCTCTCCGGGCCGGCCATTTCATCCGCAGCAGTTATGGCTGCACGCAAGGATGGTGCGAAAATGAACATGGTCGATCTTATCCTGACAGCCTGCCTGGTGGCCAATCCTGGCTCGTGCCGGGAAGAGCATCTCTATTTCGAGAGCAACGGCCTGTTGATGAATTGCATGTTCCTGGCACCCCGTGAGATCGCCAAATGGACCCAGCAACATCCGAAATTGCGGGTGAAGCGCTGGAAATGCGCTTTCCCGGACGGATCGGCAAACATCTGATCGGCCAGGAGTGGCATGAGCATCTCGCGGCGTGACATGCTCCGGGTGGTGTTGGGTGCCGGCAGCGCATTTGCTGCGACATCGTCGCAGGCGCGAGCAAGCCGCACGGTACGGATAGGCGCCCTCAAGTTCGGTACAGTCAATTGGGAACTCGAAACGCTGAAGAAGCATGGCTTCGACGCGGCCAACGGGATCGATCTGGACATCGTTTATTTTGCCGGAGAGGAGGCCAGCAATGTCGCTTTTCTGGCCGGCGATCTCGATATCATCGTTTCCGACTGGCTGTGGGTGTCGCGGCTGCGCGCCAATGGCGGCGACGTGACGCTGGTGCCCTATTCGACAGCCGTCGGCGCCATCATGATCCCCAGGGATTCGCCGATCCGCACCCTTGATGAACTGGCCGGCAAGTCGATTGCCGTCGCCGGCGGCCCGCTCGACAAGAGCTGGCTGCTGATCCGGGCGATGGCCGAACGTGACAGTGGCATCGACCTGACACGGCAAAGCCAGGTTGTTTATGGTGCGCCGCCGCTTCTGCAACAGAAGATGATCGAGGGCGAATTCGATGCCTTGCTCAACTTCTGGCATTTCTGCGCACGGCTGGAGGCAAAAGGCTTTCGCCGGCTGCTCGGCGCCGATGACGCGGCATTGGCGCTTGGCGCCTCCGGGCCGGTCTCGGCGCTCGGCTATGTCTTCCATGAAAAATGGGCCGCCCGAAACCCGTCCGCCATAACCGGGTTCATCAAGGCGTCAAACGCCGCCAAGAACGTGCTGGCCAGTTCCGACAGCGAATGGCAAACCCTGGCGCCCATCGTGCGGGCTGAGGGCAACGAACTTAAAACACTGCGCGACCGCTATCGCGAAGGCATTCCCAAAAGACCGATTGCGCAGGATGCCGCCGATGCGGCAAAGCTCTACCGGGTGCTGGCCGCGATCGGCGGGAAAAAACTGGTCGGCAAGGCATCAGAGATGGCGCCCGGCACCTTCTGGCGGGTCGTTTCACAATGAAACCGCCCACCCTCAATGGAAATGCCGGGATCATGACAAGGAGCGGCGTCATGCCGGCCCTGACGGTCGCGGCCTCCCTGGCCGCGCTCGGCCTGTTATGGTGGCTTGCCGCCGGGGCATGGCAAAGCCGGGCCTTGCCGACGCCCGTTGCGGTATGGCGCACGCTGGCTGCGGAAGCGGCAAGCGGCGATCTGTTCTACAATCTCGGCGCCACGCTTGGCCGGGTCGTGGCGGCCTATATCGTGGCCATGGTGGTCGGCACGGCAATCGGCACCTTTCTCGGCCTGTCGCGCCGCGCGGACCGCTTCTTCAACCCCTGGCTGGTGCTGTTTCTCAATATTCCGGCGCTTGTCGTCATCGTGCTCGCCTATATCTGGTTCGGCTTGAACGAGGCGGCGGCCATCGGTGCGGTGGCGGTCAACAAGATCCCCAATGTGGTGGTGACGATGCGTGAAGGCGCGCGCGCCTTCGATCCGGCCTATTCGGAACTGGCTTCTGTCTACCGCTTCAGTTGGCCGGATCGGATTCGCCATATCCTCCTGCCGCAATTGCAGCCCTATCTTGCCGCCGCCTCGCGTTCCGGCATCGCGCTGATCTGGAAGATCGTGCTGGTAGTGGAACTGCTCGGGCGCTCCAATGGCGTCGGTTTCCAGATCAGCCTTTATTTTCAACTTTTCGACGTTGCCGGCATATTGGCCTATACGCTTGCCTTCGTGGCAATCATGCTGGCAGTCGAGTTTATGATGGTGCAGCCCCTTGAACGACATGCGACCCGTTGGCGCCGCCGCGCCGCTTGAGGTCAGGATCGCCGAAAAGACCTTCATCTCGGCGCAAGGTGTGGCGCTGACGGCGCTCCGCGATCTCGCCTTCGAGGTCCCGCATGGCAGCTTCGCCTGCCTGTTCGGACCGTCGGGATGCGGCAAGAGTACATTGTTGAGAATATTGTTGGGTCTGGACCGTGAATTCAGCGGTTCCTACACCCTGCCAGGGGGCCAAACCCGCACCGCAGCGGTGTTTCAGGAGCCGACGCTGCTACCCTGGCGCAATGTTGCATGCAATGTTGAGTTGGCGTTGCCGAAAGCAGCCCGCAAAACCGATCTCGACTGGCTGTTCGAGGCACTCGGCCTTGCCGAGATGCGCACGCTCTATCCGTCCGAACTTTCGCTCGGCCTTGCCCGTCGCGTCGCGCTGGCGCGCGCCTTCGCCATCGAGCCGTCCGTTCTGTTTCTGGACGAGCCTTTCGTCTCGCTCGACGAGCCGACCGCCGAACGGCTGCGCGGCCTGCTGATGTCGGTGTGGTCGGCGCGCCCGACCACGGCGCTGATGGTCACGCACAATCTGCGCGAGGCGGTGACGCTTTCCGACCGCATCGTGGTGCTGACGCCAAGGCCCGCCCGTGTGCGCGGCGTGTTCGATATCCGCCTGCCGCGCGAGCACCGCAACAGGCAGGTGGTGGATGATTTGCTGCGCGCCTTCCACATAAAATTTCCCGAACAGGCCGGCGGGGGGTACGCATGAAGCGGCCCGCTTTGCCGATAGACCCGGCAAGACGCAGACTGATCGGCGGCCTTGCATGGCTCGGCGCACAAGCCGCGCTGATGCCCCTGCCCTTTGGCGCAGCGGCACTGGCCGCCGCCCAGCCCCCGCTTGCGCTCAAGACCGTCGCCGAGGGTGTTCTTGCCTTTGAAGGTGTCGTCGAGTTGGAGACGCCCCGCAACGAAGGCGCCGTCGCCAATCTGGGCGTCGTCGTCGGCGACGATGCGGTCGCGGTGATCGACAGCGGCGGCAGCGTTGTTCAGGCGAAAGCCTTGATCGCCGCGATTGCCAAGGCGACGGCCAAGCCGGTGCGCTATCTCGTCAACACCCACATGCACCCGGACCACATTTTCGGCAATGCCGCGTTCCGCGACATCGGCGCGACCATCGTCGGGCATCGCAATCTGCCACGCGCTCTTGCGGCGCGCGGGCCTTATTATTTGCAGAGCTATCGCGAGCAGCTCGGACCGGCGCTGATGACCGGCGTCGAGATCGTGCCGCCTTCCGTCCTGGTGGAAGACACCATGCAACTCGATCTCGGCGGCCGCAAACTCGAACTCAAGGCCTGGCCGGCCGCCCATACCGACAATGACCTCACCGTCCACGATCCCGAGAGCGGCACGCTGTTTGCCGGCGACCTGGTGTTTGTAAAGCATCTGCCGATTGTGGACGGCTCCCTGCTCGGCTGGATGCGGCAGATGGATCAACTGGCGGCCATTCCCGCCAGCCGCGTCCTGCCCGGCCACGGGCCGGTCCCCTCGCTTTGGCCCGAAGCACTTGCCGGCGAGCGCCGTTATTTCGAGGCGCTTGCGGCCGATCTGCGCAAGGCCATCGCCGCCGGCACGCCGATGGCGGAGGCGGCCAAGACCGCCGGCCAAAGCGAGGCGGGAAACTGGGAATTGTTCGACGCCTATAACGGCCGCAACGCCACGACGGCCTATGCCGAACTCGAATGGGAGTGAAACAGGACTTCGGTTTGTCATCCGCGCGGCAAATGGCTATAATGAAGGCTTGCCGGGCACCACCCTTGCTCCATCGGTGGAGGCGTTGAAATGCAGACCAGCTTCATGTGCACACGGCGCGCCTTGCTGCGCGCGAGCGCGCTCGGCGTGACCCTGGCCGCCATCGGCATACAGCCGGCGCAGGCGCAGCAGACCATGGAATCGTCAGATCATATCTGGCAGGACCTCAAGGGCGTGGTGTTCGGCGACCGCACCATTCGCGAAGCCGATGGCGTGGTCGCCATCGAGGCGCCGGGCCGCGCGCAGGATGCCGCGCTGGTGCCGGTGAACATTACCGTCGATCCGGCCCGCACGCCGCAAGGGATCACGGCGCTGACCCTGATCATCGACGTGAACCCCTCTCCCGTCGCGGCAACCTTCAAGATCGGCAAGGATGCCGGCATCACGCACATCGCGACCCGCTTGCGCGTCAATGATTATTCCTATCTGCGCGTCATCGCCGAAACCCCCGATGGCGGCCTGCACATGGCAAAAACCTTCGTCAAGGCATCGGGCGGCTGTTCGGCGCCGGCGGTGAAGAACATGGACGAGGCGTTGAAGACGATGGGGCAGATGAAGCTGCGCCAGTTCGCTGCTTCGCCGGCAAATGGCGGCGAGCCCGAATTGCAACTGATGATCCGCCACCCGAACAACTCCGGCCTTCAGCGCGACCCGCTGACGCAATATTTCATTCCGGCGCATTTCATCCAGACGCTGGACATCTCGCAGGGCGGACGGCAATTGCTGTCGATGGAAGGCGGCATCTCGATCTCGGAAGATCCCAATTTCCGCTTCGACTACAAGGTGAAGGGCACGGGCGAGATCAAGGCGCAGGCGACCGACACCAAGGGCAAGGTGTTCAACGGCGCATGGCCGCTCGAAGCAACCGGCATGTAATCTCCGGCGCTTGAGCCCGCGCCATTTCCTTACCCCCTCGAAAGCGTCATCTGCCTTTGGGTAAAGGTTAAAAGCAGCGCACGTCGGCTTCGGCCTGCGCACGCTTGAGTTCGAGCGCGGCGGCCTTGGCCGGCGTACTTTCCTTGAACAGGCTGGCCCGCTCACCGGTCATCAATGACAGGCTCTTGAAGGTCGCGTCCTTTTCATAACTGGCATAGGGCAGGATCGACGCGACGACGTCGATCGAGCAGGAGCATGCTTCCAGAGCCTGGCGCGTCTGGCCGTTGGCGCGCATGCAGCCCAGCACGTAATCGACCACCGCGACGGTGGGATAATCGTTCACCGGGGCGATCGAATCGGCCCTTGCGGATGCAAGCGACGTTACCAGCAGGGCCGGGGCGAGCATGGGCAAGGCCAGCAGTGCTGCATGTCTGTTCATCGGACAACTCCGTATTGCTCTGCATGGTGCCGCCATGTGAAACCGCAGTTGGTGGCATTCACCGCTGCGGGTCAAGCGCCCACCAGGCAAGCTTAGGACTAAAGTACCAACGCGACGGCAACCTCGCAATGGTGCCGCCAGCCCCTCAGCCCCGCACACGCCAATATAAAATTGCCGCGGCATTCCGCCGCGATTCCTCATATGCGGAGCGATTCCAATTCAGAAAACCCGGCGCTCTCTATCCCTAAATGACGAGGATGTATAAATAAAATATTGTCACGTTCGAATCGGTAACGTTCGCTTGAGTTATAGTTCAAATTGCTTTCGATATCACAAGCATGACATATTTTCATGCAAAACAACGGCATATGTTATTTATGTTGCAACGCACAATTGCTGATATTGCGGTGCAAAATAGGACGAAAGTCGGAATTTTCACTATTGTGCTTGCCTATCGGATTTTTATGCCATAGGCTTTTCTTGTTTCCGGCTTCAATGGAAGTCGCTGTTATAGGGAGCAGCGGCTGTCTTTCGAAGGCCAAGCGGGGCGGGCAGTAAAGGTGCCCGCTGGCTGCCTTGGCTTGGTCGTGACACGCTGCCGGAAATACTTCCCCCACACCTGAATCGCTTGGGCATGCCCTCGTGGGCTGAACGGACGATTTGCCATCGTGACCATCGGGAGGATTTCCAATGCGTGTACTGACTAAAGCCACTCAAGTTCTGACTGCCGCGACATTCCTGTCCATCGGGATAGCTGGTGCGGCTTTCGCGAATGAAGACCTGGCGAAGATGAGCGAGAACCCAAAGGACTGGGTCATGCAATCGGGTGATTACGCCAACACCCGCTATTCCACCCTCGACCAGATTACCAAGGACAACGTCAAGAACCTGCAGGCGAAATGGACATTCTCGACCGGCGTGCTGCGCGGCCATGAAGGTGGCCCGCTGATCATCGGCGACACGATGTATGTTCATACACCGTTCCCGAACACCGTTTATGCGCTCGACATCAACAATGACGGCAAGATCCTGTGGAAGTACGAGCCCAAACAGGATCCGAACGTCATTCCGATCATGTGCTGCGACACGGTCAATCGTGGCGTCGCCTATGCTCCGAAAACCGACGACCATCCGGCGCTGATCATTCTCAACCAGGCCGACACCAATGTCGTGGCGCTTGATGCCGAGACCGGCAAGCAGGTCTGGAAGACGCAGAACGGTGAAATGACGGATGGCGGCAAGGGCGAATCCGGCACGGCCGCTCCGCTCGTTGTCAAGGACAAGGTGCTGATCGGCATTTCAGGCGCCGAGTTCGGCGTTCGCGGCTTCCTCGCCGCCTATAACCTGAAGGACGGTTCGCTGGCCTGGAAGGCCTATTCCACGGGCCCGGACAAGGAAATGCTTGTCGATCCCGAAAAGACCACGCAGCTCGGCAAGCCGATCGGCGCCGATTCCAGCACCAAGTCCTGGGAAGGCGAGCAGTGGAAGACCGGCGGCGGCACGACCTGGGGCTGGTTCTCCTACGATCCCGAGCTCAATCTCGTTTACTACGGCACCGGCAACCCCTCGACCTGGAATCCGGTCCAGCGGCCGGGCGACAACAAGTGGTCGATGACCATCATGGCCCGCGACGCCGACACCGGCATGGCCAAGTGGCTCTACCAGATGACGCCGCACGACGAATGGGACTATGACGGCGTCAACGAGATGATTCTCGTCGATGACATGGAAGTCAACGGCAAGAAGCATGACGTCCTGGTGCATTTCGACCGCAACGGCTTTGCCTACACACTGGATCGCGCAACCGGCGAACTGCTTGTCGCCGCGAAGTACGATCCGGCGGTGAACTGGGCCACGAAGGTCGATATGGACCCGAACAGCGAGACCTACGGACGGCCGCTGGTCGATCCGAAATACTCGACCGACAAGAATGGCGAAGACACCAACACCGCTGGCATCTGCCCGGCTGCGTTGGGAACCAAGGACCAGCAGCCGGCGACCTACTCGCCCAAGACAGGCCTGTTCTACGTGCCGACCAACCATGTCTGCATGGATTACGAGCCCTACAAGGTGAGCTACACCGCCGGTCAGCCTTATGTCGGCGCCACCGTGTCGATGTATCCGGCGCCCGGCAGCGAAAACATGGGCAACTTCATTGCCTGGGACGCCGCCAAGGGCGAGATCGTCTGGTCGAAGCCCGAGCTGTTCTCGGTGTGGTCCGGTGCTCTGGCGACCGCCGGCGATGTGGTCTTCTACGGAACGCTGGAAGGCTACATCAAGGCCGTCGACGAGAAGGGCAACGAGCTTTACAAGTTCAAGACGCCCTCCGGCATCATCGGCAACATCACGCCCTTCGAGCATGACGGCAAGCAGTACATCGCCGTTCTGTCCGGCGTCGGCGGCTGGGCCGGTATCGGCCTCGCCGGCGGCCTGCTCTCCCCCGACAACGCCGCCGCATGGCATGGCGCCGTCGATCAGGGCCGCGAGCAGGGCACTGAGGACCAGGTGGTCGGCACCGCCGGTCTCGGTGCCGTGGGTGGCTACGCCGCGCTTGCCGACTACACGGCGCTCGGTGGCCAGCTCACCGTCTTCGGCCTTCCCGACTGACCTCCCAAGGCTGAGAAAGCCTCCCGCCGGCTGTCGGCGGGAGGCGTGAGGAAAACCACAAGAGCCTGTGGCGACGATCCCATCGGGCTCTTGTTGTCCGTCAAACGAATCCAGCAGCGTGGCACGCGCTTGCTTCGGCGGGCCGCAAGGCAGCCGCCAGATGAGGAAGAGTATCTGCATGTTGATCCGTACCGTCATTCCGGCTTTCATCCTGGGTGTTCTGGCCCTCAATGTCTCCACGACCGCTTATGCCGAAGACACGATTGAAAAGGCCAAGGCCGTGACGGACGAGGACGGCAAATACTACGATGCCGACGGCAATCCGACCTTCAAGATCGAGAACGGCATGGTGGATTGGTACACGTTCAGCGGTTATCGCCGCTACCATTCCGATTGCCATGTCTGCCACGGCCAGGACGGCATGGGCTCGACCTACGCCCCGGCATTGGTCAAGAGCCTGAAGAACATAGATTACGGCACGTTTCTTTCCATCGTGGCCGGCGGCAAGAAGGAAGTCGGCGGCGGCAACGAGAAGGTGATGCCGGCGTTCGGCGACAACAAGAACGTCTATTGCTACATGGATGACATCTACGTCTACCTGCGCGCGCGCGCCGTCGGGGCCGCCCCGCGCGGCCGTCCTCCCAAGCACGAGCCGAAATCGCAGGCAGCGAAGGATGCCGAAGCGGCCTGCATGAAGGGTTGACGCCATGTTGAACCGCATCTTGCCGGAAAAGAAGCGATCGTGGCCAGCCAGGTCGCTCCTCGTGCTGCCCCTGCTGGCCGGCATGATGGCCGCGCTGCCACCACAGCCGGCCGAGGCGCAAGGCACCGGCCTTGGCGCCGCCGGCGAGCTGGTGGACCCCAATATATTGCGGGTCTGCGCCGATCCTTCCAACATGCCGTTTACCGACAAGAGCGGGGAAGGATTCGAGAACAAGCTGGCCGAACTGGTCGCCGAGAAGACCGGCCGCAAATCCGTTGCCTATACCTGGTTTCCGTCGGTCATGGGCTTTGTGCGCAATACGCTGTCGGCCCATCGCTGCGACATCATCATGGGCTATGCCCAAGGCGGCGAGGCCGTGCAAAGCACCAATGCCTATTACCGCTCCGCCTATGTGCTGGTCTATCCCAAGGGCAGCGACATAGCGGGGGTCGAGACGATCGAGGATCCGAAGCTCAAAGGCAAGCGCCTCGGCGTGGTCGAACGTACGCCGCCTACCGCGAACATGGCCGAAAACAAGCTGCTGCGCACGGCCAAGATCTATCCTCTGGCGGTGGACACGCGCGTCACGGAATCCATGGCCGAACGGATGTTCAAGGACATGAAGGCCGGCACCATAGATGCCGCGATCATGTGGGGGCCGATGGTCGGCTATTACGCCAAGAAAATGAACGCCGATGTGATGCTCGTGCCGCTGGTCAAGGAAAAAGCCGGCGAGCGCATGGCCTACCGCATCACCATGGGCGTGCGGCGCTCCGATCAGGAATGGAAGCGCACGCTCAACAAGGTCATCCGCAAAAACCAGGATCAGATCAACAAGCTCCTGCTCGACTATAACGTACCGCTGATCGACGAGCAGGATAAACCGATCACCCAATAGCAGGGGCCGGTCACGCAACGGAAGCGGATCGGCAAACCGGATAAGCCGGATGACGGCGATGAACGGAAGGACGATAGCCTTGCTGCTTGCAGCCTCCATCACAGGCCAGTTGACGCCACCCTGGGCGATGCCGGTGCGGGCACAGGCGCAGTGGACGCCCGCAGTCGAGGAGCCGGACACCTATCGCATGAATGAGTATCGCGGGCCGGTGCCGCAGACCCTTGCCGGCGCGCGCGTCGTCACGACAGAAGAAGCGGAAGCCCTGTGGCGTGCCGGCGAGACGGTGTTTCTGGACGTCATGCCCTATACGCCGAAGCCGGCCGACCTGCCGGCAGGAACGATCTGGCGCGATCGCGTGCGCAAGGACATTCCCGGCAGCCTGTGGCTGGTCAATGTCGGCTACGGTGCATTGTCGGCGGAAACGACCGCTTATTTCCGCGATGCTCTGGACAGGGTTTCGCGGGGAACAAAGGACAAGCCTTTGCTGTTTTACTGCATGACGGATTGCTGGATGTCGTGGAACGCAGCCAGGCGCGCCGTCGAATGGGGCTATCGGTCCGTGCTGTGGTATCCGCTCGGCGCCGATGGTTGGGAGAAGGCCGGGCTGCCTTTGAAGGAGAGCAGGCCGTATGTAGCAAATCATTGAACATGCTGGTGTTTTTCGGTATATTTTATTGATTTCCAGAAAACATATATTTCATTTGTCCATTTTTATGGACTATCCATTGCATTTTGGTGCCCGCAATGGTGAAGTGTGAAAATGGCTCTTCACGGAGCCTTGGAAGAGGAGAAATGCGATGAAGAAAAGCTGGAAAAAGCCGGCCATGTGCCAGGTGGCAGCCGGTTTTGAGATTTCGCGGTATCTGCCTGCCGAAATCACGCCGAAGAAGTAAGCTGACAAGGTGCGCGCCTCGACACGGGGCGCGCACCTTCAGCCGCCCTATGCCCTCGCCAGGCAAGCCGATGGTCCGGATCATCAGGCTGTTGGCTTCCGAGCGGAGGTTGTCTTGCGCCTGAAAATCATAGGTTCGGCCGCTGGAGGCGGCTTTCCCCAGTGGAATTGCAACCACAGCCTCAGCCGGGCGGCTCGCGCCGGAAATCCCGGCGTAACGCCAAGAACCCAATCGAGCCTGGCGGCTTCACCCGATGGTCAAGGCTGGGTGTTGTTCAATGCATCTCCCGATATACGCCAGCAGATTGCCGCGACCCCTGAGCTTCAGCCGCAAGCTGACGCACCGTTGCGCTCCACGCCGATCCGCGCGGTGGTGCTCACCAATGGCGATGTCGATCATGTGGCCGGGCTGCTCAGCCTGCGCGAACGTGAGCCCTTCGCGCTTTACGGCACAAGCGAGGTTCTGGACGTGATCGCCGGAAATTCCATTTTCAACGTGCTCGATCCGGCCATCGTGCCGCGCCGCATCTTGCCGCTCAACGAAGCGGTTTCGCTGCGCGACGCTGATGGCGAAGACACCGGCCTCGCCGTCGAATCGTTCGCGGTGCCCGGCAAGATCGCGCTTTATCTCGAAGACAGCAGCGATCCGAATGCCGATTTCGGCTCGGACAGTGGCGATACGATCGGCGTTAAAATCAGCCAGCGGGATCGGGACGAGTCGGCGGCTTTCTATATTCCGGGCTGTGCGCGGGTGGATGCGGCGCTGAAACAACGGCTTGCCGACGCAGCCTGCCTGCTGTTCGATGGCACGCTTTATACGGATGACGAGATGATTGCCGCCGGCGTCGGCCCCAAGACCGGCCAGCGCATGGGGCACATTTCCATGAGCGGCGACAGCGGCGCCGTCGCCTCGCTTGCGGATGTTGCCATCGGCCGTCGCGTCTTCGTCCATATCAACAACACCAACCCGGTCCTTGACGAAAATTCGCCCGAGCATGCGCGCGTCAGGGCGGCCGGTTGGGAAATCGCCCATGACGGCATGGAACTGAACCTATGAGCGATTTTCATCGGGCAGCCAGCGGCGGACTTTCACCAGGCGAGCTCGAAGCCGTACTGCGCCAGGTCGGCGCGGAGCGTTACCACAACCGCCACCCCTACCATCACCGCATGACCGGCGGCGATCTGTCGAAGGGCGAATTGCAGGCCTGGGCGCTGAACCGCTACTGCTATCAGGCGGTCATACCGCGCAAGGACGCGGCGATCCTGACCCATGCCGAAGACCCGGCCTTCCGTGCCGAATGGCGCAAGCGCATCGAGGATCATGATGGCGAGGACGGCTGGAGCGGCGGCATTGCACGCTGGCTGCATCTGGCCACCTCGCTCGGGGTGGATGCCGATGCCGTCAAAAGCCAGCGGCTGGCCCTGCCGGCCACGCGCTTTGCCGTCGGCGCCTATCTTGCCTTCTGTTTCGAGCGGTCGTTGCTGGAGGCCGTGGCTTCCTCGCTGACCGAACTGTTCTCGCCGGTCATCATCAATGAGCGCGTGCCGGCGATGCTGGCGAAATACGACTATGTCACCGCCGACACGCTGGCCTATTTCACCCGCAGGCCGGAACAGGCCGCGCGCGATTCCGACTTCGCGCTGGCCTATGTGCGCAAGCACGCCGACACGCCGGAGCGCCAGCAGCAGGTGATCGACGCGCTGGTCTTCAAATGCGATATATTGTGGGCGATGCTGGATGCGCTCCAGCACGCCTATGGCGAGGGCGGAGGCAACATTCCACCCGGCGCCTTCCGGCCGGAGGCGTGATGATGATGATCGAACGGCAACGGGCGATCGTTTCCGGGCAGTCGGTGCCTCGCCTGCCGCGCCATGTGCGCATCCAGTTCGATCCGGTGCGGCAGGCTCATGCCGTTTTGTCGCCCGAAAAGGTGTTTTGGCCGAATGAGGCCAGTCTCGACATTCTGAAGCTTTGCGACGGGCGCAGGACGGTCGATGAGATCACCGAGGATCTGGCGCGCGACTATGACGCTTCGCCGCAGGAGATGGCCGGCGATGTTGCCGCTTTCCTGCAGGAATGGGCCGATAAATTGCTGGTGAGATTATGAGCGCGCCGCTTCCTCCCATCGGCATGCTGGCGGAACTGACGCATCGTTGCCCGCTGCAATGCCCTTATTGCTCCAACCCGGTCGAATTGCTCAAGGCCAATCGCGAGCTCGACACAGAGACCTGGCTCTATCTGTTCCGCCAGGCCGCCGATCTCGGCGTGTTGCAGGTGCATCTTTCCGGTGGCGAACCGACGCTTCGGCGCGATCTGGAACAATTGATCGCGGGGCTTGCGGGGCGCGGGGTTTACACCAATCTGATCACCGCCGGCGTCGGTATCGCTGAGGGCCGCATCGAAGCCTTTGCGGAAGCCGGCCTCGACCATCTGCAATTGAGTTTTCAGGGCGCACGAGCCGAAACCACGGACAGGATCGGCCACAATCGCGGCGCGCATGAAAAGAAGCTGGAGACGGCACGGCGCACCGTCGCGGCCGGCCTGCCGCTGACCATCAACGCGCCCATCCATCGCCATAATATCGAGCAGGTGCCCGAATTCATCAAGCTTGCGCTGTCGCTGGGTGCGGAACGGCTGGAAATCGCCAATATCCAGTATGGCGGCTGGGCGCTGCTCAACCGCGACGCGTTGATGCCTGACCGCGAGGCGGTCATGCGCCAGGCCGAGATCGTCGAGGCCGCCAGCGCGAAACTGGCCGGCGTGCTCAATATCGATTTCGTGACGCCGGATTATTTCGCCATCTATCCCAAGCCCTGCATGGGGGGCTGGGCGCGCGACGCCTTCATGGTCGCACCCGATGGCACGGTGCTGCCGTGCCATGCCGCGCATACCATTCCTTCGCTGACCTTCGAGCGTTTCGGCGAAAAGTCGCTTGGCGAGATATGGGAAGATTCACCGGCCTTCAACGCCTTCCGCGGCACCGACTGGATGCAGGAGCCATGCCGCTCCTGCGAGCGCTGCGAAATCGATTGGGGCGGCTGCCGCTGTCAGGCCATGGCGATTGCCGGCGACGCGGCGGCAACCGACCCGGCTTGCATCAAATCGCCTCACCATGCCCGCATGGCGGCATTCGTGGCTGAAGCCCAGGCGGCTGCGGCGGCGCATGACGCCTCTGCCGACTTCCATTATCGGCGCATCACCGCGGGACACGAGGCCGCCAAGGTCAAGGCCTGATACCAACGGTCAATTTTGAATGACCGTTGGAGCGCGCGACTGCGCACCGCGCCCATCCAAGACTCTGGTATGAGCCTGCCGTCAGTCACGCCGGAAAAGAATCTCGCCGGTTCCGGCGACAGCATTGTCGCCGCCGAACCTGCCCGGCGTATTGCCCAGCAGCGGGCGCTTCAGGATGTTCTCCTGCAACAGATGGCGGTCGAAAACGGCGGCAAAGACACTGTCGGGCGCCCCGCATTCGACAAAGCCGGGCGACAGATTTTCCGGCCTGCGGTCGAGCAGGATGGAGCCGCGCCGCATCAGATAGCCGGGCAGCCGCCCCACCCCGCCGGTCGCGGCCAGCGTCCCGGCAATCATGCGGGCACCGGCATAATCGCCGCACCCTTTCAGAACAACCACCACGCCGCGCCGCATCCGATCGGCAGCATGGTCGCCGGCGCGGCCGCGCACGATGACCAGCCCGCCATTCATGCCAGCAAGTTCGCCGGCCAGCGGCCCGCCAAGATGGTCGCCGGCGTCGCCATGGATTTCAAGCCGGCCGCCGCGCATAGCCGAACCGGCATGCAGGCCGACATCGCCTTCGACCACCAGACTGCCGCCGCTCATCTTTCGTCCAGCCTGCACGCCGGCATCGCCGATCACGCGGATGCTGCCATCTTCCATGCCTGTGCCGAGGCCATCGAAACGCGAACTGCCGCCCTCGAAAACGATCGTCGTCACATCGCTGCCGGAAAGTTTGAACACGTCGCCGACGCACAGCCCGCGCTTCGACGTGCCGAGCCTGATATTTTCGATCTGCCTCGTCGGCATGTCGGCCAAGTTTTCAGGTGTGAGCGGCGAAAGATCGAGCCGCTCCGGTGGCGCTTCGCGCAAGGTGAAGGTCAGCGGCTTCACGGCAGAAGCTCCTTCAAATGATAATGGAACTTGCCGAGCTTGCCGCCGTAATTGCCGGCGGTGATACGCGAGGCGCCCTTGTCGGGCCCCAGCCCCGTGACGGCACGGATACCGGCCTTCATCGCCGCCGCCACCGCGTCGCTGGTTTCGCCGTCGATGACGATTTCCAGAACGGCATTGTCATTCGGGCCAAGTTCGCTCTTGACCACGCCGCGCAATGTCGGCGCGAAGGCGTCGTTGGTCGAGGCCATCATGCCCTTGTACTTGCCACCGACCTTGGATCCGGAGCGCACGATGCCGCCGGGAAACGGCATGATCACGCCAGGCACCTCTTCGATAGCCGCCACAGCAGCTTCGGCTGCGGCTAGCGCCTTGGCATTGGAGGAGGCGACCAGAAGCAGATTGCCGCCGCCAACGGCATCCTTGGTGAGACCGGTCGTGGCCTCGCACAGGAATTCGCCGTCCATCACCGGCACGCGCCAGAAATGCCGGCCGCCGAATTTCTTCGACACCTGCCAGCCATCGCCGAAATAGCGCAACGCCGAACCAAGCTTGAGATCAGCCACGCCCTTGAGCGCGGCAAAGCAGGCACTGCCCGGCGAAGTCAGGACGCACTGGCCGAGCCGGTTCTGCAATTGCGCCTGCAAGCCATCGGTGCTCATGGCGAAGATCATCACCCGGCAGCCCGGCCGGCCGTCCGGCGTTTGCGAGGCCGGAAGTTCCGTGTCGATCGCCGCCTCGCAGCCGCAGCCGATCACCGAGGTGGCAAAGCCGGTCATGGTGATCGCCGCCTGCCGCGCCCATTTGCGGTTCGGCCCGGTGATGATGATGGCGGTGGCGCGCATGCCGAAGGCCTCGGCAAAAGTATCGTCGATGGCGACGCCGTTGACGCTCAAGCCCTGCATGACACCTCACCGAAAGGCTGCTCGCGCTGGATGGCGGAATCGGGGAAGTCGAACCAGTCGAGCGACAGGCCGTAACGCTGCTGATGGTAGGCCTCCATCCGCTTGACCATCGCCTTGTCGGGCGTCGTCTTCAGCCGCAGCGCCCTGCCCCAGCGCATCTTCTTCACCGCGCCGTCTTCCACCACCAGTTCGCCGTTCTTGAGCACGAAGGCGGCGGATCGGAACATCTGCGCAATGTCGCCGCCCTTGCGATAGACCGCCACGTCGGCCAGCGCGCCCGGCCCCAGATGACCGCGATCCTTCAGGCCGAGCAGTTTGGCCGGGGCGGCGCGCGTCATCACCGCAATGTCCTCGAACGTGTATTCGCGGGTCAGTGCGGGCAGCGTGGTCAGCTTGAGCGCCCGGCCGGAAACCGCTTCCATCGCCTTCGCGCGTGCGTCCCTGCTCATCAGAAGCCCGAAGATTTCCGGATAGGTGGTAAAGGGCGCGCCGTTCGGGTGATCTGTGGTGAAGAACACCCGCCACGGGTCTTCGATCAAAAGGAACAGCTCCAGCCCGATCGCCCATTGCAGCGAGCCGAAGAAATCGTTGCTGTAGCGGAACGGCACGATGCCGCCGCCATTGGCGTCGCCATCGATAATCACCGATTTTCGCGGATTGGCGCTGCCGCGCGCGGTGAACTGGCGCAGCACGTCGGACGAGATCGTCACTGTCTGGCCGAACATCACCTGGCCGATGTCGATGGTGATTTCCGGCGTCGTATTGACTAGTTCGGCCAGCCGCGTCGCGGCGGAAGAAAAGCCGCGCTTGCCCTCCGAACCATAGCTGTAGAACTGCAGATGCGCCAGATGCAGCGGCAGGCCTTCGGCCGCGGCCATGGTTTCGGCGGCCGTGTCCGGCGCGCCGGGAATGCCGAGATTGTTGCAATGGACATGCAGCGGATGCGGCACGCCAAGCCCGGTCACGGCCTTCTGCAATGTCTTGACGATCTTTCGCGAACTGGTGCCGTAGAACGGCACCTCGTCATCGAAGGAAAAGCTGCGCACATTCTCCTTGAAGGCGGCGGCGGCACCCGCATTGATGACCTTGACGCCCAGCGCACGGCTCGACGCCACGGTCCATGAAACGTAGTCCTCGATCATGGCCGCAGAGGCGTTGTCGCGGATCATCGACAGCAGAAAATCGTCATTGCCGAGGATCGCCAGCGTTGCCTTGTCGATGATCGGAATGTCGGCAAGTTCGAGATGGGTGTGCAGCGCCGCCCCCGGCGACATCGCCGGCTCGACCACGGTGGTGAAGCCCATTTGGGCGTAGAGGCGGCCGGTCTCGAACGTCGTCCAGCCGAGTTGCGCAAGCGGCGTGGCACCAGGACGCGGCGCATGCGCCTTGTGATGCTCGGGCAGGAGCAGGCGCGCCGTGTTCACATTGCCGCCGCCGATATGGGAATGGATGTCGATGGCCCCGGCCATCACCACGCAGCCCTTGGCATCGAGCGTCAGATCCGGCTTTCGGCCCGTGGGCGGCGGCACGATCGTCTCGTCCTCGACCCATAGATCACCGGTGCCGAGGCGGCCATTGACTGGATCGACGATTTCGCCGCCGGCGACCCGGGTCAGCATGGCAGGCTCTCCCGTTCAGGCAGGTTTTCGCCGATCCGGCGCAGGATGCCGGCGGCCGGTGGCAATTCGCCCGACGCTTTGGCGGTCATGGCCGCAAGCGTGCCGAGACGGCTCGAATAAACGACCGCGTCGTGGTCCTCGCCAGGCACACCGATAGCGATGGTCACGGCAGCTCCCGCGACCGGCTTTGCGGTTTTGGCCAACGCGATCATATGCACCCCCTTGGGCGCGGCGGGCACCTGCCTGGCGTCTTCGGCAACGACCAGATGCAGATCGGCCTCGCCCTCGGCCAGCATCCGCGCCTCATCGAAGCGCCATGGGTCGAACTCGGCATGGCCGCGCGCAAAGCCGGTGCGCAGCGGAAAGCCGGTGGTCCAGGTGGAAACCAGCGTGCTGCCCCAGCCGTTCGGGCTGGCCGGCAGATGCAGCGCCGAGGCGCGTTGCTTGCGGTTGAGATCGCCGACCAGCCCTTGCAGCATTTCCAGTGCAAGCGCGCCGGCAAACACCCCGCAAAAGGTGAAGACCGGGAATCGCGACGCCGCCAGTGCTTCGGCAAAAGCGTCGAAATGGCTGACGCCGTGCGTGACCTGCCGTCCCGCGCATTGCGCCCGCAACGCGCCGAGCGCCGCTTCCAGCCCGCCCTCGCAGGCCAGCCGCACCGCTTTCGCCTTGCCGGGCGTTTTCGCATCGTCGCCGACCAGAAAAAACCGCCGTTCGGCATCCTTGCCGGTCAGGTCCGGCACGGTGCTGGCAAACTCTGCAATCAACTCGTCGTGGTGTGCCGGCAACGCGCCGACGATCACCACCAGATCGGCGCGGCGGCGCACCTCGCCCGGCGCGATGAACAGGCCGCCTCTGTCCGTATATTGCGCCGCCTCGCGCGCCGTCGCCGCGCCATCGAACTGGTCGCAGACAGCACCCGCGCTGCGCGCCAGCGCCAAAGCGGCACGCGTGCCATGCACATCCGTATCGAGACTGAAAACCGGGCAGAGACTGGCAGCCAGAAGCTCGGCGGCTTTTCTTGCCGCATCGTCAACAGGCACACTCCGGTCGCCGATCCACGCAACCGCCATGCTTCTCATAACTTTCTGGTGCCGACACCGTTTTTAGACGAAAGCGATGCGGTCGTGAACCCCACATAAGTTCACGAATGACACTGCGACATTTCGCTGCCGCTATGCCGGCGATCGCGTCAATCGTATTTGATATAGGCGAAGCGCTGGTCGGTCTGCGGCGTGCCGGTCAGCGCGCCGCCTTCCCGGCCCGGCTGCCATGCCACCACGTCTTCGATCTTCCTCGCCAGCTCGAAATCCTTGTCGGTGATGCCTTTTGCCGCATGATTGGTCAGCTTGACCTCGACCCAGGCATAGGATGCAGCTATGTCGGGATGATGCCACGCCGCTTCCGCCAGATGACCGACCGTGTTGATGACCATCAGCGTCGATTTCCAGCCATGGGTCTTGTATTTGCGCCGGATCCAGCCGTTCTCGAACCGCCATTTCGGCAGTTCTCCTTGCAGCCGTTCCGCGATCTCGGCCTCCGAATAGGTCCGCTCGCTGCTCTTCTCGCTCATCATTTCCTCCAATATTCGCCCACCTTGCTCCCTTCCCGAAAACCGGTATCATGGGCGCGGGCACATGAACTTCCGTTGTCGTGCATGATGCACTTACGGGGGATGAATGTCTAATTGCGTGACCATCCGGGTGCCCGCCCGCCTGCATCTCGGCTTTCTCGATCTGAACGGCGGCCTCGGGCGCCGTTTCGGCAGTATCGGCCTGCCGCTTTCAGAACCGGAAACGGTGCTGAACCTGTCGCGTGCCGGCCAGGCCAGTGCCGACGGGCCGGACAGCGGGCGCGCGGCGCGCTACCTAGCCACGCTCTGCCGGCATCTCGGCATTGGCGGAGCGCACCGGCTGACCATCGAGCAGGCGATACCGCCGCACGCCGGGCTTGGTTCGGGCACGCAGATCGCATTGGCCGTTTCGGCTGCCCTGCGCTCGTTGCACGGCCTGCCGCTCGAACCGCAGGCCGACGCCACTTTGCTCGACCGGGGCGCGCGTTCGGGCATCGGCATTGCCAGTTTTCATGCCGGCGGCATCATTGTCGACGGCGGCAAGCTCGCTGCCGACGCGCCGCCTCCGGTTCTGGCGCAATTGCCCTTCCCCGAGGCATGGCGGGTGATTCTCATTCTCGACAAAGCGCGCGCCGGCATTCACGGCACGGCGGAAGTCGAGGCTTTCCACGATTTGCCGACCTTCCCGGCCGGCATGGCTGCCGACATCTGCCGCTATGTGCTGATGGGCGCGCTGCCGGCGGTTGTCGAGCGTGACCTTGCCCGTTTCGGCACCGCCATTGCGGCGATCCAGCATATGGTCGGCACGCATTTCGCGCCGGCGCAGGGCGGCGTGTTCACCTCCAGAGCCGTCGCGGCGACAGCCGACAGGCTGGCCGAGGCCGGCGCCGTCGGCATCGGCCAAAGCTCATGGGGACCGACCGGTTTTGCCTTCGCCGCCTCGCAGGCAGCGGCGTCGGCGATGGTGGAAGCCGTTCGGCGCGACGCGCCCCAGGGCATCGAAATGCGTATCGTTTCCGGCCGCAATCATGGCGCCGGCATCGATGCGCGCAAGCTCGATCTCGTCGGCAGCTAACCGGCGCGCCACGGCGCATGACTTCACGAAATGAGAGGTAAAATGACCCGCAAGCACATACTGCACATGCTGACACCGTTGAAGCAGATCAGCCCGTTCGACGTGAACATGGCGCTCGACGCCGGCTTCGATGCCATCGTGCCCTATGTCGGCGTGGAACTGGGCGACGTCACCGGGCTGGTGCAGGACGCCATCTTCTCGCGCCCGCCCGATGCCGGCGCCGATACCGGCGTGTTCATCGCCGGCAAGGATGCGCCGCTCGCGCTCGACATGTCCGTGGCAGCCAGGAAGGCGATGGTACCGCCCTTCCAGCTTTCGGTGTTCGCCGACCCCGCCGGCTCCTTCACCACGGCGGCGGCCATGGTGGCCAAGGTGGAAAAGGCGCTGGAAAAACATTTCAAGCGCGGCCTCAAGGATGCGCGTCTCACCATCTTCGGCGCCACCGGGGTCGTCGGTTTCTGCGCCGCCGTTCTGGCCGCGCGCGAGGGTGCGCATGTCACGCTCGCCGGCCATGACGGCGCCAAGCGGGTGTTGAACATCGCCGCCGGCATGGAGCAGCGCTTCAAGCTGAAGATAGCGGCCGCCGACGCGTCCGGCGAGGCGGAAAAGCGCAAGCTGGTCGAGGCCAGCGACGTCGTGCTGTCCTGCGCCAAGGCCGGGGTGCAGGTGCTTTCGAAAAAGCAGCTATCCGGGACCGGCCTGCTGGTCGCCGCCGACATCAACGCGGTGCCGCCGCCCGGCATCGAGGGGCTTGACGTCCAGGCCGATGGCGAACGGATCGAAGCGACGGAAATTGTCGGCATCGGCGCGCTGGCCACCGGCAATGTGAAATACAAGGTTCAGGCCGGTCTCTTCCGCAAGATGATCGATTCCGACAAGACGGTCACGTTCGACTTCCATGACGCATTTGCCCTCGCCCGCGAAATCGCCAAGTAAAAACGGCGCGCTGCTGATCGCGTCGATTTCCGGCCGCGCGCTGGCTGCCGCCGCGCGTCGCGCCGGTCATCGGCCGCTGGTCGTTGATCTGTTTCGCGATTGCGACACGGTGGCGCTGGCCGAGCACGCCATGAAGCTGCCCGGCGACCTGCACAGCGGCATGGCCGGCGATGGGTTGGTCCCGGCGCTGCGGCAATTGACCGGCGACGAGCGGCCGGCGGCGCTGGTGCTTGGCTCCGGCTTCGAGCGCCGGCCGGAACTTGTCGACAGCCTCGCCCGCCATTTCCCGGTCGCCGGCTGCGGCGGCGAGGCGATCCGCGCGGTAAAGGATCCCGACAGGCTGGCGCGCGCCTGCGCCGAACTCGATATCCCGCATCCCGAAATCTCCTGGAAAACGCCGGCGGACCCTGAAAACTGGGTGGTCAAGACCAGCGGCGGCGCCGGCGGCAGCCATATCGGCCGCGCCAACGGCGAACCGCTGCCCGCCGGCCGCTATTTCCAGCGCTTCGTCGAAGGCAACAGCGTTTCGGCGCTGTTCGTGGCCGCCGGCAAGGACACGCGCATCGTCGGCTTCAGCCGGCAATGGGTGGCGCGCGCACCCGGCGCCCCCTATCGCTATGGCGGCGCGGTACGGCTGAGGCGCTTCCCGCGCGACACAGCCGAACGGATCGGCGGCTGGCTGCGCGCACTGGCACGCCATGCCAATCTGGTCGGCCTGTGCAGCGCCGATTTCATTCGTTCGGGCTCCGGCTATACGCTGATTGAGATCAATCCGCGCCCCGGTGCCACGCTCGACATTTTCGACGATCATAAAGCGCCGCTCATCACGGCACATCTCGATGCCTCGGCCGGAAGGCCGTTCCGCCTGCCGGAGTTCACCGACGCAATGGCCTCGATGATCGCCTATACGGACGCGCCCATCGCCAGCTTTCCGGCGTTCGCCTGGCCGGACTGGGCCGCCGACCGCCAGTCGCCCGGCACCCAACTCGCGGCAGGCGACCCGGTCTGCACGATTTTCGCCCGTGGCCTGAGCGTCGCCGCAACTTGCAAAGCGCTCAAGGCCAACGCACTCAGCCTGCAATCTCACTGGGAAGGAGGCGGGCCATGAAGGACGGCTCGGCCATGCTCAACGATAATGCGCGCCAAATCGCCGAACGCATGAAGCGTGACGCCGAGCGCCTGCGCGTCACGGTCTCGACCGGGCCGCGCGGCGAATGCCTGATCGACGCCGGCGCCAAGGCGCCGGGCAGCCTTGAGGCCGGCCTTGCCATGGCCGAGGCGGCGATGGGAGGGCTTGGCCGCATCGCCACGGTGATGGAGCGCGGCGGCACCCGCTACCCGCTTGCCGTGCAGGTCGGCTCCTCGCAGCCGGCGGTGGCCTGCCTCGGCAGCCAGTATGCCGGCTGGAACCTCTCGGCCGGCGACTATTTCGCCATGGGCTCCGGCCCGGCGCGCGCGCTGGCGCGGGTCGAGCCGCTCTATGAAAAGTTCGCCTATCGCGACAAAGCCGCTTCGGCGCTTCTGATATTGGAAACGGCCAAACCGCCGCCCGAAGCGGTGGTCGACAAGGTGGCGAAGGCAACCGGCATCACCGCCGACAAGCTGACCTTTCTCTATGCCCCCACGCAAAGCCTTGCCGGCACGGTGCAGATCGTCGCGCGGGTGCTGGAGGTGGCGCTGCACAAGGCCAATGATCTGGGCTTCCCGCTGGACGATATTGCCGAGGGCGTCGGCATCGCGCCGGTGCCAGCGCCGCATCCCGATTTCCTGACCGCCATGGGCCGCACCAACGACGCTATCATCTATGGCGGCAGCGTGCAGCTTTTCGTGCGCGGTTCGGCCGCGGCGGCGCGCGAATTGGCGGAAGCCCTGCCCAGCCGCGCCTCGCGCGATTTCGGCCAGCCTTTCGCCGAGATATTCAAACGCTTCAAGGGCGATTTCTACGCGATCGACCCGTTGCTGTTCAGCCCGGCCGAAATCGTGGTGAGCGCAATCGACAGCGGTGACACCTTCCGTGCCGGCGGCCGCGACCTCGCCATGCTCGAACGCAGCCTGGGGTGACGCATATCATGATGCCGGCCCTATCCTCGCTGCGGCCTTCGAAGCACGAACCCCAAAAGAACGTATCCGCCGCATGATCCCCAAAATCCTTGTCGTCAATGAAAGGCCGGAAGCGCCGCAAAGCCGCAGCCTTGCCGCAGCCTTGAACGCCCGTGGCGCGATGGCTGAGACCGTGCCGCTGGCGGAGATCGCCTTCGACACCGGCAGCGCCAGCGGCCTTGCCATTCCAGGCTTCGCCGGCACCTTGCCGGACGCGGTGCTGGTGCGCTCCATCGGGGCGGGTTCGTTCGAGGCGGTGACACGCCGCCTCGGTGTGCTGCATGCGCTGGGCGGGCTTGGCGTGCCGGTATGGAATCCGGCGGCGGCAGTCGAACGCTGCGTCGATAAATCGACGACCACCTTCGTGCTAGAAAAGGCGGGGGTGCCGACGCCGCCGACCTTTGCGGTGGAGGGGCTGGCCGCCGCGCGGGCGATTGCGGCGCGCGAACTGCCGAAGGCGCGGCTGGTGCTGAAGCCGCTGTTCGGCGCGCAGGGGCGCGGCATCAGGATGATCGATACGCTGGCCGACCTGCCGCCGGAAGAAGAAATCGACGGCGTTTATTATCTGCAACATTATGTAGCGCGGCAGGGACCGCCCTTCCGCGATTTCCGCGTCTTTGTCTGTGCCGACAAGGCCGTGGCGATGATGTGCCGGCGCGGCGCGTCCTGGATCACCAATGTCAATCAGGGCGGCGTGCCCGAGCAGGTGGATCCCTCGGACAAGAGCCTGCTGGAAAGCCTGGCGGTGGCCGCGGCGCGGGCCGTCGGCGCCCGCTTTGCCGGCGTCGATGTCATCAAGGCGGAAAACGGCGCGGCCTTCGTGCTCGAAGTCAACAGCATGCCCGCATGGTCGGGCCTGCAAACGGTGGTCGAAACCAATATCGCCGGTGCTGTCGCCGATGCCCTGCTGGCCTTTCTGCAAAACCGCAGGCCGGCCGGAGAGCCAGACCTAATGCCGCTTGTCGCGGCAGGTGCGTGAGCGGCGATGATATCGCGCGAACAACTTATGGATGCCTATCGCGCTGCCTGCCGCGCCGAGATCGAGGCGCTGAAGCCGGGCAATGTGCATGTCTTCGCCGATGGGCATCGCATGTCGGCCGCACAGTTCCTCACCAGCGCCGACGTGTCGGCGGCTCCGTTGTGCGAGCCCGGCCGGCCGGTCGGCCAGCGCATCCTTGCCGCCATCCGGGCGACGCGCGAAGCGGTCGCCACCAACACCAATCTCGGCATCGTGCTGCTGGCCGCCCCCTTGCTCGCCGCCGCGGAGCGGCCCGGCCCGGATTTGCGCGCCAATCTGCGCACCGTTCTGGAAAATCTCGACATGGACGACGCCGCCGCCGTCTTCTCGGCCATCGCGCTCGCCTCGCCCGGCGGCCTTGGCACGGCGGAAAACGATGTGCGCGAGGCGCCCCGCATCGGCCTGTTGGACGCCATGGCCGAGGCCGCCGACCGCGACATGATCGCCAGCCAGTATGTCAGCGGCTACGAAGCGATATTCGACACCGGGCTTGCCGCCTGGCGCGCGGCAACATCGCGCGGCGAAAGCGGCATGTGGCCGACGGTCGCCGTCTATATGGCGTTTCTGTCCGATTTTCCCGACAGCCATGTCGCGCGCAAGCACGGCCTTGACGTCGCGGCTGATGTCCGGCGGGAGGCCCGAACCGTCGCCGCCGAACTATCCGGCCTGTCCGGTGACGAAACGCGCATCAGCCTGCTGACGGAGTTCGACCGGCGTCTGAAAGCGCGCGGCATCAACCCCGGCACCAGCGCCGATCTGACCGTGGCTTGTCTTTTAGGCCAAGGCTTGAGCCAACGCCTTGCATAAAACCGGCATTGATGCTTCACTTTGATCCAGCGGAGGCAGGTGCTTTCGCTGCTATCTAGCCAACCGGCCCGCTTCGGGCGCTGCCAACAAGGATAGCTGTCCATCGAGCGCTCGCTCGGTAGCGGCGTCAATGGGCATCATAATTGTGTCTGGAGGAAATTGGCATGGCAAAGATTTCAAAGGTAATGGTGGGCGAGTCGCTTGTCGGCGACGGCAATGAGGTCGCGCATGTCGATCTTCTGATCGGGCCACGCGGCAGCGCGGTCGAGTCCGCCTTCTGCAACGCGCTGACCAACAACAAGGACGGCTTCACCTCGCTGCTGGCCGTCATCGCGCCCAACCTCGCCTGCAAGCCCAATACGGTGATGTTCAACAAGGTCACCATCAAGGGCGCCAAGCAGGCGGTGCAGATGTTCGGCCCGGCCCAGCATGCGGTTGCCAAGGCGGTGCAGGACAGCGTTGCCGACGGCGTCATCCCGGCCAATGAGGCGGACGACGTGTTCATCTGCGTCGGTGTGTTCATCCACTGGGACGCGGCCGACGATGCCAAGATCCAGCAGTACAATTACGAAGCCACCAAGGAAGCCATCAAGCGCGCCGTCGAGGGCACGCCGACGGCAGCCGAGGCGACGGCGCAGCGCGACAAGGTCAAGCATCCGTTCGCGGCTTAGACAAGAGACAGCCCCGCACAGGTAGAACCCTCTGCGACGCCGGATGGTCTGTTGCGCCGGCTGATGAAAAGTCTGGGTTTCTAGAGCTTGATCCAGAAAAGTCGCAGACTTTTCGGACACGATCATGCGTCAAAGACAGAAACTTGAAGCGACTGCGTTCACTTGAACGTCGTCGCGCTCTGTGAACCGGAAAGCCGGCGAGGAACATTCTCTTCGCCGGCTTGTTAGCTGTGCAGGGTCTTAATCTGGTCGGGCGTCAGCGTGCCGCTATGCAGGCAGGTGGCGACGAGCGCGCCGTCTATGCCAAGTTCGGCAAGGCTGCGAATATCGTCGGCGCCGCGAACGCCGCCGGCGGCGATGATTGCCCGCTTTCCGGCCCTGGCCTTGATCGCTTGCAGCCGCTCGAAATCGGGACCGCCTGCGGCTCCGACCCTGGCCAGCGTCATGACGATCACCGTCTGTGGCCACAGATCCACATTGTCGAAAATGCCGGCAGGGCCATGGAAATCCGCACCCGGAAAATCGAGCGACAGAATCAGGTTGGGGTGGCCGGCAAAACGCGCCAGCAGCCAGGCATCCTTCTGCGATTCGGTGCCGAGAACCGGCCGCAGCCAAGGCTTTTCCAGCGCTGCCGCCAGCGGCCCGCTTTCGGCAATGCCCGCATCGACCCACAATTGCGGCTGCAGCTTCATTCCGCGCAGCGCCGCCAGCGCTTCGTCATTCGGCAGGCCGCCGGCAATGGCGTTCAGATCGGCGATATAGAATGTGGGAAACGGGTAGAGCGAGCGCAGGCCGGCCGCCACGGAAGCCGGCTCGGAGGTCGGGCTCAGCGGCGTTTCGATCGGCCGGTAGAGGTCGCGCTGCCCCTTCCTGGCATGGACCACCTGACCGTCTTTCAGATCGAGAACCGGGATGATGCGCACCGTTTCGACCTCCAAAGTTTCAACTCACGACATGAAAGCCTGAACCATGGAAAAAGAAAAGAGCGTCGTCGCCGGCTTCGATATTGGCGGTGCCCATCTCAAGATCGCACGGGCTGAAGCGAAGCGCCTCGTGGCGGCGCAGACCTTCGCCACGCCGATCTGGGAAGGGCTGGATTGCCTTGACGCCGCCCTTTCCGAAGCCGCACCTCTTTACCGTGGCGCCGTCAGGCTGGCCTTCACCATGACGGGCGAACTCTCGGATGTATTCGCCACGCGTGAAGAAGGCGTTCGCGGCCTGATCGATGTGATCGAACGGCATTTCCCGACGGGCGACAGGCTGATCTACACGGTGTCGGCCGGTTTCGTGACGCGCGACAAGGCCCGCACCATGCCGCTCAAGGTCGCGTCCGCCAATTGGCACGCCACCGCCTCACTGGTGGCGAAGCTGACCGGCGAGGCCCTGTTTGTCGATATGGGCTCGACCACCACCGATATTCTGGCGCTGCGCGGTAACCGGGTCGCCAATCAGGGCGGAACCGACGCCGGCAGGTTGTTGACCGGTGAACTGGTCTATACCGGCTTTACCCGCAGCTTCCCCTTTGCACTTGCTCAATCGGCGCCGGTCGGCGGGCGCATGACGCCGCTGATGAACGAGTATTTCGCCGCCATGGCCGATGTGCATCGCATTCTCGGCGTGCTCAACGAGGACGACGACAAGCACCCGACGGTCGACGGCAAGCCCAAGACGGTGGACGGCTCGATTTCGCGGCTGGCGCATCTGCTGGGCCGCGATGCCGCCGACCTGCCTGCGCAGGAATGGCAACAGATCGCAAGCTGGTTCAGCGAACGTCAGCTTCGGCAGGTGCATGACGCCGCGGTTCTGGTTGCGACAGGCTTGCCGCCATCCGTGCCCGTTGTCGGTGCGGGCATCGGCCACACCCAGATCGTCCGGCTGGCTGAGAGGATGCAGCGCCGCTATGCGGATTTCGGCGATCTCATCCCCGCCGATGACAGCATGCGCGGCGAAGCGCGATCCGCCGGGCCGGCTTCCGCCGTGGCCTTGCTGGCTGCCGACGCGGCATAGGTCATAGCCCGGCCTTGTGCTGCTTCACACGCTGCATGAGCCAGTCCCAGGCTTCCCGTTCCTGCGGGCCGGCGGTCTTGTCGATGGCAATCGTCAGATAGGCGATCTCGGCATCGATCTTCTCTTCCGGCAGCATGCCGAGCCGGCTGACCAGAATGGCGAGCTCCAGCACCGCCGCCTTGGCCCGGTTGAGGCCGGTGAAGGGCGCATGCACGGCCTCGTCCAGCACGCGGCAGAAATGGCGCGGGCGCGCGCCATCGTCGGCCACGCTTTCCACCTCCAACGCCGAATGAGCGAGCGCAGCCGCCAGCCTTGGAACGGCAAAGCCCGCCAGCGGCACGGTCGGCCAGTCCTTGCGGCCCGTCAGGCAACCGGCAAAGATGCGCACATCGTCGGTATAGCTGGCGACCGCAAAGGGAACCTGCGTGAGATTGTCGAGCGTCGTGGAGGGACGGAACGGCGCGATCACCCAACCGTCATCTTGGGCAATGATGCCGAGCGGGGCGATATGCACCCTGCCCGCCCGGTTCACGGTGGTGACGATACATTCGCGGATATAGGGCATCACCGGTCCCCCTTCTTGGCCGTTAACGTATGGCCGGCCTGCTTCAGCCGCGTGCGGTCGGCCTCCGGCGCCGGCGCTGCCGCACCCCACGCCAGCGGCTCGTCCTGCGCGTAGCGCTTGCCGAGGCGCCAGGCGATTTCGGCCTTCATCAGTTCGGCACCGAGATAGAAGGCATGTGCGCCATCGTTTTCCACGCCAAGGCCGGGGAAAAGCTCGAACGCGTCGGTGGCCACTTCATGCCCCTTGCCGCTGAAGATATGGACGCCTTCCTCCGTGGTGGCGATGCGGAAATTGGCGTCGCGCAGTTCGCCGGCAAGCTGGGTGATATCTTCGGCTGAAAAGGCGAACGGCTTGCGGTCATGCACCTGCAACAGCCCGGCGTGATAGCCGCGCGGCAGCGCGCCGTCGCGTTTAGCTGCATAGAGCATGCGTCGGGCGATATCGTGCTCCTCGACGGTGCGAACCGTGTGCGGCGAAACATGGACGGTCAGCACATTGCGGATTTCCAGTTCCGAGCACAGGCCGGCCAGAATTGCGGTCACGCCGGAGCTGTCGGCGTCGGTCAACTCGGTCAGATTGCCTGTGCCCATCATCAATTCGATATCCGGCCAGCGGCGGCGCGCCTCGATGAAGCGGCCGAGCGAAGCGGCAAAGCCGAAATGGATCGGATCCAGCACCGGATCGGCAATAAAGGCAATGCCGGCGTCCTGCGCGGCGGCTATGGCGCGGCCAAGTGAATCCAGATCGCCGGGATTGGCCGGAATCAGGATCGGCGTCACCGGATAATCGCCGGCAAGCGCCAGCGTGTTTTCGTTGAGGCTGAGCAGGTAATCGGCGCCGGCGCGCGCGCCCGTCTCCAACTCCCCGATGTTGGCGGAATCCACGCTGACCGAAAGCCCCTCTCCTTTCAGCGTCCGCACGGCATCTGCAAGGCCCGGAAACGGCGTGTCGGGCAGGCAGCCGATGTCGATCACATCGGCGCCGCCATCGGCAAGCCGGCGCGCGCGCTTGAGCAGATCATCGAGCGGCAGCGTCGAGGCATCGACGATCTCGGCGAAGATGCGCATGTCATGGCGGGAAAGATCGGGTGGCCCGCCCGGCCTGCCGAGATAGGCCGGAAGATCGGCGACCTCATCGGGACCGCGCTCAAACGGCACGCCGAAACGCACTTCCAACCCTTCCAGCGAGCCACGGTAACGCCCCGGCAGAATGACCCGGCTGATGCCTTGAGGCAGCTTGAGACGACGGGAAATGATTTCCTCGCTCATCAAGGCCGCGACCTTGACGCCGATATCGATCACCTCCCAGGCAAAGTCGGTTTCGCCGAGGCCGGCAAGCAGGCGCTCCAGCCGCACCCTGGCCAGATGACCGGTCAGGAAGGCCCAACGCTCAGCCATGACCTTCCAGCTCGGACTTCCGACGACTTATCGCGGCGCGCAGGTCGGCCAGCGATTCCACCACCTGCGTTCGCTCGAACGTTTTCAGGCGTTCGGTGTTTTCAAGGTCGATGCGGCGCGGATAAACCTTGACCAGCCCGTGTGGCGCCATGGTTTCAAGCTCCGGCGCGGTATCGCAGGCGAAGACGATGGCCGGCACTCGGCATTTGCCGGCCTGCGCAAAGACATTCGTGGCCAGCGTGTCGGAAATGCCGAATACGCATTTGGCCACCGTATTGGAACTGGCCGGCGCCATCACCACCGTATGATAGACACCATGGTAGAATTCGCCGACCGGAATGGCGCTGGCCGTCTTGTCGTGCAGCACGCGGGTGGTCTCGGGAAAATCGAGTTTCAGCTTGTACATGCGCAGCACTTCCGCCG
This sequence comes from Manganibacter manganicus, assembly GCF_002075885.1. Taxonomy (GTDB): domain Bacteria; phylum Pseudomonadota; class Alphaproteobacteria; order Rhizobiales; family Rhizobiaceae; genus Mesorhizobium; species Mesorhizobium manganicum. Next base: position 49,273 of record NZ_MDET01000022.1, read on the forward strand.
CGGCTTTCGAGACAAAGACGTCGCAATTCTGCAGGTCGTGAATAAGCTCGAAACTCTCGGTGAAGAAGTGCCCCGATCCGGTCAGCACCCACGCCCAGCGCGGAACGGAGAGCTTGCCCATCACACGGTCCTTTCCACGGCTTGCGCGGACTTTATCGCCACGCCGGGCAGCCTGCCCGAAGCAAGGATGCTGGCGGCTGCAGGCGCATCGTTCGGCCCGGCCAGCCGCAATTCCACGCCTTGCGGCAGCATTTCGGCAAAGCCGGCATCGAGAATGCCGCGTTGCATCAGGCTGACGGCCGTATCGCCTTCTGAAAAGTCACCGCTCTGCTTGATCAGCAGCAAGGTTTGCCCCGTCAGCTTGCCGGCCAGCCATGCGGCGAGGGAATCGGAGGTCACGTCCCAGGATTCGCGAATGTCGTGCGCCTCCAGCGCCATGCAGGACGGCAGCCAGACCGGAATGCGGCCTGCAGCCAGCGCGGCTTGCATTTCAGGAAAAGAGCGGACGCCGACCAGCCGGGGCCGGCCATCGGCAACGGGTTGCTCGTCGAGAATAAGGTGGGCGAACTGTTCCATGGCAAGAACTGCCATCGCATGCGCGGCACGATCGGAAAAGCCCATATCTGCCTGCGCGGCACGCACCGCGTCGGCAAACGGCCCGCCGCCCGGCACGATCACCAGCGGCAGCGCCGCTTTTGCCAGCGCGGCAATCCAGACCGGCCCCTGCGCCTCGCGCGACGTGCTTCCGCCGAGCTTGACGACGACTGCCTTCAAGAGTGGCGGCCTTTCCGGCCACCGCCGGCAAACACGGTCTGCGTCTCGCCGCTCGCGCCACGCGGGCCCGTGGCGCGCTGCTGCTTGGCGCGCTTGCGCTCGATCTCGACGCCGACGCCACCCGGCCCCAACTCCAGCTTTTCCACCTTGACGACGACGCGCGCCACGCGCGGATGCTCCAGCACCATGGTGGCGATCTGCTCGGCCAGCGTTTCGCTCAACTGCACATGGCCGCGCGCGACGATGGCGCGAATGCCGTCCATGATGATGTCGTACGAAAAGACATGGCGCATGTCTTCAGGATGATCGGTAACGCGCAGCACATCGGCGCTGACGTCGAAACGTACCGTTTGGGTGTGACCGTGCTCGAAGGAATAGGCACCGATCTCCACCGGCAGCACGAAATCGCGTACGAAGATGCGGTCTGTGCCGAGTGTCGGGTCGATGGCATCGGGCGAATAGCCGCGCGCCGCCAGAAGCCGGTAATCGACGCTTGCCGAACTTCCGGCCTTGCGCTCTTCCGGTATCAGGTCGCGGATTTGCGCCACCGCCTCGGCGCTGATGGCGTCAGTGCGCACCGAGGCATCGCAAAGCGCACCGCGAAAGCCGAGAAAGTCAGGTCCGAACGTCAACAGGCGCGGCACATCCGGCGCTTCCAGCGAGCCGGCCAGCCCGACTTCAAGCCCCGCTTCCCTGGCGCGACGCACGAAGGCATCGATGTCGACCAGCGGCATGTGATCGAGCAGCCGCCCCTGCCCCTTTTTCGCCGTGTCGAGCATGACGCCGCCAAAGCCGCTTTCGGCAAAAACCGGCAACAGGCTCAAGTCCGGGTCGAGATCGGCAAACAGCACCGCGATCAGCTTTGCCTTGCCGGCTAACGGCTTGAGCGCGCGGGCGCAATCGGCGGCGGCCTGGGAAGGAAAGAAACCGATCTTGACATAATCGACGCCGGTAGCGGCAATCTCCTCGACCTTGGCGCGGATGGTTCGCGGTTCCATCGGCAGGTCGCCGCAAACCGCGCTGACCGGCCGGCGGCCGGCAATCAGCATCACCGTTTCCGTGATGGCGAGAATGGTCGCCGCGCCCAGCGCGCCGGCCTTCGGGTCTTTCAGATCGATGATATCGACGCCTTCCGAAAGCGCGATCTGCGCCTCCTGCGGCCCCGTCACGCTGGCCAGCATCTTGGTCATGGCACCAGAACCTTGATCATGCGGATTGTAACTCCAGTCTGTCCGGAACAGTTTCACCGGCGCGATGCATTATGCAATGGATAATCATAACGAAAAAAACTTGCCTGTGGGGAAAATACGGTCACTGGGTTTGATAATTTTTTCGAATTGATTACAGTCCGCCACGGGCACCTTGACTTCGCTTTTTTCCGACAAGTTCGGACTTTGGCGCGAGAATTGGTTATTTGTTTATGACAGATGCGAGACCACGCAGCGTCGCGGTCTTCTTGGGCGCACTTGCTCTTGCGGTCAATGGCCTCGCGGTTAACGGTTCATCTGCCATAGCGCAGGAACAGCCGGCCCAGGCCACGGCGGCGAAGAAGGCTGAAAAGCCGATCACAGAAATCCGGATCGGCTATCTGCGTGCTTTCAAGCCGCATCTGACGCTTTCCCTGCTTGACCAGCCGCCCGAGGACGAAGGCATTGCCGGAGCCAATGTGGCGATTGCCGACAATGACACGACCGGCAAGTTCCTGCGTCAGCATTTCACCCTCGACACGATCCAGATCAAGCCCGAGGACGATCCGGTCGCCGCCTTCAACCAACTGGTCGCCAAGGGCGACCGCTATGTGGTGGCCGATCTTTCGGCCAGGCAAATTCTGGCGATCGCCGACATCGCCCGCGACAAGGGCGTGCTGATCTTCAATATCGGCGCCACCGACGACAGCTTGCGCGAAGAGAATTGCCGCATCAACGTCTTCCACATCGCGCCGACGCGCTCCATGCTGGCCGATGCGCTGGCGCAATATCTGATGTGGAAGCGCTGGCCGAAATGGGTGCTGATCTACGGTTCGCATGAGGGCGACCATCTCTTTGCCAATGCGCTGCGCCGGGCCGCGTCGCGTTTCGGCGGCGAAATCCTGGCGGAGAAGGAATTCAAGGACACCGGCACGGCGCGCCGCACCGACACTGGCGCGGTGCAGATCCAGAAGCTGATCTCGACCTTCACGCAGGGGCTTCCCGATTACGACGTGATGCTGGTCGCCGACGAGAGCGAGGTGTTCGGCACCTATGTGCCATACCGCACCTGGATGCCGCGCCCGGTGGCCGGAACCACCGGGCTCGTGCCCTCGGCCTGGCACCCGGCCAGCGAGCAATGGGCCGGCATTCAGATGCAGAGCCGTTTCCTCAAGGCCACCGGGCGGCGCATGCTGTCCAAGGACATGCTGGCATGGACGGCGGTTCGCGTCGTCGGCGAGGCGGCCACCCGCGCCAAGGGCACCGATCCCGAGACGATGGACGCCTATCTGCGTTCCGACAAGTTTTCGGTCGCCGCCTTCAAGGGGCAGAAGCTGACCTTCCGCGACTGGAACCTTCAGCTTCGGCAGCCGATCCTGCTGGGCGACACCAGGTCGGTCATCTCGACCTCGCCGCAGGAAGGCTATCTTCATCAGGTTTCCGAACTGGACACGCTCGGCGTGGACAAGCCGGAAACCAAATGCGTTCTCAAATGAACCGAACGGGAGGAATTCAGGTGCGACCAAGAGCATTGATCCTGGCCATGCTTGCCGCCAGCGTCACCGGCGGCCCCGCCTTCGCCTATACCGCCTATGTCTCCAACGAGAAGGGCAATTCGATCAGTGTCGTCGACACCGACACGATGAAGGTGGTCAAGACGGTCGATGTCGGCCAGCGGCCGCGCGGCATCACCATCTCGCATGACGGCAAGTTCATCTATCTGTGCGCCAGTGACGACGACACGGTTGAGGTCATCGACACCGCGACCATGGAGATCGTCAGTTCGCTGCCGTCCGGGCCGGACCCCGAGCTTTTCGTGCTCTCGCCCGACGGCAAGAAGCTCTACGTCGCCAATGAGGACGACAATCTGGTCACCGTCATCGATGTCGAGAACAAGAAGGTGCTTTCGGAAATCCCGGTCGGCGTCGAGCCGGAAGGCATGGGGATAAGCCCGGACGGCAAGGTGCTGGTCAATACGTCCGAGACCACCAGCATGGCGCATTTCATCGACACCGAGACGCATGAAGTGGTCGACAATGTGCTGGTCGACACCCGGCCGCGCTATGCCGAATTCACGCCGGACGGTTCGCAGGTCTGGGTCAGCGCCGAGGTCGGCGGCACGGTCAGCGTCATCGACAACGCCAAGCGCGAGGTGGTGCACAAGATCACCTTCGAGATCCCCGGCCTCAGGGCCGAGACGATCCAGCCGGTCGGCGTCAATATCAGCGCCGACGGCAAGAAGGCCTATATCGCGCTCGGTCCCGCCAACCATGTCGCGGTGGTCGATACCAAGACCTACGAGGTGCTGAAATACATCCTCGTCGGCCAGCGCGTCTGGCATCTGGCGTTCACGCCGGACCAGAAGACGCTGATTTCCACCAACGGCAATTCCAACGACATCACCTTCATCGATGCGGCGACGGACGAGCCTGTCCAGTCGCTCACCGTGGGCAAGGAGCCCTGGGGGGTCATCGTCGCACCGAACTAGAGCCCGGTCCCGAAAAGTCGCAGGCTTTTCGGATCAGGCTCCATACCACCTGCCAAATTGCAACCAACGGGGAGAACATGATGAAATTTTGCACCGCCATCGCCTTGATCGCCTTTACGGGGCTTGGCCTTAGCCCCCTTGCGGCACATGCGGCCGACGATGACGATGATGCGCCGCAGCACACGCGTTCAAGTCAGAACGTGCCGGAGCTGATCATCGGCTCGAAAGATTCCAACTATGACGTCAACACCAAGGATTTCGAACTGATTGCCAACCAGGGCTATCGCTGGAAGATCACCTCCGAGGGCGGCTTCGAATACAAGTTCATGACCGATCTGTTCCGCAATGTCTGGGTCGACCAGATCGTCATCGACGATCTCGAGGTTCACATGGCCGGCGCCCCGGCCTGGCTGGAATTCGACGACAAGGGCACCATACTGGTGCAGTTCCATACGGTTCGGCCAGGCAAATACACATGGTCGGTGCCCGATCTCGCCGACAAGGGCGTCAAGGGAACCATAACCATCAAATAGCCGGCTTTCTTCCCGTCTTATTAATGGGAGGAAAGGAGCACTGCTTGCAGCATGTGAGAACAATCGACCGTGAAGGCAAACCGGCGGCGCTCGATGTCGCCGGCGTCAGCCATTTCTACGGCCAT
>NZ_MDET01000023.1 GCF_002075885.1 Manganibacter manganicus
CGCCTTTATCAACCAAAGACAGCAATATCGTTGTGATCCCGCACTTTTCATGCGATTCTTCCGGCTGGTCTGAAGGAGATGAAAATGCCTGAAACGATGCTTGCGGCGCTATCTAACATTCGGACCGTCGAAGACATGATTTTGGCGTTCCGTAGTGAAGATCATTGTCGTCGGCTGCTGGAAAGCATGGTGTGGCCGGATGGCAGGATTTGTCCCGCCTGCGGTTACAAGCGCTCGATCGCGATCGCCGGCCGGGATGTGGGTAAGCGGCGCGCCCGACCGGGGCTGTATCAGTGCTCGAGCGGCGACTGCCGGTTCCAATTCACAGTGACAACGCACACGCCTCTGCACTCCACGAAGCTTCCTCTACGGGTCTGGCTGAAGGCCATGTGGTTGATGCTGCAATCGGACAAGGGCATGTCCTCGGTGCGCTTGGCCGAAGCTCTCGGAGTGAGTCAGCCAACGGCCTGGCGGATGGGACATGCGCTGCGTCTCATGGTGGCGCGGGAGCATATGCTCGACGGTACGGTGGAGATTGATCATTTTCATCTTGGCGGAAGACCCAGAAAGCATCCCGATGACCAGCCTTCGGGAAGAGGCCGGAAAGGTCAGGCGAACACGCAGAAAACACCGGTGATGGCAATGGTGCAGCGATCGAGTGACATCACGCCGGGCACGCTTGCCGGTGACGCGCGTGCTGCGGTCGTTACCGGCCTCTCGGTGCGAGCAAGCGAACGCGTCATTGAGGCGCAGATCGACTTGGGATCTCATTTGATGAGCGACGAGTGGAAGGCATTCCTCGCTATTGGCCAGAGCTTTGCCAAGCATGAGACCGTGAAGCATTCCGACGGTGAATACGTCCGTGACGCTGTCCACGTCAATTCGGTTGAAGGGTTCAATTCTCGTGTCCGCCGTACTATCGTCGGCGTCTTTCATCATATCAGCCCGCAGCATGCCGACCTGTATTTCCATGAGATCGGCTTCCGCTGGTCGCAGCGCATCGTCATCGGCAATGCGGTCCGCAAAACGCGGCGTGGCCGCCAAACCATCCGGACACTTTGGTCACGCGTGCCGCCGGCACTGCAGTTAGCGAGCGTCTTTCGCGCCGCAACGGGACGTCAAATGCGCCGAAGCCCGGATGGCGGAATTATCATCAAATCAGCCGTAGCTGTCTTTGGTTGATAAAGGCGGAGCAATCGAACTAGAACATAGAGTGAACATTAGAGATCGCCATGAAACAGACTGGAAAACTCGATTATCTCGAACTGCCGGCGACGGGTGCTACACTGGATAGCGTCAAGGCGTTCTATAGCGAGGCATTCGCCTGGTCCTTCACCGATTATGGCCCGACCTATTCGGCTTTCAGCGAAGGCCTCGACGGTGGTTTCCAAGCCGATGGCGGCGAGGCGCCGCAAAAGCCCCTGCCGGTGCTTTACGCGCCGGAACTGGAAGAATGTCTTCAGGCGGTAGAACGCGCAGGCGGCGCCGTCGTGCGGCCGATCTTCAGCTTTCCGGGCGGACGGCGCTTCCACTTTGCTGATCCGGCCGGAAATGTGCTGGCCGTGTGGAGCGAGAAATAGGGCCAGCCGAATTACAACCTGACGGCATCCGGCGGCATCAATCGAAAATATGTGGAAAGCCGTGACGATTGATCAGCCGGAACGGCTTCCAGAGACGGAAATCGTAGTCTATAAGGCCGCCCTGTAATCGACTCGCCGTCGATCCGTTGGGGCGTCGCCAAGCGGTAAGGCAACGGTTTTTGGTACCGTCATTCCCAGGTTCGAATCCTGGCGCCCCAGCCATGCCTTAAAAACATAAGAAAAACAACGGCTTACACGAAAATCAATTTTCTGGTGTAGGGCATTCTAGGTCAGTCGTTTAGGTGCCCTAATTTGTGGAAAACCGGGTGTAGTCATGCCGCTTGTCGCCGGGCATCGACTTGTTCCAATTTCGTGCGCCTGTTTCACTGCTTATTAAGCATTCGCTGAGATACGGTTTATTCACCAAGGATTTTAAGAGGTCTGAAATTGCCCGTTGTTAGGTTGAGCCACGGTTCGAAAAGAGACCGTTGGTATTGACACATAGGGGCTTGGAACATGAACAACCTTCTCAATCGTTTTTTCAAAGATGAATCCGGCGCGACGGCTATTGAATATGGCCTGATCGCGACGCTGATCGCAGTTGCCATTATCACCGGTGCAACTGCGCTTGGCAGCGCACTTGGCACGAAGTTCACCGATCTCGGCACTTGTCTTGGTGATCCTACCAGCACCAACACTGCTTGTTAGTAAAGATTTGAATGCCCCTGCCCAGGGGTGACAACTGGGGGCTGCTTTCGGGCGGCCCCTCTTTTTTTGCCGCCATTCATTCCCCTGCCTTCGCCACCTCATAACTATTGCGCTTCGGCTTGATTTAATGCCGAAGGTCGTCAACATGACTTAACCTAAACCATTGAGGATTTCATGCCTGTTCGCCATCTCGTCGCCGTAGCTATTCCAGCTCTTGCACTAACCGCCTGCGTTCAAACGTCCGGGGTCATGCAGCTAGGGCCAAACACTTATTCCGTGGTCACTTCTGACGAGATTGGCGGCGTTATCGGAGCAAAAAAGTCTGGGTTGCAAGAAGCTGCCACCTACTGCGCCGGAAAGGGGCGGGAAATGGTTGCGATGCAGTCTAAATCCGATGTTCGGAAAGATTTCGTAGGCGACGATATTGGGCACCACGATCTGACTTTCCGGTGTCTCCCGAAAGGGATATCCCAAAAGCCTGTGGTTGGCGGGTATGAGGCCGCTCTTATCGTTCAATAGGTTCGCTTGAGTTGATGCTGGTCAAGCGATGAACGCGCAATAGTAAAAGCCCGCCGGGGTTAGCGGCGGGCTTTGGTAGATCGGCGGGGCCAATTAATAGGCGCTTAGAAACTCGCCGCCATCTTCGGCATAATCCGTCCAAGCTAGATATTCGTCTTTGAACGCCTGCAACGATGGTTCGGCCTTGATCGCATCGGCAATCCCGCGCCGGAGTTCATCACCGCCGATCTTGCCAGTTTTATAATCTTCAAGCGGCCACCGGAACGGAATCGGAATTTCTTTAGGCAACGTCATTATGCGGCCTCTCGCGTTTTCGGCATCACCGATTCTATTTCGATTGCATCGTCGTCTAGATACACCGCATCCACGACGATTTCGGCCTCGTTGCGCTCGCCGAAACAGGCCAAGGCATCTAACTTCTGGATTTCGAGTTTACCTATCACCCCATCAACACCAAATCGCCGAGCGAACCATTCCGCGCGGTCGCGATCAAGGGACCACGAATAACCGCCTATATGGTCTTCAGATTCGCAGCCGCGATAAATAGTCAGGACTTCCGGCAAGGCATCATAGGCGCGCCGGTCCGCCGCGCTCATTATGCCTCGAAGCCCTTTCCGAAATCCCCCATTTGGTGCGTAAGCGTGTGACCAAATTTCGGCCCATTCATCAAATGAGTCCAAAGGGCCTTCAGAATCACGCCACACGTCACCAACAAGTGACCATAGTTTCGAGATTCCAGCGGCCCGAATGATACGCAATAAAGCGTTCACTCGATAGGGTCGGTGATGGGTAAAAACGTATTCCCCCCATCGGCGATTATTCCATGCCTGCTCGGCAAATGCGGTTTTCTCTCGAATGGTAGCGTGTATGTGAGCAGGCCCTGCCGGCCAAATAGTGCCATCTGGGAACGTCAATTCTGGCCGCGCTAATGTAGCTTCGAAAGCAATGTCACGATAAAGAGGATGATCGAACACCATGCCCATTCTGCCATCCGCGACATACTCGTGAAGATCAGGGGCAAGGCCGGTAAGATCGGCATCGCGGGCGAGTATACCGCGAAACGTGTATGAATATGAATTGGACGAATTTGCCAGCGCGGCCGGCACAGTGCTATTATTGCTCATTGAGATATCTCCTTTGATTGAGCATTGACGGGGTTATTTCAAAAGCCTGCCGGGCGGTTGCAGCCGTCCGGTGGGCATTGTCATTTCGGGCTATTCGCCCGTCACCTTCCATTGCGGGAAGGGTCGCCGAACCTGTTTATCTAACTGGTCCAGCATCTTTTGAAGGCGCGCATGTTCCTTGAACGCCTCCGATTTCACGAAATGATCGTGAAAGTCGGTGTTCTCGATTTCGCGTATCCGGTCGGTGATCTCCTTTCGTTTGTAGCGGTTGACAAAATTGGCAAGGTTTGAACCCGCATCTATGAGCAACGCCGCCATGCGCTCCGCGCGGCCGATTGAGCCGCGATAGGGGCCATCCGATTCGGCGTCGTATTCAGGATCATTATCGGTTTCGAATGTCGGCAGAGCGTCCGGCTTGATGCCCGCCCATTCGAGCAAATAATGAACCTCGCTCTGAAACGAGTCCAAATTGTCCGCGATATATTCGCTGAACTTTTGCCGGGCGATCTTATCGGTCGGATCACCGGCCAGCTTTGCCGCTTCCGCTTTCCGTTCCCGATATGCACGCTGATATTCTGCGGGTGTCTTTGCCATGTCTCAATTCCATATTGAGCCATAGATATAACATTTAACTGTTAAATGTCAATAGCCAATCAAGCTGCCTCCACCATTGCCCTCGCCGGGAACACGCCAGCATCCCACAAGGTCCACTGGATTTGATCGCGCTCGTAAAGGCCGGTGTGGGGATCACGGTCCATTTCCGCCAGCCCCACTATCAGGCTCATTCCCTGCCGGCGCTTGGTGAAGGCAGGATCAAGGACGCGCCCGCCTTCGATCTTCGCGCACCAAAGGGCCGAAGCCAGATTGAATTGCAGGGTCGGGCTAACCGGGCGCTCCGGGTGATGGTCGGTCGGCTTGCCGGTATTGAGAATGGCCGTCAGCCGGGAAACGGTCGTGTCGTAGCAAGTGTCAGTGAGATAGATCGTGCTCATGTTTGGCCTCATAGGTTGTGTTACCCGCCAAACATGAATCAAACGATTCGTCGTTTCAAGTATGTTTTCAAATTAATTTCAAGTCTCAATCAGTAATGATTGAGATGTATTCTTGTTTTAGCGAAATCGTTATTTCGTTCTCTATAAGAAAAAAGCCGCCCATTTATGGGCGGCTTACACAACACATCATAAGAGATGAAAGGAAGGGAGGAATTACCTTCCTCATACTATTATAGCAATAAATTCATCGCTTGCAGGAATTTCTTGTAATTATTTTCGTCACCAATTACTCGGGCCTTCGGCCCTCCCACTCGCTTCGCTCGTGCGGGCGCTTACGCGCCCGGCTTTTTCTATCTTCTAGCCGGAAGAATCTTTTCTAATAATCATAATTATCTTTTTAATACATAATCCCCTGCGGAGATGACTTTCCCCCTTGTTCTAACGATCAAAAGAAAGACCTTTAGAACAAGGGGGAAAATTCGACGTCCTGCGTCGAAGTGTTGAAGAGAATAGGTTTGTTAGACCGGCTAGGAGGCATCCATTGCCCTAGCCATAACTCCGATTCCTAGCCTTTCGGCTAATGCGGTTAGAAGGGCGCGAAGCCCTTCCGCACCATGCGCGACTTAACTCCAATCGCCACATGGCCGGCGTTGTGGTTGCTCATCCTGTGAGCTTTTCACATAGCGCCGTCTTTTTATGGCATCCATTTATGCATCGGGTGACACATGGGCGATAACCAAAATGGGGCGTCCGACGTTCTCCGCCGGGGAGCGATCCATTCCGATCTTCCCTACGATCTGGCTATCTCATAGCGCCCGTCTAGATTCCGGGTATCGCCGTATATTTCTGGGCCAGTATTTAAGGCCACCCGATTAACGGTCGGGTGGCCAGCCCCTTGTGTCGCCAATATTATCGGCATTGTGAGCGGGGATTTCAAGAGATAATTAGAACAAATTCGCTCTATTGTTTACTAGCCTTGCCAATATCGGCAGTAAACGGCCACCAGCGAGCGTTCTAAGCTTTTCTGATAGAGAACACCGGCCAAGGGCAAATGACTCTCCACGGTCTTCTATGGCCTTTTCTGGCTATAAGCTTTTCCTTATAGCGCCACCGGGCCGCATTTGCTTTCTAATCTCATCATTGATGACACCGCGCATTGTCTGATCTAGCTGCTTTTGCATGCGCTTCGCCAAATCCTGATTTTGGGCGGGTGTGCCGGCGCTGCCTTCCACCGTGATCGGTGCGCTAATGCTGATGACAGAAGCGCGGGCGTTATCGTTGCTGCCGTGAATTTCGCGCATGGCATGGTGCGGGGCGCTGCCACCGCTGACATAGCCGCCGGCAGCATATCCGCGCTTGGCCGCTTCGTGTAGCTGGTCGAGGTTGCGAACGCCGAGCCGGCTAGTCGCTTCCTTGCTCATGACGAATTCGCCACGATGCACAACGCCGGCCGGCTGATACTTCCCGCCCTGCCCGGTGTAGCCGCCTTCGCTGAAACCGAAGATCGCGCCGAACAACCCACTACCGCCACCGAACAGGCCGGCCAATGGGCCTTTGCCGAGCAAAGCGGCTTGCAAGGTCGCGTCGATCAGCGAATTGATTAAGCTTCGCACGGCGTCGTTAAGCGACGTGGTGCCAGTCAGAAGGCCGGAAAGCGCACCTGTAAATTGCTGCCCGAAGAACTGCCCGGCCTGTTCAAGCTGCTGTTGCGAGGTCGCGGCCTGTTTGGTCTGCGCGTCAAGCTGGTCGGTGAGCGTGATCTTTTGGCGCATGCGCTGAATATCAGCATCGGAAAGCTGAACGCCGTCGCGCTTCGCCTGCGCAACGCGGTCGTAAAGCTCAAGCTCAATCCGCTGTTGCTGCGCCGACATACCAGAAATGCGCTGCTCGAACTGGGCACGGTTCAAGCCATCGTCTATCGCCTGATTCAGCCGTTTGCGGGCTTCCGTCTGTTGATTGAGCAAAGCCGTCTGCTTTTGTTGCGCGTCGGTCGGCGCCAGCTTTTGCGCTGCAATCGGGGTGCCGTTGTAAGCGTCGCGGATCGTGCCATCATCGACATTGCGAAGCCCTTCCCATTCATTGCGAAGGCCGGCCGGATCATTGCCACGGCGGCGCAACAGATAGCGGGCGATTTCGTCTTGCGTCTTCTCATCAAACAGGCGGTCGCCGGTAAGGTTCAAATCCTTCATGGCGTCTTTGAGGGTGCGGGCTACGATCTGGTAGCGCCCGACAGCCGAAGAATTGTAGGTGTTCTTCGGATCGGCGAGCATGCGCTTCTGAAGGGCCAGGACTTCGTTCAAGCTCATACTGGTGAGGTTCACCGCGCCGCCAGTGAACGCGCCATAGCCGAGCGTTTCGTTGTATCCCCTGCCCTTGTCGGTGCCTTCGGCAGCGCCGATCAAATCAAGAATATTGTCGTGCGCACCGAACCGGGCAATGGATTTGGCACGGTTCGCAATGTCGGCGGCGCGAAGCACCTCGCCCATTGTCTGCGCACTACCCGCCACCTTGCGGAAAGCAGCGTCAATGGCGTCCAACTTCGAAAGCTGGTCAAGCTCGCCTTTCAAATCGGGTGCCAGCTTTTTCAATTCCTCAAGGGCGGTTTTGAAGTTGCCGGCCATTGTGGCGGTGCTATCGAAGCTACCACCGGCCCGTTGTGTGATGGCTGAAAGCTCTTTCAAGCCCTGCTTTAGCTGGTCGCTGCCACCACCAAGGCTGATGATTTCCTCGCCGGTCGATGAAATCTGTTCCTCAAGGGCAGCAAGCGAACCCTTCAGTTCGCGGATTTCCAAATCTTTCGTGGCGAATGCCGGCCCGTTTTCGAGGTCGGAAATCTCTTTCAAGATGCCCGCCCGGCTCTTATTGAGGTCGGCGAGACGGTCGCGGGCCATGACAAGATCAAGGCTTTCCGGCTTCTGCATGCCGGCGTAAGGATCGGCTTTTCCGTAATTCGGATTCATCCGCCGAATGGCTTCGGCGATCTGCTGCGCGTAGCTGACGCTCTCTATAGCGGCCTGCTTGGCGTAAACCGTGACATTGCGCCAAAGCTTATCCCAATCGGCATCAATCTTTTTGGCGGCTGCAATCTGCTCATCGGTGAACGTCGCGGCCTCGCTGCGCAATTTCTGAATCTGTTCGACCGACAGGCCAAGGACTTTTGCAAGCTGTTCCGCGCCCGTGCCGCCGAAAAGCTCATCAATGGCGCGCGTCTGTGATGCTTGGTCAAGGTGCTGAATCTTGCCGATAAGCTCATCAAGCAAGCGGTTCGGGTCCTGAAGCTTCCGGCCCACTTCCTCCGCGCTGTAGCCGAGCCGGCCGAACCATTCCGCACCGCTGCCCTTGCCGGTCTTGGCAAACTCATCGCCACGAATATTCAATTCCTTTAAAGCGTCGGTGATGCCATCGACGCTCGCGCCCGTCGCGGTCGCGACATACTGCCATTGCTGCCATGTCTTCGCGTTCACGCCGGCTTTGCGGGCTTCCCTGTCCACTTCAGCGATGGAACTGGCAATCTCTTTCACGGCCATTGCAGCGCCTGCCACGCCAGCGAACATAACGCCACCGCGCAAGAACGGGCTGAACATGGATTCGAAGTTCTTGGCGAGCGATTGCGCGGCCCTGCCCGTCACCTTCTCGGTGTTGTCGGCGAACTGCTTGGTGCGCCGTTCTATGCGCTTATAATTGTCATTGGTGGCACGGCCGGCGCGGGCCATGTCCTTTTCGTATTTATCAAGCCGGGCCTCAAGCGAGACAACAAGGCGCTGGGTGTCATCCATTCGTGAGATTCCTATGCTACGGCTTCGGCGAAAAGCTCGTCGTATTCGTCGCTTTCGAAGATGGATTTGCGGTTGTCGTTGGCGGCGGCGCGCGACACCGCCATGACGGCAGCGACAGCGCCGTCAATACGGTCGGTCTTTTTGCCCTTGTGCATGCGCACAAGGCCGGTGTCGTTGCGCGATGCCACAACAGAATCAAAGTGATGCCGAAGGACGGGGTGCCCGTTGTGGCGTAAGGCCTTGCCGTTCACGACGCGCTCAAGCACACCAATGGCCGGTCCCATGGTAAGCGGGCCTTGCCTGAATTCGATGGCCGGCAATCCATCATCGAAAAGGCGTTGCATGGTCATGCGGGCAAGGTGCGGATCAAAGGCGATCTCGCGCACGTCAAAGCGGGCGCAAAGCTCGCGAATATGGCTTTCAACCTCGATCGGTTCGATCACCGGGCCGTCAATGACGGTGATAAGGCCATCGGCGGCCCATTCCTCATAAGGCACGCCGTCGCGTTCGGCCCGGCCCTTCAGGTCATCGCCGGGAACAAAGAACCAAGGGTATATGGCGATGGTGTCATCTGGTCGCCGCCATGCAGCGACAACGGCGGTTAGATCGCCATTCACCGACATATCAACGCCGATAAAGCACGGCAGTTCTTCCATGTCGGCAAGGTCAAGCGGGATCTTGCCGGCGTCATAGGTCGCCATGTCGAAAAGCGGGTCGCGGGAATGCGCCTGCCAGATATTGAGGTTGAACTGCTTGAAGGCGGCGCGGTCGGCCGGGCGGTGTTCCGCTTCTTTCGCCGCCGTGCGCAGCGCGTCGAGGTTCGGGAAGCCGTCCTTCAGGCCGGGATTGACGCGATGCCAAAGGGCTTCGTCCTGCCAATCGTTGTCGTTGGCCGCTTCAAAGATGATCGGCAGATAGGCCGGGTTCACGATCTCGCCGGACGCCACGCGCCGGGCATAGTCATACTGTTCGAACCCGATGTTTTCGGAACCGCGTCCGGCCGTGGTGGCGATCACCATAAGGGTGCCACTGGTCTTCACCATGCCGGACTTCAGCGCTTCCCAAAGGTCGCGGCCCTTCCAAACATGAATCTCATCAACCAGAACGAAAGCCGGGGTTTTGCCGTGCTGTGCAGCGCCATCGCTGGAAATGGCCTGAAGTTCGACGCCTTGCGCCTTGAAAACAATCTTCTTTGCACTGTTGTGAGCATCGTAAATGCGCGTGGCAGCGACAAGGCGCTTGTCCATCCGCACGATGTTCGCGGCTTCCTTGAAGCCAAGGCCGGCCTGTTCGCGGTCGGAAGCTGCAAAGATCACCTGCCCGGCCGGAACCTTCTCCGGGCCGATGGTGTGCAAGAGCGCAAGAGCCGCCGCCAAACTGGTCTTGCGGTTCCCGCGCGGGATCATCCAGAAAACAGTTTCCACCACGCGCCGGCCGTCATTGTGGCGCGGGCCGTATATCCGGCGCACAATGCGCTCTTGCCAGTCATAAAGCTGGAAAGCGGATTTCGGCGCGGTGCTGGCAGGGTGCTTCAGGCGGCGAAGGAATTGAACCGCCCGTTCACCGAAGCCGAGCGGGTCGTCAATCGGGCTGTTGTCGAATACCCACGCCGGATAGGTGCTTGCCATCACACCACCGAAAGCGGGTTGTCGTCGTCATTGTCGGCAGCTTCCATGACGGAAGCGCGGGAACGGTCTGAAGGTGTCAGGCCAAGCACCGACGCGCACCGCACCAGCAACAGTGAGGATTCTTTCAACACGCCATAGGCCGGGTTGCGCTTGCCATCTTCCATGATCAGGCCAAGGCGGTTGATTGCCCGCTCCGCTTGCTGGACCATGCCGACATGGGCGCAATAGGTCGCCAGCGTCGGAAGATCAGCTTCAGTCAGCACCTTGCGCTCTTTTACAAGGATCGGCGCGACCTTCCGCCATTCGGCTTTCGCCTCTTTCGATAGGTAGGCCGGTGCTGCCGGAACCTTCTGGACGGGCGAGGAACCGGCAACGATGGTCGAGGGCTTAACACCACGCGTCATGCTGCCGCCCTTTGAGCCTGGGCGAAATTCGCATTGAAAGCCGCACGCATGAATCCGACAGGCGTCACGCTCCGGGCGTTCGCTCGATTCTTGCCCTTGCCGGCCATATCGCGGATCACGTTTACCTGGGGCGCGCCTGGTAATGGTGCAACGGCGGGCATGATGAAACCGCCGCCCGTCCAGAGGCATGTTTTCTTCGTGTAGTGTTCGGACGGTGCAAGCTGCGAATAGTCGGACGGATTGAACGTGTGATCCGGCTTCCGCCAATAGGTCGAGATGGTCGAAACTGGATTCTCGATCAGATGCGGGACTTCGAAGAATTCCGCCCATTCGGCCGCGATGGCGAACAATTCCACGGATTCAGAAAGCTTGTGCAAACCCTTGCCGACAAACCAGCGGGAACCGGAAACGGCCAAGTGATCGCAAGGCGGGAATGCCGCGAAAAACCGGCAGCGCTGCACCATGTCCTTTGTCGGTTTCCAGTGTCGGGCATCGGCACGGATGAAATGCACATTGCCGTCGCTCCGGTCGGCCGGGTGCGCAATGTCGATGCAATAGCAATCCCATCCGGCCACCGCGAACGGTTCGGCAGACTGCCCGGAAAGCTCATAAAGGAAGATCGCAACGGGCTTCATGTCGTTGCCACCGCGCGAAGCTCAAGGCCACGTCGCCGGCCAATTTCCGTGACTTCCTTCAGGTCATACGCCTGCCCGGTGTAGCTCACGCGGTCGGCGGTCGTGATGCCGGCGAGGTATCGAATCCTGAAAACGATGGTGCCCGCTTCCGCCTCGCCGAAGCCGGTCAAGAATTCGGATGCCGATTGCGTCACGATCTCTGCCCGCACCGTGGCTAGATTCGTCCAGGCGGTGACTACGCTGCCGGATGGCGTCACCGTTTCGGTGAGCCGTTCTATCGATATGGTGCGATCAAGCTTGCCCGCGCGCATTACAAGCTCCACCGCATGACGCATTCGACGGTGAGAACGCCGTGCGTGTATGCAAGATCGGGGTCGGGGTCGCGCATCCACCGCACGGCCGGCAAGCTGAATTCATCGAAGCTGAAGCCGGCAGCGTCGGGCGCTTCCTTCAGCACATTGGAAACCGCGAAGCCGATGGCCTTGGCGGTATCCGCGCCGTCTTCAATCGCCCAAATATGCAGGTCGAGAAACACACGGGCGGTGTATTGCGAGCCAGCAGCGTTGCCGAGAAATTGCGTCTGCGCGCCGGCCATCATAATCGCCGGCAGCTTATCCGGGCGCGATGATCCTGCCCGGATATGATCGGCAGGCACAAGGGCGGTAACGGCCGGCGAGGAAACCAGCGCCGTGCGGATGGCTGTTTGAAGGGCGATTGTCGGTTCAATCATCGGCCGTTGAACCCCTCTTTCACGGCCTTCTTTGCAGCCCGCTTGATGCGGTTCTTGATGCGGTTTTTAAGCAGGCGATATGCGGGCCAGAAATACGGCTGCGCTTCGGCTTCTTTGGTTCCGTATTCGACAAGGTGCGCATAACGCACATCGCTGTTGCCGGCCGTGACGATGGCCTCCGTAGGGTTAGCCATGCGCAAACCGCCTTCCATTGAATAAGGCGGTGTCGATTGGCCGGGCAACGTCACGGTGATGCTATCGATCAATGCGCCGGTATCGCGGGAAGTTTCGGCAAGCGCCTTCTGTGCCGCTGCCAGTTCTTCAGCGGATTTAATCAGCGCCGGCATGATGATCTCGCGCGGTGCTTTCCGCGCCCGCTCGATTGCTGCCAGCGTGTTTGCAAGCCCGTTATCAGCCATCGGCCGGAACCTCGTCCTCGCCGAACCAGCGTTCACGGTATGAATCAGCGATGGAAATCACGCTGTAGGGTGCGACGTTCATCGCCACACCGAAGGCCACCGCCTCGCGGGCCTCATAGTGGAACGCTGCCAGCTTCAGGACAGCAAGCTTGAGGTCAGCCGGAAACGGTTCGATGGTGGCGAGGTCTTTACCGATGTAAGCGCCAAGCCAAGATTCAGCGGCATCAAGATAAAGCTCAATAAGCTCATCGTCGGCGGTGCCGTCGATGTTCATATGAGCTTTGGCGAGCGGAAGGGTGGTGATGTTCATGCGGGCTTATCCTGCAAAGTTATATCGGGAATCTCTTGTAAAGTGCTCCCCGCGCCGGTCCCCTCGAACCCCTCTAAATTGGAAGACACCCCCCGTGTGCGCTGGCAGCGAGGATCAGGCGGCATGGCGACGGCTTCAGCGAGGGTCCGGGTCTTCAGGCGCGTAACAAGGCCGTTGTAGGAAATACCGATATGATCGGCCCATTCCTCAAGGGTCTTGGCTTCCCCGTTCACCATATGTAACTGGGGTTGCCTACCAGAGTTGCCGGGGCGCATTTTATGGCCATCATTCATGGCGATAGCTTCAGCAAGGGTGCGGGTCTGCATCCGTTTAATAAGTGCGTGATAGGTGATGCCGAGATAATCGGCCCATTCATGAATCGTTCTCGTTTCACCATTGACGGTGTGTCGGTTCATGCAGCGGCCGGCAGGCATAGCAACGACTTCGGCGAGTGTGCGGGTCTTCAGCCGAGTGTGAAGCGTCTGATAGGTGATGCCGAGATGATCGGCCCAGCCTTGAAGGGTTCGGCTAACACCGTTGACGGTGTGCTGTTTGGCTTTGCGCCCCGCGTTTCGCCGTTTTTCTTTCTGTTCGGCCGGCATGTTGTGATGAATGATATTATCTGCCGTTAGCTCTATCGCTTGGACGCGCTCGCGTTCCTGTTGCTGGCGCTGTTGTGTATACTGAAGTGCACGGCTGCGAACGGCTTTGCATTCGGCCTCGAATTCCTGCTTGTCGATAAGGCGGGCGCGTTCGGCGGGCGTCATGGGCGCTGCCTCTTGAGCATGGCGCGCTCTTGGCGTTGCTTGACGCGGGAATGACAGGGTGTGCAAAGGGGTTGCCAATTCGAGCGGTTCCAGAACAAGGCGCGGTCGCCACGGTGCGGGAAGATATGATCGACGGTATCAGCGGGATTTCCGCACTTCCGGCAGTATGGATAAAGGGCCAGGAACAGGGCGCGCTCACGTTCCCAATGATGGTCATAACCACGTTCGCGGGCTGAAGGGCGGTTCTTGTCGTGGCGGGCCTTACGCTCGCGTTCTGCCTTTTTCTGGCAGGCACAAAGCAGGCCGTGCGGAACAGTGAAGCCGCAAGCACAAAGGCGGGGCGGTTTCATTGCTTGCCCCTACCCGCTTCGGCCTTCAGCTTGGCAAGGCCGGCGCGCACCTCTTCGGGTGAAACTTCCTCGCGCGGATCGTAAGGGCGGGCTGTATGGTCGGTGTTATCTTCGGCGTTGCCGTGAATGGCTTTAAGCCGCGCCATAAGGCCACGCTGGGCGGCGAGAATTTCGGCCGGTGTTGCGGCCCACGTATCGGCCGGGGTCCAGCCTAACCAGCCGGTGCCGATCTCGAAAAAGTCTTCGAGGGCTTTGGTAAGGTCGAAACCAAGGCCAGCTTGTTCGCGGGTTTCTGAATGATGCGGGGTGTTCGGATCATCATCGACGCCATAACAGGCAGCGAGAAAATCGGCGAAAGGCTGCTGGATGGATGCCAGCGCACGGCCGAAGCCGCCTGCAAACTTCCGGTCAATGATCTTGTCGGCGGTGATCGGATCACCGCATTCGTCGGCAATATTACGGATAATCTCAAGCCGACCTTCGTCTAACCCCTGCATGAGCCGGGTAAGACCATGCTTGCGCTGAAGACGGTATGCGGCTCGCAAAGTCGGGATCATGCGCACGGTGAGACTACCGTGCGCAATGATGATCTGGTCATGTGCGAGCCGCAAGGTCATGACGATTAGGCCGCAACCTTGAGCTTCAGGAAGCGGTCGGGGTTCGAAACGTCGCCACCAACACGCTTACGGGCATGGAAGCGCACGGTGCCCTTCGTAGCCTGTGAATACGGGTCGCGAAGCACCGACAGGCCGACACGATCAATAATCCGGTAGCCCGACAGGTCGCCGAACAGGATCGGATAGGCATTCGCTGCCACGTCTGGCATATCGACCATTTCGACAATCGGCCGGCCAAGCAGCGTGACAGGTGCGCCGGCCGTGATCGGGTCGAGCATGATAAACCGGCCGGTGCCATCCTTCAGGGTGCGAAGGGTGCCGAGCGTCTTGCGGTTCATCAGCCAAACGCCATTCTGTGCCACGATGGACGGGACAGAATGGAACATGCCGATAATGGTCGCGGCCGGATCGGTGCCGAGCGTGGCAGCGTTGCCGGTCTTAACTTCGGTGATGCCGGTTGCGGTCAAAAGACCCTTTGGCTTGCCGGTGCCGTCGCCGGAAACGAAAGCGGTCGCTTCGGTCTTGCCGAATGCTTCGCCAAGATCGGCGGCAAGCTCGCCTTCCAGATTGTAGGCGTTATCTTCCAGAAGCTGATTCGACACGTCCACAAAGGTCGCCAGTTCGAAGGGCGTAAACGTCGCCTGTTCAAACGTCATATCGGACTGGGTGCGGTCGTCGGTTTCACCTACCCATGTCGCGGCCGTGCCGGTGAGCTTGCGGGGAAGCTTGATTTCCGCCGAGCCGATCGACATGACGCGGGCGTAAGAGCGCACGGGCGAGAATTCGACGATCTTCTTGAGGATTTCAGCGCCAAAGACTTCAGGTGCGAGATAGCCGGCGCTCGCATCCGTCGCGACAGTCAGGGTTGCCGCTGCCTTCTGGTCCATGCGCTCGATACCCTTGCGGGCAAATTCGATGAACGCTTTGCGCTCGCCGTTGTCGTTGTCGCCGTTCGGATGGTTATTGTTGGCGGCAATCGGCGAATTGGCCTTCGCCTCGATCTTGTCCATCCGAGCCTTGAGGGCGTCGAATTCCTTTTTCTCAATCACCGGATCGGCCTTAACCTCCGGCTTGTTTTTAAGTTCGTCTTCCATGGAATTACCTTTCATGTGGGTTGCCGTGCCATCGGCGGCCTTAATCGAAGTGATTTGCGCGGCCGGATGGCACGGAACCGCGACAACTGAAATTTCGTGAAGGTCGAGCGCCGTAATGGTTCGGCCGTTCCGGCGTGGCGTGGCGCTCTTGGTGACAAAGCCGATTGAAAGGCCGGTCGCGGCCTTACTGCGGATCATGGCGCGCACTTCGCGGGCGCGCTCTAAATCATCAACCAGAAGCCGGCCTTTGACGGTCAAACCTTCGGTCGTTTCCGCGATCTGGTCCCACACGCCGACAACTTGAGATTGATCGTGCGCGAACAGGATCGGCAGCGTTGCCGGTGCGGTGATCGCACCTTTTTCGATCACGTCACCGACACGATCAGGGGAACCGAAGGGCCATGCGATGCCGGAAATCTCGCCGGTATCATCGACGTCAAAGGCTGCTTTGATTTCGAGCCGGTCGCTCATGCGGGCGAGTCCTCATTCGTGGTGTCTGGTTCGACGCGCCCGCTCCACTTCGCTTCCAAAATGTCGAGGGCAAGCGGGAAGGTTTCGAGGATCGGCCGGGGCTTGGCGTAGGCATCGACAAGCGCCAGTGCTTCGGCCGGTGCCATGCCGCCACCGATCAAGCCGAGCCGCAAAACCTCTATGATGTCGATGAAATGGAATTGCCCGGCCATGAACCGCTGATAGAACGCGCCAAAGCCGATGCCGGTCTTGCGGTCGAGTTCGATAATGATTTCGGGCGTAAGGTCGAAAATCTTCTCGCCGTCGCCGAAGAAAGCGGTGTGACCGGTAAGGCTCATTTGCCCGCGCTCCCCTCGATAGCGGCGAGGATACGGCGGGCGATTTCACGCTGCGGGGCGTTGTTAGAGGTATGGAAAGCGGGTGCCAGGACATTCTTTGACACGGCCCGAAGCAGCTTCAAGCCGGCGCTTGCCTGTTCGGAAACATGGCCGTGCTGGTAGGCGTTTTCATAACCGGCGAGTTCGCCAGCGACGGCGCGCAAGATTCTTTCGTTCATGGCGTATCTTTCTTCGGTGCCGTCGCCGGCCCGGTCGTGGTCGTGGTGATGTATGGATTTGATAGTTCGTCACCGCCCGGCATCGCCGGCAGGTTCATAGCGGCGCGAACCTCGTTCGGTGTCATGGCGCGCATGGCGACAAGCTTGCCGAAGATTTCCGCCCTGCCCGCTGCATCGGCGCGCTGAAGGTCGTCAATGACGAATTCGGGATAGAGCGTTTCCTGTTCGTCTTCGGTAAGCAGGCAGGTTGTATAAGCGTCCTGCCAGCGGTCGAGCCAAGGGCGAAGGCACAATTGCAGGAACGTCGCGCCCATCTGTTCGGCGTTCGACCATGTGGCGCGCGACAGTTCGAACAGCATGTGTGGCGGAACGCCGAAGACGCGAGCGATCTCGCGCACCTGTTCCAGCCGGTTTTCAAGAAACTGTGCGTCGGTGCTGGTCATGGCCGGCTGGTCAAACTTCCAGCCGCCATCCAAAATCAGGGGATCACCGTTGGCGCTTTCCTTCCAGCGCCGGAACGATTTCAAAATTCTGCCAGTAACCGTTGCGCCGTGGTCATTGTCGGCAATCACCGGCTTTTCGTTCCAGACGATGCCAGAAGGCCGAGCGCCCGAACCGAAGAACTGCGAGCCGTGGCGCTCAAGGATCAAGGCTAGGCCGATGGCTTCCTTGCCGAGCGTGACAGGCGAGACGCCACCGAAGGCGGGCAGGTAAAGAACATCGCGGAAGGACAATCGAACCTGTTTGCGGTTCTTGTCCGTCACCAAATAGAACGGCTCGCCGCTATCCTCGAACTGCCGTTGAACGGTGCCGGGTGGCAGTCGGCGAAGGAAGATCGGCCGGCCGTCGCTGGCACGATCTACAACCGCATAACCAGCACCGTGCAAAAGGGCGTCGGCGGTGAGTTCGGCGCGAAGGTGCCCGGCGCTGGTCCATTCGTTCGCACGATCATGAACAAGTTTATAGCCGGGGTGCGTCTTCGCGGCTTCCTTGTCGCCGTCTGAATCTGAATAGAGTTTGCAGGGGAGCGAGCCGACAGTTTCGGAAATAAGGCGCACGGCCTGCAGAACGGCCGGGACTCGAAGCGCGTTGCTTGCTGTGACAGAAACGCCGGAAGCGGTTGGAACCGAACCAAAGATTTCGAGAATTGCAGGATCGGTGAGCGATGCCGATTTCTTTTCGACAACGCCACCAATCAACGCTTTTACAGAACGGAATATGCTCAAAACACCCTACTCGATTACTCGAATAGGAAAATTGTCTCATGAGGCGATTCTTCGCGTCAACACTTATCTTTCAATTTTATTGAATAAATATCAGTAATCGTTTCGTCATCGTGAACAATACGACAAGTAAAACTTCACCTAAACCGCTCAATCTGCAAGATGATCTATTTTAAGGCCGGGATAGGCGATTGAGTTCACCAAATCGACGCGCTGTTGCAACATGCCTTGAGGCAGAACACCATAACGGCCGGTCATTGTGTGACTTGTATGGCCAAGGATAAACCCGAACTGTTCATCTAAGTGCCCTGCCCTGCGCAATGCGTCGGCAGCACCATGGCGGAAGCTGTAAAGCGATACACCGCGCCCGCTCTTGATCTTGATCCTTGTCAGGTAGCGGCCAAAGTCGCGGGAGAAATCCGCCACCATTTGCCCGCGCTTGTTTCTGGTCGCGTTCGGGAAAAAGCGAGTCTCGCCAGCTTCCTTTATAGCCGCGTGATACTTCAAGAAGCCGAGCCGAACCAATTCAGGATGGATAGGCACGACGCGCATAGAGCCTTTGGTTTTCACGCTCTTGTCGCCGTCGCCTTCCTCCGTAATGTGCATGATCCAAATACCGTGCTCTTGTCGAACATCGGAAACGGCAAGCTGTGCAATCTCGCCGGGCCTCGCACCAGAAAACAGCATGACAAGCGGAATCCAGAAACGATGATCGCGGATCATGTGATTGCCGGGCTTATGCCAATCGTCATCATTCTGGCATCCGGTGAACAGCGGCGAGGCGAACAGCGTGTTTAGCTGATCGGTCGTGAAAGGAACCGTGCTGCGCTTGGTCTTATCGATGGATTGATGCAAGCCGGTAACAGGGTTCCGCTCAAGATATCCGCGAAGCACAAGCCAATCACAAAACGCGCCAACGGCCGAAAGGTATCGGTTGACAGTGCGGTCGCTAATCGTCGGTTTCTTCACCGTCTCGTTTTTCTTAATGGTCTGGCGCATGGTCATGCCACGGAAAGCCGCTATCTCCGCTGCCTTCACCGGGTATTGCATAAGCAGGTCTTTCCACTCGCCGACATGCCGGCCGGTAATCTTTCCCGGCGGTATGTTGCCGATGGTGTCGGCGAATAGCTTCACGTCGCGCCGGGCCTGTGTCAGCGTGTCGGCGCTAATGCCCTTGGCATTCTCACGCGCATAGCGGTCGTAAAGATCGATGATCGTTTCGCCCTTCGGTGCCTTTTCAGGTTCGGGCGTGGCGCTGGCAATCGTCGGGTGTGACGGCTTCCCGTTGAAATCACCTTCGGCTCGTTCTGCTTCCCGTGCCATGGCTTCATAGCGGGCTGCACATAGGTCTTGTGCGAGCGCCCGCCATTCCGGGCTGTTCGGGGCGTAGTCGTGATGCCCTACCGTCCTGAAGCGCTCTATACGGTCGCCAACAAGTTCGGCGAGTTCATCGTTGGATAGCCGGCCGGCGAAGCCATCGCGGAAGCGCCGGGCCTCATCAGCATCGATTTCCGCGATGGCGTAACGGTGATCCTGCTTGCGCAATTCAGCGTCGAGGGCGGTTTCGGATTTATAGACCCTCGCTGCCATCTGCGCATTGGTGAGCGGCCGGCGCTGTTCCTTGACGATGGTAATACCGCGCTTCGCATCATCGAACAGCCGATGCCATTCCTTCAGCACGTCCGGCAACAGGCGCTTTGCCTCTTGCGGGTCTTTGGTGCGCAAAGACCGGTCCATGGTCTTGCGGCCAAGGATGGTTTGAACGTCCAGCGGGACGGCAATTTGCGCGTAATAGGTCGAGCCGCGCCGTTTGATATGTGAGGTCATTTTGCCCTAGAAACCCCTGCAACTTAGGTCAGCATTCTAGGTCAGTCTTATTCCGAAAAGGTCAATAAATGCAATATCTTATTTGGAAATCAATCGCTTAAAAGAGGTTGGATTACTGTCCTGGCGCCCCAGCCATGCTTCTGAGAACGTGCCACTACACAGTGGCTGATCGTGAACGCAGCCGCGAAGGGCTCAAGTCTTCCAATCAGATCGATACCAATCGACGAAGCGCTTCAGCCCGTCCTCGATGGAAACGCGCGGGCGGAAGCCGAAATCCTTCTCCAGCGCGGTCATGTCGGCAAAGGTGCGCTCCACATCGCTTGCCGGCATCGGCTCATAGCGCCGCTGCGCCTCAACCCCGAGCAGCTTTTCCAGCACATCGATGAAATCGCCAAGCCGCACCGGGTTGTTGTTGCCGATATTATAGATGCGGCAGGGCGGTGTGGCATCCGTCGGCGGGCGGTCGAGCACGGCCACAACGCCATCGACGATGTCATCGATATAGGTGAAATCCCGCCACATCTCGCCCCGGTTGAAGACACGGATCGATTTGCCGGCCAGCATCGCCTCTGTGAACATCCAGTAAGCCATATCGGGCCGCCCCCATGGCCCGTAGACGGTAAAGAAGCGCAGGCCCGTCTGCGGAATGTTGAACAGATGCGCATAGGTATGGCTCATCAACTCGTCGGCCTTCTTGGTCGCGGCATAGAGTGAAACCGGGTGATCGACGCGGTCATCCTCCGCGAACGGCACCTTGCGGTTGCCGCCATAGACCGAACTCGACGACGCATAGACCAGATGTTTGAGGCCTGATTCTGATCGGCAGAATTCGAGAATTTCCAAGTGCCCGGCGACATTGGAGCGCACATAGGCGCGAGGGTTTTCCAGAGAATAACGCACCCCTGCCTGAGCCGCGAGATGAACGACGCCGGTAATGCCGCGCCCACTGCACAGCTTGGCGACGGCGCCCTCCTCGGCGATATCGGCCTCTTGGAAGGTAAAGCCCGGCTTGCCGGACAGTCCGGCCAACCGCGCCCGTTTCAGGGCCGGATCGTAATAGGCATTCAAATTATCAATGCCGATCACTTCGTCGCCCCTGCCAAGCAGACGCTGGCAAACATGAGAGCCGATGAACCCGGCCGCGCCGGTGACAAGAATGGCCAAGTGCCCCTCCAGAAGAGTATCTGCCTCCAATAACGGCAAGAAAGCATTTATCTCAAGAGCCGAAGCAGCAGCACAAATAGCGACAATACAACCGCCTACAACCAGTTTTAGCATTTTCCGGCAAGCATGGCTGTGTTAGAGCGCCTTGAGGATTGGGGATTCATGGACCAGGAAAAACACGCGCAGGCCATTCGCAAGGCTATTGCCGATCGCAATGCGCAAACGCCCGAAGAGCGCGAAAGAATC
Organism: Manganibacter manganicus; assembly: GCF_002075885.1. Taxonomy (GTDB): domain Bacteria; phylum Pseudomonadota; class Alphaproteobacteria; order Rhizobiales; family Rhizobiaceae; genus Mesorhizobium; species Mesorhizobium manganicum. Next base: position 21,141 of record NZ_MDET01000023.1, read on the forward strand.
TATGCCGCAGCTCGCGCCGCAGTCGGCAAAGGCGGCAACGGCACCCCTTCGGCTATGGCTGCGCTTGATTCGACCATCCGGGCGATTGAAATGTCCTATGCACCGAAGCCGGTGGCAGTGCCCACTTCTTTCAGCACGGGGAGCAAATGGAAAGCCTACCTGCCGGCACTCGCAGCCGGCATGATCCTGGGCGCGGTGGGGGCCGTGCTGGTTATGCCGAAGCCATTGCCAGCCCTGCCGAAAGGCGAAAAGGCGCTGGCGGTTCTGGAACACAAATATGTAAGCGCGCTTCCACAGATACCGATTGCCGTGGATTTCCTGAACAAGGTTTCCGACGCCGTTATCGCCATGCAAAAGAAAGACCGGGCAGGGCTGGAAGCCAAAGCCTCCAAGACCTTCATCGGCCTGCGAACCCTCGATCCCGAATTGGCGAAGCAGATGCCAGCTTCATTGCCGGCAGGCAGTACCGTGATCGTGCGCGCCGACGGTTTCAACTTCAAGATCCTGTTCAACTGGACGCTTTGCGGCGCGATCCAAATCGCCCGGCCGGAAATGATCGACCACGTTCGTGACCGGGTCAACGGGCTCGGCTGCCCATATTTCGGCCTGTGGACCTCCGGCGGGGCGAACTGGTAGCCAGCGCACCGCATCGCCCGGTCAGCTTGCCTCGCGCATGTCCTCGGCAGCCTTTAGATCAACCGAGACGAGTTGGCTGACGCCCTGCTCTGCCATGGTGACACCGAACAGCCTGTTCATGCGCGCCATGGTGATCGGGTTATGGGTGATGACAACGAAGCGGGTTTCCGTCGAGCGGGCCATCTCATCCATCAAATTGCAGAAGCGTTCGACATTGTGATCGTCCAGCGGCGCATCGACCTCATCCAGCACGCAGATCGGCGCCGGATTGGTCAAAAACACCGCGAAGATAAGCGACATTGCCGTCAGTGCCTGCTCGCCGCCGGAAAGCAGCGTCATGGTCTGCGGCTTCTTGCCCGGCGGGCGAGCGAGGATTTCGAGGCCGGCCTCCAGCGGATCTTCGGATTCGATCAGTTGCAGTTCCGCCGTGCCGCCGCCGAACAGATGAGCGAACAGGCGCTGGAAATGGCCATTGACCACGTCGAAGGCAGCCAGCAGCCGCTCACGCCCCTCGCGGTTGAGGCTCTGGATGGCCTGGCGCAGCTTGCGAATGGCCTCAATAATATCCTCACGTTCCGAAACGATGGTTTCCAACCGCTCGGATAGTTCGCGTTGTTCCTCCTCGGCGCGCAGATTGACCGCTCCCAGCCGCTCGCGCTCAATCCTGAGCCGCTCCAGACGCCGCTCGGTATCAGCCATGTCAGGCATCGCCTCGTCGGCGCCGAGCCCGGTGTGGCGGATGACGAGATGCGGCGGGGTGTTCAGAGCCTCCTGGATACGCGCCTCGACCTCCTTGCGGCGCTCGTCAGCCGCCGTCAGCCTTTCTTCGGCGCGGGCGCGCGCTTCCCGCGCCTCGGCCAACGCCTGAATTGACGCCGCCGCCGCCTTGTCCAGACCGGACTGGCGTGTTTCGGCTTCCTGCAGCCGGTCGCCGGCGGCCTTGCGCAAGGTCTCGGCCTGCGAAAGCTGCGATAGCAACGCACGCCGCTGCGCATCGATTTCGTCCGGCGCGTCGGCGAGCTTTTTGCGCTCGGTCGCCGCTTCCGCCTTGCGCTCGCCAAGGGCTGCGATCTGCGAGGCGGCATTTTCGGCCCGCGTCAGCCAACCGCTGCGCTCGGTGCCGATAGTAACCAGACGGCGAGCGCGGCTTTCGGCCTCGCGCTTCAATCCGTCATAGACGGCACGAGCTTCGGCAAGGGCGCCCCTGTCCTGCGATACATGCGCCGCCGCCTGTTCAAGCCGCGTCTGAAGATCGCCGAGGTCCGGCGCGCCGAGCAGCGAGGCTTCAGCCTCGGCGAACGCCGCCATTGCTTCCTCATGCCCTTCGAGGATGTGCTGGCGCGACTCGCCCAGCGCAGTGCGGCGGCTGGCCAATTCACCCGCCGCCCTTTCCGCTTGTGCCGATGCGGCACGGGCTTCGTCTACCGCCCGCTGCGCATCGCGCCACGCCTGCCGCGCCGCGCGCTCGGCCTCGCCACTGTCTCGCAGCCTTGTCTCGGCCTCCGCCAAGGCCGCCTCGCAGCCTCTCAGCGTTTCCGTCGCAGCCACGGCTTCGGCGTCGAGTTCAGCCAATCGGTTCTTTTGCGCCAATCTCAGTGCGGCGGCTGTCGGCGCATCGGCACTTGCCGTCAATCCGTCCCAGCGCCAAAGCGCGCCCTTGCGGCTGACCAGGCGCTGACCTGTCGCCAGTTGCGATTGCAGGGCCGCCCCCTCGCCATCATCAACAATTCCGATTTGCGCCAACCGCCGTGCCAACTGATTGGGTGCGCGCACCACGCTGGCAAGACTCCTGACGCCGCCAGGCAGCGCCGGGTCGGCGGGCAGCACCGAGCTTTCACCCCAATGCACCGGGGCGCTGCGGTCGAGCGGGACATCCAGATCTTCGCCGAGCGCCGCGCCCAGAGCGGTTTCATATCCTCGCTCGACGCCGATCTGCTCCAGCACCGCCGGAAAGAGATCACCGCCACCGGCATTGAGAATTTTGGCCAGCGTGCGCGCTTCCGTCTCGATGCGCGCCAGTTCCGCCTTGGCTTCCTGCAGCGGCCCGCGCGTGGCCGATTCCGCCGCCCGCGCCGCAATAACAGCCTGTTCGGCCTGCGTAGCAGCCTGCTCGGTCTCGGCAAGCCTGGCCTCGGCAGCCTCGACCAGAAGCTTCTTTTCGGCCGGATCGGCCAATCTGGCGATCCGTGTGGCGATGTCTGCCAGTTCGCGATCCATGTCGGCAAGCTGGCGGGCGAAACGATCGCGCCGCTCCGCCAGGTCGCGCAGATTGCGCTCGATCTGACTGCGGCCAGCAGCGGCTTCAGCACGTTCCGCTGTCAATACCGCCAGCTTTTCCTCACTTCCCGCCAAAGTTGCCGTGGCCTGCTCGAATGCGGCGCGTTTATTGGCCTCGCGTTCACTCGCACCGGCATTCTCGGCATTGAGCGTCGTCTCCTCGGCAGCGAGCCGTTCCAGCACATCGGCATTGTCGCGCACCATGCGCTCCTCGCGCGCGATATCGGCGTCGAATTGTTGCAGCCTGCGGTCGAGTTCGCCCTGGCGCGCGCTGATGCGCGATGCCTCCTCCTCGATCTGTGTTTTGGCAATGGAAAGTCGCTGGAACGCGGCCGCAGCGGCGGCCTCCGCCTCACGCAATTCCGGCAGATGATGCGCGCCTACGGCCTGATCCTTGGCCGCACTCATCTGGGAAGAGGCCCGCTCACCGACAAGCGATGTCGCCACTGCGAGCGCCGAGCGCGCCTCCGCCTCCTGCGCCTTGGCCTGCGTCCAGCGCAGATGAAAAAGCGTGGCCTCAGCCTTGCGGATATCGGCAGACAGGTTCTTGAAACGCGATGCCTGCCGCGCCTGGCGCTTCAGGCTCTCGATCTGGCTTTCCAGCTCGCCGACCACATCGTCCAGCCGCTCCAGATTTTGCTCCGCGCCCCTGAGTCTGAGTTCGGCCTCATGACGGCGCGTGTGCAGACCGGAAATGCCGGCGGCCTCCTCCAGAAGCGCGCGGCGCGCCTGCGGCTTGGCCTGGATCAGTTCGCCGATACGCCCCTGCCCGACCATGGACGGCGAACGCGCGCCGGTGGACTGATCGGCAAACAGCAGCTGCACATCCTTGGCGCGCGCTTCCTTGCCGTTGATGCGATAGATCGAGCCTGCTTCGCGCTCGATACGGCGCGACACCTGCAATTCGTCGGCATCGTTGAAGGATGCAGGTGCCGTGCGGTCACTGTTGTCGAGGAAAAGCGTGACTTCGGCCGTGTTGCGCGCGGGGCGCGTGTTGGAGCCGGAGAAGATCACGTCGTCCATGCCGGACGCGCGCATGTTCTTGTAAGAGCTTTCGCCCATCACCCAGCGCAGCGCCTCGACAAGATTGGACTTGCCGCAGCCGTTCGGCCCGACGATTCCGGTCAGGCCACGTTCGATAACGAATTCGCCGGGCTCGACGAAGGATTTGAAGCCGAGAAGGCGCAGGCGCGAAAATCTCATGCGCCCACACCAATGCATTCACCGGCGCAGGATAGAACCGATGCGGTGAAACGATCAGAGAAGAGGGTCGATAATCGCCGACACTTCCTCAATCGACATGGCCCCCTTATAGGTCTTTCCGTTGATAAAGAAGGTCGGCGTCGAGTCGATCTTGAATTCATCGGCGCCGCGCCGCTGCACAGATCTGATCTGGTCCAGAAGTTTCTGGTTGGTCAAGCAGGCGTTGAAGGTCTCCTGTGTAAAACCTGCCAGTTTGGCGATCTGCAGAAGCGCCTCCTTCGCATTGTCGGCCGCAGCCCAGGTCTGCTGCTGCTTGAACAGCACATCGACCATGGGGAAATAATTGTCATCGGCGCAGCGCGCCAGCATGAAGCCGGCCTCGGCACGCGGATCGAAGGGGAATTCGCGCAGGATATAACGCACCTTGCCGGTGTCGATGTATTTTGTCTTCATCTCCGGGAAGGTGGTTTCGGCGAAATGCGCGCAATGCGGGCAGGTCATCGAGGCATATTCCACCACCGTCACCGGTGCGTCGGCCTTGCCCATGCTCTTATCCGGCAGGGCGCCGGGCTTGAGCAGTTCGGCCATATCGACGGTGCCCGTCGACTCGGGCGCCACTGCCGCCGTCGTCGTGCTGTCGGTTGCCGGCTTGGCGTCGGCGGCCTTTGCCTCCTCGCCGGAATCGCTGCAGGCCGCGAGAAACGCGGCTGCGGGGGCGACGGCAAGCGTGGACAGAACGGTTCTGCGAGACAGGGAACGAAGCATGCGAATCACCCGATTATGGTTGGATTTTGCAACAATAAGTCACATGAAAGCGAGAGTTGGCGCGAATTAAGACATGCTTGCCGGTAATCCAATCGCCAAACCTCGCAAATATAATCACGAATACGCGAGTTTCTACTTTCTTTGCCCCAGAACGGTGGCCCCCAGCCGTTCCAGCGAGGCGCGCAGACCGTCATCTTCGATCTTGCCGACAACACCCGATAGCCGGACCGCCTCCGCGCCGTTCAGCGGCCTTGGAGCCGGTGCACGCTTTCTCGCCGCCGCCGTCAGCGGCTTCTGCACGATGCGAATGCGGCCGATCGCATTGAAGCCAAGAAAGGCATTGGCGCGCGCAATGATCTCACCGGTTTCGTGCTGGACATGAAGCGCGGCGGTCCCCTCGCAAGCAATGACCAGCGTGGCGGGCTGAAACGGATCGTTCTCCTGAAGACGACGCGGCCACTGGATTTTCTCCGGCCGACTCATCGCGGCAAGCCGGGTTCCGGCAATTTCCTCCCAGGACTGGACGAGACCAAGCGACATGCCGGCACGCCGGCGCAGCAAAGGGTCCAGCACTCCGGCGGCGAGATCGCTGACCGGAACAGGATTGCGGAAGGGGCTTTTCCCTGCCATGGCTCTTTCCAGCCGCTCCTTGTTTTTCACTGCACAGCACCGCCCCGATCAATGACATTGCCAGTCAAGGCCCGCAACCCCGATCAGGACGACCGATACGACATCGCAGGCCGATTGCTGTCCTGGTACGACGTCAACCACCGCGATTTGCCGTGGCGTGTGCCGCCGCATGAACTAGCGCGTGGCGTACAGCCCGATCCCTATCGCGTCTGGCTTTCGGAAATCATGCTCCAGCAGACAACGGTCGAAGCGGTCAAAGCCTATTTCCGCATATTCATCGAGCGCTGGCCGACGGTCGAGGCGCTGGCAGCGGCACCGTCCGATGATGTGATGAAGGCTTGGGCAGGGCTCGGCTATTATTCACGCGCCCGCAACCTCAAGGCCTGTGCGCAAATAGTGGCAAGGGCCGGCGGACAGTTTCCCGATACGGAACCGGAACTGCGCGCGCTTCCGGGCATCGGCCCGTACACGGCCGCGGCCATCGCGGCCATCGCCTTTAATCGACCAGCGGTGGTGGTCGATGGAAATATCGAGCGCGTCACCACCCGGCTGTATTCCCTGGCTACACCACTGCCGCAGGCGAAGCCTGAAATCCGCGAGATTGTCGAACGCCTCGTGCCTGGCGAGCGCCCCGGCGACTTCGCTCAGGCCATGATGGACCTTGGCGCCACCATCTGCACGCCGAAGCGACCGCGCTGCATGTTGTGTCCGCTGCGCGAGGATTGCAGCGCACTGGCAAACGGCGATCCCGCGCTCTACCCTGTGCGCAAGCCCAAGCCGGAACGACCCATGCGTCGCGGTGCCGCTTTTGTCGCGGTGCGCGACGATGGCGCGATCCTGCTGCGCAAACGCACCGAAAGTGGCCTGCTGGGCGGCATGAGCGAGGTACCGACCACAGGTTGGACAGCGCGCAAGGACGGCGAAACCGGCACAGTGGCCGCGCCCTTTGCCGCCGATTGGCAACACATGGGACGGATCAGCCATGTGTTCACGCATTTTGGGCTGGAACTGGAAGTCTACCGGGCAGGTTCGGGTGACGAGGCACCACATGGCCATTTCTGGTCCGCGCCGGATGACATTGCCGGTGAAGCCCTGCCGACGGTGATGAAAAAAGCCATCGAAGCGGCGATCCCCGGCGCTACTAAAAAAAAGGGCGTGCCCAAAAAAAGGCACCTTCACACAATGGAGAAACCATGAACGAAATCAGGCATATCGTCTTCGATATCGGCAAGGTTCTGATCCATTACGATCCCGACATTCCGTTCAGCCGTCTCATTCCCGATGCGGAAATGCGCAAATGGTTCTTCGACAATGTGTGCACCGGCGCCTGGAACATCGAGCAGGATCGCGGCCGCACATGGCAGGAGGCCGAGGCGCTTTTGATTGCCGAGCATCCCGACCATGCCGAAAATATCCGCAATTTCCGCCGCCATTGGCATGAGATGGTGCCGCATGCCTATGAGGACAGCGTCGTGCTGATGGAGCGGCTGATCGCCGACGGCCATGACGTGACGATGCTGACCAACTTCGCCGCCGATACGTTCGCGGAAGCACGCAGCCGTTTTCCGTTCCTGCAGAAACCGCGCGGCGTGACGGTGTCGGGCGAAATCGGCCTCATCAAACCTGACCACGCCATTTACGATCATCATGCGCGGGCGTTTGGCCTCGAACCGGCAGCGACGCTTTTCATCGACGACAGCCAGAAGAATGTCGACGGCGCAAAGACCGCCGGCTGGCAGGCCGTGCTGTTTACCGATGCGCCGACGCTCAAGTTTGACTTGAAGGCTTTGGGGATAGCGGTTTGAGTTGAATCGCTTGGCGGCGAAGGCTCAAAATCCGATTCAACCGCGCAATCGCCGCCGCCGCACCGCCACTCTGCGCCGTCATGCGCCGGCCCGCTCCATGCCAAGCCGGGCAATGCGGCGCAGCTCGTCGATGGGGGAGAGGCCGCCGGCGCGCTCATAGTGCCAGAAAGTCCAGCCATTGCAGGCGTCCAGCCCTTGCACCTGCGCGCCGACGCGATGGATCGAGCCGGCGTGCTCGCCGCTGGACAAGGTGCCGTCGGCACGGACCTTGGCACAAAAGCGCCGCTTCGAATCGTGAAGCATGGTGCCCGGCGCCATCAGGCCGGTATCGATCAGGCTGACAAAAGCAACGCGCGGCTCGGCCCGCTTGCCAGTGAGCACCGTGAGGTCGGCGCCGGTAAGCGGCTTGATCGCGTCGATGCGTTGGCGCGCCGCGTCGATATAGGCCTGCTCGCGCTCGATGCCGACAAAATGCCGCCCAAGCCGCTTGGCTACCGCCCCCGTCGTGCCGGAACCGAAGAAGGGATCGAGTACGACATCGCCGGGCTTCGTCGAGGACATCAGGACACGCGCCAGCAGCGCTTCGGGCTTCTGTGTCGGGTGCACCTTGTCGCCATTGTCGTCCTTCAGCCGCTCGCCGCCGGTGCAGATTGGAAACAGCCAGTCGGAGCGCATCTGCACGTCGTCATTGGCCGCCTTCAGCGCCTCGTAATTAAAGGTGTAGCCCTTGCTCTTCTGGTCTCGCGAAGCCCAGATCATCGTCTCGTGCGCATTCTGGAAGCGGCGGCCGCGGAAATTGGGCATCGGGTTGGTCTTGCGCCAGACCACATCGTTCAAGATCCAGAAGCCGAGATCCTGCATCTTGGCGCCGACGCGGAAGATGTTGTGGTAGGAGCCGATCACCCAGATCGTGCCATTGGGCTTCAACACCCGCCGGGCGGCGAGCAACCACGCACGGGTGAAGGCGTCATAAGCCTCGAAGCTGTCGAACTGATCCCACGCATCGTCCACCGCATCAACCTTCGACTGGTCGGGGCGATGCAGATCGCCATCGAGTTGGAGATTATAGGGTGGGTCGGCGAAAATGACGTCCACCGATTTCTCCGGCAACCGGTCGAGCGCCGCCACGCAATCGCCTTTCAGGATCGTGTCGAGCCATTCGGATTGAAGCGGAGCATCGGAAAGCTCGTTGAGAAGACGCACGGCAGACATATTCACACCCAGGGCACGCGTTACTGTTCACTCTTCGTTATGGTTACCGATCAGCGTAAATATTCGGTGAAGCTGGGAAATAGCCGTATTTGCGCAGTTGCGGCGGCTGGTGTAAGCCGAGGCCGCAGCCCGCCAGGGCATTTCCCGTCCAAACAGTTGGAACCGCCATGCCTGCCCCCGACCTTGTTATCTTCGACTGCGACGGCGTGCTGGTCGATTCCGAGATCATTGCCGCGCGTGTCGAGGCGGACCTCTTGACCTCGGCGGGCTATGACATTTCGGCGGAAGAAATTTCCGAGGCCTATGCCGGCCTTACCTTCAAGGACATCCTCATCAAGATCGAGGAAAAATCGACCATTCCGTTTCAGGTCTCGATGATCGACGAGGCCGAAGGATTGATCGACCGCCGGCTGAAGAGAGAAATCCGTGCCATAGAAGGCGTTCACCAGGCCGTCGCGGCGGTGACAGAGCCGCGATGCATCTGTTCGAACTCACGCACGGAACGCATCGAATTGATGCTGGAAAGAACGCGGCTGCTTCCCCTCTTTGCCGGCCGTATCTTTTCGGCGCTCGAAACCGCGACAGGCAAGCCCAAGCCGGCGCCGGACGTGTTCCTGCATGCCGCTGAAACACTTGGCGCCGACCCGGCAAACACCTTCGTCATCGAGGATTCGGTACATGGCGTGCAGGGCGCCAGGGCCGCCGGCATGCGCGTGATCGGCTTTACCGGGGCGGCGCACACCTACCCCGGCCACGCCGACATGCTGACCGAAGCCGGTGCGGAGACGGTGATTCGCCGCTGGGCCGATCTCAACGGCGTTCTGGCCGCCCTGTCGGAATGGTCAGTGGACGCTTGAGCGAGACCAGCCGCCCCCTGTTATTTAACGCGGAATGTCCGATATGGAACTCTGCGAACCTTTTGGCTTGGCAGGCGCTTCCGGTGCGGGCTTTTTCACCACGCGGCGAACCTTTTTCTTGACGGGCCTGGCAGCAGCTTTCGCAGCATTGATCGGGCCTTCGTCAAAGCCGACGAGGACCTGATAACCCTTGTCGCTGGGTTCCGGCACGCTGACGGATGGGTCAGTGAACACAAACTGCGTGGCGGCCGAAGTGTCCGCCACCTGCACCTGGTCCTTGTGCAGTTTGGTGTAGAGAACCTCGTCTCCATGCGTGACCACCACACGAATCGGCATGGTAATGGCGCCCGGCTTGCCAAGCGGGCCGGGGACAATCTTGCCGGCCACGCCGACTTTCATCGTCAAGGTGCCGTTTGCGCGGCTGCAATCGCGCGAGACTTCAGTAATGGCGGCTTGATAGATCAGTTTGGCAGGATCGTCCTGTCCGCCACGGGCATAGGAATTGAAATAGGCCGTGCCGTCGCGAAGCGTCACACGCGGGCAATAGGCGAGCAAGTCGCTGGCCTTCACCTTGTCGGACGGCGGAGGCGGAACCGGCGTCTGCTTGCCGTCAACATCCAACACATTCTTGTTGCCACCGCTGGATTGACAGCCGGCCAAAGCCAGCATCAGGCCAGACAACGCCAGAGCCGCAAAAAAACGACCGTTGGACGGACGAAACATCATAGACTGCCCTTCCCTCTCGCAAAGCGGCTGACGTATATCAACCGCGCGGCAAAAATGCGACAAGCACGGCGCAGAAAAATGCCGCGCAGGTGCGACCCGGCAGCAAGGAACACACGCCCATGCACTATGTAAGCACTCGAGGCGAAGCGCCCGCGCTCGGCTTTGCCGATACGGTCCTGGCCGGGCTGGCTCATGATGGCGGCCTTTACGTTCCGGCTGAATGGCCGCAATTCTCGCCCGCCGAGATCAGGGCGATGCGCGGCCTGAGCTATCAGGACATCGGGCTGCGCGTGCTTGCACCCTATATCGGCGGCGAAATTGCCGCGCCGGTTTTTGAAAGGCTGGTGCGCGAGGCCTACGCCACATTCAGGCACGATGCGGTCTGCCCGCTGGTGCAACTTGGCCCCAACAACTTCGTGCTCGAACTTTTCCATGGGCCGACACTCGCCTTCAAGGACGTGGCGATGCAATTGCTGGCACGGGTGATGGATCATGTGCTGGCCGAGCGCGGCCAGCGTGCAACCATCGTCGGCGCAACCTCCGGCGACACCGGCGGCGCGGCCATCGAGGCGTTCGGCGGGCGCCAACGCACGGATATCTTCATTCTTTTCCCGCATGGACGCGTCTCGCCGGTCCAGCAGCGGCAAATGACCACCTCGGGCGCGGTCAATGTACATGCGCTGGCCATCGAAGGCAATTTCGACGATTGCCAGGGCATGCTCAAAGACATGTTCAACGATCATGCCTTCCGTGACCGTGTTGCATTGTCGGGTGTCAACTCGATCAACTGGGCGCGCATCATGGCCCAGATCGTCTATTATTTCTCCTCGGCTCTCTCTTTGGGCGCACCCGACCGCCCGGTCTCTTTCACCGTACCGACCGGCAATTTCGGCGACATCTTCGCCGGCTATGCCGCCAAGCGCATGGGATTGCCGATCGAACGCCTCGTCATCGCCACCAATGCCAACGACATCCTGGCGCGCACGTTCAAAAGCGGCGAATACAAAATGGAAGGGGTGGTCGCCACCACCTCGCCCTCGATGGACATCCAGGTATCATCGAATTTCGAGCGTCTGTTGTTCGAGGCCTCCGGCCGCAAGACCGAAACCGTGCAGCGCTACATGGCCAATCTCAAGCAATCCGGCACGTTTACCATCGACGCCGCCGGCCTGGACGCGATCCGCGCCGAGTTCGACGCCGGGCGTGCGACCGAGCCGGAAATAGCAGACACCATCCAGTCCACTCTCAAGCGCAGCGGCTACCTGCTGGACCCGCATACCGCCGCCGCAGTCCATGTCGCCAAAGGGTATCAAGATGCTGCGCCCATGGTTATCCTCGGCACCGCGCATCCGGCCAAATTTCCGACAGCGGTGAACGCTGCCTGCGGAGTGTTGCCGGCCCTGCCCTCGTGGCTTTCCGGCCTGATGGAACGGGAAGAAAAATATACGGTACTTCCATCGGACCTTAAAATGGTGGAAGATTATGTCAGCCGCCACACGCGGGCGGCACGATAGCGTAAGGAGTTTTAGCTATATGGGTGTTGAGGTAAGCCGTCTGTCGAACGGCCTGACAGTCGCCACCGAAACCCTTCCAAGCATCGAATCCGTCGCTCTCGGCGTGTGGGTCAAGTCCGGGGCTCGCGACGAACGTGACGAAGAGCACGGAATGGCCCACCTTCTTGAGCATATGGCGTTCAAGGGGACGCGGCGGCGAAGCGCCTTCCAGATCGCCTCGGAGATCGAGGATGTAGGCGGGGAAATCAACGCGGCGACCAGCGTCGAGACGACGTCCTTCTATGCGCGGGTGTTGAGCGCCGACGTGCCGCTGGCCGTCGATATGCTTGCCGACATCCTGCAGGAATCGCTATTCGATCCAGACGAACTCAGCCGTGAGCAGCATGTCATCCTGCAGGAGATCGGCGCCGCGCACGATACACCCGACGATATCGTCTTCGACAGATTCACCGAAACAGCCTTTCGCCACCAGACACTTGGCCGCTCCATACTCGGCACGCCGGAGACGGTGAAATCCTTCACCTCGAAGCAGTTGCACGATTTCATCGAGCGCCAATACGGCGCCGACCGCATGATCGTGGTGGCCGCCGGAGATATCAGGCACGACGATTTCGTGCGCGAAGTGGAGGCACGCCTCGGCGGCTTTCGGGCAAAATCGACCGGCACCACGCCGCAATATGCCCAATATGTCGGCGGCGATTTTCGCGAAAACCGCGACCTGATGGACGCGCAGATCATCCTCGGCTTCGAGGGCCGCGCCTACCATGTGCGCGATTTCTATTGCAGCCAGGTGCTTTCGATGATCCTCGGCGGCGGCATGTCGTCGCGCCTTTTTCAAGAGGTGCGCGAAAAGCGTGGCCTGTGTTACTCGGTCTACGCCTTCCATTGGGGCTTTTCCGATACGGGAATCTTCGGCGTGCATGCCGCGACCGGTCAAAGCGGCATGGCGGAACTCGTACCGGTCATCATCCGGGAACTGGAAAGAGCGGGAGAATCCATCGGACAGGTCGAACTCGACCGCGCGCACGCGCAATATCGTGCCGGGTTGATCATGTCGGGCGAAAATCCGGCCAGCCGCGCCTCGCAGATCGCACGACAACTGCTCCTGTTCGGGCGCCCTGTCCCGAAAGAAGAATTGATGGAAAGACTTGCCGCACTCACGGTCGATCGTCTCACGGATCTTTCCGGCCGGCTGTTTTCGACGAAGCCGACGCTCACCGCTGTCGGACCGGTGGGCGCGCTTGCACCTTACGAATCGATATTGGAAGCCTTGCCGAATGGCACGGGCATGGCCCGCAAGCTGGCAGGCTAGTTCACCGGGGTTGGGGCGAAGCGTGTTTGCGCAGTCCTTCTTTCGCCGCGATACACCGGCACTGGACGGAACCAAAGTCCGGCTGCGCGCGCCGCTTGCCAACGACTACCGCGAATGGGCGGCGCTGCGCGGCGAAAGCCGGGGCTTTCTGGAACGTTGGGAACCACGCTGGATGCCCGACGAACTGGAGCGGTCGGCCTGGCGCCATCGCATCAGCCGCTACCGCGAGGACCACGTACGCGGCACCGCCCTTGCCTTCTTCATCTTCGAGCGCGAAGGCGGCAGGCTTTGCGGCGGCATTACCATCGGCAATATTCGTCACGGCGTCTCGCAAAGCGGACATATCGGCTACTGGATTGGCGAGCGCTACGGCGGGCGCGGACTGATGACAGATGCGGTGCAGGTGCTGACCCGCTTTGCCTTCGACACGATGCGGTTGCACCGGATCGAAGCTGCCTGTATTCCCGACAATAACCGTTCGATCCGGGTACTTGAAAAAGCCGGATTCCAGCGCGAAGGACTTCTTCGATCCTATCTCAGGATCAACGGTATCTGGCAGGATCATCTTCTCTACGCCAAGATCGCCGATGACATTTCCGGCGCTCGATCAAAGGGCTGATTTTGACCAATTTTCCGCGAATCAGATCGCTTCTCGCATGTGTCCTCGCGGCAATCGTCATGCTGTCTTCAATCGTCTCGACCTATGCGGTCGAGCCGATCAAGATTTCGCGCGACGACGTCGCGCTCGATCTTTCCGGCGCGGTCCAGATCTATCGAAACCAGGGTGAGAATTTTCAGGTTTCGACGGCCCCTGGTGCGGACGGTATCGTGCGGCGCATCGAGGTCGAGGCGAAGGACGCGCGTTCGACCGGCGACTGGGCGGTTTTCGCACTGGCCAATTCGACCGATCAGCAGATCGATCGGTTGATTGTGGCGCCGCATTTCCGGCTGGTGGATTCCGGCCTGTTCTGGCCGGACCTCGGCTCAACCCGGATCGCCTCCATTACGCCCTCGGAGGGTTTTGCACTCGATCGCCAGGCGAGTCCCGATGCCGACGTGTTCAGGGTGACGCTAAACCCCGGCACGGTGGTGACATTCATCGCCGAACTCGCCGCGCCGAAATTGCCGCAGGTCTATCTGTGGGATCCCGAAGCCTACAAGGACTCGGTCAATTCCTACACGCTCTACAGAGGCATCGTGATCGGCATCGCCGGGCTGCTGGCCCTGTTCCTGACCATCCTGTTCGTCGTCAAGGGAACCTCGATGTTCCCGGCTACCGCGGCTCTTTCATGGGCGGTGCTTGCCTATATCTGCGTCGATTTCGGCTTCCTCAACAAGGTCATCGAGATGTCGCCGGGCAGCGAACAGATATGGCGGGCAAGTACCGAGGTCGGGTTGGCGACCACTTTCGTGGTCTTCCTGTTCACCTATCTCAACCTCAACCGCTGGCACGGCCATTTCAGCTATGGCGCGCTTGTCTGGATTCTCGGTCTCGCACTGATGGCAGGTGTCGCCATCATCGATCCGGCAATTGCCGCCGGCATCGCGCGGCTTTCCTTCGCCGCCACCGCGCTGGTCGGGCTTGGGCTCATCATCGTGCTCGGTCTGCGCGGCTATGATCGCGCGATCATGCTCATACCAAGCTGGGTCATGGTCTTGTTATGGCTCACCGGTTCTTGGATGGCGATCACCGGCATACTCGACAACGACATCGTGCAGCCGGCGCTCGGCGGCGGCCTCATTCTCATCATCCTGCTCATCGGCTTTACCGTCATGCAGCACGCCTTTGCCGGCGGCGCCCTGCATCAGGGTCTGTTCTCCGACCTGGAAAGACAAGCGCTGGCAGTGGCCGGTTCCGGCGACGTGGTCTGGGACTGGGACGTGCTGCGCGACTGTGTGATCACAAAGCCCGACATCAGCGCCCAACTCGGACTGGCGCCGGACAGCCTGACGGGTGCCGCCCGCAACTGGTTGCCGGCGCTGCATGTCGATGACCGTGACACATTCCGCACGACGCTCGATATCGTACTCGAGCACCGGCGCGGAAAGGTGGCGCAAAACTTCCGCCTGCGCGGCGCGGATGGCCACTATCATTGGTTCGCCCTGCGGGCGCGCCCCGTCATCGGTTCCGACGGCGCAGTTATTCGTTGTGTCGGCACCCTGGTGGATGTAACCGAGCAGAAGAAGGCCGAGGAAAGGCTGCTGCACGACGCAGTGCACGACAATCTCACCGGCCTTCCCAACCGGGAACTGTTCATGAACCGGCTGGAGACGATCATCTCCATCGCCCGCACAGAGGAAAAAGTGCGGCCAACCGTCTTCGTCATCGATATCGATCGCTTCAAGCAGGTCAATGACGGGCTAGGCATTTCAGCCGGCGACACAATCCTGCTCACCATAGCACGGCGCCTGCACAGGCTTTTGAAACCCAGGGACTCGCTGTCGCGCTTCAGCGGCGATCAATTCGCGCTGATGTTGCTTTCGGAACAGGATCCGGCCCGCATTGCCGCTTTCGCCGATGCGCTCAAGCACGCCATCAATGCCTCCATCACCTTTGCCAAGCGCGAAATCGTATTGACCGCTTCGGTCGGTCTCATCACCTGGACCACGGACCAATCCTCGGCGGAGGACATGGTCAAGGATGCCGAGCTTGCCATGCATCAGGCCAAGCGCTTCGGCGGCGATCGTATCGAGCCTTTCCGCCCGGCCTTCCGTACCGCCGGGACGGATAGGCTGCAATTCGAATCCGATCTCAGGCGGGCGCTGGAGCGCCGCGAATTCACACTCGCCTATCAACCCATCATACGGCTGGAGGACAACAGCGTTGCCGGCTTCGAGGCGCTGCTACGCTGGGACCATCCGCGCCGCGGCATGATCCCGCCGGCCGATTTCATTCCGATTGCCGAAAGCAGCGGGCTGATCGTGCAACTCGGCCTGTTCGCCATGCAGAAAGCCGCCGAAGACCTCGCCGGATGGCAAAAGCAGGTCGGCAACGTGCCGCTGTCAGTCTCCGTCAATCTTTCCAGCCGCCAACTCATCCGCCGCGATCTCGTCAGCGACGTCCGTTCGGTCATCGCGCGCGCCAACATCAAGCCGCGCTGCTTCCGGTTGGAACTCACCGAATCTCTCGTTATGGACAATCCCGAACAGACTGCGCATGTCCTGACCAAGCTCAAGCAGCTTGGCATCGGCCTGTCGCTGGACGATTTCGGCACCGGCTATTCCTCGCTTGCCTATCTCACGCGCTTCCCCTTCGACACGATCAAGATCGACAAGAGCTTTGTGGACGACACCACGCCGAAACGCGCGGTGCTGATCAAATCCATGGTCAGCATGGCGCATGAGCTTGGCCTGTCAGTCGTGGCCGAAGGCGTCTCGGATGAAAGAGACGCCCTGGAATTGCGGCAAATGGGCTGCGAATATGTGCAGAGCTTCATGTTCGGTCCGCCGGTTGGCGGCGATCAGGTGCTGAGGATGCTGAAAGAACAATATCCGCTGACGCAAGCCTGAGATTTCAGTCCCTTGCAATACGGTCAGGCGTGGCCGGCAGCCATGCTGAGCCGAACGGGATCGATTCCCATCGACGCAAGGATGCGGTCGTATTTGCGCTCGATATCGGCATCGAATAGAAGTTCAGGCGTCGCCGGACAGGTCAGCCAGCCGTTCTCGGCTATCTCGGTTTCCAGTTGGCCGGCGCCCCAGCCCGCATAACCCAGCGCCATCAACGCCTGGCGCGGACCACGGCCTGCCGAAATGGCGCGCAAGATATCCACTGTGGCGGTCAGGCAGATGTCGTCTGAAACGTCGAGGGAAGATTCCACCCGGTAGTCACCGGAATGCAGGACGAAACCGCGACTGCGGTCCACCGGGCCGCCATTGCGCACCACGAAGTCGCGCGTATGCGCCGGCAGGCGGATAGCCTCCTGCTCCTTCAGGATGCCAAGCTGGACAAGCAGGTCGGGAAACAGCATCTGTTGCGTCTGATTGATGATGAGGCCCATGGCCCCTTCGTCGCTATGGGCACATACATAGATCACCGCACGCGCGAAGCGGTCGTCCTTCATGGCCGGCATGGCGATGAGGAACTGGTCGTCGAGGAAGCCGCGCCGCGTGGCCGAACTCTTGTTGTGCAGCAGGTCCATGCTTGAAGCCTAACGCTTTTTCCGCGCACACGAAAGATGCACCATAGTCGCGGCTCGTTCAACGGCAGGGCTAGGCCGCCGTGTCACGCAAATATGATGCCCGGTTGCGCGCAAAGTGAGTTGCAAGGCCGGAACTGGGCAGCCAAACCAACATCATGAAATCTGTTTCGGCACTTTTGTCCTGTTCGCTCGTGCTCGCCTTCGCCGGCGCCGCGCCGGCATTCGCATCTTCGTCGGACTGGCATGCCGGCCAGGGTGGCCGGATCCGGCTTGTCACCGCGGGCGGCGCCGACGCATCGGGGCGCATGCAGGGCGCGCTGGAGATTGCTCTCGACCCAGGCTGGAAAACCTACTGGCGCGACCCCGGCGACAGCGGCGTGCCGCCGCAGATCGACATTTCGCCAAGCACCAATATCCAGAGCATCAGTCTCGCATTTCCGGCACCACGCCATCATGACGACGGCTATGGCGTGTGGGCGGGCTACGATCATTCCGTTTCTATTCCCGTGACCTTCACGCTGGCCAAGCCTGCCGCCAAAGCCCTGGTCGAAGCCGATGTCTTCCTCGGCATCTGCGAGACCATCTGCATTCCGGTGCAGGCCAGATTGACGGTCGATCCGGCCAAGGCACCCGACAATGCGGCCGATGCCGAACTGGTCAAAGCTGCGTTCGCAGCCCTGCCCGCGCCCGAACGGGCGGATTTCAAGATCAAGGTCCTGCGCGGCGACCATGAGACCCTGCACGTCGAGGCCATCGCGCCGGGCGATCCGGCATCGGTGGATTTCTTCGTCGCCGGCGAAAAGGAATATATGTTCGGGCCACCAAAGCGCCGTGAGAAGGACGGTGAAATCACGTTCTCGGTGCAAATCCTCGATCGTCCGACGACAGCCCCCGGCGAAGGCGGATTACACTATACGCTGACCAGTTCGGAAGGCGCGGTCGCCGGCCTCATCCCCTATCCCTGATAGTTTCCCATGGTTGCGAGGAAGACGGTCGTCAGCTATCGCTGCGGCATAATTTCCATCGATGAGGAACGACATGACGATTTCCGTTGGCGACAAACTGCCCGAAGCGACATTCAAGACAATGGGCGCGGATGGTGCGAAAGCCATTACCACCGGCGAAATCTTTTCCGGCCGCAAGGTGGTTCTGTTCGGCGTGCCCGGTGCCTTCACGCCGACCTGCAGCAACAACCATTTGCCGGGTTATCTGGAAAACCACGACGCACTCAAGGCGCGCGGCATCCACACCATCGCCGTGGTTTCGGTCAACGACGTCTTCGTCATGAACGCCTGGGCGCGCTTCACCAATGGCGAAGGCAAGATCCTGTTCCTTGCCGATGGCAATGGTGATTTCGTCGAGGCTGCCGGCCTCTCGGCCGACCTGTCGGGCGGCGGCATGGGCACTCGTTCGAAGCGTTTTTCCATGCTCGTCGACAATGGCGTCGTCAAAGCGTTGAATGTCGAGGATGCCCCCGGACAGGTGACGACATCCAGCGCCGCCGGAATACTCGAGCAGATTTAGTCACTTTACCTCCCGGCAACGCGCGCCTTGCGCGGTGCCGGTCCGCCTGCGGCGGCAGCAACTTTCGGCTTTTTCTTGAAAGGCGCCATGCCCTCGCGGGCAAGTTCGTCCGCGCGCTCGTTCTCCGGATGGCCGGCATGGCCCTTCACCCAATGCCATGCTACCTGATGACGGCGGTGCGCTTCGTCCAGAGCCTGCCAAAGCTCGGCATTCTTGACCGGCTGCTTTGAAGCAGTCTTCCAGCCATTGCGCTTCCAGCCTTCGATCCAACCCGAAATGCCATCCTTGACGTAGGAACTGTCGGTATAGAGATCGACCGTGGTGCCTTCCTTGATGGCGTTCAGCGCGCTGATCGCGGCCATCAACTCCATACGATTGTTGGTGGTCTGCGCTTCGCCGCCCTTGAGTTCACGGATCGCACCGTCATTCGCACCGTCGCTGCGCAGCCGCAGCACGGCACCCCATCCGCCGGGGCCGGGATTGCCGGAGCATGCTCCGTCGGTGAAAGCCTCGACGCGCCTCACACTGCTGCCCTCTCGCTCTTGAGCCCATACTCGGCGGCCGACCGCACTTGCCGATGAAAGCGCATGCGGCGCAGATATTCGACCGGGTCCTTCTTCACCACAAGGCTGCCGGCCGGCGTATTGAGCCAGTCGTAAAGGCGGGTCAGCATGAAGCGCAGGGCCGCGCCATGCGCCAGGATCGGCAAGGCATCGGCTTCCGCCCGCGACAGCGCCCGCACCCCGACATAGCCTTCGAGCAGCGCCATTCCCTTCGTCAGATTATAGCTGTTGTCCTTCTCGAAGCACCAGGCATTGAGGCACACGGCCACGTCATAGGCCAGAAGGTCGGTGCAGGCGAAATAGAAGTCGATCAGGCCGGAAAGCCGTTCGCCGAGGAAAAACACATTGTCGGGGAACAGATCGGCATGGATGACGCCGGCCGGCAGGTCGCGCGGCCAGTTGGCCTCGAACAAGGCCAGATCCCGTTCCACTTCCGCCGCCAGACCCGGCTCGACCTCGTCGGCGCGCGCGCGCGCCTTTTCCCAGAGCGGACGCCAACCTGAAACCGAAAGCGCGTTGGGACGCTCAAGCGAAAAATCCTGGCCGGCCAGATGCATCCCGGCCAGGGCGGCGCCGACGGCGCGGCAATGCTCGACGGTCGGCCGGCGCATCCACATACCTTCAAGGAAAGTGACGATAGCTGCCGGGCGTCCCGCCAGTTCGCCCGTAGTCGCCCCGTCTTTGCGGGAGAGCGGCAGCGGGCAACTTATGCCCTTATCGTTCAGATGCTGCATAAGACCGAGGAAAAACGGCAGGTCGGCGGGGTTCACGCGCTTTTCGTAAAGCGTCAGGATATAGGCGCCGTTCGACGCGTGGATGAGGAAATTGGAATTCTCGACGCCTTCGGCGATACCCTTATAGGAGAGCAGTTCGCCGACCTCATAATCCTTCAGAAACCGCGCAAGCTCGCCTTCGGCAATATCGGTGTAAACCGCCATGCTTACGCTCCGTTGACGAAGGCCATGTCGGCCGCGGTCAACTCGACATCGCGCAGCACGCGCATGACCGGAAAATCGGCGGTTTCCGTTGCCGTTATCGCAAGTTCGACGGAAACGTCGAAGCGGGCACGAAAGGCATCGATGATCTCGTCGACAATGATTTCCGGCGCGGAGGCGCCGGCCGAAAGGCCCAGTGTCGCAATCGCGCCGATCCGCTCCCAAGGGATTTCAGAAGCCCGCTGGACCAGTAGCGACATCCTTGCCCCGGCACGTTCGGCGACCTCGACCAGACGCCGCGAATTGGAAGAGTTCGGCGCGCCGACCACAAGGAACAGGTCTGCCCCATGCGCCGTTTCCTTGACCGCCTCCTGGCGGTTCGTGGTGGCATAACAGATCGATTCGGCGGCCGACGCCTGAAGGTCGGGGAAACGCTTCTGCAAGGTGCGAATGATGCCCGCCGTATCCTCGACCGAAAGCGTGGTCTGGGTAACAAAGCCGAGTGCGGTCGGGTCGGCCGGCATGAATGTCAATGCATCGGCTTCCGATTCGATCAGCGTGACCGCACCTTCGGGAAGCTGCCCCATGGTTCCGATGACTTCGGGATGTCCGGCATGGCCGATCAAGAGCACATGACGGCCAAGCCGCTGGTGGCGCATCGCCTGCTTGTGAACCTTCGACACCAGCGGGCACGTCGCATCGAGGTAAAACAGGTTGCGCGCCTCGGCATCGGCGGGAACCGATTTCGGCACGCCATGGGCGGAAAAAACGACCGGGCATTCGCGGTGCTCAGCCGGGATTTCATGCAGTTCCTCGATGAAGACCGCGCCGAGATTCTGCAACCCCTCCACGACATAGCGGTTATGGACGATCTCATGACGGACATAGACCGGAGCGCCATATTTCTTCAGCGCCAGAACGACGATCTGGATGGCACGGTCAACACCGGCGCAGAAGCCACGCGGCTGGCAAAGGCGGATCGTCAAGGGCGGTTTTGCAATCGTCGTCGGCATGGTTCGGGATGCTCGCTTTCCTGCGACATGCGGTTCATCGGCGGCCCTGTCAAGGCGGCGGCGCTATTCGGCTTTCAGCCTGCGCAACAGCGATATCAGCAGCACGCCGGCAAGCGCGGCCGCCAGGCCATACCAGGTGATCGCATATTGCAAATGATTGTTCGGCAAATTGACGATAGTGACGCCGCCGACCGGCAGGCCACCGGGATTGGGAGTCTTGTCGGCATCGAGCAGAAACGGCACGAGCGTGTAGCCGGCCGGCAGACCGGCAGTCGCCGCCATGGTATCGCGGTCTTTCCAGTAGAAGATGTTTTCCTTCGGCTCGTTGTCAGGAATGATGCGCGAGGGTTTGGCACTGAGCGGATTGCGAGCCAGGCCGGTGATCGTGACCGGCCCCGTCACCTGCCCTTGAGGCCGGGTGGCCGGGTCTTTCCTGTCGTATGGGACGAAACCGCGATTGACCAGGAGATAGCGCCCATCGTCCAGACGCAGGGGCGTATAGACGTCGAAACCGGATTGACCTTCCCAAGTCGAGAAGAAATGCCGCTCGCCCTGATTGAAGAAAGTCCCTGAAACCGTGACCGGGACATAATTGACATCGCCCGTCTCGGTGAAACGCATCTCGGCGTCGGCCAGCGAAATCGGCGCCGAATGCATGCGCTGTTCGATGGTGTGAAGGAGGTCTTCCTTCCAGTGCAGGCGCTGTACCTGCCAGGTACCGAGCCCGAGAAGAATGACGATCCCGATCGGCCCCAGCACCAGCGCCAGAATCAAACGCCGGCGCGACCTCGCGCCGGGAACCCGAGAGGCCTCCGCAGCGTCGGTCATCTTTTAGTGTCCAGCCGTCCCTCGGCGGCTTTGTTGCGGTATTGCAAAGTAACCAGCACGCCCTTCATCAACCTGAGCGCCGTCAGGCACAGCGCCACAGCCAGAGGGATCCACAGCAGAAAGTGCAACCAGAGCGGCGGGCTGTAAGAGACTTCCATCCACAATGCCAGACCGACCACGACAAAGCCGATGATCAGGATGACGAAAACCGCCGGGCCGTCACCGGCATCGGCGAAGGAATAGTCGAGCCGGCAGTTGCCGCATTCCTTGCCGACCGTCAGGAACCCGGGAAAAAGCCGTCCCTCGCCGCAGCGGGGACAATGGCCGCGCAGGCCCGCCTGGATCGGATCGACCGGTGGCCAGATCGCCTTGTCTTCATTCATGGTGCAATCCTATCAGCAATCGCGCCTAAAATATAAGGCGGCCACGTTGCCGCAGCCGCCTTATGGCATTTGGAGATTGTTCTCTCAGACCATTTCGATGGTCGCGCCGGACGAAGCCCATACATAGATCGCGCCAAAGAGGAACAGCCACACCACGTCAACGAAATGCCAGTACCAGGCAGCGGCTTCGAAGCCGAAATGCTGCTTGGGCGTGAAGTCGCCTTTCATGGCACGGATCAGGCACACCAGCAGGAAGATGGTGCCGATGATGACGTGGAACCCGTGGAAGCCGGTCGCCATGAAGAAGGTGGCGCCGTAGATGGAATCGCGGAAGCCGAACGGCGTGTGCATATACTCGTAAGCCTGCACGAAGGTGAAGAGCATGCCGAGGCCCACCGTCAACACCAGGCCGTTGATCAGGCCCTTGCGGTCGCCCTTGAGCAAGGCGTGGTGCGCCCACGTCACCGTCGTGCCGGAAAGCAGCAGGATGATGGTGTTGTAGAGAGGCAGGTGGAAAGGATCGAGGACCTCCATGCCCTTGGGCGGCCAGATGCCACCGGTAAAGGCGGTGCGGGCATATTGCTGCGCTTCGCCGGGAAACAGGCTGACGTCGAAGAATGCCCAGAACCAGGCGACGAAGAACATCACCTCGGAGGCGATGAACATGATCATGCCGTAGCGCAGATGGAGCGAAACGACGCGCGTGTGATGCCCTTCATGCGCCTCCTTGATCGTGTCCGACCACCACGAGAACATGGTGTAGAGCACGATCAGGACGCCGATGAAGAACCCCCACGGATGAGCAAGATTCACCCCGAACAGGTCGAAAGTGTTGCCCTTCATGTCCTGCATCCAGCCGACACCGCCAATCGCCATCACCAGCGCGCCGATGGCGCCGATGAACGGCCACGGGCTCGGGTCGAGGATGTGATAGTCGTGTTGCGGTTGTGCGTGCGCGTGCGCGTCTGCCATATCAGCCCCCGAGCTTGTTTTCGGTGTCAGTATTGCTATTGACCGGCGCCGAAGCGACCGGCTTGCTGCCCTCTACCGGGAACATGGTATAGGACAGGGTGATGGTTTTCACATCCTTCATTTCCGGCGAATCCACAATGTCCGGATCGACATAGAAGACGACCGGCATGTCCGCGGTCTCGCCGGGCTTCAGCGTCTGGTCAGTAAAGCAGAAACATTCCACCTTATCGAAATAGGCGCCGGCAAGGTCCGGGGTGACGTTGAAGGTCGCGCGACCGGTCGAGGGCTCGTTGCTCATATTGGTCGCCGTGTAATGCACCTGTGCGGTCGCGCCGATCTTGATCTTGATCGAGCGCTGCGCCGGTTCGAACTTCCAGGGCACGCCGGTCGTATTGGCATCGAAACGAATGGTGATTTCGCGATCCAGCACGCGATCAGCATATTGGGTGGTGCGTTGCGTCGTGCCGCCATAACCGGTGACCTGGCAAAACACCGAATAAAGCGGCACGGCCGCATAGGACATGCCGAGCATGCCGCCGAGAAAAGCCAGACAAACTCCGACCACCACACGATTGGAGTTGCGCTTGCCCTTATCGTTTGCCGGCTGGTTGCTCATCTTTCCCGTGCCTCACTGTCCAATGAAACCGCTGCCGGATTTGGCAAGCGTCGCAACGTAAAAAATGATGACGAGAGCGGCGAGAGCCAGGCCGATCGCGATCGAGCGGTTGCGGCGCGCCTTCTTTTGCCTCTCGGTCAGCGTAACAAGTTCAGGCTTTTCCATGATCGGCCCTACACCCCGCCCAGCACAAGAGCGCGGCCGATGACATTGTCGGCGAGATAGGCGGCGAAGATCGCGAAAAGATAAAGCAGCGAATAGCCGAAAAGCGCCTTTGCCGGCTTCATCGCGCGGTCCTCGTCGCGCATCAGCAGGACCTTCCAGGAATACCAGACGAAGCCGAGGCCAAGCAGCAGCGCCGCAACGCCGTAACCGGCGGTGGTGTAGCCGAACAACCCGGGAAGAACGCCGACCGGGGCGAGCAGCAGCGCATAGACAAAAATCTGCTTGCGGGTCGAGGCCTCCCCGGCAACATTCGGCATCATCGGAATGCCGGCGCGCTCATAGTCGCCTGCCTTGAACAGCGCCAGCGCCCAGAAGTGGGGCGGCGTCCACAGGAAGATAATGAGAAACAGGATGACGCTTTCCAGGCTGACCGTGCCGGTCGCCGCGGCCCAACCGATGACTGGGGGGATAGCACCCGCAGCGCCGCCGATGACAATGTTCTGCGGCGTCCAGCGTTTCAGCCACATGGTGTAGATGACCGCGTAGAAGAAGATCGTGAATGCCAGCAGCGAGGCCGACAGCCAGTTGACCAGCACGCCGAGCGTCATCACCGAAAGCACCGACAGGATCAGCCCGAAGCTCAGAGCCTCGCCGGCCGAAACACGGCCTGAAGGCACGGGGCGCGTAGCCGTCCGCGTCATGATCGCGTCGATATCGGCATCGTACCACATGTTGAGCGCGCCCGATGCACCCGCACCGATGGCGATCGCCAGGATCGCGATGACGGCCAGCAACGGATTGGGCACGCCCGGCGCCGCGATCAGGCCGACAAAGGCGGTGAACACCACCAGCGACATGACGCGAGGCTTGAGCAGGGCAAGGTAATCGCCCGCCGTCGCTTCCGACATGCGAACTGCCGTCTCCTCAATATGTCTGTCGTCGATCAGGGCCATGCGTAGTCGAAATTCCATTCGTTCCGTCGGCTGAAACCGCCGAACAGGTCGGCGGTTTCGAAATTCGGCAGCCGCTTACTTGATGCGCGGCAGTTGCTCCCACTGGTGGTAGGGCGGCGGGGATGGAAGCTGCCATTCGAGGGTTGTCGCACCTTCGCCCCATGGGCTGGCGCCGGCAACACGCTTCTTGGCAAAGGCTTCCGCCACACCGAACAGGAAGATCAGGAGGCCGAAAGCCGAGATGTAGGAACCGATGGACGAGATATGGTTCCAGCCGGCGAAGGCGTCCGGATAGTCGATGTAGCGGCGCGGCATGCCGGCAAGCCCGAGGAAATGCTGCGGGAAAAACACCAGATTCACGCCGATGAACGTGACCCAGAAATGGGCGCGCGCGATCACCGAGTTGTACATGTAGCCGCTCATCTTCGGAAACCAGTAATACCAGCCGGCGAAGATCGCGAACACAGAGCCCAGCGACATCACATAGTGGAAGTGAGCGACAACATAATAGGTGTCATGCACGGAACGGTCGAAGCCGGCATTGGCGAGCTGGACGCCGGTCACGCCGCCGATCGTGAACAGGAAGATGAAAGCGATCGCCCAGAGCATCGGCGTGCGCAGCGTGATCGAGCCGCCCCACATGGTGGCGATCCAGGAGAATATCTTAACGCCCGTCGGCACCGCGATCACCATGGTCGCGAACACGAAATAACGCTGCGTGTCGAGCGAAATACCCGTGGTGAACATGTGGTGCGCCCAGACCACGAAGCCGACGACGCCGATGGCGACCATGGCGTAGGCCATGCCGAGATAGCCGAAGACCGGCTTCTTGGAGAAGGTCGAGACGATATGGCTGATGATGCCGAAGCCCGGCAGGATCAGGATGTAAACCTCCGGATGGGCGAAGAACCAGAACAGATGCTGGAACAGGATCGGATCGCCACCGCCCGAAGGCTCGAAGAAGGTGGTGCCGAAATTGCGGTCGGTCAGCAGCATGGTGATGCCGCCGGCCAAAACCGGCAGGGACAACAGAAGCAGGAAGGCCGTGACCAGGACAGACCATGCGAAAAGCGGCATCTTGTGCAGCGTCATGCCCGGCGCACGCATGTTGAAGATGGTGGTGATGAAGTTGATGGCGCCGAGAATGGAAGAGGCACCGGCGATATGCAGCGACAGAATGGCCAGATCCATAGCCGGTCCGGGCTGGCCGGTGGTCGAAAGCGGGGGATAGATCGTCCAGCCGCCGCCCACGCCGTAAGCGCCGGGGGCGCTCGGCACGAACATCGAGATGATGAGCAGGGTGAGCGCAGGCGGGAGCAGCCAGAACGAGATGTTGTTCATGCGCGGGAACGCCATGTCCGGCGCGCCGATCATGATCGGCACCATCCAGTTGCCGAAGCCGCCGATCAGCGCCGGCATCACCATGAAGAAGATCATGATCATGCCATGGGCGGAGGTGAAGGCATTGTACATGCTCCGTCCGCCGGCCTCGGCCGCGCCGGGATCCATGCCATAGACCATCTGCGCGAGACCGGTGAATATCTGGACGCCCGGCTCGGAGAGTTCCATGCGCATCATCACCGACAGGAAGCCGCCGATACAGCCCGCAATGATCGCAAAGATCAGATAGAGCGTACCAATATCCTTGTGGTTGGTCGAATAGACCCACCGGACCCAGCCCCTATAAGGCGCCCGGTGTTCACTATGAACTGCAGCCTCTGCCATGTTCCGCTCCGTTCCCTGATACTTACTGGCCGCGGCATCAATTGCCGGCAGCCGCTACCTTGTTCGAATTGGGCTTGTCCACCTCAGCCATCAGAGCCTTGTCGGCAGCATCCACATCTGTCTTGGCGGCAGCGAACCACTTATCGTATTGCTGCTGCGAGACGACACGGATGGCGATCGGCATGAAGGCATGGTCCTGCCCGCACAGTTCGGAGCACTGACCGTAGAAAATGCCCTCCTTCTGCGCATTGAACCAGGTCTCGTTCGTCCGCCCTGGAACCGCATCCACCTTGATGCCGAAGGACGGCATGGCGAAGGCATGAATCACATCGGTCGCCGTGACCAGGACACGAACCATCGTGTTCACCGGCACGACCATTTCATGGTCGACAGCCAGCAGGCGTGGATAAAGGGCGCGGTCTTCCTTGCCGGCGTCCGCACGATCCTCATCGTGAAGCACCGCCGAATTGAAGGAAAGCGGCTCCGCAGTATCAGCGGTCTGGTATTCGTAATCCCAGTTCCACTGGTTCGCGGAGGCCTTGACGGTGATCTTGGCTTCCTCCTCGGGCGTATATTGCGCCGTCAACAGTTGGAACGACGGCACCGCGATGAACAGCAATATCAGAACCGGGCCGACAGTCCAGATCACCTCGATCAGCGTATTGTGGCTGGTGCGGGAGGCGGTCGGATTGACGCTCGCCCGAAACTTGATGATGCAATAGACCAAAAGCGCGAACACCAGTAGCACGATCGGACCGATGAACCAAAGCGTATAGTGCTCGAACCAGGTGATCTGGTGCATGATACCGGTAGCGGCCGGCTGGAAATTCATTTCCCACTCGACCGGCTGGGCCGCATAAGCGGAGGCGCTCGTCGCCAAGACGGAGATCGCCCCAAGGCCCGCAAGGAATTTTCTCATCGCCCTCTTCATCTCCCTGTCCCCCCGCAGCCCTGCCGCAGGAATAGCTATAAATGCCAGGGACGGGAATCCCCGGCACTCCAAGTTCGGTTCAAACCATACTCCTTTCCCAACCGCAAGGAAGGAGCCGCAGAAGTCGTGCGGCATTTTTGCGCGCGCCCCATGGCCACAGCCTGCTCCTTGCAGTGCAATTACAGGCTTCAACCGCTCTTTAGCCGGGCGCCAGTCGGCAAAGATCGTGCCAACGCCAAAAAAACAGCTTGAAAACCGCATTCTTGCCGTACTCGCAACCGAATGAGCGCGCACGCGTCCTTTCACTTGAGCCTGGCGCGGCTTAAAGTGCCGTGATTCGACAATGGAGCCATTATGAACGCCTGGCTTTGGAAAAACTGGGGAGTGGCCGCCTTCTTCGCTGTCTTGAGCGTCGGCGTCCTGTCGTGGACCGTCGCAGCCGACGCCGCGCAGCCGAGCGGTACGGTGAAGTCGAAGCATGGCGCATGGTCGATCATCTGCGACACGCCAGCGGGCGCGACCTCCGAACAATGCGTGATGATGCAGAACGTCGTGGCCTCCGACCGCCCCGAAATGGGGCTTTCGGTCGTCGTGCTGCGCACCGCCGACAACAAGGCTGAAATCCTGCGCGTGCTGGCGCCGCTGGGCGTGCTGTTGCCAAACGGTCTTGGCCTCAATGTCGATGGCAAGGATATCGGTCGCGCTTATTTCGTGCGCTGTTTCCAGGACGGTTGCTACGCCGAAGTTATCCTCGAAAAACAACTGCTCGATACGCTCAAATCCGGCAAATCCGCCACCTTCATCGTCTTCCAGACCCCGGAGGAAGGCATTGGAATCCCGGTCGACCTGACCGGCTTTGCCGACGGTTTCGCGGCACTTCCCTGATCCGGTCGCCGGCCCGCAGCCTGCTCTTGGCCTTGATCGTGGCATTGCCTAAGCGCGCGCCGGTGCCTAAATCGGAGAAAACCGCCTCCGGAAAGGACCCCTGCGCATGACCAGCCTCATTGGCCAGTTCGATATTTCCGAAGACCGCATCAAGCGGCTCGTCGCGGATACGGTCGAGGGCGCGGACGACGGCGAGCTTTTTCTTGAATATCGCGAGAGCGAGTCGCTGATGTTCGACAATGGCCGGTTGAAAACCGCCAATTTCAATACCGACCAGGGCTTTGGGCTGCGCGCGGTGGCCGGCGAGGCCACGGGCTATGCGCATTCGAGCGAATTGTCGGAGGCATCGCTGCTGCGCGCCGCCGATGCCGTTTCGGCCGTCAAGGGCGGCTATTCGGGCACGCTGGCGGCGGCTCCCGCCCGCACCAATCGTCATCTTTACGGTGACGAGAACCCGATCCCCTCGCCCGGCTTCGAGGCCAAAGCGAAACTGTTGCAGGAAATCGACGCATGGCTGCGCGACAAGGACCCGCGCGTGCGGCAGGTCACCGCCTCGCTCGCCTCTTCGTGGCAGCATGTCGAAATCCTGCGCGGCGACGGCGAAGTGGTGCGCGACATCCGCCCGCTGGTGCGAATCAATGTCTCGGTGGTCGTCGGCGACGGCGAGCGGCAGGAAAGCGGCTCCCACGGCATGGGCGGGCGCGCCGGGTTCGGCGAATTTCTCGTGGAGGACAGTTGGAAACATGCCGCCGACGAGGCGCTGCGGCAGGCGCTGGTCAACCTCGACGCCAAGCCCGCTCCGGCAGGTACATTCGACATCGTGCTTTCGAGCGGCTGGCCGGGCGTCATGCTGCACGAGGCTGTCGGTCACGGGCTGGAAGGCGATTTCAACCGCAAGAAGACGTCGGCCTTTGCCGGCCTGATGGGGCAGCAGGTGGCCGCCAAAGGCGTCACGGTGGTCGATGACGGCACGATTGCCGAGCGGCGCGGTTCGCTGACCGTGGACGACGAAGGTACGCCTTCGGGCCGCAACGTGCTGATCGAGGACGGCAAACTGGTCGGCTATATGCAGGACCGCCAGAACGCGCGGCTGATGGGCATGAAGGCAACCGGCAACGGCCGGCGCGAAT
The DNA here is from genome assembly GCF_002075885.1 of Manganibacter manganicus. GTDB lineage: Bacteria > Pseudomonadota > Alphaproteobacteria > Rhizobiales > Rhizobiaceae > Mesorhizobium > Mesorhizobium manganicum. Next base: position 50,843 of record NZ_MDET01000023.1, read on the forward strand.
CCTACGCGCACCAGCCAATGCCGCGCATGACCAACACCTACATGACCGGCGGCGACATGGAGCCGCAGGAGATCATCGCCTCGGTCAAGAAGGGCATCTATGCCGTGTCCTTCGGCGGCGGCCAGGTGGACATCACCAGCGGCAAGTTCGTGTTCGGCTGCACCGAGGCCTATATGATCGAGGACGGCAAGGTGACACAGCCGATCAAGGGCGCGATGCTGATCGGCAACGGCCCGGACGCGATGCACCGGGTGACAATGGTCGGCAACGACATGAAACTCGACACCGGCATCGGTATGTGCGGCAAGGGCGGCCAGAGCGTGCCGGTCGGCGTCGGGCAGCCGCATCTCAGAATGAACCAGATGACGGTAGGCGGCACGCAGGTGTGAGCCTAGAGCGGTTCATAATTTAACGGGATCGTTGAACCCCTCTATCTGCTTGTTTTAGCCGCATTTCCGAACGCAAAACCGCTCACACTTTTGCTGGAAATGCTCCAGAGCGCCGTGCGTTCAATTGAACGCACAAAGGACGCTCTGACGCTTTGATGGAGCATCGGAATAACCCGAAAACCGGTAACCACTTTTCGGTCCGATGCGCTAGCCGATTACAGCCAGGAAGCCGGCGTCATCGGCAGACGGTGTTCAGGGTCGATCACCGTCAGGCGCGGTGCTGTCGCGTCGTTCCAGCACCATAGCGCCACGCAGGTGCCGCCGGGCGACATGACCGACGGATAGACAACCCCATGCCGGCCTTGTGCAAGAAGGCGCTCCGCCAATTCATGCGTTTGCGGCACTACGCCACGGTCCATGGCGTCGCGCCACTGGCAACGGTGGATTTCTTCATCAATGCCCAGTTCTTCAAGCGCCGCGCCATCCGTCAGATCCACCAGGTCGGCTCCGGATAGTTCAAATTGCGCGATCAGCGCGGGGTGCTGCACAAAGCCCTGATTGTATTCGGCCCAAGCGGTGGAAAGTTCCCGCGCGGCATAGATGGCCGGCTGGCCGACCGGGTTCCAGCGGCCGCCGAAACGAGCCGCCCCCTCACCTGACAGCGGCAGATATGCCCAGCGCGGCACGAAAGCGCGCCAGAGCGTGAGCGCTTGCTGTTCAGGCATAGACGCCGGAGCGCACGGCCTCCAGATAGGCAAGCACCTTGTCGGCCTTGCCTTCGTGGACGAGATCATAGGCGGTCTTGCCGGCCCAGCCGGGGATAGGCTGGTGCTTGAACCAGATCGCCGCGCGCTGCTCGTCGCCCGCCATCTCGCCGGCCATGGAAAGGATTCGCACGACTGGGCTCAGCGCCGCATCGACCTTGCGCGCACCGGATTTGGCGACCAGCGTGTTGCGAGCAACGCCGACCAGCCCAGCCAGTTCGGACAGCGTGACGCCGAGCAATTCGGCCACGCGCCGCGCCGACAGGAATGGAGCACGCTCCTCACCGAAACGAGAGGCAGGTATTTCAAGGATCGCGAAGGTCATTCGATCATCTCCCTTGCACGTTTTGACACCTTTCGATCAAAATAGGGTCAAAATACGCGCAATTCAAGAGCAGGAAGGAAATCGGAAACGGCGACCCGATGCAAGAGCGCCACTTACCGCCGCTTGCGTGGCTTCTCCAGCAGGGCCACCGCCTCGACATGGGCGGACCACAGGAACTGGTCGAGCGGCGTGACGCTTTTCAGGCGATAGCTGCCGGCAAGCAGGATCGCCAGATCGCGCGCCAGCGTGACGGGATTGCACGAGACGGCGGCAACGAAAGGCACATCAGATTTCGCAATCTGCTTGGCCTGGTCTTCCGCGCCGGCGCGCGGCGGATCGAACACCACGCCGTCGAAGGCGGCAAGCTCCTTGAATGTCAGTGGGCGGCGGAACAGGTCGCGCTTTTCCACCGTGAGCTTTTTCAGGCCGGTGGCATAGCGAAAGCCGCGATCGAGCGCGGCAAGGGCAGCCGCATCGCTTTCGACAGCATGGACCTCGGCCCCGGCAGCCAGACGAAGCGCGAAGCTGCCGCAACCTGAAAACAGGTCGGCGACACGCTTGGCTCGTGAAAAATGCTGTCCGACCAAATCGGCCATGATCTGCTCGGCTTCCGCGGTTGCCTGAAGGAAAACGCCGGGCGGCGGCGCGACCGGCACGTCGCCGAACATCACCACCGGCTTTTTCGGCTCCACCACGATCTCGCCATCGACCGAGAGCCGGGCAAAGCCTTCGCGAATCGCAAGATCGGCGGCGGCGCGGCGCTGCTTGTCCTCCATGCGGCCCGAGCCCTGCGCGGCCACGTCCAGCCCCGAAGCCGTGGCCGTGACGGCCAGATGGAACGGGCCGCGCGTGGCACAGATCGCGCCCGCAATCGCCCGCAGCCGGCCAAATGCCGATACGATCTCCGGCACCGTCACCGGGCATTCTTCCAGCGGAATGATTTCGGCCGACAAATGGCGGTTGAAGCCAAGCAGCATGCCGGCCTCGGTTCTGCGCGCGGTGAAGGTCGCGCGCCGCCGGCTGTGCGGCCGGCAGGGGACGATCTCGCCGACCTCGCAGGCAATGCCCTTCGATTTCAACGCATGCACGACGCGCTCGCGTTTCCACTGGCGATAGGCCTCCGGCTGCATGTGCTGAAGCGCACAGCCGCCGCATTCGGTAAAATGCCGGCAGGCCGGCTCGACCCGAAGCGCAGAGGCTTCCAGAACGGCGATCAAAGCGGCGCGATCCTTCTGCCTTGCGGCGGTGACGGTCTCGCCCGGCAGCGTGAAGGAGACGAACACCTCCCTGCCCTCGTCGGAGGCGATGCCGTCGCCCTGCGCGCCGAGCCTTTGGATCGAGAAGCGTGAATTCATCTGTCTTTCACTCCGCCCAGCAGGAATTCGCGATTGCCGTCGCCGCCTTCGATGGGCGAGGCATGCAGGCCGGCGGCACGCCAGCCCGGCAAGGCATCGAGCCACTGGCGAAGCTCTTCGGCAACCCTGTCGGCCTCGACCGGATCGCGCAACAGGCCTCCCTTGCCGATAGCCTCGCGTCCCGCCTCGAACTGCGGCTTGACCAGAAGCACCGCCTTTGCACCCGCTGCGGCCAGCGCAAGAGCCGGCGGCAGCGCCAGTTTCAGCGAGATGAAGGAAACGTCGCTGACGATGAAATCCGGAATGCGGCCGTCAAGATCGGCGGCGGACAGGTCGCGCGCATTCAACCCCTCCATCGCCGTCACGCGCGGATCGCCGGCGATGCCCGGATGCAACTGGCCATGACCGACATCGAGCGCGGCGACATGCACGGCGCCGCGCTCCAGCAACACCTGCGTGAAGCCGCCTGTCGAGGCACCGATGTCGAGGGCTTCGCAACCGATGGGATCGAAGCCGAATCGGTCGAGCCCGGAAATCAGCTTCAGCGCCGCGCGCGAGACATAGCCCCGCGCCGGATCGTCAACGACAACCGCTGCGCCTGCCCGCACAGCCTGGCCGGGCTTGAGGATGACCGCGCCCTCTACCATTACCGTGCCGCGCCTGACCGCATCGGCGGCGCGCGAGCGGCTGGAAAACAGGCCGCGCGCAACGAGCAGATCGTCGAGACGCTGGCGGTCGCTGGCTGTCTGGTCGGGCTTCATCGCCCTTCATTGACGAAAGCCGCGCTTGAAGGCAACGCCTCAATGCGCCTTGCCATCCCGATTGTCGTCTTCGGCCATCGAGGTTTGCACCAGAACGACAAAGCGCGGCTTCTGGTCGAAGGCAAAGCCACCGCGAATATCGCCAATCTTCCCGGCAACGATTTCGGCCGCGGCCTTTTCCAGTGCATGATCGTAACGGGGCGTGTCAGTGCCGGCCACAGCCACGCCGATCGGCATGGCGACCAGCGCCAGCACGACATTCAAAAGCATTCTCATTTTTACCCCCTGCCTGACCTTTCATAGCGCAGGGACGTTGAGAAAGGGCCAAGGGAGACGGTAAGCGAATGGCAAAGTAGGAGCGTAAACAGAATGTTAGACGCTCCTCCGGTCAAAACGATTCCGGAAGTTCAGATTCCGATTCAAGGCGCCGAGGCGTTGGATCAGGCGCGGTGCTCGACATCCATGCCGCGCCCGAGCGCCGCGAAGACCGTGCGCACGATGCCGTGCGCATCGAGACCGGCGGCGGCAAGCATCTTTTCCGGCTTGCCGTGGTCGGTGAACTGGTCGGGCAGCACCAGCGGGCGCACCCTCAGGCCGCTTTCCAGCAACCCCTCATGGGCAAGGAAATGCAGCACTTGGGCAGCAAAGCCGCCAATGGCGCCTTCTTCGACCGTGATCAGCACTTCATGCTCGCGCGCGAGACGCCGCAGCAAATCCTCGTCCAGCGGCTTGGCGAAGCGCGCATCGGCGACCGTAGTTGAAAGACCCGCCGCACCCAGTTCCTCCGCCGCCAGCAGGCAATCGGCCAGCCGCGTGCCGAAGGACAGCAGCGCGATCTTGGTGCCCTCCTTCACGATGCGGCCCTTGCCGATGGCCAGCGGCGAGCCGCGCTCCGGCAGATCGATGCCGACGCCATTGCCGCGCGGATAGCGGAAGGAGATCGGCCCCTCGTCATATTCGGCCGCCGTGCGCACCATATGGCGCAGTTCCGCCTCGTCGCTCGCCGCCATGACCACGAAGCCCGGCAGCGAGGCCAGGAAGGTGGTGTCGAAGGCACCGCAATGCGTCGCGCCATCGGCACCGACATAGCCGGCGCGGTCGATCGGAAAACGGACCGGCAGCTTCTGCAGCGCCACGTCGTGCACGACCTGATCGTAGGCGCGTTGCAAAAAGGTGGAATAGATCGCGGCGAAGGGCTTATAGCCCTCGCTCGCCAGACCGGCGGCGAAGGTGACGCCATGCTGCTCGGCAATGCCGACATCGAAGGTGCGCGTCGGAAAAACCTCGCCGAACAGGTCGAGCCCGGTTCCGGACGGCATGGCGGCGGTCACGGCAACGATCCTGTCGTCCTCCGCCGCCTCGCGGATCAGGCTTTCTGCGAAGACGTTGGTGTAACTCGGTGCATTCGCAGGGGCCTTTGCCTGTGCGCCGGTGATGACATCGAACCGGCTGACGCCGTGATATTTGTCCGATGCCGCTTCGGCCGGGGCGTAGCCCTTGCCCTTCTGCGTCACCACATGGATCAGCACCGGGCCGCGTCCATTGTCGCGCACATTCCTCAGCACCGGCACCAGATGCTCCAGATTGTGCCCGTCGATGGGGCCGATATGGTAAAAGCCCATCTCCTCGAACAGCGTGCCGCCGGTGACGTAGCCGCGCGCATGTTCCACCGCGCGGGTGATCGCGCGATCGACGCGACGGCCGAGATAAGACGTCAGCTTCTTACCGACATCGCGCAGGCCCTGATAGGTGCGCCCCGATGCCAGTCGCGCCAGATAGGCGCTCATGGCCCCGGTGGGCGGGGCGATCGACATATCGTTGTCGTTCAAGATCACGATCAGGCGCGCGTCCAGCGCACCCGCATTGTTCAGCGCCTCATAGGCCATGCCGGCCGAAAGCGCGCCATCGCCGATCACGGCGATGACGTTGTTTTTACCGCCACCAAGGTCGCGCGCCACCGCCATGCCGAGGCCGGCGGAAATGGAGGTGGATGAATGTGCGGCGCCGAACGGATCGTATTCGCTCTCGTCGCGCTTGGTGAAGCCGGAAAGGCCGCCTTCCTGCCGCAGCGTGCGGATGCGGTCGCGCCGCCCGGTGAGAATCTTATGCGGGTAGGCCTGATGACCGACATCCCAGATGATGCGGTCGGCGGGCGTGTCGAAGACGTAATGCAGGGCAACCGTCAGTTCGACCACGCCCAGACCCGCACCGAGATGACCGCCGGTCTGCGACACGGCGTCGATCATCTCCGCGCGCAATTCGGAGGCAAGCTGCGGCAGGTCGCGCTCGGCCAGCGTTCGCAGATCGGCAGGAATGACGACCTTGTCGAGGAGCGGCGTATTGGGCTTCGCATTCATGGCGCCAACCTGATCGGGCTTCTGACGAAACCGGGCATAGGCTGTGGGCAAGCGAAAGTAAACGTATCACCGCTCAGGCAGCGGAATGAATTCCTCCTCGTCGCCCGGCACGATGTCGAAGCGCCCGGTCTTCCATTCATTCTTGGCCTGCTCGATGCGCTCCTTGGAAGAGGAGACGAAATTCCACCAGATATAGCGCTTCGAGCCAAGCGAAGCGCCGCCGAACAACATGAAATGCGCACCGGTCGCGGAGGAAACGACGATCTCGTCGCCCGGCTTGAACACCAGCAGCCTTGCGGCCGGGAAACTGTCACTGGTAATCGTCACCTCGCCATCTAGCGTATAAATGGCGCGCTCCTCGGCATCGGCCGGAATCCTTATCCGTGCGCCCGGCGTCAGGCGGATATCGGCATAAAGTGTGTCGGACGCCACCTGTACCGGCGAATGCAGGCCGGAAAACGAACCGATGATGATGCGGCCTTTCACGCCTTCCGCATCGATGACCGGCAGTTCGCCCTTGCCTGTATTCTCGAAGATGGGCGCCACCTCCTCCTTGCCGTCCGGCAGCGCCAGCCATGTCTGCAGGCCGGAGATCGACATCGGCGCGCCGCGCGATTCTTCCGGCGTGCGCTCGGAATGGACGATGCCGCGCCCCGCCGTCATCAAATTCACGTCGCCCGGCTCGATCACCATTTCGGTGCCGAGCGAATCGCGATGCCGGATCTTGCCGTCGAACAGATAGGTGACCGTGGAAAGCCCGATATGCGGATGCGGCCGCACATCGAGCCCCTGCCCGGCGCGCAGGATCGCCGGCCCCATCTGGTCGAAGAAGATGAACGGCCCAACCAGTCGCCGCCGCGCCGTCGGCAGCGCGCGACGAACCTGGAATCCGTCAATGTCACGGGCGTTGGGAATGACCATCAGTTCGATCTGGTCGCACGCCGAGGCATTGCCGAGGACGGGATCGTTTCCGGGGAAGAAGGACATTGAATCGGTCTCCTTCGTTATGGCCAGGTAAGAATTCCCACATCATAGCGCGCTAGGTGGCGATCGAATGTCACAAACTGCATGTCCTCCATGATCGCCTGTGCAAGCATGATGCGGTCGAACGGGTCGCCATGCAACAATGGCAATCGCTCAACGAATGCGGCGTGTGCCGGCGTGATGTTTATCAGTAAAAACCCGGCCGTTTCGAAATGCCTGATTGCCTCATGGCCAGAAAAGGGCGGGCTATCGGGACGCCGCAGCCGGTGTTTTATAGCGATCTCCCACACGGCCGCCGCGGAAACGCTAACGGTGTTCTCGGCATCACCGATCCATTCCATAAGATTTGAGGGGATACGCTTGGGCTCGGTGAGCGTCCAGATCGCTACGTGTGTGTCGAGAAGGAGCCTCACTTTTCCTTACCGAGGAACATGGTCTCAATCTCAGCATCCATGGCCTGAAAGGCTTCAAAATCCATTGGCGGGTATTTGCCGGCGAGCAATCCCAGCCGGCGCTTCTTCCTCGGGACAGCAATCGGCACCAGCCTCGCTGCCGGCTTGCCGTTGCGCGCGATGACGATTTCTTCCTCTGCCCCGCTTTCCACCGCTTCCACAAGTTTGGACAGCGACGTCTTGGCCTCATGCATGTTCACCATTCCCATGGTGATCTCCTTAGCTAACTATGGCTAAGTATATGCGGTCGAGCGCGCCAGTTCAACAAGCCCGCGCTATTCCCCGTCGAGCGGCTCCGTCCCCGTCGGCTTGCCGTCACGCGAAAGGCGAATCTTTTCAACCTTATCCTCGGCGGCCTTCAACAAGCGGTCGCAATGCGCCTTCAGCGCCTCTCCGCGCTCGTAGATGCGGATCGACTGATCGAGCGGCACCTCGCCCCGTTCCAGATCCTCGACGATCTTCTCCAGCGCATCCAGCGCCTGCTCGAAGCTCATCGTCTTGATGTCGTCATTGCTTGCGCCGTCCATACCCTATCCCTTCATCAATCGGCCGACATGGGCGGCGACCGAAAACGCCAGCCCGTGCAGGTCGTAGCCGCCTTCGAGCAGGCTGACCAGACGGTTGTCGCAATGGTGCGCGGCGCATTCCATGACCTGCCCGGTCGCCCAGTCGAAATCCGCCTCATCGAGATTGATCTCGGCCAGTGGGTCGCGGCGATGCGCGTCGAAACCGGCCGAAACGATAATGAGATCGGGCCGGAAAGCATCGACAGCCGGAAGCACGCGAGAAGAAAGCGCCTCGCGAAAGATATCGCTGCCGGTATCGGGCGCAAGCGGCGCGTTGACGATGTTGCCGGCACCCATCTCGTTTTTCGCTCCGGTGCCGGGAAAAAGCGGCATCTGATGCGTCGAGCAATAGAGCACGGAGGGGTCGTCCCAAAAGATATCCTGCGTGCCGTTGCCGTGGTGAACGTCCCAGTCGATGATGGCCACGCGTTCGGCACCGTGTTTCTTCTGCGCATGGCGCGCGGCGATGGCCGCATGGTTGAACAGGCAAAAGCCCATCGCCGTGGCCTTCTCGGCGTGGTGGCCGGGCGGACGGGCCGCAATGAAGACATTGTCGGCCGTGCCCAAGAATACGTCGTCCACCGCCGCGTTCGCCGCGCCGATTGCCGTCAGCGTCGCCTGCCAGCTTTTCGGGCTGGCCGTGGTGTCGCCATCGATGCGGACAATGCCGGTTTCGGGAATGGCGGCGCGCACACGCTCCACGAAATCAGCCGGGTGCGCGTAAAGGATCGTCGCCTCATCGCCCAACGGCGCTTCGACCCGATCAACGCCGATAAAGGCTTCCTCGTCCAGCACCCGCTCGATGACGCGCAGCCGGTCCGGCCGCTCGGGATGACCCGGCGGCGTGATGTGCTCCAGAAAAATCGGATGGGTATAGAGACGGGTGGTCATGCCCCGATATAGGCGCGCAGAGGCGATTTGGCCATGCACCGCGCCTCCCGCCCTGCCCTGTTCAACAGAAGATCGGCGGCAGGCTACAGAATTTCGGTCTCGGCGATATGGATGCCGAAGCCCTCCAAGCCGACATAATGGCGTTCGCGCGAGGCGATCAGCTTGATCGAGGAAATCCCGAGGTCTTTCAGAATCTGGGCGCCAAGACCGATCTCGCGCCACTCGTTCTCGCGGCGGCGCGCCTCCTCATGGTCTTCCCGGCCCTCGGCTGCGGGGCGTTGGCGATCCTGATGAGCCACGCCGACCGAGCCCTCGCGCAGATAGACGATCACGCCGCGCTGGCGCTCGCCCATGGTCCGCATCACATCGTCCAGCCTGTGGCGGGTGCCGAACACATCGCCCACCACGTCCTCCGAATGCAGCCGCACCGGCACCTCATGGCCGTCGCGAATATCGCCAAAGACGACAGCGAGATGGTGCATCACGTCCCATGGCAGCGTGTAGGTGAAGGCCTTGGCCTTGCCGCCGGGGGTTTCGATATCCGAACAGGCGACGCGCTCGATCAACGTTTCCTGGCGCTGGCGATAGGCGATCAGGTCCGCGACCGAAACCTGCTTTAGCCCGTGCTCTTTCGCGAAAGCGTCAACCTGCGGGCCGCGCTTGACCGTGCCGTCATCGTTGACGAGTTCGGAGATGACGCCGACCGCCGGCAATCCCGCCAGCTTGCACAGATCGACCGCCGCCTCGGTATGGCCGGAGCGCATCAGCACGCCGCCCTCGCGCGCGATCAGCGGGAAGATATGGCCAGGCCGGACGAAATCCGAGCCGCCGACATTGCCATTGGCAAGGTTGCGCACGGTCAGCGTGCGGTCCTCGGCCGATATGCCGGTGGTGGTGCCGTGCTTGAAATCGACGCTGACGGTAAAGGCGGTGGTGTGGGCCGAATCATTGTCGGCCACCATCGGTGCCAGGTTCAGCCGCTTGGCGTCGGCCCGCGTCATCGGCGTGCAGACGATGCCCGAGGTGTGGCGCACGATGAACGCCATCTTTTCCGGGCTGCAATGGACGGCGGCGACGATCAAATCGCCTTCGTTCTCGCGCCCGTCATCGTCCATGACGACGACGATTTCGCCGCGCTCGAAGGCGCGGATGGCTTCAACGATCTTCTTCTGGTCGTACATGGCTCACTTCGTTCGCGGCAATCGGCATCAGGCAATAGGCAATAGGCAATAGGCAATAAGGGAAGACGGGACGAAGCGAAAGCCATAACCGACTGCCGACTGCCTACTGCCGTCCTTCCCCCACCTGCCCCCTGTGCCGCAGATAATGGTCCGCAATCACGCAGGCAAGCATCGCTTCGCCGATCGGCACGGCGCGGATGCCGACGCATGGATCATGACGTCCCTTGGTGCGAACCTCGACATCCTTGCCGTCCATGTCGATGGACTGGCGCGGCGTGAGGATCGACGAGGTCGGCTTGACGGCGAAACGGGCGACGATCTGCTGGCCGGTGGAAATGCCACCCAATATGCCGCCGGCATGGTTCGACAGGAAAACCGGCCTGCCGTCATTGCCCATGCGCATCTCGTCGGCGTTTTCCTCGCCGGTGATGCGGGCGGCCTCGAAACCGTTGCCGATTTCGACGCCCTTGACCGCATTGATCGACATCAGGCCCGACGCGATGTCCTGATCGAGCTTGGCATAGATCGGCGCGCCGAGGCCAGGCGGCACGCCATCGGCCACCACCTCGATCACCGCGCCGACCGACGATCCGGCCTTGCGGATGGCGTCAAGATAATCGGCGAAGACCGGCACGGAGGCCGGATCGGGCGTGAAGAACGGGTTTTCGGCGTCATCGACGAAATTCCAGTTCCAGTTGGCGCGCTCGATGGCCTTGTCGCCCATGGCAACCAGAGCACCGCGCACGACCATGCCCGGCACGACCTTGCGCGCCAGTGCGCCGGCGGCGACGCGCGCGGCTGTCTCGCGGGCCGAGGAACGGCCGCCGCCGCGATGGTCGCGCAGGCCGTATTTCAACTCATAGGTGTAATCGGCATGGCCGGGGCGATACTGGCGGGCAATCTCGCCATAATCCTTGGATCGCTGATCGACATTTTCGATCAGCATCGAAACCGGCGTGCCGGTGGTGATCATCGTGACGCCGTCGTCATCCAAAATGAATCCGGACAGGATCTTCACCTCGTCGGGCTCGCGGCGCTGGGTGACAAAGCGCGACTGACCGGGGCGGCGGCGATCGAGATCGGCCTGGATTTCGGCGCGGGTGAAGCGAATGCCGGGCGGGCAGCCATCCACCACGCAGCCGAGCGCTGCCCCATGGCTCTCGCCCCAGGTGGTGACACGGAAGAGATGGCCGAAGGTGTTATGCGACATTCCTGATGGCCCTAACGCGGCGGCTGACCGCCGCCTTCTATTGCCGTTTCCCGCAAGGGTCAAACGATGGTACAGCCGATCATCGCTTGTGACTGAGTGGTTTTAGTTTTGACATATTCTTCGAATGGGGTCGCCCCTCGATTATGAATCACGTGCGCCAGGCACAAACCAGTGAGGACGAATATGCGTAGTATTTCGAGGCGTATGCTTGCCGGCGCCGTAGCCGCCCTGCTGTTCACATGTGGAATGGCTTTTGCCGCCCAGACCGAAGGCGTCATCAAGAAAATCGACAAGGACGGCATGACGCTCACCCTCGATGACGGCAAGGCCTACAAGCTGAACGGCGAAATGAATATGGATTCGCTGAAGGTCGGCATGGATATCGTCATCGCCTATGACGTCACCAACGGCGAAAACGTCATCACCGACATGCAATTGCCGGACGACTGAGGACGAGATGGCTTATAGCCATTCCAGGCGGCCGCCGCGCAGTCGCAACACCTTGTCATGCGGGGTTTCAAGGTTCGCGGCCTCGTTGCCGGGCACCTTCTCGATGAGGTGGAACAGGACGCGGATAACGCCGCCATGGGTGACACAAACCGTGTCGCCGGCAAGCTCTTCCAGCCATGGCCTGATGCGCTCACACAGCATCGCATAGCTTTCGGCACCCTCGCCCGGCGGCAAGAAATCCCATTTGTCGAGCGAGCGTTCCTGCGCGGTGCCAGGATGCCGCGCCTCCAGCTCGGCATAGGTGAAACCCTGCCATTCGCCGAAATTCACCTCCACCAGCCGCGGATCGGTGCGGTAGGCCGTGGGGTCGAGCCCCATGGCGGTGCGTGCTAGTTCCATCGTGTCGCGGGTGCGCCGCATCGGGCTTGCGACGAAATCGAACCCCTCCGCCTTGCCGATCAGCGCCGATAGCTTGCGGCCGTTCTCGCTCGCCTGTTGTCGCCCCAGCGCGTTGAGATCGATGTCGGACTGGCCCTGCAACCGGTCCTGTGCGTTCCAGTCGGTCTGGCCATGACGCACGAAATAGGCGAGTGCGGACATTTCCGCTCCTGCTTCCCCTGAATTAAAGGGCTTGTGTGAAGAAAGGCTGGACCGCAGATCAGTCCTTGACGGTGGCGATATCGGGGGCGTCGACGGCCTTCATGCCGACAACATGGTAGCCCGAATCGACGTGATGAACCTCGCCGGTGACACCGCGCGACAGGTCCGACAGGAAGTAGAGCCCGGCATCGCCGACCTCCTCGATGGAGACGCTGCGGCGCAGCGGCGCGTTATATTCGTTCCATTTGAGGATATAGCGGAAATCGCCGATGCCCGACGCGGCCAGCGTCTTGATCGGCCCGGCCGAGATGGCGTTGACGCGGATGTGCTTCGGCCCGAGATCCACCGCCAGGTATTTCACGCTGGCCTCAAGTGCTGCCTTGGCCACGCCCATGACATTGTAGTTCGGCATGACCTTTTCGGCGCCGTAATAGGTCATGGTCAGGATCGAGCCGCCGTCGTTCATCAATTTCTCGGCGCGCTGGGCGATCGCGGTGAAGGAATAGACGGAGATGTCCATGGTGCGCAGGAAATTGCCGTGGCTGGTATCGACATAGCGCCCCGTCAGTTCCTCCTTGTCGGAGAAACCGATGGCGTGCACGACGAAATCGAGCTTGCCCCATTTCTTTTCAATGGCGGCAAAGCAGGCGTCGATGCTCGCCATGTCGGTGACGTCGCAATGGCCGGCGACGAAAGCGCCGATCTCGGCGGCGAGCGGCTCGACGCGCTTCTTCAGCGCATCGCCCTGATAGGTGAAGGCGAGTTCGGCACCCTGATCGGCGCATGCCTTGGCGATGCCCCAGGCGATCGACCGATTGTTGGCGACCCCGAGAACAACGCCGCGCTTGCCTGCCATAAGGCCCTGTTGACCTGCCATGTGACCGCTCTCCAGACATATCAATCGATTTGGAGTGCCTATCGCACAGGCACACACAGCCTTCAAGCGCCCAAACGAACAGCTTAATCCTTGCGCGCGCGCATCAGCGCCTCAAGCTCGCTGTCGCCGCCTTCCGGCAGCATCAGGCGCACATGGACATAGAGATCGCCATGGCCGCCGGCCTTGAGCGGCAGGCCACGGCCTTTCAGGCGCAAAATCTTGTCCGAACTCGACCATGCCGGCACATTGACCGCGACCCGGCCGGTCGGCGTGTCCACCGCGACCTTGGCGCCCAGCACGGCATCGGCAAGCGGAACCGGCTGGTCGGCGTGAAGATCGCGGCCTTCAACCCGATAGCGCGGATCATGCCGCAGGCGAATCTTGACCAGCGCGTCGCCCGGCCCTCCCGGCCCCTGCGCGCCCTGCCCCTTGAGGCGGATCGTCTGGCCGTCCTCGACATAGGCCGGCAGTTTGACAGCGATCTTGTGGCCGTCGGGAAACTGCGCCGTGACCTTGGCCGCGGTGGCGATCTCCTCGATCGTGACATCCAACGTCACGTTGAGATCGGCGCCGGCGGAGGCGCGGCGACGGTCGCCCATGCCGCCTCCGCCGCCGCGCAGGGCGTCGCCGAATATCTGGCTGAAAATATCGCTGTTGCCGTCGAACGGGTCACCGCCCGGACGGCTGGACCTGAACTCGAAGTGAGCGCCACCCGGCCCGCCGCGCTGCTGGCGAAAACCGGCGAAAGGATCGCCGCCGCCGGCGTTCTGGAAGCCCTCGAAGCCCTGAAACCGCTGTTTGCCCTCGCCATCGATCTCGCCACGGTCGAACGCCGCCCTGGTCTTGTCGTCGCCAATGACCTCATAGGCCTGAGTGGCGGCGGCAAAACGGTCCTTCGCCTTGGGATCGTCCGGGTTCTGGTCCGGATGATATTTCTTGGCGAGCTTGCGGTAAGCCGATTTTATGTCCTTGGCCGAAGCGTTTTTGGCTACGCCCAGCACCTCATAAGGGTCGCGCATTGATCCTGCCTGCAAAGCGGGTGAATTCACCACTCCTATATGCGTCGGTATAGGAAGAAATTCCAGTGTTTCCACACGAATGGCCGAAATCAGAGGGGCTTGAACTCGGTAAGCGTCCAAAACCCCTGCGAAACCATACAGGCTTCGCCCTTATACATAGCCACGCCGTCATAACGCTCGCGCGACGTGGAAAACCGCCGGCAGGGCTCGCTGCCGTTGTTGTTCTCGCTCAGGCCGCTGATCGAACCGCGCGACCCGGTCGCGGCGTTCGCCCACACCACCGCCCCGCCGGCCAGCGTCGCGACATCGGCGGAGGACACCGCATCACGGATGGTCGCCTTGTCGGCGACGAGATCGGGCGCAGGCTGATCCGGGCCGGAGGCGATCGACCCGGTGACGATGGAGCGATCCACCTCGGCCTTTTCAAGGCTGAACCCGCCCATGCCGCAACCGCTCAGGGCAAGAGCGGCAATCAACAGCGCGGCCGCAGGCCTGGCAGAAGCGATAATGTGGCTTTGCCGCCTGTCAAAAACCGACGCGGTGAGCGACAATGGCTGATCTCCTGCCAAAAAATGGAACTGAAAAACTTATGAGCGACACGGAGTTAACATCGAGTGACTTCACCGAGCGGGCGGAGCCTTTCAGATTGTTCGCCGAATGGCTGGAGGATGCCGGAAAGAGCGAGCCCAACGACCCGAACGGCGTGGCGCTAGCCACCGTCGACGCAGACGGCCTGCCCGACGTGCGCATGGTGCTGCTGAAGGGTTTCGACGAACGCGGCTTCACCTTCTACACCAATTTCGAAAGCGCCAAGGGCCGCGAGATCCTCGGCAGCATGAAGGCGGCGATGTGCTTTCACTGGAAGTCGCTGCGGCGGCAGGTTCGGGTGCGCGGGCCGGTCGAGATCGTCAGCGACGCCGAGGCCGATGCCTATTACGCCAGCCGACCGCGCGGCAGCCGTATCGGCGCCTGGGCCTCGAAACAGTCCCGGCCGCTGGAAAGCCGTTTCGCGCTGGAAAAAGCCGTTGCCGAATATACGGCGCGCTATGCCATTGGCGAAATTCCACGGCCAAAACACTGGTCGGGCTTGCGCATCATGCCGAGCAGCATCGAGTTCTGGCACGACCGCCCGTTCCGGCTGCACGACCGCGTCGTATTTTCACGCAACAAGGATGGCGGCTGGGACAAGACGCGGCTTTATCCGTAGAGGATGATATGGCCCGCTTTCATGGTGCTGCGTAACGGGTTGCCCTGCGCCGTTCGAGACGGCGGCTCACGCCGCCTCCTCACGATGAGGGAGCTTGGCGCGATACACCCCGCTCTGCCTCCTGAGTTTTATCGAAGGGCGGCCATCTCCCCACAGGGAGGAAGATCAGATGTCGCGGCGGTTTTCGCCAATCGCAAACGTTGCAGAACTGGCGAGATGGGCAAAGCTGCTGATCTCCCTCCTTGTGGGGGAGATGGCCGGCAGGCCAGAGGGGGGTGCTGTCCCGCTGACAGTCATGATTGGCGTGGATGAAAAATCACGACAGTCAATCATTGGCAAAGATATTTCCCTTGCCAATCAGACGCTTGCCCATTCAGCGGTGATTTCTTCGCACTTGCTTTATCCACACCCGCCATCCTTCCCCCATAATCCGTCTCAGCAGCTTGCCAGCGGGAACGGGTGTGCACACTCGAGCATCCAGGCAAGTGTGGCGCCGGGTGTGTTATCCGTAACAGTGAACGGAACCGCCCGGCCCGAACCGGACCTGCGTTGCTCGCGCCCGCAAATGGGCGATGGGCCGGGAAAGGTAAGGGTAGAAACGCCGGCGGCGCATGGCAGAGCGTCACTACTTAAATAACCAGGCGCAATGCCATGCGCCGTCTCCCGACCTTTCCAAAAGAAAGGTCCGTTCTTTGAAATGGCCAGACGGCGAAAGCCGGGCGTGGCAACGGTGAAGTGCGGCTTGGCGCGAAATGACATCTCGTTGAGCCGCCATCTCGCTCAATTGTTTAGCGCATGATCTTATCCGAAAAGTCTGCAACTTTTCGGGATCAGGCTTTATCTTTTCTTGCGCTCCATGAATGCGCGCAGCGCCGCACGTGCCTCGTCGGATTTCAGCCGCTCACGAAAGCGGGCGGTTTCCTCGCCGATGCGGGCGACCACGGCATCGCGTGGGCCACGAATCAGTTCACGCGCCATGCGCAGGGCCTCCTGCGGCTTGGCGGCAATGCGCTCCGCCGCCGCCATAACCGTTTCCTCAAGCGCATCTTCGGCAACGACATCGTAAATCAGGCCCGCAGCCTTGGCGTCGGTCGCCGACAATCCCTCGCCCAGCGCCAGCAGGGCAAACGCCCGCTGTGGCCCGAGCAAGCGCGGCACGATCAGGCTGGAGCCGGCCTCCGGCAGCAGGCCGAGATCGACAAAGGGGGTGAGAAAGACGGTGCGCTGCGTGGCGAAAGTCAGGTCGCAATGCAGGTTGAGCGTCGTGCCGATACCGACGGCGATGCCATCGACCCCGGAAATGACGGGTTTCCGCAATTGCGCCAATGCCAGCAGGAAATCCCAGACCTCTGAACCGCCGTCATCGCCATTGGCGATATCGAGGAAGTCTCCAAGGTCATTGCCGGCCGAGAACGCGCCCGGCACACCGAAAAAGACATGCACGCGCACCGCTTCGTCGGCTTCGCCAGCGGCCAGCGCCACCGACATGGCGGCATACATCGCCCCGGTCAGCGCGTTCTTCTTGTCCGGGCGGTTCATGCGGACGATCTGCGCGGCGCCCCTGCGCTCGACGAGAATGTGATCGGTCACGGCCATCTCTTGGGTTCAATCCGAAGCCAATGCCTTGCCGGCATCGAGCAGGCTGGCCGCACCGTCGATGGCGCGCCCGCGCAGCGCCACCACTTCACTCAGGAGGTTCTCGGCATAGAAGCGACACAGCGCGATCCGGTCCGCATCATTGCCGGCCAGGGCGGATTTGGCCAGGTATGCACCGCCCGCGGCCAGCGAAAACAGCCGAAGATAAGGCGTGGCGCCCGCCAGCACCTCATCGGTTTTCCCGTCGAGGAGCAGTCTCTGCAAATGCCCTGTCACCTCGGTCAGGACATCCAGCGCATCGTCCATCAGATCGCCGGTATGGCCGAAGCCGGGATGATTGGATTCCTGCACCTCGGCGATGATGGCGGCGAGTTCGCCGATGTAATAATGCACATGCTCGCCTTCGCTGAGATCGAGCTTACGCAGCACCAGATCGATGGCCTGAATGCCATTGGTGCCTTCATAGATCGGGGCAATACGGGCATCGCGGTAAAGGGCGGCCGCGCCCGTCTCCTCGATGAAGCCCATGCCGCCATGGACCTGCACGCCGAGCGAAGTCACTTCAACGCCGACATCGGTCGAAAAGGCCTTAGCCAGCGGCGTCAGCAGATCGGCGCGCTCGCGCCAATACCGCGCCTTGTCGCGCTTCGTATGGTGCGCCATGTCGATGGCGTGCGCACAGGCATAGCAGATCGAACGGGCGGCTTGCGTCAGGGCCTTCATGGTCAAGAGATTGCGCTGAACGTCCGGGTGGTGGACGATCGGCGCCATGCCGTCGCCCGCATAGCTCGATGCCCTGCCCTGACGGCGCTCATTGGCATAGGCCAGCGCCTTCTGGAAGGCGGCCTCGGCCACCGCCACGCCCTGTATGCCGACGGCGAGGCGGGCATTGTTCATCATGGTGAACATGCAGGCCAGCCCCTTGTTCTCCTCGCCGACCAGCCAGCCGACGGCGCCGGGTTCTGCGCCCTCGAAACCGTCGCCATAGACCATGGTGCAGGTGGGCGAGGCATGGATGCCGAGTTTGCGCTCGATGCCGGCGCAGAACACATCGTTGCGGCGGCCGGGGGAGCCATCCTTGTTCAGAAGGAATTTCGGCACCAGGAACAGCGAAATACCACGCGTGCCGGCAGGCGCGTCGGGCAGGCGCGCCAGCACCATATGCACGATGTTGTCGGTGAGATCGTGCTCGCCATAGGTGATGAATATCTTCTGGCCGAAAATACGATAGGTGCCGTCCGGGCCGCGTTCCGCACGGGTACGCAGGGCATTGAGGTCGGAGCCGGCCTGCGGCTCCGTCAGGTTCATCGTCGCCATCCACTCGCCGGAGACGAGCTTGGCCAGATAAGTGTGCTTGAGAGCGGCGGTCGCGTGCTTGTCCAGCGCCTCGATCGCGCCCATGGTGAGTGTCGGGCCGACGCCGAAGGCCATCGAGGCCGAATTCCACATTTCGAGCACGGCGACGGAAAGCATGGTCGGCAGGCCCTGCCCGCCGTAGTGTATCGGGCCGGTCAGCGCGTTCCAGCCACTGTGTGCCCAGCGCCGGTAAAGATCGCGCCAGCCGGCCGGCATGGTGACGACGGCGCCTTCGAGCTTCGCCCCTTCGCCGTCACCGACCTTTGCCAGCGGCGCCAGCTCCTCGCCGGCAAAACGGCCGGCTTCGGCAAGGATCGCCTCGACCACATCGCGGTCGAGATCGCCGAACGTGCCGGCCTCCAGCGCGGCATCGAGGCCGGCGACTTTATTGAGCGTGAAGGCGATGGTTTCGACCGGTGCACGATACATGCCGCTCCTCCCCTTGTGTCAGGGCGAACATCAGGCCGAAAACCGGATTCGATGTCTCAGCCGGATGCTTTAGCTGTCACTATAGCAACTGGCGCCACAATTCCATCAGGACGGTTCGGTGTTGTCCTCTCTTTCGATTGCACGCCAGCCGATATCATGACGATAAAAGCCCTGCGGCCAGTCTATCCTGTCGATCGCATCATAGACCCTGGCCTGCGCCGCGCCCACCGTCGATCCGGCTGCCGTGACATTAAGCACCCGCCCGCCATTGGCGACAAGCGCGCCGGCATTGATGGCGGTGCCCGCATGGAAGATTTCGACGCCCTCGCCCGCCGCCTGGTCGACACCCCTGATGACCGAGCCTTTTTCGGGTGTGCCGGGATAGCCTTTGGCGGCCATCACCACGGTGAGCGCAACGGCATCGCTCCAGCGCGCCGAAACGTGTGCAAGCTGGCCATCGACGGCGGCATTGAGAAGGACGAGCAGATCCTCCTTGAGACGCATCATCAGCACCTGACATTCCGGGTCGCCTAAACGAACATTATATTCGATCAGCTTCGGCCCCTGATCGGTGATCATCAGCCCAGCGAACAGGATGCCGGAAAACGGTGCGCCTTGTTCGGCCATGCCCCGCATCGTGGGCTCGACGATCTCACGCATGGTGCGCTCGGTCAGTTCGTGCGTCATCACCGGGGCCGGTGAATAGGCGCCCATGCCGCCGGTGTTGGGGCCGGTGTCGCCGTCACCGACGCGCTTGTGGTCCTGAGCGGTGCCGAAGGGCAAGGCGGTCCTGCCGTCACACAGGCAAAAGAAACTGACCTCCTCGCCCTCAAGATATTCCTCGACCACGACCTCGGCTCCGGCGCTGCCGAACGAGCCTTCAAAACAGGCTTCGAGCGCGGCCAGCGCCTCGGCCAGCGTCATGGCGACGGTGACGCCCTTGCCGGCCGCCAGCCCGTCGGCCTTGATGACGATTGGCGCGCCCTTTTCCTCGACATAGGCTTTGGCGGCGGAAAGATTGTCGAAGCGGCCAAAGGCGGCGGTCGGAATACCATAACGTGCGCAAAGCTCCTTGGTGAAGCCTTTCGACCCTTCCAGTTGGGCCGCGGCCTTCGTCGGCCCGAGGATGCGGACACCGGCGGCGCGCAAATCGTCTGCGATACCGGCGACCAGTGGCACTTCCGGCCCGACCACGACCAGATCGATATCCTTTTCAGCACAGAAAGCCGCCACCGCGGCATGATCCGCGACATCGAGTTCGACCAGTTCGGCTTCCTTCGCGATACCGGGATTGCCCGGCGCACAATAAAGCCGCGTGAGCATCGGTGAAGCGGCCAGTTTCCAGGCCAGCGCATGCTCGCGGCCACCGGAACCGAGAAGAAGAACGTTCATGAACCGCCCTGACGTGTCTGTGGTTTGGACTCAATTTTCGGCCTCTATAAGAGAATGTCGGCTTTCGTGAAAGTTCCTCAAGGGCAAGAAGCACGGTGGCGCTTGACGCCCGCGCGCCGGCCTGCCACTCCACCGCCATGGAAACCGTTCAGTCAAAAGCCGCACAGGGCCGCGTCGCCGACGCGCCGAGCGGCCATTGGGTCTACCGCATCCTGCCGCGCGCGCTGTGGCCCTATGCGCAGCTTGCGCGATGGGACCGGCCGATCGGCTGGCAATTGCTGTTGTGGCCCTGCTGGTGGTCGGCGGCACTTGCGGCAAGCGCCTTTGCGCGCTCGGCCGATCCGGTGCTTTCGCTGCTGCCGCTGCCTTCGACGCTGGTGCTGTTCCTGATCGGCGCCATCGCCATGCGTGGCGCCGGCTGCACCTATAACGACCTCGTGGACGTCGGGATCGATTCCGAGGTCGAGCGTACCCGCTCGCGCCCGCTGCCTTCCGGGCAAGTCAGCCGCTGGCAGGCATGGGCATTCCTGATCGTGCAGGCGCTGATCGGCCTTGTCGTGCTGTTGCAGTTCAACGGCTTTGCCGTTCCACTCGGGATTTCATCACTTGGGATCGTGGCGATCTACCCATTCATGAAAAGATTCACCGACTGGCCGCAACTGGTTCTGGGTCTTGCCTTTTCATGGGGGGCGCTGATGGGTTGGGCGAACGAGTTCGATGCCGTCGACGGCCCGGCGCTCCTGCTCTATATCGGCTCGATCCTGTGGGTGATTGGCTACGACACGATCTATGCCCATCAGGACAAGGAGGACGACGCCATCGTCGGCGTGCG
Source organism: Manganibacter manganicus (assembly GCF_002075885.1). Lineage (GTDB taxonomy): Bacteria > Pseudomonadota > Alphaproteobacteria > Rhizobiales > Rhizobiaceae > Mesorhizobium > Mesorhizobium manganicum. The sequence continues at coordinate 71,836 of NZ_MDET01000023.1, forward strand.
CTCGACCGCGCGGTATTTCGGCGAAAACACCAAATCCTGGCTGGTCGGCCTCTATGGCGGAGCACTGATCTGCTTCGCCTTCGCCTTCGCCTCCGCACAGGTGCCGCTGGTCTCGCTGGCCGGACTGATTGCCGCCGGCGCCCATATGGCGCGCCAGATCGCCGTTATCAACATCGATGATCCCGATCAGTGCCTGAAGCTGTTCAAATCGAACAATCAGGTCGGCTGGCTGATCTTCCTCGGCCTGATTGGCGGCGCGCTGTGGGTGGCGATGAAGCCCCTGATTTGAGGGCTCGGCCTTACTGGCGGGCGATAATCTCCTCGCCGGCAACGACCAGCCGCATTCCAAGGTCGCCGGAGCGACGCCGGGCGAGAAAGCGCGGACGGCGCTTTGTCGAACTGCGGCCCTTGCGGCGTTCCTGCGGCGGCAGGGTCTTGATGGCGGCGCCGAGCGATTCCTCCAGCGTGCGGGCAACGCCGTCTGCTTCGATGAGAAGCATGGGAAGGCGGTAGGCGTCCACCCAGGCCCGCCAGTCGGCGGCGACGTCATAAAGGTCATCCGCCACCAGGAGCGGCACCGACAGCATCGGGTCGTGGTGCAGAAGTTCCAGCGTCACCGTGACATTGCCTTCCGGATCTTCCATGGCACGCGCGGCGACACCGCGAAACACCCGCGCCGGCAGCGCGATGATCGCCGGCACGCCGCTCATCTCCAGCATCCGCCGGATGACGACGCCGCGATGATCGATGGAAAAAGTCACATCGCCATGATCGTCGCGGGTCGCATAACTCACCGTTTGCGGCAGGCGAAAAGGGTCGAGACGCATGGCGCGCCCGGCCCAGACTGGCTTCAGTCCGGTGTTCATACAATGCCTTCCTGTCTCTCCTGAGAGCCGGTTTTCCGGTCCCTCGAGAGCGCCGTGCGTTCAATTGAACGCACAAAGGACGCCCTCACACTTTGATGGAGCATCGGAATATCCGAAAACCGGATTCCACTTTTCGGTCCGATGCTCCGGGCCAGTTTTCCCGACCTCGTTATGAGCAGAGACTAGCGCGGGGTTCTTACCGCCGCGCTTAAGAAAGTCGGTTAAATTTTGCTGATCTCGCGGATGGTTATCGGAATACCACCAGCACAGATAATGGAAAGGATCAGATAACCTTGCCGGGGTTCATGATGCCGGCAGGGTCGAAGGCCGCCTTGACCCGCCGCATCAGGTCGATGGCCATCGGCGGCGCGGTGGCGATGAGTTCGTCCCGCTTCAACTGGCCGATGCCGTGCTCGGCCGAAATCGAGCCGCCGAGCCTGCGTACGATATCGTGCACCGCCTTGTTCATGGCATGATAGAGCGCAAGGAATGCCTCATCATCGCCGCCTTGGGGGCGCGAAATATTATAGTGCAGATTGCCGTCGCCCATATGGCCGAAGCAGACCGGCCGCGCGCCGGGGCTGACCGACTGGACCGCATCTCCGGCAAGCGCGATGAATTGCGGGATCGAGGCGAGCGGCACCGAAATGTCGTGCTTGATCGAGGCGCCTTCGGGCTTCTGCGCTTCCGGCAGCACCTCGCGAAAATTCCAGAAGGCGTCGGCCTGCGCCAGACTGGCGCCAATCACTGCATCGCCGGCGGTTCCGGCCTCCAGTGCGGCGGAAAGAATATCTTCGGCAAGGCCCCTGGCATCCTCGGCGGAACGCCCGGACGAGACTTCCATCAGCACATACCAAGGCCAGTCGCCGGCGAGCGGGCGCACGACGCCTTGCGCATGCTTCAGCGTGAAATCGTAAGGCCGCTGGCCGATCAGTTCGAAGGCGGTCAGCGCGCTGCCGGCGCGATCCATGGCAAGGCCGAACAGCGCCAGCGCCGCCTCGCTCGACGGCAGGCCGACAAATGCCACCTCGCGGCCCTTGGGTTTGGGAAAGAGTTTCATGACCGCCGCCGTAATCACGCCCAGCGTACCCTCCGCGCCTACGAACAGGTTTTTCAGATCGTAGCCGGTATTGTCCTTTTTCAGCTTGCGCAGATCGTCGAATACCTCGCCCGTCGGCAGCACCACCTCTACACCGAGGCACAATTCGCGCGCATTGCCATAGGCGAGCACGCCTGTTCCGCCGGCATTGGACGACAGATTGCCGCCGATCTGGCATGAACCCTGCGAGGCCAGCGAAAGCGGAAACAGCCGGCCAGCCGTATCTGCGCCTTCCTGCAAGGTCTGCAAGATGACGCCAGCTTCGGCGGTCACGGTGTTGGAGTGGATGTCGATTTCGCGGATGCGATTCAGCCGGGACAGCGAAAGCACGATTTCGTGCCCCGATGCATCCGGCACCTGTGCGCCGACCAACCCTGTATTGCCGCTTTGTGGCACGACCGGGGTTTTCGTTTCACTGGCAAGGCGCATGATTTGACTGACCTCATCGACGCTGCCCGGTCTCAGCACCATCGACGTGCGGCCATGCCACAGGCCGCGCCGCTCCGTCAGGTAGGGCGCGATATCGGCCTGATCGCGCAGCGCATATCTGTCACCGACAATCGTCGCGAACCGCGCGACAAGACCGGAATCGAGAGCTGACGAAACATCATCCATGGCTTATCCGTCTTTCGTCGTCGCTGAGGCCGCGTGGCGCGGCGGCACGCGACAAGCGGTCGTTGATGGCCTCGCCCAGACCGGACATCGGAACAGTCTCCACGGCAATCATTTCCGCTCCCGCCACATCCAGTTGCCGCATGAAGGCAAAAAGGTTGCTGGCCGCCTCGCGCAGATCGCCTTTTTCGGAAAGGTTGAGTTGGGCTGCCGCCTTCTGCCAGCCGGCAATGCGCTTCGGTCCGAATGCCAGCAGCGCCTCGCCTTCCCGCACCGCTTTGGCATCGAGGCGCATTCCGGTATTCGGCGCATAGTGCGAAACCATCATGCCCGGCGCCTGGATACCCGCGACACCGCGCTGGAGCGCGACGCCAGCAACCCGCTCGATCTCGTCAGCAGCCATGCCGCCCGGCCTCAACAAACGCAAGCCGCCATCCACGGCCCTGACGATGGTGGATTCGAGGCCGACCTCGGTTGCACCGCCATCGACCACCAATCTGATCTTTTCGCCCAGCGATGCTGTCACTGCGGCGGCGGATGTGGGGCTGATGCGCCCCGAGGTATTGGCGCTTGGCGCCGATAGCGGCCGGCCGAACCGCGCGATGAGTGTTGCGCCAAAACCCTGCGGCATGCGCAGCGCAATGGTGTCCAGCCCGGCGCTCGCCAGCGGATGAATGTCGGCATCGTGCTGCAAGGGCACAACCAGCGTCAGCGGGCCGGGCCAGAAGGCGTCGGCCAATTTTCGCGAGAGAGGGTCGAACCGGCCAATGCGCTCGGCCATGGCAAGATCGCTGACATGGGCGATAAGAGGATTGAAACGCGGCCTGCCCTTCGCCTCGAAAATACGGGCGACCGCCTCGCCATTTGTGGCGTCACCGGCAAGGCCGTAAACCGTCTCGGTCGGGATGGCGACGACCTCGCCCTTGCCCAACAAAGCCAGCGCGCGCTCCATGGCGTCGCCGGCGGGAACGATCTCAGCGATTGTGTTCATGGCCCAGGTGCTATCGCGGCGCGCGCCTTGCGGCAAGCAAAAGCCGCGTATCACCCCGCAATGCGGGAGAAATCGGCAACCGTGTCGGTGGCGGCACGAATGCGCTCCAGCAGCGCCAACCGATTGGCCCGCACGGCCTGATCCTCATCATTTACGAGAACATCTTCAAAGAATGAATCAACCGGTTCGCGCAGGCCACTCATGGCAAGCATGGCGCCGGAAAAGTCTTCATTCTGAATCGCTTGCGCGGCCTGGCTGTCGGCCTGATTCACCGCCGCAAACAGGCTTTTCTCGGCATCCGCCCTGAACAGCGACGGATCGACCGTGTCGGCAATTGCCGTGCCCTTCTTGTGCTCGGCGGCCAGAATGTTGGCGGCGCGCTTGGCGCCGGCAAGCAGGTTCTTGCCATCCTCGGTATCGAGGAAGGAACCCAGCGCCTCAACCTTGCGCATGATGATGAGCAGATCGTCGGACTGCGGCGTGATGACGGCATCGATCAGATCATGCCGCGCACCCTGATCGCGGAGGTACACTTTCAGGCGGTCGTGAAAGAAGGAGAGGAGATCGGCCTGTGCCCACGTGGCAAGTTCCAGCCTCACCCCGTTCTCGACTAATATCCGCACCACACCCAACGCCGCCCGTCGCAACGCGAAGGGATCCTTGCTTCCCGTCGGCTTTTCGTCGATGGCCCAGAAACCGACCAGTGTGTCCAGTTTGTCGGCCAGCGCCACCGCCACCGAGATCGGGTCGGTTGGCGCACGGTCGGACGGGCCTTGCGGCTTGTAATGTTCCTCGATCGCCGCCGCGACGCTCGCATGCTCACCCTGCAACAGCGCATATTTGCGGCCCATCGCGCCCTGCAATTCCGGAAATTCACCGACGATTTCTGTGGTGAGGTCTGCCTTGGCCAGCACCGCCGCGCGGGTCGCCAGATCGGGTTCTGCACCGACAATCGGCGCAATCTCTTGCGCGAGCCGCCTGATGCGTTCCACGCGCTCGCCCTGCGTGCCGAGCTTGGCATGAAAGGTGACGCCAAGATGATCCAGCCGCGCCATGCGCTGATCGAGCGGCTTTTTCAGGTCCAGTCCGAACTTTTCAGCCGACGCCTGCAATTGTGCGAGATCGGGAAGGTCCGCCTGATCCGTCTTCCAGAAATGGACCGCATCGGACAAACGGGCGCGCACCACCTTGCCGTTGCCGTGGGCAATTTCCTTACCGCCGTCCCTCGCCTCGATATTGGCGACAAGTACGAAACGGTTGGAAAGTGCGTCCTTCGAGGCTCGCTCCGCTCGCGCCTCAGGATGAGGATCGTCGTTGGGGTGGCTCAGCCCTTCCTCATCCTGAGGTGCCGGCGAAGCCGGCCTCGAAGGACGCACCACAAAGCACTTCTGATTGGCGCGGATGGTGAGACGGATCACCTCCGGCGGAATGGCCAGGAACTCCTTCTCAAATTCGCCGAGCAGAACGACCGGCCACTCGACCAGCCCCGCGACCTCTTCCAGCAGCCCATCGTCTTCGACCAGTTCCAGCCCATTGGCAAAGGCCAGGTTGTGGGCATCCGTCAGGATGATTTCCTTGCGCCGGTCGGCATCGATGACGACTTTGGCGGCTTCCAGCTTGGCGGCATAATCGTCGAACCGCTTGACGGTGATCTCGTCCGGCGCGTGAAAGCGGTGGCCGCGCGTAACGTTGCCGGAGCGGATGCCCTCGACCTCGAAATCGACCACCACCGGTTCCTCGGTTTCCGGTCCGAAAGTGCACAGGATCGATTGCAACGGACGTACCCAGCGCAGCGCCTCGCCGCCCCGCCCCTCGACGCCGCCATAGCGCATGCCTTTCGGCCCCGACGCAGCCCCCCAGCGCATGGATTTCGGCCACGGAAAGGAGCGGATGATGCCCGGCAGAAGGTCGGCGATAATCGCCTCTGCCGCCCGGCCCGACCTGGAAATGCGGGCAACGTAGAAATCGCCCTTCTTCGGGTCGGACTGGATTTGCGCCTCGTCGATGGAGGCGAGGCCGGCAGAGCGCAGAAAACCCTGTATGGCCTGTTCCGGCGCTTTGGTGCTCGGCCCCTTGCGCTCTTCATGGACATCCCTGGAACGCGCCGTGACCCCGCGAATATCAAGCGTCAGCCGGCGCGGCGTGAAATATTCGCGCGCCGCCTCATAGGTCAGGCCGGCATCGACCAGACCATCCGTCACCATTTTCTTCAAATCCGCGGCAGCTTTCCGCTGCATGCGGGCGGGAATCTCTTCCGAACGAAGTTCGAGCAAAAGGTCAGGCATTATGCGGCCTCCTGCACGAGGCCAAAACCGCCGGCGTCGGTGAGCAGAAAGGCCTCGCCACACGCCTTGGCGAGATTACGCACCCGCAGAATATAGCTCTGCCGTTCGGTAACCGAGATCACCCCGCGTGCGTCGAGCAGGTTGAAGACATGGCTTGCCTTGATGCATTGGTCATAGGCCGGCAGCACCATAAGGTGCGGCTGGTCCGGCGCGGCTGGCGCCCCGGCTTTCAGCAGCGCCTGGCATTCGCCCTCGGCATCGTCGAAATGCTTCAGCAGCATCGCGGTGCTGGCAAATTCGAAATTGTGGCGCGAATATTCCTGCTCGGCCTGCAGGAAGACATCGCCATAAGTGACCTTTTCCGTACCTTCGCGGCCGTTGAAGTTCAGGTCGTAGACATTGTCCACGCCCTGCACATACATGGCCAGCCGCTCCAGTCCGTAGGTCAGTTCGCCGGCAACCGGCGCGCATTCGATGCCGCAGACCTGCTGGAAATAAGTGAATTGCGAGACTTCCATGCCGTCGCACCAGCATTCCCAGCCGAGCCCCCATGCGCCGAGCGTCGGGCTCTCCCAATCATCCTCTACGAAGCGGATATCGTGCAGCAGCGGATCGATGCCGATGGCCTCCAGCGAGCCGAGATAAAGCTCCTGCAAATTCGGCGGGTTCGGCTTCAGGATAACCTGATACTGGTAATAATGCTGAAGCCGGTTCGGGTTCTCGCCATAGCGGCCATCCTTCGGCCGGCGCGACGGCTGCACATAGGCCGCGTTCCACGCTCGTGGTCCAAGTGCGCGCAGCGTCGTGGCCGGATGAAAGGTGCCGGCGCCCACTTCCATGTCGTAGGGCTGGAGCACCGCGCAACCATAGTCCGCCCAATAAGCATGCAGGGCCAGGATCAACCCCTGGAACGAGCGGCGGGGATTCATATGGTCGGCAATATCGGCGTTCACGGGGGCCTCGAGGGGAAAGGCAGATGCGTGCCCGTCCTAGAGGCGCGACCCAGCAGCGTCAAGATGAAGGGGAACGCTTCGCGATGCCCGGACGCGATGCAGTCCCTGAATGTTTGGCGTGCCGAACTGCCCATGACCTCCGCTATGGCTACGGCGTTCGTCAGTCGAAACGCCCAGTCAGGGGCTTTTCGTCCAGCTATGCCGGAACGTTCCTCACCCCTTTGGGCTTGGCGCCGGCTGCGGTTTGGTCTTAGGAGTCTCCTGAGCGGTGTTGGGTTCGATCGGCGGCAATCCATCGGCCAGTTTCTTCTGGACTTCGGCGAGCACATCCGGATCGGGCTTCAGGTCGCGCGCCGTGCTCCACTGGAATGTCGCTTCCAGGCGCCGGCCGACCCGCCAATAGGCGTCGCCCAAATGAGCGTTGAGCACCGGGTCTTCGGGTTTCAGCGAGACGGCGCGTTCCAGTTCACGCACGGCGTCATCGTAGCGGCCGAGCTTGAAATAGGCCCAGCCAAGCGAATCGACGATATAGCCGTCGCTTGGCCGCAGATCGACGGCCTTCTGGATCATCGCCAGGGCTTCCTTGTAGTTCTCGCCCCTGTCGACCCAGGAATAGCCGAGATAATTCATCACCTGTGGCTGGTCGGGATTGAGTTCCAGCGCCTTGCGGAAATTCGGTTCGGCCTTCGGCCATTCCTTCAGACGCTCATAGGCGATGCCGCGCTGGTAGAAGATGTTCCAGTCGCCCTTGTCCGGCGTCTTCAAATGTTCGACAGCCTTGTCGTAAAGATCGGCGGCCGCGCGAAAATTCTCTTTCGAGCCATAAACGCCACCGAGCGCCAGATAACCGCGCATATCGTCCGGATTGGCATCGACCAGGGCCTTGAGATGCGACACTGCCTCGTCCTGTCGGCCGAGATCTGCCAGATTGAGACCGAGTTGCAGTTCGGCAACCTCCTTGAGCGGAGAGTTGTCAGCGACCCGGCGATAGTATCCGATCGCGCGCTCGCCGTCCTTCAACTGCTCGGCGATGCCCGCAAGCTGAACCAGCACTGCGGCGCTGTCGGGATTCATGGCGAGCGCATATTCGAGATAGAGCCGCACGAAAGGCTGGCCGCCACCGCGATTGAGCGCAGTGGCAAGGTCAAGCAAAATCTCGGCCGCACCGTCCGAGGGCGTCGCGACGAGTGGCTCGATCTTCTCGCCCTTGGTGATCTTTTCACGCAGCGCGATGATCTCTGGCTTGCCGGTTACGAACTTTTCGGCCTCGTCCAGCGCGGCCAGCGCCTTGTCCTTGTGGCCATGTCGCGCCAGGAATCCGGCATAAGCCTCGGCCGCGCGAATCCATGTCTCGGGAGCCGCACCGCCGGCCGCCGTGTTCTTCACTGTGGCACTATAGGCGGAATCGGCCCGGTCAGTCATGCCGGCGGCATCTGCGATCAGGGCGCGATGGAAGGATTTGAACAAGCCAAACCATTCCGGACCCTTGAGTTGGTCGATATAGGCCAGCGCATCCGCACCATTGCCCGCCCCTTCCTTGGCCCAGGCAGTCATGATGCCGGCGATCAGACGATCGAGATCGCCTTGCAAGGAAAATTTCAGCCAGTATTGCGCCTTGGAATAGTCCTCCTTGCGGAAGGAATCGACAGCCAGCGCCAGCCGGGAAAACCGTTCGACGTCCGGCACTTCCTTGAGCCTGGTGGCATAGGGCAAGGATTCGTCGAAACGGCCCTGGGCGATAAGCGACAGCATCAGGCTCTGCTGCAGATTGACATCGCCGGGGTCGAAGGCCAGCGCCTGCTTGTAGAACTTGATGGCGTTGTCGAGATCATTGTCCATCTCGGCAACGCGCGCCGCCAGATAAGCGCCCGAGAGCGAGGTAATCTCGACAGGCTTCGATGAATTCGCGGCATCGGCGTTCTCGCCGGCATAAGCCGGCAGGCACAGCGTCATGGCTGTCACCATCGCCAGGCCCTTGAGCCAGTGCGCATATGTTTGCCGCATCGTCATCCCTTCTGTGTGCCGGCTTTCCGTCAGCCGCAATCGTGCCCGGAACAGGCAAAGCAGAATCCCTTTTCGGGGGCAAGCATGGCCTTTTTGCGATAAAGCATCAATCGGCAGCGCTTCACAATCGAGTCAGGCGCTGTCAAAAGCTCCCGCTTTCCCGCGCGACGGTCAAGAGACCCGGCTGATGCAGAAATCGATCACGTCGATCAGTGCCGACTTTTGCGGCGTGGCATCCAGCGGCGCCAGCGCATCGCGGGCGATCTCACCAAAATGCCGGGCACGACTGATCGTGTCGGCCACAGCGCCATGGCGTGCCAGCAGGCCGGTAGCCTTTTCCAGTCCCGTATCGTCGGCGCGTCCTTCCTCGATGGCGCGCTTCCAGAAGGCGCGCTCGGCTGCCGTGCCACGGCGGTAGGCAAGGATGACGGGCAGCGTCACCTTGCCCTCGCGGAAATCGTCGCCGACATTCTTGCCAAGGTCCGTGCTGGAACCGCCATAATCCAGCGCATCGTCGATCAACTGGAACGCGAGCCCGAGATTCATGCCATAGGAGCGCAACGCGGCGCGATCGGTGCGTGACGCGCCGGCAACGACCGGACCGACCTCGGCGGCCGCCGAGAACAGCGCCGCCGTTTTGGCCTTGATGACGGCGAAATGTTCGTCCTCGGTGGTTTCGAGGTTCTTGGCCGCTGCCAGTTGCATGACTTCGCCCTCGGCGATGATCGACGCGGCGCTTGACAGGATATCCAGCGCCTCCAGCGATCCGACCTCGACCATCATGCGAAACGCCTGGCCCAGAAGATAATCGCCGACCAGCACGCTCGCCTGGTTGCCCCAGATCATGCGCGCGGTCTTCTTGCCGCGACGCATGCCGCTCTCATCGACCACATCGTCATGCAACAATGTGGCGGTATGCATGAATTCGACGCTGGTGGCCAGCTTGACATGGCCGTCGCCGCGATAGCCGAACATCTGAGCGGCGGCCAGCGTCAGCATCGGTCGCAACCGCTTGCCGCCGGACGAAATCAAATGATTGGCGATCTGCGGGATCATTTCCACGTCCGACCCGGCCTTGGAAAGGATCAATTCATTGACGCGCCCCATATCGGCAGCGGTGAGGTCGATCAGATCCTTGATGGATGCGACGTCCGGCTTGGCGTTTTCGATGTTCAGAACCACACCCACCACAAACACTCCAGTCACAAAAAGCGCGACACGATGCACGCAATAATCCAAGCCCAGATTGACTCTAGCGACATCCGCCGCCGCGGCAAGAGGCGAAATGGCGCGGCAACGCGCAATCCCGCCGCCATCCACCAACACGACGGGTATCGACACACCTGCCCCCGGCTGGCATTGTGGCCGCATGTAGTCGTACGTTCATCGATGCCGGCATGCAGGCGCAATTGACTCGAAATCCCGCAATCCGGCTCTGGCAGACGCTTTCGACAGGCGGGCTGCTCGTTGCGACGGTATTCTTCGCTGCTTCGCTGACGCCGTCGCTCATTCCGCGCAGCCATATCACGCAAGGCATCCTTTCCGGTTTTGCTTGCGCCGCCGGCTATGGCGTCGGCGTCGCCGGCTTCTGGTTGTGGCGGTATCTGGAATTGCCACGGGGCAGCACCCGTCTGGTCCGGCGGGCCCGGATTGCAGCGACAATCATCTGTCTCGCTATCGCTTTCGTTTTTCTCTGGCGCGCTACGGCATGGCAGAATTCCATCCGAAACCTGATGGGCATGACGCCGGTCGAAAGCATCTATCCCTTCACCGTCGGCCAGCTCACGCTGGCGATCCTGATCGTCCTGATCGCACTGGCACGTCTGTTCCGGCTGACATGGCGCGCGGTCACCACACGCCTGCGCCCGTTCATTCCGCGGCGCATCGCCAATGTCATCGGCATTGCCGTCGCCGCCGTTCTCTTCATCGGCATCGGCAATGGCGTCCTTCTCAGATACGCCCTGCATATCGCCGAAGGCTCGTTTCGCACTCTCGATTCATTGATGGAACCCGACGTCAGTCAACCAGCAGATCCGGCAAAGACCGGCAGCGCCGCCTCGCTGATAAGTTGGGATGACCTCGGGCGCGCCGGGCGCAACTTCATATCGAGCGGCCCATCGCAAAAAGACATAGAGACCTTTCTCGGTCGCAAGGCCCTTGCCCCCATCCGCGTCTATGCCGGCCTTGGCTCCGCCGATGCGCCACAGGCGAGGGCCAAGCTCGCTCTGGCCGAGTTGAAGCGCGTCGGCGGGTTCGAACGCTCCGCGCTCATTATCGCCACGCCCACCGGAACCGGCTGGATGGATCCGGCCGCAGTGGACACGCTCGATTATCTCGAAGGCGGCGATGTCGCCACCGTGGCGATCCAATACTCCTATCTCGCAAGCTGGCTGTCACTGCTGGTCGAGCCCGAATACGGCGGCGAGGCCGCGCGGGCCTTGTTCAGCGAGGTTTACGGCTACTGGACGAATTTGCCGAAAGATCATCGACCAAAGCTCTATCTTTATGGACTGAGCCTCGGCGCCATGAACTCGCAGCGTTCCAACGAATTGTTCGAGGTCCTGGCCGATCCGTATCAAGGTGCGTTGTGGGCCGGGCCTCCCTTTTCAAGCCAGCCATGGGGCTCGATCACACGCCAACGCAATCCCGGCTCGCCGGTCTGGTTGCCGCGCTTTCGCGACGGGTCTTACGTGCGCTTCACCAGTCAGACCGACGCGCTCGCCATTCCCGGCGCGCACTGGGGGCCGATGCGGATCGTCTACCTGCAATACGCCAGCGACCCGATCGTGTTCTTCGACGCACTTTCCATTTACAGGCCGCCGGCATGGATGCACCAACCGCGCGGCCCCGACGTCTCGCCGGCGCTACGATGGTACCCCATTGTCAGCTTCCTGCAATCGCTGGTGGATATGGCCATCGCAACCACCACGCCGGCAGGCTACGGCCACGTCTATGCGCCGCAGCACTATATCGATGCCTGGCTCGAGGTGCTGGGTGCAAAGGATTGGTCCGCGCCGGAGATCGCAAGGCTGAAGCAGCATTTCGCCAAGCTTTAAGCAGGCCGTTTACATCGTCGCGCCAAGCTGCGAATTTCCGCCGATGATCGAACTTTTGCGCACCAACGATGCCGTCATCATTTCCTTCGTCGAATCGCTGATGCGCGATGCCGGCATCCGCTGCTTTGTCGCCGACAGCAATATGAGCATACTCGACGGCTCGGTCGGCATATTGCCGCGCCGAGTGATGATCGATGGCGAGCGGGCAGACGAAGCACGGCGCATCCTTACCGATGCCGGCATCGCCAATGAAATGCGCTGACGATGATAGCAGCGACATTATCGGAGCGGGAAATTCCGGCCCATACGATCGATTCCTTCCATCGTGGCGGCTTCTGGCTGGCACAGCCGGCAAGGGGCGGGCACAGGGCCGGCATGGACGCAATGGTGCTGGCGGCTGCCGTGCCCTCGTCCTTCGGCGGCCGGCTGGCGGACTTCGGCGCCGGTGCCGGGGCGGCCGCGCTCGCGGTGCTTTCGCGCTGCCCGGATGCCTCGGCCGTGTTGTTCGAGCGTGCCGCCGAAATGACGATTTTCGCCGATGCCACGCTTGCCCATCCCGCCAATGCGCATCTTGCCAGCCGCGCCTCGGTGCTGCGCGCAGACGTCTCTTTGGAGGCAAGTGCGCGCAAAACCGCCGGGCTTGCCGACAATTCGTTCGATTACGTCATCATGAATCCCCCCTTCAACATGGGCGACGACCGCGCCACGCCCGATGAGTTGAGGCGGCAGGCGCATGTCATCCAGGACGGATTGTTCGAAAGCTGGATCCGCAATGCCGCGGCGGTTCTGAAACCGGGCGGTGGCCTGGCGATCATCGCCCGCCCGCAGTCGCTTCAAGCCATTCTCGCAGCTCTCTCGCGCCGCTTCGCCAATGCCGAACTGCTCGCCCTCCATCCGCGTGCCGATGCGGCTGCGATCCGCATCATTATCCGGGCCGTTCACGGCGCGCGCGGCAAGCTTTCAATCCGGCCGCCGCTGGTCCTGCACGGCGACAACGGCCATACTTTCACCGAGCGCGCCGATGCTGTGATCAACGGACTGGGATCGCTGTTTGGAGACTGACGGGAGCCACAGCGGCATTGCCCTTCGACGCGGAATCCCTACATGCCTCTCGCCTACAATCGGAGATGACAGACCTTGCGACGCCTTTTCAATCGATTGCTGCCGAAATCCTGGCGCTCCAACGATATCGTCGTCCCGGTTATCCGCTTGCAGGGAACGATCATGGCCGGCGGCAGCCAGTTTCGTCCGAGCCTGTCGCTGGCCTCCTGCGCCGGGATCATCGAAAAAGCCTTCGCCTTCGATGCGCCCGCCGTCGCCGTTTCGATCAACTCGCCGGGCGGCTCTCCGGTCCAGTCGCGGCTGATCTACAAACGCATCCGCGATCTGGCAGCGGAGAAGAACCGCCAAGTGCTGGTTTTCGTCGAAGACGTCGCGGCATCGGGTGGCTACATGATCGCGCTTTGCGGCGACGAGATCATTGCCGACCCCTCCTCCATCGTCGGCTCCATCGGCGTGGTCTCAGCCTCCTTCGGCTTTCCCGAATTGATGAAAAAGATCGGCGTCGAGCGGCGTGTTTACACCGCCGGCAGGAACAAGGCCGTGCTCGACCCGTTCAAGCCGGAAAAGAAAGACGATATAGAGCGCCTGAAAGCCTTGCAGCTTGAAGTCCACGAAACCTTCATCGACATGGTCAAGGACCGGCGCGGCGCAAGGCTCAAGGACGAGCCGGACCTGTTCACCGGCCTGTTCTGGAGCGGCAGGCGCGGCCTGGAACTGGGGCTCGTGGATGGATTAGGCGACATGCGTTCCACGTTGAAGGCGCGTTTCGGGCCGAAGACCAGGCTCAAGCTGATCACCGCGCCACGCGGCCTGCTTTCGCGTTTCGGGCTGTTCGGCAGCAGAAGCGCAGCTTCGGAAATCGCGGGCGCGGCAGCCGGTGGCCTGATCGATGCGGCGGAAGAACGCGCCCTTTGGGCACGCTTCGGCCTTTGAAAAATCGTCCGGAGCGTCTACCATGCGGAAATATCCCACCCCAGCGGCCTGATCCCGGTGATTTGCAGGCCGATCTAGCGCGGGAGGACCATTGGAATGCCACAACTCATATTCTTCATCGTCGTCGGCGCCGTTGCCTATTATGGCTACCGTACCTTCATCAAGGAAGCGGATCGGGTGACGGCCAAGGTGCGCCGGACCGAAAAGCAGGCCGCCAACGGTACGATGGGAACGCTGGTCAAGGATCCCAAAACCGGCGAGTATCGCCTCGCCAAGGACTGAGCGCCAACCGGCTTAGGGCACGATCGTGAATGTCATCGCCGCACTGCTCGTTGAAGCCGCGCCGGCGAAGATCAACCTCGCCTTGCACGTAACGGGCCGGCGCGCCGACGGCTATCATCTGCTTGAAAGCCTTGTCGCCTTCGCCGAACTCGGCGACAGGATCGAAGTTCGGCCGACGAACGAGGATCATTTTTTCATCGGAGGGCGCTTCGGCGGCGAATTGGCAGCGGACAACCACAATCTGGTGCTGCGCGCGCGCGACGCGCTGCGGCAGGCGGTTGCGCTCACGCCGCTCTCTCCGGTTTCGATCCATCTCGAAAAGATGCTGCCGGTCGCCTCCGGCATCGGCGGCGGATCGAGCGATGCGGCGGCGGCCTTGCGCCTGCTCAATCGGCTGTGGGGATCGCCGCTCACGGTCGAACAGCTTGCCGCGCTTGCCCGCCAACTCGGCGCCGACGTGCCGATGTGCCTCGCCGCCCGGCCGCTGATCGCGCGCGGCATCGGCGAAATGGTTGAGCCGGTCGCCCTGCCCGCTCTGGCCATGGTGCTGGTCAATCCCGGCGTCGCTGTCTCGACGCCGCAGGTCTTTGGCCGGCTCGAAAGCCGTGAGAACCCGCCGCTGCCGCCATTGCCGCGCCATGCGGATTTTGCTGGCCTTGTCGGATGGCTCATCGCCACGCGCAACGATCTCGAAGCGCCGGCCCGGCAAATGGCGCCGGTCATCGGCGACGCGCTGGACGCGCTGGCATCGAGCGGCGCCGCATTTTCACGCATGTCGGGATCCGGCGCCACCTGCTTCGGCCTGTTTGCAACGCCATCCGCGGCGCAGGCTGCCGCCACAACGATCCGGCACGCGCGGCCGAACTGGTTCGTCGAAGCGACGGCAACGAATTGAGGTCAACAGCATGGCAAAGCCCCGCCCCTTCATCCCCATCGGCATCGCGGTGCTTACCGTTTCGGACACGCGCAGCTTGGCCGAAGACAAATCCGGCCAGACGCTGGCCGATCGGATCATCGAAGCCGGCCATGTGCTTGCCGCCCGCGATATCGTCACCGACGATATTGAAGCTATTCGAGAGAAGGTGCTCGGCTGGTCACAGGACGACGCCATAGACGTCATCATCACCACCGGCGGCACCGGCTTCACCGGTCGCGACGTCACGCCGGATGCACTGGAGCCGATATTCGAAAAGCGCATGGACGGATTTTCCGAAGTGTTCCACCGCATCTCCTATGACAAGATCGGCACGTCCACCATCCAGAGCCGGGCGACTGGCGGCGTCGTCAACGCCACCTTCGTCTTCGTGCTGCCTGGCTCCCCCGGCGCCTGCCGCGACGCCTGGGACGGCATCTTGAAGGCCCAGTTGGATTACCGGCACATGCCCTGCAATTTCGTCGAGATCATGCCGCGGCTGGACGAGCATCTGCGGCGCGGCGGCAAATAGGCATCAGGGCCGGCGGAAGCCGGTCGGGCCGCCATAAAGATAGCCGATGCGGGCAATGGCATCTTTCAGCCCCTCGCGCGAAACCAGCATGGTGTGGCCACTGGCGTGGATCATGTTCTCGCGGTCCGTCATGATCGCGACGTGCCCCTTCCAGAACACCAGATCGCCACGCTGCAGGCCGGAATGATCCGGCCCCGGATCGAGCGCCTCGCCCAACCCGGCTGCCTGCATGTCGGAATCGCGCAGCACGTCACGGCCGGTCATGCGCATGGCAAGCTGCACGATGCCGGAGCAATCCACGCCGAAACCAGACATGCCACCCCACAGATAGGGGGTGGCGAGCAGGCTTTCGGCCACCGTTACATAATCCCCCGCATGCTCGGCAATCGGGCGCAGATGGCTGGCGATCACCGCCTCGCCGGACAGAAGCACGGCATAGGACGTGCCGCGCGTCTCCACCTGCCCCGCAATCGCCAGCGTCGACCCCATGGACAGGACCGAGCGGCGCGGAAAGCGCAGGTCCGGCCCTGGATAAACGAAGGTGCGCGGTGCGGAGACGATGTGCGTCGGCTCCTGCCCGGCAGATCCAATGGCCTCCGCCGCGACATAGCCGACATAATCGTCGCGCTCGGCCTGCACCCAGGCCCAGCCGTCACTTTGGTCGAAAACCCGCACGGCGTCGCCGAACAGAAGCTGCGTGTCGATGCCGCTTTCAAGCTTCGGCTGCCGGCGCATGTCGGCCACCGGAACCACGATCCGCGCCAGAGTACCGGCGACGAAGCGTTCAGCCTCCACCTCACCCTTGAGGCGAAGGTCGGCAAGGTCGGCGCGAAAAGCGTGAAGGCGAGGGTCGTGAACGGTCAAGGTCGCGGCTTTCAGATCGGCAGTTGTAACGCGCTGGCGATGATATCATCGCCGAAGCGCTCGACATAGAGCGCACCCTCGACAGTTCTGCGGACCAGCACGTTGCGGCGGTCGTTCTCGTCGCGGTGGCGTGAGACCAACTTCATGGCGCCCATCGTATCCAGCGCGCGGGTGATGACGGGCTTCGTCACGCCGAGCCGAGCAGCCAGCCCGCGCACGGTGTGTGGTGGCGCATCGAGGTAAACGGTAAGCAGGATCGCCATCTGCCTGAGCGTCAGGTCGTGCGCGTCATTATGGACCGTGTGCAGCGCCACCTGCTGCCACAATCGCAATGCCTGAACAGGACGCAACTGGATCGCCATGAGGCCGAGTATGGCCGGAAATCGTTTCGCTTCCGTTTCATTTTGTCAGCTCGCCGCAAGGCGCGGCCGGTTGACGCGAGACCGTCAACCCCACCAGAAGATGGTTGCAATGATGATATAGAGCCCAATGAGCGCCGCGCCATCGACAATATCGGCACGACCGTCCACGGTCACGACCGTGACCACGAGCACCGACAGAAAAAGCGCACCGGCCAGGATCGGCGGGATCGCCAGCGTGAAGGGCGCGCCGCCGAAGGCGAAGCTGACAAGGATAAGGATGGGAATGAGCGCCACGGCCACCTGAAGCGCGCTGTTGAGCACGACGCTGACCGCAAGGTCGGCCTTGCCTTCGGCGGCGAGCCGGATACCGACGACATTCTCGACGGCATTGCCGGCAATCGCAACAACGACGAGGCCGGCGAACGCTTGGCTGATGCCTAGCACTTCAATCGCCGGCTCGAGCGCCTCGACAAACCAGTCCGAGACCAAAGCCGCCGCAATTCCGCACAGCGCCAACACGCCTACAGCCATGGCCAGCGGCCACGTATGACCACGCTTGTGCGCCTCGGCGGGCATTGTCCTTTCGCCTTGCGTGAGCATGACCTTGGTCTGGACCGCAAGGACAAGCAGGAGAACGATGGCGCACACGACCGCCAGCGGCTGCTCATGCTCGGCAGCGGGCAGATGCAATTCGTGCGCCAGCGTCGGCAGCACTAGGGCGCAAACGGCCAGCAAAAGCAGGATGGCTATCATTCGCGGCGCCTGGCTCTCGAATTTCAGAACCCCATGCCTAGCGCCGCCCATGAAGAAGGCCAGACCGAGCACAAGCAGCGCGTTCCCGAGGATCGAGCCGATCAGCGAGGCCTGAACCACCACCACGAGGCCGGCCTGAAGGGCGAAGATCGAAACGAACAGTTCAGGCAGATTGCCCACCGCCGACTGGATGATGCCTGTCGCTGCGGGGCTGAGATAGTTTCCCAGTTGATCCGTGGCCTCGCCGATCAGATGCGCAATGCCGGCCAGCGCAAGCGCGCAGACGGCGAAATTCGGGATCGGCCCGACGCTCAAGGCATGCAGCACGGCAGCGAGTCCGACCAGAACGGCCGATGCGCCCATGACGACCCAGGCCTTGCGTTCAACCGTTGCGAACATTGGTCCCCCTCTTGTGCAGGCCCAGTCTATCTATATTCAGCCGAAACGGCGCGATATCACCCGTTCCAAGGCGCGGATGCCCTGCGCCTCGCCGCCAACCGGGGCATGTGGGCGCTCGGTCGGATTCCAGCCGTAAATGTCGAAATGCGCCCAGCAGGTCGTCTTTTCCACGAAACACTTCAGGAACAATGCCGCCGTGATCGAGCCGGCAAAGCCGTCTGCGGTGACGTTATTGACATCGGCAATGCGAGAAGAAAGCTTCGCCGTATAGGGTTGCCAGAGCGGCATGCGCCAAAGCGGATCCTCGACCGCGGCGCTCGCCTCGCCGAGTTCGTCGGCCAGTGCATCGTCATCGGTGTAGAAGGGCGGCAGGTCCGGGCCGAGCGCCACGCGAGCCGCGCCCGTCAGCGTCGCCATATCGACCAGCATCTGCGGCTGTTCCTCATCGGCCAGCGCCAGCGCATCGGCCAGGACCAGCCGGCCTTCCGCGTCGGTGTTGCCGATTTCGACGCTGATGCCCTTGCGGGATGTCAGCACGTCGCCCGGCCGGAAAGCGTTGGCGGAAATGGAATTCTCCACGGCCGGGATCAGCACGCGCAGCCTGACCTTCAACCCGACCGCCATGACCATAGATGCCAGGCCGAGGACATTGGCCGCACCGCCCATATCCTTCTTCATCAAGAGCATGCCGCTGGCCGGCTTGATATCCAGCCCGCCGGTGTCGAAGCACACGCCCTTGCCGACCAGAGTGAGTTTCGGCGCATCCGCCGGGCCCCATTGCATGTCGATCAGGCGTGGCGCCTCGACAGAGGCGCGCCCGACGGCATGGATCATCGGGAAATTTGCCCTGAGCAGTTCGTCGCCGGCGATCACCGAGATTTCGGCCTTGTGGACCTTGGCCAATGCGCGGACGACATTTTCGAGCGCCTGCGGCCCCATATCGTTGGCCGGTGTGTTGATGAGGTCACGCGCCAGAAAGACACCGCCGGCAATGCGCTTGACAAAGGCGGGATCCACACCTTCAGGCAAGGCAAAGCGCAATGCCCTGCCCGGTTTCCTGCCATAACGGGTGAAGGTATAGCTGCCGAACAGAAGCCCGAGCGCCGCAAGGTTCGGATCGGCATGCCGTGACGAAAACCGCCACTCGCCGTCCGGCAAGGCCTTGGCCAGCGCGCCGATGCCAAGCACGGGCCCGTCCGCACCGATGCCGAACAGGGCGCCGCCAACGCCGCCATCGGCGCCCGGCAGCAGCAGCGTGCGGCCGGCCTCCCCGGCAAAGCCGTTCGCGGTCGCCCAGGCCAGTTCCGACGGCGACAGGCCGGCAGTTTCCAGCTTGCCGGCGGCAATGCAATGAACGGGCAAGGCCGCTTTCAGCGCCTTGTCAAAAAACTCGACAGCCATGAAAACCTCTTTCTTCATCAGACGGCGCAAATAGCCTGCATCGATGGAATTTTTATAACCAAAGCCGGCGGGACGCCATTACCGAAGCGACGTGTGAATCCTGACCTGTGCGGCTGCGAAGAATGCATAGGCGGCAAGCTCGGCAAATTCCTCGAAAGTCTCGTAACCGGCTCCGACCATGAAGCGCAGCGGTGTGCGCGATCCGTCCACCGCCAGGGACAGAGCGGCGGCGATGGCGATCATCACAATCTCAAGCCAGGGAACGCCGCGCTGCCGGATGATTTCTCCCGGCAGGCGCCAGAAGCGGAAGCGCACCGCAATCGCTAGCATCGCCACAGCCAGTATCGCGAGCGCGGCATGGACCGCGTCGATGAAAGGCAGCAGGTGGGACGAATAGATCGGCTGGCCTTTGGAGGTAAATTCCGTCGGTGGATAGAGGCTTGCGCCCCAGCCAAGTTCGCGGCCGGCGAGAAACAGCCAGATGAGGACCCCGCAACGCCAGTACCAGACATGGGCGGGCACCTCGGAGGCTGCCTGATAGCGAAAGGCAATGACCGCCCCGCCCAGAAGCAACAGGATTTGAAAATTTTCGATCGGGCCGTTTTCCCAGGCAATGCTGGGTGCAAGGACATTGACAAGGCCAATCGCGGCAAGGAGGGAAACGAATCCCAACAGGCGAAAAAACAACAACATGCCGCCGACTAACCTGGCAAAAGCCGCCGGATCAACCCGAGCGGTGCAAATTGGCGGGCGATGCGGCTCAAGCGTCAGTTCGGCTGTCCGCGATGAAATGCGGGTTGGCGAAATCGCAATCGTCCTGCTGGTCGCGCTTGCCGTAACGAAGGGGCGTTCCCTCCAGCGTAGAAGTCCGGCCACCGGCGGCCCGCAGCACAGCGTCGCCAGCGGCGGTGTCCCATTCCATCGTGCGGCCGAAGCGTGGATAGATGTCGGCCTCGCCTGCCGCGACAAGGCAGAACTTCAGCGACGAGCCGACCGACACGATTTCCGCCGCGCCAAGCCCGGCAATATAGGCATCGGTTTCAGGCGTGTTGTGCGACCGGCTGGCAACAATGGTGCGCGGCGATGCCGGCGCGCGCACGGCAATGGTGCGACGTTCGGCTATCCGGCCATTCTGACCGACGCTTGCCGCCTCCGCCCTGCCCGGTCGGCCGGTGAAGAGCTGGCCGGTGCACGGCGCATAGACGATGCCGACTTCCGGCACGCCATCGCGGATCAGGGCGATATTGACGGTGAAATCGGTGCGATGCTTGACGAACTCCTTGGTGCCGTCGAGCGGATCGATCAAAAAAAACGCCGAACCAAGGTCGATCGGCGCGATGCCGGCGGCACTTTCTTCTTCCGCCACGCAGGGGATGCCGGGATAGGCGGCGCGCAGGCCGGCCAGAATCACCGTCTCGCTTTCGCGGTCGGCTATAGTGACGGGCGAGGTATCGGCCTTGCTTTCCACCGCGCAGCCTTCATGAAAGATGCGCATGATCCTCGCGCCGGCGGCGAGCGCCAGTTCCTCGAACAGGCCGAGCATCGCCGCATCGCCAGATGTTTCGTCAGATTCCGGCGCCGCTTTCATACTGGTCCTGGGCAAGGTCACGCTGCAATAGCCATTGATCGAGAGCTTCCACCATCTCCTCCGGCGAGCGGCCGAGGGTTTTCAGGTGGACCTCCGGGTTTTCCGGCGGCTGATAGGGAGAATCGACGCCGGTGAAGTTCTTGATTTCACCTTTCAGGGCGCGCGCGTAAAGCCCTTTCGGATCGCGCCGCGCGCATTCCTCGAAGGGCGTGTCCACGAACACCTCGATGAATTCGCCCTCGGGCATCAATTCGCGCGCCACCCGTCGCTCGGCCCGGAAGGGCGAGATGAAGGAAACGATGACGATCAACCCGGCATCGGCCATCAGTTTCGCCACCTCTGCGACGCGGCGGATATTTTCCACCCGGTCCGCATCGGTGAAGCCGAGATCGCGGTTGAGCCCATGGCGGACATTGTCGCCATCGAGAATATAGGTGTGGCGTCCAGTGGCGTGGAATTTCTTTTCAAGCAGGTTGGCGATGGTGGACTTGCCTGAGCCCGAAAGGCCGGTGAACCAGAACACCGCCGGCCGCTGGCCTTTCATGTCGGCGCGGGCGCGCTTGCCGACATCGAGCGACTGCCAGTGGATGTTGTCGGCACGGCGCAGCGAATGCACGATCATGCCGGCCCCGACAGTGGCGTTGGTCATGCGGTCGATAAGGATGAAGGCGCCGGTGGTGCGGTTTTCGGCAAACGGGTCGAAGACGATCGGCAGCCGCGTCGAGATGTTGCAGACGCCGACCTCGTTGAGCGCCAGCGACTTTGCCGCCTCATGCGCGAAATCGTTGACGTTGACGCGATATTTCAGCTCGGTGACGGTGGCGCTGGCCTCGTCCGTCTCGGTGCGAAGGATATAGGAGCGGCCGGGCAGGAGCGGCTGCTCGCTGAACCAGACGAGATTTGCGGTGAACTGGTCGGCCACCTGCGGGCGGGCATCGGGCGCAACCAGCATGTTGCCGCGCGAGACTTCCACCTCGTCATCGAGCAGGATGGTGACGGCCTGACCGGCCACGGCGAGTTCAAGGTCGCCGTCTTGTGCCACGATGCGCTTGACGCGCGCCGGCGTGCCGGATTTCGCCACCACGACCGCGTCGCCCTTGGAAACCGCGCCGGAAGCGACGGTGCCGGCAAAGCCGCGGAAATCGAGGTTCGGCCGGTTCACATATTGCACCGGGAAGCGGAACGGCAGTTCCAGAGCCGCCTCGTCCACCGGCACGGTTTCGAGATGCTCGACCAGCGTCGGCCCGTCATACCAGGGCATCGCCTCGGAGCGGCGCGAGACATTGTCGCCATAGCGCGCCGACAGCGGGATGGGCACGACGGTCTGGAAGCCGAGTTCGTGGGAAAATGCCGCGTAGTCGGCAACGATGCCGTCGAACACGGCCTGGTCGAAATCGACCAGATCAATCTTGTTCACCGCCAGCACGATATGCCGAATGCCGAGCAGCGAGGCGATGATCGAATGGCGGCGCGTCTGGCGCAGAATGCCCTGGCGCGCATCGACCAGCACCACGGCCAAATCCGCCGTCGAGGCACCGGTCGCCATGTTGCGGGTGTATTGCTCATGACCGGGCGTGTCGGCGACGATGAACTTGCGTTTCGGCGTAGCGAAGAAGCGATAGGCGACGTCGATGGTGATGCCCTGCTCGCGCTCGGCCTCCAGCCCGTCGACGAGCAGCGCGAAATCGATGTCGTCGCCGGTGGTGCCATGCTTCTTCGAATCGCGCTCAAGTGCCGCGAGCTGATCCTCGAAAATCTGGCGCGTATCGGAAAGCAGGCGGCCGATCAGCGTCGACTTGCCGTCGTCCACTGAACCGCAGGTCAGAAAGCGCAGCAGCGATTTCTTCTCCTGCGCCGCAAGATAGTCGCGCACGCCGTCGGTCGCTTCGAGTGCCTTTGCCGAAACATGGCGCATGATCAGAAATATCCTTCGCGCTTCTTCTTTTCCATCGAGCCGGCCTCATCGCGGTCGATGAGCCGCCCCTGGCGCTCGGAGGTGCTGGCCGTCAGCATCTCGCCGACAATGGCCTCCAGCGTGGCGGCACTGGAATCAATCGCGCCGGTCAGCGGATAGCAACCCAGCGTGCGGAAACGCACCATGCGATTTTCGATCTGCTCGCCCGCCTTGAGCTTCATGCGCTCGTCATCCTTCATGATGAGCATGCCGTCGCGCTCGACCACCGGCCGCTCCTTGGCGAAATAGAGCGGCACGATAGGGATATTCTCCTGCAATATATATTGCCAGATATCGAGTTCCGTCCAATTGGACAGCGGGAAGACGCGGATCGATTCACCCTTGGCCACGCGCGTGTTGTAGATCTTCCACATTTCCGGGCGCTGGTTCTTCGGGTCCCAGGCGTGGCTCGCGTTGCGGAAGGAAAAGATGCGCTCCTTGGCGCGTGACTTCTCCTCGTCGCGCCGCGCGCCGCCGAAGGCCGCGTCGAAGCCGTGCTTGTCGAGCGCCTGCCGAAGCGCCACCGTCTTCATGATATGGGTGTGCGTGTTCGATCCATGATCGAACGGATTGATGCCGTCGCGCACGCCGTCCTGATTGATATGCACGATGAGGTCGAAGCCGCGCTCCTTCGCCATGCGGTCGCGAAACGCGATCATCTCGCGGAACTTCCAGGTCGTGTCCACATGCAGGAAAGGGAACGGCGGCTTGGCCGGATAAAACGCCTTCATCGCCAGATGCATCAACACGGATGAATCCTTGCCGACCGAATAGAGCATGACGGGTCGCGAAAATGTCGCCGCCACCTCACGAAAGATGTGGATCGCCTCGGCTTCCAGTTGTTGCAGATGGGTCAGCGGGGCGTTCATCGGCTTTCGGTCTTTCTTAATCGCCTTGATCGGCCCTCGTCGGCCCTGATCGGCAAAGGTCTTCTAGCAGTTTGCGTGGGAGAGGCGAAGCTTCCTGCGCCCGTTAAGCCGGGCATGGCGAACAAATTTTGCGCAAACGTCCAGAGAAACCGGAATTCCGATCCGCTTTGGTCCGGCATCCATGTCAGACGCTCCGACTGTCTCATTTCCGCAACAATCGGGCAAAGTTCACTGCTGTCAGGCGGCGATTTCGCGTAATACGTTTGTATTAGTTGAAATGCTCTTTTAAGTTGAATTCAACTTCCCTAATGGGAGGTTGGGCGGGAGCATATCGTACCTGTTGCGGTTTCGGCGACAGACAGGAGTTGCTTTCATGCCCGATCCAACAATCGGACGGAGGGCTTCGACCTTGAAAACCATTCTCATCGCTGCATCGGCGGCACTTCTTGTTTCCACCTCGGCCTATGCGGCGGATATCGTGGTCGATCAGGCACCGTTGCCTGTGGCTGCCTATGACTGGTCCGGCGCCTATATCGGCGTCAATGCCGGCGGCGGCTTCGGCAAGTTCAAGCATCCGTTTTCCGTGACGGCGGCCCAGGGCCAGGGCATCGGCGGTTCGCTCGATATAACCTCTGGCGGTTTCCTCGGTGGTGTCCAAGCCGGCTACAACTGGCAGTCGGGCCAGATGATCTATGGCGTCGAGGCTGATTTCCAGGGTTCAGCCGTCAAGGCCGAAGACTCACTCGATCTAAATATCTTTGGCAACAGCGTTTCCGGTGAACTCGGCACCAAGATCGACTGGTTCGGCACGCTGCGTGCCCGCATCGGCTACACGCCGGTCGATCGTTTCATGGTCTATGCCACCGGCGGCCTAGCCTATGGTCATGTCGAGAGCTATATCAACGCTGAAGCAAACGGCGCTTCAATTCTTGACGAGAGCAAATCCAAGACCAAGGCTGGCTGGACCATCGGTGCCGGCGCGGAATATGCCGTCACCAGCAACTGGACCCTCAAGACAGAATATCTCTACACCGATCTTGGCAAGACGACGCTTATCGACACGAATATAAATGGCGCAAACGCCAAACTCGAAAACGACGTCGCCTTCCACACGGTTCGCGTCGGCCTGAACTACAAGTTCTGATTGCCAGCTTGCCCGGCGGCGGCCAGCCTCCGGGTCTCGGGTACAAGGCCTTGCGAAAGCAAAGAGACCGCCGGCGAATTTTCGCCGGCGGTCTTTTCTTTGGTCGAACTGCTTGGCCTTCCCGCCTCTCCCCATGTCCAAGACCAATCATGGGCAGGCGATAAATTAACCGGCTGTTAGGGTTAACAGAATATTTCTTCATCATGGGGAGGTTGCCCGGTGGAGCGGCCTGCGGACGAAGGGGATTCTGGGGCGATGCCAGCCATTTGCAGATCAGCCATTTGCCGGCCAACCATTTGGCGAGCAGCCGGTTGCATGCCGGGAGCGGCAACGCGGCTTGCGTCGACGGCAGCGCTCATGCTCGCCTTGGCAATCGGCGTCAGCGGCTGCGGCACGGATCGGATGACAACCGGCTCCATCGCGCGCATGCCGTCCAGTTCGCTTGCCGCCATGTCCACGACGCAGGTGCATGACGCCTCGGTCACGTTTGGCCGGACCTATGCCAGGAATCCGAACGACAAGGCGATCGCCATGCGCTATGCGACGCTGCTTCAAATGGATGGCGACGCCAGCCAATCGCTCGCCGTGGTGCGCAAGCTGGCCATCGCCTATCCGAAGGACCGCGAAGTGTTGTCCGCCTATGGCAAGGCGCTGGCGGCCAACGGCCAGTTCGAGCCCGCGCTCGATGCGGTACGCCGGGCGCAGACACCGGAATATCCCGATTGGCGGCTGATGTCCGCCGAAGGCGCCATTCTCGACCAACTCGGCCAGAAGGACGAGGCCCGCCAACGCTACCGCAAGGCGCTGGAACTGAAGCCCAACGAACCGTCCGTCCTGTCCAATCTGGGCATGTCGTATCTGCTGGACGGCGATTTGCGCACCGCCGAAATCTATATGCGCGACGCCGCCAAACAAGCCGGTGCCGATAGCCGCGTGCGGCAGAACCTGGCTCTGGTGGTGGGCCTGCAAGGCCGCTTCGCCGAGGCGGAGAAAATCGCCGTGCAGGAGCTTCCCGCCGCGCAAGCCGAGGCCAACATCGCCTATCTGCGCGCGATGCTTTCGCAGCAGAACGCCTGGAACCAGATCAAGGCGCAGGACAAGAAGAAGGCGACCAACTGACCCGTAGGGATTTGGCGTGACCTGGACCTTGCGTGCTCCGAGACGCCGGCGTCGCCCACGGGGAGACACCAGTTTGTGCTGTGCATGCTTCGAGACGCCGGCGTCGCCGGCTCCTCAGCATGAGGAAGGTAGGTGCGGCTCCCGTTTGAGCAGTGCGTCGTTCGAGACGGCAGCTCACGCTGCCTCCTCACGATGAGGGAGGTTGTGTGACGTCGCCGTCTCAAAGCAATGACATGGGCGCTACATCAGCCCTCATCCTGAGGTGCGAGCTCCTGAGCTTGTCGAAGGGGCGAGCCTCGAAGGACGAGGGCGGCTCCAGTTCGCGTGGATGGAAATTTATCGTCTGCTGTTGCCAGTATAAATAAAATCCTTGTCGAACAAACGTTTGGCTGAGTAACGACGGTTTCCTTCTCCCGCTTTATCCACACCCGCCATCCTTCCCTCATAATCCGTCTCAGCAGCTTGCCAGCGGGAACGGGTGTGCACACTCGAGCATCCAGGCAAGTGTGGCGCCGGGTGTGTTATCCGTAACAGTGAACGGAACCGCCCGGCCCGAACCGGACCTGCGTTGCTCGCGCTCGCAAATGGGCGATGGGCCGGGAAAGGCAAGGGTAGAAACGCCGGCGGGCGCGGACAACCGTGCCATATAATTGAACTTAGGAGGTACGGCCCCGCGCCCGCTTCCCGACCTTTCACCTCGAAAGGTCCGTTCTTTGAAATGGCCAGGGCCGAAAGGCAGCGTGGCAACGGTGAAGTGCGGCCTGCCCTTGAGCGACCTATTCGCTGCTGGCTGCCGGCTTGTCGCCGAATATGCCATGCTGGCTGACCTGCATGCCGGCCGGCCCCAGAATCACGGCAAACAAAACCGGCAGGAAGAACAGGATCATCGGCACCGTCAGCTTGGGCGGCAGGGCGGCCGCCTTCTTCTCGGCTTCGTTCATGCGCATGTCGCGGCTTTCATTGGCGAGCACCCGCAGCGCCTGACCGACAGGCGTGCCGTAGCGCTCGGCCTGCGTCAGCGCCTGGGTAACGGATTTGACCGATTCGAGGCCGGTGCGGCCGGCCAGGTTTTCATAAGCCTGGCGCCGCTCCTGCAAATAGGAAAGCTCGGCATTGGTGAGTACGAATTCTTCCGCCAACTCGACCGACTGGGCGCCGATCTCGTCGGCAACACGGCGCATGCCGGCTTCCACCGACATGCCGGACTCCACGCAGATCAGCATCAGATCCAGCGCATCCGGCCAAGCCGCCTGGATGGATTGCTTGCGCTTCGTGGCGCGGTTGCTGACATAAAGCACCGGCGCATAGAACCCGGCATAGGCCACCAGAATGCAGACGAACAGTTTGACGAACAGCGCCTGCTCGGCAAGCCCGCCCAGCACAAAGAGGTAGATCAGCGCCAGCGCCAGCCCTACGAAAGGCAGGACGAGACGGAAGAACAGGAATCTGGTCAGCGGGTTCTGCCCGCGGAAGCCGGCCATCTTGAGTTTCTGCAAGGTGCCTTCATCGGCAAGCGCACGCTTCAAATCGAGGCGCTCGACGATGTTGCGCATGCCGACCGACTGGTGCTCGCGCAGGCCCTTGCGCTTGCGGTCAGCCGCCGCGGCCAGCCGGGCGCGCTGCTGGGCACGCAACTCGTCACGCTCCAGCGCCACCGATTTCATGCGCGTCTTGAGGGTATTTCCCCCGAAGGCCGGCATCAGCGTGACCACGGTGGCGAAGACCGCAATCGCAACCAGCATGGCGACCAGGAAAGATGGATCGGTAAGGGTTTGGACGACGTTGCCGGTCATGTTCGCCTACACGTTGAAATTGATCATCTTGCGCATGATCATGATGCCGATCGCCATCCAAAAGGCCGAGAGGCCGAGGATGAGATGGCCGGTGCTGGTGATGAAGAGCGGCATGATATAGGAGGGGCTGGTGATGAAGACCAACCCGGCGACAATGACCGGCAGCGCGCCGATGATGGCCGCCGATGCCTTGGCTTCCATCGAAAGCGCCTGCACCTTGGCTTTCATCTTCTTGCGGTCGCGCAGCACACGCGACAGGTTGCCCAGGGCTTCCGACAGATTGCCGCCGGCCTGACTCTGGATCTGGATGACGATGCCGAAGAAGCCGGCCTCGGCGCAGGGCATGGTTTCCGGCATGCGCAAGGCGGAATCGGGGATCGACTGGCCCATTTGCTGGGCATCGACCATGCGCCGGAACTCAGAACGAACGGGTTCGGGCGATTCATTGGCGATCAGGCGAATGCCGTCATTGAGCGGCAGGCCGGACTTGACCGCGCGCACGATGATATCGAGCGCATTGGGAAACTCGTTGAGGAAGGCCTTGACGCGGCGCTTCCGGCGGAACGAGACGAACCAGCGCGGCAGGCCGAGAGCACCCGCAATCAGCACGCCGGGCAGGATGAGCAGCGGCAGACCCAGCAGATAGGCGATCAGGGTGAGGAACACGCCGCAGATCGCCGAATAGACGTAAAAGCGGTCCGCCGTCACGCGCATTCCCGCCTGGCGAAGCTGGATCTTCAGCGGCGGCTTCTTGAGCCTGCGGTCGCTGGCCTTCTGCTTTTCGTCCAGTTCCTTCAGTGAATCCTGCACCGTTTTGCGCCGCTTGGCCACTTCGGCGATCCTGTCGCGGCTGGCCTTGACGACCGCCCTGTCCGTTTCGGCGGCCTTGATCGCACCGAGCCGCCGGCCGGTGTTCTTCTCGCTGTCGATGCGGTTGAACAGGAAAGCATACGCCACTGCGCCGGCGCTGGCCCCGGCCAGCCCGACGAACAGCAAAGTGGTCCCGTCAATCCCGAACATGCAAAGCCCCTGCGTCCAGATCGCTCAATCGGCGCTCTTCTCCATCGCTTCCAGCGCGTTGGCCAGCCGCTGCTCCTCGCCATAATAGCGGGCGCGCTCCCAGAAATGCGGGCGGCCGATACCGGTCGAGGCATGATGGCCGAGGATGCGGCTGTTCTGGTCCTCGCCGGTGATGTTGTAGAGAACGAGGTCCTGGGTGATGATGACGTCGCCCTCCATGCCGATCACCTCGGTGATGTGGGTGATGCGACGAGACCCGTCGCGCAGGCGCGCGGCCTGAATGATGACATCGACCGAGCCGACAATGATCTCGCGTACGGTTTTTGGCGGCAGGGTATAGCCGCCCATCGCGATCATGGATTCCATGCGGCTCAGGCATTCGCGCGGGCTGTTGGAGTGAATGGTGCCCATCGAGCCGTCATGGCCGGTGTTCATTGCCTGCAACAGGTCGAACACTTCCGGGCCGCGCACCTCGCCGACGATGATGCGCTCGGGGCGCATGCGCAGGCAGTTCTTGACGAGGTCGCGCATCGTCACCTCGCCCTCGCCTTCCAGATTGGGCGGGCGCGTTTCCAACCGCACGACATGCGGCTGCTGCAATTGCAGTTCGGCGGAATCTTCGCAGGTGATGACCCGCTCGTCGCGATCGACATAATTGGTCAGGCAATTGAGCAGCGTGGTCTTGCCGGATCCGGTGCCGCCGGAGATGACGACATTGCAACGCACGCGCCCGATGATCTTGAGGATTTCGGCCCCTTCCGGCGAGATCGCTCCGAAGCGGACCAGTTGATCGAGCGTCAGCTTGTCCTTCTTGAACTTGCGGATGGTGAGCGCGGTGCCGTCGATGGCGAGCGGCGGCGCGATGACGTTGACGCGCGAACCGTCCGGCAGGCGCGCGTCGCAGATGGGCGAGCTTTCGTCCACGCGACGGCCAACCTGGCTGACGATGCGCTGGCAGATGTTCAGGAGTTGCTGGTTGTCGCGAAAGCGAATGCCGGTCTGCTCGACCCTGCCGTTCACCTCGATATAAACATTGTGCGAGCCATTCACCATGATGTCGGCGATGTCGTCGCGAGCCAGAAGCGGCTCCAGCGGCCCGTAACCCAGCACGTCATTGCAGATGTCCTCGAGCAGCTCTTCCTGCTCGGCAATGGACATGGCGAAATTCTTGATCGCGATGATATCGTTGACGATATCGCGGATTTCCTCGCGTGCGCTCTCGGCATCGAGCTTGGCAAGCTGCGATAGGTCGATCGTATCGATGAGAGCGGCGAAAACCTGGCTCTTGGTGTCGTAATAGCTTTCGGAGCGCTCGCGGCGGGCACGCTTGGGCTCCTCCATCAGCGGCGGCGCTTCGATGGCACGCCGGCCTGGCGCTATCGTGGCGGTTGCTGCGGCAGCAGACCTGGCCATGACCTCGACGTCGGCAGCTTTCGATGCCGCTGCCGCGACCGGCCGTTCCGGGCTGTGCTCGATGCCGGCACGCTTGCCGTCGTCATTGCCTCTCTTGCCAAACATGAGCGATTACCGATC
The DNA here is from genome assembly GCF_002075885.1 of Manganibacter manganicus. GTDB lineage: Bacteria > Pseudomonadota > Alphaproteobacteria > Rhizobiales > Rhizobiaceae > Mesorhizobium > Mesorhizobium manganicum. The sequence goes on from NZ_MDET01000023.1 coordinate 102,223, forward strand.
CATTCGCAGCAAGATCATTTCCTGTTGCGTTTCAATTTTTCGATGAGCGAACCCAAACCGGCCTTGCGGCGGCCCTTCATTTCGGTACGGCCCGTCAACACATGGGCGATCTCGTTTATGATGGCGACCACCGGGCTCTTGGCATCCATTTCGCCCAGCATGCGGCCGTTATTGGCGGCATTGCCAAACAGGAGCGGATCGAAGGGCACGACCGCCATTGGCGTGATACCCAGCGGTTCCGCGAAATCCTGCACCGAAATCTCGGGGCGTTTTTGGACGCCCACCTGGTTGAGGACCAGTTTCGGCGGCGCATCATTGGGACGCAATCGCTTCAACATATCGACAAGATTTTTCGTGTTGCGCAGGTTGGCCAGTTCCGGCGTTGCGGTGATGACGATTTCATCGGCCTTGGTGAGTGTGTGCTTCGACCAGCCGCTCCACATATGCGGAACGTCAAGCACCAGCATCGGCGCGCTGCGCTGCGCTGTCTCGATTACCTGCGAAAAAGCCTCCGGCTCGAAATCATAGATGCGGTCGAGCGTGGAAGGTGCTGCCAGCAGCGAGAGATGCTCCGCGCATTGCGCCAGCAAACGGTCCAGATAGACCTCATCGATGCGTTCGGGAGAGAACACCGCTTCCGCCATGCCCTGCGCCGGGTCCTGATCGAAGTTGATATTTGCGGTGCCGAAAGCCAGGTCGAGATCGGCAACAACCACTTCGGACTTGAACAGCGACGACATCGCCCAGGCGGCATTGTGGGCCATAGTGGACGAGCCGACGCCTCCCTTTGCGCCGATGAAGGCGACAGAGCGGCCAAGCGGCTCTGCCTCCGGGTCGATGAAAATCGAAGAGATCACGCTGACAATATCGGCCATCGAGACGGGCGCAATGACATACTCCGATATGCCGGAGCGGATCAGTTCCCGATAAAGCCCGACATCGTTGTAGTAGCCAACGACGACGACCTTTGTGCTGGGGTCGCAATGCTCCGAAAGGGCAGCGAGATGCTGCATGAGTTCCTTGGGCTCACTACGCGACTCCAGCACGATCAGGTTCGGCGTCGGGGCCGACTGGTAGAATTCGATAGCCGTTGGAATACCACCCATATGAACCTTAACGTGAGCTTTGGCCATACGCCGGTCCTCACCGGCGCGCTCGATCGGACCCGCGACGCTCTCGGTCTCGCAGAATGCCTGGATCGAGACGCGCGGGATCGGTCGCAGCGAACGCATAGCTGCCAGATCGGCCAAAAGGGTCTCTTCGGCATCGTCGGCAGGATCGTAGGCAAGGTTGCTCATTGTCGTGCTCGCTTCAGGCAGTATCGACTCAATAGTTGACTTCGCCGGGCAGGATGGCGTTGCCATTGCTGCGATAAGTGCCAATCACCCTGCTTCTATTTTCAGCGTCGATCTCACTCTGCTTCCTTGGCCCGAGAAGGTCGTTCGGATTGGCAATCTGCGCGGCAAGATTGTTCTGGTAGGAGCAGCCGAAATTCGCGTAGTGTCGGTTTTCCGTGGTATCAGCCAGATCGTCGGGCCAACGGCCGCATTTGTCCGTCTGCGCCCTGACTGCGGTGTAGATGACCCTTATAGGTGCGGCGATCTCCGCCGACCGAGCCTGATAGGACGTGATTACGACGCGGCCCTTGCGCACGCCGCTCGCAATCGCCAATCGGGCGAAATCCCGGCCAGCAGCTCTCGCGGCGACCTCGTTGACCGAGCCGTATGGGATCAGGATGGTCAACACCGGCGCCGCGCGTCGGTCATAGCTATCGAGAAAGCCCAGCAGGGTCTCGCGCTGATTACGCGTCATGCCGTGGTCGCCCGCGCCGACCGGAAGATCGATTTTCTGATCTTGCTCTGCGATAACAATCGGATGATTGGTGCGATAATCGTCAGGGATCGAGCCGACGGTGATGCTGTCGCGGTTTGCGCAACCTGCCAGCAATGCCGTCATGGTAACGGCCATGACAGAGACCGATAATGCCAAGCCACCCGCATGCCGGCGCTTGTTTGTGCCAACCGTCTCTGCCTTGTATGTGATATCGGACATTTCAGCCCCACTCATTTGTAGATGTAGCCGACGACGCCATGATAGCGTCCGGCAGGCAAACTGGTCTGCATGGTGCCATAGACGCGGTTGACGCGACCAAGGAAGATGCCTACGCCGTCGCTCGGCGGATTGAAATTGTCATCCGGCTTGGACAGTTCGTTACGTGCCACCGGGCGAACCAGGTAGGGTGTGATTATGACGACCAGTTCGCTTTCGTTGCGCACAAATTCCCGGCTGCGGAACAGCGCGCCAAGGACAGGGATTTTCGCCAAACCGGGTACGGCATTGATGGTCTGCCTGATATCGTCATTGACCAGGCCGGCGATCATCATTGAGCCGCCGGAAGGCAGTTCGACCGTGGTATCGGCAAGCCTTTTGCGGAGTGAGACCACGTTCGTCCCATTAACTTCGATCGCGTTTTGACTGGTCGGCTCCGAGACGGATGTCCTGACCTTAAGGCTGATCCGGCCGGCCGACAGAACAACGGGCTGGAATTCAAGACCAATGCCGTACTCGATCTCCTTTAGGGTGGGAATGATGACGCCGTTGTCATTTGTCTGACCGATGACGACGTTATATTCACCACCGACCCGGAAGGTTGCCTTTTCGCCCGACACGGCACTCAAGGTCGGCTCCGCGAGGGTCTTCATAACGCCGGACTGCTCCATGGCGTTCAAAGTCCCCTTCAGATAGCTGTCGCCTCCAACGCCACTTCCACTGGTTCCACCCGTCAAGGCAGACCCGGCGGCACTCGCAAGCGTCTCGAACGATATACCGTCGGCCTGACCGATCATCTTGACGCCAAGTTGCTTCATGACCGAGCGGCTGACCTCGGCTACAGTCACTTTCAACGTGACCTGGTCTTCGCCGACGATCTGCAACAGGTTGATGATCGAGCTTTTCTGGCGTTGCGAATCCGGATTGTTGATATCGACACCGCTTTGGGAAGAGCCGCCCGCCGCCGTCTGTGCATACTGTCCGGTCGTCGCCTCGCCGCCAGAGACGAACGCATTGGCCAAATCCATCGCGCGCTTGGCATCGAGCGGGGTTTCGACCGTGCCGGTCAGCACGACATTATCGTTGATGAGTTCCACCCGGATATCGGAACCGGGAATAAAGCGCTGCAAATTAGCCTGAAGGCCGCTGACATCCCGCTCGACATCAAGGTCGAGGCTGACGATCTGCTCGCCATTGGGGCCGAAAACGAAAATGTTGGTTTGGCCGACCGACTTGCCAAACAGATAGATACGACGTGACGTACGCGTCACCGCGTCGGCGACCGCCGGATTGGCGACCAGAATATCATAGGCATCACTCGGCAAATCGATAACCACGGATTTGTTCAGGCCAAGCTTGACGCGCTGGCTCGCGGTCGTCGCACTCACCGCCGCCTTGCGCCCCGCATAGGCCTGCGTAACACCCGACGTTACGATCCCTACCGGCAAAAAAGCCAAGGCGGCAGCGAAAACGACTGGCAGTTTCCACTTCAATGTCATTTCCTTGCCCCCACTTCGGATACCTGACCGGACTTGATCAGGCGCACGGTGCCGCGGCGGTCGCTGCTGGAAACCAGATAATCGGCCTGGCTCAGATTCTTCTCGTTGATGTCGGTTATCGGTCGAAGTGCCAACGTCAGGCGATCTGCCATCTGTTGAGCGACGGTTATGATTTCCGCCTGCTTCGGCGTCAGTTCGAGCGTCGCGGTCTGGCCAACCCTGGTCTTCTTACCTTCCTCGTCCACCTGAATAGTCTGGTCGATGGCCAGCACACGAATGTTCTTCAGGATTGTTTCGGTGGTGAAGGGACTGCCGGCACCTGCCGCGGCGTCGCCATTGCGTCTTGTCATAATGACGTCGACGAAATCATTGGGGAGGATAAAGCCGCCTGCCGACGTGTCGGCGGCGATTGAGGTCGCGACTGCACGGGTACCGGAGGGTAGGATCGACGACATGAAACTTTGTCCCTCGCCGATCAGCTTGGAGCGGCGAACGGCCTCGCCCGAATACATCGGCATGCGGGCGACGGACCCCTTCAGTTTTTCGAGAGCGTCGGAATCGGAAAGCTTGGTAATGAAATTGGCGTTGACTGCGTCAGAAGGCCATTGCTGCCATTTCAGATTGCTGCCGAGCGCTTCTCCCATCGGCACGTCGGCCGTTAAGGTCAATACGTCTTGAAGTGCGACTGCCGGCTTGTTGGGTGCCTCGAGGGCAATTTCGGCCGGTTCGACCACCGCCATGTTCTTGGCGACATAGCCAGCCCCCCCTGCTGCGGCCACAGCCACACTGAGTATAATCAAACGGGATGCCGGCATGCGCCCAACCCTCGCCCCTTGCAAACCACCTAAGCCGGGTTGGACAGTGCAGCCGCAATCGTCAAATTATGGTTAATGCGATACTTACGATCGTGTTTAATTTAACCTTTAAAGATCACGAATCGTCGAGCTGTCGTTTCCTGCCCAGGGGAATATTCTTTCAGGCTGATAAACGAGATAGCGCCCAAACGACAAGATCGGTCTGCGGATAGGTGAGCAGTCCTCCGACGCCAAGCGCGATGCCGTAAGGGACGCCAGTCGTCTCGTCGGCGAAATGGCGCAGGAACATATTGTCCCGCGTGAAAACAGCGATAGCAGATTTTCGGTAGGAAAGAATTGCCAGTGTCAGCACGCCGCCAAGCAATGTCGAAGTGACGAGATAACCGGCAAGCGCCGGACCCAACCCCATCCAGACCGATGTCGCAGCCAACAGCTTCGCATCACCACCACCCATGCCGCCGACCGCGAACAGCACGAAAGTGACGGCAAGCACCGCACCGCCGGCAGCGAAATGCCACCCGACGGTTGCCCAGTCCATGCCCGTCAACGGTGCTATCAGGAGGAAACTGACAACAAGCAGTGCTGACACACGATTGGCGATCGTCATAGACAGCATGTCGGAAATCGCCGCGAAGAGCATACAGAAAGGAAAAATGACGAAGATCAGCGCTTCAAGCATCATAACCCCCATTGCCGAAACCCGGCGCAGACTAGCCCGGCGTCCGTTAAGGAACGATGATCCGTCTACCAAAATTTGCTTGGAGAAGCGCCATGCTGACACGGACACAATGTCCGCGCTTAACTGTTGATTCACCAATCTCGTTCATTTTCGCCCTCGCCCCCATCCTTCCGGAGACCAAGATGGCTGCATCGAGATTGTTCCTGCCTGCCGTTGGGATGTTTTGCATCATGGCTGCAACCATTCCCGCTCACGCAGGCGCTGGCATCGAAGTCGTGATGAATGAGGCCAAGATCATCAGGCTTACCCATCCCGCAGACACGGTGGTCATTGGAAATCCGGCAATCGCAGACGCCACAGTGCAGGATGCATCGACCGTGGTGCTTACCGGCAAGGGCTTTGGCGTCACCAATTTCGTTGCTCTTGACGAAGCCGGCAGACCGATCATCGATGAGCAGATTACCGTGGTGCGGCAGAACGCTTCCACAGTGCGCATCTACAGGCGCTCCGAAGTGCAGACCATGTCATGTTCACCTTATTGCGAAAGCGCCTACAAGAACACGGCCGAAAAAAGCTCTGAAGCAGAAATGAACGCGCGCTGATGCGTCGGACCTTTCACCCGCCGGCCAGCGTTAGCGCATCGTAAAGCCCGTTTCACCAAATTTAGAGATCGCCCAAACCGGACCTCAATGGGTTTCGGCTATGGTCTTTACCGAACAGGGCGGAATGACAATGGGCTATCGGGGCATCGGTCGATTTAAACCGCGACGTGACAAACTATCGCGTCGCTTCGTGAGTGAGCGCAATGGCAGCACCGCGATCGAATTCGCAATGCTCGCCATCCCGTTCTCGCTGCTGGTCTTTGCCATTCTTGAAAGCTGCATATCTTTCGCAGGCCAGGAAGTCATGGCCAACGCCACCGATAGCGTGGCACGGCAGTTGCGAACCGGCCAATTGCCGTCATCGGTCGATAAGACACAATTAAAACAGCTCATTTGCGACAAGATGGAAGTCATGGTCGCCAAGGGTTGCCCCGGCCTAATGGTCGATCTGCGCCATTTTGGTACGTTCACGGATGCTGCACAAGCCGGATACAGAATAGCAAATGGTGAAATCCAGCTGACGCAAGGGTCCAACGAAACGAGCTTCAAGGTTGATCCCGGCCCCGCATCTTCGAAGAACATGCTTCGGGTGTTCTACAAATGGCCGGTTATCACCGATTTCCTGAGCAAATCCATGTCCGATCTGAAAGACGGCAAGGCGCTGCATTTTGCCTCGGTTACCTGGCAGAACGAACCATTCGACAATTGAAACCTGACTGAGAACGGCGTTCCCGAACTCACTGACAGTAACGGAAGGACGATGAAATGTTGTCGCGTGCGGAGGCACATCGTGGGGCTGCAATGCTGGTCGCGAAAGCGGCGGCAGCCTTCAGACGCGATCGCCGCGGCATCGCGGCCATCGAATTCGCGTTGATCGCTCCACTGCTGCTGGCCATGTATTTCGTAACGATGGAAGTCTCGCAGGCGATCGAAACCAACAAAAAGGTGGGGCGTGTCGGCAGCATTGTCGCCGATCTGGTAACCCAGCAGAAGCAGGTGGACACGAACGCGCTCGACGACATCATGAAGATCGCGAGCACGGCGCTGATGCCCTATAATCGTTCCAGCCCGAGCGTAACCATAACCGCAATCAACATTACCGGCGGCCAGGCCACAGTCGAGTGGTCGCGCAAACTGGTCAATGGCGTAGCCAGCGCCAGCGCAGCAAAAAACAGCGTCATCGCCGTTCCATCGAGCTATAATGTAGCAGGCAATTTTCTGGTTCGCGTTGACGTCCAACTGAGCTATCACCCAGTCATCACCTGGTCGCCGAGCGGTAAGCAAACACTCGGTTTGACAGCGGCATTCGACAGCATCGATATGTCGGAAACTTCATACTACTACCCGCGCTACGTTCAGCAGAAGATCGAATGTTCGAACTGCTACGGGTCCAGTTAAGCCAAGAACGACAGGTCAAGCCGAATGGAATATCTCGCGGGTTTGCAATTGCAAGCCCTGCCAATGGTCTCTACTTTGGCGCGACGCAAGATCGGGTCTCAATGGCACGCGCATTCATTTTTGTCCTCGATTCATTCGGCATAGGCGGCTCGGCCGATGCCGCGCTTTATGGTGATGAAGGCGCGAATACCTTCGGCCATATTGCGCAGGCCTGTGCTGCCGGTCGCGCCGACAGAGACAGACTCCGTACGGGGCCGCTGCAACTTCCCAACATGCTTTCGCTAGGGCTGGCACGGGCTGCCGAAATTGCCAGCGGCTTGCGCGTCGATAATGCGCATATGCTTCGCGAATCCTGTTTTTATGGCGCAGCACAGGAAGTCTCACGCGGCAAGGACACGCCCTCCGGCCATTGGGAGATCGCGGGCCTGCCCGCACTTTTCGACTGGGGTTATTTTTCCGATACGATCCCGGCCTTTCCCGCCGCTCTGACCGAAGCGATGATCCGGGAAGGCAATGTGCCGGGCATCCTCGCCAACCGTCATGCCCCAGGCATCGAGGCCATCGAGAATTTCGGTGAGAAACACATCCGCACCGGCATGCCGATCTGCTACACTTCCGTGGATTCGGTACTACAGGTCGCCGCCCATGAGGACTATTTCGGCCTCGAACGGCTTTATGATTTCTGCAAGGTTGTGCGGCGCCTGTGCGATCCTCTGCATATCGGCCGGGTGATCGCCCGGCCTTTCGTCGGTGAAGCGAAAGGCGCTTTCAAGCGCACGCCGAACCGCAAGGACTATGCCGTGCCGCCGCCTGAACCGACTTTGCTTGACCGGCTGGCTGAAGCCGGATCCCATGTCTTCGCCATTGGCAAGATCGGCGACATCTTTGCTCATCGCGGTATTTCCGAGGTCCGCAAAGCTCCAAACAACATGGCCATGTTCGACATAGCCCTGGATGCGATCGACGACGCCAGGGAGGGTGACCTTGTCTTCGCCAATTTCGTAGATTTCGACACCGAATTCGGCCACCAACGCGACGTCGCTGGCTACGCTGCCGCTCTAGAAGCCTTCGACCAACGCGTGCCGGAAGCGCTGGCTAAGCTGAAAACCGGCGATCTTTTCATCCTGAGCGCCGATCATGGCAACGATCCGACATGGCGGGGCACAGACCATACGCGCGAGCGCATCCCTATCATTGGCGTAGCTTCCGGGATGGCAGGCGGTGATATCGGCTTGAGATCCACCTATTCCGATATAGGTGAAACAGTCGCGGCCCATCTCGGCATCGCCCCCGGTCGTCACGGCGCCTCCTTTCACACGAAAATCGGCGACCATGCCTGAACTTCCCGAAGTCGAGACCGTTCGACGCGGCTTGCAACCGGTCATGGAAGGTGCGCGTCTCATCAAGATTGAAACACGACGCCCGAATCTGCGATTTCCACTGCCGGAACGGTTCACAGAGCGCCTGACCGGCAGAACGATCACCGCGCTTGCGCGGCGCGCCAAATATCTCATCTTTCACGTTGAGGACGGTCCTGCCCTGATCTGCCATCTAGGCATGTCGGGTTCGTTTCGCGTCGAGTTTCCGAACAGCGAGGAGACGCCCGGCGGCTTTTACCATGAGCGGTCCAAAAGCACCGTCCACGACCATGTGGTGTTCGATCTGGAAACGGCCAACGGAGCTGATGTGCGCGTGGTCTTCAATGACCCTCGCCGCTTCGGCTTCATGCTTTTTTCAGAAGTTATGCCGGACTCCCACCCAATGCTTGCCGAGCTTGGAGTGGAGCCGACCGGAAATACCTTGGATGGTCCCCTACTGGCATCGCTTTTCGCAGGGCGGAAAAGTCCGCTCAAGGCAGCCCTACTCGATCAGCGCCTGATCGCGGGACTTGGCAATATTTATGTGTCGGAAGCGCTTTGGCGTGCCGGCCTCTCGCCGCTACGCACGGCCGGAACCATCGCCGGCCGCACCGCGAAAGACAAGGAACGGGCGACCAATCTGGCCGAGGCCGTACGCTCGGTAATCGCCGATGCCATTGCGGCAGGAGGTTCATCACTCCGCGATTACATGCAAACAGATGGCTCGCTGGGTTATTTCCAGCACGCTTTCGCAGTGTATGACCGCGCAGGCGAGGCCTGCCGGACACCCGGCTGCGGCGGGCATGTAGAACGCATTGTCCAGTCAGGCCGCTCGACCTTCTATTGTCGCGCCTGTCAAAAGTAGAATAGAGCAATCCCGTCTGAAAATTGCCTGCCCATCGGTAATTTCCCATGAAGGCAAGGAAGCACAGCCATGTCCTATGAGACGATCGTCACCGAACCTCGCAGCAAAGTTGGATTGATCCGCCTTAATCGACCGCAAGCCCTGAATGCGTTGAATATGCAGGTGCTGGCCGATCTCCTCGCGGCAGCCAGGGCATTCGACCGGGATGACGGCATCGGCGCCATGGTTATCACCGGTTCTGAAAAGGCCTTCGCTGCTGGCGCCGACATCAAGGAAATGCAGGCCAAGACCTATATCGATGCGTATATGCAGGATTTCTTTTCCGGTTGGGAGGACTTTGCCCGCATCCGCAAACCGATCATCGCGGCGGTCGCAGGCTATGCTTTGGGGGGCGGCTGCGAACTGGCCATGATGTGCGATTTCATCATTGCAGCAGACAACGCCAAATTCGGCCAACCCGAGATCACGCTTGGCGTTATGCCAGGCATGGGTGGATCGCAAAGGCTCACCCGCTTCATCGGCAAGTCCAAGGCGATGGATCTCGTTTTGACGGGACGAATGATGGATGCCACCGAAGCAGAGCGCTGCGGGCTTGTATCCCGGATAGTCCCGGTCGCCGACCTGATGGAAGAATCGATGAAGGCGGCAACCAAAATCGCCGATTTCTCACTGCCCGCCGTCGTCATGGCCAAGGAAGCCGTCAATCGCTCCTATGAGACAACCCTTTCGGAAGGTTTGCGATTCGAGCGGCGCGTTTTCCATTCCATGTTTGCTCTCGATGACCAGAAAGAGGGCATGGCTGCTTTCACGGAGAAGCGAAAGCCCCACTTCTCGAACCGTTGACGCGAGTAAATCGGTGATGGGGCCGCACCCAGCGTTGACGTTCAGAAAAAGCTGCATTATAAGCCGCACCAACTCGGGCGGCCTGTGGCTGCCTATTTGTTTTGCGCTGTGCGGAATGCCGCATCCGCTTCACCATTGATACAAAAGAGAGGCACCATGGCCAACACCTCCTCGGCCAAGAAGGCAACGCGCAAGATCGCTCGTCGCGCGGCAATGAACAAGAACCGTCGTTCGCGCGTGCGCACTTATGTTCGTCAGGTCGAAGAGGCGCTTGCTGCCGGTGATAAGGCAGCGGCTCAGGCCGCCTTCCAGGCAGCGCAGCCCGAATTGATGCGCGCTGCCACCAAGGGCGTGCTGCACAGGAACACGGCATCCCGCAAAGTCTCGCGATTGGCTCAACGACTCAAGTCTCTTTCGGCCTGACACGTTACCCATCGTCGATTTTTGGAACCCGGCCGCCTGCGACCGGGTTTTTTCGTTTGCCGGCAACAGCTTGGAAAGTTCGACCGTCTCGGACTTCTGCCTGGCCGAGAAAATTTCGTCGGCATATCGTTTTTGACTTATATTTCGGATTCTCGAATCAGCTTACCGTTGACATAAATAACCGTTGTTTCCCAACGGCTTATGGGAGGTCATCCACAGGATATTCACACTACAGGCGGAACACCGAGAGCAATCGTCTGTCAAGCAAAATATTAAAAAAAATTCTCTGCCCAACGGTCAATTACAGAGCTGCCGGAAAAGGGTTTGAATCACAAAGGCTTTGCCAAACAAGACGTGCGATGCGTCCCATTTTGAGGCATAGTTGGTAACCAGATTCGTTAAAAATCGGTTAGTCTCACCCTTGCTCTTTCCACAGCGATTTCGGTAGTGTCCCTCCATCGAAGGGACGGGCGTTAGACCCTTAACCTACCACAAATCGGCAAAGCTGGGGCCGCGGAAGCAATTCCGCGCATGTGGCAGGTTTGTCCTCTCGATATGAGTAGGGGAAGCGTAGCTGTTCACAGTTGACGAGACGTGCGCCGGCAATTTTTGCCGGGCAGGATTTTTTGTCGCTTCTTTCAGAGTGGGCCGAAAAGGCGCCAAAAAGGCAACGGCGATTGACCAGCGGCGGCGATCGTTACGGGACGAACCGACCGGATACAGTCACCGTATCCGGCCGGGACAGCAGGAGGCATGAGCGAGAATGCAAAGCAGCATAGACAAGGACCCCAGCGGCGAACGCCCTTTTTCCGGTGACATGAACGGAGCAAATGCGATGGCATTGGGGGACGCCGACGCCAGATTCGAACGTGTTCGAACGCAATTGAGAGCTAGGCTCGGCGGTGAGGTCTATTCAAGTTGGTTTGGCCGCATGAAACTCGCCGAAGCCTCGAAGGGCATCGTGCGCATGTCGGTGCCGACCGCGTTCCTGCGCTCCTGGATCAACGGACACTATCTCGATCACATTGCCGAACTCTGGAAGCAAGAAGATCCAGATATTCTTCGCGTCGAGATCATCGTCCGCACGGCAACGCGTCATATGCGCAGCGCGACTGAAGTCGCGCCTGCGGGCAAGCCAATAACGCGTCAAGCACACACCGCTCTTGCTTCGGGAACGCTCGGCGTAGGGAAGATACTGGATCGTCCCTCCTCGCCTCGTGCCACCAATGGTGGCGAAGAGGCGCGTCAAAGCGTGCTCGGCTCCCCCCTGGATTCTCGCTATACGTTCTCATCCTTCATCGAAGGGCCGTCCAACCGGGTTGCTTTCGCCGCAGCACGGGCAGTGGCGGAATCGCAGTCAAGCGCCGTGCGCTTCAACCCGCTTTTTCTTCATGCCACAGTCGGGCTCGGCAAGACGCATCTCTTGCAGGCCATTGCAGCGGAGTCACTCAAGCAGAACCCGAAATCGCGCGTCGTCTATCTGACCGCCGAATATTTCATGTGGCGGTTCGCAACGGCGATCCGCGACAACAACGCGCTGACTCTCAAGGAGCAACTGCGCGACATCGACCTGCTGATCATCGACGACATGCAATTCCTGCAAGGCAAGTCAATTCAGCACGAGTTCTGCCACCTGATCAACATGCTGCTCGACAGCGCCAAGCAGGTGGTTGTGGCAGCGGATCGTCCGCCGTCTGAACTGGAGTCGCTTGAACCGCGCGTGCGCTCGCGCCTGAATGGCGGTGTCGCGCTGGGAATGTCGGCACCTGACTTTACGATGCGGCTCGAAATGCTGAAGCTGAGACTGGCGAACGCTCGGGCTGATGATGCCTCGCTCGACATTTCGGACGAGATACTGACCCACATCGCTCAGGCCGTCACAGGCAGTGGCCGTGAACTGGAAGGCGCATTCAACCAGATTCTGTTTCGCCATTCCTTCGAGCCACAGATTACTGTTGACCGCATTGATGAGATTCTTGGCCACATTTATAGATCGGGTGAGCCGAAGCGGGTCCGCATCGAGGACATTCAGCGCATCGTAGCACGCCACTATAATGTGTCGAAGACAGAACTTTTATCCAACCGGCGTACCCGGACTATCGTCAAACCGCGTCAGGTGGCGATGTATCTTTCCAAGATTATGACGCCCCGTTCGTTACCCGAAATCGGCCGGCGTTTCGGTGGACGTGATCACACGACCGTACTGCACGCCGTCCGCAAAATCGAAGGTCTTTCAGGTGCCGACAATACACTGGCACAAGAATTGGAGCTGCTGCGCAGGCTGATCAACGATCAGGCATGAGGGGCATCGGGAATGGGCTATGTCACGCCCGGATTTATCCCCAGTCTCCCACTTTCAATCATTCCGAACCGGCTGCGCGGGCTTGCTTTTCAAGGGGTTTTCCTGTCAGTTTGAATGGAACTCCGAGCATCTTCGGACCTTTCGCGGGATCCTGGTTCCGGAGACCCGCCCTTCATTCTAGCGAGCCTTCAAAGTTATGCGTGTCATCCTCGAACGGTCCAATCTTCTAAAGTCCCTCAATCACGTTCACCGGGTAGTCGAGAGGCGCAATACCATTCCGATCCTGTCGAACGTGTTGCTGGTCGCCGATGGCGCCAGCCTCGAAATGAAGGCCACCGACCTTGACCTCGAGGTCACGGAAGCCACGCCAGCGAAGGTCGAGCAGGGCGGCGCGACAACGGTTCCGGCGCATCTCCTGTATGACATCGTCCGCAAACTGGCCGATGGCGCCGAGGTGATGCTGAAGACCGACGAAGACGGAAACGCCATGACGGTGGCTTCCGGCCGATCGAGCTTCCGCCTGCAATGCCTGCCGCAATCGGATTTCCCCGAGCTTTCTGCGGGCTCGTTCTCACATATCTTTCGGCTGGATTCCACGGCGCTGAAAGGATTAATTGAAAAGACCCAGTTCGCCATTTCCACCGAGGAAACGCGCTACTATCTCAACGGTATCTTCCTGCACACGCACGAAGAAGGGGGCCGGCTCAAGCTGCGATCAGTCGCAACTGACGGCCATCGCTTGGCACGGGCAGAAATAGAAGCGCCAGCGGGGTCGGAAGGCATGCCTGGGATCATTATACCGCGCAAAACGGTCAGCGAATTGCAGAAACTGGTTGATGACCCCGACATTGCTGTGACAACCGAACTTTCCGATACTAAGATCCGCTTCACCATCGGGCCAGTTGTCCTGACCTCAAAACTGATCGATGGCACCTTCCCCGATTATCAGCGCGTCATTCCGACCGGCAACGACAAGCAGTTGGTCCTCGACAGACAAAGCTTCGCCGCGGCCGTTGACCGTGTTTCCACCATCTCGTCCGAGCGCGGGAGGGCAGTTAAGATGTCGATCGCCGACGGCCAAGTGACGCTCGCTGTCAATAACCCCGATTCCGGCAGCGCGACGGAAGAGTTGCCGGCCGACTACACGTCCGAACCACTGGAAATCGGCTTCAATGCGCGCTACCTGCTCGATGTAGCTGCCCAACTCGGAGGCAGCGAAGCAAAATTCATGCTTGCCGATGCCGGTGCACCGACCCTGATCCACGACACGGCCGACGAGAATACGCTCTACGTTCTGATGCCGATGCGGGTGTGATCCTGCAACGTAAACGAGTGCTGTGATGTCCGGCCGAGGTGGCAGCACCTATTTTCGTAAGTTAACCATTACGAATTTTCGAAATTACTCGGCATTATCGGTCGACCTCGAACCCGTCGTCATCGTGCTGACCGGCGACAATGGTGCCGGTAAGACCAATTTGCTGGAAGCTGTATCGCTATTCATGCCGGGTCGTGGTTTGCGCCGTGCCTCCTACGGCGAGATGGCACGGGAAGGTGCCACCTGCAATTTTGCCCTGCATGCGCGACTGGATGGGTCAGCGGGAATCGTCGACATCGGGACCGGTGTGTCAATCGGCGGTTCTTTGAGCGATGGCGCGCGAAAGGTGCGCATCAACGGTGCACCCGCTCGCTCGGCCGAAGCAATGTTGGAATGGCTGCGCGTCATGTGGCTGACACCGGCGATGGACGCATTATTTACCGGCCCCGCCAGTGATCGCCGGCGCTTCCTCGATCGGCTGGTGCTTGCAATCGACGCCAGCCACGGTCAGCGCGCTCTTGCTTATGAAAAGGCGATGCGAGGGCGTAACCGCTTGCTTGCGGATAATTCTCGCAACAACGCCTGGTTCGACGCAATCGAGACCCAGATGGCCGAGACCGGCGTGGCAATCGCCGCGGCAAGGGTCGAACTGGTCCGCTTGCTTGCGGGAATGATAGAGCGGCTACCCGGAGACGGCCTCTTCCCGCAGGCCGATATCGGGCTGTCGGGAGCGCTGGAAATGGAAATCGGCGCACGCCCCGCTGTCGAGGTCGAGGAAAAATTCCGCAATGCACTGGCCACCGGTCGAGAACGTGACCGGGCCGCCGGTCGCACGCTTGATGGTCCCCATCGTTCCGATCTTGTGGTTCGGCACCGTCCCAAGGCGATGCCAGCGGAACTCTGTTCGACCGGCGAGCAAAAGGCGCTTCTGGTCGGCATCATGCTTTCGCATGCGCGACTGACAGGCGAAATGTCGGGAATGACGCCCATCCTTCTGCTCGACGAGATCGCGGCACATCTGGACGCAGGTCGGCGTGCGGCCCTTTTCTCGATCCTCGACGATTTGAAATGCCAGGCTTTCATGACCGGTACCGATGCGACGTTATTTTCCAGCCTGACTGGCCGCGCGCAGTTTTTGACCGTCAATCACGGAACGATCAGTCCCACGGATAACCCCTGACAAAAATGCGGCGGCGCACTAAGCTGAAGCCATGACAAGCATGATTTTCACCGATGAAGAATTGGAACGCTATGCACGCCATATCGTGCTGCCTGAACTCGGGGGCGCGGGTCAACAGAAGTTGAAACACGCGCGGGTTCTGGTGATTGGCGCTGGTGGTCTCGGCGCACCAGTGCTGGCCTATCTGGCTGCTGCCGGTATCGGAACGCTCGGCATTATCGACGATGATTTGGTTTCTCTTTCCAATCTGCAGCGCCAAATAATCCACGACACAGCGTCCGTCGGCGTGACGAAAGGGGAAAGCGCCAAGATGGCAATCGGCAGGATCAATCCTCATGCATCGGTCGAATTGCATAGCTTTCACCTGACAGCCGAGAATGCCCCTGCCCTGGTGCGTCGCTACGATCTGGTGATTGACGGTTCGGACAATTTCGAAACGCGCTATGCGGTGGCCGACGCCTGCGCGGCAGAGAAAAAGCCACTGGTGCATGCCGCCGTCGGGCGCTTCGATGGTTCTGTTACGGTACTGAAACCTTTCGAGACGGACGACAAGGGAAAACCAAATCCTTCCTATCGTGACCTCTTCCCCGAGCAACCACCACCAGACCTCATTCCCTCTTGCGCACAGGCTGGCATACTCGGCGCGCTGACAGGCGTCATAGGCACATTGCAAGCGATGGAAGCTATCAAGCTGATTACCGGCATCGGCAAACCGTTGATCGGGCGACTCCTGCTCTATGACGCGCTCGGAGCTCGTTTCGACACAATTCGCTATGCACGGTCAGAGCGGGATTAGAAGTGGCGCTACGACTCAGCCAACAAGAGCAAGCGACCGCTGCGGGGAGCAACGGTGAAGGCGCGGCAATGGCTATGCGGATCGTCGCCGAAAGCGCGCGACTGCTCGGTGCATCCAGATTGATTCCGATTGCCTCGGCGCATATCGATGGCGCGCTTTATCATGGCGATTCCGGTACGCTATTTGCCGAAAAGCTGGTCGAGGGTAAAGCCAAAGTCGCGATCCGTTCGACACTCAATGTCGGCGCGCTGGATCTGACAGGCTGCGTAAGGATCCGGTTGGAGAAACCGCAGCGCGACATGGCGCGGCGCATGATGGAGGCCTATCGGAAACTCGGCTGTGAGACGAGTTGGACCTGTGCGCCGTATCAGGCCGGCCACCGCCCAGCCTTTGGAACCGATGTCGCATGGGGCGAGTCCAACGCCGTCGTGTTTTGCAATTCAGTGCTTGGCGCACGCACAAATCGCTATGGCGATTTTCTCGATATCGCTTGTGCGATTGCCGGCCGAGCGCCGGATTATGGACTGCATCGGCCGGAAAGCCGGCGAGCGCGACTGATATTCGATGTCACCGCGCTGCCTGCCTCTTTTCTGGCTTCGGAGGCTGCCTGGCCAATATTAGGAAGTCTGTACGGACGGGAAGTCGGCGATGCCATTGGCGTCGTCACCGGTGTGACATGTCATCCGGGTGAAGACGCATTGAAAGCCTTCGGTGCGGCAGCAGCCTCCTCCGGAGCGGTTGGCCTCTTTCATATCGCCGGCGTGACGCCGGAATCGCCGGACAGCGAAACTGCGTTAGGTGGTGCGGAGCCGGAAACAATTGTCCGCGTGACGCCGCAACTGGCGGCTGCCGCGCGTGCGCGACTGTCAACGGCCGAACATCCGAAGACCGTGGATGCCGTCGCTGTCGGCAGCCCCCATCTTTCCTCGAATGAATTCGCGGCGTTGGAACACCTGATAGCGGAGCGACATCTGGCCGTGCCGCTTTATGCCTGCACGGGGCGTCATGTACTCGGCAGGTTGGAAAGCACGGGCCGCCGCAAAGCACTGGAGGCGGCAGGTGTCGTTATCGTTGCCGATACCTGTGTGGTGGTCACGCCCATCCTGCCCGATATGGCAGGCGGCGTGCTGATGACCAATTCCGGAAAATTTGCTCACTACGCACCCGGCAACACCGGCTATTCGGTGCTCTATGGCTCACTGGCCGACTGCGTGGAAAGTGCGGTCGCTGGCAAGCCGATCTTCATGGACATCGTCGCATGAGCTTGCAAGCCGAAGTCTTAGTAGACGGTAAATGCGGGCAAGGAGCGGCTCTGACGCTGACTCAGCCAATCAGCTTCTGGGGTGGAGTTGACGCCAAAAGCGGGCGGATCGTCGATGTCCGTCATCCGCAACATGGCCAATCCGTCGCCGGCCGCGTCTTGTTCCTGCCTGGAACCATCGGCTCATCCTCGGCCTCCGCAGTGCTGCTGGAACTGGTTCATAACGGCCACGCGCCTGCTGCCATTGTACTGCACGAGCTTGACGCAATCCTGCTTCTCGGGCTGATCGTAGCGCGCGAAATGGGTTGGCGAACGCCGATGGCCCTACGCCTGGACAAAAGCCGGTTCGGACACTTCAGTGGCCGAAACGTCCAGGTCTCGCCGCAGGCGCGGCTATCCGTCTGTGCCGAAGGTATTACACCTTAAGCGGCAGCACCCGGTCAGGCGGGCGATGGCCGTCGAAGAAAGTACGTATATTGATGATCACCTTCTCGCCCATGTCGATCCGGCCCTCAAGAGTGGCCGACCCCATATGCGGCAGAAGAACCATTTTGCCTTTTGCCGCAAGTTTCAGGAGCCTCTGATTGAGCGCCGGCTCGTTCTCATAGACGTCGAGCCCGGCGCCGGCAATCTTGCCTTCCTGAATGAGTTTGGTCAGTGCATCTTCGTCGATGAGGTCGCCGCGCGCCGTATTGACGATGTAGGCGGTCGGCTGGAGCAGTGCGAGCCGACGTCCCGACAACAGATGGAATGTGGCCGGCGTGGATGGGCAATTGACGGAGATGATGTCCATTCTAGCGAGCATCTGGTCGAGGCTTTCCCAATAGGTCGCCTCCAATTCGTCCTCGAGCGATTGCAGCACGCGATGGCGATTATGATAGTGAATGGAAAGGCCGAAAGCCTTGGCACGCCGCGCGACGGCCGTTCCAATGCGCCCCATGCCGACAATGCCGAGACGCTTACCCCAAATACGCCGTCCCAGCATCCATGTCGGCGACCAGCCTGCCCATTTCCTTTCACCCGGCAGCACATTGGCGCCTTCAGCCAGCCGGCGCGGCACGGCCAGGATCAGTGCCATGGTCATGTCGGCGGTATCTTCAGTCAGCACATTGGGCGTATTGGTGACCGTAATCCCCTTTTTGGCGGCGGCCCCGACGTCGATCTTGTCAACGCCATTGCTGAAACTGGCAATCAGTTTGAGATTTTCGCCGGCCTGCGCGATGAGGGCCGCGTCGATTGTGTCGGTAATAGTCGGCACCAGCACATCCGCCTCCCTGACGGCAGCAACCAGTTCGGGCTGCGTCATCGGGCGATCCTCGACGTTGAGGCGTGCGTCGAACAGTTCGCGCATTCGCGTTTCGACCGGATCCGGCAGTTTGCGCGTGATGACAACGAGTGGCTTCTTCTTGCCGGCCATTTTATCCTCGCGCCCCCTGCCCGTTGAGACCTCTTTAACCAAGACGCGCCAAACTGGAAAGCGGTCATGGCCCTTATGATTCATCTAGCAAGTGGCGCGACCGAAAACAAAGAAAAAGGGTGCGGTACCTGGTGCCGGCACCGATTGAAAGAAGGATCGAAAGTGGCTGGTCTTATGTCGCTTCGGCTTGCATTCGGCGCAGCATTGCTCAGCGTGGCGCTCATGTCTCAGCAGGCTCTCGCCCAAAACGCGGCAGCACCGGCGCAGACGATCCGGTTGGGGCCGAGCGGCCTTCCCCTGCCCCGTTTTGTCAGTTTGAAATCAGAACGCGTCAATTCGCGTATCGGACCTGGCGTGAACTATTCCGTGAACTGGATGTACGTCAAGGAAGGCCTGCCGATGGAGATCATCCAGGAATATTACACCTGGCGGCGCGTGCGCGATGCTGAAGGCTCCGAAGGCTGGATCACCCAATCGCTGCTTTCGGGCAAGCGCACGGGCATCGTTGCGCCGTGGCAGCGCGGCAAAAGCGCACGCATAAATCTCTATTCAGATGCAAGCAAGGAGTCGCGCGTAGTCGCAATAGCCGAGCCAGGGGTGATTGGCGCAATCAAGTCCTGCACAGGCCAGTGGTGCGAAATGACGCTCGGCGGTCAGACAGGCTGGATCGAGCAGTCGCAAATCTGGGGCGCTTATCCGGGCGAGAAAATCAAGGATTGAAGAGGATCAACTGCCGCGCTTTGGGCGTAACCTTATCACGACGTCGATATTGGCAATTTCCATCCCCTCGGGCGGAATCGGCAAGTTGTCGACCGTGACAGGCCCACCGTCGATGTCGAAGACTCGATTTTCGCCCTCGATATAGAAATGGTGATGATCGGACGTATTGGTGTCGAAATAGGTCTTGGACCCCTCCACAGCCAAGATACGCAGTAGCCCCACATCCGTGAACTGGTGCAAGGCATTATAAACGGTCGCCAGTGAAACCGGTACGCCGGCAGCCAACGCCTCTTCATGCAGTTCTTCCGCAGAAAGATGACGATCGCCCTTGGCGAACAGAAGCTCGGCCAACGCTACCCGCTGCCGGGTCGGCCTCAAGCCGGCCTCGCGAACACGCTTGTCCACAGCGATCGTTTCCTCAAATTCTTGCGAACCCATCAATCCAGCAAATTCTGTCTGCCTGCACGGTGCCAATCAGGCGTATAGCATAGGTGAGATATATTCTGCCAACGGCCCGCGATCAATAGCGTGCATTGACCCGGACATTCGGTCGCGTTAGGTCGGAGCAACAAAACCCGACCCAAAAAAGGCTGTATTAGCCGGGTCAAACACGATAATTGAACGAGACGGGCGTCGGCCGCCCGCACCACGACGGGGACAATGCTGATGGCGGATCCGAAATCCAGCTATGGTTATGAGGACTTGCTCGCCTGTGCTCGCGGCGAACTGTTCGGGCCCGGCAACGCCCAACTGCCAGCCCCGCCGATGCTGATGTTCGACCGCATCACCAAGATCAGCGAAACAGGCGGCGAGTTTGACAAGGGTTTCATCCGTGCCGAATTCGATATCAAACCGGATCTGTGGTTCTTCGCCTGCCATTTTATCGGCAACCCGATCATGCCCGGCTGTCTTGGCCTGGACGCCATGTGGCAACTTACAGGATTCTTCCTCGCCTGGCTGGGTGAATCCGGCAAGGGCATGGCGCTGTCCACTGGCGAGGTAAAGTTCAAGGGAATGGTCACGCCGTCCGTCAAGAAGGTCGAGTATGGCATCGATTTCAAGCGCGTCATGCGTGGACGACTGGTACTCGGCATAGCTGACGGCTGGCTCAAGGCCGATGGCGAACCTATTTACAAGGCAACCGACCTGAAGGTCGGTCTGTCGAAGCAGGAAGCCGAGACAGCCTGACCGGCACCCCACAGTTGAGGAGCAGCCTATGAGACGCGTCGTTGTCACGGGACTGGGCATCGTGTCATCCATCGGCAATGATGCCGACGAAGTCCGTCAATCGCTGCACGATGCCAGATCCGGCATCAGCTTTTCTGAATCTTTTGCCGAACATGGCTTTCGCTCGCAGGTATGGGGAGCGCCGACGCTTGATCCAACGGAATTGGTAGATCGCCGCGCCATGCGCTTCCTGTCGCGCGGCGGTGCATGGAATCACGTTGCCATGGCCCAGGCTATTGCCGATGCCAGACTTGACGATGACGAAATTACCAATGAACGCACCGGCATCATCATGGGCTCCGGCGGCCCGTCAACCCGCGTCATTGTGGAAGCAGCCGAAACGACATTGAAGAACGGTTCGCCGAAACGCATCGGCCCCTTTGCCGTGCCGAAAGCAATGTCGTCCACCGCCTCAGCGACGCTGGCGACATGGTTTAAGATCCACGGTGTCAATTATTCGATCTCATCAGCCTGCTCGACCTCGGCACATTGCATCGGCAATGCCGCCGAACTGATCCAGTGGGGCAAGCAGGATGTGATGTTCGCCGGCGGCCATGAAGACTTGGACTGGACCATGTCCGACCTTTTCGATGCCATGGGCGCAATGTCGTCCAAGTTCAACGATCGGGCGGCGTCCGCTTCCCGCGCCTATGACGCAACGCGCGATGGTTTTGTCATTGCCGGCGGCGCCGGCGTCCTCATCTTGGAAGAACTGGAGCGCGCCAAGGCGCGGGGCGCCAAGATTTACGCCGAGATCGTTGGCTACGGAGCCACCTCGGACGGCTATGACATGGTCGCTCCTTCCGGTGAAGGGGCGGTGCGCTGCATGAGACAGGCGACCTCCACCGTTTCTGCACCTATCGACTATATCAACACGCACGGCACCTCCACGCCTGTGGGTGATGCCAAGGAAATGGGAGCTATCCGTGAGGTATTCGGCGACAAGATGCCATACATCACCTCGACAAAGTCTCTCACGGGGCATTCACTCGGAGCGGCCGGCGTTCAGGAATCGATCTATTCGATCCTGATGATGCAAGCAGGCTTCATCGGCGAAAGCGCGCATATCGCTGAACTCGACCCGGAATTTGAAGGCATGCCGATCGTGCGCAAGCGCATCGATAATGCCAAAATTGACACTGTGCTTTCGAATTCCTTTGGCTTTGGCGGCACCAATGCAACACTCGTTTTCCAGCGCTACAACGGCTGAGGGTTTCTCCTGATGGAAAATCTGATGAAGGGTAAACGCGGGCTGGTCATGGGCGTTGCCAACGACCATTCGATAGCCTGGGGGATCGCAAAAAAATTGTCACAGCATGGCGCCGAGATCGCGCTATCCTACCAAGGGGAGGCGTTCGGCCGCCGCGTCAAACCATTGGCCGAGCAACTCGGCTCCACGCTGGTGGTGCCTTGTGATGTTGAAGACAGCGCATCTGTCGCGGCCACCTTCGAGACCATTGGAAAAAGCTGGGGCGGGCTCGACTTTGTTGTCCATGCCATCGGCTTCTCCGACAAGAACGAGTTGAAGGGCCTCTACGCCGACACGACGCGCGACAACTTCGTGCGAACCATGGTGATCTCCTGCTATTCTTTCACCGAAATTGCCCGACATGCTGCTGGCCTGATGCAGAATGGCGGAGCGATGGTTACGCTGACTTATGCCGGTTCCGTACGGGTCATGCCCAACTATAATGTCATGGGTGTCGCCAAGGCCGGGCTGGAAGCCAGCGTGCGTTATCTCGCCAATGATTACGGCTCGCGCGGCATTCGGGTAAACGGCATTTCTGCCGGCCCCGTGCGCACGCTGGCGGGCGCCGGCATTTCAGACGCGCGCCATATGTTTTCCTACCAGCAGCGAAACTCGCCGCTACGCCGGAACGTCACCATCGATGAAATCGGTGGCTCCGCACTTTATTTGCTGTCGGACCTGTCTTCAGGCGTGACCGGCGAAATCCATTATGTGGATTCCGGCTATCACATCGTCTCCATGCCGACGCTGGATGAACTCAAGGCGCATGACGAACGCGAATAGTTTGGCGTTCTCACCCTCGATCAACGAATAGCAGCGGTCAAAACCTTGAATTTTCCGTCGTTGGCGAGTTCGGAATGGCTGGCGAAGGCCGACGCCAAGGTCGCTTCATAAGGAAGCTGCCGGTTTGCCACCATGAACAGCCGGCCACCGGGTCTCAGTGCCTTGGCCGCTGTGCGAATGATCGCGGCGCCGATCTTAGGCTCGGCTGCCCGACTGCGATGAAAAGGCGGGTTCATGACGATGACATCATAGCGGCGCTCGACCGGCTCGGCCGTAAGATCGATCCAGAAGAAGCCAAGCTCCGCTTTTTCCGCCCCGACATTGACCTTCGCCGCCTCCAGCGATTCGAAATCTGCCTCGTACAGATCGATACCGGTGACGGACGGAAAGCGACCAACAATCTCGGCTGAGAGATAACCCCAGCCGGCGCAGAAATCCGCCACTTGCCCGCCAAGATCGCTCGGCAGCGTTTCGGTCAAGAGTTTCGACCCCACATCGATTTTTTCGAACGAAAACATCCCCGGTGCGGTGCGGAATCGGCCCTCGACCAGCGAACTGGGGTTGTTGGCACGCAGGGCGGCAGCGGCCTGGATGTCAGACGGCCCGCGAAACCAGAACACGCCGCCATGGTATTTCGGTAGATAGCCGTCCAGCACCACATGATTTTCCGCGGCTTTCCGCAAGCTGGCAATGCCGTCATCCTTGCCACCGGCCACGACGATCAAGCCCTCCGGCGCGGTGCGCTCCAGAGCTTCGGCCACGCGCAATTCATTCTGCCCGCGGTGGCGACCGGCAAGCACGAGAGTTCCGGCATAGCCAACGCCGGAAGGCCGCGGCTCGACAGCAAAGCCCGCCGATTGGAGTACGCGGAAAGAAGGCCGGAAACCCTGCACGAGATGAAGTGTCGTGTCGAAGCCCTGAGGCGGACGGAAGCCCGGTTCAGCCCCGAGAAACAGCGTGCGCGCCCCCTTCGCGGGCAATGGAAGCGCCTGCACCTCGAAGGGGTGAAGCAGCGTTCTCAACACATCTGACGCCATGATAGTCGATCAAGCCATTTCTGTCCGCTAACGACAAGTCACCGACGTCGGTTCCGCCGCGCGGTATCCAAATGCCAAAGAAAACGGGCGCGATCCAGGACCGCGCCCGTTTGAAAATTCAGAGACTGATCAAGCCGCGTCTTCGGATTCCGCCTTCTTTTCCTTGGCAATCTCCTTACCCGTCGCCTGATCGACAACCTTCATGGAAAGGCGGACCTTGCCGCGCTCGTCAAAGCCCATCAGCTTGACCCAGACCTTGTCGCCTTCCTTAACCACATCGGAGGTCTTGGCAACACGCTCATTCGCGAGTTGGGAGATATGGACCAGTCCGTCCTTGGGGCCGAAGAAATTAACAAAAGCGCCAAAATCGGCAGTCTTGACGACCGTGCCTTCATAGATCTCGCCGACTTCCGGCTCGGCGACAATGGTATGGATCCACTTCTTCGCCGCCTCGATTTCCTTAGCGTTGGACGAAGCGATCTTGACCGTGCCGTCATCCTCAATGTTGATCTTGGCCCCCGTCTTCTCGACGATCTCGCGGATGACCTTGCCGCCGGAGCCGATCACGTCGCGGATCTTTTCGCTCGGAATGTGCATGACTTCGATGCGCGGCGCGAACTCGCCAAGCTCGGAGCGTGCACCAGAGAGCGCCTTGCCCATCTCGCCGAGAATATGCAGGCGACCATCCTTGGCCTGGCCGAGCGCGATCTTCATAATCTCCTCGGTAATGCCGTCGATCTTGATATCCATCTGCAGTGACGTGATGCCACCCGAGGTGCCGGCGACCTTGAAATCCATATCGCCGAGATGATCCTCGTCGCCAAGGATGTCGGAAAGCACCGCGAAGCGCTCGCCTTCCTTGATCAGGCCCATGGCGATACCGGCGACAGGCTTGGCCAGTGGAACACCGGCATCCATCAGAGCCAGCGAGGTGCCGCAGACAGTCGCCATCGAGGACGACCCGTTGGACTCGGTGATCTCCGAGACGACGCGCAACGTATAGGGAAACTGCTCGGCGGTGGGCAGCATCGGACGGATGGCGCGCCAGGCGAGCTTACCATGGCCGATTTCGCGGCGACCCGGCGAACCCATGCGGCCAGTCTCACCAACCGAGTAGGGTGGGAAGTTATAATGAAGGAGGAACTTCTCCTTATACATGCCAGTCAACGCATCGACATATTGCTCATCTTCGCCTGTGCCGAGGGTCGCAACGACGATTGCCTGCGTCTCACCACGGGTGAACAGCGCCGACCCATGGGTGCGCGGCAAAACGCCGACCTCGGAGTCGATAGCACGGACCGTCTTCAGGTCGCGGCCGTCGATGCGCGAACCAGTATCCAGGATGTTCCAGCGCACCACCTTGGCCTGGAGTCCCTTGAACACGCTTCCGATCTGTTCGGATGTGTATTTCGCGTCTTCGCCTTCCGCAGGCGCGAACGCAGCCTTGACCTTGACCTTCACCGCTTCTACCGCAGCATAGCGGTGCTGCTTGTCGGTGATCTTGTAAGCATCGCGCAGCTCATCTCCGACCACTTTCAGCATCTCAGCTTCGAGCGCGGACGTGTCGGGCGCAGTGAAATCACGCGGATCTTTGGCAGCAACTTCTGCCAGCTTGATGATCGCGTCGATCACCGGTTGGAAACCCTTATGGCCGAACATGACGGCGCCCAGCATCGTCTCTTCGTCCAGTTCCTTGGCTTCCGACTCGACCATCAGAACGGCATCGCTGGTGCCGGCAACGACCAAATCAAGCTTGGACTCCTGCATTTCGTCGACATGCGGATTGAGCACGTACTCACCATTGATGTAGCCGACACGCGCGCCGCCGATCGGGCCCATGAAAGGCACACCCGAAAGTGTCAGCGCGGCCGAGGTGGCAACGATAGACAGGATGTCTGGGTCGTTTTCCAGATCATGCTGGACAACCGTTACGACGATCTGGGTGTCGTTCTTGTAGCCGTCGGCGAAGAGCGGGCGGATAGGGCGATCGATGAGACGCGAGACCAGTGTCTCCTTTTCGCTCGGACGGCCCTCGCGCTTGAAGTAGCCGCCTGGGATCTTGCCGGCGGCGTAGGTCTTTTCCTGGTAGTTGACGGTCAACGGGAAGAAATCGAGACCGGGCTTCGGTTCTTTCATCGAAACGACGGTGGCCAGGACCTTGGTCTCGCCATAAGTTGCCAGCACGGCACCATCAGCCTGCCGTGCGATCTTGCCGGTCTCGAGAATGAGCGGACGACCGCCCCATTCGATTTCAACTTTGTGTTGATTGAACATGTCTTGTCCTTTGTGTGCGGGAAGAGCCGCGCCGCTCTTGGTGGCGCGCTCCTGTCCCTGGCTTGTTGCGGGCAGCCACGGGCAAGACAACGGGAAGCTCAATTTTTGATAAGGCGCGAGGCCCTCGCGCGAGCGTCCTGCAATCCTGCCCCATGACCGTCCATGGGAGGTTCCGCGCGGCCCTTTGCCGCCCTGGAACCGGCGGGCCAGATCGGCCGGCCCAAATGCGAGGCCGGCGGGTCCTTGAAGGAGCCCGCCGGCCATCAAGTCAACGACGCAGGCCGAGTTTCTCGATCAGCGTCTGGTAACGCGCGCTATCCTTGCGATTGAGGTAATCGAGGAGACTGCGGCGCTGGGAAACGAGAGCGAGCAGACCACGCCGGGAATGATTATCCTTCTTGTGGTCCTTGAAGTGCTCGGTCAGGTTCTTGATGCGTTCGGAAAGGATGGCAACCTGCACCTCCGGCGAACCGGTATCACCTTTGGCGGTGGCAAACTCGACCATCAATTCATTCTTGCGTTCGGCAGTAATCGACATCGTGCTTTTCCTTTATTCGTTGGAGGAAACGGGACGCCTTGAGCCAGGATGTCGTCCAGCAAAGGCCACTTCAGATCGCGCGTTTCTGCGCGATGCTGCGGCGCATATAGAGCAATCGGCTGTAAAAAGCCAGCCTGTTTCCGCAGACCGACCGTGTGCCCGGCTCACAGCATTTCCTGTTGAGACAGGCCTTCAGCCATCGTCAACGACTTGTCGCGTGATTTGCTATCCGCCAAATACCCGCCGGGGTTTGAACATACCCTGTTCGATAGCTCCGATAGCCACCAGTTTTCCACGCGACGTGGCGCAGGCGTCCTCAGCTTCAACCGGCGCATCACGCCCACGAACGATGATTGGATTGCCCAGCCTGAGTCGAGTCGCTGCGTCGTCGTTGATCGCCACTTGCGGAAGGCAATCGAGCGCAGCCACGGTATCGATCAGGAATGAATCAATCGCGCTGAAGTCCGGCTTTCCGTCAACCTCGGACGGAGTGTCGGTGCTTGCCTGCTCAGCCACTTGTGCAAAACGCGCAGCGTCCAGTTCGGCCACGGTCACAAAATCCTCGCCGGTAAAAGGATAAACTTCCGTGCGGCGCAACTCGGAGATATGGCCGAAGCAACCAAGGTCGCGGCCCATATCGCGCGCCAATGAGCGCACATAGGTGCCCTTGCCGCATTCGATCTCGAATAGTGTTTGCCCTTCCTTATGCGTGACGATGTCAAGACGACCGATCTCAACCTCGCGCGGCGGAATTTCGACCGCCGCACCGTCACGAGCAAGATCGTAGGCACGTTCACCGGCGATCTTGATAGCGGAGAACTGCGGCGGCGTTTGCATGACGATGCCGGTATATTGCGGCAGAAGCGCCCGAACTTCGGCCTCTGACGGCTGCTTTTCGGAGCTTTTCGTCACTGGGCCTTCAAGATCGTCTGTCGCCCGCTCCTCGCCCCATGCAACGATGAAGCGATAGATCTTGGCGCCATCCTGCACATAAGGAACAGTCTTGGTGGCGTCACCAAGCGCGATCGGCAGCATGCCGGATGCGAGGGGATCGAGCGTCCCCGCATGACCGGCCTTTTCCGCCTGGAACAGCCATTTGACCTTGGAGACAGCGTCGGTGGAGCCCATTCCAACCGGCTTGTCCAGAATGACCCACCCGGAAACAGAGCGGCCCTTTTTCTTACCCCTGCGCGCCACTAACCTTTGTCCTCATCGTCTTTGCCCAGATCGCGTGCCACCTCCGGCGAATGAAGCAGAGCATCGATCTTCTGGAAATTGTCGTAGCTGGTGTCGATCCGGAAGCGGAATTCCGGCATGTATTTCATCTGCCGCAGAGCATCCGAGACGCGCCCCCGAATAAACTTCGCATGGCGGTTGAGCGCATCGACTACCGCCTTGTCATCCAATGCGCCCAACGGGGTAACGAAGGCTGTGGCGATCTTCAAGTCCGGCGACATGCGCACCTCGGATACGGAGATTACTGCATTATCGACGAGGTCATCGCGAATCTCACTGCGCTGGAGCATTTCAGCGAGCGCATGGCGCACTTGTTCCCCAACACGCAGCATGCGCTGGGAAGGGCCGTAATTCCTGGAACTGGGCATAGCCTCATCCTGAAAGAGCGCGCAGCGGGATGGGACCGCTGCGCGTCATACACATTATAGGAGCGGTTGTGACTTTCCGCCAATCACCAGTTACGGTTCATAGCGACCGGCTGACCATCTCGACGCGGAAGCATTCGATGACATCGCCGGCCTGGATGTTTTCATAGTTCTGGAAGGCCATGCCACACTCCTGGCCGACCGGAACCTCCGCAACTTCATC
The DNA here is from genome assembly GCF_002075885.1 of Manganibacter manganicus. Taxonomy (GTDB): domain Bacteria; phylum Pseudomonadota; class Alphaproteobacteria; order Rhizobiales; family Rhizobiaceae; genus Mesorhizobium; species Mesorhizobium manganicum. The sequence goes on from NZ_MDET01000023.1 coordinate 130,677, forward strand.
CTTAAAACGCTTGAGCGTCTTCAGCGTGCCTTCATGGATGACAACATCGTCGCGGATCAGACGCACGCCCGCGCCACGCTCCACCTTGCCTTCGGTGACACGGCAGCCAGCGATCTTGCCGACCTTGGTGATGTTGAATACCTCCAGAATCTCCGCATTGCCCAAGAAGGTCTCGCGACGCTCCGGCGACAGCAATCCGGACATCGCCGCCTTAACGTCATCCACGAGATTGTAGATGATGTTGTAGTAGCGGATTTCGACGCCGGCCGCGGCGGCGGCGGCACGAGCCTGCGGGTTGGCACGTACGTTGAAGCCAATCATGGCAGCGCCGGACGTCTCGGCAAGCGAGACATCGCTTTCCGTGATACCGCCAGCGCCCGCATGGACGATACGGGCTCGCACTTCATCGGTGCCAAGCTTATCGAGCGCAGCGACAACCGCTTCGATCGACCCCTGCACATCGCCCTTGATGACCAGCGGGAACTCTTTCAGGCCGCTGTTCTGCAGTTGCGACATCATCTGCTCCAGCGAACCACGTTGGCCAGCGCTGCGAGCCACGGCCTTGTCATGGGCTATGCGCTGACGGTATTCGGTGATCTCGCGAGCACGGGCTTCGTTGTTGACGACGGCGAAGCGGTCGCCCGCATGTGGCGTGCCCTGGAGGCCAAGAATTTCCACTGGCATAGCCGGCGGGGCTTCCTGAACATGCACGCCGTGATCGTCAACGAGAGCACGCACACGGCCCCACTCGTTGCCGGCGACCAGAATGTCACCGGGCATCAGTGTTCCAGTCTGCACCAACACGGTGGCAACAGGGCCTCTACCCTTGTCAAGCTGCGCCTCGATGACCACGCCTTCCGCCGTACGATCCGGATTCGACTTAAGATCAAGGATTTCGGACTGCAGCAAGATCGCTTCGAGAAGTTTGTCGATGCCCTGGCCCGTCTTGGCCGAAACTTCGACGTCGAGTGTTTCACCGCCCATCGTTTCGACGAACACCTCATGCTGCAACAGTTCGGTACGCACCTTCTGCGCATTCGCTGCCGGCTTATCGACCTTGTTGATCGCGACGATCATCGGAACACCCGCCGCCTTGGCGTGGTTGATCGATTCGACAGTCTGCGGCATCACGCTGTCATCGGCTGCCACCACCAGAATGGCGATGTCGGTCGCCTGCGCGCCACGGGCACGCATTGCGGTGAAGGCCGCATGGCCGGGCGTATCGATGAAGGTAATCTTCTGACCATCCTTTTCCACCTGATAGGCACCGATATGCTGGGTGATTCCACCAGCCTCTCCCGATTGCACATTGGCATGGCGGATCGCATCGAGCAGTGAAGTCTTGCCATGATCTACGTGACCCATGATCGTGACCACAGGCGGACGCGATACCAAATCCTCTGGATTGTCCGCGATATTGAACAGACCTTCCTCGATATCGGACTCAGCTACACGCTTGACGGTATGACCGAATTCAGTGGCCACGAGTTCGGCCGTGTCGGCATCGATAATGTCGCCCGGCTTCATCATCTGGCCTTGCTTCATGAAGAACTTGACGACATCAACCGCCCGCTCGGACATGCGCTGGGCAAGTTCCTGAATAGTAATGGTTTCGGGCAATGTTACCTCGCGCATGACCTTCTCGCGGGGCTCATTATACATCGCACGCTTGAATTTTTCCTGGCGCCGACGCATCGACGACAATGAACGGGAGCGTGCATCGCCATCCGACAAGGCCGAATTGAGCGTCAGCTTCCCCCGGCGGCGATCCTCCTCGCCTTTTACCGGTCGTGCGGGACGAGCTTCAGGGATGGCAGCCCGCCGCACTGGAGCACTGGCTCCGGCACGCTTCGGCTTCGCCGTATCCTCCTCATCAGCCACAATATCCCCAGGCTGCGGCGCGCGACGGCGCGCTTCGTCCTCGGCGCGGCGGCGGGCTTCCATCTCTGCCTGGAGCCTGGCTTCTTCCTCGGCTTGGCGGCGGGCTGATTCCTCACGCTCGTGACGACGGCGTTCTTCTTCCTCGGCGCGCCGGCGCGCATCATCGACGGCGCGAGCACGATCCTCGGCTTCACGCGCCTGTGAGCCTTCAAGGGCACGGCGGCGGGCATCCATCTCGCTTCGTGACAGTTCGTTCAGCACCATGCCGCTGCGTTCCGGCGCGGCGGGTGCAGGCTTGCGCACTTCAGGCTGAACAACGGGGGCTGCCTTTGGAGCAGTCGGTGCCGGCTTGGGGGTAAAGACTGATGGCGCCGCCTCCGACTTTTCGCCGGGCAGCGAGAACTTGCGCTTCTTCGTTTCGACCACAACCGACTTGGTGCGGCCGTGCGAGAAATTCTGGCGCACGGTTCCCTGCTCCATGCCGGGACGCTTCAACGTCAAAGTCTTCTTAGGTGTGACGCTCAGCGTCTTATCGTCGCCCGATTTCGTATCGCTCATTCCACATCCTCTGCGGCTTCATCTTCATCGGCAATTGCCGCAAGTCTTGCCAGATCATCCGGGGGACCGCCCCGGTAACGGTCGAGCGCAACCATGCGCTTCTCGACCGCCGAACCCACGTCATCCGCGAGAACGGCAGCATGTATCACATTTGTACCCCCCAATGCCAAACCCAATTCGGCCTCGGAGAAAAGTTTGTAGGCGAGTATCGAAGGCCCGCCGAGATGAACGGTCGCTCTGCGCGCCTGGGCGATCTTGCGTACACCATCGTCCGATGCTTCGAGCGCGTGCAGAACAAGAAGGGCGGAGCCGTCTCGCACGGCAGCTTCAACCTTGGTGGCGCCCAATATGACGGCACCTGCCTTGCGGGCCAGCCCCAACATCCCAAGCACGGACTTGGCGAGCAGGCCGTCAATGAGATTTCCCAAATCGGCCGGTACGGACACCTTCGCCTTGAAGGCACGGTCGAAGAGATTCCTCGCTACCGCTTTTTCAATATGTAGGCGATTGGCCGTCACCCAGCAACCACGGCCGGGGAGCGTTCGTTTGATGTCCGGAACGACCGTCGAATCGGGACCGACGACGAAGCGGATCAGTTCATCCGGCTCGGCGGTCCTTCTGGTAACGATGCAGGTGCGATCGTTCATTTCGTCCAGGCGCGACTTGTATGCGATGGGGCTTCACCTCACGCACCAGCGGCTTCTTCGGCCGGTTCAGCCTCAGTTGCGAGTTCTTCTTCGGTAATCCAGCCTGCCTTGAGCCGAGCGGCCATGACCATCTGCTCGGCATCCAAGCGCGAGACGCCATAATTGGCCAAAACACCCGGATAAACCTTGGTCTCGCCGTCCTTGCGCTCCTTCCAGCCGACAAGATCGTCAACGGCATAGCCGGCAAAGTCTTCGATTGTCTTCACCCCGTCCTCGCCAAGTGTAACCATCATTGCTGTGGTGACACCGGGAATCTCGCGCAGCTCATCCTGAACGCCAAGCTCACCCCGCTTTGCGTCATGCTCCGCTTCGATCCGTTCAAGATATTCGCGGGCGCGCGTCTGGATCTCGCTTGCGGTGTCCTCGTCGAAACCGTCGATGGACGAGATTTCGTCGGCATCCACATAAGCCACTTCCTCGACGCTAGTGAACCCTTCGGAGGCCAGCACCTGACCGACCATCTCGTCAACGTCGAGCGCTTCCATGAACAGGTTGGAGCGTTCGACGAACTCCTTCTGGCGACGTTGCGATTCTTCTTCTTCCGTCAGGATATCAATATCCCAGCCGGTAAGTTGAGAAGCCAGCCGCACGTTCTGCCCGCGGCGACCGATGGCCAGCGACAACTGATCGTCAGGCACCACCACCTCGATACGCTCAGCCTCCTCGTCCAGCACCACCTTGGCCACCTCAGCCGGTTGCAGCGCGTTGACGATGAAGGATGCGGCCGAAGGCGACCACGGAATGATGTCTATCTTCTCGCCCTGCAATTCGCCGACGACGGCCTGCACGCGTGAACCACGCATACCGACACAGGCGCCGACCGGATCGATCGAGCTATCGCGCGAAATCACGGCGATCTTGGCGCGCGAGCCAGGATCGCGCGCTACCGACTTGATCTCGATGATGCCGTCGTAGATTTCCGGCACTTCCATCGTGAACAGCTTGGCCATGAATTGCGGATGGGTACGCGACAGGAATATCTGCGGGCCGCGCTGCTCGCGGCGCACGTCATAGACATAGGCGCGGACACGGTCACCGTATTTGTAGTTCTCGCGAGGAATCAATTCATCGCGGCGGATGATCGCTTCACCACGGCCAAGATCGACGATGACATTACCATACTCGACGCGCTTGACGGTACCATTGACGATCTCGCCAATACGATCCTTGTATTCGTCATATTGCCGATCGCGCTCGGCTTCACGCACCTTCTGCACAATGACCTGCTTGGCAGACTGGGCAGCGATACGGCCGAAATCCATCGGTGGAAGCTGCTCGGCAATGAAATCACCCACCTGGGCATCCGGGTTGCGCTCGCGCGCCGAAGAAAGCGCCATCTGGGTGGCGTAGTCCTCGACAGTTTCCACCACTTCCATCAGCCGTTGCAGCTTCATCTCACCGGTCTGCGGGTTGATGTCGGCGCGAATGTTGGTTTCCTGGCCATAGCGGGAGCGCGCGGCCTTCTGTATCGCGTCGGCCATCGCGTCGATGACGATCTGCTTGTCGATCGACTTTTCGCGCGCGACCGCATCTGCGATTTGCAAGAGTTCCAGCCTGTTGGCGCTTACAACCATTTTCATTTCTCCCGAGCATCTTCACCGGGTTCCCGGCGGCTCAATCAAATTTCCTGTTCGCCCTGCGTCTGTTCATGCGCGCCGTCATCGGGTTCCGCATGCCGCTTCCGCGCATCCTTGCGGGCACGGTTGTCCTTGGAAAGCGCATCGCGGATCAGATCGTCGGTAAGGATCAGCCGCGCCTCGGCAATCGCATCGTAAGGGACGCGCACGACCGGATCTTCACCATACGCGGCCTTGTCGCTTTCGATCACCACGCCATCTTCATCCGCCTCGGCGATCTTGCCACGAAATCGCTTGCGCTCGGAAACGAGCACCGAGGTTTCCAACTTCACCAGATGGCCGGCCCAGTCCGAAAAATCAGACTTTCGGACCAGAGGCCTGTCAATACCGGGCGACGAGACTTCGAGATGATACGCTTTCTCGATTGGATCCTCGACATCCAACGCTGGCGAGACTGCGCGGGAAACCTCCTCGCAATCCTCAACCGTCATGGTGCCGTCGTCGCGCTCGGCCATGATCTGCAATGTCAGGCCATGCTGACCGGACAACCGAACCCTGACAAGACGGAAACCGACACCGCGCAGCACAGGCTGCACAATTGACGCGATGCGCGCATCGATGCCGCTTTCGCGGATGATGCGATCGTCGCCGGTTTTCTCGTCCGTCGTCACTGTCATGCGACCTCGTTTGCGGTGGCCGGTAACAAAAAAGAGCGGGACCGGTTGGACCCACTCTTCGTCATACCGACCAAGAATTTGAGACTCACATAACCCAAAGGCCTCTCGCTTTCAAGCCCAGGCTCTCAAGCGAGTTGCAGTGACGCGCAATGTCGCAACGACATGGCTGCATTGCGTTGACCGCCCTGGCACTTCGCTCCAGCACCCCTAATTATGTTGCATTGCAACATCAAAAGGGAAATATCATGGCCGGTCATCGACAACATTCCAGGCTGGGCGGGTTTCTGGCACTGTTCGGCGACGCGATTGCAGCCGCCTCGGCCGTATCCTGCGGCCGCCAGCCGGATGCCGACAATTTGCGCGGGCTCGGCATCGACGCACGGCAGTTCCGCCGTATTCGCCATTTCTGAGAGAAAATCAGTCCTCGTCGGCGGCAAGCTGCGCAAGGACCTTGCCCTTGCCGCGTGCCCGTAGAACAAGCGGCACAACAACGGCCGCCAAGGCCAACAACAACAATACAACCGCTATCGGCGATGACACCAGCGCCATCGGGTCACCCTGATTGATCGCCATTGCCCGCCTGAGTTGCTGTTCGGCAAGAGGGCCGAGAATGAGGCCGACAACCACGGGGGCTATCGGATAGCCGAAGCGACGCAGGATATATCCCATCAGGCCGAAGGCCAGCAAGATACCGAGTTCGAAGGTGGAGGGATTGGCGCCGATCGTACCCAACGTGGCGAAAACCAGAATGCCGGCATAGAGCCAGGGCTTAGGAACCGATAGGAGCCTCACCCACAGCCCGATCAGCGGCAGATTTAAAACGAGCAGCATCAAATTGGCGACGAGGAGACTGGCGATAAGGCCCCACACCAGTTGCGGGCTGGTGGCAAACAGCAGCGGCCCCGGCTGTAATCCGAATTGCTGAAAACCGGCGAGCATGATGGCGGCGGTCGCCGTCGTCGGCAAACCGAGCGTCAGCAGTGGCACCAGCGTACCGGCAGCGGAAGCGTTGTTCGCAGCCTCCGGACCAGCGACCCCTTCGATTGCGCCATTGCCGAACTCTTCCGGCTTCTTCGTCAGTTGTTTCTCCACCGAATAAGACAGGAACGTTCCGATCTCCGCGCCGCCCGCCGGCATGGCTCCGATTGGAAAACCTATAAATGTGCCCCGCAGCCAAGGCTTCCATGAGCGTGCCCAGTCTTCCCGGCTCATCCAGACCGAACCCTTGACCGGCTCCACCTTGTCCTCACTGCTGTTTCGGGCTGCCGCCACAGACAATGTTTCGCCAATCGCGAACAGCGCCACGGCAAGAGTTGTTACTTCAATGCCGTCGAGCAGGTCGGGAATGCCGAAGGCCAGGCGCGCTTGCCCGGTCTGCAGATCTATGCCGATGAGACCGAGCGCAAGACCGATGAACAACGCTGTAAGCCCCCGTAATGTCGAATCGCCAAAGGCAGCCGACACGGTCATGAAGGCAAGCACCATCAGGGCGAAATACTCGGCCGGACCGAACGATAGTGCAAACTTCACGATGGTAGGTGCAATCAGCGCCAGGCCCATTGTGGCAATCAGGCCGGCGACGAAAGAGCCGATCGCAGCGGTTGCCAGCGCCGGCCCGCCCCGGCCTTTTCGCGCCATCTTGTTGCCCTCCAGCGCAGTCACAATCGATGCACTTTCTCCAGGCGTATTGAGCAGGATCGACGTGGTGGATCCGCCATACATGCCGCCATAATAGATACCGGAAAACATGATCAGCGAGCCCGCAGGATCAAGCTTGTAGGTGACGGGTAAAAGAAGTGCGACCGTAAGTGCCGGGCCGATGCCTGGTAAAACGCCGACCGCCGTGCCGAGTGTGACGCCAATCAGCGCATAGAACAGGTTTTGCAGTTCGAAGGCGACGAGGAATCCATGTCCGAGCAGGGCGAAGGTATCCATCGGAATTCCTAGAAGAGGTTCTCGAGCGGACCGGCCGGAAGCGAGAGTTGGAGTCCCTTCGAGAAGACAACCCAGATGACAAGTGAGATCACGATGCCGAGCGGCACAGTCATCCACAATGGTCCGCGGCCGAAACCGCGCGCCGTAAGCGCGAACAGAACTCCTGTCGCGATCGAGAATCCGGTTGTCTTGAGCAACAGCATCTGGCCGGCCAGACCAGCGACGATCCAAATGATCGGCCCGACATTCTCGGCTTCACGCTCGGGAAACTCCCCGCGCCATGCCTCGACCGCCGTCCAGATGGAAAGGACTAAAAGAACTCCCGCAATGGCGTAGGGGAAGGCATTGGGACCGATACGCGAATAGCTTGCCGAATTCCCACCGGTGGCGGTGCTCCATGCAATCACGACCGCGATAATGGCAAGCACCGCCGCGATAACGAACGCCGCCCCGTCAGGGCGGCGCTCCTTACGCTGTGGCTCTTCCGGAACAGGCTCGACGTTCATTTGACCAAGCCGATATCCTTCAGCACCACGGAGGTGGAGTCGATGTCCTTCTTCAACTCGGCGGAGAAGGCATCGCCGGAAAGAAACGTATCGGCCCAACCCTTGTCAGCAAGAACCTTTTTCCAGGCATCGGATTTGGCCATCTTCTCCATATCGGCGAGAATGGCCGCTTTCTGCTCGTCACTGATGCCGGGTGCCGCAGCGACCATGCGCCAGTTCTGAATGACGACATCGACGCCGCTATCCTTGAACGTGGCTGTGTCGATCCCCTCAATGGGAGCATCGCTCGAAACGCCGATGATGCGAAGTGATCCTGCCTTGATTTGCGATTCAAACTCGCCATAACCGGAGATCCCGGCCGTTACCTGCCCACCAAGAATGGCCGCCAAGGCTTCGCCGCCGCCACTATAAGCGATATAATTGATCTTGGTTGGATCGACGCCAACCGCCTTTGCGATCAGGCCGACGGTTATATGGTCCACGCCGCCGGCCGATCCTCCGGCCCAGGAAACCGCGCCAGGATCGGCTTTCAACTTCTCCACCAGCCCAGCCATATCCTTGATATCGGAATTGGCCGGCACGACGACGACTTCGTATTCACCCGTCAGCCGAGCGATCGGGGTGACCTGCTCGAGCGTTACCGGCGAATTGTTGGTCAGGATAGCGCCCACCATGACATAGCCGCCGACAATCAGTTGCGACGGATCGCCCTTGGCATTGTTGACAAACTGGGCGAGCCCGATCGTGCCGCCAGCGCCGGGCACGTTATAGACCTGCACATTACTGGAGATCTTTTCGTCTTGCAGCACGGTCTGCATGGCACGCGCGGTCTGGTCCCAGCCGCCGCCGGGAGACGCCGGTGCCATGATCTTGTAATCGGCGGCCGAGGCCTGTCCGGCCAGCACGACGACGGCACAGCCAAGAACGAACAATAGTTTACGCATAAATTCTCCTCTCCTGCGGCTCATGCATTGTTGCATTCATTGTTGCATCGATAGCCGCTTAATTTCCACGCATGCTGCCCATTGCCAGGGCATTTTCTCAAACAGATAAGCGTTCCCTGCGACAACTTGTCAACCGTTCAGGAAGTGCCGATGAGGTTCCTTAACCGGCAGGCTGGTTGGGCTTCCTGGTGAATGTCAGATATGCGGGGCGGCGGCCTTCGCGCAAAGCCTTTGCTTCGTAACGCGTTCCGGGCCATCCAGGGTAAGCATCGCGCCAGTCGCTGGCGTCCCTCGCCAGCCAGTCAAAAGCCTCATGCTCGCGGCAGTGGAGAAGCGTCCAGTTTACGTAGGTGTCAATGTCGGACGCGAATCGGAAAACGGCTCCCGGTTTCAAAACACGCGCAAAGCGGTCGAGATTGATCCTGGAAACGAAACGCCGCTTCCAATGCTTCTTCTTCGGCCACGGGTCGGGGTAAAGAAGGTCGATACCGTCGAGCGAGGCTGGCGGCAGCCAGTCAAGTAGTTGCGTCGCATCGTCGTCATAAACGCGCAGATTGGCCAGAGGCTCCTTCTCGGCCGCGGCCATCATCTTGGCCATGCCATTGACGAACGGCTCTACCCCGATAAAGCCGCATGCCGGATTGGCCCGCGCCTCATGGCATAGATGCTCACCACCGCCGAAGCCGATTTCAAGGCGTACGGCTGAAACCGGCGCCTTGAAAAGCTCCGTCAAGTCACGCGGCGATGGGACAGCAAGGTCGAGCCCGTATTGTTCAAGGCCGTGTTCCAATGCCAGCGCCTGGAGGGGGCGCATGGCCTTGCCACGGCGCCGGCCAAAAAACGCTTCACTCGACCGGCTTGGCCGCTCACCAGACATCTGCGTCCTCAAAGCGTGATCAGGCAGCCAGGGTTTCCTTTTGGGAAACCGCTCCCTTCAGCGCCTTGACCAGATCCGTCTTCTCCCAGGAAAACGAACCGTCACGCCCCGGCTTGCGACCGAAATGTCCATAAGAGGACGTCTTGGCATAGATCGGGCGGTTCAGGTCAAGATGCCTGCGGATGCCGCTGGGCGACAGGTCCATCACATCGCGCAACGCCTCCTCCAGCACGGTTTCGTCCACCTTTCCAGTGCCATGCAGATCGACATAGACCGACAGCGGCTGGGCAACGCCGATGGCGTAGGAAAGCTGGATCGTGCAGCGCTCCGCGAGCTTGGCGGCCACGACATTCTTGGCCAGATAGCGGGCCGCATAGGCTGCCGACCGGTCGACCTTGGTCGTGTCCTTGCCGGAAAACGCACCGCCACCATGCGGAGCTGCACCGCCATAGGTGTCGACGATGATCTTGCGCCCGGTGAGACCGGCATCGCCATCGGGGCCGCCGATCTCGAATTTGCCGGTTGGATTGATGTACCAGTTGCAATCGTCAGCGATCCTGAGATCGCCCAACGCCTCTCGAATATAAGGTTCGACAACGCTGCGGACCTTGCGGGAATCCCAGCTTCCATCGAGGTGCTGCGTCGAGAGCACGATCTGCGTGGCCTCGGCGGCCTTGCCGTCGGCATATCTCACCGTGACCTGGCTCTTGGCATCAGGACCGAGCTTGCCCGCCTCGCCTTTGCCTTCATGGCGGGCAGCAGCAAGCAGTTCCAGAATCTTGTGACTGTAATAGATCGGCGCGGGCATCAGGTCCGGCGTTTCGCGGCACGCATAGCCAAACATGATGCCCTGATCGCCGGCGCCCTCTTCGCCCTGACGGTCGGACGCGTTATCGACGCCCTGCCCGATATCCGGCGACTGTCCATGGAGCAGGACATCGATCTTTGCAGTTTTCCAATGAAAACCCGCCTGCTCGTAGCCGATGTCGCGGATAGCCCGCCTCGCGACCGACTTGAATTTCGAAGGATTGACCAGAGGATGTCCAGCCGCATCCTTGAGAATACCGCCTTGCTTGTCTTTCTTCAAAAGCGTGTCCGGCACACGCACTTCACCGGCAATGATCACGCGGTTGGTCGTTGCCAGTGTTTCACAAGCAACACGTACCTTCCAAGGATCCATGCCGGTCTTCCTCGCTTCGCGATAGACCAGATCGACTATCTCGTCGGAAATGCGATCACAGACCTTATCGGGATGGCCTTCAGCTACGGATTCAGATGTGAAGAAGTAATTGTGCCGCGTCACGGGTGTCCCCTCTCGAAAAAATCAGCGCATTGCCGATTGGGCGGCCCGTGTTAGCGGCAGGAGATGCGGGGCGTCAAGCAAACTCGTTCTCTTGAACACCAGCAAGATACAACTGCAGAGCAGCACTCAGAGAGAATCGTCGGAAAGGGTTTTGACGAGATCGATGATCCGCCGCCGAACTTTAGGGTCCGTGATCCTGACGAACGCTCGATTAAGTTGAATACCCTCGGGAGATGCGCAGAAACCGATAATCGATCCCTCGGTATCGCTCTCCGCGAAACCTTGATGGCCGGCAATTTCCTGGCCCGGCGCACCTTCGAAGAAAAACGCGACAGGAGCACCGAGAATGGAAGCGATCGCCTGAAGCCGGCTGGCGCCCACCCGATTGGTGCCCTTTTCGTATTTCTGGATCTGCTGGAAGGTTATGCCAAGGCTCTCTCCCAGTTTCTCCTGGCTCATGCCCAACATATTGCGGCGCAATCTGATGCGGCTGCCAACATGAACATCCGTCGGGTTCGGCTTCTTCTTGTTTTGCTCGACCATATGTTCCTCGCCGAATTCCTTTCGGCTTTCCGGTATTGTGCCTGACGCGGCAAACTATCCCAACCAAATTTGGCTGCATGCCGGCGCAAATATTCGACGACGCATATGATTTCCCAATATATCAATTGTCAATTCGTCCGTAGCTTTCGTCTTACGTTCATGACCCACGCCGCTACGGCGAACAGTAGCATGATCACGAACCCGTTAACGCGCCGTTGGTATGCCGAAACAGTATGCACGCGATCCACCGGCACCGTCGCGTCCAAGACGCCACGGGCGTTGATCGCCAGAGCATCGACGATCCTGCCGCGTGCATCAACGGTGGCCGAAATGCCGTTGTTGGCAGCACGCAACAAAGGTAAGCCGTTCTCGACCGCACGAACCTGCGCCTGCCTCAGATGCTGGTATGGACCGGGTGTATCTCCAAACCATGCATCATTCGTAACATTCACAATAAGCTGTGCTGACGTAACGTCAACAGCTACTAAATCGGGAAAGATCACCTCATAACAGATGAACGGCATGACCCGAACACCACCCGGTGCGATAATGACGTGACGGCTGGCACCGGCCGAAAACATAAGCGGTCCAGCCACGATCTGCTCGAGGCCAATACTCCGCAGAAAGTCTGCGAATGGCAGGTATTCTCCGAAAGGTACAAGGTGGACCTTGTCCACCGCGTCAACGATCTCGCCCCGATCATTAATGGCAACGACAGAGTTATAATAACGAGGCGGCGTTCCGCCATTGGCCGCCTCTTCTTCTCGCACCGCGCCGGCGATCAGCATCTGGCCTTCCCCCAGCATATCGCCCAGCGCGGTCAATGCATCGGGCCGCTCGGTGAACAGGAACGGCACCGAGGTTTCCGGCCACAGGATCAGTTGCGGCTTCTCCTGCCCCGCCTGCGGCGGCTGCGAGGACATGGCTATCATGGTGGCGAAGATGCGATCGCGAACGCTGGCGTTCCACTTTTCGCTGAGATCGACTGAAGGCTGCACAATCCGTACAGAAAGACTTTGCGGCGAAGGTGACGGTTTCTCGGTAAGCCGGATATAGCCATAGGTGAGATCGCCGGCCACCAGCAGGACGAAGACGAGCACTCCGGCGCGCCGATGGATCGGCTGGGCCAATAATGCCGGCAGCGCGAAAACGAAGACGGCGAGCGCGTTCATGCCGATCATGCCGATAACGGAAACGCTCTGCATCAACAGCGGCACCGGCATCGCCGCGTAACCAACCGCATTCCAGGGAAAGCCGGTGAACAGGAATTCGCGCAGCCACTCGGCCAGTGCGAAGCCAAAGGCGATCGCTGCAATGCGCCAGATGCCGTCGCTCCACAGAGCCTTGGCTACCGCAGCAGCGAAGCCGTAGAAGAACGCCAACACGAACGGGATGCCCAGCACGGCAAAAGGCAGCGCCCAGGCAAACTGGTCCGCCTCAACCAGCAAGGCACCGCCGATCCACCACAACCCTGCAAGAAAATAGCCGAAGCCAAACCACCATCCGATTGCGAAAGCCGGCTGCAAACGGCGAAGCCAACCGTCGGACGGATCGCCGGTGGCGCCATCGAGCAGCCAAACGAGAACCGGAAAAGAGACGAAACAGGCAGCGAAGAAATCATACGGCGCCTGGCCGAGGACCGCGAAGGCACCAGCCGCAAAGGCCACCAGGGCGCGCCGCCAGCCCCAAAGCAGAATTATGCGGCCAGAAAGGCGCTCCATCCCGTCCCCACCTTGCGCGAATCAGGCGGAAACCGTTCTAGCAGCATGGAACCTCGCGTCCAAACACTGACGGGTGAAAACTCTTTGCCGTCCGTCAGGATCATAGGTCTATGGCGCGCTCTGCTCCGCCTTGGCCACGCGACGGCGGCCACCCTTCTGCCCTTGAACAATACGCACGCGCTTGACCCGGCGGGGGTCGGCATCGAGCACATGGAACTCATAGCCAGGTATCGCCTGCACCACTTCGCCGCGTGCCGGCACACGACCAAGCGTGTTGAAGATCATGCCGCCGATCGTATCGACAGACTCGCCGTGCTCTCCTGCGGCGAAGTCGTTGCCGATCATTTTCTCGACGTCCTCGATCTCGGCCTTGCCATCGACGATAAAAGCGCCGTCGCCGGTCTGCGTAATCAGCGGTTCGTCATCGTCGTGCTCGTCCTCGATGTCGCCGACGACCATTTCGACGATATCCTCAAGCGAAACCAGTCCGTCGGTGCCGCCATATTCATCGATGACCAGTGCCATCTGGGTACGCATGGCCTGCATGCGCCCCATCAATTCGGACGCGAGCATGGACGGCGGCACAAACAGGACGGGACGGATCAGGCTAAGATCGCCGATCGTGCGGCCAAGATCGACCTGTCCAAGATCCAGAACGTTCGAGACGGGCGCCTTGCGGCTCGCACGCCCCTTCTTCACCCGTGACACGCGCGTGATGTGGCCAAGCAGATCGCGGATATGAACCATGCCGCGCGGATCATCGAGCGTCTCGGCATAGACGGGCATGCGCGAATGGCCGGATTGCTCGAACAGGCCGAGCAAATCGCCCAGATTCGTGCCGATCTCGACCGCTTCGATATCGGCGCGCGGCACCATGACGTCCTCGACGCGCACTTCGCGCAGCCGCAAGATATTGTTGAGCATGGCGCGCTCGCCGGGCGAAAAGGAACCGGCATCGCTGGCCGTCTCGGCCAGGGCATCGGCGATTTCCTCACGCAGATCGGTGCCGTTGCGCTGCCTGAACAGACCCATCAGGCGTTCGAACAGGGAAGAACCGGCGGGCTCGGCATCAGGCACGCCGCCGGCGATGGTACTCGGACTTTGGACGTCTTCCGTTTTTTCGGAAACCGGGAGCAAGTCTCCGGAATCCGGGCGAGCGGCAGTTGCTGGCTTTTCGTTCATTGTCGTCCGACTGATTGTTCCTCGGTGTTACGCGTAGGGATCGGGAATGGCAAGCCTTGCCAGCACGGCGCGCTCTGCCGCTTCCATCGCTTCGGCGTCTGCATCGGTCTCGTGGTCGTAACCCAGAAGATGCAGCAGCCCATGGATCACCAAGTGACTGATATGGTTGCCGAGCGGCTTGTCTTCCAGTGCCGCCTCGCGCGAAACCGTTTCGGCAGCCAGCACTATGTCGCCGAGCATCGGCGGCAACGATCCGCCGCCCGATGCCGGAAATGCAGGGAAGGACAATACATTGGTCGGTTTGTCCTTGCCGCGCCAGGCCGCGTTCAATTCCCTGATATGAGCGTCATCGGTGAAAACGACGCTCAGTTCGCAATCGCCTGTGTATTTTTCGGCGAGTTCCTCGAACGCGGCAACCGCAGCCTTGCCCACCAGTTCATCAAGCGCCGCCTGAGACGGCCAAGCACCCGCCTCGATGGCCAGGTCGATGTCGAGCGAGACAGTTGAAGGCAAAGCGGGCATGGGGCTATTTCGCGTTCCGGCGGGCCGGCCTCAATCCTGCACGCCGAGCCCGCGCGCCACTTTGCCGTCGCGGTCATAGGCTTTGACGATCTCGGCGACCAGGGAATGCCGCACCACATCGCCTTCATTGAAGCGCACCGTCACTATGCCCGGAACGCCGTCGAGAACCCGCAGCGCCTCGACCAGACCCGACCTCGTGTTCTGTGGCAGGTCGATCTGACTGGGATCACCGGTGACGATCATGCGCGAGTTCTCGCCCAGCCGGGTCAGGAACATCTTCATCTGCATCGGCGTGGTGTTCTGCGCCTCATCCAGGATAACGGCGGCATGCGCCAGCGTGCGGCCGCGCATAAACGCGAGCGGCGCAATTTCAATGACGCCCGCGCCAATGGCGCGCTCGACCTTGTCAGCCGGCATCATGTCGTAAAGCGCGTCGTAGAGCGGGCGAAGGTAAGGATCGACCTTGTCCTTCATGTCGCCCGGCAGGAAGCCGAGCCTCTCGCCGGCCTCGACCGCCGGTCGCGACAGGATAATGCGCTCGACCATGCCGCGTTCGAGCAGCATGGCGGCATGGGCAACCGCCAGATAGGTCTTGCCGGTGCCGGCGGGGCCGATGCCGAAAACCAGTTCGGAACGCTCCAGCGCCCGCATATAGGCGTCCTGATTGAGCGAGCGGGCATAGATGGTCTTTTTCCGGGTCGAAATCTGCGCGGCCGAGACCTTGCCCTTGCGCTCCAGTGTCGGCAAGGTGAGTTGGTCGTCTGCCGCGACCGCCATGCGCACAGCCCCGTCCACGTCGGACTGATCGATCTCGGCACCCTTCTGGAGAATGGCGTAGAGACTGTCCAGAGCGCGACGCGCCTGCTCGGCCGCGACGGCGTCGCCCTTGATAGTCAACTGATTGCCCCGCGAGCGGATATCGACTCCGAGTTTCTGTTCCAGCCGCGCGAGATTTTCATCGAACTGGCCGTAAAGCGCGCCCGCAAGCCTGTTGTCGTCGAAGGTCAAAACAATATGCGCCATATCGGAGGCCCCGGTAGGTGCGGCGGCAGGGGCGTTCTTCAACTCGGTTGCGTTCAACCGTCTCTCCTTTTCGGCCGCGCCTCAGACAGGTTCGGCATGCAGGCTATTGTAGCCCGCGCTCATGATTCGCACCTCGATAATTTCACCGATTCCGCCGGCCTTTTCATCAACAATAACCGGCTGGAGCCACGGCGAGCGGCCAACACGCTGACCCGCCTGCCGGCCTGCCTTCTCGATCAGGGTCGGCATGGTGCGGCCAACCATCGAGCCGGTGAAAGCCTGCTGCTGCTCCACGAGCAGCGCCTGCAAGCGCTGCAAGCGTTCGTCCTTCACCTGCTCCGGTACATGGCCGTCCATTTCGGCGCCGGGCGTGCCGGGGCGGGGCGAATATTTGAACGAGAAGGCAGAAGCATAGTTCACCTCGCGCACCAGCCGCATCGTCGCTTCAAAGTCTTCACCCGTCTCGCCGGGGAAGCCGACGATAAAATCGCCGGAGATAGCGATATCCGGGCGAGCGGCGCGGACGCGTTCGATCAATCTCAGATAATCCTCGGCCTTGTGCCTGCGGTTCATCGCTTTCAATATGCGATCTGACCCCGACTGCACCGGCAGATGGAGATAGGGCATCAGGGATTCAAGATCGCGGTGCGCAGCAATCAGCTCGTCGTCCATGTCGCGCGGATGGCTGGTCGTGTAACGCAGTCGCGCAAGGCCGGGAATTTCCGCCAGCCGGAACAGAAGCCGGCCGAGACCCCACTCCGTGCTCTGTCCTTCCAGATCGAGTCCCTCGCCATGCCAGGCGTTCACATTCTGGCCAAGCAGCGTCACCTCGCGCACGCCGGCTTCGACGAGCCTCTCGGCCTCGGCGACGATCTGCGCCACCGGCCGCGAAACCTCCGAGCCGCGCGTATAAGGCACGACGCAGAAGGTGCAGAACTTGTCGCACCCTTCCTGAACCGTCAGGAATGCCGTGACGCCGCGCCGGGCCAGTTCGGCCCGCTTCGGCTGCGGCAAATGCTCGAACTTGTCGTCCAGAGCGTAGTCGGTTTCGACCACCTTCCCGCCGCTCCGCACCTTTTCCAAAACGGCAGGCAGGCGATGATAGGTCTGCGGACCGACGACCAGATCGACAGCCGGCGCGCGGCGCATGATCTCGGCGCCTTCGGCCTGCGCCACGCAACCGGTCACGCCGATCACGGTCTCGCGTCCCAGCGCGGCGCGCTCCTTCTTCATTTCGCGGATGCGGCCGATCTCGGAATAGACCTTCTCGGCCGCCTTCTCGCGAATATGACAAGTGTTCAGCAAAACCAGATCGGCGTCGGCCATATCGTCGGTCGCGGCATAGCCATCAGCAACCAGCGCATCGGTCATGCGCTGTGAATCATAAACGTTCATCTGGCAGCCATAGGTCTTGACAAAGACCTTCTTGCCCGCCGCCTGCCCGGATGCGGTGCCAGCCGCATCGCTTTTCAGTTTCGTATCCAGTTCCATACCGGGCTTCTAACGCCTTTTCCGTTCGAAAAACAGCCGCTTCCACTCACGACCGTGGACGGCTGGGTTGAGGATCCTGCAATGCTCCCTGCATCATGGCGCGCACATGCTGCTCGACCAGCCTCGCTATCTCCTTGCGGTTGGAACCTTTCGAGAACGCTATTGGCTCGCCGAAATGCACCTCCACATCGAGCCCGCCGCGCGCCAGCAACACCTTCAGATGGGGCATCAGGTCTTCGTCGCCAATCCATGCAGCAATATGACGGTGCCTGCGCCCCAGAGGCACGCCTTGTAAACGGGTATAGGCGATGGCCACGGGCTGGATGAACACCTCCCCCATGGTGCCGTCGGCAACGGCCATGGAGGCCGCCCCGAACAATGTGGTCTTGAAGGGCAGGATCCGGTTGCCGTCGCCCGTCGTGCCTTCGGGAAACAACACCATGGCATCGCCATTGGCCAGGCAGCGCGCGATCTCGCCGGCCTGATCGCCCGACGTGCGCTTGCGCTCGCGCTCGATGAAGACGGTGCGCTGAAGCTTGGACAGGCTGCCGATCAGCGGCCAGCCTTCCATGTCGGCGCGTGCGATGAACCGGACGTCGGCGAGCGAGCCGAGAACCATGATGTCGGTCCATGAAATATGGTTCGAGGCGACGAGCAGCGGTCGCTTGGCGGAAAGCCGACCGATGGAATGGACGCGGATGCCAAGCGCCCGCACCATGCAACGGTGCCACAGTTTCAGGATCGCCGTCTCCGGCCAAAGACCGGTCTTCATCGCAAAGAATTGCAGCGGAGCCAGCACAAGCGTGCTCAGCGCGATCATGACAAGAGCGAGAATGCTTCGAAGTTTGCCGATCATGCGGGCCGGCTAACGCAGATCGCGGCGCATGACCAGCGCACCTGTCGGCCCACGCTCCGTCGAGCGATAATAGTTCGGCCGCTTGCCGACCTCGCGAAAGCCGAGGCGACGATAAAGCGCAATGGCTGGCAAATTGGTCTCATCCACTTCCAGAAACAGCGCCTCGGCACGCCTGCCATGCAATTCGCGCAGGATCGCATCCATCAATTGCCAGCCGATGCCCTGGCGGCGATGACTGCGGGAAACCGCAACGGTGAGGATCTCGCCTTCCTCGGCTGCGTGCCGGGCAAGGACGAAACCGACCGGCGCCGCACCGCCACGGCCGATTTCGCGGGCGGCATAGCCGAACACCGTGTCCTGCTCCAACAGCGTCGAGAACTCGACATCGCTCCACGGCCGCACGAAATCCTCGCGATGCAGTTCCATGAGCGCGGCACTATCCGCTACTTCCAGGGGTAGGAGCGCGTAGTCGCGCCGGCGCGGTGTCAGAAACGGAATACGCATCGTCATCGCCTCGGCAACACGAAACCTGCCTGCGGCTTGGCATCGGCCTCGCGCAGATAGACCGGACGCGGCTTTTCGCCGTCGCTTCCCTTGCCGGCCGCAACACGGGCATAGACGGCAATGTCGGCGGTGGCCGCTTGTGAGGCGATATCCAAATCGACAACCGCGGCTTCGGCAATCGCCTGTGCGGCGGTTCCCACAAGAACCGGCGACAGATCGCCGGCGGCGGCAATTGCGTCGTCCAGCGTGAGAACGGCAGGCGCGACGCGCTCGCTTCCGTTTGCGTCATAGAGCGCCGCATGGATTTCGCCGCGTCCGCCATCCATGGCCGCAAGCACTGCGCGGCCCGCAAAGCTCTCGCGCGCCTCTGAGGCCAGCGCTTCCAGCGTGGTCACGCCGATGGCGGGGATATTCAGGGCCAGCGCCAGGCCGCGCGCGGTGGCCACGCCGACCCGAACGCCGGTGAAGGAACCGGGACCGACGGAGACGGCGATGGCGGAAAGATCGGCATAAGCGATGCCGGCAGCCGTCAGTGCCTCGGCGATCACCACCAGCAGGTGTTCGGCGTGCCCCTTGCCGAGATCGAGGACATTGCGGCCAAGTTCCCTGCCCGCCCGCTCGTCATAGATGCAGGCGGCGCACAGGCTGGCGGAACAATCGATGGCTAGGATCATGGCGCCGCTAGCATGGCCGTCAGCTACTCCTCCGCCGCGCCTTGAGTTCCAGCCTCCTGCCATGCAGCACAGGCTCGGTATAGCCATTGGGCTGCTCGCGCCCCTTGAAGACAAGGTCGCAGGCCGCTTGGAAGGCAATCGAGTTCTCGAAATCCGGCGCCATTGGCTGGTATAGCGGGTCACCGACATTCTGGCGGTCGACGATTGCCGCCATGCGTTCCAGCGAATCCGTCACCTGGATGCGCGTACACACGCCATGATGCAGCCAGTTGGCGATGTGCTGCGAGGAAATGCGCAGCGTGGCGCGGTCTTCCATCAAGCCGACATCGTTGATGTCGGGCACCTTGGAGCAGCCGACGCCCTGATCGATCCAGCGCACGACATAGCCGAGAATGCCCTGTGCATTGTTATCCAGTTCGCGCTGGATCTCGTCCGGTGTCCAGTTTGGGCGTGTCGCCACCGGCACCGACAATATATCGTCCAGCTTCGCGCGCGGCCGGTTTTTCAGCTTCTCCTGCACCGCCTTCACATCGACCTTGTGGTAGTGCGTGGCGTGGAGGGTCGCCGCCGTCGGCGACGGCACCCAGGCGGTATTGGCGCCGGCCTTCGGATGCGCGATCTTCTCGACCAGCATCGCCGCCATCAGATCGGGCATCGCCCACATGCCCTTGCCGATCTGGGCATGACCGGAAAGCCCGCAATCCAGGCCGATATCGACATTCCATGCCTCATAAGCGGAAATCCAGGCCGCCTGCTTCATGTCGCCCTTGCGGATCATCGGGCCGGCTTCCATCGAGGTATGTATCTCGTCGCCGGTACGGTCGAGGAAGCCGGTATTGATGAACACCACACGCTCCTTCGCCGCGCGGATCGCCTCCTTGAGATTGACGGTGGTGCGCCGCTCCTCGTCCATGATGCCCATCTTCATCGTGTTGGGCTTCATGCCGACGAGCCGTTCCACGCGCGCAAATATCTCCGACGCGAAGGCGACCTCCTCCGGTCCGTGCATCTTGGGCTTGACCACATACATGGAGCCGGCGCGGGAATTCCTGCGCCCTCCATTCGGGCCGACGTCGTGCAAGGCGATCAGCCCCGTGATCGCCGCATCCATGATGCCTTCCGGGATTTCCGAGCCATCGGCCAGCAGGATCGCCGGATTGGTCATCAGATGGCCGACATTGCGCACCAGCATCAACGAGCGGCCGGGCAGGACGAGTTCGCCACCATCCGGCGCGTTATAGACGCGGTCAGGGGCCAGCCTGCGTGTAACCTGTCGCCCGCCCTTGTCGAAAGTATCAGTGAGATCGCCCTTCATCAGGCCCAGCCAATTGCGATAGACGACGACCTTGTCCTCGGCATCCACGGCGGCGACCGAATCCTCGCAATCCTGGATCGTCGTCATCGCGGCTTCGAGCACGACATCGGCGATGCCGGCCGGATCGTCCTTGCCGATCCGGTTGCTGCGGTCGATGACGATCTCGGCATGCAGCCCGTTCCTGACCAGCAGCACCGCATCGGGGCTCGACGCCTCGCCGCGATAGCCGGCAAGTTGCCTCAAATCCTTCAGGCCGGTCGCGCCCTTGCCTGTGGTTACCGCCAGTCTGCCGCCGGCGATTGCCAACCCGGTGACGTCGGCCCAGTTCGCGCTTGACAGCGGCGCGCTCTCATCGAGGAAATTTCGCGCCCAGGCGATGACCTTTTCGCCGCGCTTCGGATTGAACGCCTTGCCCTTTTCGGCACCGTCGGTCTCGGGAATGGCGTCGGTGCCGTAAAGCGCATCGTAAAGCGAACCCCAGCGCGCATTGGCAGCGTTGAGGGCATAACGCGCATTCATTACCGGCACGACCAGTTGCGGCCCGGCCACTACGGCGATTTCGGGATCGACGTTTTCGGTGGTGACGGTAAAGTCCGGGCCTTCCGGCAGCAGATAGCCGATATCGCCGAGGAAGGTCTTGTAGACCTCCATGTCGACCGGAGCGCCGTTTTCGCGATACCAGCGGTCGAGCTTTTCCTGCAAATCGTCGCGCTTTGCCAGCAGCGCCCGATTCTTCGGCGCAAGCTCATTTGCGATGGCCGCGAAGCCTTCCCAGAACGCCTCTTCGCTTACGCCAGTCCCTGGCAGCGCCTCTTTCGCGATGAAATCGTGAAGCTCGCGGGCAATCTGCAACCCCGCCACCGCGATACGATCAGTCATCGGCCGTTCTCCAAAGAAATACCCGCCGGCCCGTGACCGGCGCGGTTGGGCTTTGACATGCCAGACAGGAAGGGTCAATTCCATCCAGGGTCAGGCCAACCGTTCACAACGCATCACCACATGCCTGCGACGGCCCGTGGGAAACCCGTCCGCTCACATGGCGATGCGCGGACGCCCTGAAGCGGTGGCCACGATGTGCGCTTCGACGAACATGCGCCTGTCCTGCACCACCGAGACGCGATAGTCGGTATGGACGTCGATCTCGGCTTCGTCGGTACCAGCCTCGGCGGCGCGGTCGGCCACAGTGGCGCGGGCCTCGGCCTGGGCGGCGGCGATAGCCGGCTCTTCGGCGTCGAAATCCTGCAAGCCTGCGGGTGACGAGACGCGGAACAGCCCCTCCTCCGGCTGGCTGACGCTGACCTCCGCCGTCACCCGAACCTGACCGACGACCGCGCCCAGCGCATTGGCGACATCGGTGTCTTCCGGCACGATGCACTCATTGGCAAGCAGTGCCGGCAGGCCGGTATAATGCAGCGGCGCGGACGCCCCCAGCCCGATCACCGGGCGGTCGAGCGCCATCGACAGCCGCACGATGCCGGGATACGAATCCACCGCACGCTGCACAAGGGCATGCGCCACCGTCGAGGCGCCGTCCAGCCCGTCCTCGGCAAAGGCGGTTTCCAGTATGTATTCGGCCGACCAGCGGGTGAGCGAGCGCAGGACCCGCTCGCAGAACGCTTCCGGTGAATCCGCCAGTTCCTTGCCTTTCGGATCGCGCTTGCGGGCGAAAAGTTCGGCGCCAAGCCGCCCCGCCTCGGCGTTCCAGTTCGACTGGCGGCCCAGAGCATGCGCGGCATCGGAAGGCGTGAAGCCGGAAACATGCACCAGCCCGCGCGCCACCAGCCGTTTCAGCGTGGCGTTCTGGGCGCTGGAGGCGAGCAGCCGGTCGAGCGGCTGCGGCGTGGCGGTGATGTCGGCGTAAAGCCTTGCCTCGGATTTGCCGAGCCCGGCGGCGAGCCGTTCCGGCACGCCGGTGCGAAAGGCGAAGCGGCCATCCATGCGGCCGGCATTGGGGGCGCGCAACTGCCGCTCCAGTTCCTTTATCACAACCTCGCCATGTTGCGCGGCGGCGAGCGACAGCGGCACCAGCCGGCGCGGCCCGAGGATCAGGCGCGGGTTCAGCACGCCTTCCTGCAAGGCGACTTCCGAATCCCCGCCAAGACCGAAGGTGCGCATGGCAACCGCTTCGACCATGGTGCGGAAGCCACCGACGGTGGCGCCTTCCGGGTCGAGCCGCGGCCGGCCATGATCGAGCACCGCGACGTCGGTGGTGGTGCCGCCGATGTCGGACACCACGGCATTATCCAGCCCGGTCATGTGACGGGCGCCGACGAGGCTGGCAGCCGGGCCGGACAGGATCGTCTCGATCGGCCGCTGGCGGGCGAAGGCCGCCGAGATCAGCGCGCCATCGCCACGCACTACCATCAGCGGGGCTTCGATGCCGCGCTCGGCCAAAAACCCTTCGGTCGCCGCCACCAGCCGGTCGATCATGGCGATCAGCCTGGCGTTGAGCAGCGTGGTCAGTGCGCGACGCGGCCCGCCAAGCCTTGCCGAAAGCTCGTGGCTGGCGGTGACCGGCAGGCCGGTCTTCTCGCGGATCAGATCACGGGCAGCGATTTCATGCTCGGGATTGCGGGTGGCGAAATAGGCGCAGACCGCGAAGCCCGACACCGTCTCGGCCAGTTCCGGCAGCGCCGCCTCCAGCGCCGAAAGGTCGAGATCGGCGGCATTGCCATGGACATCGTGGCCACCGGGGCAAAATACCACCGGATCGGTGCCGAGCGCCTTGGCCAGCCCGTCGCGGGCCATATCGTCTGTGCCGAAGCCGATCATCACGAGGCCGACGCGTCCGCCCTGCCCCTCGACCAGCGCATTGGTGGCGAGCGTGGTGGACATCGACACAAGCTTGATATCGGCCGGATCGACCGCCGCGTGCTCCAGCACATTGCCGACCGCACCCGATATGCCGACGGCGAGATCGTGACGGGTGGTCAGCGCCTTGGCCTTGGCGTGCACGGTGCCTTTTTCCCCGCCGCCCTCCGACCACAACACGCAGTCGGTATAGGTGCCGCCTGTGTCGATACCGAGGAAAAGAGGGCCGTTTGAAGGGGTGGCAGTCATGGCGAAATCCGGGACAGGCGATAATCTTGCCCGGCTTTAGACCAAATGCAGGGCGGGCGGAACACGCCAAGCGACGGAAACAGGCGTGGCAGCGCCGCAATCAGGCATATTCGTTGCCACGCTGCCTTTCGGCCCTGTTTGTTCATGCCCCGCCCTTAAGCTCGCTCGCTGCGCTCGTCGCTGGCGGGGACCCCGTATGGCCAGACGCTGGCTTGAGGCCGCACTTCACCGTTGCCACGCCCGGCTTTCGCCGTCTGGCCATTTCAAAGAACTGACCTTTCAAGGGTGAAAGGTCGGGAGACGGCGCATGGCATTGCGCCTGATGATTTAAGTAGTGACGCTCCGCCATGCGCCGCCGGCGTTTCTACCCTTGCCTTTCCCGGCCCATCGCCCATTTGCGGACGCGAGCAACACAGGTCCGGTTCGGGCCGGGGGGTTCCGTTCACTGTTACGGATAACACACCCGGCGCCACACTTGCCTGGATGCTCGAGTGTGCACACCCGTTCCCGCTGGCAAGCTGCTGAGGCGGATTATGGGGGAGAGATGACGGGTGTGGACAAAGCGGGAGAAGGAAACCGTCGTTAACGGGGCAAGCGCCTGATTGGCAACGGATTTATTCTTATCGATTACGGCAGGCGATAAATTTCCATCCACGCGAACTGGAGCCGCCCTCGTCCTTCGAGGCTCGCCCCTTCGACAAGCTCAGGAGCTCGCACCTCAGGATGAGGGCGGGGGTAGCGCATATTTGCCTTAAGGCGGCGCACTCACCTCCCTCATCGTGAGGAGGCAGCGTAGCTGCCGTCTCGAACGACGCACTGTTCCAACTGCAATCGTCCTTACCCTAAAATAAGGGCGAGGTGGTGCCGGGCTCTCCAAGCTCAGAAGATGCAGCCGCACCCACCTTCCTCATGCTGAGGAGCCGGCCACGCCGGCGTCACGCTCGCATAGGCCCACCGGGGTCCAAGCGTTCGGCCCCAAAGGGCCGAACCGCTCAGTCCCCCATTTTCAGGGCCTGGATGAACGCTTCCTGCGGGATGTCGACCTTACCGAACTGCCGCATGCGCTTCTTGCCCTCTTTCTGCTTGTCGAGCAGCTTGCGCTTGCGGGAAACGTCGCCGCCATAACATTTGGCCGTCACGTCCTTGCGCAGCGCCGAAATCGTTTCGCGGGCGATGATCTTGCCGCCGATGGCCGCTTGGATCGGAATCTTGAACATGTGCTGCGGGATCAGTTCCTTCAGTTTTTCCACCATGGCGCGGCCGCGCTTTTCTGCCGCCGTGCGGTGCACCAGCATCGACAGCGCGTCGACCGGTTCGTCATTGACGAGGATCGACATCTTGACGAGATCACCCTGTCGATAGTCGGTCAGATGATAATCGAAGGAGGCGTAGCCCTTGGAGATGGATTTCAGCCGGTCGTAGAAGTCGAACACAACCTCGTTGAGCGGCAGGTCGTAAACCAGCATGGCGCGCTTGCCGACATAGGAAAGGTCGGCCTGGATGCCGCGTCTTTCCTGGCAAAGCTTCAAAATGCTGCCGAGATAGTCGTCCGGCGTCAGGATGGTGGCGCGGATCCACGGCTCCTCGATATGGTCGATGCGCACGATATCCGGCATGTCGGCCGGGTTGTGCAGTTCCTTCATCGTGCCGTCGCTGAGATGCATCTGGTAAACGACGCTCGGCGCGGTGGCGATGAGGTCGAGATTGAACTCGCGCTCGAGCCGCTCCTGGATGATTTCCAGATGCAGCAGGCCGAGGAAGCCGCAGCGGAAGCCGAAGCCGAGCGCGGCGGACGTTTCCATTTCATAGGAGAAGGACGCGTCGTTGAGGCGAAGCCTGCCGACGGCGGCGCGCAGATCCTCGAAATCGGCGGCATCGACCGGAAACAGGCCGCAGAACACCACCGGCTGCGCTTCCTTGAAGCCGGGCAGCGCCTTTTCGGTGGGGCGCTTGTCCTCGGTGATGGTATCGCCGACGCGGGTGTCGGCCACTTCCTTGATGGACGCCGTGATGAAACCGAACTCGCCGGGGCCGATTTCCTCGACATTGAGCATCTTGGGCGTATACATGCCGGTGCGCTCCACCGGATATTTCGCGCCGGTGCCCATCATGCGGATGGTCTGACCCTTCTTCATGACGCCGTCGATGACGCGCACCAGGACGATGACGCCGAGATAGGCGTCGTACCAGCTATCGACCAGCATCGCCTTGAGCGGTTTCGAGGCATCGCCCTCGCGCGGCGGCGGCAATTGGTGGACGATGGCCTCCAGCACGTCCGGGATACCGATGCCGGACTTGGCCGAGATCATCACGGCCTGGCTGGCATCGATGCCGACGACCTCCTCGACCTGTTCACGGATGCGCTCGGGCTCGGCGGCGGGAAGGTCGATCTTGTTCAGGACGACGACGATTTCGTGGTCGTTGTCGATGGCCTGATAGACATTGGCCAGCGTCTGCGCTTCGACGCCCTGGCTGGCATCAACCACCAGCAGCGAGCCTTCGCAGGCGGCGAGCGAGCGTGAGACCTCATAGGCGAAGTCGACATGGCCGGGCGTGTCGATCAGGTTGAGGATGTAATCCTCGCCGTTCTGCGCGCGGTATTTCAGGCGCACGGTCTGCGCCTTGATGGTGATGCCGCGCTCCTTCTCGATGTCCATATTATCGAGAACCTGCTCCTTGCCGGCCATTTCACGCGCGTCCATGCCGCCGGTCAACTGGATCAGCCTGTCGGCGAGCGTGGATTTGCCATGGTCGATATGGGCGACGATGGAGAAGTTGCGGATATGCGAAATCGGTGTGCTCATGCGCGCGGCCTATAAAGCATTCGCGCGAAAAGTGGAAACCGGATTTCGGTTGGCCGATGCGGCAAAAATAACAGTGAGCTGGAGGATGGCTTGCGGCCCTGCATTGGCGCGGCTTTCGGCATCATATTCGGGTGATGCGCGTAACGGACCGGATGTGGCGGGCGAACCGGCACAGTCAGCCGCCCATATCAGAGCGGCCAGCCCATAGGAGACACCGCCATGCCTGCCCACCGAATGACGCTTCCCTCGCTTGCCTTCGCCCTGGCCTCTGCTGCCGTCTTTGCCGCGCCACCTGCTTTCGCCGATTCCATGAAGACGGATTCGATGAAATCCACCGACACGATGCAGACGCAGAAGATGAAGAACGACGACTGCATGGGCAAGGCGATGACGAAAAAGGAAAAGGCCGATTGCGAGAAATCGATGAAGACGGGAGATATGATGAAAACGGATGACTCGACGATGAAGACCGATTCGATGAAGCCGGCAGAACCCACGAACAACTGAAATCGTTTCCAGCTTCGCGACGGCCATCGTGCTGGTGCGGCCCGTCCCTGCCGGCGGGTCGCTAAAGTTTTATCCATCCGGTTAGCGGCTCTTTTTCTTCCCTTTGCTAATGTATGCGCAGTTGTTGCCGAACGAGGGAACCATGCGCAACGCCTGCCGCCGCTTTCTCCGCTGCAAAAGCGGTTCATTCGCTCCCATCATGGCCATCACCGCCGTGCCGCTGCTGCTGGCTGTCGGCCTTGTGACGGATTACTCCTCGGCGGTTTCCACACATTCGACCATGCAGAACGCGCTGGACGCGGCAACCCTTTCGCTGATCGGCATGCCGCGTACGGCAACCGACGACGATCGGCAGGTAAAGCTTCAGGCAAACTACGCGGCCAATGGCGGTAGGGGAACGGCCGAACTGGCCTCTGCCGTGTTCGATGCCGACGGCACGCTGCGCATCAGCGCCTCGGCAGGCTACGCGATGCCGACACAATTCATGAGCATGGCGATGATCCATGACGTGCCGATCGACGTGACGTCAAAACTGGTCAAGAAGCCGAGGCTCATCGAGGCAACGTTCAAGATCGACAAGGCTTCCGGCTACTGGAACAAGACCATCACGCTTTACGGCTCGAAGCCGGATGAGAAAAATTCCAATGGGCTGATGCAGATCAAATACGAATATAATGGAAAAGGTGGCGACAAGGGCTATGGCACGACGACCGTGTACACGCCTGACGAAGACGGCAAGTTCAACGTCATCAGGCAGCAGGAAATCTGCACGTCATCCAGCAACAATAAAAACTCCACCGCCAACACGTTCAGGGATGGCAGCCTCTACACCACCTGCAAGTTCGATTCAAAATATGGAAGCGGCGCGACAATCGACGTCAGCAAGATGCAATCTCTTTATCTGCAAATGGATGTCACCAGCGGGGACAAGGCGACCAGAAAATCGGATGATCCGAAAACGTCGAATTTCATGTATCTGGACGGCGTCCAGGTGAGGAAGAACGAGGCCGTGGACATCTTCACCGCCGTGCCGTGCGGCCAGACGAGTTCGCAGGCGTGGGAGGACGGCGGCAACAATCCGCCATCGCTGGACGTGAAGAACGCCGACTTCTTCTACAAGGTCACCGGCAAGTGCGATTTCAGCCAGATGGGCTCGGACACGCGCCTGACGCAATAGTCACGCGGACGTGTCCATGCGCCAGGTATCCCGCACGCCATTGTGACGAGCATATGCCGCCCGTCCGGTCTATTATCGTTGCAGTGAATATCCCAGAGCAGGAAGCCATTGCAGCCATGACGGACCTGACGAATACCATCTCTTGCCGGTCGGGCAGGCCGATCCGGGCCATGCTTGCAGCGTTTGCGCTCGCGGCCGTCTCACTGTGCACCATGCCGGCCTTCGCCGCCGAGGATGCGGTGAAAATCCCACCGCCCGCGATCGACGAAAAGCCCGCCGCCGGCACCGAGACCGCTGTTCTGGCGGGCGGCTGTTTCTGGGGCGTGCAGGGCGTGTTCCAGCACGTCAAGGGCGTGACCAGGGCGGTTTCCGGCTATGCGGGCGGCAGCAAGGACAGTGCCGTTTATGAGACGGTGAGTTCAGGCCGTACCGGCCATGCCGAATCGGTCGAGATCACCTATGATCCGTCGAAGATCACCTATGGCCGGCTGTTGCAGATCTATTTCTCCGTCGCCCATAACCCGACCGAACTGAACTATCAGGGGCCGGATCGCGGCACGCAGTATCGCTCGACGATCTTCGCCGAGACGCCGGCGCAAAAGAAAGTGGCGAAAGCCTATATCGCGCAGCTCGGCAAGACCGGGGCATTTGGCAGGCCGATCGTCACCACGGTCGAAACGGGCAAGACTTTCTATCCGGCGGAAGCCTATCACCAGGATTTCCTGGAGCGGAACCCGACCTATCCCTATATCGTTTATAACGACCTGCCGAAGATCGGAAACCTGAAAAGCACCTTCCCCGATCTTTTCCGCGAAAAGCCGATTCTGGTGATGGCCCAGGCGGCAGATTGAGCGGAATTGCCGCCCCGGCGCTTCCCGTCAGCGCAGCGTTTTCGGCTCGCCCGTCACCGGATCGAACTTCATTTCGACCTTGGCGTGATCGGTCGTGTAATAGGTGACCTCATAGGCGCCGTCCTCCCAATCGACCTCGCCGACATATTGAAAATCCTGCCGCTGCTCGACCTTGGCGATGATCTCGGAAAGCTTCTTGGCATTTTGCGGCGGCACACGCGCTTCGGCGGCATAAGCGCCGCCCGCCATGACCAAGACAAGAAAGGACGCCACGGCGCCGGCGGACAATCTTTTCAACATGGCTCTTTCAAATCCCTCAAAACGTTTCTGAATCCCGCCGCCGCATAGTGTTGCCGCCAGCGTGCCGGATTTCAACTCACTGGATGCCGCAATAGTTCCGGCATCACTTGCGGAACCATTCGTGGCGGGGCGGCTTAGGTTCACAATGCGTGCTGAAGGATGAGACCATGAGAGCCAAACTGACAGGCGTGCTGATGCTGGCGCTGGCAATTCCCGCGGTGGCCTTGGCCGCCGAAGAGACGGCGCCCGGTCAAACGGAGCCACAGGCCGAGAAATGCAAGGTTCAGCCGGAATCGGAAAGCCAAGAACCCGTCGAAAACGGCAAGGCCGGCGACGGCGAAAGCCTGACCGGCAAGCTCGATCCATGCAACGGCGTGCTCAAGCCGCCGGCCACGGGCGACACCGGCATGACCAAGCCCGCGCCGGACCAGGGCAAGACACCCGTCATCAAGCCCGGCGAGATACCGGCCCAACCACCAAAGCAATGAGGTTGCACGCAGGTTCCGGTTTGAAAATATGACCTGTGAGGTAATCGATCGAACGAATTCACCGCGGCATGGTTGCGCCCACACCCGCAACAAGGAGAACATCATGTGCGGTTATGCAATCGGTCATCTTCGCAACGTTAATGTCGGCAACGAGATCGTCGAATATCTGGAACGTATCGACGCCACGCTGGAGCCTTTCGGCGGCGTCTTCCTGATCCACGGCGCAACGGCGCAATGTGTCGAGGGCAAATGGAGCGGAGACCTGATCGTCATTGCCTTTCCGAGCCTCAAGGCCGCCCGGAACTGGTACAATTCGCCAGCCTATCGGGCGATTGCGCCGCTGAGGGCACGCAATGCCGATGGCGAAATCCTGCTGATCGAGGGTGTCGAGGAACCGCATCGCGCAACCGATGTGCTGAAAGCCTTGTTGCCGGCATAACAGCCCGGTTAACGGCGTTTGGCTGGAAATGTCAGGAGCGGTATTGCAATCCGGTTGTGCGCACCGACATAGAGCGGCTACAAGCACACCCCATTTTCAGCCCGCCAGCGGGAAATTTCATCTATGCCTTCTATCATCTCGATTTCCGGGGTCAACAAGACCTATGCCAGCGGTTTCACCGCGCTCAACAACATCAATCTCGACATCCGCCGGGGCGAAATCTTCGCCCTGCTCGGTCCCAACGGCGCCGGCAAGACGACGCTGATCTCGATCGTATGCGGCATCGTCAACCGCACGGGCGGCACCGTCACGGTGGACGGCCACGACATTTCCAGCGACTATCGCGCCGCGCGCAGCCTGATCGGCCTCGTGCCGCAGGAACTGACCGTGGAAGCCTTCGAGACGGTGCGCAACGCCTTTGCCTTCAGCCGCGGCCTGTTCGGCAAGCCGGCCAATCCGGCCTTCATCGACAAGATCCTGAAAGACCTGTCCTTGTGGGACAAGCGCGACGCCAAGATCATCACGCTTTCAGGCGGCATGAAGCGCCGCGTCATGATCGGCAAGGCGCTGGCGCATGAGCCGAAAATCCTGTTCCTCGACGAGCCGACGGCCGGCGTCGATGTCGAATTGCGCAAGGATATGTGGCAGATGGTGCGCAGCCTGCGCGACAGCGGCGTGACCGTCATTCTGACCACGCATTACATCGAGGAGGCCGAGGAAATGGCCGACCGCGTCGGCGTCATCAATCACGGCGAGATCGTCCTGGTGGAAGAAAAGACCGAATTGATGCGCAAGCTCGGTCGCAAGCAGATGAAGCTCGAACTGCGCGAACCGATCAGCACTGTTCCGGCCGCGCTGAACGGCTACGAACTCGACCTTTCGCCCGAGGGCACGACACTGACCTATACCTATGACAACCAGGCCGAACGGCCGGGCGTCGCCTCGCTGCTCGGCGATCTCGGCAAGGCCGGCATCCAGTTTCGCGACCTCGACACCGAAAACAGCTCACTGGAGGAGATTTTCGTCAACCTCGTGAGGAAAACGCAATGAACTATCGCGCCGTATGGGCGATCTACAAGGTCGAGATGCTGCGGTCGCTGCGCACCATCCTGCAAAGCGTGGTGTCGCCTGTAATTTCCACCTCGCTCTATTTCGTGGTGTTCGGCGCGGCCATCGGCTCGCGCATTTCCGAGGTCAACGGGGTGAGCTACGGCGCTTTCATCGTGCCGGGGCTGATCATGCTGTCATTGCTCACCCAGTCCGTCTCAAATGCCGCCTTTGGCATTTATTTTCCGAAGTTCGTCGGCACCATATTCGAACTGCTCTCCGCGCCCATCTCCTATCTCGAGATCGTGACGGCGTTTGTCGGCGCGGCCGCGACTAAGTCGATTGTGATCGGGCTCATCATCCTGGCCACGGCGGCGCTGTTCGTGCCACTGCATATCGAACATCCTGTCTGGATGGTCGCCTTCCTGGTGCTTACCGCCGTCACCTTTTCGCTGTTCGGCTTCATCATCGGTATCTGGGCGGGCAGCTTCGAGCAATTGCAGCTCGTGCCACTCCTGATCGTCACGCCGCTGACCTTCCTCGGCGGCTCGTTCTATTCGATCGACATGCTGCCGGGCATCTGGCGCACCATCACCCTGTTCAACCCGGTGGTCTATCTGGTGAGCGGCTTCCGCTGGGCCTTCTTCGGCACCGCCGATGTCTCGATCGGCATCAGCCTCGGCATGACACTGACCTTCCTGGTCGCCTGCATTGCCGTCATCGCCTGGATCTTCAAGACCGGCTACCGGCTGCGCACCTGATTTTCAGATCGCCTTGAGCAAGCGCAGCAACGCCAGCATGTCCATTGGGCCGGCCTTGGGAAAGGCGATATAGACCGGCTCCTCCTGCCCATGGAAACGACGCTTGAAGGCGGCCTGCCCCTGCAAATTGAAACGATGGCGATTGATGAGCCGGGAATCGTAGGCACGGCGGAAGGCCTCGCGCCAGAACGCACTCTCGGCAAAGCCGCTCGGCTCGATCGCGGCCAATGGCGACAGGCCGAGCGTCACCACCGCGCGGCCTTCGGCACGAAAGCGATCGACGGCGAATTTCGTCAGCCCGACCTCCGAATGCGGGCTGGCATCGGCCCGTTTGCGCTTGAACGCCGTGGTGTAGCCGATTGCCTTGCCGCCGCTATACAGCGGGTCGAAATCGAGCAGCGCCACCAGTCTGCGGTCGGGACCGAGAAGTATGAAGCGGCGCATGCCCTCGCCGGGCACCGCCGAGAAGGCACGATTGAGGAATGCCATTTCGCGGCGGCGCACAATGCGCCCCTCCCGCCATTCCACTGAAAGCTGCTCGACCTCCGACACCGGCACGGCAGTTCCGTCGTCCTCGATCAGTTCATAGCCGTTCCTGCCCAGCCAGCGCTCGGAATAGCGCACCGTCTCGTTGCGCTTGCCGGAAAAATCGTGCGCCGGCAGGACGAGCCTGGTGTCGATACCGAGTTTTCCGACCTGGTAGCCGAGGCTGGAAAGGATGCGCGCGGTACGCTCGCCGACCTGCACGAACCATGGCCGCCCGGCCGCTTCGATCAAGCGGCGAATATAATCCGCATGCGCGTCAGGTTCCGCCATCGGGTCGGCCAGCGCGAAATGGCGACCCATCTTGGTCTGAAACGCGATGTAGCCCCGAGCATCGCCGAAATAGGATGTGCCGTCTTGCGTGGCCGTGGAATAGGCCAGCGAAAAATCGCCATGCTGCGCTATGAGATCGAGGCGCTGCCGCAACGACAGGTCCGCCTCCGGGACCCGAACGGCGCGCCCGTCGAGAAGGCTGTCGATGTAGCGGCGCAAGGAAGGCATGAAAACTCACCGGGAGCGAAATCTACGTTGCGACGCCGAATCGGCTGCCGCCGTATTGCCGCCCGAACCCTTGTCATAATCGCCCGCCGCGCCCATAGATGCAACCTTCATTGAGCAACGAGCGCCAAGGGATTTATTCGAGGCATGACAGCAACAATCGGAGCGGCGCTGGATGCCCCGGTGATCGTGGTCGGCGCGGGCGCGGCCGGCCTGGCCATGGCCGACACGCTGGCGAGACATGGCATCGCCTATACGGTTCTCGAAAAAGAACCGCGCCTGGCCGAGCCATGGCGGCAGCGGCACGCGCATCTGACTCTGAACACGCATCGCAACCTTTCCACCCTGCCCGGCTTCAAATATCCGGCGGGAACCGTCGCCTATCCGCACAAGGACGTCATTGTCGGCTATCTGGAGGCGTTTGCCGCCGAGCGCGATCTCACCGTCGAATTCGGCACCGCCGTCACGCGCATCGAGCGCGGCGCTGACGGAAACTGGACCGTCCACACCAGCGCCGGCCCGCGCCAGGCGTCCAATGTCATCATCGCCACCGGGCGCGACCGCATTCCATGGCTGCCGGACTGGGCGGGCAAGGCGACATTTGCCGGCCGCATCATCCATGCCGCCGATTTCGGCACGGCGGCAGCCTTTGCCGGCAAGAGCATATTGGTGATCGGCGCAGGCAATTCCGGGTTCGACGTGCTTAACCATCTGGCCAGGGTCGACACCGGGCCGATGTGGCTCGCCGTGCGCAGCGGGCCGGCCGTCCTGCCGAAACGCATCGGCAATATCGCGGTGAACCGTTTCGGCACCGTCATGGCGCGGCTGCCTCTATGGTTGGCCGATGCCGTGATCGGTGCCACCCAGCGCTTCGCTTTCGGCGATCTCAGGCGCTACGGCCTGCCCAGACCCGCCCAGGGCGGAGCGACCCGCCTGCAGAAAAACCAGATCGCTTTATCGGTGGACGAAGGCGCGGTTGCCGCCATCAAGGCCGGGCGCATCAAGCTTGTTGGCGCGGCTGAACGCTTCGAAGGCACGGCGGTGGTGCTGGCGGACGGCACGCGCATCGAACCGGAGATCGTCATCGCCGCCACCGGCTACCGCACCGGGCTGGAAGAGATGGTCGGCGCGCTTGGCGTGCTCGACGAAAACGGCGTGCCTAAAGCAACCGGCGCAGAGCCGACAGGCCAGAAGGGCCTGTGGTTCATCGGCATGCGGCCCAGCATCATCAGCAACTTCCACGCCGCAACGCAGCAGGCCGGGGCCATTGTCGCGCGCATCCAGAAGGACGCCAGACGTTCATGAAAACTACCTTCGGCAAGGTCGAACCGAACGTGCTGATCGCCTGGGCTGTCGTGGCAGGCGGCTTGCTGGGGTTTGTGGCGTGCATGCAGATCGCCGGGCATACCATTCCTCCGGCGTTCGACAGCCGGATCCTGCTCGCCTTGCGCGTCGCCGGACAGCCCGACCAGCCGCTCGGGCCGTTTTGGCTGCCAAGTGCGGTGCGCGACATAACCAGCCTTGGCAGCACCATCGTGCTGATGCTGGCCATGCTTTCGGTCGTGGCCTATCTGCTGCTCATCCGACGGGGCGCGTCCGCGGTGTTCGTTTTCGTGGCGATCGTCAGCGGGCAGATGCTGGCAAGTCTGCTCAAATACGGCGTCGGCCGGCCACGGCCAGAGATCGTTTCACATCTGGTCGCGGTCCACACGCCGTCCTTCCCGAGCGGCCACGCCATGGTGTCGGCGGTGACCTATCTGACGCTAGGCGCGCTCGCCGCGCATTTCCTGCCGCACCGCCTCGCCAAGGTCTATGTCATGGGGCTGGCCCTGCTGACGACACTTCTGGTCGGGTTGAGCCGCCTCTATCTCGGTGTGCATTGGCCATCCGACGTGCTGGGCGGCTGGTGCGCGGGCTTCGCATGGGCGATGCTGTGCTGGCTGGCCGCGCGCTGGCTTCAGGAAAAAGGCCGGAAAGATGCATAGCGGCATATGCGTAATTTATGCATACTAATGTTTGACACATCACAATGACTGTATCATATATTGACATTGCAGACTCAAACAGGAGGTCTGGCCAATGATCACAACAGCGCAGATGCGCGCCGCGCGGGCATTGGCCGGCATCGACCAGAAGACGCTTGCCGAACGGGCCGGCGTCTCGCTTCCCACCATCCAGCGAATGGAAGCGAGCGACGGCGTGGTGCGGGGCGTGGTCGATACGCTGATGAAGGTCATCCAGGCGCTCGACGGGGCCGGGGTGGAACTGATCGGCGAGAACCAGGCGAGCGAACGCGGCGGCAGGGGCGTGCGCCTCAAAGGCTCCGCGCCGCAATAGCCACGCGGCCTCCCGCAAAAGGGTCGGCATGATTTCGCGACGGCGACCGCCGACATACAAGCAGCAGTCGATGTGGCAGCGGCCATCGAAAAAGCTGTTTCGGCCGACGATGCCGCCGCCCTGAGGCAGCGGAGACAGTCTTGCCATGAACCAGAACCGGCCGCGGAGCCATGAAACCGGGCGAGAGGCGAAGCCGAGCTTTGCGGAACTGTTCACGCCCAAGCTGGTGACGGTGCTGCGCGAGGGCTATCACGCCGCCCAACTCAAGGCCGACATCATAGCCGGCCTGACCGTCGCCATCGTGGCGCTGCCATTGTCCATGGCCATCGCCATCGCTTCGCATGTTCCGCCTGAATACGGCCTGTTCACCGCCATCATCGGCGGCACGATCGTCGGCCTTCTGGGCGGCAGCCGCTTCCAGATCGGTGGACCTGCCGGCGCCTTCATCGTGCTGGTCGCTTCGACCGTCGACCGGCATGGCATCGACGGACTTATCCTGGCAACGCTGATGGCCGGCATTTTGATGATCGCCGCCGGCTATCTCAGGCTGGGCGCCTATGTGAAATTCATCCCCTATCCGGTTACGGTCGGCTTCACCGCCGGCATCGCGGTCATCATCCTGTCCAGCCAGATACACGACCTCTTCGGACTGACGCTGCCGGGCAAGGAGCCGGGCGAGTTCCTTGCCCGGCTGGCGGCGCTCGCCAGGGCGGCAGGCACGACCAACCCCGCGGCGGTGGCGGTCGCGGTTCTCACCATCGGCCTCATCGTCGGGTTGAAGCGCTGGCGCCCCTCCTGGCCGGGCCTGCTGATCGCAGTTGCCGCCGCTTCTCTGGCAACGGCGGTGTTCGGCCTGCCGGTGGCGACGATCGGGACGCAATTCGGCGGCATACCGCGCATGCTGCCCGAGCCCTCGCTGCCGGCCTTGAGCGTAGACAGGATCATCGACCTTTTGCCCGATGCCGCCTCGTTCGCCCTGCTCGGCGCCATTGAATCTCTGCTTTCAGCGGTGGTGGCCGACGGCATGACGGGGCGGCGCCATCGTTCCAATTGCGAATTGGTGGCGCAAGGTGCCGCCAATATCGGCTCGGCGCTGTTCGGCGGGTTTTGCGTAACCGGGCTGATCGCGCGCACCGCGACCAATATTCGCGCCGGCGCGCACGGACCGGCCTCCGGCATCTTCCATTCGCTCTTTCTGCTCGCCTTCATGCTGGTGGCGGCCCCGCTCGCCAGCTACATTCCGCTCGCCGCCCTTGCCGCGGTTTTGGCAACGGTTGCCTGGAACATGGTGGAAAAGCCGGCCTTCGCGGCGCTTATCCGCTCCTCGCGCGGCGACGCGGCGGTGCTCATCGTTACCTTCGCGCTGGTCGTCCTGCGTGACCTCACCACCGGCATCGTCGTCGGCTTCGCGCTCGGCGCGCTGCTGTTCATCGGCCGCATGGCGCGCTCGGTCGCGGTCGAGGCACATGCGCCTCCGGCCATCGACGATCTCGCCGACACGCAAAACGGCGATCGCGTCGCCTACGACCCGGCCACCGCCACCGATCCCGACACCGTGATCTACCGGATTTCGGGGGCGTTCTTCTTCGGCGCGGCAGCCACCGTCGCCACGGTTCTGGACCGCATTGCCGACCAGCGCCGGAATTTCATTCTCGACTGCTCGGCGGTGCCGTTTCTCGATTCCACCGCTGCCAATGTCATTGCCGGCGCGGCACGCAAGGCGCACCGTGCCGGCGTGCACTTCGTCATTTCAGGCACAACGGCGCAGACACGACGCATGCTGACCAGCCACGGCGTCAAGGCGCCGCTCGCCACCTACGCCGCGACCATCGAAGAGGCGCGAGCCAGCCTGGCAACGGCGCAACCGGCGTGAATGGCGAAGGTCAATGCACCGGTTCGGGGAAACCATTGAGCGCAAGCGACGCGTTTGAATAGCGCAACTGGCCGGTCACCTCGGGGCCGAGCCAGGCGGGCAAAAGCTCGTCCGGTACGCGGTCCGGAGTCTCCAGTTCGGCCACGGTCAGGCCCTCCAGTTCGGCGCCGAAAACATCAACCTCGTAGAGATAGCCCTCATGGCGCACATGATGGCGTGTCTTGCGAATGATCCGCCCGATGGCGAAGGCCTCCATCTCGGCGGCGTCGCCCAGCGGCACTGGATATTCGAACTCGTCACGCTCGGCGAGATCGCTGCCGAATTTGAGCGTGAGCTTGGCTTTGCGGCCGTCGCTGACGCGAATGCGCATCGAACGCTCGGCCGAAATCGCCAGATAAAACTGAACAATGGCGATGCGCTTGTGCACTGCCTCGCGCCACGTATTGTCCCTGACCAGAAACTTGCGCTCGATTTCCTTCACCATCATGGGCGAATAAAGCGCGGCGGCAGCGGCAAATCAACCTTCGCCACGCCGGCCGGAACAACGCGTCCAATTCTATGAGCGTCCGGAATCATTGCTTGCTCGCAACGTGAATCCTAATCGGCTCCGAATATATCCATTGACATTTAATCAATCGATTGATTAAATTCTGTTATGAGCAAGGCA
Source organism: Manganibacter manganicus (assembly GCF_002075885.1). Taxonomy (GTDB): domain Bacteria; phylum Pseudomonadota; class Alphaproteobacteria; order Rhizobiales; family Rhizobiaceae; genus Mesorhizobium; species Mesorhizobium manganicum. Next base: position 168,825 of record NZ_MDET01000023.1, read on the forward strand.
CCGATCGTTCGCGGCAAGACCCCACCCTCGCAAGCGGAGGCGACCCGCGCGGCGCTCGTCATCGCCGCGCTCGACCTGTTCGGCAGGCAGGGCTTCGACGGCACCTCGACGCGCGAGATCGCAGCATCGGCAAAGGCCAATATCGGCTCCATCGCCTATCATTTCGGCAGCAAGGACGGTTTGCGGATCGCCGCGGCCGATCATATCGTGCAAACCGTCCAGGCGGTCGCCGATCAGGCCCTCAACCAGTCGCCGGATGTGTCGCTTGGCCCGGAAGTGGCGCGGGCGCAATTGCGCAACATGCTGGAAAAGATGGTGGGCTTCATTGTCGCGAGCCCGGAGGCCGGCGAGATCGTGCAGTTCATCCTGCGCGAAATGGCGCAGCCGAGCCCGGCGCTCGACCGGATCTATGACGGTGTGTTCGAACCCATGCACCGGCGGCTGTGCATGATGTGGGAAAGCGCCACCGGGGAACCGGCCGAAAGCGAGCGCGCGCGGCTCACCGTGTTCACCCTCGTCGGGCAAGTCGTTTATTTCCGCATCGGCCGCGAAGCGGTGCTGCGCCGGATGGGTTGGCAGGCCATGGGCACGGCCGAATCCGCCAAGGTGGCGTCGGTAGCCGCCGATAATCTCGAAGCCATATTGGCGGCCCGCATGAGGAATGCCCCATGAGTTTTCTGTGCGCCCTTCCGCTCGCCATGCAGCTTTTTTCCTCCTGTGCTCCGGCCCCTTTGGCTGTCGGCTATGTCGAGGGAGACTATGTGCTTCTGGCGCCGAACGAGGTCGCGCAGGTGGAAAGTATCGCGGTCAAGCGCGGCGACCGCGTCAAGCCGGGCGAAAAACTGGTCGAACTGGAAAAGGACGACGCAGAGATTGCCGTGGCGCAGGCTCAGGCGGCACTTGCCGAAGCCGAGGCGCAACTCGCCAATCTCAAGATCGGCAAGAGGCCGGAGGAGATCGCGGTACTGGAGGCCGCCGTGCGCTCGGCCAGGGCGCAGGCCGACGATGCGCGGCGCACGCTCTCCCGCACTCAAGATCTCCTGAAACGCGGTGTCGCCAGCCAGGCGCAATATGACGATGCCGCGACCAAAGCCGAGGTGGCGCAAGCGGCCATCGGCCAGAGCGAGGCCAATCTTGCCGTCGGCAAGCTGCCGGCGCGGCCGGAAGAGATCGAGGCGGCGCAAAACCAGGTCGATCAGGCCGAATCCGCGCTCGATCAGGCGAAATGGCGGCTGTCCAAACGCACGCTGACGGCGCCGGCGGCAGGGCGCATCGATGACGTCATCCGCAATCCGGGCGACACGGCCGGCCCGACAGCGCCGGTTCTTTCCATGTTGCCGGACGGGGCGGTCAAGCTCACCGTCTATATTTCGGAGGCTGAATTCTCCTCGGTCAAGGTCGGCACCCTGCTTTCGGTGCATTGCGACGGCTGCGGGGCAGGCCTGAAGGCGCGCGTCAGCTATGTCTCGCCCGACCCGGAATTCACCCCGCCGGTGATCTACTCGCTCGAGAACCGGCAGAAGCTGGTCTACCTGGTCGAGGCCAGACCGCAGGGCGACGCCACGCGGCTCCAGCCGGGGCAGATCGTCGATGTAGACTTGGCAATCGGCAATCGGCAATCGGCAGTTGGGGATTAAGGCATGCGCCCAGGCAGAACTGCTCCGCAACACTGGCAAGGCTCGGGTCCCGATTGCCGACTGCCGACTGCCGACTGCCTCGTCCAGCCATGAACGTCATCGAGGTCAATGGGCTTACCAAACGCTTCGGCGACAAGACCGTCGTCGATGACGTTGCGATGACGGTGGCGCAGGGCGAGATCGTCGGCTTCCTCGGCCCCAACGGCTCCGGCAAGACGACCACCATCCGCATGATGTGCGGGCTTTTGACCCCCGACGAGGGTGAAGGCACGGTGCTCGGCTACGACATCCGCACCGAGAGCCTGAAGATCAAGCGCGAGGTCGGCTACATGACGCAGCGCTTTTCCTTCTACGAAGACCTGACGATCGGCGAGAACCTCGAATTCGTCGCACGGCTCTACCAGTTGCGGCCAATGGAACAGCATGTCGCCGACACGCTGGAAGACCTCGGCATGACCTCGCGCCGTAACCAGCTTGCCGGCACGCTGTCAGGCGGCTGGAAACAGCGGCTGGCGCTTGCCGCCTGTATCATGCACAAGCCGAAACTGCTGCTGCTCGACGAGCCGACGGCCGGTGTCGATCCCAAGGCGCGGAGAGAGTTCTGGGACGAGATCCACCGCCTCGCCCATGGCGGACTGACGGTGCTGGTTTCCACCCACTACATGGATGAAGCCGAGCGTTGCCACCGCATCTCCTACATTTCCTATGGCAAGATGCTGGCCACGGGCACGGTCGCCGAAGTCGTCCACAATGCCGGGCTCACCACTTTCGTCGTGCAGGGACCAAAGCTCGATGCGGTGGCCCGAGACCTCGAAAAGCGCCCCGGCGTCGAGCAGGTGGCCCCGTTTGGCGCGACGCTGCATGTCGTCGGCTCGGACAAGACAGCGCTGGAAGCCGCGCTCGCCGATGTCGAGAAAGACCATAAGGGTGTGACGGTCGCGCCGGGCGAAACCAGCCTGGAGGATGTGTTCATCCAGTTCATGGCCGGGTCGAAGGACAATATGGCGTCATGAACACCTTCTTCTCTCCCGCCCGGCTGAACGCGCTGCTGGCGAAGGAATTCATCCAGATGCGGCGCGACCGCGTCACCTTCGCCATGATGCTCGGCGTGCCGCTGATGCTGCTCATCCTGTTCGGCTTCGCCATCAACAACGACCCCAAGCGGTTGCCGGCGGCGCTGCTGGCCATGAGCAACGACCAGTACAGCCGCGCCATGGTGACGGCGCTGGAAAACACCGGCTATTACCGCTTCGACCATATCGCCGAAAGCGAAGCCGAGGCGGAGCGACTGCTGGAGCGCGGCACGGTTTCCTTCGTGGTGACGATCCCCGCCGATTTCGGCACGCGCGTGGCGCGCGGCGACCAGCCGCAAATCCTGATCGATGCCGACGCCACCGACCCTTCTGTCGCCAGCGGCGCAATTTCGACGCTGGGCACGGTGGCGAGCCAGGCGCTGCTCAGAGCCCAGGGCAAGCAGGCTGCGGCCGCGGAAAACGCCCGCAGCCAGCTCGATGTCGTCGTGCACCGGCGCTACAACCCGGAAGGCATTTCCCAATACAACATCGTGCCCGGCCTGCTCGGCGTCATCCTGCAAATGACCATGGTGATGATGACGGCCATGGCGCTGACGCGCGAGACCGAGCGCGGCACGATGGAGAACCTGCTCGCCATGCCGGCGAGCCCCGTCGAGATCATGTTCGGCAAGGTGCTGCCCTATGCCGGCGTCGGCGCCGTGCAGGTGGTTGTGGTTCTGATCGCCGCAAAGCTCCTGTTTTTCGTGCCCTTCATCGGCGGTATGACCCTGCTTTTATCGAGCATACTGATCTTCGTGCTCGGGCTGGTGCTGCTCGGCTATTCCATCTCCACGGTGTCGCGCACGCAGATGCAGGCGATGCAGTTGACCTTCTTCTTCTTTCTGCCCTCGATCCTGCTTTCGGGCTTCATGTTCCCCTATCGCGGCATGCCCGGCTGGGCGCAGACGCTGGGCGAAATCTTCCCGCTCACGCATTTTTTGCGCGTCGTGCGCGCGGTGATGCTGAAAGGCGCGACGCTGCCGGCGGTGGCCGGCGAGATCGTCTGGCTGATCGGCTTCGTGGTGTTGTTTGCGGGCATGGCGCTGGCGCGCTTCCGCCGCACGCTGGATTAATCCGCAGCGAGCGCCCTGGCATAGAGGTCGGGATCGACATTGCCACCGGAAAGCACCACGGCGACGCATTTGCCGGCAACATCGATGCGGCCCGCCAGAATGGCCGCCAGCGCCACCGCGCCGCCCGGCTCGACGACCAGTTTCAGCGCGCTCATCGCCTCGCGCATGGCGGCGAACACCTCCGGTTCGGAAACCGCCACGGCACCGGTCAGCGCCGTGCGGTTGATGGCGAATGTGATCGCGCCCGGCTGCGGTGTCAGCAAGGCGTCGCAGACGGAATTGTGGCCGGGGCGGTTGGCGACGGGGCTACCTTCCTCCAGCGAGCGCCGCGTATCGTCGAAATGCTCCGGCTCGGCCGCCCAGATCGCGGTTTGTGGCGAGGCATCCTTGACCGCCAGCGCAACGCCGCCGGTCAACCCTCCCCCGCCGCAAGGCACGATAACGGCATCGAGCACAGCGCCAAGTTCTCTGGCCTGCGCTGACAGTTCCAGCCCGACCGTGCCCTGCCCGGCAATGATCGCCGCATCGTCATAGGGCGGCACCAGCACCATACCGTCCTCGACATAGCGGCACACCACGGCGGTGCGGTCTTCGCGATGGCGGTCATAGGCAACGATCTCGCCACCCATGCGCCGCACATTGTCGGCCTTGGCGCGCGGCGCATCCGCCGGCATGGCGATAACGGCCCGGATGCCGAACATCGCCGCTGCCGCTGCCACGCCCTGCGCATGATTGCCGGAAGAATACGCGACCACGCCGCGCGCGCGATCTTTCGGGTCGAGCCCGGCGATCTTGTTGTAGGCACCGCGAAATTTGAACGAGCCGGTGCGCTGGAGGACTTCCGACTTGAACAGGATGCGTCCGCCGAGGCGTTCGTTCAGCGCCTGCGATTCCAGCAACGGCGTCTCGACTGCAAGGCCGCGCAGGCGTTCGGCCGCGCGGCGAATGTCGGCAATAGCGGGCGGCGTGTTCACAGGCATGACGGAATCCAGACACGGGAGGGAGTTCGCGACGCATATGAGCGAAAAAAACAGCAGCATGCCACCGAAAAAACCAACCACCGGCACCAGGCCGCACAGTTTCACGATTTCACCGATTATATCAGCGCAGCAATGGAAACTGATGTGAACCGGAAGGCAGCCGCCACGTTATGGCGAGAAGGAATCAACAGGAGATCGCTGCAATGCGTGCAATCGTGACATCTACCATTTTCGCCTTTGCCACGATGCTGGCCATGCCTGCCGGCGTCGCAACCGCCCAGGATATCGAGCTGCATCTGGGAAATGACGGACCGACAGTCCGGCTTCGCGACGATTGCGATCCGCGTCGTGAATATTGCCGGGATCGGGACGATCGCAGGGCATGGCGGCACAAATGCACGCCCGAGCGGGCGCTCGACAAGGCCAGCCGCATGGGCATACGCCGGGCGCGCATCGATCATATCGGGCATCGCAGCATAGAGGTGCGCGGGCGCTCGCATGGCGAACGCGTGAGCGTGCGCTTCGATCGAAGGAGCAGCCGTTGCCGCGTGCTGGGCTAGAGCATCGGACCGAAAAGTGGAATCCGGGTTTCGGCTTGTTCCGATGCTCCATCAAAGTGTTGGAGCGTTGTGCATTCAATTGAACGCACGGTGCTCTAAGCCGCGACGAAATAAACGCCCGGCTCTACCCCAGCAGCGCACGCTTGCGCTTGGCGCCGCCGGCCTTGCGCCAGGTTTCAAACCTGTGGCTGGCCGCGGTGAATGAAATCTTCATCGACTGCGCAACGGAATAGCGCGACTTGCCTTCATCGAACATGCGATAGCAGCGTTCGACGCCATCCTTGGTCAGCTTGCCGTCAGCCGTCTTGTTATGCGGGTTGGCGGGATCGGCCTCGTCGATCCTCTGGGCCACCATTGTCTTCAGACGCTGGAGGTCGGCTTCGATGGAAGCGATCAGTTCGAGCACCGGCTTGGGGTCGAAGGAATTCTTGTGCGGTTGGGTCATCGGACCTGCCTTTCGCGAGCCGTTTATATAGGCAAAGGCTTGCCGATATAAAGACCGCGTGCCTTGCAACCGCATGGTTGACCCAACCACGACATTTGCCTAGATTAGAACTATTCTAAACTAGGTAAGAATTTGCATGCTTTCCCGTGTTTTCGGCTTTGGCCGCCGCAGCTTCGATTCACTATCGGAGCAGGAAGTCCTGGCGCTTGCCATTTCGTCGGAAGAGGACGACGCGCGCATCTACCGCGCCTATGCAGACGGGTTGCGAGACGAGTTCCCGCAATCGGCCAAGGTATTCGAGGAGATGGCGCTCGAGGAGGATGGTCACCGGGCATCGCTGATCGAACTGCACCGCACACGTTTCGGCGAACGCATCCCGCTGATCCGGCGCGAGCATGTGCGTGGCTATTACCAGCGCAAGCCGGACTGGCTGGTGCGGCCGCTCGGCATCGAACATGTACGTGCCCAGGCCACCGCCATGGAACGGCAGGCGCAGCTTTTCTACGCCGAAGCGCAGAAGCGGGCAGGCGATGCCGCGACCCGCAAACTGCTCGGCGATCTTGCCGCCGCGGAACAGGGCCATGAGACACTGGCCGAAGACCTCGAGCGCAAGCATGTGCCCGGCAAGGTGAAGGCCGAGGAAACCGAGGCCGAGAGGCGGCAGTTCATCCTGACCTATGTGCAGCCGGGGCTGGCCGGCCTGATGGACGGCTCGGTCTCGACGCTGGCGCCTATCTTTGCCGCCGCCTTTGCCACGCACGACACCTGGCAGACTTTTCTTGTCGGCCTCGCCGCCTCGATCGGCGCCGGCATCTCGATGGGCTTCACCGAGGTCGCCTCCGACGACGGCAGGCTTTCAGGGCGCGGTTCGCCGATCAAGCGCGGACTGGCCACCGGCATCATGACGGCACTTGGCGGATTGGGCCACGCGCTGCCCTATCTCATCCCGCATTTCTGGATGGCGACGGGCGTGGCGGCAATCGTGGTGTTCTTCGAATTGTGGGCCATCGCCTTCGTGCAGAACCGCTACATGGAAACGCCGTTCCTGCGCGCCGCCTTCCAGGTGGTGCTGGGCGGCGCGCTGGTGTTCGCGGCGGGTATCCTGATCGGCAATGCGTAAGGGCATCAGCCGTTGACGGCGCGGCTGTCGGTGGGAGCCTCAGCGCGTTCGGTGAGGCCGTAGTCGCGCACGACATGGGCAATACGTAGCCTGTAACCGGCAAATACGCCGCCACGGCCAGCCTTTTGCGCCTGCCGATGCTCCTCCGTGTTGCGCCAGACTTTCACCGCCTCCTCGTCGCGCCAGAAGGAGAGCGACAGGATGCGGCTGGGATCGGCAAGGCTCTGGAAACGCTCGATCGAGATAAAACCGTCAATGTCATCAAGCAGCGGCCTGAGATCGGCGGCAATGCCGAGATAGGCGTCTCGTTTTCCAGCGGCAGGCTCGACCTCGAAGATGACCGCGATCATGGCAACACCTGCGGCGCATGCGGGCCGGAGACCAGTTTCAGGAAAATGCGGTCTTCCTTGAAGATGAAGCGTTCACGTCGCGCGAAATCGTAGTTCGCCTTGCCCAACGGATGCGCGCTCAGCCGCGCTCGATAGGCCTCGTAGGCCGCCAGGCTTTCGATATTGTAGATGCCGTAGGCCGTCGTCGCAGAGCCCTCATGCGGCGCAAAATACCCGACCAGATCGGCGCCGCAACCTGGAATGGCCTGCCCCCAATTGCGGGCATATTCCTCGAACGCCTCCTTTTTGAATGGATCGATTTCGTAGCGGATGAAGCAGGTGATGGTCATTGTTCGTTCCTCGCAAGGGCTTGTTCTGACAGTTCGATGGAAAGCGAAGCATTGCCGCTTGCCACGATGTGACAATAGTGGTCCCATGACATCAATGCTTCGATGGAGAGCGAACTATGAACGACAGATTGAAGGACGGACCGGACATTGCCCGAATCGCCAGCCTGGTCGGTGATCCCGCCCGCGCCAATATGCTGACCGCGCTGATGGCCGGTTCGGCTCTTACCGCCAGCGAACTGGCGCTGGAGGCCGGTGTCCGCCTGCCGACGGCGAGCTCGCATCTCGCCAAGCTGATGGATGGCGGCTTGCTGACCGTAGCGAGTGAGGGCCGCCACCGCTATTACGGGATTTCAGGCCCGCAGGTCGCCGGCATGCTGGAAGCGATCATGGGTGTTGCCGCCAGCGTCGGACCGAAACGGGTGCGGCCCGGCCCGCGCGAACCAAAAATGCGCGAAGCGCGCGTGTGCTACGATCATCTTGCCGGCGAGCAGGCGGTGAAAATGCTGGACAGTCTGCTCTCACGAGAAATCCTGATACGGGAGGGCCAGAGCCTCAAGCTCGGCACAGGCGGCGCGGCGCATTTTTCGGCCATCGGCATCGATGTCGATGAAAGCGCCAGATCCGGCGTCCGGTCTGCCGCACCTGTCTCGACTGGAGCGTGCGCCGCTCGCATCTGGCCGGGCGGCTGGGCGCGGCCATTCTCGACAAGATTCTCGCCGAGAAATGGGCGCGCCGCGAAAAAGACAGCCGCGTCGTCACCTTCTCGCCAAAGGGGCGGATGGAATTCGCGCGCATGTTCGAACTCGACGCGGTTTCCGGGTAAAAGTTCTACGTTCGTTTCAAGGCCTTCGCCTTGTCGAAAAAATCCTTCCATGGATCGTCTCCGGCAAGCCGTTTCAGCGTGGTCTTGTCGCCCAGCGGAAAGGCGTTAGGCGCAACGCCGTCCTCGATCTCCGCCCACGTCACCGGCATTGAGATCGTCGCCCCTTTTTTGGCGCGGGAAGAATAGGGCGCCACTGTTGTCGAGCCACGGCCGTTGCGCAGATAATCGATGAAAATCCTGCCCTTGCGCGCCTTTTTCGATAGGGTCGCCGTAAAGCGCTCCGGCTCGGCCTGTTCCATGGCGCGGGCAAAGTCATGTGCAAAACCCTTGACCTCATCCCAACCGGCCTTGGGTTCCAGGGGAACCACAACATGATAGCCCTTGCCGCCGGACGTCTTGACGAAAACCGGCAGAGCCAGCTCCTCCAGTCTGTCGCGTATATCCATGGCGGCCTGCCGCACCATATCGACCGCAACGCCCTCGTCGGGATCGAGATCGAAGACGATCTGGTCGGGCGTGTTGATCTCCTCGACCTTGCAGCCCCAGACGTGGATTTCCACCACGCCCATCTGCACCAGTGCCGCGATGCCGTCGAAATCCTTTAGGTAGAGGATTTCCTCGCCGTCCTCCGGGTCCTTCGACCTGAAGATTTTTTCGCTCATGCCGGCCGAAGCATGCTTCTGGAAGAAGCGCTGCCCGCCGACGCCGTCCGGTGCGCGCACGAGAGCCAGCGGCCGGCCGACGACGAATTGTTCCATGCGCGGCCAGACAAGGTCGTAATGCTCCAGCAGATCCTGCTTCGCCACCTTCTCGTCCGGCCATAGCAGTTTATCGGCGTTGGTGAGATTTATCGAGGTCTTCACTTCGGATTTCCCCTTCCCGGTCGAGCCGGTTCTTTCCGTCTTGCGCTTGCCGGCATTGGCGGCCGGCGGCTTCTCCCGCACCACTTCGTCCGCCGGCTTGTCCTCGCGCAACCCCTGGAAGGAGGCATGGCGAATGATACGGTCGGCTGTCCAGGAACGGAACTCCACCTCAGCCACCAGTTCCGGTTCAACCCAGACCAAGCCCTTGCCACCGGGCACCTTGGCACCAAAGGGCGATTTTTTTGCCTTCAGGGCATCGAGTTTTTTCTTGAGGTCGTCGCCGGTCTTGGTGGAAAAGCCGGTGCCGACACGTCCGGCATAGTTCAGCTTGCCGCCCTCGTGATAGCCGACCAGCAGCGAACGCAGGCCGCGCCCGGTCTTGTCCGAGGGCAGGTAGCCGCCAACGACGAATTCCTGCCGTTGGGTGCATTTCGACTTTATCCACACGCTGGTCCGGCCCGACCTGTATGGCGCGTCGGCACGCTTGGAGACCACGCCCTCCAGCCCCATGCGGCAGGCATGCTTCAACATCAGCTTTCCAGGCTCGGAAAAATGATCGGAAAGCCGCACCATGGCATCGTCGGGCAGGTTTTCGAGCAATTCGCGAAGCCGCTCCTTGCGCTCGACCAGCGGTTCCTTGCGCAAATCCTCGCCGTCCAGCCGCAGCAGGTCAAAGACGTAGTAGATCATGCGGGTGGTGCGGCTGGCCGACAGGTCGGCCTGCAAAGCCGAAAAGGACGAGACGCCGTTATCGGCGAGCACCACGATTTCGCCGTCGAAGATTGCATCGGCGCATTTCAGCGACGCCAGCGCAGCCAGGATGTGCGGGCCGAAACGCTTCGTCCAGTCGAGGCCGGTGCGGGTGAGCAGACGGATTTCGATGCCGGCGATCTGCCCCTGCATGCGATAGCCGTCGAACTTCACCTCATGCAGCCACTCATTGCCGGACGGGGCGCTACGCCCCAGCGTCGCCAATGCCGGCTCAATGAAGTCGAGCTTTGCCGCCTTGGCGTGTTTTGCCTTGCCCGCCGCCGGCTTGTTCGAATGCCAGACCTGCGGTTTCTCGCCTTTCGCCGCCTTGCCGGCGCCGACCTCCTCAACGGTCAGGCCAGATTTCACCGATGCCGGCGCTTCTTTCAGAATATCCTCGCCTGGCCGCGCCGCCGCATCGTCGGACTTGATCAACAGCCAATTGTCTTTTTTTTCGCCGCTGCGCGGCTTCAACCGCACCAGATGCCATTTGCCTTTGAGCTTGTGGCCATGCAGTTCGAAATCGATATGCCCCTTCTTCATGCCGGCGGCCGGATCATGTTCCGGCTGCCAGGTGCCTTCATCCCAAACGATCACCGCACCGCCGCCATATTCGCCTTTGGGGATCGTGCCCTCGAACGGCGCATAATCGATCGGGTGATCCTCGACGTGAACGGCGAGCCGCTTCTCGTGCGGATCGAGACTGGGGCCGCGGGTGACCGCCCAACTCCACAGCACGCCGGCACGCTCAAGGCGCAAATCGTAGTGCAATCTCGTCGCCGCATGCTTGTGGATGACGAATATGCCGCCGCCCTGCTTCTTTGCCCGCGTTCGCACGGCCTTGCCGGCGGGCTCAGCAGTTTTGGAGAAATCGCGCTTGGCACGGTATTTTTCGAGGGTGTCAGCCATCACAGCCCGCCGTCGCGCCTGGTCGTTCGCTGGCACCCGTGAGCCGAAACAAAGCCGTCCGCATCAGGCGGACTTCCGTTTCGTCTTCGCCGCCGGCGCCTTCTTCCTGGACGCTTTCGTTTCCTTTACCGCGTCATTGTCGGCGGCCAGGCTCTTCTTCAGTGCATCGAACAGATTGACGACATTCGATGGTTTTTCGGCCGTCCTGGCTTTCGGCGCCTTCTTGCCGGCCTTCTTGGCGCGGATCAGCTCAAGCAGTGCCTCGTCATATTTGTCCTCGAATTCGGATGGATCAAACCTGGTCGCCTTTTTCTCGATGATGTGCTCGGCAAGATCGATCATCTCCCTATCGGTTTTCACCGCCTTTATGTCGTCGAACACGGTGTCTGGCTGACGCACGATGTTGTTGTAGCGAAGCGTGGTGAGCACCATGCCCTTGCCGAGCGGTTCGATAACCACCGGCCGCTCGCGGCGGTAGAGCACGATACGGGCCAGCCCCGCCTTCTTCTTTGCCGCCATCGCTTCGCGAATAACGGCAAAGGCATCTTCCGAAACCTTGTCGGCGGGAGCCAGATAGTAGGGCGTGTCGAGATAAATCTGCTGGATCGAAGCTTTGTCGACAAAGCCATCGAGGCTCATCATGTTGGAGGATTCAATGGCAACGGCATCGATCTCGTCCTCTTCAATATGGACGAACTCGCCCTTATCGACCTCATAACCCTTGATCTCGTCGCCATCGTCGAGCGGTTTGCCCGTTTCGGCATCGATATAGATGCGCTTCACCGGATTTCCCGTCTCGCGGTTGAGAATTCGGAAGGAAACCTTTTCGGCATGGCTGACGACATTGGTGAGTTCCACAGCGCAGGTGACCAGCGACAGCTTCAGATATCCTTTCCAGGCAGGACGCGGCGCCATGGCAAACTCCAGACGATTCGGGTTCGTGGTAGGAACGGGTTGGGCAAGCCGAGGTTCCATGCCGCGAAAGCGGAAAGAACCTCCCCGTCCGCAGGCGCCGCAAGTTGCTGAAATGCAACAGCTTTCAGAATGACGGCAAAAGGCGCTGAAAGACCGCGAATCAGCCGCATTCCCGCCACGAAGCGGGGCATTTCGACCCAAAGATTAACATCGCGTTCACCGAAGATTCACAGCTCGACGCTAATGTCATTCTCACTTCGGGCGGGGTCCGAACGGGACAGGGATTGAGTGCCGTGAACTTCTTGACGCACCTTATCGGCTACGTTGCCGCCATCCGCGAATTCATCGCCCCGACTTACCGTCCCGAGCGCTATTACATGCGTGGTCCCGGCCCCGCCTGCCAGCGCCGACACCCGCGGCTCGGCGTTCAATGAGCCTTGCCTTGAGCACGACCGTCACACGCCGTCACCACGGCCGGGTCTTGCGCCCGGCTGCCGAGCACCGTGCAACCATCTGACGTGCAGAGCGTCCAGCCTTCGCCCGTCGCCCCTGAGGCGGCGAGCACCAGCTTGTCCAGCGGCTTGACCTTCGGCGCATAGACCCACCAGCCATCCTTGAGCACCGAGCCTTCGGGCGGGTCCATTCCGGCGCCCGATCCCTTGATGCGCGCCTCGACCACCTGGAGGCCCGCCGGCGTCACTTGCCAGTGCTCTTCCCAGCGGGTCTTTTCCACCGAATGGGTCCAGGCCAGCGTGAAGACGGTTCCGGCCAGCACCGTGACCTTGCCAGCGGCGAGGATGCAGATGCTCATGCCGCCATTGCCGCTGCCTGCCGCGCGCGCCACCAGTGCCAGCCGATCCACGCAAAGGCCAGCAGCCAGCCCGCCTCGTCGGTAAGCGGCAGCGCCAGAACCAGAAGCAGCCCCGCGGCAAAGGCGATCAGGCGTTCCCACCACGCAGCCCGCGCCACCAGAAAGCCGACCGCCGCCGCACCCCAAAGCACGATACCCATGCAGGCCTTGGCGACGATGTAGAAAACCTCGACCGGGTAGCCATAGGCGGCCGCGATTGGGCCGGGATCCTGCAACATCAGCGCCGGCGTATAGACAGCCATGAACGGAACGACAAAGCCGGCAATGGCGAGTTTGCTCGCCTGAACGCCAATCTTCAGCCCGCTTTCCTTGGCCATGGGGGCCGCGGCAAAAGCCGCCAGTGCCACAGGCGGGGTGAGGTCCGCCATGATGCCGAAATAGAACACGAACATGTGGCTGACCACCAGCGGCACGCCGAGATGCAGCAGCGCCGGGCCGGCCAGCGAGGAGGTGATGATGTAGTTCGGGATGGTCGGGATGCCCATGCCCAACACCAGGCAGGTCAGCATGGTCAGGATCAGCGACAGGAACAAATTGTTCTCGCCGATGGAAATAATCCAGCCGATGAAGGTAGAGGCGATGCCGGTCAGCGTCAGCGTGCCGATGACGATGCCGACAATGGCGCAGGCGATGCCGACGGGTAGCGCATTCTTGGCGCCTTCCGCCAGCGAGTCGACGCAGATTTGCAGCGTTTCGCGGCCGCCCTTGAACAGCAGGCAGGCGACGATCAACGCGCCGATCACCAGAGACAGGATATCGACGCCGTACTCCACGAAAGAGGCAGCGGCAATGCCGAGCGCGATCCAGAAGACGACGCGAAAGGCCAGCGGTCCGATCAGGGCGGCCAGCGGCGTGCCGAGAATGAGCACGATGGTCAGCGCCAGCCCCATCGTGCCGGCGAAGATCGGCGTATAACCGGCGAACAGCAGATAGACCAGCGCCGCGAGCGGCAGAACGAGCGGCCAGTGTTTTCGCACGGCCTCCCACGGGTTGGGCAGCGATGCCTTGTCCATGCCGCGCAAATTAGCCTTGCCGGCCTCGAGATAGACCTGCCAGAAACAGGCGCCGAAATAGAGCACCGCCGGGATGATCGCCGCCTTGACCACGGCGGCATAGGGGATGTTCAGCGTCTCGGCCATGATGAAGGCGACCGCGCCCATCACCGGCGGCATGATCTGGCCACCCATCGAAGAGGTCGCCTCCACCGCGCCGGCAAAGGCCGAGCGGAAGCCGAAGCGCTTCATCAGCGGAATGGTGAACTGACCGGATGCCACGACATTGGCGACGCCGGAGCCGGAAATGGTGCCCATCAGCGCCGACGACAGCACACACACCTGCGCCGGGCCGCCGCGCCACGAGCCGACCAGCCCCAGCGCGAAATCGTTGAACAGCGCGATCATGCCGGCGCGTTCGAGGAAGGCGGCGAAGACGACGAAGATGAAGATATAAGCGGCGGAAACATAGATTGGCGTGCCGTAAATGCCTTCGACGCCATAGGCGAAAACATCGACGATCTGCGAAAAATCATAGCCGCGATGGATGAAGGGCGGCGGCAGATGGTTGCCGATGAAGCAATAGCCAAGGAAGATGAAAGCGATGATGGCCAGCGGCAGGCCCATCAGCCTCCGCGTCGCCTCGAACACCAGCACGATCAGCACCGTGCCGACGATCAGGTCCGGCGTGGTCAGGAAGCCCGAGCGCATGATCAGTTCGTTGTAAAGCACCCAATGGTAGATGCCGGTGGCAAAGCCCAGCATGCCGAAGGTCCAGTACAGGGCCTTGGCTGCCTTCGATGTCATGCGCAGATTGGCGAGCAGGCCGAAGCCGAGCAGAAGCAGGAAGCCGACATGCATGGCCCGCACGACCTGGCTCGGCAAATTGCCATAGGCCGCGGTATAAAGCTGGAAAACGGAGAAGGCGACGGCGATCAGGAATGCCAGTTTTCCGGCGAGGCCGTCGCCGAAACCGGGCGGCAGGCCCTCCGTCTGCTCCTCGACAACGGGCATATGAATCGTGGAGGCGCCGTCAGCGCCGCCTGATGTCGTCTGGCTCAAGTCGGTTCTCCCGTCGGCTACATTCCAGCGAAGCGACCGGTCGGACGCCCCGCAATGATGCCGCGCTCTTTTGGTATGCGGGCTACTTGATAATCCCGGCTTCCTTGTAATAGCGCTCCGCGCCCGGATGCAGCGGGATCGGCATGCCGTCCAAAGCCTTGGCGGGGTCGATGCCCTTGGCGGCGGAATGGGCGGCGACAAGCTGGTCGAGATGTTCGAACAGAAGCTTCGTCATCTGATAGGCCGTCTCGTCGGACACGCCGCTGTGGGAGACGAGGAAATTGCCGACAGCCGCGGTCGAGACATCCTCCGTCTGGCCTTCATAGGTCCCGGCCGGAATAGTGGCGGCAACATAGGGTGCGCCGATCTTGGCCACCACATCCGCCGGCACGGCAACGACATTGATCGGTATAGATGTGGAAAGATCACGGATCGAGGCAACGCCCAGCCCGGACGATTGCAGCGTGGCGTCGATCTGGCGGTTCTTCATCAGTTCGACCGATTCGGCAAAAGGCAGATATTCGACCTTGCCGAGATCCTCGTATTTCATGCCGGCCGCGGCCAGAATGGCGCGGGCATTAAGCTCGGTGCCGGATTTCGGGGCACCGACCGAAAGGCTCTTGCCCTTGAGGTCGGCGAGCGTCTTGATGCCGGAATCCTTGCTGGCGACGATCTGGATATAATTCGGATAGATGGCGGCGATGCCGCGCAATTTGTCGAGCTTGCCGGGGAACCCCGCTTCGGTGTTGCCTTCGGCAGCGAACTTCACCGAATCGCCCAGCGCAAAGGCGATCTCGCCCTTGCCCTGCTGGAGCAGGTTCAGATTTTCCACCGAGGCCTTGGTTGCCTGCACCTGAACACGGGCGCCTTCGATATTCTTGGAATAGATTTCCGACAGCGCCACGCCGAGCGGATAATAGACCCCGCTCGTACCGCCGGTCAGTACGTTGATGAATTCCTGCGCGGACGCCGTCACCGTGCCGGCGCCGGCAACAAGCGCGGCAACGCCGGTTGCAATCAACTTGTTTCTGAAATGGAACATGTGGTCCTCCCTTATGCAAATGCGAAAGATGCCGGGCGCCCCCCTTTTCGCACGGACGGGCGAGTTTAATCGGTGAAAGCGAAATGCCAACCCGCAAAACGCTGCGGCAAGGGCAGGTCCGGTTTGATCGAGCGGTATGTCCGACTATCCGCCCAGCCCGTCGAACAGAACGGTCGAGAGATAACGCTCGGCGAAGGAGGGAATGATCACCACCATCGACTTGCCGGCACTCTCCGGCCGGGCGCCGACAATTGCCGCGGCCTGCAAGGCGGCACCGGACGAAATGCCGACCGGCACGCCTTCAAGCCGAGCGACCAGCCGGGCATTGGCGACAGCATCCTCGTTGGAGACTGTAACGATCTCGTCATAGACCTTGGTGTCGAGGATTTTGGGCGCGAAACCGGCACCAAGCCCTTGGATTTTGTGTGGACCGGGCTGGCCGCCGGACAGCACCGCCGAGGCCGTCGGCTCGACGCCGACGATCTTCACCGTCGGCTTGCGTTTTTTCAGCACCTGGCCGACGCCTGTAATGGTGCCGCCCGTGCCGATGCCGGCAACGACGATGTCAATCGCACCATCCGTATCGTTCCAGATTTCCTCGGCGGTGGTGCGGCGGTGAATATCGGGATTGGCCGGGTTCTCGAATTGCTGCGGGATAACCGCATCCGGCAGCGTTTTGGCCAGTTCATCCGCCTTGGCGATGGCGCCGTTCATGCCCTTGGCACCGTCGGTCAGCACCAGTTCGGCGCCGAGCAGGGTCAGCATCTTGCGCCGCTCAACCGACATGGTTTCCGGCATGGTCAGGATCAGTTTGTAGCCCTTGGCCGCGGCAGCGAATGCCAGCGCGATGCCCGTATTGCCGGAGGTCGGCTCGATCAGTGTCGATTTGCCGGGCGTGATCCGGCCTTCAGCCTCCAATGCCTCGATCATCGCCACGCCGATACGGTCCTTGACCGAGGCGATGGGATTAAAAAACTCCAGCTTGGCCAGCAGCGTAGCGACGATGCCTTTTTCCGCGGCATAGCGGTCCAGCCGCACCAAGG
This sequence comes from Manganibacter manganicus, assembly GCF_002075885.1. Classification (GTDB taxonomy): domain Bacteria; phylum Pseudomonadota; class Alphaproteobacteria; order Rhizobiales; family Rhizobiaceae; genus Mesorhizobium; species Mesorhizobium manganicum. Next base: position 185,662 of record NZ_MDET01000023.1, read on the forward strand.
GTGTATCGCCGATCGTCTCGGTGATCGAGTTGAAGATGCGGCCACGGCCGGGAGCGCGCGCTGGAACGGTCTTACTCATGGATAATGGCTCCCGTGAATGGATCGCAGAATCTCGGGCCGGACCGGCCGCGCAACGAGGATAGCCTAAGGGGCGGGCCAGTGAAAACCCGCATTGCCGGATACGCTCAACTCAAGCCTTGCTGACGCCGAAATCCTCATCAAGCCGCTGCTCCAGTTCGACAAGGTCGGCGGGAAGCGGCATGCCCATGGCCCGCAGTTCCGCCAGTTTCTCGCGCAGTTGCTCCTGAATCTGGTGCGCGTCCTCGGGCTGGTTGACCATCTCCTGGAACAGCAACCCGATTTCGGCCTTGATCGCTTCCAACGCCAACTCACCCTCCAGCCAATCACCATGCCGCAACACCGCAAAAGCGGGCACTTAGCGCAGCATGCGCGAAATAAGCTGCGCCGTATAGTCCACCATCGGCACGATGCGGGCATAATTCAGGCGCGTCGGGCCGATCACGCCAAGCGCGCCGATGACGCGTGCTTCCTTGTCGCGATAGGGCGCCACAACCAGCGAGGAGCCCGACAGCGAAAACAGCTTGTTCTCCGAGCCGATGAAGATGCGAACGCCCGAACCCTGTTCGGCAAGGTCGAGAAGCTGGATCAATCCATCCTGCGTTTCCATATCCTCGAACAGCCGCTTCAAAAGCTCGATATCGGCCTGTGCAGTGACGTTTTCCAGGAGATTGGCGTGGCCGCGCACAATCAGCCGTGCCGGTTGGTCGCTTTCCGTCCCAACCCACAGTGCCAGGCCCTTCTCGACCAGTTGCTGCGACAGCGTATCGAGTGCGGCGCGCGTCTCTTCCTTCAACCGACCGATCTCGATACGGGCTTCCGGCAGCGTACGGCCGCGAATATGGGCATTGAGAAAATTGGACGCTTCGTGAAGCTGCGAAAGCGTGATGCCGGCCGGAAGGTCGATGACGCGGTTTTCCACGTCACCGCCCTGTGAAACCATGACGACGAGCGCCTTGGTGGGCTCCAGTTGGATGAACTCGATATGCTTCAGCGCCGCCTCATGCTTGGTCGCCAGCACAAGGCCGGCACCGCGCGACATGCCCGAAAGCATCTGGCTGGCCTCGGTCAGTAGATGTTCGAACGACGCGCCCTCGCCAGAGGCCTTGATTTGCGTATCGATGGAGCGGCGCTCCTCTTCCGTCAGGTCGCCGAGTTCCATGAAGGCATCGACGAAAAAGCGCAGGCCTGCCTGCGTCGGCAGGCGTCCGGCGGAAATATGCGGCGCATAGATCAGGCCGAGATGCTCAAGATCGCTCATGACATTGCGAATGGTCGCCGGCGAGAGCGAGGACGGCAAGACGCGCGACAGCGAACGTGAGCCGACCGGCTCGCCGTCGCGCAAAAAGGAATCGACAATGCGCCTGAAGATGTCGCGCGAGCGCGCATCGAGCGACTGCAGGGTCGGGTCTTTGATTGGCGTGTTCATGGTGGCCTGCAAGATATAAAACCTCCACAGGCAATGACAAGGCAAAGAGTCTTGTCGCTGCTTCGGCATGATCGCGCCGCTTTTTCTTTGCGCTCCGCCGCACCGAGGGCTAAAAGCCGCGGCAGTTTCCCCTTTCCGGAGTTCCCATGCGACCGTCCAAACGCCAGCCCGATGAAATGCGCGCCATAGCCTTTGAACGCGGCATATCGAAACATGCGGAAGGGTCCTGCCTCGTCAAGTTCGGCGATACGCATGTTCTGTGTACCGCCAGCCTCGAAGAAAAGGTGCCGGGCTGGATGCGCAATTCCGGCAAGGGCTGGGTAACGGCCGAATATGGCATGCTGCCGCGCTCGACCGGCGAGCGCATGCGCCGGGAAGCCTCGTCCGGCAAGCAGGGCGGTCGCACGCTGGAAATCCAGCGCCTTATCGGGCGCTCGCTCAGGGCGGTTGTCGATCTCCAGGCGCTTGGCGAACGGCAGATCACCGTCGATTGCGACGTCATCCAGGCGGATGGCGGCACCCGCACGGCTTCGATTACCGGTGGATGGGTAGCACTTTACGACTGCCTGCGCTGGATGGAGGCGCGGCAGATGGTCAGCCTGCCGAAAGTGCTGAAAGATCATGTCGCGGCGATTTCCTGCGGCATCTACGACGGCCAGCCGGTGATCGACCTCGATTACCTCGAAGATTCGTCCGCCGGCACCGACGCCAATTTCGTCATGACCGGCAAGAGCGGCATCGTCGAGATCCAGGGCACGGCCGAGGGCGAGCCGTTCTCGGAGGAGCAATTCGCCGCGCTGATGGGATTGGCCAAGAAAGGCATTTCGCGGTTGGTGGACCTGCAAAAAATGGCGGTGGGATAAGGCGCCGCCGGCATATGCAACCCTCATCCATTCTTGAATCGGCACTCTACGTCACCGATCTCGCGGCGGCGGAAGCCTTTTACGCCGACGTCCTGGGATTGGAATGCATTGCCAAGGTGGAAGACCGGCATGTGTTCTTCCGCTGCGGGCAAGGGGTGCTTTTGCTGTTCAACGCCGAAGCGACAAGAAAGCCGCCGGCTGCCGGGGCAAAGCTGCCGGTGCCACCGCACGGCACGACCGGCCAGGGCCATCTGTGCTTTGCAGCCAGTGCCGACGAAATCGAGCGCTGGAAGACAGTGCTGGAGGCGAAAGGCGTAATCGTGGAGGCTGATTTCGAATGGCCTCCCAAAGCCGGAGAGGCAAGTGGCGGCCGCTCAATCTACTTCCGCGATCCGGCTGGCAATTCACTCGAATTCGCCGAACCGCGTATCTGGGTCAAGAACTAAGAGAGCTTCATGCACGCATTGAACGGAAAAGAAATCGTCGTCGCCAGCCACAATGCCGGCAAATTGTACGAGTTCGCTGGATTGATCGCGCCGTTCGGTTTTACGGCCAAATCGGCCAAGGATTACGGCCTGCCCGAACCGGACGAGACTGGCACGACCTTCGAGGAAAACGCCTATATCAAGGCTTTCGCTGCCGCCAAGGCCACCGGCCTGCCGGCATTTTCCGACGATTCCGGCCTGTGCGTCGATGCGCTCGACGGGGCGCCGGGAGTCTATACCGCCAACTGGGCGGAAAAAGAGGACGGCACGCGCGACTTCGCCATGGCCATGCAGCGCACCGAAGTGGCGATGCAAAAGGTGGGCGCGACCGAACCCGAACAGCGCGGCGGCCGCTTCGTCGCCGTCATCTGCCTGGCTTTCCCGGACGGGCAGGCCGAATATTACCGTGGCGAGACGGAGGGCCGGCTTGTATGGCCGCCACGCGGCGACGTCGGATTCGGATACGACCCCGTTTTCCAGCCGGACGGTTATGACAAGACCTTCGGCGAAATGACGACCGAGGAAAAGCATGGCTGGAAGCCGGGCGACGAAAAAGCACTGTCGCACCGCGCCCGCGCCTTCAAGAAATTCGCCGAGGCACGGCTGGAGGTCGCGTGAACCCCGACCGCGCGCCCGGCTTCGGGGTCTATGTCCACTGGCCGTTCTGCGCGGCCAAATGCCCCTATTGCGACTTCAACAGCCACGTCCGCCACCAGCCGGTCGATCAGGAACGCTTTGCACGCGCCTTCGCTACCGAATTGGCCACGATGCGCCAGCGCACCGGGCCGCGCGAGGTGACGTCGATCTTCCTTGGCGGCGGCACGCCGTCGCTGATGAAGCCTGAAACAGTCGGCGCGGTTCTCGAGACCATCTCACAAAACTGGACCGTGCCGGCCGGCATCGAGGTGACGCTGGAGGCCAATCCCTCCTCCGTCGAGGCCGAACGCTTTCGCGGCTATCGCGCCGCCGGCGTCAACCGTATTTCGCTGGGTGTGCAGGCGCTGAACGACAGCGACCTGAAATTCCTCGGCCGGCTGCACAATGTTTCGGAGGCGCTGCACGCGATCGGGCTGGCGCGCGAAATCTTTCCGCGGCTCTCCTTCGACCTGATCTATGCACGACCCGGCCAGACGCTGGAAAGCTGGGCGGCGGAACTGGAGCAGGCCATCGGCCATGCTGCCGATCACCTTTCGCTCTACCAACTCACCATCGAGGATGGCACCCCCTTTGCGGCGCTGCACAGAGCGAAGAAATTCACCATCCCCGATCCGGATCGCGCCGCCGATCTCTACCAACTCACGCAGGAAATCACCGCCGCGCATGGCCTGCCGGCCTACGAAATCTCCAACCACGCCCGGCCGGGTGCCGAAAGCCGGCACAACCTGACCTATTGGCGCTATGGCGAATATGTCGGTGTCGGGCCGGGTGCGCATGGCCGTTTTGTCGAAGATGGCCGCCGCGTCGTCACGATTGCGGAAAAGCTGCCGGAGCGTTGGGCCGAACTGGTCGAGGCTCAGGGGCATGGCGTTGTCGACGGCGAGGTGCTGACGCGCTCGGAAGAAGCCGACGAATTCCTGCTGATGGGGCTGCGTCTGGCCGAGGGTATCGATCTGGCCCGCTACGAACAGCTTTCAGGCAAAAGTCTTCCCGCAGCCCGACTTTCAATCCTCCAGGATGAAGGGCTGATTGCGCCGATCGGCAATTCGCATTTGCGCGCAACGCCGGCCGGAATGATCGTGCTCGACGCGGTGGTGGCCGATCTGGCACGATAGGCGAAGCGAGGGTGTGAGCGTGACCGCCGGAACAACCAGACACAGCTTTGTCATCGGCCAGGCCGAAATCACGGCATCGCCACTCGAACCGGCGCTTTATCTGGTGGCGACACCGATAGGCAACCTTGCCGACATCACCCTGCGTGCGCTTCAGACGCTGGCTGCCGCCGACATTCTGGCCTGCGAAGACACGCGCGTGTCCCGCGTGCTTCTGGAGCGCTACGGCATACGCCGCCGCACCACTGCCTATCATGAGCACAACGCCGCGCAGGCCGGGCCGAAACTGATCGCGGCGCTGGAAGCCGGGCAGAGCGTGGCGCTGATTTCCGATGCCGGCACGCCTTTGGTGTCCGACCCCGGTTATCGGCTGGTCGGCGAGGCGCTGGAGCGCGGCATTCGCGTGGTGCCAATACCCGGCCCATCGGCCCCGCTTGCCGCGCTGACCGCATCCGGCCTGCCTTCCGATACCTTCCTGTTCGCCGGCTTCCTGCCCGTCAAGGCAGGGCAGCGCTCCAGCCGGCTGGAGAGCCTAAAAGTGGTGCCGGCAACGCTGATCTTCTTCGAATCGCCACGCCGCTTACCCGAAGCTCTCGCTGCCATGGCCGAGACATTGGGCGGAGGTCGCAAGGCTGCGGTGGGACGCGAACTCACCAAGACATTCGAGGAAATGCGCACCGGCACACTTGCCGAACTTGCTTCCCACTATGAGGAAAGCGGTCCACCGAAAGGCGAAATCGTCATCTGCATCGGTCCGCCCGAGGACCAACCGGTCGAGGCCAACGATATCGATCGCCTGCTGCTGTCGCTTGCCACTGAAATGCCGGCATCGAAGGCCGCCGGCGAAGCGGCAAGAATGACCGGCGGGCAAAAGCAGGCGCTTTATCGCCGGCTGCTGGAATTGAAGGCCGAGGGCGGTGGCTGATACTTTCACGGCAAAGCGGCGCAAATCCTACCGGCGCGGTCACCGCAGCGAATGGCTGGCGGCCATGGCGCTGATGCTGAAGGGTTATCGCATTCTTGCCCGCCGCCACCGCACCAGGCTCGGCGAGATCGATCTGATCGCGCGGCGCGGCGATCTGATGGTGGTCGTCGAGGTCAAGGCCCGCAAGACGCTGAAGGAAGCCATGGAGGCGATTGCCCCCGGTTCCGAGCGGCGCATCGAAGGCGCTGCCGATCTTTGGCTGTCGCGCCAGCCGGATTACAGCCGGCTCTCGGTGCGCTTCGACATGGTGGCGGTGCTGCCGTGGCGCTGGCCGGTGCATGTCGAGAATGTTTTTCAGGGACGGAACTGAAATCGACGCTTGCGGGCTTGAAACCACCACCGCTGGCGGCTATCGCGGCTGGCCGGTATCGACCGCACCGCTTCAGGAGACCGAAAATGACCCTTCCCGACAGAATGAGCGTCGACGAGCGCAGCCCGTTCTACAATGCCGAGGCGCTGGAGCGCGGGGTCGGCATTCTGTTCAACGGTAAGGAGCGAGAGGACGTCAATGAATATTGCGTAAGCGAAGGCTGGATCCGCGTCGCGACGCCGAAATCCAAGGATCGTTACGGCCAGCCGCTGACCATCAAGCTGAAGGGCGAGGTCAAGCCCTTCGTCAAGGAATAGGGCTTTCGCGCCGAAACCCGGCGCGCCTAGCCGGTAATGCGGAATCCGGTCGGCGTAGCGGCAATGTCAGCCGCTTCCGTCCTGACATCGGCCACCACCGCCCCGGCCGGCCCTTGCCAAAACCGCTCCAGCATCAGTGCAACAGCGCCATCCGATCCGGCGATCAGCGCCGTGACCGAGCCGTCCGGCTCGTTGCGCACCCAGCCGTCGAGGCCAAGCCGCTCGGCTTCGCGCAGTGTCCACAAGCGGAAACTCACGCCTTGCACGCGCCCGGTAATGAGGACTCGACAGACCCGTTTGCTCATCGCCTCGTCACCCGCATCGGCAGGCCTCCTTCCGGCTGCGTGGTCAGTTTCTGCACCGGCCATGGCTTTGTCTCGGCCACCGTGTCAAAACGGAAGCGCGACATCAGCACCGCCAGCGCGATCATCGCCTCTTGCATGGCGAAGCTGGCGCCGATGCACACGCGCGGACCCGCGCCGAATGGCAGGTACTGGAAACGCCCGACTGTCTCGCGATTGCCGGGGTGGAAACGTTCCGGCATGAAGGCATCCGGCTTGTCCCACAGTTTGCGATGGCGATGCACGACCCAGGGCATGACCAGAACCGCCGCCTTCGGCGGAATATAAAGGTCCTTGTAATACTCCGGCTCGATCGGCTCCCGATTGATCGACGGTGCAGGCGGATAGAGCCTGAGCGTCTCCTCGAAGGCGGCGCGGGTCAGCGGCATCATGTCGACCCATTTCGCCGGATCGGGCTCGCCCGCCACAACCGCGTCGATCTCATGCTCGACCGGTTCGCGCTCCCACGGCGCTTCGGCCAGGCAATAGAGCATCCAGCCCAGCGCGCGGGCCGTGGTTTCATGGCCGGCGCCGATGAAGGTGATGATGTTGTCTTCGATCTCGGCGCGCGTCAGGCCGCCCGGCCCTTCGGCGCGCAGGAGCAGCGTCAAAAAATCCTGCGGCGCGCCATCGGGATCACGTTTCAACCGCTCGACCCGCATCTTCATCGTGTCGGCGACGATGGCGCGGAAATAGGCCATGGTCTTGGCGCCGCGAATGCGGGTGATGCGCGGCAGCCAATCCGGCGCACGTAAAAGATCAAGTGGATCGACCCGCCCCATTGTCTCGAACAGGCGATCGATCTGCGTCTCGAAACTGCCCGGCTCGCCGGCGATCTCACCGGAAAACAGTGTTTCAGCCAAAATCTCATAGGTCAGCGTGGTCATGTCGCGGGCGATGTCCGAGATCATGCCATCGGCGTAGCGGTCCGCGAATGCCAGCGAGCGGTGCAGCATCGGCTGTGCGAAGCCGAAAATGTGGCGCGGCGTGAACACCGGCGCCATCGCCTTGCGCGAACGCTTCCACACCTCGCCTTCCGCCGTCAGCAGGCCGTCGCGCAGGATCGGGCGCAGGATTTTCTGGCGCACCGTCGCCATCCTGTAGTTTTTCGCATTATCGACCAGCACATGACGGATAAGGCCCGGATCGTTAGCGATGACCAGCGGCCCGCCGATACCCGTCACCGAAATCCACGGCTCGTTGTAGGAAGGCTCGCCCCATAATTCGAGCGGATTGCGATAAACGATGCGCATCATCTCCAGCGTCGAAGGCGGCTTGGTACGCGGCTTCGGCGCAGGCGGAACGAAGGGAGCGGGTCGGGCGTCCATGGCGTACTCCGATATGCGACCAATGTAGGGGGCAGGCAAGGCAACGTCCATGTGACCGATGAGTTACCAAAAGGTGCCCGCTTGCCCGACGAGGCCATCCACCATAAATGACAGTCACCAACAGATACCGCCAACCATCAGGAGTTTTGCCTTGAAGCATCGGCTCAGCATCATTGTCGGCAGCACGCGCCCCGGCCGCATCGCGCCCGTTTTCGCCCAGTGGATCGCGGATTTTGCGCGCACGCACGACAAGTTCGAACCGGTGATGACAGATCTGGCAGATTTCGACCTGCCGGTTCTCGACGAACCGCGCCACCCGCGCCTTGGCCAGTACGAGCATGAGCACACCAAAAGGTGGTCGAGGGAGGTCGATGCGGCCGACGCCTTCATCTTCGTCCTGCCTGAATATAACTATTTCGCGCCGCCCGCGGTGGTGAATGCCGTCGATTATCTAGTGCGGGAATGGCAGTACAAGCCGGCCGGCTTCTTCAGCTATGGCGGCATCTCGGCCGGTCTGCGCTCTGTGCAGTCACTGAAACCGCAACTAACGACACTCAAGATCATGCCCATCCCCGAAGCGGTCGCCTTGCCCTTCTACCAGAATTCACTCGATGAAAACCGCGCCTTTACGGCCGGGGAGCAAGTCGAGAACAGCGCGAAAGCGATGCTGGACGAACTCGCCCGCTGGAGCGAGGCGCTGAAGCCGCTGCGCGGTGCCGCCAAATAAGCGCGACACGCCGGAAACTGTGGCCAAAGGTTTGCAAAACTTGGAAAATCGGCGCTGAAAGCCTATATCTAGAGCTATCCGGCCATGCGATTCGGGGATTTCCTTCGCATGGCGCAAGCGGCTTCGAGAAGACAGGTTTTCATGAGCGATCAGTCCGACAGCGCCAACAGCGCACAGGCCGAGTATGGCGCCGATTCCATCAAGGTTTTGAAGGGGTTGGATGCCGTCCGTAAACGGCCCGGCATGTATATCGGCGACACCGACGATGGTTCCGGCCTGCATCACATGGTCTATGAGGCCGTGGACAACGCCATCGACGAGGCGCTGGCCGGTTATGCCGACCTGGTGACGGTGACGCTGAATGCCGACGGTTCATGCTCGGTGACGGATAATGGCCGCGGCATCCCGACCGATATTCACCCCTCCGAAGGCATTTCGGCGGCCGAGGTCATCATGACCCAGCTTCATGCCGGTGGAAAGTTCGACCAGAATTCCTACAAGGTTTCCGGCGGTCTGCACGGCGTCGGCGTTTCCGTGGTGAACGCGCTTTCGGTATGGCTCAAGCTCAAGATCCGCCGCAAGGGCCGCATCCACGAGATCAGCTTTACCAATGGCGTTGCCGATGCACCGCTAAAGGATGTCGGCGACGCTGGCGAGGAGACGGGCACCGAGGTTTCCTTCCTGCCCTCGCCCGAAACCTTCACCATGGTCGAATTCGACTATGAGACGCTTGAGCACCGGTTGCGCGAACTCGCCTTCCTGAATTCGGGCGTGCGGATTCTTTTGACCGACAAGCGCCATGCCGACATCAAGCAGCAGGAACTGCACTATGATGGCGGGCTGGAGGAGTTCGTCAAATATCTGGACCGTGCCAAGAAGCCACTTATCGAAAAGCCGATTTCCATTCGCAACGAACGTGACGGCATTACCGTCGAGGTGGCGATGTGGTGGAACGACAGCTACCATGAGAACGTGCTGGCCTTCACCAACAACATTCCGCAGCGCGACGGCGGCACGCATCTGGCCGGTTTTCGCGGCGCGCTGACCCGGCAGGTGACGGGCTATGCGGAGACGTCCGGCCTGACCAAGAGGGAAAAGGTGAGTCTGACCGGCGACGATTGCCGCGAAGGGCTGACCGCCGTGCTTTCGGTCAAGGTTCCCGACCCGAAATTTTCTTCCCAGACCAAGGACAAGCTGGTTTCCTCGGAAGTGCGTCCGGTGGTCGAAAGCCTCGTCAATGAGGCGTTGGGCACCTGGCTGGAAGAACATCCGAACGAAGCCAAGACATTGATCGGCAAGGTGGTCGAGGCGGCAGCCGCGCGCGAGGCCGCGCGCAAGGCGCGCGAGCTTACCCGCCGCAAGGGCGTGCTCGACATCACCTCGCTGCCCGGCAAGCTCGCCGACTGCCAGGAACGCGATCCGGCCAAATCCGAAATCTTCATCGTCGAGGGTGATTCGGCCGGCGGCTCGGCCAAGGGCGGCCGCTCGCGCCAGAACCAGGCGATCCTGCCGCTGCGCGGCAAGATCCTCAATGTCGAGCGCGCGCGCTTCGACCGCATGCTGTCGTCGGACATGATCGGCACGCTGATCACCGCTCTCGGCACATCGATCGGCAAGGACGAATTCGACGCCGACAAGCTGCGCTATCACAAGATCATCATTATGACCGACGCCGACGTGGACGGCGCCCATATCCGCACCTTGCTGCTCACCTTTTTCTTCAGGCAGATGCCGGAACTGATCGAGCGCGGCCACCTCTATATCGCCCAGCCGCCGCTCTATAAGGTTTCGCGCGGCAAGAGCGCGCAATATCTCAAGGACGAAAGCGCCTTCGAGGAATTTCTTATCCAGTCAGGGCTGGAGGAGGCCTCTCTGGTACTGGCCTCGGGCGAAGTGCGTGTTGGCCGCGACCTCCATCAGGCCGTGGACGATGCGCTTGCCATTCGCCTTCTCGTCAATGGGTTGCACACGCGCTACAACCGCGCCGTTGTCGAGCAGGCGGCAATCGCCGGCGGGCTCAATCCCGACATCTTCAACGATCTTGGCCGCGCCAATCAAATGGCCGAGGCCATCGCACATCGTCTCGACCTTATCGCCGAGGATACCGAGCGCGGCTGGCACGGCCGCACCGCGACCTCCAACGAAGGGCCAGGCGGCTATGTGTTCGAGCGTACGGTGCGCGGCGTCAAGGAAACCGCGCATCTCGACATGGCTCTGATCAATTCCGCCGATGCGCGCCAGATCGACCGCCTTGCAACTCGCCTCGACGAGATTTATCGCCAGCCGCCGACGCTGCGCCGCAAGGAAAGTTCGGAAACGATTTCCGGCCCGCTCAACCTGCTCGACGCGGTCTTTGCCGCAGGCCGCAAGGGCTTGACCATGCAGCGCTACAAAGGGCTGGGCGAGATGAACGCCGAACAGCTTTGGGAGACGACGCTGGACCCGAATGTGCGCTCTCTGCTTCAGGTCAAGGTCAACGACGCGACCAATGCCGACGCGCTGTTCTCGCGGCTGATGGGCGACGAGGTCGAACCCCGGCGCGAATTCATCCAGGAAAACGCCCTGTCGGTCGCCAATCTGGATATCTGATCAGCTCCACTATTGCAGTGCGAGCGAACATGGGGGCCGCCAGATCAGTCCTTGGCGCGCTCGACATAAGCGCCATCGGCCGTCATCACCACGACACGGGTGCCGACGGCAATATGCGGCGGCACTGTGGTCTTGACGCCATTCGACAGAACGGCGGGTTTGTAGGACGAAGATGCGGTCTGGCCCTTGGTGGTCGGTTCGGTTTCCACAACCTCGAAGACGGCACGCTGCGGCAGGACCAACGCGATGCCGACGCCTTCGTGAACCGAGAGATCGACGGCCATGCCTTCCTGCAGATAGGGCGCCTGATCGCCGACGACGTCGGTGGAGACGGCTATCTGGTCGTAGGTTTCCGGGTTCATGAAATGGAAGCCTTCGCCGTCGCTGTAGAGGAAGGTATGTTCGCGATCCTCGACATGCGCCCTTTCGACCTGTTCGGTGGTGCGGTAGCGCTCCGAGACTTTCACCCCGTCGGAAATGCGGCGCATATCGAGCTGGGTCACCGGCGTGCCCTTGCCAGGATGAATATTTTCGGCAACGAGGATCACATAAAGCTTGCCGTCCTTCTCGACGACATTGCCCTTGCGGAGAGAACTGGCAATGACTTTCACTTATTTCTTCCTGTTGTTCAAAGAGCCGTTGCCGCGCTTTACCCTATTCAAGCGCTCATCGCCACCCGCCGCGCTAATTTGAAGATCGACCGATCATGATCGAAGCCTCTCCATGGTGGACACCGCATGTCCATGCTGACCGCCGGCCGCGCCTGCTCGCACGCAACCGCATTGCTGCCGCGAGCCGTTCCTTCTTCGCCGAGCGCGATTTCATCGAGGTGAGCACGGCGGCATTGCAGGTGTCGCCAGGCAACGAAACCCACCTCTCGGCATTTGCCACCACGGCGATCCGCCCCGATGCGACAACGGCGCCGCTTTATCTGCACACCTCGCCGGAATTCGCCTGCAAGAAGCTGCTGGCGGCTGGCGAGCGGCGCATCTTCAATTTCGGCGCTGTGTGGCGCAACCGCGAGCGCGGACCGCTGCATCATCCCGAATTCACCATGCTGGAATGGTATCGCGTCGGCAAACCGTACGAAGCCCTGATGGACGATTGCGCGGCGTTGCTGGCGCTGGCGGCGAAACAGGCCGGCACCAAACATTTCAGCTTCCGCAAGGGCGAGGCCGATCCTTTTGCCGAACCGGAGCGGCTGACCGTGGCGGAAGCGTTCGACCGTCATGCCGGGATCGACCTTCTGGCCACCGTCTCACCCGACGGCAGCACCGACCGTGCTGGCCTGCTCGCGGCGGTGGAAAGCGTGGGCATCCGCACCGTGCCGGACGACACATGGGCCGATCTCTACAGCCGCGTGATGGTGGAGCGCATCGAGCCGACACTCGGCTTCGGGCGTCCGACTTTCCTGTGCGAATATCCTGTTGCCGAAGCATCACTGGCTCGGCCAGCGCCGCATGATGCGCGCGTTGCCGAGCGCTTCGAGCTTTATTGTTGCGGCGTGGAGTTGGCCAACGGCTTCGGCGAACTCACCGACCCGGCCGAGCAGCGCCGGCGTTTCATCGCCGAGATGGACGAGAAAGAGCGCATCTATGGCGAGCGCTATCCGATCGACGAAGACTTTCTCGCAGCCCTTGCCATCATGCCGGATGCGAGCGGCGTCGCGCTCGGATTCGACCGGCTGGTCATGTTGGCGGTTGGTGCCGCTCGCATCGATGAGGTGCTGTGGACGCCTGTAGCAGACGCCGGCTCATAGGGCGCACGGACCTGAAAACTCAGTGATCGAAAGCCTTGACGATATCCTCGGTCATCTTCTTTGCATCGCCGAGCAGCATCATGGTGCCGTCCTTGTAGAACAACGTGTTGTCGATTCCGGCATAGCCGGAGCCGAGCGAACGCTTGACGAACAGACAGGTGCGCGCCTTGTCGACCTCCAGAATCGGCATGCCGTAGATAGGCGATGACTTGTCGTCACGGGCCGCCGGATTGGTGACGTCGTTGGCGCCGATGACATAGGCGACATCGGCCTGCGCGAACTCGGAGTTGATATCCTCCAGTTCGAACACTTCGTCATACGGAACATTGGCTTCGGCAAGCAGCACGTTCATGTGGCCAGGCATGCGACCGGCGACAGGATGAATGGCGTATTTCACCTCGACGCCATTTGCCTTCAGGCGGTCGGCCATCTCGCGCAGGGCATGCTGTGCCTGGGCCACCGCCATGCCGTAACCCGGCACGATGATGACCTTCTGCGCGTTCATCATCAGATAGGCGGCATCGTCGGCAGAGCCCTGCTTGACGGTGCGCTCGACGCCATCGTCGGCGGACGCACTCGCCGTATCGCCGCCGAAGCCACCAAGGATGACGGAAATGAACGAGCGGTTCATGCCCTTGCACATGATGTAGGACAGGATCGCACCTGACGAGCCGACCAACGCGCCGGTAATGATGAGCGCCAGATTGCCGAGCGTGAAGCCAAGCGCCGCCGCCGCCCAGCCGGAATAGGAATTCAGCATGGAGATGACGACCGGCATGTCGGCGCCGCCGATCGGCACGATGAGCAGGACGCCGAGCGCCAGCGACAGAAGCACGATCAACCAGAAGACCGCCTTGGATTCGGTGCCGACCAGCGCAATGACGAGCACGACAAGCGCAACGCCCAGCGCAATGTTCACCAGATGGCGGGCCGGCAGCAGGATCGGCTTGCCGGACATGCGGCCGTCGAGCTTCAAGAAAGCGATGACCGAACCGGTGAAGGTGATGGCGCCGATGGCAACGCCCAGGCTCAGTTCCACCAATGCCTGCCCATGAATGGCGCCTGGCGAGCCGATGCCGAAGCTTTCCGGCGCATAGAGAGCCGCGGCAGCCACCATCACAGCGGCGAAGCCGACCAGCGAATGGAACGCCGCGACGAGTTGCGGCATCGCCGTCATGGCGATACGGCGCGCGATATAGGCGCCGATGCCGCCGCCAATGGCCAGTCCAAGCACGATCAGGCCGAAGCCGCCGGCCGAGGGAACGGCCAACGCCAGTGTGGTGAGAATGGCGATACCCATTCCGACCATGCCGTAGACATTGCCCTTGCGGCTGGTGGTGGGATGCGACAGGCCGCGCAGCGCCAGAATGAACAGAATGCCGGAGATGAGGTAGAAGAAGGAAGCGAGGTTCACCGACACGTCACTTGTCCTTCTTCTTGTACATGGCCAGCATGCGCTGGGTGACGAGGAACCCACCGAAGATATTCACCGAAGCGAGCGTCAAGGCGATGAAACCGAAGCCGGTGGCCGCTCCTGTGGCCGAAATTCCGACCGCCAGAAGCGCGCCGACGACAATCACCGAGGAAATGGCGTTGGTGACAGCCATCAGCGGTGTATGCAGCGCCGGCGTGACGGACCAGACCACATAATAGCCAACGAAGATCGCCAGCACGAAAATGGCGAGGCGGAAAACGAAAGGATCGATCGCGCCGCCCGAAAGCGCGTGCGCGGCATTGCCTGCGGCCTCGGTGGCGCCATTGCCATTGGCCAGATCCTGAATGGCGAGCCGCACGGCGGCAGATGCCTGATCGAGTTGGTCGAGAGCTTTCTGCAAGGCATCCATCAGGCGATCCCCTCATCCTTGGCGGACTTGCTGGCCGGCTTCCGTTTCGGAGCAGCGGTCTTTTTCGGAGCCGTGGCATTCTTCGCGGCGCCGCGCCTGGGCGCAGTCCCTGCATCGGCGACCATCGTGGTGGCCGGAATGGCCGCCGGCTCCACATATGGCTTTTGCGCGGCCTTGGCGAAGGTCGGATGCACGATGCTGCCACCGTCCGTCAGCATGGTCGCCTTGGCCAGTTCGTCGCTGCGGTCGATCGCGAACTGCTTCGTGTCCTTGTCGATCATCGTCTCAAGGAAGGCGAACAGGTTCTTGGCATAGAGCAGCGATGCGGATGCGGCGACACGACCGGGCACGTTCAGATGACCGACAATCTTCACATCGTTCGCCGATGTCACGACCTTGCCGGCCACCGCGCCCTCGACATTGCCGCCGCGCTCGACGGCGAGATCGACAATGACCGAACCCGGCTTCATCGAGGCGACCATCGCCGCCGAGACCAGTTTCGGCGCCGGACGGCCGGGGATCAGCGCCGTGGTGATGACGATATCCTGCTTGGCGATGTGTTCCGCCGTCAGCGCCGCCTGCCTGGCTTGATAGTCTTTCGACATTTCCTTGGCATAGCCGCCCGCCGTCTCGGCCTGCCTGAACTCCTCGTCCTCGACGGCGATGAATTTGGCGCCGAGCGAGGCGACCTGTTCCTTGGCGGCGGGACGCACATCCGTCGCGGTAACGACAGCGCCGAGCCGGCGCGCGGTGGCAATGGCCTGCAGGCCGGCGACGCCGACGCCCATGACGAACACCTTGGCGGCAGGCACGGTGCCGGCCGCCGTCATCATCATCGGCAGAGCGCGATCGTATTCGCCAGCCGCATCGATCACCGACTGATAGCCGGCAAGATTGGCCTGACTGGACAACACGTCCATCGACTGCGCGCGGGTGATGCGCGGCATGAATTCCATGGCGAAGGCCGTCACGCCCGCCTTGGCGAGCGCGGCCACGGCGGCGTCGTTGCCGTAAGGGTCCATGATGGCGAGAACGGCCGCGCCCTTTTTGTAGCCCTTCAACTCGGCGTCGGTCGGGCGGCGCACTTTCAGCACCACATCGGCCTTGGCGGCATCCGCGGCCTTGCCGATGGCAGCACCCGCCCTGGTGAAATCTTCGTCGGTAATGCGGGAGGCCTTGCCGGCGCTCTTTTCAACGATAATGTCGAAGCCAAGTCCGGCCATGCGCTTCACCGTATCCGGTGAAGCCGCCACGCGGCCTTCAGTGACGTCCAATTCCCGAGGAATGAAAACCGTCTGCCCCACCGCATGATCCTTTTGGCTGGAAACTCGACTGGACGCGAAAATCAGCGCGCCGGCAGCGAAGAATGCGAGGCCTCATGGACGCCCAAAGGAAGGCGCTGCCTGCGCCGTCAATGGATGTGTGTCGGCAGATCGCGGGTCAGATAGCTGCCGATTGCCACGATCAGGATGAACAGGATCGTAGCGGAGAAGAAGCCGCCGACGAAGAAACCGAAGGCCATCGCGATCAGCGTCGCGGCACAGACGAGCGAGCCATATTTGGCGAGCATCGTGAATCCGCGATAGGTCTTCTCATGCTCGGCATAGTCCATATCGGCGCCGAGTTCGACCGGCCCAGTCGTTGCGTGGTCAGCCATGGCAGTAATCCTCCGAATTCATCTTCAGGGCACATAGCGAAAACCACCGCCGAGGGCAATGGCACTAATGCCGCATTACCAGTGCCAAACAGCTTCAAAAAAACCAAAAAGCCAAGGTAGCGGCGGTGCCGCCACGAGGTTTTCTCAGTGAGCGAGGCTCGGAAACAGCCCAAGCAAGCCGATCAGGATCAGGTAGATAGCGACGATGTAGTTGAGCAGCCGCGGCACGATCAGAATGAGCACGCCGGCAATCAGCGAGACGAGCGGCGTCAGCGCTATCGTGGAAAGGGTCATTGGGCTGCCTCCATGGTTCTGGTTCACTGCCACTTTCAACGGCCGGAAACCGATTAGGCTCCATGAAAGCCGAATCTCAGGCTGCAGCGCTGTAATATTTGGCCGTCGGCAAGATGGTCAGCGGCGCCAGTTCGCCTTCTCCCAATGGCTGGAACAGTAATCGGCGTTCGACCGGCGTGGACCGGAAAAAAGGAAAACGCGCATAAAAGCGTTCCCGGTTGCCGTATGCATCGGTGCGAAACAGGATCACCTTGTTGAACACGCCCGGATAGCCGCGCGCGTCGCTGATCTGTTCGGAATAATAGATGCGCTTGTAGAAGCCGGCATGATCGTCGCGCACCACTGAAAGTCCATAAGGCGCCTCGAAATAGAAGCATGCCATGCCCGCCAGCCGCATGGTGAGATAGGGAAGCTGGGCATAAACCTTCGACCATTCCGGATCGGAGGCCTGCCGGCTCATGCAAACGAAGGTCAGTCCCTGGTCCAGCATCGGATAGACGATGTCGCCGAACGCTTTCGTCGAGGCCGACATCGGTGTTTCGCGCGTCACATGGTGAATGCGCATGGTGCTGACCAGTTCCTGATCGACATAGACGCCGAAGCGATGAACATTCGGCGCCTCGTCAAGCTCGTCGCTGATGACATGGTTCTCGCTGTCGGGGATCATGTCATTGGAGCGGTAAGACTTGTAGCGCAGCCGGTAGATGTCCTCGAGATCCTCACCCTTGTCGCACCGCCTGTATTCGGTACGCTCCAACAACGCCGAAACCTTCTCGGCGAGACGCGAAGCTTGCGGCGCCGCGCGCCGTTCCGCCGCATCGTGCGGCATATCCAACTCGGTCTTCATTGCGATTCCCCGTCAGTCAACCCCGATCAAAGCCTACGGGTTGCGCGCCGACTGTAAAGATTTAAATGAAACGCTTCCTGTTTACTTTGCGTTAACCTTAACGCACATGCAAAGGCAAGATCGGCAGAATCTTTATTGCAGAAGACGGGAATAAAGGCAGGCGGGCAACTCAGCCTGGCGGTTGATTCAAACATTTGCATCCGCCTGATGATGTGCTCAGGCAAATGTCTGGGCGCCCTGCGATGCAAATGTCAAATCCGCTCCGCCAGTGCCGGACGTTTGACCGGATCGATCGCCTGCGCGAAGGGCCACACCTTGGTCGACATGGTTTCGATACCAGACGCGCTGAGCGCCGAGCCGAACAGGAAGCCCTGAACAAGATCGGGATGCACCTCTCCGGCAAGGATGTTGAGTTGCTCGAAGCTCTCCACCCCTTCGACAGTGACCGCAAGGCCGAGCGAGCGTGTCAGCTTGACGATGCCCTTCAGCAATTCCAGCGAACGGGCATCGCCGGTCACATCCATCAGGAAACTGCGGTCGATCTTGATCTTGTCAAGCGGCAGTTTGTGCAGATAGCTCAAGCTCGAATAACCGGTGCCGAAGTCGTCCAACGCGATGCGCACGCCGAGCGCCTTGATCTCGCCGATCAGCTCGCGTGTTGCCGCCTTGTCGTCGAGCAATGCGGTTTCGGTGACTTCGATCTCCAGCCGGTCCGGCGCAAGCCCCGATGCCGCCAGTGCATCTCGAACCTTGGCGACGACGACGCGGTCGCGGAAATCCTTGGCCGACAGATTGACGGAGACGGCCGTGTCGCCCGGCCATTTCGCGCATTCCGCACAAGCGGCGTTGAGCATGAAGGTGCTGATATCGGCGACGATACCCATTTCCTCGGCGAGAGGAATGAACACGGCCGGTGAGACCGGGCCGAGTTCGGGATGATCCCAGCGACACAGCGCCTCGCATCCGGCAATGCGCATGGTCTCGGTCGCGATGATCGGCTGATAAACGACACGCAGCGATCCGGTTTCGACGGCGCTGCGCAGGTCCGCCTTCATGGCCTGGCGATTGCGGAAGGCTGCATCCATAGCCGCCTCAAACAGTCGCCAGCCATTCTTGCCCGCATCCTTGGCATTGTAGAGTGCAAGGTCGGCCTTCACGATCATCTCATCGACATCGGTATCGCCTGCCCGCGCCAGAACGGCACCGGCGCTGGCCTGGATGCGCAGCGCATGGCCGGCGACATCGACTTCGCCCTGGAGATTGGCAAAGACCTTGTCGAGCAACCGGCCGATTTCCTCCTCACCCGAAACATGGTCGAAGAAAATCATGAATTCGTCGCCACCGAAGCGGCTGACCAGAACGCCCGGTCCCGACAGCTTCCGTATTCTTTCCGCGACCGCATAGATCAGTCCGTCGCCAACCGGGTGGCCCAGCGTATCGTTGACGCTCTTGAAATCGTCGAGGTCGAGCGTGACGATGCCGCAAAGCCTGTTCCTGTCGCCGGAAGCCATGACAGCCGTGACGAGTTGGTGAAAATAGGCGCGGTTGACCAGTCCGGTCAGGCTGTCGTAGCGCGCCATGAAGCGGATACGTTCTTCCGCCTTCACGCGGGCGGTCACGTCCTCGAAGGTGACGACCCCGAGTTCCTGGTTGCCCTCCCGCGCCGAGAATTCATAGTGCTGGCCATTGGTGAGCCCGACCAGAACCTTGCGGTTGCGGCCTTCGCGCAAGGCGCGGGTCAACTGCGCCTCGACATAACGGCAATCGTTCACGGTAAGCAGTTTGCCGGCAACGCCGCGCAACAGCAGCGAACGCACCGTGCGGCCCAAAAGCAGGTCCGGCGATTTCATCGCCATCAGTTGCGCGGCTTCGGCATTGGCAACGACGACACGCCCCTGCGGCCCAAGCATGACGAGCCCATGCGACATGGTGTTCAGCGCCCGGTTGAAGCGGCCGGCAAGCCGATTTGCCCGCTTCTCCGAAGAAATGGCCGTAAAAAGCACGTCACGGACCGTATCGGCGTAGCGATACATGGCGGCCAGGAAGGGAATACAAAGCAGCCCCAGGATAACGTGATACACATCGCCGCGCATGACAAAGCCCAGCGCCATCGGCAGGCTCAGCGCGACGACGAGGATGACCACCATGCGCGGCGAGCCGTAATTGCGGCCGACAATGCCGGTGGCGGTTGCCAGCGATATGCAGACCGCCGCGGTTTCCGAGAAATTGTCCTGTGCGGTGTATATGGCGACAAGGCTGAAAATGCCAAGCACTGCGCCATGCATGGCGCCATAGACGATATAGCGGTTTTCCCGCTTGCGTGCCTGCCTGCGTGTCGTAGCCGGCGGCAGGCGCGACACGCGGCGCATATCCAGCAGACGCAAGACACCTACGACCACCAGCAGAAGTGCGACGGCCAGGTAGACCCGGTCGCCGGTCTTCAGCCAGACCAGTGAAATCAGCGTGAATTGCGATAGAATGCCGATGACAAGAGACACGCCGTCGCGAAACAAAGTTTCTACGAACGGGACGTAAATGTCGTCCGGCAGTTCTTTTGTTCTCGTAACAGACACGTGCGGTTCCCACGCTGGGGAACCAACCCTTGTCACAGTCGCATTAAAAAAGCCTTAGAACGCAGCGGAAGACGCTGAAAGCGCACGAAGAATCAGCGTGTTCAATAAATTTTCCCCGTGCCTATTTCGCCGCCTCCAGCCGGGACGGCGCCGAAAATGCCCGCAGGCGCGCAACCAGCCTTTGCCGCTCAGCCTCGGCTTTGTCCATGGCTGCCATCCGGACATGACCGTAGCCACGAACCAGTGCGGGCACCGAGGCAAGTGCCGCCGCTGCTTCGATATGATCGGGGGCCCGGCCCGGTGACAAAGCCCTTGCGACCAGATCGAGATCGGCTTCGTAGCGGGCGAGAAATGCACGCTCGGTGCGCCGCTCGGCTGTATAGCCGAAGACGTCGATCGCGGTGCCGCGCAACCGCCGGGCAGTCGCCAACAGCCGAAAAGCCTTCATCATCCAGGGTCCGAACCGCATCTTGCCGGGGCGTCCATCGGAGTCGCGTCGGGCAAGAAGCGGCGGAGCCAAATGAAATTCGAGCTTCTCATAGCTTTCGAACTGCTCCGCCATGCTACGGGCGAAACTGCGGTCGGTGTAAAGCCTGGCAACCTCGTATTCGTCCTTTGCCGCCATCAGCTTGAACAGGTTTCTTGCCGCCGCCTCGCTGACAATCGTAGAGCCGGACACGGCCTTCTCCTCCACCATCCGCAAGGCCGCGATGCGCTCGGCATAGCGCTTCGCATAGGCAGCATTCTGATAAGCGGTGAGGAAGGCGACCCGCCTTGCGATGATTTCATCAAGCGTCTGCGCCACCGGTTCGGGTGCCCTGCCCTGCCGTTGGACAAGCGAGTGGACAAAGTCGGGTTGCTGAGCGGCGCGCCGGCCCCAGCGGAAGGCGGAAACATTCATGCCGACTGCCTGGCCATTCAGCTCAATCGCCTTTTCCACCGCCTCGGCGGAAAGCGGCAGGCCGCCATGCTGGAAGGCAAAGCCCAGCATGAACATGTTGGCGCCGAGCGAATTGCCGAACAGCACTGTTGCCGTGCGCGACGCATCAAAGAAATGCGCCCGCTCGTCGCCGGCTGCGGTGCGGATCGCCCGTTTCAGGCGCTCGGTCGGCAGCGAGAAATCGGCGGAACGAGTGAACTCGCCCGGCATGGTTTCAGCGGTATTGGCGACAAACAGCGTATGGCCCTCGCGCACGGAAGACAGCACTTTTGCCGAGCCTGAAACGACGAGATCGCAACCGAGGACCAGATCGGCCTTGCCGGCTGAAACGCGGATCGCGTGAATATCGTCCGGCGTTTCGGCAATGCGGACATGGGTGAAAACCGAACCGCCCTTTTGGGCAAGGCCGGTCATGTCGATCATGCCGCAGCCCTTGCCTTCCAGATGCGCCGCCATCCCGAGGATTGCGCCAATAGTGACGACGCCGGTGCCGCCGACGCCGTCGATGATACCGGCCCAACCATCCCTGTCGAGCCGGAACGGCTGAGGCGCGGGAACGCCATCCAGCGGATCGGTATTGCCAGCAATGCCGCCCGCCTTCCTGATCTTGCCACCATGAACGGTCACGAATGACGGGCAAAAGCCGTCGATACAGGAAAAATCCTTGTTGCAGGATGACTGGTCGATGCGGCGCTTGCGCCCGAATTCCGTCTCGACCGGCTGGATCGACACGCAATTGGAGGCGACGCCGCAATCGCCGCAGCCCTCGCAGACCAGTTCGTTGATGAAGACGCGCTTGTCGGGGTCGGGAAAGGTGCCGCGCTTGCGGCGACGGCGTTTTTCCGCCGCACAGGTCTGGTCGTAGAGCAGGACGGAAACGCCCTTCACTTCGCGCAGTTCGCGCTGCACGCGGTCAAGTTCATGGCGGCCATGAATGGTGGTTCGCGCCGGAAAGACCGTATGGCCGGCATATTTGCCCGGCTCGTCGGTGACGACGGCAATACGCTCCACACCCTCGGCGCGAAGCTGGGCGGCAATCATGCCGACCGTCAACTCGCCCTCATGCGGTTGGCCGCCCGTCATGGCGACGGCATCGTTATAGAGGATCTTGTAGGTGATGTCGGTGCCGGCAGCGAGCGCGAAGCGGATCGCCAGCGAACCGGAGTGGTTATAGGTGCCGTCGCCGAGGTTCTGGAAGATGTGACCACGCTTCGAGAATGGTGCCTGACCGATCCACTGCGCGCCCTCGCCGCCCATCTGGGTGAAGCCGACCGTCGAACGGTCCATCCACAGCGCCATGAAGTGACAGCCGATGCCGGCGGCGGCCAGCGAGCCCTCTGGCACTTTCGTCGAGGAATTGTGCGGACAGCCGGAGCAGAAGAACGGCGTGCGCGCGCCGATATCCTGCGTTTCAGTCAGCATCGCCTGAAACTGCTTCAGCTTGGCAATACGCGCGGCGATCTCTTCCGACGGGCCGATGACCTTGAGGATACGCTCGCCCAGCGCAATGGCGATGTCGTTGGGGTCGAGCGCGCCCTTGGCCGGAAACAGCCAGTCGCCGTGCTCATCCTTCTTGCCGATGATCTCCGGCTGGATGGCGGTGCCATAAAGGTGCTCACGCAATTGCACTTCGATCAGCGAGCGCTTTTCTTCCACCACAACCACCGTGTCGAGGCCGCGCGCGAACTCGGCGACGTGCCGGTAATCGAGCGGCCACGGACAGCCGACCTTGAACAGCCTTATGCCGATGCGGTTGGCCGCCGCCTCGTCGACGCCGATATCCTCCAGTGCCTGGCGCACGTCGAGATAGCTCTTGCCGACGGTAACAATGCCGAGCTTCGGCTTGGCTCCGCCGGAATAGACGATGCGGTTCAGCCCGTTCGCTTCGATGAAGGCGGAGACCGCGTCGCGCTTGGCCTCGTGCAGCCGGGCTTCCTGGCCAAGCTGGTTCAACTCGTTGCGGATGTTGAGCCCGCCCGGCGGCATATCAAATTCGGGAACGACGCTGTTCACCCGATTGAGGCCGGCCTCCACCGCCGCCGTCGACTCGATATTGTCCTTGACGCATTTGATCGCCGTCCAGGTGCCGGAAAAGCGCGACATGGCGATGCCCAGCAGGCCGTAGTCGATGATCTCCTGCACGCCGGCCGGGTTCAGCACCGGCATCATGGCATCGACGAAGTGAAACTCGGTGGCATGCGCATTGGTCGAGGATTCGGCCATGTGGTCGTCGCCCATCAGAGCGAGAACACCGCCGTGCCGCGAGCTTCCGGCTAGATTGGCATGACGGAAGACGTCACCGGAACGGTCGACGCCCGGCCCCTTGCCGTACCAGAGCGAAAAGACGCCGTCATACCTGCCTTCGCCCATCAGTTCGGCCTGCTGCGAGCCCCAGCAGGCAGTAGCCGCAAGCTCTTCGTTAAGACCGGGCTGGAAAACGATCTCGGCTGCACCGAGTTGCGTCCGTGCCTTCCATAATTGCAGATCGAGACCGCCAAGCGGCGAGCCGCGATAGCCGGAAACGAAGCCGGCTGTATTCAAGCCAGCGCACCGGTCGCGCTCACGCTGCATCAACAGCATGCGGATGACCGCCTGCGAGCCGGAGACAAAGACGCGCTCCCTGGCGAGATCGTATTTGTCGTCGAGCGCGACGTCGTGCAGCGTCATAAGGCTTTTCCTCTGCCAGCGCCGGGCAAAACGGCGGGGCCGCCGGATCGGGATTCGGCATCCTTCCCCCGCCAGCTATGCAGGTCAAGCGGCCAGGCTCGACTCTATGCTGGACAGGTAACGCCGCGTCCGCCGGGAAGCCGCCCGTCCGGATGGCCGGCAAGTTCGGGATTGGGATCGTAGCCCGACCCGACGACGAGAGGCCGGTCAGGCAGCATATCCTGGTCTTGCGCCGAGACCATCGTCGTCTCGATCGTCTGCAGCACCTTGCCGGCCTTGCTCTTCACCGTGATGGCAACCTTGTAGGGCCGATCCTTGACCACGCATTCCAGTTCAGGGCTTTCAATCGTCACCTTGGTGTGACCGACAAACAGCTTTTGCGAGAAGACCAATGGCCCGCCACCTGCCGGATTGTCCATGGTGGTGGTGATTGTCTGGCCTTCCTCGATAGGCCTCAGCGGATTGAGCGTGACCAGATAGGTCAGCGTCGCCTCGCGATAGTTGAAAACCACGAGCCGGCCGGAAATCTCGAACAATGCCTGCTTGCCCGTGTCACGGCAGGCGCCGACCAGCGCCGCTGCCGTGAAGACCGCGAGCGCGAATGCCGCACGCGAGACCGGATTAACCATCATCAACCTCCCCATTGTCCTTTACGGCCCCCGCGCCCCTCTTTCGCAGGTAGTGCCGGCGTGCCTTGCGGCGGTTGCCGCATACCGCCATGTCGCACCACAGCCGGCTGCCATTGCGGCTGCGGTCGAGGAACAGCCAGTTGCAGTTCCGGCAGATTTTAAGCCGCGCGCGCCTGGAAGCGTCCAGCAGCGACAACGCGGAGATCGCGAGCGCCGTCTCGAACGGCAGCGGCATGCCCGGATCGCCGAAGGGTTGTGCTGGCGCGCCGAGCATCATGCTTTCCCCGGCAAATCCTTTGGAACAGGCGTTCAGAAACGGCGGCAACGCCGTTGTTTCCATGCCGCCATTTGCCATGGCCGCGCCGCGAAACAACCGGTCCGTCGCCTCGCGGATGCCCACCACCGTCGCCGCGATCTTTTCCGGCTCCGGTGCAACGAGCGGTCGCCCGCCCAATTCGTCGGCGCGAAAGATGCTGGCAGCGTCGGCGAAGCGGGCGATTTCCATCGGATCGGCCAAACGGTCGAACGTTCGCGGATCGCCGCGCAACACGACTGTGTTGGCGGCATCGAGCGCAAGCACGCCACCTGAAAAGCGGTGCGGGGTCCAGGAAACTGCCATAGGCCAATCTAACTTATAAACTACATTTGACAAGTTAGAATAGGCGATGCAGCCTGTCTCCCGCCATCGCGCCGCGAAAGGTTGCGGAATGCTCTATTTCCTCCAGCAGGTGCTGAACGGGCTGCATTCCGGCGCGCTCTATGCGCTGCTCGCCTTCGGCTATGCGCTGACCAACGGCATCCTGCACCGAACCAACCTCGCCTATGGCGGCATCTTCGCCTTTAGCGGGCAGACGCTGATCCTGGTGGCCGTCTATGGCTGGCAGGTGCTTTGGCTGACGCTGCCCGCCACTATCGCGCTCGGCGTGCTGGCCGCCTTCATCTATGCCGTGCTGCTCGGACGGCTGCTTGCCGCGGGCGTATTCGCACCGCTGGCCACTCGCTCACCCAACGCCATTGCGGCGGCAACGCTCGGCGTGCTGATCGTCTTGCAGGAACTTTCGCGCATCGCCGCCGACACGCATGACTACTGGCTGCCGCCAATGCTGGCCTATCCGGTGGTGCTGGCAGCCGGGCCGAATTTCCATGCCACGCTGACCGTGATCCAGTTGATGAACTGCGGGCTCGCAATTGCCGTGCTGCTCGTGGCTGGCCTGCTGCTTGCCCGCACCAGTTTCGGCCGCAACTGGCGGGCAGTCTGCGATGACCCGCAGGCGGCAGCGCTTTGCGGCATCGACCCCGGCCTGATCTTTACCCGCGCCATACTTGCAGGGGGCCTGTTCGCGGCGCTCGCCGGCATCATGGCCGCGCTTTATTATGGCAATATCGGCTTCGGCGCTGGATTGACCTACGGCTTGAAGGTGCTGTTCGTCACTGCCGTCGGCGGCTATTTGTCACCGGCTTATGCGGCTCTGGGCGCGGCGGCATTCGGCATGGCGGAATCGCTTTGGGCCGGCTATTTTCCAATCGAATGGCGCGATGCCTGGATGCTCGGCCTCCTTGCCCTGCTCCTGGTGCTGATCGGCAGCAACCGTGACGCCAAGACGATCTGAAGCCGGATTCATCCCATGCACTTGGTCATTGAATTGACGCATGTCTCCGGCGGATGCGTTACCCGACGTCGGCTTGCCTCCCATGGCGCGAGGCGGCTTGGCTTTGGTGCCGGTATGCGGTGTTGACAACGCCAGCGGAACCTTAGGGTCAGGAAATATCGAATATGGTCGTTGATCCAAGAAAGCGCCCGTTTGCCAGGAGGGGTGGCAAACGGGCGCCAACGGCACAAAATATGCGCCTTCGCGATCCCTGGGAGGATCACCCGCCAAACTCGGGATTTACGGAAAGGTTCCCTGTTTCCGGACGTCTTTGTGGCAGGAACAGATGATAAGGAATGTCGCAAAAAGACCTTAATTCAGTTGGGAACGAGGATGCCTCGATGTGGTTCTTCCCGAGCAATCTTGCTCGAAAGGAGAGAACCGATGAAAACGATTCTTCCAGCCTACGTCGCATGCGCGATACTGATGACGATGGGCGTAGCCAACGCGCAGGACACGGTCATCGTACCGGCCCCCCAACCCGACACGGTGGTCATCCAGCCGGAGCAGCAGACTGTGATCCGGGAGTATGTGCATAAGAATCCGGTTGCTTCGGTGAATATCCTCGGACTGGAACTGGCACTGGGATCGAAAGTGCCCGATACGGTCGAGCTCCACGAAGTTCCCAATGCAACCTATCGCTATACCGTGATTGACGACCAGACTGTCATCGTGGATCCCGAGACCCACGAAATCGTCTAGATCCTGCACTGATGTGCCTCTTCGACAGGGGCGCATATCGCGCCCCTTGTCGAGCGCCCTTGTCGGGCGACTGCGCTGGAAGCAGGTCGGAATGCTTCCAGCGCAGGCCTGTTTCTGCGCGGCAGGCGGTCCGCCTGTGAAAGCGCCACATCCTCTCCCGCCGACGAGGGCGGGAACGGGTAGCCAATGAGCGATATCGCGAGCAGGTTATCTTATCGGGCGATAGCTGTCGCATCCGCCGCCCGCCGGCGTGTCGTCTATCTCCGACTGTCCGTTTTGTGGCCTACTCAGCGCGCGGCATCGTGTCTATTCTAATGAAGAGACAGCGATTATGGAGGACGAAGCGCGCATGACCTGGCGCAAGACATTCATGGCATCGCTCGCCATGGCGGCAACCCTCATGTGCAACAGCGCCGTGCGGGCTCAAAGCATCAATGCCGGCGACCACATGGCAAGCGCCACTCGCCCTTTCGCCGTTCAGCCCGTGGCCGAATTCGACACACCCTGGGCGATCGCTTTCCTTCCGGATGGAAGGATGCTCGTCACCGAAAAGCCGGGCCGGATATTTCTCGTCAGCCAGGAAGGGCAGAAGATCGAAATCGGCAATATGCCCGAGGTTGCCGCGTCCGGCCAGAACGGACTGCTCGACATTGCCCCTTCCCCGGATTTCGCAACCAGCTCACGCATCTACTTCACCTATGTCGCGCCAGATGATGGCGGCAGTCGCCTCGTGCTGAGCAGCGCCACGCTTTCCGTTTCAGGCGACGGTGCAACGCTTACCGATCGGACGGTTATCTGGCGGCAGACGCCGGGAGGCGGAGGCGGGCAGCCGGGCGGCATCATCGCCTTCGATCCAAAAGGAACTCATCTTTTCCTGACTGTCGGCGACCGTATGCGGCCGGCCAGCGCCCAGGACCCCGACCAGGCACGCGGCAAGGTGCTGCGTCTCAACCTCGACGGTAGCACGCCGCCGGACAACCCTCTCGCCGGAAAAGGCGGGATACAGGCGCAGACCTGGACGACAGGTCATCGCAACCCCTACGGCCTGGCCTTCGCGCCCGACGGACGATTGTGGCTGCATGAAATGGGTCCGCGCGGCGGCGACGAACTGAACCTGATCGAGCCCGGTCGCAACTACGGCTGGCCGGTTGTCTCCAATGGAGACGAATACAGCGGCGCCAAAATTCCCGACCACGACACGCGACCCGAATTCGCGTCTCCGGCCGTCTACTGGACGCCTGTGATCGCCCCTGCCGGCCTTGCCTTTTACGAAGGCCCGATGTTTCCGCAATGGCAAGGCTCGGCGTTGATCGGCGGCCTTGCGGTGCATGCGCTCGTTCGCGTCGCTTTCGGCTCCGATGGCCGGCCCGACGAAGCCGATCGCTGGGGCATGGGCGCGCGCATACGTGATGTCGCCGTCGCCCCCGACGGAGCCGTCTGGATCATCGAGGACGACGAACCCGGCCATCTGCTGCGCCTCACGCCCGAGCGTCCGGACGGCTGAAGCGGTTCCTCGACGTTTTCCCCTATTGATGACCCACAGCATTTGCGTGTGAGTTGACGGGCCGGACCACGGTCGCCATACGGTTGGGCCAAAAGGCGCGTCGAACCATTCCATGTGCGGCAGCGCCTGTCCTCGAGAGGAACCCTATGGAAGCCATCAACGCGCTGATCGACGCTGCCCGCGCTTCTTCTTCCGTGTGCGCCTTGCTGGTCATCCTGATTGTCGTCGTCGTTGCCACCATCCTGACCGTCGCCTTCGACCGCCGCATGGCGGTGTTGGCAGCCGTTGCGCGCGCCATCGACCGGATCAACGAGTTTGTCGGCAAATGGGTGTCCTGGCTGATTTTGGCGTCGATCGTCGTCAGCGCCGGAAACGCCATTATCCGCAAAACCTTCGATATCTCATCCAATGCCTGGCTGGAACTGCAATGGTATCTGTTCGGCGCGGCCTTCCTGCTGGCAGCCGCCTATACGCTCAAGCAGAACGAACATATCCGCATCGACATCATATATGGCCTGTTTCCACGCCGGGTGCAGCACTGGATCGACCTTTTCGGCCATTTGTTCTTCCTGATGCCGTTCGCCACGCTGATGCTGTTCTACCTCGTGCCTTATGTCGGCCGGTCCTTCGGAAGCGGTGAAATGTCCACCAATGCCGGCGGGCTGATCATCTGGCCGGCCAAGGCGGCGCTGCTCGGCGGCTTCTTCTTCCTGTGGCTGCAAGGCATTTCCGAAGCCATCAAGAAGATCGCGGTGATCAGCGGCAACATGGACGATCCGGCGCCTTTCGTCTCGGCCCACCAGCAGGCCGAACGCGAAGCCCAGGAAATCGTCGACGAGGTGCGCCAATGATCGACTTCATCGCCCAGAACATGGCGCCGATCATGTTCTGCTCGCTGGTGGTCTTCATGCTGATCGGCTACCCCGTTGCTTTTTCGCTCGCCGCCAACGGACTGCTGTTCTTCTTCATCGGCGTGGAGCTTGCGCCCTATTCGCACGGCAGCATCAATCTTTCATGGCCGCTCCTGCACGCCCTGCCCGACCGCTTCTATGGCGGGGTGATGGCGAACGAGACGCTGCTGGCCATCCCGTTCTTCACCTTCATGGGCATCGTGCTGGAACGCTCCGGCATGGCGGAGGACCTGCTCGACACGATCGGGCAATTGTTCGGGCCGATCCGCGGCGGCCTTGCCTATGCGGTCATCATCGTCGGCGCGCTTCTGGCGGCCACCACCGGCGTGGTCGCGGCATCGGTCATCGCCATGGGGCTGATCTCGCTGCCGATCATGCTGCGCTACGGCTATGACCGGCGGCTGGCCTCAGGCGTCATCGCAGCCTCGGGAACGCTGGCGCAGATCATCCCGCCCTCACTGGTTCTGATCGTGCTGGCCGACCAACTGGGCCGCTCGGTCGGCGACATGTATTCCGGCGCGCTGGTGCCGGGCCTCGTGCTCACCGGTCTCTATCTCGGCTATGTGCTGGTGATGTCGATCGTGCGGCCGAAATCCATGCCGGCGCTGCCGCCCGAAGCACGCACGCTCGGTCATGGGGTGACCTCGCTGATCCTCGCGCTGGTCGTCACGGTGGCCGTATCCTACGCCGCCTATCGCTATCTTGAGCCGGTGCATGGCGAAAACGCCGAAATCCTTGGCGCTTCGGTCGGCATCATCGTCATCTATGTCGTGGCGCTCGCCGACAAGGCGCTGAACCTCAACCTGATGTCGCGGCTGGCGCAACAGGTGGTGATGGTGCTCATCCCGCCGCTGGCGCTGATCTTCCTCGTTCTGGGCACCATCTTCCTCGGCATCGCGACCCCGACCGAAGGCGGCGCGATGGGTGCGGTCGGCGCCATGGCCATGGCGGCGCTGAAGCGGCGGCTGACGCTGGACCTGATCAAACAGGCGCTCGCCTCGACGACGCGGCTGTCCTCCTTCGTGCTGTTCATCCTGATCGGCGCGCGCGTCTTTTCGCTGACCTTTTACGGCGTCAACGGTCATGTCTGGGTCGAGCATCTCCTGACATCGCTGCCCGGCGGCGAGGCCGGCTTCCTGATCTTCGTCAACCTGATCGTGTTCTTCCTGGCCTTCTTCCTCGATTTCTTCGAGCTTGCCTTCATCATCATTCCGCTGCTGGCGCCGGCGGCCGACAAGCTCGGCATCGATCTGATCTGGTTCGGCGTGCTGCTCGGCATCAACATGCAGACCTCGTTCATGCACCCGCCCTTCGGCTTCGCGCTGTTTTATTTGCGCTCGGTCGCCGCGCGGGTGCCTTATCTCGATCGCATCACCGGCAAGCAGATCGCGCCGGTCACGACAGGCCAGATCTACTGGGGCGCGGTGCCGTTCGTGTGCATCCAGATCCTGATGATCGGCATCACCATCGCCTTCCCCCAGATGGTGATGCGCTACAAGCACGAGCCGGTGAACTCCGCACCCGCGGTCATCAAGCTGCCGCAACTGCCCGGCCTGTCCCTGCCGCAGATCGGCGCGCAGCCGGCCTCACCAGCCGCGCCCGATCTGTCGCAACCGCCGAATTTCGGCACGACGCCGGCAAAGCCCGCCGCACCGCCGGCGCCGGATCTTTCGCAGCCGCCAAGCTTCAATTGAAATGCGTAAACAAAACCCCGGAGCGACGCTCCGGGGTTTTACGGTGGCAGATGTGCCAAGCCTCAATGTCTGAATCAAAAGGGTGGCAGGCCGGGCGAAACGGGTGATTTCGAGAACCGGAGCGCAGCGTACATAATACCAACGGTCATTTTGAATGACCGTTGGAGCGCGCGACTGCGCGCCGCGCCCGTTGGCGCGAAAGCCAAGTGGCCCGGATGGGCTGCGCCGGCGATTGAGGCGTCCTGGATGTGTCAACGTCCAAGACCTCTGGTATAAGGTACGTGAGCAGCGGACGCGCAGAAATCGCCGGTTTCAGCCTGGCATGGCGACTTTCGGATCAGACATTCAGAGCTTGCCGGCGCGCTGTTGCAGCATCATGAAGGTGTCGAAATTGTATTCGGCCACCTGCTGCCACAGATAGTGCTCCTTGCGGAACGCGACGATCGAATCCCAGATGGTCTTGAAATCCGGATTGGAGGCCGACATCTCGGCATAGATCTTTGCCGACTCGTCGAAGCAGGCCGACAGGATTTCCTGATTGAACGGCCGCAATTGCGCACCCTTTTCCACCAGCGAGCGCAGCGCCGGCGGATTCACATAATCGTATTTCTGCAGCATGTTCGCATCGGCCGCCTGGCAGGCGGTGTGCAACAGCGCCTTGTAGGCAGGCGACAGCCCTTCGTATTTTTCCTTGTTGAACATGAAGTGGACAGTCGGGCCGCCTTCCCACCAACCGGCATAGTAATAATAGGGCGCGACTTTCTGGAAGCCGAGTTTCTCGTCGTCATAGGGGCCGACCCACTCGGCGGCGTCGATGGTGCCCTTTTCCAGCGCCGGATAAACATCGCTGCCGGCCAGTTGCTGCGGCACGACGCCGAGCTTTTCCATGACCTTGCCGGCAAAGCCCGCGATGCGCATCTTGAGGCCCTTCATGTCCTCCAGCGTGTTGATCTCCTTGCGGAACCAGCCGCCCATCTGCGTGCCGGTGTTGCCGCCGGGCAGGCCGAACAGGCCCTGCTTGGCCAGGAATGCATTGTAGAGATCGATGCCGCCGCCATGATAGTGCCAGGCATTGCGGCCGCGCGCGTTGAGCGAAAAAGGAACGTCGGAGGCCAGCGCCCAGACCGGATCCTTGCCCCAGTAGTAATAACCCACCGTATGACAGGCCTCGACCGTACCGGTGGCCGCCGCATCGGCCGCTTGCAGCCCCGGCACCAGTTCGCCGCCGGCAAACACCTGAATCTGGAAATTGCCGTCGGTCGCTTCCGAAACCATTTTCGACATGACCTCGGCGCCGCCATAGACGGTATCGAGCGATTTCGGAAAGGACGAGGTCAGACGCCACGACACCTTCGGGTTCGACTGGGCGATGGCAGGTGCGGCAAGCGTCGCGGCGGCAGCAGCCGCGCCCGCGCCGGTGACACCCGCCTTGCGGATGAATGAACGACGATCCATGAAGTCCTCTCGCGTCAATATTGATAGTTCAGGGGCAGGACCCTAAACTGAGCACGGAACGGTTTGACGCGCAATTCCCATGACCGGCTTCAATGCGCCTTGACGCGCCTCACCGCCAAGTTGAGACGGACCTCGCGTGCCCTTCTCGTCAAAAAACGCGAGCCAGGCCCGCGCTTCGGCAGGCGAATCGGAGCCGCGCAGTCGCGCGCGCAGTTCGGGCTGACGCAGAAGACGGCAGAAGCTGGCAAGTGTCGGCAGGAAGCCGGCCATGTCCGAACTCGGCCACAGGAATGCCAGAAGCAGGTCGACCGGATCATTGTCGGGCGAACCGAACCAGACAGGCTCCTGCAATGTCGCCATCATGGCCACGGGACCGGCAATGCCCTCGATCCGCGCATGTGGCACAGCGACGCCGTGACCGATGCCCGTCGAGCCGAGACGTTCCCGGCGTTGCAGCGCCGTCAGCACCTCGCCTACACCCTTGCCGACATTGTTGCCGAGTTGAGCCGCGATCCTGGTCAAGGCGGACCGCTTTCCCTTCGCCGGCATGCGGATCACCACGTCCTGCTCGCGCAGGATATCACCGATCTCCATCATAGCCTCCATGAGTTTGCCGCTTTTTGCCGAGCGCGAATGCGTGCCGGCAAAAGCCACGAGACAAGAACGGCGATAATTCAGTCGGTTCGCTCAACCGCGCCCGAAATGCCGACCCTGCCCCGCGTCCGCGCCGGGCTATGGATGCGGGAGCGCGGCTGATCGGTGAAGGCGAAAGGGACAACAAGCGATGCAATGCACCACGGGCACCGCGCAGCGGCCCTTGGCAGCGTGCGGTTGCAGGAAGGGCAGATATGTCGTGAACGGACAATTCTCATGTTACGCTCCATCGGTGCGACGCCAAAGCGCCGCAGAATGAACCGCAATTATCGAATGTCCCGGAGCAGGTATTATGTGCGGGTTTCAGGGTTAAGCGGCCCGCTCCGGGAAAGGTCGCGTCCTTTTCCGGCAAGCCTCGAAACTCTGATGAAGGTATCCATGCACATGCCTTCCCATATGGGGTCTGACGACGGCATTTTCAAGGCACCCCGTTCCCGGCCGATCTGGATTTTCCTTTTTCTGTCAGATATTTGGCTCCCTGTCAGGCCCGCCCGCGCATTCTGCGGACCAGGGCCTGAGCTTCAAGCAAGTTGCCATTGGCAAAGTTCGTTACAATCACCTATTTTGTATGCGCAGCACCCATAATGGATTCCGGCCAAAATGCTTCAGCCCCTCGTTGCCGTTTCTACCGACGTCAAGCAGTTCGAGAACTACATTTGGCATGCCGCGCCGCAGCAATATCTGGAAGCCGCGCTACTGGGCGCCGGCGTGCTGCCGGTGCTGCTGCCTTCGCTCGGTGAGAAACTCGACCTCGATGAACTTCTTTCAGGCGTCGATGGGGTGATGATCACCGGCTCGAAATCTAACGTCCATCCCTCGCTTTATGGTGGCGATGCCAGCGAGGAGAACGGGCCATACGACCCGGCGCGCGACGCTACCACCCTCCCGCTGATCAGCAAGGCGGTGGAGCGCGGTGTGCCGCTCCTGGCGATCTGCCGCGGCATTCAGGAAATGAACGTCGCGCTCGGCGGCACGCTGGCAACCGAAATCCAGGATCGCGAAGGCGCGCTCGACCATCGCGCGCCGCCAAGCGACATTCAGGACGAGCGTTTCGCCATTCGCCAGACACTGTCGATCAAGCCCGGAAGTTGCTTGGCCGGCGTGTTCGGAGCCGGCGAAATCAAGGTCAATTCAGTTCACCGGCAGGCGATCGACCGGCTGGGGCCGAAATTGCAGGCCGAGGCGGTGGCCGAAGACGGCACGGTGGAGGCGGTCTCGGTGCGCGATGCCCGCGCCTTCGCGGTCGGCGTGCAATGGCACCCTGAATATTGGGTGAAGTCGGACAGCATCTCGCAAAAAATGTTTAAGGCTTTCGGCGATGCGGTGCGGGCGCATGCCACCGCCAGGCACGGCGTACGCGCGGCAGCGGAGTAGCGGTTCCCCCTTGTGGGGCGGGTAAGTCAGCGCGCCTTCACGTTCACCGTCTCGGCGACCGGCGTTCGCGCCCTGCCCTCGCTGAACCACGTCACCAGATTGTCCACGCACAGATCGGCCATGGCGCGGCGCGTATGAACCGAGGCCGAGCCGACATGCGGCAAAAGCACCGTGTTGGGCGCATCGAGCAAAGCCTGCGGCACGTTCGGTTCATCGGCGAAGACATCGAGGCCGGCAGCGGCGATAGTGCCATTGGTCAGCGCCGCAGCCAGAGCCGCCTCGTCCACTGTCGAGCCACGGCCGATATTGACCAGAACGCCGGTCGGCCCGAGTGCGGCCAGAATTTCGGCATTGATCGCCTTTTCCGTCGCAGCCCCGCCGGGAGCGACGCAGATCAGCGTGTCGACCGCTTCCGCCAGCGCTTTCAGGCTCGAATGATACGTATAGGAAACGCCCTCCACCGGGCGGCGGTTGTGATAGGCGATCGGCAATCCGAAAGGTTCCAGCCGGCGCGCGACAGCCAACCCGATTCGGCCAAGGCCGAAAATGCCGATGCGGCGCTCGCGCAGGGTCAGCGGCGTGACGCGGTAATGGCCCTTCGTCACCCAGTTGCCGGCGCGCAGCCACGCCTCGGCGCGCGGAAATTCGCGGATGGCCGAGATCAGCAGGCCCACAGCGGAATCGGCAACCTCCTCGGTCAGCACGTCGGGCGTGTTGGTGACCATGATGCCGTTCTTGCCGGCATAGGCGGCATCGACGCCGTCATAGCCGACGCCGAAATTGGCGACGATCTCGACCTTCGGCAGCGCCTGCAAAAATTGCGGCCCGACAAAGGAGCCGCCGACGACCGGCGCGGCCGCAACACCGCGCACGGTCTCGCGCATTTCGGCGGTCAGCAGCGAAGGGTCGATTTGCTCGATCGTCACCAGCCTGAACGTGTCGCGGATGCGGGCAATGGCATGCTCATGCAACTTGCCGGCGACAAGGACGGGAATGGAGCTAAGGTCAGATGTCATGGGAGATTTCGCTATTCATGGACGAGAATGGAAAGATCAGAGACGCACCACCGGGCGCGCGGTGGACTGGCGTACATGGAGTTCGGGCCGGATCAGTTCTTCATTGGGGCGCAGTGTCTGGCCGTTCAGCTTGTCGAGAAGGGCGCTTGCCGCACGGCGGCCGACCTCGCGCTGGCCGTTCCAGACGGTGGTGAGCGCCGGCGTTGCGATGGCCGCCTCCTCCAGATCGTCATAACCGGTCACGGAAATGTCGACGCCCGGCGTCAGGCCGGCGCGGGAAATGCCGTTCATCAGGCCGATGGCGACCAGATCGTTCCAGCAGCAGGCGGCGGTCGGCTTGTCCTTGAGGGCAAGGAAATGGCTCGCCGCCTCGAAGCCGCCCTGCTTGGTGCGCGGGCCGGGAATGCGCCAGGACGCACGCGCTTCCAGCCCCGCCGCCTCCATGGCGTTGACATAGCCGTGATAGCGGTCGCGCCCGGTGGAGGTATCGTCGGTGCCGCCGATCATGGCGATGCGCTTGTGGCCGAGCGAGATCAGGTGGTTGGTGGCAAGTGCGGTGCCATAGGCGTCGTCGCCGCGAAAGACCGGCACATGCGCGCCCTCGACATCACGCGCGATGAGCACCGCCGGCAGGCCGTTGCCTTCGGCGGCCAGAATATCGGATGCCGGCGTGTCGATGGCCGGCGACATGATGACGCCATCGGCGCCAAGCTGCAAAAGCGTGTCGATGAAGGTGCGCTGCTTGTCCAACTGGTCGTAATGGTTGGACAGAAGGAAGGTCTGCCGGCTGCGGTCGAGTTCATGCTCGATGGAGCGCAGGATCTCGGCATAGAAAGGGTTCATGATGTCGTGCACCACGACGCCGACAATGCCGGAGCGCGAGGTGCGCAGCGAAGCCGCGCGGCGATTGTAGATATAGCCGATCTCGCGGGCATGTTCCTTGATGCGCTCGCGTGTCGTTCCGGCGACCAGCGGGCTGTCGCGCAGCGCCAGCGACACCGTGGCGGTCGAGACACCGAGCGCGTCCGCGATCGTCGAGAGCTTGATCTTCTGTGCCAGGGCGGGGCCTTCCGGATTTAAACAGTTTAAAGCCGGCTTATGCCACCGTTGCGGGTCAAATCAAAGCTTTTTCGCCAGTTCCTGCGCCCCCGAATCGAGGCCGGCGCGCATCTTCACCCGCAGGCGGTGCTCGCGGTGCACGATATAGAGCCCGCTTGCTATGATGATCGCCGCACCTGCCAGCGTCCAGCCATCTGGAAGCTGGCTGAAGATCAGCCATCCGAGGCCGATCATCCACAGCATTTGCAGATAGGGATAAGGCGCCAGCGCCGTGGCGGTGGCGCGCTGGTAGGCCTTGATCAGGAACCAGTGGCCGAAGGCGCCGAAGACGCCGGGCAGGAACAACACCAGCCAGTGCCACGCATCGGGCGGCATGGAGGCGGTGGCCGGCAGGGTCGGCAAGAGCAGCACGACCGGCGCCAGCGCCGAATAGAGGATCAGGCTTTCGGCGGTTTCGCGCGCGCCCATGCGGCGCGTCATGATGACATAGAAGGAGTTCGACAGCATCGAGCCGAGCGCCAGCACATGGCCGATGCCGAACACGCCGACGCCCGGCCTGGTGATGACGAGAACACCGGCGAACCCGACCACGATGGCCATCCAGCGCCGCCAGCCCGCCCATTCGCCAAGCAGCGGACCGGCCAGCGCGGTAATGACCATGGGTCCGAAGAAATAGATCGACGTCGTCTCGGCCAGTTGCAGATAGCGCAGAGCCATGAAGTTGAAGATGGTCGAGCCGAACAGGAAAATGCCGCGCAGGATTTGCGCCGGCAAGTTTTGCGCACGCAGCCGCCCCGGATGCCGCCACGCCCGAAACAGCAGCACGACGATCACCAGATGCACGGCAAAGCGCATCCAGGCGACAAACAGCGGATCCAACCCCGAAAGCACCAGATATTTGCCGCTGGTGTCGAGGAAGGCAAACAGGAAATAGCCGCCGAGAATGTACGCGATCGCCGCCGGCGGGGTTGAGGTATCATCGTCTTTTGAAAAAGCCTTCACGCCAGGTCCGCTCTGGAAATGCCCATACGCGACCTTTGCGGCAAAGGCGGCGGGCGGGCAAGGCTGGAAGGCCTGCATGCGGCGCAATGTTCAGACAATTGGGTGTCAGGCCCAACACCCGCGCCCGACTGGCACAGGGCAGGCGGCGATTATTCCTCGGCGTCGAGGTCGTCCTCGACATGCGCCGCTTCGCCGTCGGAGAGATTGGCCTCGACGCGCGCGAGAAGCTTGAACAGCGCCTTCTGCTCCTTCTTGTCGAGGCCTTTCAGCGCCTGCTTTTCGGTCTTCTTCACCGATTTCTCGATGGCACGGATGGCCTCGCGTCCGGTATCGGTCAAAAACACATGCGCCTGCCTTGCATCCGATTCCGAAGCGCGCTTGTCCAGAAAACCCTGAGCCTGCAAGCGGTTGATGGTCTTGGTGATGGTGGGCGGACGCACGCCCAGATGCGACGCAAGACTGCCGGGCGTCTGCCCGTCCTCGCGATCCAGCGCCAGCATGATCTGGTCCTGCCCGGCATAGAAGCCATGTGCCAGAAGCCGCGCCGCCAACGCCGTGCGCGCCAGACGGGCAGCCGAATGCAGCCGGCTCATCGTCGCGGTTCTGCCTGCCTTTGCCATAGTCGGTCTCCCAGAGGCGCGACGGCAGAATAACTCTGCCGGGCCGATTGACAATCGCCTTCGCGACGAAGCGTCCAAAGCCGCTATGCCGGCTAAATGCCAGAGAAATATTTCAATTGCATGACAACGCGTTTCCGTGCGCGGCGCGACCGCTCCCACCATGCGCCGATCTGCCTTGGTCCAGCGATTCCACCCGTGCAAAAGCGCAGCCGCCGTCCTATATGGGGGTCAGGTTTTCTTTCGAGGTCCGACATGAGCGAAACACAGACGCAAATCCCCGTAACCGTTCTCACCGGCTATCTCGGCTCGGGCAAGACGACGCTGCTCAACCGCATCCTGTCGGAGAATCACGGCAAACGCTACGCCGTCATCGTCAACGAATTCGGCGAGATCGGCATCGATAATGATTTGATCGTGGAATCGGATGAGGAAATCTACGAGATGAACAATGGCTGCGTGTGCTGCACGGTGCGCGGCGACCTGATCCGTGTCGTGGAAGGCCTGATGCGCCGCCCCGGCCGTTTCGACGCCATCGTCGTGGAAACCACCGGCCTTGCCGATCCGGTGCCGGTGGCGCAGACCTTCTTCATGGACGAGGACGTACGCGCCAAGACCAAGCTGGACGCGGTCGTCGCGCTGGTCGACGCCAAACATCTGCCGCTGAGGCTCAAGGACACCAGGGAGGCGGAGGACCAGATCGCCTTTGCCGATGTGGTGCTGCTCAACAAGACCGATCTGGTGAGCGAAGACGAGTTGCGCGACGTCGAGGCCACCATCCGCGCGATCAATCCGGCGGCGAAGATCCATCGCACCCAGCGTTCGGGCGTCGATCTCGGTGAAGTGCTGGATCGCGGCGCCTTCGACCTGAAGCGCACGCTGGAAAACGATCCCCATTTCCTCGACGCCGACGAGCATGACCATGACCACGATCATGTCTGCGGGCCGGATTGCGACCACGACCATCATCACCACCATGACCA
Organism: Manganibacter manganicus; assembly: GCF_002075885.1. Lineage (GTDB taxonomy): Bacteria > Pseudomonadota > Alphaproteobacteria > Rhizobiales > Rhizobiaceae > Mesorhizobium > Mesorhizobium manganicum. The sequence continues at coordinate 224,713 of NZ_MDET01000023.1, forward strand.
TGACGGGCACGATCATCATCATCACGATCACAATGGGCACGATCATCCTTCTTCCATCCATGACGTGACGGTGAAGTCGATCTCACTGCGCGGCGGCGAGATGGATTCGCGCAAATTCTTCCCGTGGATCGAGAAGGTCACGCAGTTGGAAGGCCCGAACATCCTGCGCCTCAAGGGCATCATCGCCTTCAAGGACGATCCCGACCGCTATGTCCTGCAAGGCGTTCACATGATCATCGAGGGTGACCACCAGCGCCCATGGAAGGACGACGAGAAGCATGAGAGCCGGCTGGTGTTCATCGGCCGCGAACTGGATGCGGAACGGTTGAAGGCCAGCTTCGACGCCTGCCAGGCGGTTGCGGTGAACTAGGCGCCCTGCTATCGCGGTTCGATGCCTGCGTTCCTTCACACCCCTCCGCGGATTTCCCATATTGAGGCGGCGTAACCCATGCCCACAGTTGCCCCGCTCGATCTTGACGGCCATTGCGTCGCTGCCGTCTTCCTCAACGACGTTCCGCATTTCGCCATGGCCGATGGCCTGGTCCACCGGCTCGACCATGGCCACAAGACCGCACAGGCCAATGACGGCCTGCTTTGCGCCACTCGTGATGCGGCGGGCGACCGCCTGATTACCGGCGGCGAGGACGGCAAGGTGTTTGCGCTCACAAGCGACGGGACGGTCACGGAACTGGCCGAAGCCGGCAAGAAATGGATCACCAGCGTGGCCGCCGGTCCGCAAGGGGCTGTCGCCTATGCTGCGGGACGCGTCGCCTTCGTGCGTTTTGCCGATGGCAAGGCGAAGGAATTCAGCCATCCGCGTTCGGTCGAGGGATTGGCCTTCGCGCCAAAGGGCATGCGCATCGCGGTCGCCCGCTACAATGGCGCGACGCTGCATTTTCCCGCTGCCGAGGGCAAGCCCACGGAACTGGAATGGGCCGGCGCCCATACCGGCGTCACCTTTTCGCCGGATGGCAATTACCTCATCACCTCCATGCAGGAAAACGCCCTGCACGGCTGGAAGCTGGCAGACGGCAAGCATATGCGCATGGCGGGCTACCCGGCCAAGGTCAAGAGCCTGTCATGGGCGCCCAGGGGGCGCTGGCTGGCAAGCTCCGGCGCGCCGGCGGCGATCGTCTGGCCCTTCCAGGGCAAGGACGGACCGATGGGCAAGGCGCCGCTGGAACTCGGCACGCGCGGCAATACGATGGTGACATGCGTGGCCTGCCATCCGAGCCAGGACGTGGTGGCCATCGGCTATGAGGACGGCATGGTGATCGCCGCGCGCTTTGCCGACGCCAAGGAGGTGTTGCTGCGCCGCCCCGGCAAGGGCGCGATCACCGCGCTGATGTGGGACCGCGAGGAGCGCCGCATCGTGTTCGGCTCGGCGGCCGGCGATTGCGGTGTCATCGACATAGCGGGCTGAGCCAGAAGCCCGCCATTGCCTGCCGGCGGGCGCAAAGCTACAAGTTCGCCCCGAGCACTAATGGGCGGGCACATCTTGAACGCATCGACAAGGGCAATCCAGGGCGGCATCGAAGCCGCGCGCATAGCCAGACTGCGCGAGAGCGAAGCGGTGGCCTTCCTCAAGGCCCGGCCAAAATCGCAGGCGCGCATCGGCAACGGCGCGGCCGGCTTTTTCGGCGGCGTGCCAATGCACTGGATGAATGACTGGCCGACACCCTTCCCCATAATGGTGGATCGCGCCAAAGGTGCCGCGATCACCGACATCGACGACAATCGGCTGGACGATTTCTGCCTGGGCGACACCGGCTCGATGTTCGGCCATTCGCCGCCGCCGGTGGCGCGCGCCCTCCGCCGGCAGGCCGGGCGCGGGCTGACCTATATGCTGCCTTCGGAAGATGCGCTCGCCATCGGCCCGCTGCTGCGGGAAATATTCAGCCTGCCGCACTGGCAGATCGCCACCACCGCCACCGACGCCAACCGTTTCGCCCTGCGCGTAGCCCGCGCGGTGACGGGCCGCGACAAGATCCTCGTCTTCAACGGCTGCTACCACGGCGCCGTGGATGAAACGATGGTGCGGCTGAAGGACGGCCGCCCCATCAACCGTCCGGGTCTGGCGGGGGAATTCCGCGACCTCACCGCGCGAACAAAAATCGTCGAGTTCAACGACGTTACCGCACTGGAAGCCGCGCTTGCGGACAAGGACGTGGCCTGCGTCATCACCGAACCAGTGCTGACAAATAGTTGCATGGTACTGCCCGAACCGGGTTTTCATGCAGCACTACGCGACCTCACGCGCAAGGCCGGCACCCTGCTTCTGATCGACGAAACGCACACCATTTCCACCGGGCTGGGCGGCTATAGCCGCGCCTGCGGGCTGGAGCCGGACCTTTTCGTGCTCGGCAAGCCGGTTGCCGGCGGGGTGCCGGCGAGCATATGGGGCATGAGCGAGGAGACCGCCTCACGTTACGCCGCCTACAACCGCGCCAAACAGCCCGGCTATTCCGGCATGGGCACGACGCTTTCGGCCAATCCGCTGCAATTCGCCGCCATGCGGGCGACGCTGGAAGAGGTGATGACCGAGGCAAATTACGCCCATATGGAAAATCTGGCGCGGCGGCTCGATGCCGGGCTTTCAACGGCTATCGACCGCCACCGCCTGCCCTGGCATGTCGCGCGCGTCGGCGCGCGGGTCGAATTCATCTGCGCACCCGGCCCGCTGCGCAATGGCGGCGAAGCGGACGCCGCGCATGTGCCGGAACTGGAAGCGGCCGTTCATGTAGCGCTGGTCAATCGCGGCGCGCTGATTGCGCCGTTCCACAATATGATGCTGGTCTCGCCCGCGACCACGCGGAGGCAGGTGGACTGGCTGGTTTCGGCGTTCGACAATGTGTTAGATCAGCTCGCCTGACCATCCCTGGATACCGACATGACTTCCCCCACCGGCTCCACGCCTGCCGAGGCGCAAGACTTCCTCGATGCGCATCCTGAAATCGAGGCCTTCGACATCGTGCTCACCGATGCCAATGGCATCGGGCGCGGCAAGATCATCCGCCGCCATGAACTGACCGGCCTTTACGAGAGCGGCCGGCACCTGCCGATCTCCATTCTCGGCCTCGACATTACCGGCGAGGACGTGCACGAGACTGGCCTGATCTGGGACAGCGGCGACGGCGATTTGCGCGCATGGCCCCTGCCCGGCACGCTTGTGCCGCTCTACGGCACCAACCCGGCACGCGGCCAGGTGCTGATGACAATGCACCATCTCGACGGCAAGCCGATGCTTTCGGACCCGCGCCATGCGCTGGCGCGGCAGGTGGAAAGGCTGGCGGCAAAGGGCCTGCACCCGGCCGGCGCCTTCGAACTGGAATTCTTCCTGCTTTCCAACGAGCGCGACGCCGAAGGCAGGGCACAGCCGGCGCGTGCGGTGCTGGACGGCCGCCGCTCCGCCAAGACCGAAGTCTATTCGGTCGATCACCTGCACGGCATGGAGCCTCTGTTTTCCGACATCTATGCCGTGGCGAAGGCGCAGGACATCCCGGCCGAGACAGTGATCTCGGAATATGCGCCGGGCCAGTACGAACTGACGCTGAACTACCGCAAGGCGCTGCTTCGTGCCGCAGATGATCTCGTCATGCTCAAGCGCATCGTGCGCATGCAGGCACGTCGCCATGGCGTCACCGCCTGCTTCATGGCCAAGCCCATCGAGGCCTATGCCGGCTCCGGCATGCATCTGCATGTGTCCATGCTGGACGATGCGGGCCGCAACATCTTTTCGGAAAAGCCGGGGGAAACATGGTCGCCAACGCTGCTCAATGCGCTGGGCGGGCTGTCGCGGACCATGGCCGAATCGATGCTGGTGTTCGCACCGCACGCCAATTCGTGGCGGCGCTTCGTAGCACAATCCTATGCGCCGGTGGCGCCGACATGGGGCGTCAACAACCGCTCGGTGGCGCTGCGCGTGCCGACCGGCGACGTCAAGGCGCGCCGCATCGAGCATCGCCCCTCCGGCGTCGATGCCAATCCCTATCTGGTGGCGGCAACCGTGCTTGCCGGCATCGCCAGGGGGCTGGAGGAAAAGCTCGACCCCGGCGCCGAGACGACCGGCAACGGCTATGAAGCCGACACCGACACCGCCATGCCCGCCGACTGGCGCATGGCGATCGAGGCGGCGGGGGCGTCCGATTTCCTGAAAGAAGCGCTCGGGCCAGACCTGCACAGGACCTTCACCGCCGTCAAGCAGGCGGAATATCTGCGCGTCGCCCGCACGATCAGCGAACTGGACTATCACCTCTATCTGCACGAGGTGTGATGCCGCGGTTGCGGAACCTTCGTCCTTCCCGCCCATTGCAACGGGGAGAGGCGAGCCATGGAAAACCGGACGGCACGCATAGTCGAAGACAGTGCGGCATCGCTGGAGGAGGCGCGTGAAAACGCCGAGATGGTTTTCGTCGAGCCGGCCGGCAGGATGTTCGACGCCATACTCGACGAGGCCGGGGTCGACCGCCGCAAGTCCTGCGAGGCTACCGCACCAATATCGCCCGCAGATCATTGACATTCGTGCCGGTGGGGCCGGGCACGAAAAGATCGTTTACCGCATGGAAGGCGGTCCAGGCATTGTTGCCGGCAAGCATCGCCTTGGCATCGACACCGGCGGCGCGCATGCGCGCCACCGTGGAGGCGTCGCAGAAGGCGCCGGCATTGTCTTCCGAGCCATCTATGCCGTCGGTGTCGGCGGCCAGCGCATGGATGCCTTCGACGCCCGCGATACCGATGGCGAAGGAAAGCAGGAACTCGGAATTGCGGCCGCCCTTGCCTTTTGCCTTCAGCGTCACCGTCGTCTCGCCGCCCGAAAGGATCAGCACCGGTTTCCAGAACGGCCGGTTCTGGAGAGCCACCTCGCGCGCGATGGCCGCATGGACGGCGCCGACCTCGCGCGCCTCGCCCTCGATGGAATCCGACAGGATGGCCGCCTCTACCCCCTGCCTGCGCGCCTCTGCCGCCGCCGCGACCAGCGACACGCCGGCCGAGGCGATGAGATGCACCTCGTTGCGGGAAAATTTCGGATCGTCCGGGGTGGGTGCGTCGGCGGCGGGCGAATTGAGATGCGTCATCACGGCGTCAGGCAGTTTCATGCCATAGGCTGCAATGGCGGCCAGCGCATCGGCGCGGCTGCCGGTGCTGGGCACGGTCGGCCCGGAGGCGACCAGCGCCGGATCGTCGCCCGGAATATCGGAGACCACCAGCGAGACAACCTTTGCCGGATGTGCGGCGGCAGCCAGCCGGCCGCCCTTGATGGTCGAGACGTGCTTGCGGATGGTGTTCATGGCCGAAATCGGCGCGCCGGAAGCCAAAAGCGCCTCGTTCACCGCGATCTCGTCGGAAAGCGTCAAGCCGCCGGCGGGCGAAGGCAGCAGGGCCGAGCCGCCGCCGCAGACCAGCGCCACGACCAGATCGTCTTCGGTGAGGCCGCAAACCTTTTCCAGCAGCCGCCGCGCGGCTTCCAGTCCGGCTTCATCCGGCACCGGATGCGCGGCCTCGATCACCTCGATGCGCTGCGTCGGCGCGCTGTAGCCATAGCGGGTGACGACAAGCCCATCGAGCGGCGCGTCCCATGCCTTTTCGAAGGCGGCGGCCATCTGCGCCGCGCCCTTGCCGGCGCCGATGACGATGGTGCGGCCCTTCGGCTTTGCCGGCAGATGGCTCAAAATGGTCTTTTCCGGGTCGGCCGCGGCCACCGCCGCGTCGAAAATCGACACGAGGAAGGATTTTGGATCGAATGCGGTCATGGTCCTTGTCGTCCTCGCTGTCGGGAAGCTTTGGTCTCAATCGCTCGCGGCGGGCAGCGCCAACCCGTTACGCTCCATGCCGAGACGGTCACACAGGGCATCGACTACCAGCGCATGATCGTCGCGTTCCGACAGGCCGGAAACGGCGATCGCGCCGATAACGCCGGCGTTCCTGACCGTGATCGGGAAGCCCCCGCCGGCCAGAACATAATCGGCGATATCAAGCCCTTCGCCCGGCTTGAAGGTGCGGTCCGGCCGCTGCTGTTCCAGCACCATGCGATATGAGCTTTTGAGAAAGCGCCGCACGACATTGATCTTGCGGCGCGCCCAATCCGGATTGGACGCATTGGAGCCGGGCATCGCGGCATAGAACAAAGGCCGGTCGAAGGTGCGGATATCGACGATAACGGGCAGGTTTTCCGCCAGCGCGCGTTTTCGCACATAGGCGCCCAACTCGAAGGCCACGGCCTCGCCAAAGGCGTCGAAGACCAGTTCCGTCTCCTGCCGCCTGATCCTGTCAATGTCGGCCGCTGCGGCCATCCTCGCAATCCTCCAGTCCGCAGCACGCTTTGACGGATCGCTGCCGCTGGGTCAAGCGCAAGGAAGGCGGCAATGGAATTATCAGTGCGTGCTTCGAGACAGCGCTGCGCGCCTCCTCAGCATGAGGAAGGTGAGTGCCAATGCCCCTCATCCTGAGGCGCGAGCCTGAAAGGCGAGCCTCGAAGGACGCACGATAGCGGCCGGATCAGCCCGCCAGATCGCTCTTTGCCGTGCGGCCGGCGACATAGACTTCGCGGATGGCGCGATCGTCGCCCACCGTCTGCAACAGGAAAAGCTCCTCGGCCAGCGTCTCGACCGTCTCCATGCGCAGTTTCATGATCGGCGTGGCGCTGGAATCCAAGACAACGACATCGGCATCCGTGCCGGCGTTAAGCGTGCCCACCCGATCCGATACCGAAAGCGCCTCGGCATTGCCGCGCGTCATCTGCCAGAAGGACTGGAACGGGTTCAGCTTTTCGCCATTCAGCGCGATTACCTTGTAGCCCTCGTCCATAGTGCGCAGCATGGAATAATTGGTGCCGCCGCCGACATCAGTGGCGGTGGCGATGCGCAGGGGTTTGTCACGGGTGCGGTAGCGTTGGTAATCGAACAGGCCGGAGCCCAAAAACAGGTTCGAGGTCGGGCAGAACACGGCAATCGAGCCGCTGTCCGACAGCGCGTCGGCCTCGCGCTCGGAAAGGTGGACGCAGTGGCCGAACAGGCTCTTTTTGCCCAGAAGCCCGTAATGCTCATAGACGTCGGTGTAATCCTTCGCCTGCGGGTACAGTTCGCAAGTAAACGCAATCTCGGCATGGTTTTCCGACAGATGCGTCTGCATGTGCAGGTCGGGGAACTCTTTCACCAGCGCGCCGGCCATCTCCATCTGCTCAGGGCTCGACGTAATGGCGAAGCGCGGCGTGACGGCATAAAGCTGGCGGCCCTTGCCATGCCACTCGCCAATCAGCGCCTTGGTGTCGTCATAGCCCGATTGCGGCGTGTCGAGCACGCCTTCCGGCGCGTTGCGGTCCATCATCACCTTGCCGGCGATGTTGAGCATGTTGCGCGCGTGGCTCTCCTCGAAAAAGGCCTCCGCCGATTGCCTGTGCACCGAGCAATAGGCGGCCACGCTGGTGGTGCCGTGGCGGATCATTTCGTCGAGGAACAGGCGCGCGACGCGGCGGCCATATTGCGCGTCACGAAATTTCGATTCCTCGGGAAAGGTGTAGGTATTCAGCCATTCCAGAAGCTCGGCGCCGTAGCTGGCCAGCACCTGAAGCTGCGGGTAATGCACATGCGCGTCGATGAAGCCGGGCAGGATGAGATGCGGCCGGTGGTCGATCCTTTGCGTGTCCGCGCCGGCCTGCTTCTCGACCTCGGCATAGGGGCCGGCGGCGACGATCTTTCCGTCGCGAATCAGCAATCCGCCATCCTCCTGATAGGCATAGGCGGCATGGTCGTCGATCGTCTCGGGCCAGCGCAGGAAGGACAGCGTGCGGCCACGCAGCAATGTGCTCATCATTTCGCGGCCACCTTCTGTCCCGTGCCTTCATACCATTGCACCAGCAATGCGCGCTCCTCGTCGGTGATCTGCGTGACATTGGCGGGCGGCATGGCATGGCTGCGCCCGGCCTGGAGATAGATTTCCCTGGCATGGGCCGCGATGCGGGCATCGGTGTCGAGCATCACGCCCTTCGGCGCATGATAGATGCCTTCATAGGACGGTTCCGCCGCATGGCACATGGAGCAACGGCCGAGCACCGTGTCGCGCACCTTCGGAAAATCGGCAGAAGCAGTGAAAACCGTATTGGCCGCCGAAACCTTCGGCTCGCCTGTCAGCACTTTCGGCACGGTGGACAGCCACATGATGATGATGAACAGGATGCCGGCCAGAAGCCATGTCCATGTCGGGTTGCCCTTGCGGGCATGGTGGGTGTTGAAATAGTGGCGGATCAATACGCCGATCAGAAACACCAGCGAGGCGATCACCCAGTTGAACTCGGTGCCGAACGCCAGCGGATAGTGGTTCGACAGCATCAGGAACAGAACCGGCAGCGTCAGGTAATTGTTGTGCAGTGAGCGCTGCTTGGCGATCTTGCCGTATTTCGGGTCCGGCTTGCGGCCGGCGATCAGGTCGGCGACGACGATCTTCTGGTTCGGAATGATGACCATGAACACATTGGCCGACATGATCGTGGCGGTGATCGCCCCCAGATGCAGGAAGGCGGCGCGGCCGGTGAACAGGTGGGTGAGGCCCCAGGCGATGAACACCAGCACGCCATAAAGCAGGATCATCAGCCCGGTATCGGACCTGCCGATCAGCCAGCGGCACAAAAGATCGTAGACGATCCAGCCGCCAGCCAGGCAGCAGATCGAGATGAAAATGCCCACGGGCACCGACACGTCGAGCACGATGGGGTCGATGAGGAACAGGCTCGCGCCGGCATAATAGACGATGGCGAGCATGGCGAAGCCCGACAGCCAGGTGGCGTAGCTTTCCCATTTGAACCAGGTCAGGTGCTCCGGCATCTCGCTGGGGGCCACCAGATATTTCTGGATATGATAGAAGCCGCCGCCATGCACCTGCCATTCCTCGCCGAAGGCGCCGGCAGGCAGGCCGGGCCGCTGGCGCAGGCCGAGGTCGAGCGCGATGAAATAGAAGGACGAGCCAATCCAGGCGATGCCGGTGACGACATGCAGCCAGCGCACGGCAAAGGCCAGCCAGTCCCAGAAAATGGCAAGATCGAGCATGGGTCCTCCCCTGGATGAAGCCGCGACTTTAAGCCGTGCGCCTCGAATCGAAAGAGGGCACGAACACGAGGACTTTCAAAAAAAAATGGAAAATACTAGGCTCGCGCCACGCAGCTTCATGAATATGCCATGAAGGCCACGAGGGGTGCATGTCCTATCTCAACAATATCGCGGTCTTCGTCCGGGTGGTCGAACTGGGCAATCTTTCCGCCGCCGGGCGCGACATGCGCATTTCGCCCGCCGTCGCCTCCAACCGAATCAAGGAACTGGAGAAGCATCTGGGCGTGCGGCTGTTCAACCGCACGACGCGGCAGTTGATGCCGACCGAGCACGGCACGGTGTTTTACAGCGGCGCCAAGCAAATCCTGGAGGCGATCACCGAGGCGGAAGCGGCCATATCGGCGCTTTCCGGCCAGCCGCGCGGCACCATCCGCGTCACCGCGCCGCTTGGGCTGGGGCGTCGGCTGATCGCCTCTGGCATCCCCGATTTTCGCGACAAATATCCCGACATCGAGGTGCGGCTGAGACTGTCGGACCACAATGTCGATATCCTCAAGGAAGGCATCGACGTCGCGTTTCGCCTCGGCGTGATCGAGGATTCCTCGCTCAGGCTGCGCGGGATCATGGAATGCGAGCGCGTGCTGGTCGCCTCGCCGGACTATCTCAAGGCGCGCGGCGAACCGGAAACCGTATCCGAACTGATCACGAAAAGGCACGATTGCCTGATGCTGCGCTATCCCGGTTCAAGGGAGTTTTTCTGGATGCTGCAAATGCCGGACGGGCCGCAGAAATTCGAGGTGCACGGCCCCTTCGACAGCGACGACGGCGACGTGCTGACCGGCTGGGCGCTGGCCGGGCGCGGCATCATCAACAAGCCGCGCTTCGAGGTCGAACCCTATATTCGCGACGGGCGGCTGAAAGTAATCCTGACCGATACGCCGCCGACGCCGGTGCAGTTCGCCGCCGTCTACCCGCACAAGAAATTGCAGGACCCGAAGGTGCGGCTGCTGCTCGATTTCATGGCCGAGCGCTGCCAACGGCTGATCCGCGACCTTTTGGCCGGGCGCTGACCGGTCGTTTCGCGCCGGAACCAAAGCCGGCCTTGTCCATTATCGAAAAGCGGCGGAACGGGGCGCGGCTTCTTCCGTGCGGCCCGCCGAAACCGCAGATTTTTTCATCGAGGCTTATGCTTCCAGCCAGGAGATCGAGATGGCCACCATTGCGACCCACAACGATTTGAAATCCAACACCCGCAATACCGTGATCGATATTGTCAATGCGCGGCTGGCCGAGGCGATCGACCTGGCGCTCATCACCAAACAGGCGCACTGGAACATCAAGGGGCCGCACTTCATCGCCATTCACGAGATGCTCGACATGTTCCGCACCGGCATCGATGGCCATGTCGATACCATTGCCGAGCGCGCCGTCCAGCTTGGCGGCACAGCGCTGGGGACCTCGCAGGTGGTCGCGAAGGAAAGCGCGCTGGAAGCCTATCCCACCGACATCCACAAGACGAAGGATCATCTGGCGGCGCTGATCGACCGCTATGCGACGGCGGCCAAGAACGCGCGCGCGGCTATCGACGAGACGGACGAGGCCGGCGATGCCGACGCCGCCGACATTTTGACCGGCTATTCCCGCTCGCTCGACAAGTTCCTGTGGTTCCTCGAAGCGCATACGCAGGAAAAGGAGTAGTCGGGCCTCTCACCCGGCCCGCACCGCGTCGGTGGATGCGGCCTGCGCCCGATGGTTGGCGAAGGCGGTCATGATTTCGGCCGCCGCCAATGCCGCGATTACCGTCGGGCGCTTGTCTTTTACCGTCTCGCCGCCGATCGGCGAGACGAGGCGGGCAAATTGCCGCTCGCTGCCGCCCGCCGTCTTCAGGAACCAGCTTTTGAAGGTCGCCTTCTTGGTCTTCGAGCCGATCATGCCGACATAGGCCGCATCGGTGCGCTTCAAGGCCTCCGCCACGATCAGGAAATCCAGCGCGTGATCGTGAGTGAGGATGGCGAAGGCCGAACCGGCGGGCGCGGCGCGCACCACCTCTTCGGGCATCGGCGTCAATCGCGTCTCTACGCTTTCCGGCAGGCCCGCCAGCGCGTCGGCGCGCGTATCGACGACGACGACATGGATCGGCATCAACGCGCAGGCCACCGCCATGGCATGGCCGACATGGCCGCCGCCGAAAATATAAAGATGCGGCTGGCCGGCCGCTTCCGCTTCGGCCTTCGCGATCAGTTCGGCCTTCAAGCCCTCATCGACAAGCGTCACCGAAACCGCGACGCGCCCGCCGCAGCATTGGCCGATTTCAGGGCCGAGGGGAATGTCGAGCGCGGCTTTCCCCGTCTCGTTCTGGCGCAACATCTGCCGCGCCTTGTCGATGGCCATGAATTCAAGCTGGCCACCGCCGATGGTGCCGCGAGTGCCAGCGGTTGATACCAGCATCCGCGCGCCGGCTTCACGCGGCGTCGAGCCCTTGGCGCCGGCAACCTCCACCAGAGCGATGGCAAGGCGCTGGTCGAGAAAATCCTTCAAATCCTCCACGAATTTGGTCATGTCCGGCTTCCATCGGCAGGGAACGCAGCCATCCTTCCAATATAGGCGTTCATGGCCGGCGGCGCTATTTCGCCGCCTCGCGCTTCATGCGCTCCACCGCCATCAGCACGCGCTCGGGCGTCGCCGGTGCGTCGAGGCGCGGGCAGATTTTATGGTTCGCGACACTGGCCACCGCATCCGCCAGCGCATGCAGCACCGACAGACCGAGCGGCAGCGGCGGTTCACCCACCGCCTTGGAGCGGTGAATGGTCGGCTCATAGGCTTGCGACCAGTCGGTCAGCGCCACGTTGAAGATTTTCGGCCGGTCGGAGGCGAGCGGGATCTTGTAGGTGGACGGCGCATGCGTGCGCAGCCGGCCCTTTTCATCCCACCACAGTTCTTCCGTGGTCAGCCAGCCCATGCCCTGCACAAAGCCGCCCTCGACCTGGCCGATATCGATGGCCGTGTTCAGCGAGCGGCCGGCGTCGTGCAGGATATCGGTGCGCTCCACGACATATTCGCCGGTGAGCGTGTCGATGGACACTTCCGAGCAGGCCGCGCCATAGGCGAAATAATAGAAGGCATGGCCCCGTCCCTTGGCGCGGTCCCAGTGGATCTTCGGCGTCTTGTAAAAACCCGCCGCCGAAAGCTGGACGCGCGCGACATAGGCCTGCTGGACCAGTTCGTTGAAGGAAATCTCGTGATTGCCGATACGCACGCGATTGGGCAGAAACACCACCTGATCGCGCGGGATCTGATGCGTCTCGGCGGCGAAATCGATCAGCCTGTCCTTGATCTGGCGCGCCGCATTCTGCGCCGCCATGCCGTTGAGGTCGGCACCCGACGATGCCGCCGTCGGCGAGGTGTTCGGCACCTTGCCGGTGGTCGTGGCAGTGACCTTGACCCGGTCGATGTCGATCTGGAATTCCTCGGCCACCACCTGCGCCACCTTCATGTGCAAGCCCTGCCCCATCTCGGTACCGCCATGGTTCATATGCACGGAGCCGTCGGTGTAGACATGCACCAGCGCGCCGGCCTGGTTGGACTCGGTCTTGGTGAAGGAAATGCCGAACTTGACCGGCGTCAGCGCGATGCCGCGCTTGATGAAGCGGCTGTTGGCGTTGAAGGCGGCGATCTCGCGGCGGCGGCCGGCATAGTCGGCGCTTTCCTCCAGTTCCGCCACGATGCGCTGGATGATGCAATCCTCGACCTTCTGGTGGTAGGGCGTGACATCGCGGCCGGCGCGCTTGTCCATCGCGTCATAGAAATTGAGCTTGCGGATTTCGAGCGGCTCCTTTCCCGTGGCAAAGGCGATCTCGTCGATCACGCGTTCGGCGCCGACCATCCCTTGAGGCCCGCCAAAGCCGCGAAACGCCGTGTTGGACACCGTGTTGGTATAAAACAGCGCCGAGCGCGCATGCACATGCGGATAGAAATAGGCGTTGTCGCAGTGAAACAGCGCACGGTCGCCGACCGGGCCGGACAGATCGGCGGAAAAGCCACAGCGCTGGCCATAGGTGTAATCGATGGCCAGGATGCGCCCCTCGTCGTCGAAGCCGACATCGTAGTCGATGACGAAATCGTGGCGCTTGCCGGTGGCGGTCATGTCCTCGTCGCGGTCGAGCCGGACCTTGACGGCGCGCTTCAGCTTCCTTGCGGCTATGGCGGCGATCACCGCGCACTGGTTGGCCTGGGTTTCCTTGCCGCCGAAGCCGCCGCCCATGCGGCGCACCTCCACCGTCACGGCATGGTTCGGCACGCCAAGCGCGTGCGCGATCATGTGCTGCGTCTCGCTTGGCCCCTGCGTCGAGCAATAGACTTCGACCTCGTCGTCCTCGCCGGGCACGGCCAGCGAAACCTGGCCTTCGAGATAGAAATGATCCTGCCCGCCGAGCCGCATGCGACCCTTGATGCGGCGCGGCGCCGTCTCCAGCGCGCCGGCGGCATCGCCGCGCTTCAGAACCAGCGGCGTCGTGACCTGCCGGTCCTTTTCCGCTTCAAGACCGCCAATGTCGATGATCGCGGGGAGTTCGTCATAGTCGATCTTCGCCAGCCTTGCCGCGCGGCGCGCCTGATCGCGTGTCTCGGCGATGACGCAGAAAATCGGCTGGCCAAGGAATTCGACCTTGCCGTCGGCAAGGATCGGATCGTCGTGCATGCCGGAAGGCGAAATGTCGTTCTCGCCCGGCACGTCCTTCGCCGTCAGCACGGCGACCACACCGGGTGCCGCCAGCACGGCCGAAAGATCGACTGCTTTCAGCGTCGCGTGGGCAACGCCGGACAGGCCGAGCCCGGCATGCAGCGTGCCGGCCGGTTCTGTGATGTCATCGACATAGATGGCGCTACCGGCAACATGCTTGTGCGCTGAATCGTGGGGATGCGCGGTGTGGACGCCACCGGCGATCTTCTGGGCTTTCAGGTTTGGAGTGTGCTTGGTCATGGCTTAGGCAGCCTCGTATCTGGACACCTGCACCGGTGCGCTTGTGCCGGTCGTTTCCACATAAAAACGCAAAAGAAGGTTTTTCGCCGCCAGCGCGCGATATTCACCGGTGGCGCGCATGTCGGTCAACGGCGCGAAGTCCTCGGCGTATTTTTCCATCGCGGCCTCGACCGCGGCTTCCGTCCACGGCTTTCCAAGAAGCGCAGCCTCGACCGCCCTCGCCCGTTTCGGAGTCGCCGCCATGCCGCCATAGGCGATGCGGACCGCCGCCACCGTGCCGTCAGCCGCCAACCTCACAGCGAATGCGCCGAGCGTGGCGGTAATGTCCTCGTCGCGGCGCTTGGTGATCTTGTAGACGGCGAATTTCTCGCCCTTGCCCGGCAGCGGCACTTGAAGCTTTTCCACGAACTCGCCGGGCCGGCGGTCCTGCTTGCCATAGGCGATGAAGAAATCCTCGAGCGCAATGGTGCGGCGGGCCGTGCCCTTGCGCAGCGTGAGCTCAGCGCCCAGCGCGATCAGCGGCGGCGGCGTGTCGCCGATGGGCGAGCCATTGGCGACATTGCCGCCGATGGTGCCCATATTGCGCACCTGTTCGCCGCCGATACGGTCGATCAGCGCGCCGAAGGCGGGAATGCGCGCGGCAAGATGCCCGCGCGCTTCGGTATAAGTCACGCCGGCGCCGATGGTGATGACGCCATCCTTTTCGGAAATGCGGCGCAAGCCCTCAAGCCCGCCGATGAACACCACCGGCGCGATCTCGCGCATCTGCTTGGTCACCCACAAACCGACATCGGTGGAACCGGCGACGATGGTCGCCTTCGGTTCGGCTTCAAGCACAGCGGCCAGATCGTCGACATCGGCCGGCACGATCAGCCGGTTGCGACCCTCGCCGATCTCGACGCGCGCATTGTCGCGCAGCGCCTTCAGCCGGGCGGTAACGGCTTCGCGTTCGACGCGCAGCGGATCGTTCTCGGCTTTGCCGTAGCTGGCAATGGCGCGGGCGGCGCGCATGATCGCTTCATAGCCGGTGCAGCGGCACAGATTGCCCTGAAGCGCGGTTTCGACCTCGCGGTCGGACGGATTGGGCGTCTGCATCCAAAGGCCGTAAAGCGACATGACGAAGCCCGGCGTGCAGAAGCCGCATTGCGAACCATGGAAATCGACCAGGGCCTGCTGCACCGGATGCAGCCTGCCGTCTTCGCCGGCCAGATGCTCGACCGTCACGACATGACAGCCGTCCAGCGAACCCATGAAGCGGATGCAGGCATTGACGCCTTCATAGACCAATGCACCCCCATCTGGTCCACCATCGGTCAGTTTGCCGACCAGAACCGTACAGGCGCCGCAATCGCCCTCGGCGCAGCCTTCCTTGGTGCCTTTCAGGGAACGGGAAAGGCGTAGCCAGTCGAGCAGAGTCTGGTCCGGCGCGACGTCGCGCAACGCCACATCGCGGCCGTTCAGGATGAAGCGGATTTCGTTGCGGGTCTTGGCCATCAGCTCCCCCTGTAGGTCGAATAGCCGTAGGGCGAGATCAGCAGCGGCACATGATAATGTTTTGCCTCGGCCATGCCGAAGCGGATCGGTACGATATCGAGAAAGGCCGGCTCGGGCAGGTCCACGCCCTGTCCTCGGAGATAATCGCCGGCGGCGAACACCAGCTCGTATTCACCCAACTGGAATGCCTCGCCTTCCAGCAGCGGCGCATCGCAGCGCCCGTCGGCATTGGTGCTGACGCTCTTGAGATGCGTGCGGTGACCGTTGGAAATGCGGAAAAGCTCAATGGACAGGCCGGCGGCCGGTTGTCCGGTCGCTGTGTCCAGCACATGGGTAGTAAGCCGCCCACCTGCTGTATGCATTCCTGCCAACTGCCGCCTCCCTTCACGGATCAATCGAACATGATAATGAATTGAACCATTAAAGGCCAAGGGCAAGGCCCGGTCGAGGAAAACCGCCTGAAAACACTTTCAAAATTTTCGGGGGAATATCGCTTCGCCCTTTCGACTATCTTCAAAGACAAGGAAGAGGACAAGGCTCATGCGTTACGTCAGAAACATGCGCGGTTACGGAGCCAACCCGCCGGATCCGAAATGGCCGGGCGGCGCGCATGTCGCGGTGCAGTTCGTGGTCAATTACGAGGAAGGCGGCGAAAACTGCATCCTGCATGGCGATGCCGCCTCCGAGGCCTTCCTGTCCGAGATCACCGGCGCCGCGCCATGGCAGGGCCTGCGCCACTGGAACATGGAATCCATCTATGAATATGGCGCGCGCGCCGGGTTCTGGCGGCTGCACCGCCTGTTCACCGGAGCGAACGTGCCCGTCACCTGTTACGGTGTCGCCTCCGCGCTTGCCCGTTCGCCCGACCAACTTACCGCGATGCAGGAAGCCGGCTGGGAGATCGCCACGCATGGCCTGAAATGGATCGACTACCGCGACCATCCGGCCGACCTTGAAAAGCAGGACATCAAAGAAGCGATCCGGCTGCACACCGAAGTAACGGGCGAACGCCCCTCCGGCTGGTACACCGGGCGCACCTCCGACAACACGGTGCGGCTGGTGGCGGAGGAAGGCGGCTTCGCCTACTGCTCCGACACCTATGACGACGACCTGCCCTACTGGCTCGACCATGACGGCCATGGCAAACCCATCGCGCCGCTGCTGATCATTCCCTACACGCTAGACGCCAACGACATGCGTTTCGGCATCCAGGCTGGTTTCTCGAACGGCGAGCAGTTCCTCACCTATCTCAAGGACGCCTTCGACACGCTCTATGCCGAGGGCAACGCCGGTCAGCCGAAGATGATGACGATCGGCCTGCATTGCCGGCTGATCGGGCGGCCCGGCCGGTTCGGCGCGCTGAAACGCTTCGTCGAATATGTCCAAAGCCATGACAGGGTCTGGCTGCCGCGCCGCATCGACATCGCCCGGCATTGGCACGAGCACCACCCCTACGAGACGCCGAAGCTGCGGCCATCACGCATGGGCAAGGCGGATTTCGTGACGGCCTTCGGCGGCGTGTTCGAGCACTCGCCCTGGATCGCCGAGCGCGCCTACGAGCTTGAACTGGGAGCCGTGCACGACACGGCCGGCGGCCTGCACAACGCGCTCTGCCGCGCCTTCCGCACAGCAAGCGAAGCCGAGCGGCTCGGCGTGTTGAGCGCGCATCCCGATCTGGCCGGAAAACTGGCCGAGGCCAAACGCCTGACGGCGGAATCGGCAAAGGAACAGGCGTCCGCCGGGCTCGATGCACTGACCGATTCGGAACGGCAGAAGTTCATCGAACTGAACAGAACCTATGTCGAAAAATTCGGCTTTCCCTTCATCATCGCCGTCAAGGGCCGCAGCAAGGCCGACATCCTTGCCGCCTTCGAGGCCCGTATCGGCAATGATCGCGACACCGAATTCACGACTGCCTGCCGGCAGGTCGAGCGTATCGCCCTGCTTCGCCTGAAAGACATGCTGCCCGAGTAGGCTTAAACGATGGATATGAACACGATGGCCCAACGCACCTATTACGCGCCCAAGGGCGGGTTGCCGCCGCAACGCGACCTGATCACCGACCGCGCCGTGTTCACAGAGGCCTATGCGGTGATCCCCAGGCGGGAGTTTTCCGATATCGTCACCTCCTGCCTGCCGTTTTGGGAAAAGACGCGGGCCTGGATCATCGCCCGCCCGCTTTCGGGCTTCGCCGAGACCTTTTCGCAATACATAATGGAAGTGCAGCCGGGCGGCGGCAGCGCCCGGCCGGAAACCGACGCCGGCGCCGAGGGCGTGCTGTTCGTGGTCGAGGGCGAGGTAACGGTGACGCTGGGCGGCAAGGCGCACAGGCTGGTGCCGGGCGGCTACGCCTTCCTGCCGCCGGCAAGCGGCTGGAGCCTGCGCAATGAGGGCGCGGCAACGGCGCGCTTCCACTGGATCCGCAAGGCGTATGAGGCCGTCGAGGGGCTGGCTGCGCCGGAACCGATCTTCGCCAATGAGAACGACATCGCGCCCAATCCGATGCCCGACACCGATGGCGGCTGGGCAACGACGCGCTTCGTCGATCCGGCCGACCTTCGCCACGACATGCACGTCACCATCGTGACGCTGAAGCCGGGCGCGGTGATCCCCTTCCCCGAAACGCATGTCATGGAGCATGGGCTCTATGTGCTGGAGGGCAAGGCGGTCTATCGGCTCAACCAGGATTGGGTAGAGGTGGAGGCCGGCGACTATATGTGGCTGCGCGCCTTCTGCCCGCAGGCCTGCTATGCCGGCGGCCCCGGCAATTTCCGCTACCTGCTCTACAAGGACGTCAACCGCCACGCCAAGCTGGGCGGGTTCGGACGGTGAGCGTGTCCGGCATCATCACCGCCCAGCCGCTTACCCGCGAAAGCTTCGCGCCCTTCGGCGAGGTGATCGACATGGGCGGGGCCAATCACTACCCGATCAATAACGGCAAATGCGAACGTTACCACGAACTCGCAACCGCCGAAGCGACCGGGCCGAACGCCCGCGTGCTGATTTCCATGGCGCGCGGCACCCCTTACGAATTTCCGCTGGCGCTTTCGATGGTCGAGCGCCATCCCTTCGGCAGCCAGGCCTTCATTCCGCTTTCGCCGCGCCCCTTCGTCGTTGTCGTGTGCCCGGACGGGCCTGACGGCCCCGGCACGCCTCAGGCCTTCCTGACCCAGCCCGGCCAGGGCATCAACTATCCGCGCGGCCGCTGGCATGGCGTACTGACCCCTATCGGCCAGCCACAGGATTTCATCATCGTCGATCGCGGCGGCGACGGTTCCAATGTCGAGGAATTCTACTTCTCGCACCCCTACGAGATTCATCTGCCGAAGGGAGCTGGCCTTTGACCGACATCTCGCTGATCGACCGGCTGCTCGACGTGATCGAATACAACATTGTGCCGATGACGGCGCAGGGCGTTGCCGAGGGCAATAAACTGTTTGGCGCCGCGGTGTTAAGGAAGAATGATCACTCTCTGGTTCTGGCGGAAACCAACAATGAAACCAACAATCCGCTGTGGCATGGTGAGATGCATTGCCTGAAGCGTTTTTACGAGATGCCCAGGGCCGAGCGCGTCGACACGAAAGACGCGATTTTCCTTTCAACGCATGAGCCTTGCTCGCTTTGCCTGTCGGCGATCACCTGGGCCGGCTTCGACAATTTCTACTATCTGTTCAGCCATGAGGATTCGCGCGACAGTTTTGCGATTCCGCACGATTTGAGAATCCTGAAAGAGGTTTTCACCCTCGACCCCGGCGGCTACAATGCCGAAAACGCCTATTGGAAAAGCTACTCCATTCGCAGGCTGGTGCGTGAATTGCCGGAAGCCGAACGCGCGCGTCTGGAGGCCAGAATCGGCGCAATTTCAGTGCTTTACGACGCGATGTCGGATATCTACCAGGCCGGCAAGGCCGACAACGACATCCCGCTGAACTGAACCGCCAATCGGGTGGCGCGGTTGCGAATCGCTTCCCAACGGCGCTAGAAGCAGCCCGAAGCAGGATTTTTGCCCTGTGCAACAATGCCGAAATCACCGGCATCCCCGCCGCCCACGGAGCGGCAACATGCGTTTTACGCCACATCATGTCGCATTGGGCCTTGCGTTGGGCTTTGGCTTACGATCATTATTGAGCCAATAATCAACAAAAAATGCGGCCTTCGTGTCGTACCGCCAGAGTGAGGAGCAAAAACAATGTCTAAAGAACTGGAATTCCTGAGCCGCCATGTCGCCAGCGGCAAGCTCAACCGTCGCGATTTCCTTGGCCGCGCCGCCGCACTTGGTGTCGGCGCCGCTTTCGCCAACACCATGCTTGCCGATGCGGCCAAGGCGGCAGGTCCGGTCAAGGGCGGAACGCTGAAAGCCGGCCTGCAAGGCGGTGAATCCTCCAATGTTCTCGATCCGGCGCTTAACCTCAGCCAGGTCAATTTCAGCTTCGGCAAATGCTGGGGCGAGCTTCTGGTGGAACTGAAGCCGGACGGCAGCCTCGAACAGCGCATTGCCGAGGAGATCGGCTCGTCGCCGGACGCCAAGACCTGGACGATGAAAATCCGCAAGGACATCGAATTCCATGACGGCAAGACCGTGAAGCCCGAAGATGTCGTGGCGACGCTGGAACGCCACAGCGACGCCAAGTCGAAATCGGCCGCGCTCGGCATTCTCCAGGGTATCGAGACGATGAAGGTGGACGGCGATAATGTCGTCATCGGCCTGAAAGACGCCAATGCCGACTTCCCCTATCTGATGGCCGATTATCACCTCGTCATCCAGCCGAATGGTGGCAAGGACGATCCGAATGCCGGCATCAGCGCCGGCCCCTACAAGGTGACGATCAACGAGCCGGGCGTGCGCTATGGTGGCGAGAAGTTCAAGAATTATTGGCAGGGCGATAAGCTCGGCCATGCCGATCAGGTGCTGATCCTGGTCATCAACGACGCCACGGCGCGCACGGCGGCTCTGCAAAGCGGCCAAGTCAACATGATCAACCGCGTCGAGCCGAAGATCGTCGATCTGGTGAAGCGGATTTCGGGTGTCACCATCCAGAACGTGTCGGGACGCGGCTTTTATCCGTTCAACATGTTCTGCGACACGGCGCCCTTCGACAATAATGACCTGCGCATGGCGCTCAAGCTCGCCATGGATCGCGAGGAGATGCTGCAAACGATCCTGCGCGGCTACGGTTCGGTGGGCAACGACTTCCCGATCAACGAGGCCTATCCGCTGTTTCCCGCCGATATCGAACAGCGCAAATTCGATCCCGAAAAGGCGGCGGAGCTATACAAAAAATCCGGCCATAGCGGCTCGATCCTTCTCAGGACTTCCGATGTCGCCTTTCCGGGCGCGGTCGATGCCGCCCAGCTTTACCAGCAGAGCTGCGCCAAGGCCGGCATCACCATCCAGGTGGAGCGCGAGCCGGGTGACGGCTACTGGTCGGAAGTGTGGAACAAGAAGCCGTTCTCGCTCTCCTATTGGGGTGGCCGCGCGACCCAGGACCAGATGTATTCGACCGCCTATGTTTCCAGCGCGGACTGGAACGACACACGCTGGAAGCGGCCGGAATTCGACAAGATGGTCATCGCGGCGCGCGGCGAACTCGATGAAGACAAGCGCAAGAAGATGTATCATGACATCGCCATGGTCATGCGTGACGAAGGCGGGCTGATCGTACCCTTCTTCAATCAGTATATCGACGCCAGCGGCAAGGGTGTCGAAGGCTGGGTCAACAATCCCGCTCAGGAAATGTGCGGCGGCTATGCGCTGGCCATGTGCTGGCTCGCGGCTTGATCCGGCAGTGAGCGCATGGGTTCACCTGTCCTGAAACTGGTCGCCCAGCGCGTTGCGCTGGGCGTCCTGCTCCTCTTTGCGGTATCTGTGCTGATCTTCGCCGGCACGCAAATCCTGCCGGGCGACGTTGCTCAATCCATTCTCGGACAGGCTGCGACACCGCAGGCGCTGGCCAATCTGCGCGCCCAGCTGGGGCTGAACGACCCCGCCTATGTGCGCTATTTCCGCTGGCTTGCCGGCCTGCTGCATGGCGATCTGGGCCACGCGCTGTCGAATGGCCAGGATATCGCCACATCGGTCGGCGACCGCCTGAAGAATACGCTTTTCCTCGCTTTCTGGGCGGCCATCGTGGCAGTGCCTCTGGCCATCACGCTCGGTCTGATCGCCGTGCGTCACAAGGATGGCTTCATCGACAAGCTGATCTCGGCCACCACGCTGGCGACGATCTCGCTGCCGGAATTCTTCATCGGCTATGTGCTGATCTATTACGTCGCCGTCTATCTGCAATGGTTCCCCAGCGTGTCGACCGTTTATGACGGCATGTCCTTCGCCGACCGCATGAGGGCGATCGCGCTGCCGGCCACGACGCTGACGCTGGTGGTGCTCGCGCACATGATGCGCATGACGCGCGCCGCAATCCTCAACGTCATGCAGTCGGCCTATATCGAGACGGCGGAACTCAAGGGACTTTCCCCGTTCGAGATCATCCGCCGCCATGCCTTCCCGAACGCCATCGCGCCCATCGTCAATGTCGTCATGCTGAACCTCGCCTATCTGGTGGTCGGCGTCGTGGTGGTCGAGGTCATCTTCGTCTATCCCGGCATGGGGCAATATCTGGTCGATCACGTCGCCAAGCGCGACATACCAGTGGTGCAGGCCTGCGGCATCATCTTCGCGGCCGTCTATATCTGCCTGAACATCATCGCCGATATCGCCTCCATCCTGTCCAATCCACGCTTGAGGCACCCGAAATGAGCGCAGCGTCGGAAAGCAGAAGTTTCAGGTTCCCCCGCATCCCGATAAGCGCCTGGATCGGGCTCATCGTCAGCGGCCTTTTCCTGTTCGCGGCTATTTTCGCGCCATGGGTGGCGCCGTTCGGCAACGCCCAGATCGTCGGCGACGTGTGGGAACCGATCTCCGGCGCGCATTGGCTGGGCACCGACAATCTCGGCCGCGACCTGCTGTCGCGAATGATCTTCGGCGCACGCACCACCATCACCATTGCCGCGGCTGCCACCGTCCTGTCTTTCGGATTGGGCTCGGTGCTCGGCTTCACGGCGGCGGTGATCGGCGGCTGGTTCGATCAGCTTCTGTCGCGCGGCGTCGATCTTCTCATGTCGATCCCGACGCTGATCTTCGCGCTGGTCGTGCTGTCCGTGCTGCCCGGCACGATGCTGATCCTGATCCTGGTGATGGGCATTCTCGATGCCACCCGCGTCTATCGCCTCGCCCGCGCCGTCGCTGTCGACATCAATGTCATGGACTTCGTCGAGGCGGCGAAACTGCGCGGCGAAGGCCGAATCTGGGTGATCTTCCGCGAGATCCTGCCCAATGCGCTGTCGCCGCTGGTCGCAGAACTTGGCCTGCGCTTCATCTTCGCGGTGCTGTTTTTATCGGCGCTGTCCTTCCTCGGCCTTGGCGTCCAGCCACCGGCCGCCGACTGGGGCGCAATGGTGAAGGAAAACAAGGAAGGCATCGTGTTCGGCATCCCGGCCGCCCTCATACCGGCCGCCGCCATCTCGATCCTGGCCATTTCGGTCAACCTCGTCGCCGATTGGGTGCTGAACCGCACGAGCGACCTCAAGGGAGGCCGTGGCAATGGCTAGAACAGAGGGCAAGACCAGCAAGACCGGCAAGCTGCTCGAAATCCACAATTTGCGCATCGAGGCGACGGTCTATCCCCCCGGCGGCGACCCTGAAAACGTCGTCATCGTCGATGACGTCTCATTGACGCTCGAGCCGGGCAAGGTGCTCGGCCTGATTGGCGAATCGGGCGCCGGCAAATCGACCGTCGGGCTGTCCTCGATGGGCTATGGCCGTGGCGGCGTGCGCATTACCGGCGGCAAGGTCATACTCAACGGCCGCGACATCCTCAAGGACCGCCCCGGCCTGCGCAAGCTGCGCGGCAACGAGGTCTGCTATGTCGCGCAATCGGCGGCGGCGGCCTTCAACCCGGCGCACCGGCTGATGCGGCAGGTGGTGGAAGCCTCGGTCAAGCATGGCGTCTGCAGCCGTGCCGAGGCCGAGCGGCGCGCGGTGGCGCTCTTCCGCGAACTCAGCCTGCCCGACCCCGAGCATATCGGCGAGCGGTTTCCCCATCAGGTCTCCGGCGGGCAATTGCAGCGCGTGATGACGGCGATGGCGCTGTGCTCGCAACCCGATCTCATCGTCTTCGACGAGCCGACCACGGCGCTCGACGTCACCACGCAGATTGATGTGCTGGCGGCGATCAAGAAGGCGATCCGCGATACCGGAGTCGCCGCGCTCTACATCACCCATGATCTTGCCGTCGTCGCCCAGGTTTCGGACGACATCATGGTGCTGCGCCATGGCAAGAAGGTAGAATATGGCGCCACCCAGCAGATCATCGGCGAGCCAAAAGAGGAATACACCCGCGCCCTGGTTTCCGTGCACCACATCGCGCATGAGGAAAAAAAGCCGGCACCGCAGCCTCTGCTTTTGGTCAAGAACGTCACCGCGTCTTATGGCGGCGGCACGGTCAAGGTGCTGAAGAACGTCTCGGTCGACATCAACGCCGGCCAGACCTTGGCCGTGGTCGGCGAATCCGGCTCCGGTAAATCGACTCTGGCGCGCGCCATTACCGGGCTTCTGCCGCCGTCGGAAGGCTCCATCAGCTTCGAAGGGCGCACCCTGCCGCCACGTCTTGCCGGGCGAAGCAAGGAAGACCTGCGCCAGTTGCAGATGATCTACCAGATGGCCGACGTGGCGATGAACCCGCGCCAGACGGTGGGCACGATCATCGGGCGTCCGCTACAATTCTATTTCGGCATGCGCGGCAGGGAACGCAAGGAACGGGTGCTCGAACTGCTCGACAAGATCGAGATGGGCAAGGGCTTCCTCGACCGCTATCCGGCCGAGCTTTCAGGCGGCCAGAAGCAGCGCGTGTGCATCGCCCGCTCGCTCGCCGCCA
Source organism: Manganibacter manganicus (assembly GCF_002075885.1). GTDB lineage: Bacteria > Pseudomonadota > Alphaproteobacteria > Rhizobiales > Rhizobiaceae > Mesorhizobium > Mesorhizobium manganicum. The sequence goes on from NZ_MDET01000023.1 coordinate 249,153, forward strand.
AGCCGAAGCTGATCATATGCGACGAGGTGACGTCGGCGCTCGATCCGCTGGTGGCCAACGGCATATTGAAGCTTCTTCTGGAACTGCAGAAGGAAGAGAACGTCGCCTATCTGTTCATCACGCACGATCTCGCCACGGTGAAGTCGATCGCCGATTCGATCGCGGTGATGTATCGCGGCGAAGTGGTGCGCTACGGTCCCAAGAGCGAGGTGCTCAAACCGCCTTTCGACGCCTATACCGACCTTCTTCTGTCTTCCGTGCCGCAAATGCAGGTCGGCTGGCTGGAAAAGGCCATTTCCGGACGGCGCATGGAAGCTGCGGGGAATTAGATTCTTCGGCCCAACCATTGAGGTCCGCCGATGGCATTGAACAGCAAACTCCTGCTCATCGTTCTGGACGGCGTGCCGTGGCGCAACTGGCGGCGGCTGTTCGGCAATCTCGAAGGCTGGGTGCAATCCGGCGAAGCGCAGGTATGGAAGATGCGTTCGGTGCTGCCGTCCACTTCTGCCTGCTGCTATGTCTCGATCCATACCGGCGTGTCGCCACAGGTGCATGGCATCCGCTCCAACGAGGAGCGCTTCCGCGTCGAACAGCCGGACCTGTTTTCTGAAATCTCGAAGGCCGGCGGCGTAACCGGCGCGGTGACCCATTCCTACTGGTCGGAATTCTTCAACCACTACCGAAAAGTGAAATCTGTCTATTTTCTCGGTTCCAATTCCCATAGGAATCAAGTGGTCTGGCGGTTGGCACTCATGGGCACTTGTTGACACCTACGGCGTTTTGTTGGAAGACTCCCAACACATTTTGAAAGGACTCTCCCAACATGCTAACAGAACGTGATTGCCGAACCGCCACGGCTACGGGCAAACCGGTCAAACTGACGGACGGTGGCGGGCTTTATCTCAACGTCACGCCGCGCGGAAATAAGACATGGCGTCTGGCCTACCGTGTCGGGAAAGTGCAAAAAGACCTCAACATAGGGAGCTTCCCTGAGTTCTCGCCGGCTCGCGCTCGCCTCGCGGCCGAGGACTTCAAGAAAGGAAAACTGGAACCCCTTCCTGCGTCAGATACCTTCGAGGTGTCTGCGATGACCTGGTTCAGATTGAAGTCGCCAGAGTGGGCACCACGTCATGCCTCACGAGTTCTCTCTCGCATCAAGAAAGACGCCTTCCCGCTTCTCGGCAAAAAATCAATGGCCTCGATCACGTCGGCCGACGTACTGGACGTGCTGCGCAACATAGAAGCGCGCGGCGCGCGTGACATTACCAGGCGCTTGCGGCAAAACATCGAAGGCATCTTCGTGCTGGCGATCGCCGAGGGGAAGGCAACAACGAACCCCGCCGTCGGTCTGAACCTCGTCTTGGCCAAGCGGCCCGCCACCAAACACATGCCCATGCTGCCAGTCGATCGTGTCGGTGAGTTCATGTCGGCTCTGCGTCGTTACCCAACAGAAGACAAGCGGGCCGCCCTGGCAGTAGAGTTCATGCTCAGAACTGCTGCTAGGACGACAGAAGTTCGAGGCGCTACGTGGTCGGAGATCGACGAGCGCCGCCGTATATGGACGATCCCGGCTGACCGGATGAAAATGACCAGAGAACATTCCGTCCCGCTGACCGATCAGGTTGTAGGCATTCTGACAAAATTGCCTAGAGACGGTGAGTTCTTGTTCCCCGGCAAACGACGAGGAATGATGAACGAAAACACGATGCTCTACGGCATCCAGCGGCGGCTAGGCTTCACTCAAGCAACGGGCCACGGGATGCGAGCACTGTTCAAGACGGTATGCACCGAGGCCCGTCTTGATGGGCAAGTTGTGGAGCGTTGCCTTGCCCATGTGACCGGCAACAAGGTCGAAGCGGCCTACGATGCCAGTGAATTGTTAAAACAGAAGCGGGAAATCCTTCAGTGGTATAGCGACTGGCTGGACGAACAGGAGCGCGGCGATCTGAGCGGGGTGCTGAGTTAAATTCTGTCCTTGAAGGACTCGATCTCGCGCGGCGCAACGTCTTCGAGCAGGAAAGAGATATCGTTGTTCTGGCGTTCGCCCTTTTCGACAATCGTTGCCCAATCGATCTCATAGATACGAATTGCGAATCCTTCAATGCGTTCCACGGCGATCACCACGGTCGATCCTTCAGCCTTCCGAGACACGACTATCCTTGTCTCGTCGCCCTTCCGCACAATGGTGGCGATGTGGAAATTGTATTTGGCGCCGCGAATGATCGCGTAAAGATCGATGTGCTTTTCCTTGGCGTCTCGGTCGTCGGTGGCCGGAAACGCTGTGTGACCGCCGTCCATCTGAACGAATCCTGCAACAAGCGCCTGGACGCCGCTGCTGATGTTGCCGATCTGCTTGACCTCGCGGTCGGTCAGAGCCGGCGAACGGCCGCTGGCAAGCCAATCAGGATCAACTTTCAATATGACGGCAAGTGCGTTTAGCGTCTTATCTCTTGGTTTTGTCTCGCCATAAAACCACTTCCGCACACCTTCAACGGTGACAGTGATACCGTGTTTTTCAAGCTGCTCGACGAACCATGTGAGACGACCGAAATTGATGTCGGGAACGTCAGGATTCCCGTCAACAGCTTTATCCATGCGCCGTCCAAAATCAGGATGCGCTAACTTTTTCAACGATTTACTCTCTTGCTCAATACTCATATTAAAAACTCCTTATACAAAAATATAAGTGAGAAATGTGAGCAAAAAAAGTGAATGTCAAGATCGATAGGTGAAATTTCGGATGATCCGGTCCTGCGTCGAATCCTTATCGTTGAGCACAGTTAACGCGCGTTCATCATACGTTCCCTCTGCGATGATCGGGTAAATAAGGACTTGTTTGGTCTGGCCGGGTCGCGGAAGGCGGGCGTTGGCCTGCAACCAAAGCTCCAATGAAAAGGTCAGCCCGTACCAAACGGCAATATGCCCGCCATATTGTAGATTTGTGCCGTGACCGATAGACGCTGGATGGGCCAGTCCAAGACGAATTTTATTGTTATTCCAATCGGTTACAAAATCCTTGGATTCGTTTGCGACGACCGCGTGGGGGAAGCGTTTGCGGATCGAATCCTTGTCGAATTTGAAGCCGTAGAAAACAAGCAAATTCTCGCCTTGCGCGGTCTCAACGAGTTCTTCCAAGGCTTCCATTTTGGCATCGTGGATATGCACCACGGAACGGTCTTCGCGATACATACTGCCGTTGGCCCACTGAAGGAGCTTGTTGGCAAGTACGCCATTCGATACCGCTTCTACATCGTGGGGTTCGCTATAAAGAGTAGCCTCGAAATCCCGATAATCTCGCATCGTTTTCTCAGACAGCCGCACTTTCATGGGAACGAATTGCGGGTCTGGCGTCACTTTTTCAGGCGGGATGGTCACTAGGAGATGTTCGAGACGCTTCAAGATGCCGGCTTCGGCACCCTCCTTCGGCGTCACGGTATGGGTGTACAAATCCTTGTCGAACCACGTCTTCTCAAATTCGGACTTGTTGCGGCCAAGCGCCCTGCCCTGATCGAGCAGATACGCCTGACCCCAAAGGTCAATGAGTCCTTGCGGAGCCGGCGTGCCCGTCAACTCGATCACTCGGTCGATCTTGCGGCGAGCCGTGGTCATGATGCCGAAGCGCGTCATGTTGCCACCGGGCCTCACTTTTATCTCGATCTCGCCCCCCTTCTTGACGGTCTTCACCTTGGTCGGCTTCGTGCGACCTTCACCTTGCTTCAGCCTGGAACTCTCATCGATTACAACCGTGTCCCAATACCAGTTCTCAACACTGCGAATGTGCTTCGCCAGCCATTGCAAATTGTCGAAATTCACGCAGGTGATCTCGGCCCGCTTGGCAATGGCCGCTGCGCGTTCCTCGGCGGTGCCGACGGCAACCGCGCAAGACAGCACGCGGGTGTGCGACCACGCGCGAATTTCGTCGGGCCAGGTGTTCGAGGCGACGAATTTTGGAGCAATTACGAGCACATGCGAAATCTCGAACCGATTCAGCATATCGTAGAGAGCATCGAGCGTGGCGCCCGTCTTACCGCTCCCCATGCCACTGATGATCAGTTTGCTCGGATTCTTACGGATAATCTCGGCTATGAGCCGCTGACCTTTGCGCAGGTCGGAAGGGTCTCTTGGCTTCACACCATCCTCGACTTCAAAAATTCAATGGTCTCGGCGGCGCTATAAAATACGTGAACCGTCACACCGACTGCCGCGAACCGCTCGAACTCGACGCGCTGACCCTCGGACAACTCACCTTTTTTGGTGGATGTCTTGGGCTTCTTCATTTCGATGAGGAACAATTGCCCGTAGCCGGCGAACAGACGATCGGGGCAAGAGCGGCGGCCGACGTACTGAATCTTACGCACTACCCACCCGTTGTTTTCGGCCCAGGCCACGGCGTCGAGTTCTTCGTTGGCCTCGATGCGGCGGGGCGTGAAATCGAAGTCGTCGAGGACTTTCATCTCAATGAGCCTTCATGATTCGAGCATTTTCGGAACGGTAGATTGGATCGGGTTCGAGATTCGGCAGATCGGCAAGCGCCACCCAACGAACCTCATCGCCGTCGATGGGGAACAGGCGCTCCCAAACGAAGTCGAGCCAAACCCACATGCCGTCGTCAGTTTGACGTGGCTTCCAGCAGAACGAACGCTGCCACGTAGTCACGCGGTCGTACCATTCGTCGTAAGTTTCGCCTTTCCACCTCATGCTAAAATCTCCACCACTTCGATGCCGGCCTTCCGTGATCTGCGAACCATGTCGGCCGTTCCCCGACCTCCGGGGAAAGCGACAACCAAATCAGGTTTCCCTTCGTCGATCATTTGCTGATTGCGGATTGGGCCTGCCGCTTTGCCGTGGGTGTCCCAATCGGCGTAGAATTTGAGAGTCGGGCAGAAATTGTCGGTGGCCCAATCGACCGCGAGCGTGTCGGCGCCGCGCGCCATACCGGAAATCACCGTGACGTTTGGCATCCATAGGCCATCGGGGCTACCGACAATCCAACCGCGTTCGTGGCACAGGTTATCGAGCACGGACGAAAGGCGTCTGTAATCTCGATACTCGCGGCCGCCACAGGCTAGAATTTTGCTCACGCCGCCAGCAGCCATGCGCGAAGCACGGCCTCCCTGTTTGCCTTGGTGATACGAATTGGTTTGCGAGGCTCGACCTTCGGCCCGTAGTATCCAAGGTCGCTCAAAATGCTCTCGGCCTCGGCGATGTACCGTTCATAGTCGATGTCGTCTGGAAACTCGTCGGGCAGTCGCATGCACTCGATGGCGCCGTCGGTCTTAGGCACCTTGGCGAAATTTCCCGTGGTAGGATGTGGATCGGCGCGGTAGATCGGTGCTCCGTTCACACCCCAATAATACCGCACGACTTTTCCAAGGTAGGAGCCACCACCGGGATAGACATCTGCGTCGTGCGCAGGAAGTTGGGTTCCGTCATACGCTGTGTATTCGGGGAAATGCTGGCGCTTGTACTGCGGAGATGGCTCCCAGGTGGCGCCCTTCGCAGCCTTGATGACGGTTACGAACTGCTTGATGTCGCGGCAGTTGCGGATCGTCTCGGCGACTGGTGTGCCATGTTTGATCTTGGCGAGCGCGGCGTCAGAGCAGATCGTCATCTGCGGGTTCTTCATCAATTGGCCGCGTGGGTCGAAATCTGACTTGTCAGGGTTCCACGGGTTCGAGTTGGGTCCCTTGCGCTTGTGCCCGCCGTCGGCCTTCAGCGCGAAATAACTGTTTACCGACTGGTTGTAGAGCGCCTTGTATTCTGTCGCTTCTAGGTTGAACTCAGTGTCCTTTTCCCATTGCTCAAGAACATCGTTCAGGGCACACGGGTTCAGGCGAACCGTGCGGTTCCCGCCGTCGTCAAGCGCCACACCGCCCCATTTGTCGCGCGGGCAGTAAAAGACGATACCGTCAGTGTTTGCGCTGACAACTTTTATGCCGAGGCGTTCTGCTCGCTCTATAAGAAGAAGCAACGCAAGTTGTCCTGTAAGTGTTGTTGCAATAAGAAGATGCGGGGCATAAGTAAATGAGTAAGGACTTCCTAGCGATCCGAAGCCACCTCCATTCAACGCGATCTTAAATCCCTTGTCTCTTACTTTGTCTTTCTTACGCTTTGCTTGCATGCGATCATCGCGAATGTCTCTATACGCATGAAGGAAACTCCTGCCCGTTGCCATCGGATACAGGCCGAGCGCCAGGATGATCGCAGGATAGTAAGACCCTGCGTCAACGTCACAGAGCACGTTATCGTCGTCTGACTTGATTGCACGGTTGGACTCCATCGAGTGGAGCCCGCCGATGCCCATTGAGTATTGGGTCGAACCTATGATGATCTCGGCATCGGATAACCACTTCGGCAGATCGACCTTGCCGTCGTCACGGACGATGAACTGATGCTCGGATATTCGCGTAAGAAGGTCTCGGAGAAAAGGCGTCTCGAATTGCAAATAGTCAGGCGGGGCGTATTGGAACGTCCATCCGGCTTGGACTTTTTGGCGCTCGATCCTGCGACCGAGGACAGACTCGACGCGCTTCTTGATGATCGCCAGGCCCATCTGAGAGTCGGATTTGGACCGCAGATCAATACCCAGATCGTTTCCCACGATCTCGCGCAGATGCAGTTCTTCCTTTAGAGCGACGTACAGAAGTTCCGTGGCAACGATGTCGTTCACGACGTATTCGCGTAGAAGGTCGATCTCGTCGAACGTGAGAACCCTGTCAGGGTCGAACGGCAGGTCTTGGAGGGTTAGGCCGTGCATCCGGCCGTGGAGCACCTTGAGGCTCGCAAACGGATTTGGCTGCGGCTCGATAAGATCGATGTGGTTCTGCTTGAACCGGAACGGGATATGTACCCCGATCTGTTCCTCAACGTCCCACCAACGAATGCGTCCCTTGATGATCCTGTCGCTGGCCGCCTTGACCTTCGCGGGACCGGCGCCGGCTATGATCATCCACAACAGCGGTGCGTCGTAGCCCATGCTGTTGAAGCCTACGGCCGTGTGGGTCAGGAGAATGTTGCGCAGGCGATCGAGGTCGATGGTCGAACGGTCGCTGTTCTCCATGATGAGGATTTTGCCGGTCTCGATCTGCTTCATACAGACAAGCGTGACGTTCTTGTAGACTTCGATGTCTACAATGATCGTCTTGCGCTGATGCGCGTCTATGGCGACCGGGCTGGCGCTGGCGTTCATGCTGCTACATCCAACTTCGGAAGATTAACCCAACACGGACTGACCCATGTTGTTCGCTTCTGAAAACCTTCGGGTAGATGTCTGATGTGACCCTTTCGGTAGTGTGCGGCAGCGGCAGAGCGACCTTTTTCAAGGTCAATCAATGCCGCATCTCGCGCGTCAATGTCTGCGAGAGGTTGATTTTCTTTCCACAGGTGGATGTACTTAAGACCCTCTCGACCGCCGGGGATCGCATTCAGGCCCTTCGGAGCGAGCGTATGTTTGGCTACGTACCTGTTTTCTAACTCGTATATTTCATCAAGTGTGTCGGCCCTACCTATTAGGCAGAACGAAGGCATGACCTTTCCGCTGTTGGGGATATCAACGCCCCATCTCTCTTCTATTCCGGCCAAAGAGCGCCACGCAGAGTGAAAAAAATGCCCTCCCCCGTTGAGCATATCTCGACGATGCTCGTTGAATCTCTGCATTGGATGTCTTGACGTAACCCCGATGTAACCAGACTTAAAAACATCAAAAGATGAATCTGTTAATTCTTCTGGAAATTGAAATTGTACGTTGTAAATAGTATACGACGGGAATCCTTTAGATAACCATATAAATGGGCAGTAAACACAGTATTCCGATTTCTCTGTAAGTATTGCATAGTCAGTCAAAGAACTTTCTGAGCACATTTTATTAATTGACGACATCATATCAACTTCATATTTATATACATAAATTCCTAACATAGATCCGTTAATTGGATTATTATCAATCAAATACCAATTTTCGTCGTTTTCCGCTCGCGAAGGTTCTCTTATCCTGCAGCTATAACCTGTGTCTAAACATGTAGTGGCTATGTATAAGTCATTACGTCTCAAAATATCTTTGGAATTTTCATTCTGCCACTGTGAAATAAGGCTAGACAACGCATCTCCAAATAGGCGTTCAACAGTGCTCCAATTCGGACGAAATTTCTCGCTCATTCGCCTGCACCCTCCAACGGCACGAGACGGTGCAAGCCCTGTATGCCGTGTCCTCCACGGCTCAGAGGTATCGTCCAACCGAACGGCGCGATTTGCTTGCGCACGCGATAGAGCAGCACGTTGACGATGTTCGGATCATCCGGGCCGCCGTTCGGATCGCTGGCGTAGAGGGCGTCGAAAAGCGCGCCCTTGCTCACGGCTCTTGGGTACGCTTCGGCGAGTGTCTTGACGATGATTCCGATCTGACCGCTGAATCGTGCGTGAACCAGCGACTCGGCAGGGAAATGCGTCATCTCGCGACCGCAGCAGGGGCATGGGATAGGCTTGGTCATACCAGCAAGTCACCCGTATCCGTTGCGGGCGCCGGAGTTCTGGTGACACCGCGCAATCCCTGCCAGTAGACGGAGACGTAGTTCGCCTGGTGCTTGGCGTCATCGAGCGCGGTGTGGGCTGTGCCTTCGAGTTTGCCCTCAAAGGTCACGATGCCGTCGGCTAGGTCCTTGATTGTGCGGCAGTCACGCACGTTCCAGAACTTCCAAGGTGCTGGTTTGCCGAGTATCCGACCGAAAGCATATTCGAGGATGGAAATGTCGAACGACGAGCCATTGCCCCACGGCTTTACGTTGTCGCCGTGCTTCAGGCAGAAATCGTAGAACGCCCCGAAGACGACATCCGACGGCTGCCGGCCGCGAACGACCTTCTGGCGCGCAGCATCGGATTGACCTAGCCACCATTTGATTGTGGAGCCGGAAGCCTTGCCGAATTGCATCGCACTTTCAATGTCGATGGCAGCGTCGAAGGTATCGCCGAGCGTGCCGGTGTTCGGGTCGAAATAGACGGCGCCGACGGCAACGACGGGGCAGTTGACGGCGGTTCCTAGCGTTTCAAGGTCGATCATCAGGTGTGTGAATTTCACGTCGTGTCTCCTAATCGTTCTCAATATCACTTAAAAAGTGAAAGTGTGTCAAGCCAGAAGGTCGGTTAGGTCGGATTGTTTCTGCCGCAAAACCCAATCGCCCCATTGCTCGGCGATGGCTGCGGCGTGACCTGGGGTGAATTTACTTCTCGCCATGCGACGTTCTTCAGGATCGGCGGTGGGTGCCATGCGAAACACTTCGTCTCTGGCGGTCGAGCCGTCCAATGTTCCGGTTCTTCTCAACTTGGGCAGCCCGCCCTTGAGCCACCAACAGGTCCCTTTCGTCACGTTGTCAGGGCCGTCGGGATCATCGCCGAACCACCATGGCTGCACGGTCTGGTTTGGTTTCCCGATCATCATCTGCGCATAACCCAACATCACAGGATTCTCCCAAGCGACGAACCGAACAGGGCACAGGCGCATGTGGTTCCAGAAAGCCCATGCGTGACGCCCCAATTCCAACCAACGCGCCTCATTTAGCCCGCCCTCCTTCTGCATGTTTTGATACAGGTGCTTGGCGCTCGAATTAGCCATGAACGTGCAGGTGCGATGGAATATCGCCAAGTCCCACCCATCCCCTTCGATGTCTCCCCAATCTCCCTGATAGTGCGGTCCAGGCGAAATCGCAGGCGAGAAGTCGCACGACATCGCGTAATGCCCTCTCGCGATGAAGGCGTCTCGTATAGTCCCGCTGTATTCTCCACCGACCAACACGCGGAGAGAGAGAGAGTTTATTAGCATATTATCACTTAAAAAGTGAAACTGGCGGCGCAAAAACACCGCCAGTTTCAGCCGGATCAGAAGTCGAGATCGTCGGACGAAGACGACTGCGATGACGTAGACGGTCCTTCGTCGAAGCTGTCGTCAGCCGCGAGCGTGTCGAAATCGTCTTCATCGACGTAGATGCCACCGCCGCCGAGACGTTCGCCTTCCTGACGCGAGCGAATGGCTTCAACCGAACAGGTAATGCGCGGTGTGCCGCCGTTCTCGGTGCCGTACCAGGAGATGATCACGTCGGCGTAAGTGCCGTTGTAGACAACCTCGTTGATGTCGGCGACTTCGACCGGCTTCTTGAAGCGATCCATGATCTTAGGCCGCATCTGCCCACCTCTCGGCCCTTTGGCGCTGATGACGATATTGCCCTCGTAACCCTTGTAGATTTCGCCCGCGTCATTCTTGAAACGGTCGCCCTTCTTGAAGGACAGGTTGTCGGGCTTGTCGTCCCAAAGGGTCTTCCACCAGTCTTCCGGCTTCTTGAACTCGACACCGGCCGCCTTCATCGCCGAAATGCACGCAGCCTTGTTGCTGGCGAAGTCCGGTGAATCGTGCTCAAGGATGAAGTTGGCGCCGTGCTTCGGCTTCGCGTTCGGGTCCTTGTTCTTGCGCGGCAAAGTCGCCTCCTTCAACGAATCCGCGAACGATGTGCGAACCCGCGTCAGAGTGACGGTGCGTCCGGTCTTGTCTTTCTCGTTTACTTTACCCATCGGGGTATTCCTTCTCAGTTGCTCGGTTTCTCAATAGTGGCGGGTTAATCGAGGTCGTCGAACGCATCAGCAAGCGGCGTGAGAGCCGGTTTTGCGTGATCGGCAGGGACCAATTTTGGCTTGCCTGGCGGTCTATCGACCAGCTTCAACAGTTCCTCCCACGTCTCCGGGTGGCCCTGTTTTCTCCTTCCCGGCTTCACCTTCTTCTCGATGTCGGTGATGCCGATGATTTCTCGTGGTTTGTAGGCTTCGTCGCCAAGGGCTTCGACGAGCAATGCCTCGGCCTTCTTTGTATCGACGAAGTAGCGGTTGCCGAGATCGCCTTCGACAGCCTTGGAACCTGGGTCTGGATTGCCGTCGAGTGCGGCTTGCAAGGAATCCTCGTGCAACTTGGCAAGCCAAGCGCGAATTTCCGCTGCGTGTTTGACGATGTGCCAGCGTCGTTCCGGGGTGATTGTCGAGGCGTCGAGCAGTTTCGGCTCATCGCCTTCAAGGTCGTCAAATTCATCTACAATCATGTCGAGAAGCCACTTGTTGCGAGCGGCACAGCCTTCGGGCTGGTCCTTGACGGGGCACCAGCGGCACGCCTTCGTGCCTGGTGCAAACTTGACTCTGCCCGCCGCAATGTCCGCGTATACGAGCTTCATTTTCTCGCCGAACTCGATCAGTTCTTCGAGCGAGATTTCCCAAAACTTCATTCCGCCTGCACGCGGCTGATCGATGTTCATCAGCACGGACTTGACAGCGGGCCGACCTTTGAAGTGCCAGTAACCAAGCGCGTAGAGGCGCAATTGCTTGTTGCCTACAGCATCGACGGGTTCACCGGCACCGAATTTCAGGTCGGAAATGGTGCAGAGATCGCCGGCTATGAAGCCTGTATCACACGTTCCGAACTGACCGGGGAGCCACGGTGACAAATCGACTTTGATTTCGACTGACGGCGATGATGTATGCTCGCGCACCCAATCGATACCTGTCTGCAGGTGGCGGCTCATGTCGTCGTCAACGACGAAAGTGAAGCCATCTGCAGAAATCGTTTCGCCTACGAAATGATAAGGTTCAAGACCGAACTGCAAGCACATCTCGCGCACTTCGTGGGCAACCGTTCCCTCAGCCGCGAACTGCGATGAATCGCGTTCAGGGATGCGACCTTCCGCGCGCAACTTCTCGATCTCGGCGACCGAAGCGGTACAGTCGGACCAGCGGTCGCATGCAGACGGGGAAAGGCGTGCGTGGGCTGTCATTCCAACTCACCCCTCTCGTTGAAGGGTCCTGTGTATGTGATGGGCCTGGAAATGTGCCGGCGCGTGCTCTTGTTGAACTCGCCTTCGATCGTGTCGATGAAGTGCCAGGTCTCGCGTACGACGCGCAGCGGGAAGCGGTATCCGGCGCTGTCAGCAACGATGAAACGGCACCTTGGATGAATGTCAGACACGACGAATGTCCCCGACTGCAAGGACGATGATCTCGACGAAGAAAAGGATGATCCATGTCGTCGCGTAGTTCTCCAAGCCGAAGAACAACGTGGGTAGAGCAAGGACTGCGGGCACTCCGAAAATCAGAAGGAATATCGCCGGAAGCGGCCGCATCAGCGTCCAAAAGAGCATGGGGATAATGCATCCGACGAATGCACAAATCGCGCTGATGACGGCAATTACGAAATTACTGAACGCGCTCATCCCTCCTGCCTCCAAGCGATGTAGAGGCACCACAGGAAAATCAACAGAACAAAGCCGAAGACATAGGCGACGATGCCGAAGAACAGAGCCGGCGTGGCAACGAGTGCTGGCGGCAAGATCAGCAGCGCCGAGGCCCACTGATAGGGATGGTGATAGAAGTAGTGCCAAAGCTCGTCGATGATATTGGTGATGAGGGTGGGGGTCATCTCACGCCTCGTTGCGATGAAGATAAAACTGGATGCGCCGAGGATCGGCGCAAATCATGCGAACGACCTTGCGTTTCGGGTGATCGTGGATGTACTTCGCCGCCTCGCTCTGCGCCGCAATCGGGCAGGTGTGGAAGGGAATGTTGTCCGCGACTACCGTTGTCGTACAGTCGAAGCCGACGGTGCTGCAGGTGATCAGGATGAGAGCCGAGAGCATCACTCGCCTCCCCGCGCTTTGATCATCGCGTCGGCGTATAGATAGGCGCTATCGGCCACGCGCACGTACCAATTATCGGGGTCGTTTTCATCTGGCGTTTTGTCGAAAAACTTCGGACGATATTTCACGATGATCGCCGACATGGCTTCGATAGCGATGCGGTCGCGGAGTGAAATCTTTGCCATTTGGTCCTCCTATGATTGAAACAGGTCTGCGCGGCGGGCACGCTTGCGGTCGCCGCGAGTGCGACCATCAGAGTCAGTGCGAGGCTCCGTCTTAGGGGTGCGGAAGCCCTTGCCGCCGCGCAGTTCGGACATGGTGTTCATGCGGGCCAGGAACGGCCCACTGTCCACACCAAGCGGGTTGCCGAGGCGAACCGTCGGCTCGAACGCTTTGTTCAGAATGCGTGTGAAGATGTTCATGCCTGTCTCCTATTGAGGCGCTTTGGGAGCGAGCAGACGGGTGGGAGGGGACACCGATCATCGAAGCGGGGGACGGGAACTTCGAATGATTGTCTGCTCGCCGCCGAAGCGCCTCCCGGCCGAAACCGGAAGGGCTGCGGTGCCGGCGCTTAGACGAGATCGTCGGAGTCGGCCTTGGGAGAGGTCAGGTCGCCCTTGTCCTTCAAAGCGTTCAGGTTCTTCATGAACAGGTCGATGGACTCTTCACGAATGTGATCCGTGGAAGTGGCGTCGGCGACACCTTCCTTCTTGATCTTCTCGTGATTCAGCAATGCCTTGACCTTTGTCTTGCGCGCATCGCGTTCTTCAGGGCGGTCGGTGCCCGTGATGTAGCCGGCGATGGCCTCCTTGATGCCCTCGTAAGGGTTTTCCTTCCGGTCTTCCGGCGACGTGGAAATCTGCGGCTTGGCTTCTTCCTTGGCGGTTTCCTTCTTCGGCGCGGCCTTGGTTGCCGTGGCTGTTGCAGCAATCTTGTCCATGGCTTCGGTGCGAAGTTCGTTGGACTGTTTGGTAATGGCGATCAGTTCTTTGATCGCGGCAGTGTTTTCGGCGATGGTCTGTTCGAGGCTCATGGTGTCTCCTGTGGGCGGTTCAAAATCACTCAATAAGTGAATACCCGACCCTTAAATCACCTTTTGGCGACACTTTCAACCCCAAAGTGATTTAATTTCACTTAAAACTTGATTTTGGCTTTTCGCCCCTTTATGGTCAGGCCAGATTTTCAAGAACGGATGTGAAGAATGGAAACTGCAACGCAGATGGGTCGCCCGAAGACCACCGGGGACCAGAAGCTACACGACAGTGCACTCTATCAGTTGCTTATGGACAAGCTTCCGAGCGAATTCATCAAGTATGACAAGATCGACACGCAGCGTCTGAGCGCCGCGACCGGCAACGCCAGGTACACGATCTACTGCTGGCTCAATGAACGGCGCACGCTGTCAAAGCGCGCCATTCAATCGCTTCTGGAAATCTCCCGCGAGACCGACGATCCTGAGAAGAAAGGCGCGCTGACCAAGGAAGACCTGATTCCTTTCGCTCTCGGCTTCTGAACACAGGGGTCGAGCGCATGAGTGACTCATTCCGGGTCTCGTTTTTCCGTGGCCTGAAGCTCACATGGCCGCGCGTCGAAAGCATTTCGTTACGCGACCTCGCCGGTCGCATCGCGGCGGCGCGCGCCGACCACAAAGCCGATCTGCCGATGCTCAAACTCGGCGTGTTCGAAGGCGGCGCCAAACGCGAAAACCTAAAAACCCTCAGCGGTGCCATGCTGGACTACGACGCTGGCGAAGTGTCAATCGACGAAGCTGCCGACCGTCTTCGCGATGCAGGCGTCGTTGCCCTGCTCTACTCGTCGCCGAGCAGCACCGTAGAATCTCCACGGTGGCGCGTCCTCGCGCCTTACAGGCGTGATGTTGGGCCGGTTGAGCACCAAGACCTGACCGATCGGGTTAACGGCGCTCTCGGCGGCATCATTGACGACGCCGCCTCATGGGAAACTCAACAGAGATTCTATTACGGTCAAGCCAAATATCGAGACGCCAAGAAAGGCGGCGGTGACGCAGACAAAATCGAGATCATCATCACCGAAGGCGATCCGATCGACACACTGGAGATCGAGCCGGCACCGCGCCCCGCGCGAGCTAAGGCTGCGCGAGATGATTCTGGTGATTTGGGCGACTTGCTCGGAGATGATGAAGACGATCTTTTCGACCTGGTTCGCACGTCACCGCTCGGTCTGACCGAAGACGAGATTGATGGCTTTCTCGCAGATATCCCCAATGCCGGCGACGGCATTCATTACGATGACTACGTGAATGTCGGCATGGCCATCCACCACGAGTACAGTGGGTCGGCCGAAGGCTTCGAGAAGTTCTGCGAATGGGCAGAGCAGTCCGTGAAGTTCGATCTGCACAACGCCAAAGGGCGCTGGCGTTCGTTCAATAAAGAATCCAAAAGCCCCAGGACGTTCCGTTCCATCATTCAAGAGGCCAATGCGAATCGGGCAGCAGCCAGCGCAGCGAAGCTGGCAAGCGACCTCGGCTTGGACGACTTCGACCTGCCCGCAGAACGCACCAATCTTCCCGCAGTAATTTCGCAGGGCGATCTCGACGATCTGCTCGGCGGCGACACGCCACCTGCCGCGAAAGCGGCTGCAAACGTCAAGACCGATCCCGACTGGTTGCACAAACTGCACCGCAATGAGGAAGGCGAACTCAAGAGTTCCCTGCCTAACATAGCCCTGATCATGGACAATGACCCGCGTCTCGCAGGTCTTGTTGCATATAACGAGTTCAAACAGATGGTCGTGCTGCGCGGCGAGCCGCGTATCGCATCAAAGAAGCGAGAATCGGCCCACGATCCGGTGAACCTCAAAGGGCGGTTGTGGAAGATTGAAGACACGCTGAACGGCGATAATTGGACCGATAGTCACGACATCGCCGTCCGCAATCTCATCGAGACCAAGACGCAGATGAAAGGATACGGGATCAAGGTGACAGATCGCGATCTCAACGGTGGCGTGGACCTAAGCGCACAGCGCCGAGCCTTCCATCCGGTGAAAGAAGCAATCGAGGCGGTTACGTGGGACGGGAAGCCTCGCGCCGAAACCCTGTTCATCGACTACCTTGGCTGCGACAACAACAACTATTACCGCCAGTGTGCGTTAATGACGCTGGTCGGCGCCATTACGCGCATTTACCGGCCGGGGCACAAGTTTGACTTCGTGCCGATCCTAGAAGGCGCACAAGGCAAGGGCAAATCCACGTTCATCGAAGTGCTCGGACTGAATTGGTACAACGAGCTTACCGGCGACATCCGTGATCCGAAGCAAATGATCGAATCCATGCAAGGTACGTGGATACTTGAAATCGGCGAACTTTCAGCAATGCACCGATCCGAGGTAAACGACCTCAAGGCGTTCGTAACACGCACCCACGACAAGGGTAGGCTGGCCTGGATGAAGCGCGTCCGCGAGTTTCCCAGGCAGTGCATATTCATGGGGTCCACCAACGACCGTGAGTACCTTCGAGACCGTACTGGTGGTCGCCGCTTCTGGCCCATCGTCTGCAGGGTTGACGGACAGATCGACAATCTGAAACTGCGAGAAGAAATCTTGCAGGTTTGGGCAGAGGCTCTGCACATCTATCGCCAGATGGAGAAACAGTATCCCGGAAAACAATTGCCCCTGTACCTGACCGACGAAGCCGCTTTGATAGCTCTCGAAATGCAGGAGAGCCGTCGCGTTGAGACATCCGAAGATGTGCTGTCGGGTAAAATCGGTGCGTGGCTTGATACCCCCATCGGTGCCGATTTTGACGACCTGGAAGATGCACCGAAGATTTACCGTGATGAGACTTGTATTCAGCAGATTTGGGAAGAAATGATGGGTCGTGACGGTTCTGTCCCGCACACCGATACCATTAAGATCGGTGCCGCTATGCTCGCCCTCGGATGGCCAAGGTCAAAGGGTCCAGTGATCACCATGGATATCAATCGGAAGTACGGCAAATGCCGTGTTTATACGAGGCCAAGCGAAGAAGGAGACATCATTGACCAGTTTTAGAGAATACGTAGCTGGCCGCAGGGTCGGTCATCTTTCGCACCGTCAAGAGGTGGTCGCTGCGGCGCGAGAGGTGTGGAAACAATACCGGGCAAAATTGCGAAAATCCGACTAAATAGCCTCTATTCCATCGGCCCGCTTCGGCGGGCTTTTTCTATGGAAGTTGGAAGATTTCTAACTTCTAGATGTCGAATTAGAAAGTGGAATATATCTTATTTGCCGATTTTGAGGTGAGAAATGCGATACATCTTAATTTCTGCCTTTTCTACGGGAAAATGGCCTGTATCTTAACCAAAATTCTCAGTCTCTCAGTCTTCTCAGTCCGCTCACACGGTTTCTATATCCTTGTCGTTTTGGAACTTACCACGGGGGTGGGTTTATACCCCATCTTAGCCCTTCTTATTTTACTACAACTATATAGTAATAGAGTGAGAGAACTGAGAGACTGAGAGAGCATTGATTTTACAAGGAAATTTCCTCTCACTCCATTCTCAGTCTAAGAAGCAGACTGAGAATGCTCTACAATCCATTTCCTGTTTCTCTGCTCGATTCCCCTCAAAATTTTTCAGGCCAACCGTTACTGTGTAACATCGAGGTAGGAATATGATCCTAAAACTCGTTTCGCTGCCGAAACTTTCACATTTTGCGTGAATCGCGCTCGGTGTCCCCCGCCCCCGTGCAAAATGCAACCAGTAGTACCTTGACCCAAATGGCCTGCAACCTATTGGCGCGATTGAATAATTTCGATTTTCGGCGTGCGAATGATCAGCACGGCAGCACGGCAGCACGGCAGCGTCGAGCACGGCAGCACGGCAGCACGGCAGCACGGCAGCGTCGAGCACGGCAGCACGGCAGCGTCGAGCACGGCAGCACGGCAGCTTGAAACTGGGAACAATCCGACAGGGAAGCCCGCCAGCGCGATTCAACGCATTGGCAGGCGGAATGCATCATGGCGAACGAAAACGGCGCCCAGGAAGCCCAGGCGCCGCGCTACGTCTTATCGATTGGGATTGGTGCTATCGGCGTTTCCTGCCATTGACGAAAGCGGCGTGCCGCTTGGCAAACGCCCATGCGCTCAAAGCATGGCGACCATATGGTGCGCTGCCGTATGTCAACTCGGTACGGCCGCTAGGATAGGTGCAAAGCATCCCGCCACCGCTTGCGGCGATTT
Organism: Manganibacter manganicus; assembly: GCF_002075885.1. Lineage (GTDB taxonomy): Bacteria > Pseudomonadota > Alphaproteobacteria > Rhizobiales > Rhizobiaceae > Mesorhizobium > Mesorhizobium manganicum. The sequence continues at coordinate 267,003 of NZ_MDET01000023.1, forward strand.
CCATTTGATGCGCGCGCGATTGCCTGAAAAGCATTTTGTGTTGCTCGGTCATGGCCGATTCTCCTTTGCAGCGATATTCACTAATTAAGTGAAAGTAGTGCGGGAGTCAAGCTATACCATGTTGCCGATCAGCACGGCACCATATAGCACGACTCCGACGGCTAATGGCCAATGCCACCACGGGCGCGGCTTGCGCTTCGGCACAACGTCAACCGGCCGATCAGGCGTGCTAGGACGCGATTCGACTACTGCAGGCGGAATACACGCGCCCATGCTGCAAAGTTCTTTCCTGCCACGCTGTATAGCAACGCTTCGCCCTGGCAACGGTGCGCCGCGTGAGTCTGGCACGGAAACGATTGCGTGACCGGTTCCGAGTCCCATGATGTCGGCAACGGTGATGCTGCCCGGCATGGTGTCGGCTGCAGCTTTCAACGCCTTCAAATGGTGCGACGTGCTGCCGCGCAAAGCATGTTGGACTCTTGTGGCAAGCTGCCCGCTGATAACGTGCGGCAAGTCTGAAGGCGATTGGGTAACGTAAATCAGGCCGACTCCTTTCGATCGAATGAGTCGAGTGATTTGCTCAATGCGCCGCACAACGGCTGGAGTCGCACCGTCAAACACCAAATGCGATTCATCGATCATGACCATGAGTCCAGGTGCAGCAACGTCGCCGATCTCGCCTAAGCCGGAATAGAGCGACTCCAGCACATGCGCGGCGAATGCGCCATATAGACCGGGCACGGCCGCAAGCATGCCGCACGTTAGAACGGTAACGCCGCTAACGTCGCGTGGATCGAATGACGATCGGCCGAACGCCCATGGCGCGCCACGTTCCAGGCGAAGCAAGGCGCGTTGCACGGCCGCCACGGAAACGGGCGAAACAAGGCCATATGACGCGCTCAAATCAGCGCCGCATGCGTCATTCAACAATGCGCGCAAGTCTGCCAACGTGGCAACGACGCGGCCGGTATCGTCTGCCCAGGCGAGCGCAATTTGAATGGCGCCGGCTTGTGCGTCGGAAAGATCAAGCGCGCGGGCAATAAGATCGGCGCCGAGACTGCCAACGCGCATTTGTGGAAAGATGCAATCGCCAAGCGACTCAAGATCGCCTTTCGCGTCTAGCACTAAAACCGGGCAAGGTGCGCGTTCGACAATGGCGCCGAGAGTCGTACTTTTGCCCGTGCCCGTGGCGCCGAAGATTCCAACGTGCCGGGTTAGATAGCGATATGGAATCGCGGCGCCGCTACCTAATGGGATGGAGTCAGTCATGCGCGCGCCATTCGCGCAACATTTCCGCAGCTTGTGAGCGATCGACGGGAATTGACACATTCCAAGAAAAAGCGGGAATGATGCATGCGAGTTTATCGCCCGTTATGTCGTTTCGGTAGCAGACAAGAATTGCCCGACTCGAATGGTGATAGCGGCGCATCGTTCCACAATTCCAACGATCGATTCTCATGATCCCGACTCCTTGGCCGTCATGGCGATGGAATAGAAAAGGTTATGGGCGCCGTTTTTGTTTTCTTCGGACGGGCAACGTTCCGCACGATCAAGCGCCGCGTTGTAAGCATCAGCTTGCACTTGCGTGAAAACGTATCCCGTAAATGCGCGATATCCGGCCGCAATGCGCGTCATGATCTCGACTTCCTGCTAGGCAACGTTTCCAGGAAGCCGGCATAACGCGCCCATAGACTCGGCCGTCGCTTAATGTTCGCTGCCAAATCTTCACGCGTTAGCGGATTAGTTGGATGCTTCACCAATTCCATAAATGTTGAATTGGCTTCCGCGAGTCGGCGCCTTGCTAATTCGAAGTGTTGGGCTTGTGTTATCATGACAAACACACCTTTCCGCCGTCGCCGATATACAAATCGGCGTTGCCGAATGCCTTAGCCGCGTTATCAAGAATGGTCGCGGCCGGTTCGGGCCAGTCACCATCCCAAAACCCGGCGCCATGGCGGCAACGGGTTAACCAAAAGTCATGACCGGCCATTGCAGCTTCGCGCGCTGCAATTGATCCTTCGAAGTCATTGGCTAGTGGCGGGCTTTTGCTCAGCGGCTCAATGTCGTTTGCCTCGCAAAGCTCTTGCCACGATTCAAACTCAGCAATTCGCACTTCGCTGCCGATCGGCGCCACAAAATAGCCGTTGTGCCAATTGCGAGTCCAGCCGGCAGCGCGTGCCGCGCCTTCGAAGTCTTCACACTCAGCATGTATGGTTTCCAAATTGGCCGCATAGAATGCGGCACAATCTTTCAACATGCTTTCCAGGCAATCCGGCGACAAGTCGGAAATGTCGTAATTCGAGTCCATCGGTTCGCCGCCGTTTTCGTCGGACTCGTCGTTTGAAGACCACAACGCCGCGCCGACATATGATCGAAAGAAGTACCATTCGGCCGAATGACCGGGCACGGGCGAATCCGCGCGCATGTAGTCTGCAATCACGTTTTGCATTGTCTCAATCCTTTGTTTGATTTGCACTTTTTAAGTGATTTTGCCACGCGCAATGACGCGGCACAAATATGCGTGAAAGTAGCGGGCACGACTGCCGTTTGCGTTTTTGGGCTGCCGGTATTTGACCGAGTCGGCCGCGTCGATGATGTTTTGGACATGCTGTGAATTGAGCGCATGAAAGCCACGATCGACGGGAATGCAGAACGATGTACAAATCGCCCAGGCGCGATCATATGTGAGGCGAGTCATGATCAGGACTCCCGTTTTCCAGCAATGGCAGACAAGATTGCATCGCTGGACTCGCGGCTATATGCCGATACCCGTTGAAATGAAATGCGGCCGTCTGTGTAAAGCGTGCCGCTGGCATAGCCGGCGCCGTTGTTGATGTAGATTTCGGCCGTCAAATCGTTCGGGTTTTTGCGGTTGATCTGGAGTCCAGGAAACCGCATTTCCATGAGATGTATTAGCGCGCCGAATTCGTCGGCAGAACGCACGCGCTCTTTCACTTGTTCGCGGAGTCCATCGACAAGCGGCCGCGCTACATCGATTATGTTTTTGCGGATTGCCTTTGCAATTGCTGCCATGGGCCGCGCCGCGTCATATGTGGCGCTTGGCATTTTTGGACCATTGGAGTCGAGCTTGCGCACTAAACCCGTGAACGCGCCGACTTTAACGCGGCCGATTTTGGCGCCATGTTCCGCATTGACGAAAATCGTTAGATCGTTGCCGCAATCAATCCAGGCGCCGGCGTAACTTTGCTGCAGATCGTCGGCATTCTCGACATTCATTGCAAGTTCGGTTGCCAAGTCAAAGGCAAAATCCCGCATGAGAAAATCACGATCAATGCGCGGTACTGGATTGCCGATGCATGAGCGATCGACAATGGTTTCTTTGATGTATGGATTCGACATTTGTATTTGTCCTTCACTTTAAAAGTGATTTATTGTCTCAGTTGAAAGACGCTGCTAGGCGGATTTCCGCTAACAAGGCGGAACCGAGTCCGGCGCGTAGTTTCATGGCTATTTCAACGCATGCCCGGTAAATCGCTTCGGCCGCACGCGAGTCGGTCTCATATCCGAAGTCAGACGCCCAATTTTCGAAACTGCCATAATCGAAAACGTCGCAATCCCGCACAAGCGATTGCATTACGTCGCCGATGGAAGGCGCCGGAATAGGCTTGCTGCCGGAAAAGCTATTACCCCATAAATGCCCGCTAGCAATTTTGCCGGTTTCAATTTCATAGGCGAGCATGTCGCGTTTTGCTCTTGATACTGGCATACGCATGACTCGCGCGGCCGTTTCCATTTGGGCGGCCGTCTTTTTTGAAGCGGGCGCGTGCCCTTCGCCTTGTGAATAGTCAGTTTCGAGAATCGCGACGCTAGAGCGACGATGAAAGATCGAAACGCGCCAATTGAGAGAACGCCAAGTTTTGCCGTCTTCCCCTGGCTTGGCGTTCCTCGATTTCGAAAACGGCACAAAAACCGTTTGCATGGTGATGCCAGCGCGTTCGCATATGGCGCCGATCAAATCTTCGACATCGCTGCAATCGATTTCTTCGACATATTCGATCGAGTAACCTTCATGCTTCAAAGCATGATCCATCGAGTAAGCGGCGCAATTGTTATGAAACCAGGCTATCAGGCTGATACCTTGCGGCGCTGCGTCTGCTAGTCCGATACGCTTTCCATCGCGCTTGATTATTGCAAGTTCCATTTCCCCACTCCCTACAGCGTGGCCAGAAAGGCGGCCTTGCGAGCGATAGCCGCGCGACGGGTAAAGCGGCGGCGGCGGCCGGCTTCAGACTTGGCGAAAGTTTCACGTTTCAACATGGTAGAATCTCCATTTGCGTTGTCGATATTCACTATTTAAGTGAAAGTTAGACGCGAGTCAAGCGGTGATTCCGGCAGCATTATTGAACGCCGCGACTAAATCCAGGTCGCGGCTATTCCAGCCCGGAATCCATTCGTCGATATAGTCGCCTTCGGACAAGGCGCGGCGTTCCTTGCGAGCTTTGCGAATGTCGGCAAGGCGCGAGCATAGAGTCTGATGCAAGATTTTGTGCGCATGCGGAAACGTGTCCAACATGGCGCCGGCTTTGCGGATTTCAGGAATCAAATCCAGGATTGCCGTTTTCGTTTCCGCGATTTCTTCGCCCAACTCGGCAAAGCGGTTTCCGGCTTGCCAAGCGGCATGATAGTTGCGCTCCGACTCCGCAACCCATTCGGCAATCTGATCAGCCGCGCGCGCGGCGTCTCGCGTACCCGCATTATCGTCGCCATATGACCCTACGAATTCTGAAATGACTTCGCCAAAATCCAGGCTAACCGGACCATCGGAGTCGGCTTTGCCATTATTCCAGTCTTCATAACCCGCGATGAATCGCGCATGGCCGTTGCGCCCTGGCATTTGAAACACAACGCCGCGCACAATCTCATTTTGATCGTTATCGACGTAATAGCCGCTATGGTTCAAGCCCGCGATTTTGTCGGCGTACCCGACGAATCGGAGACCACACGTCGACGGCTTTTCAATCCAGCGCATATGTTTAGAACCGCGCTCTTTGTAAGCCGGACCATAGCCGCTCGATTGCGGGTAACGGGCTTTGCCGTTCGCAACGTCGGCGCGTGCGGCTTTCAATGCTTCGCTGGCTGGATTCCATGTCAATCTATCGCGGTTGCGCGGATAGACGTTGCCGACATAGTGGCGCCGCTGCCAACGATACGCATTCAAAAGTTCCTGATTCATTTTCTCGACTCCTTTTCTCAGCGACCGGCAAGCGGGCGCAATTTGTTGCGAATGCGGAAAATACCGCGTTTCAAATCGTGGCGCTGCAGCCGGTTAGCATCGCCCAGGGCCATGCCCATGAATGTCTCGGCGCAACCATAGAAGCCCAGGCGCGCGGCCATGCGGGCAAGCTCAACATTGGCTTTGAGTGATTCCATGACTCATTCTCCCTTTTAAAGTGAAACGCAGACAATCGAACGCCAATCGGCCGGCAGCTTGGCGCTATCCCATGCGGCGCCGCAATCATCGCCGACTCCCGCGATATATGAATCGCCCATTGAGCCCGTCGCGATGATTCCGAATTGCTCAGGCGCGACTATGTTTGCCAGCGCATAGGACAGGCCGAAGCCGGCCGCAGCGGAAAGCGTGAAGGCAATAAGCATTTTCATTGTTTCACCTTTAAAGTGATTGTTCGGAAATTGCCGCGACGGCAACGGCCGAAACGATTGCGGCAAGCGCGATAAAGAGGAATGGCATAATCTCAACTCCAGTTTCCGATATTCACTAAATAAGTGAAAGTTAGATGCGAGTCAACGGCAGATTCCAAAATAGTTTCAATGCGCACCAGGTCGGCTGCAGCAATGTTAGGTTATTACATTACGTGTAATGTTATTACATTTCGCCTAGGATTTATTTCCTATCTCGGAACCTGGAAGCTGCTCGACGATCGTCGAGGCGGCCGGCGCCAAAACCGCCCCGGAGAAATAGGACGGGGAAATCTGCACCGCCTGGGCCTCAGAGAAAATCAGATTCCAAGACCACGGAGAAATCTAAATGGTGATGCCCATCTCGGCGCATTTTTGCCGAATGGCGATCGTCGATGCGCCGTCACTACCGAGACCGGCCAGGCCGAAATGCCCACCATAGAGCACGCCAGCAAAAGGACGCTCGCCGACGTAACCACCGAAGCTGTTCTTGGCGTTCACCGTGCCGCAGGCACTCACGACGCCGGATGAGTTCGTCACCGCCTGGATCGAGCCGAAGCGTGCGCTCTCAGGGTCTTTGAGCGACGATGCCACGTCACGTTTGATTGCAGCGCGATCTGCAGCCGACAAGCTGTGAGCCGTGCCGCGTGCAAGCGGTTTGACTTCGGTAGACTGGCAGCCGGCCAAGACCAGCACACTTGCAATGAGAATGTATTTCATGAAGCCCTCCACGGAGAAATCTGCATATTAGCGGTGCTTCAGTCAACCGTCAGAGAAATCTACGCTTGACAGGCCATACATTTTCACTTTAAAGGTGAATGTAAGAGATGAAGAAGGAGACGCAAAAATGACCCGTGCAGTTGCCCCGAAAACAATACCCCCGCTTCCCCCAAGAGCAGTAGCGTGGGGTAGATCGACCAAGAGGGTTGGCGGCATGTTTCACGCCCACGCCCTCGGTGTTCCGGTGTGCGGTGCGCGGTTGGTTCTGGATCGTCATGCGTCGGAAGCGCCGCGCGATCTTGGCGACATGCAATATTGGGGCGTGTGCCCACGATGCTATCGTTTGGCAACGACCTGACATCGCCCTTCGATAGAGGGGCGCCCCCGATTTTTGAAACCCGTTTAAGGAGGCTGAGCCAAAATGACTGAATCCATGATTGAGAGAGTTGCTCGGGCATTAGCGGACACGACGCACGCCGGTTACGAATCCTGGGACGATGTTCCGCAAGAGATGCAGACCAGTTTCTTGATTGATGCTCGCACCGCTATCGAGGCAATGCGGAAACCGACTGACACGATGCTAACTGCAGCACTTTTCGCAATGGACACGGAAGACGATTCCGGTGGGGTGATCAGTTGTTGGGAAGCCATGATCGACGCCGCCCGCAATGAACAGGTGCCGGGATGACTGAATCCATGATCGAGAGAGTTGCTCGCATCCTAGAACCGCAGGCATGGGACACCACCAGAGACAGTCTCGCTTATCAAAATCGACGCATTTCGTCGTTGCGAAAGGCCCGCACAGTCTTCGAAGCCATCCTAAAGCCGACCGATGGGATGGTGGCCAATGGGTCATGGGCACCAAATGGGTGCGGTGAAGTAGGTTCTACGGGAGCGAAGAACGCTTACACCAAGATGATAGCCTACGTTCTCGCCGAGCAGGTGGTGGGATGACTGAATCCGTACCGCTGTCGCGTGTGCTGCGAGAAGAAATCAAAGCACTCGACGACATTCCGCCTTCCATCCAGACGCAGGCCAATATCAGGCTGATTAATGCAGTCCACAAAGCTGCCGCCGCCCTCGACGACATGCAAATGGTCTACCAGGCTGTTCTAGCCTGGTGGGAGGAAAACAAGTTTGAGGTGGTGGATTACGGAGAAGATGAGAAGAATCTGTACGACGAGCCGCCCGATTTCGTCGGCTTGGTGCAGGCATCGATTGCTCGTGCAGAGAGAGAATGAAAATGACTGAGGTATATGTCGTCACCGGAGAAGGGCGTCGTTTTGTCGGCGAACTCGAAGACATGAAAGTGAATGTCGAAAAGACCGTGCGACTAATGGTCGAGAACGGCTCCGGTTTAATCATTAAGGACTCTTCGCCGGAGTTGGTCGAGTTTCTGCTGGACCTGCAAAAGCGTTACCCGTGGACCGGCACAATCAATTGGAACCCACCACCGCTTCCGACAATGGAGGAAGCCGAGAAATCCCTATCTGCACGCATCGCTGACGCCGACGAGCGTGGCAATCGCTACCTTGCCGATGCCAATGAGGCTGCCGAAGCCGGCAAGACTCAGAAGGCAGAAAGGCTCTACATGAAGGGTCAGTTCTGGCTCGATCGCTCGAACAAGTTGAGGGGGAACTCATGACCGAACCCCTAATCCCTTATGACGTGAAGATACAGGCCGAGGAAGTCGCGGCAGAGTGGGAAATGGAAGCTGGTCCCCATCGTATGCTCGTTGCGTCTATTGCCTCGGCAATCATGTGGGAGCGCAAACGGTGTACCGAGATCGCAAACAGATACGCAACGGACGGCCTACAGCCCGCCGCTGCCCGGTTAACTGCGGCGTACATCAGACGTGAGATCGAGCAATGACTCCCGCAACCGACGACGAGATCGCCGAAGTCAGGCGCCGCCTGGCCGTGTTCAAGCACCCGTCCTTCGACCGCGACACCGTGGAGAGGTTGATCCTGCGCCTCGAAGAAGGGGCGCCCCCGATTCCTGACGAACAGTCAGAATGCCTGAGCCAACTCACCGAAGCTCGAAAGGTGATCGAGTTCTACGCCGATCGTGAGCACTGGCGCACTGCGAATGTCGATGGTCTGAGCAACACAGGGTACGGCCTCGGTTATCACAGGACCGGCGACGGCATTATGGAGGTGTTGGGGTCTAATTGCGGCCAATGGGTGCCAAGCAAGATGATGGTTCACGGCGGCCATTGGCAAGCTGACGCTGGTTATGTTGCACGGCAATTTTTGGCAGACAAGAAATAGGAGCAAGCCATGAAGACACTCCGCTTTCGAAACACGATTCTGACTTTCAAAGGATGGCGGTTAATGGGCGTCACACGCAAGGCCACGGACGAAATGGGACATCCGTACTGGAGGAGTCTTTGGTGGCGATACTGAGGTCTTTTTCTCTACCTCACTTTCACTTTTTAATTGACTTATCTCTTTTAAAGTGAAAGTGTGAGTCAAAAGGAGACGCCGCTATGAGCAATGAAATCGAACCACTCGAAGCCCCCGCTAACCCACCCGCTCCCACGCATCAGATATTCGTGTCGTATGTCACGGGCAGCGGCAAGTTCCTGTCCGAAGTGATCCAGGCGCCGTTCGAGGACATCGACAGCGCGGAGAAGTGAGAGCGGCGGTGCAAAATTCGTCCACGGTAGCGGCGGGATAATCCCGCTGCGGGCGGCGT
>NZ_MDET01000024.1 GCF_002075885.1 Manganibacter manganicus
CGATCGTTGGACAGGATCTGGCATAAATTAAGCTACTCTCTGCACCTGCTGATCGGGTTGGGTTTCGTCTTTTCTCAGCCAATAGACCACGGCGGGCGGTCTGCCGCCAAGGGCTGAATGTGGGCGTTGGTGGTTGTAGAAGGTCATCCATTTCCGGATGCCCGCCCTCGCTTCTGATCCGGTCTCCCAGGCATGCAGGTAGACGCACTCGTATTTCAGGGTCCGCCACAACCTTTCGATGAAGATATTGTCGAGGAACCGACCCTTTCCATCCATCGAGATGCGCACGCCGGTGTGGCGCAGGCGATCGGTCCAGGCGAAAGAGGTGAACTGGCTGCCCTGATCGGTATTCATGATTTCCGGCAGCCCGAACTTGTAGATGGCCTCGTTCAGCGCCTCGACGCAGAAATCGGCCTCCAGCGTGTTCGAGATGCGCCAGGCTAGGACCTTTCGGGTGTGCCAGTCCATGATGGCAACCAGGTAGAGAAACCCGCGCCGCATCGGCACATAAGTGATATCGGCGCACCAGACCTGGTTGGGCCGCTCCACGCGCAGTCCCTTCAGCAGGTAGGGATAGGTCTTGTGCCCCTTCGCCGGTCTGCTGGTAGTGGGTTTCTGGTAGATCGGCATCAATCCCATGAGCCGCATCAGCCGGCGTATCCGCTTCTCGTTCACCAGATGGCCGTCGTTGCGCAAATGCCAGGTCATCTGCCGGACACCGAAAAAGGGCGTTTCCAGGAACTGTTCGTCGATCAGCCGCATGAGGGCCAGGTTCTGCGCGGTCTCCCCCTTCGGGGTGTAATAGAAGGACGAGCGTGAGATCGACAGCAGCTTGCATTGCCGAGTGATCGACAATTCCGGATGATCCGGCTCAACCATGCCGCGCCTCACTTCCCGCCCCAGGGCTTCAGCTTTCTTTCCAAAAAAGAGTTGGCCACCGCCAGCTCCCCGATCTTGGCGTGGAGCTCCTTCACCTGCTCCTCGTCGATCTCGGGCTTTTTCCGGCCATTGCGTTCGAACACACCCGAGGCGCCTTCGAGCAGAGCGCGTTTCCACTGGTGAACCATCGTCGGATGAACTCCGAACCGGCTTGCCAGCTCGGCTGCGGTCTCTTCGCCCTTCAAGGCTTCCAGGGCGACCTTCGCCTTGAACTCAGGCGCGTGCTGCTTGCGTTTCGACATCTCTGATCTCCTTTTCGTCGAAGATCAGCAGACCGCAAATCATAGCTTATGTCAGTGTCCGAATTTCGGGGGGTAGCTCAACGCCCTGAAAAGCGAGAGGCGAAAACCCTATGTCAAGATAACGTTAACCATGCGAGCGCACAGTCGTTGAGGGAAGATGATGGGCTGGTGCTTGCGAGGCGGCCATGCGCGATCTTGTTGACGGCAATGGAGAGATGGAGTTGATGCTCCGGGGCTATGGCCTGACCACGGCGAAGATCCTCTATCACTATCCCGACCATCCGCATTTGTTGCAGACTTTCGTCTGGCAAGATTATGATATCGCGCCGAAATTCCCGGCCCTGGTTTCCTTCATCGAATTCTGGAATGCCAGTCTTGATGGACCGCTGCATTCCGTGAGCTATACCCATCAAAGACTGATTGCCCCCAATGAGTGGCGCAAGGTGGACGGCGAATTTCTTCTTCACTGAGTTCTGCATGATCAGGCCGTCATTTGCAGTGGCCGGAATAGCCGGAAGGTTGCCCGGCTCGGCTGGTGGATTGCAAAGGTTGCACAGGGAGGCTATGGCCATTCCAGAGCTTCCGCCTGCCATTACGGTCGGCGGTTATGGAGGATGCCATGAACAAGAAATTCCTGGCGGGTGTTTCGCTCGCCGCAACCCTTGCCTTCACCTCGGCCGCCTGGGCCGACATCACGATCGGTCTGGTCGCACCGCTCACCGGTCCGGTTGCCGCCTATGGCGATCAAGTCAAGAATGGCGCGGAAGCTGCCGTGGACGCGATCAACAAGAATGGCGGTATTCTGGGCGAAAAGGTCGTACTTAAACTGGCAGACGATGCGGGCGATCCCAAGCAGGGCGTTTCGGCCGCCAATAATCTCGTCGGTGACAGCGTACGTTATGTTGTCGGCCCGGTGACGTCAGGCGTCGCCATGGCGGCCTCCGATGTCTTTGCCGAAAACGGCGTTCTCATGGTGACGCCGACCGCGACCGCGCCCGACCTCACCAACCGCGGCCTGACCAACGTGCTGCGCACCTGTGGCCGCGACGACCAGCAGGCGGAAGTTGCCGCACAATACGTCCTCGATCATCTGAAGGACAAGAAGATTGCCATCATTCACGACAAGGGAACCTACGGCAAAGGCTTGGCTGACGCCTTTAAGGCTGCGCTGAACAAGGGCGGTGTGACCGAGGTGTTATATGAAGGCATTACGCCGGGCGAAAAGGATTATTCCGCAATCGTCGGCCGGTTGAAGAAGGACGGCGCCGAGGTGATCTATTTCGGCGGTTACCATCCCGAAGGCGGCCTGATTGCCCGTCAGTTGGCTGATGGCGGTGTGAAGGCACAGATCATCGGCGGCGAGGGTCTTTCCAACACCGAATACTGGGCGATCGGTCGGCAGGCGGCACAGGGCACGCTGTTCACAAACGCTACCGATGCGCTGAAGAACCCTGATTCTGCCGAGGCCGTAGCAGTCCTAAAAGAAAAGGGCGTTCCGCCGGAAGCATTCACGCTCAATGCCTATGCCGCCGTGCAGGTCATCAAGGCAGGGATTGAACGGGTCGGCAAAGCTGATGATTCTGCCGCTGTCGCCACCGCACTCAAGGATGGGAAGACGGTCCAGACAGCCATCGGCCAACTCACTTATGGCGAGAATGGCGATTTGTCTTCGCCTAGCTTCTCCCTGTTCAAATGGGATGACGGCAAGATCGTCTCGGCTGAGTGAACCTGTTTTAATCTACCGAATTTCAAAGGTCGGGTGCTAGCCCGGCCTTTGTATTTTCACGTTAACCGGTCATAACCAGAGCGACGATGGCGAAGCCCATCATGCTGAAGGCAGCGGCGGCAAGTGGCAGCAGTATCTCGATGCAGGCGTCTCTGGCCGGAACTCGGCCGGACCCGGTATCGAAGTCGCCATCGATCCAGTCATCGAAATCCCGAGTGGCCTTCGGCATCCAGATGTGGTGGTCGTGCCATTGCCGGCCAGCTACGGCTTGCAGCGAAATTGCTACGGTGAAAAACGCAGTTATGACGGCCAACAGATAATCGACGCCGCTCGCATCGGCGAACCCTATCCATGTCCATAGGATGAACCAGATCGCCAAGGCGACCATAATCGAATAGATGCGCGGATGCAGCCCGTTGGAAATGTGGTGGCTGTGGGAAGCGGGATGATAACTCATGACGCCCTCCTTTCATTGATGAAGGGGCGGCCATGTCGGGTCGCTCATGGTACTGATGGAATTAGGTCACACCCCTCGCGTGGCAATGCGCCACCACCACACGGGTGCGTTACCTGTGGCCGAAGATGGCGGAGCCGACACGCACGCTGGTCGCCCCGAAGGCAACCGCAAGTTCATAGTCTCCCGACATGCCCATCGACAATTTCGCGAGGCCGGCCTTCTTGGCGAGTTTGCCAAGCAGGGCGAAATGCGGACCGGGATTTTCATCGGCGGGTGGAATGCACATCAACCCTTCGATGGCGAGGCCGTGAACCTCGCGGCAGCGCTGGACGAACGCAACCGCCTCATTGGGCTGAATGCCAGCCTTCTGCGGTTCGGAGCCGGTGTTGACCTGCACGTAGAGCCGTAATGCGCGGCCCTGTTTTTTCATCTCCCTGGCGAGTTCGCCCGCAATCTTTTCGCGATCGACCGTTTCGATCACATCGAACAGGGCGACGGCATCCTTGGCCTTGTTGGACTGCAACGGACCGATCAGGTGCAATTTCGTGTCCGGAAAATCCGTCTTCAGGTCCGGCCATTTCGCCTGTGCTTCCTGCACGCGGTTCTCACCGAAGACATTTTGACCGGCTTCCAGAACCGGACGGATGGCTTCGGCATCGAAGGTCTTGGAAACAGCGACGAGCGCGACGGAACCGGCGGCGCGCGTGGCTTCGTTTTCTGCGGCGTCGATTTTCGCTTTAACTGCATTAAGTCGCTCGACTACCTCAATCATCGTCCGATTCCGCTGTTTTTGATCGTGGTTGTCGCACCATAGTTGACGGGTTCGTCAAACCATGGTGAACACCCAGACCATGCTTCCTGAACGGCCAGGCTGGAAGGCCGCATTTTCCTATGCTTTTAAGTGAAAAACGTCCTATGGCAACCGAACGATACAATGCGCGAACGTCCGAACCCAAATGGCAGAAGGCCTGGGATGCCGAAAAGCTGTTCGAGACGAAGAATGACGATCCGCGCCCGAAATATTATGTGCTCGAGATGTTTCCCTATCCATCGGGGCGCATCCATATGGGGCATGTGCGCAACTATACGATGGGCGATGTGGTGGCGCGTTTCCGCCGCGCCAATGGCTGCAATGTGTTGCATCCGATGGGATGGGACGCGTTCGGCCTGCCGGCAGAGAACGCCGCGCGTGACAACAAGGTCAATCCACGCGACTGGACCCATGCCAATATCGCCACGATGAAAGGCCAGTTGAAGACAATGGGCCTGTCGCTCGACTGGACGCGCGAAATCGCGACCTGCGACCCCTCCTATTACAGGCACCAGCAAAAGATGTTCCTGGATTTCTGGCAATCCGGGTTGGTTGAGCGCAAGGCTGCCAAGGTCAACTGGGACCCGGTCGACATGACCGTGCTGGCCAACGAACAGGTGATCGACGGACGTGGTTGGCGCTCGGGCGCGCCGGTTGAACAGCGCGATCTGACGCAATGGTTCTTCAAGATCACCTCGATGTCGCAGTCGCTGCTCGATGGACTCGACACACTCGATCGTTGGCCGGAAAAGGTTCGCATCATGCAGCAGAACTGGATCGGCCGCTCGGAAGGGCTTTTACTCCGTTGGGCACTGGCGGAGGACACCGCGCCTGCCGGTGAAAGCGAACTGGAGGTCTATACGACGCGCCCCGATACGATCTTCGGTGCATCCTTCATGGCGGTTGCGGCCGATCATCCGCTGGCCAGAAAGGCAGCGGAAACGAACCCGCGGCTCGCCGCCTTCATTGATGAAGTACGGCATATGGGGACCTCGGTTGCTACTTTGGAAACTGCTGAGAAGCGGGGCTTCGACACCGGCATTCGCGTCATACATCCTTTTGACAAGAATTGGACGCTGCCGGTTTATGTCGCCAATTTCGTGCTGATGGATTATGGCACCGGCGCCATTTTTGGTTGTCCGGGGCACGATCAGCGCGATCTCGATTTCGCCAACAAATACGGCTTGCCGGTTACGCCCGTGGTCAAGCCGGAAGGTGTCGATGCCGCCAATTTCCAGGTCACTGAAGAAGCCTATGGCGACGATGGCACGATGATCAACTCCCGCTTCCTCGACGGAATGACACCTGATGCGGCTTTCAACGATGTGGCAACGCGCCTGGCCGGCGTCATAATCGGTGGCCGGCCACAGGCTGAGCGCAAAGTGCAGTTTCGCCTGCGCGACTGGCTGATTTCGCGCCAGCGCTATTGGGGTTGTCCGATTCCCGTGATCCATTGCGACGATTGTGGCGCTGTGCCGGTGCCCAACGACCAATTGCCGGTGGAACTGCCGGTCGATGTCAGTTTCGACAAGCCAGGCAACCCGCTCGACCATCATCCGACATGGAAGCATACGGCATGCCCGAAATGCGGCAAGCCGGCACGACGCGATACTGACACGATGGACACATTCGTCGATTCGTCATGGTATTTCGCCCGCTTCACGGACCCGTGGAACGCGACGGCGCCCACTACCCTGGCGTATGTGGACGGCAAGAATGGATGGCTGCCCGTCAGCCAGTATATTGGCGGCGTCGAGCACGCGATTCTGCACCTGCTCTATTCGCGTTTCTTTACCCGCGCCATGAAGGCGACAGGCCATGTCAACGCGGTCGAAGAACCGTTCGAGGGCCTGTTCACGCAGGGAATGGTGGTGCATGAAACCTATAAGGGACCGAGCGGCTGGGTGACGCCCGCCGAAGTGAAGATCGAGGAGGTCGACGGCAAGCGAAAGGCCTCTCTGCTTGCCGATGGAACGCCGATCGCCATCGGGCCGATCGAGAAGATGTCGAAATCGAAAAAGAATGTCGTCGATCCCGATGATATTATTGCCAGCTATGGCGCTGACACGGCGCGCTGGTTCATGCTGTCAGATTCGCCGCCCGAGCGCGATGTGATCTGGACCGAAGCCGGCGTGGAAGGAGCTCACCGTTTCGTGCAGCGCATCTGGCGCCTGATCTCGGAAGCTGCATCTTTACTGGAAGGTGTCGAACCGGCCGCTGCTGATGCGGGCGCAGGCGCCACGATCTCGCAGACCGCACACAAGATGCTGAAGGGGGTTGGCGAAGACATAGAGCGGCTCCACTTCAACAAGGGTGTTGCGCGCATCTATGAACTTACCAATGTGCTGTCACCTGCGGTAGCCGAGATTGGCACTGGTGTCGGGGATGCGTCCCACAAGGCGGCGGTACGACAGGCGCTGGAATTCCTGGTTGTCATGATCGGGCCGATGATGCCGCATCTGGCTGAAGAGTGCTGGGCCGCTCTTGGCGGCAAGGGTGGCCTTGTGGCCGCTCAATCATGGCCGATCTTCGATCCGACGCTGGTGATGGATAATGAGTTCACCTATCCGGTGCAGATCAATGGCAAGAAACGCGGCGATTTGACAATTGCTCGCGACGCAGATCAAGCTGCGGTCGAAAAGGCCGCGCTTGGGCTCGACTTCGTTCAGAAGGCGCTCGAAGACAGAGCGCCGCGCAAGGTGATTATCGTTCCGCAAAGGATCGTCAATGTCGTTGCCTAGCACCCCAGCGATGCGCCGCATCGCCTTTTTCGGAATGTTTGTCTCTCTCTCGATGGTTTCGGCCTGCACGGTCAGGCCGCTTTATTCCAATACGCCTCTGTCGCCTGGCTCGACCGTGACGCCGGCCGAGCAACTTGCCTCGATTTCCGTGAAACCTGTAACGACACGCTACGCCCAGCAGGTGCGCAATAATCTTATCTTCGGCCTGACCCGCGGCGCCGGCCAACCGGCCGTATCAGCCTATTCGGTCGATCTTGCCGTCAAAGAGCGGATTGAGACGACACTGGTCAATCAGGCAGGCGAGGATGAGGACCAACCGCGTGCCGGCGCGGTGGTGCTGACTGCCACGTACCGCCTGAGCGATGCCAAGTCCGGCAAGCAGATTTCTACCGGCACACGCTCCATGTCGGCCTCGTTCGACCGGCCGCTGCAGGAATACGCCACCTATCGTGCCCAGATCGATGCCGAAAACCGAGCGGCGCGCGAACTGGCAGAAATCCTGCAACTGTCCCTCGCACAGGATTTGGCACGGCACGGAAGCTGAGTGTCGCATCCGATCGGCCTTCGGGGAGGGTGCCGATGCCTCGACCCGGAAGGCCGTGATTTCCATATCAGGCGATCGTCTGGCCAGTCTTGGCCCAGTCGGCGAGGAATTGTGCAAGGCCCTTGTCGGTCAGCGGATGGTGGACCAGTGCCTTGAGTGTTGCCGGCGGAACGGTCGCCACATCGGAGCCGAGCATGGCAACCTGCTTGACGTGGTTCACGGTGCGAACCGAGGCGGCCAGGATCTCGGTCTTGTAGTCATAGTTGTCGTAGATCGTGCGGATCTCGGAGATCAGTTCAACCCCGTCGATGCCCATGTCGTCGATGCGGCCGATAAACGGCGAGATGAATGTGGCGCCGGCCTTTGCAGCCAAGAGGGCCTGGTTGGCCGAGAAACAAAGCGTGACATTGACCATGTGGCCGTCCGAGCGCAGCGCCCGGCAGGCTTTGAGGCCGTCCCAGGTGAGGGGGACCTTGATTGCAATGTTGTTGGCTATTTTGGCCAGAACCTTGGCCTGGGCCATCATCTCGGGATATTCGGTGGCCGTCACTTCGGCGGAAACCGGACCCTTGACGATCTCGCAAATCTGCCTGGTCACGTCGGCGATCTTGCCGCCGGATTTCATGATCAGCGACGGGTTGGTGGTCACGCCATCGAGCAGCCCGAGATCGTTAAGTTCTTGAATTTCCTTGATGTCGGCGGTATCGACGAAAAATTTCATGGTTCAGACTCCTTGGATAATCGATGCGAGCCTCAGGCGAGGGCACCGTTGCTCTTTGCTCTAGACCAAAGTCGGGGCAAGGTCACGCATGATGGATGAAGATTCGCCCAACAATACCGCTGCGCCAGTGTTGATTCCGATGCCGGCAGAACGCGCCTACACCTATGCGGTTCCACCGGGAATGCGTGTCGTGCCGGGCTCGATCGTCCAGGTGCCGCTGGGGCCGCGGCAGGTGGCCGGCGTCGTCTGGGACGGCGCGGGTGAGCAGATCGCCGCAAAAAAACTCAGACCGATCAATCAGTTGTTCGATTGCCCGCCAATCGATCGCCCGATGCGCCGCTTCATCGACTGGGTGTCGCACTACACGCTTTCGCCTCCCGGCATGGTGGCGCGCATGATGTTGCGTGCGCCTGAAGCATTCGAGCCGGAATGTTGGACTGAAGGGCTACAAAGGACGGCATTGTTGCCTGACCGGATGACGGCGGCGCGCTCGCGCGTCCTCGATGTCGCGGCCGATGGGCTGGCATGGACCCGCTCCGGCCTTGCCCATGCGGCCGGCGTGTCCTCCACCGTCATCGATGGCCTGAAGACGCAGGGTGTGTTCGAAACGGTGATGATCCCGCCGCGCCCGGTGGTGGCCGCACCCGACCCGGCCTATGCCCGCGCCGAGCTTGTCGGCGACCAGAGCGAGGCGGCTGCGTCGCTGCGCGCCAGCGTCGCGAAAGGCGCCTTCGACGTCACGCTTCTCGACGGCGTGACAGGCTCCGGCAAGACGGAAGTCTATTTCGAGGCGGTTGCGGCGGCGCTCGAAAAGAGCAAGCAGGTGCTGATCCTGCTGCCGGAAATCGCGCTCACCCACGCATTTCTCGAACGGTTCCAGGACAGGTTCGGCGCCAAGCCGGCTGAATGGCATTCCGATCTCGCGCCGAAGACCCGCGAGCGTGTCTGGCGGCAAGTCACCGAGGGCACGGTCAGGGTGGTGGCCGGCGCGCGGTCGGCGCTCTTTCTGCCGTTCAAGGAACTCGGCCTGATCGTCGTCGATGAGGAGCACGACCCTGCCTACAAGCAGGAAGATCGCGTTTTCTACAATGCCCGCGACATGGCCGTCGTGCGCGCGCACATCGCCGGCTTTCCGGTGGTGCTTGCCTCCGCCACGCCCTCGGTCGAAAGCCGGGTCAATGCCGATCAGGGCCGTTACAGACGCGCCGTGCTGTCCGGCCGTTTCGCCGAGGCGGCGCTTCCGAGTCTTCGGACCATCGACATGCGGCGCACCCCGCCGTCACGCGGCGGTTTTCTTTCGCCGGTTCTGGTCGGCGCGATGAAGGAGGCGCTGGAAAGGCAGGAGCAATCGCTGCTGTTCCTCAACCGGCGCGGCTATGCACCCCTGACCCTTTGCCGGGTATGCGGGCATCGCTTCGGCTGTCCCGTCTGTTCGTCCTGGCTGGTGGAGCACCGCTTTCGCGGCCAACTCGTCTGCCATCATTGCGGCCATGCCGAGAAGACGCCGGAGGTCTGCCCCGAATGCGGAACTTTCGACCATCTTGTCGCGTGCGGGCCGGGCATCGAGCGCATTGCCGAAGAAGTGGTCGGCCATTTCCCCGATGCTCGCACCATCGTGCTGTCGTCGGACATGATGGGGGGCGTGCGGCGGTTACGGCTGGAACTGGAAGCCATCGCCAAGGGCGAGGCCGATATCGTCATCGGCACGCAGCTTGTCGCCAAGGGCCACAATTTCCCCAACATGACGCTGGTCGGCGTGGTCGACGCCGATCTCGGCCTTGCCAATGGCGACCCGCGCGCGGCCGAACGCACTTTCCAGCTTCTGAGTCAGGTGACCGGCCGGGCCGGGCGCACGGGCAAGAAAAGCCTCGGCCTGCTCCAGACCTACCAGCCCGATCATCCGGTGATGCAGGCAATCGTGTCGGGCGATGCGGAGCGGTTTTACGAACGCGAGATTGCCGAGCGTGAGAGGGCGGGCCTGCCGCCCTTCGGCCGCCTTGCCGGTGTGATCGTCAGCGCCGCCAGCCGCGCGGAGGCGGAAGGCCATGGGCGCGGCTTGCGCCGGTCCGCACCGCAGGTTGCGGATATCCATGTTCTCGGGCCTGCCGAGGCGCCATTGTCGCTGATTGCCGGCCGGTATCGCTTTCGCCTGCTGGTGCAGGGAGAACGGCGGGCCGACATGCAGGGCTTCATCCGGCAGATGCTGAGCGAAGGGCCGAAGCCGCGCGGATCGATACGCGTCCAGGTCGATATCGATCCGCAGAGCTTTTTATAAGCCGGCAGGAAAGCAGCGACGAGCTTGTTTTGCGTGGTTCGAGGCTCCGCTTCGCTGCGCACCTCACCATGAGGGACGTGATGCCTGCTTTCCTTGTTCTGAGGTGTGACCGCCCCGCCCACGGAGCCCGCAGGGCGAAGGTGGACGTGAGTCTCGAAGTACGTACTCGTTTCCGCCTCCCAGGCAGTGCAATCGCATATGCGCGACGGCCCTCATCCTGAGGTGTGAGCCTGAAGGGCGAACCTCGAAGGGCGCACTCGTTCTCCCCCTTGCAGGCAGAGCCAGCCTGCCGCGACTGCCTTGCATAAAACGGGGCTTCGAAACGAACCTTCTATAGCGCTGTCAGGTCGCTCATCAGGCCGGACGCAACCGAAAGGCGCGAAACGGTGATGTCGCCGCCTTCGGTCAATGCCTGCAACCGCGCCTTGATGCGCGCCACATGCTCGCCGCCCGCTTCAAGCCATGCCGCGACGGGCTCGGCAGCGCCGGCGTGGGCCGTCAATGCCGCAACCGCTATGCCGCGCCTGGCCGCGTCGATCGTGTCCGTCGCGCGCGACAGGGCGAGCTGGTCGTAATAATCGGCGGTGCTGATCGCGTGCGCCGCGTCCGCAACGCGAGGGATGCGGAAGGCCTCGCTGACGGCAAAGAACGCCTTGGCCGCCTCGATGATATCGGCATCGGCAAGTTTCGCGGTCAGCGCGATGTCCGGGATCAGCTCGGCGATATCGGCCAGCGCCAATTGCTCGGCGAGTTTTTCCGGCGTGCCGCCCTTGAACAGGCCGTGCCGCCTTTCCTCGATGCGTTGCTGGGTGAAGGCAGGCAGCAGCGTGGTGAGTTTAGGCTCCAGCGCCTTGCGGGCTGCCTGCAAGGCGGCAATCCGTTCGGCAAGTGGCGCCCGGCTGGTATCGTTCTTCAGATACCAGCCGCTGGTGACATAGATCAGGCGGCTGACCGTCTGGTAAAGATCAAGCTGGATCTGTCCATCGATCGCATTGTCGAGCGCGTCGATCTCACGATAAAGCGCCGGCAGGGCGAAACCGTCGCGGATCAGCGCAAAGGTGCGCGCCACGTCGGCGGCGCTGCGTCCGGTCATCTCCCGCAGGCGGTTGACGAAGGACGGGCCGCCGCGATTGACCAGATCGTTGGCGACCACGCGCGCGATGATCTCGCGGCGCAGCCGATGGCCGTGGATCTCGGCGGCGAATTTCTTCGCCATCTGGTCGGGGAAATATCCCATCAGGTCGCGGTCGAAATGCGGATCGTCCGGCATGTCGGAGGCAACGAGATCGGTCAGGAGCACGAGCTTGGCATAGGCCATCAGCACGCCGAGTTCGGCCCGCGTCAGCGGCTCGCCGCGCGTCTGCCTTTCAGCAAGCGCGGCTGGCGAAGGCAGGGTCTCGACCTTGCGGTCGAGCAGGTTCCGCTCCTCCAGCGCCGCCATGAAACGGACCTGATGGACGATGTCGGCCAGGCCTTTCTTGTGCGTCAGCGAAAGCGCCAGCGTCTGCTGGTAGTTGTTGGCGAGCACAAGCCGGCTGACCTCGTCGGTCATCTCGCCGAGCAGCTTGTCGCGGGCCGGTCGTGCGAGCGTTTTCTTGCGCATCGCCGAGGCCAGGGCGATCTTGATATTGACCTCGACATCGGAGCAGTTCACGCCACCCGAATTGTCGATGGCATCGGAATTGCAGGCGCCGCCCTTCAGGCCGAACTCGATGCGGCCGCGCTGGGTGACGCCGAGATTGGCGCCTTCGCCGATCACCTTGGCGCGCACGTCCTCGGCATTGATGCGAATGGCGTCGTTGGCGCGGTCGCCGACGCTCTGGTTGCTTTCGCCCGAGCCCTTCACATAGGTGCCGATGCCGCCGAACCACAAAAGATCGACCGGCGCTTTGAGGATGGCGCTCATGATTTCGGCTGGCGTGGCGGTGGTCTTGTCGATGCCGATCGCAGCGGCCGCAGCAGGGGAGAGGGTGATCGATTTCTGCGAGCGCGAAACGATGATGGCGCCTTCGGACAGCTTTGTGCGGTCGTAGTCCTGCCAGCTTGAACGCGGCAGCGCGAACAGGCGTTTGCGTTCCGCCATCGAGACGGCCGCATCGGGCGCCGGGTCGATGAAGATGTCGCGATGATCGAAGGCGGCGATCAGCCGTGTCGCGTTGGACAGCATCATGCCATTGCCGAACACGTCGCCCGACATGTCGCCGACGCCGACGGCGGTGAACGGCTCCTTCTGGATATCGCGGTTCATCTCGCGGAAATGCCGCTTGACCGCTTCCCAGCCGCCCTTGGCGGTAATGCCCATCTTCTTGTGGTCGTAGCCGGCGGAACCGCCCGAGGCGAAGGCGTCGTCGAGCCAGAAATCGTGCTTCTGGCTGATCGCGTTGGCGGTGTCGGAAAATGTCGCGGTGCCCTTGTCGGCGGCGACGACGAAATAGGGATCGTCCTGATCGTGGCGCACCACGCCTTCAGGCGGCACGACGTGATCGATCTCGATATTGTCGGTAATCGACAGCAGGCTCGACACATAATTGACATAGGCCGCGCGCCCGGCCTCGAACACGGCGTCACGATCGCCGCCCGCCGGCAGGCGCTTGGGGTAGAAACCGCCCTTGGCGCCGACCGGGACGATCACGGCGTTCTTGACCTGCTGTGCCTTGACCAGCCCGAGCACCTCGGTGCGGTAATCCTGGGCGCGGTCGGACCAGCGCAACCCGCCGCGGGCAACAGGGCCGAAGCGCAGATGCACGCCCTCGACCTCGGAACCATAGACGAAGATTTCCCGCCATGGCCTGGGCTCCGGCAGCCCCTCGACATGCTTGGGGTTGAGCTTGATCGCCAGCGATTGTCCGCGTTCCTTTTTGCCGGCAACGAAATGATTGGTCCTGAGCGAAGCTTCGATCAGATTGAGGAAACGGCGGACGATGGCGTCGTCGTCGATATTCGGCACATCTTCCAGCGCGTCCTTGATCTTGGCTTTCAGATGGCGTGCATGGACCGAGCCTTCGCCCTGCGCGTCGGGGCCGAAGCGGGCGACGAACAGATCGTGCAGGCCCTTGGCGATTTCCGGATACCGGTTGAGCGTCGCGGCGATGAACCCCTGGCTTTGCGGGATGCCGGCCTGCTGGAGATAGCGGCCATAGGCGCGCAGCACGAGAATTTCGTTGGCCGACAGGCCGGCGGTCTGGGCAAGGCCGTTATAACCGTCATTGTCGATATCGCCGCGCCACACGGCGAGGAAAAGTTCTTCGAACAGTGCGCCGTCGTCGGCAAGATCGATGGGGCGGTCATAAACGTTCTCGAGTTCCATATCGTGAAGGAAGACCTTGGCCGGTGCTTCGCCGATCTCGAAGGTGCGCTCGCTGATGACGCGGAAGCCGGCATTTTCCAGGATCGGCACGCGCCGTGACAGCGAAACCGGACTGCCATGGTGATAGATCTTCAGCGATGCCTGTCCGGCGCTCTGGCTGGCATCCCGGTAGAAGTCGATGGTAATCGGATTGTCGGCACCGATCCTGCCGATACGCTCGGCATCGACCAGCGCCACGGCGGCGGAAAAGGAATCGCGGTAGCTTTCGGGGAAAAGGGCAGCGACTTGTCTGTGTGCCGGGTCGGTGCCGGTTTCTTCGGCCGCCTCGGCCAGCGCGTCGTGCCATGTACGCACGATATCGCGGATTTCCGCCTCGATTTCCGCCTGCTCGATCTTCGGCGTCTTGCCGCCGGATCGGCCGATGATGAAATGAATGCGGGCCAGGCCGCCTTCCGGAAACGCCGGGTAATAGGCCGAGAGCCGGCCGTCGAACACGGTCTTGAGATAGGTGCCGATTTTCTCCCTGACGACCGAATCGTAGCGGTCGCGCGGCACGAAGACGAGCGCGGAGACGAAGCGGTCGAACTGGTCGACGCGCACCAGCGCGCGCACGCGCGGCCGGTCGATCAGGCCGAGAATGGCCTCGGCATGCTTGCGCAGGATCGGCCCCGGAATCTGGAACAATTCGTCGCGCGGATAGCTTTCCAGCACATTGATCAGCGCCTTGCCGGAATGATCGCCGGGGTTGAAGCCGGACTTGGCGATGACGTTTTCCGCCTTGGAGCGCAAATAGGGGATCTTCATGACCGAGCGCGTATAGGCGGTGGAGGTGAACAGGCCGACGATGCGCAATTCGCCTGAAAGCTCGCCCTTTTCGGTGTAAGTCTTGATGCCGATGTAATCGAGGTAGATGCGCCGGTGGACCACCGACTTGGCGTTGGCCTTGGTGACGATGAGCGCCTCGGGGCCATGCAGGAAGGCGCGGATTTCGGGCGTCGTGGTGACGGCTTCCGTACCGCGCCTGAGCACCAGCACGTCCGGATCTTCCAGGACGCCGAGGCCGGGCCGGTCGTCGCGCTCCAGCGTGCCGCTCTTTTCGCCGCCGCGATATTGGTATTCGCGCATGCCGAGGAAGGTGAAATTGTCGTCGCGCAGCCATTCGAGGAAGGCGATCGCCTCGCTCACATGGTCCTTCGCCAGCGGGATCGGCGCATAGCGGAATTCCGAAATGGCACGGTCGAGGCGCGCCAGCATCGGCTTCCAGTCGCGGACGGCGGCGCGCACCTGCGAAAGAATATGGTGCAGCCTTTCGGCAAGCGCCCGCGCCTGTTCTCCATTGAGGCGTGCGACGTGAACCTGGATCACGCTCAGCCGGTCGCCGGCGTCCGCCTTCGCCACGCTGTCGTCGCCGAGGATTTCCTCGACGCCGGCCTTGCCATGGCGCACGCGGAGCACCGGATGCGTGACCAGAAGCGGCTCGCCGGCGCTCTCGGTGATTTCACCGAGGACCGAATCGAACAGGAACGGCATGTTGTCGTTGACGACGGTGATGACGGTGACGGGCCTGCCGTCGCGCTGCACGCCGGCATCGGCCTCGACGGTGACGACGTTCTTGCCCTTGCGATGGCTGTCAACCGCAGCGCCGGCCAGGGCCGCGGCTCGCTGCAGATCGGCGGCATGGTAGGGGGCGATGTCTTCGGCGGGGGTGCGGGCGAGGAGAAAATCGGCCAATGTGCTTTCGGTTTTCGGCGATCCGCCGGCATTCGACGGATTTTCTTTTTTCGATTTGGCTGCGGATTTAAGATTGCCCATGAGAAGACTGCTCCCTGCCGTCACTTGCATTGATGCATCGTAGCCAGATGGCGTGCAATTTGCGACCGGGGTTTGACGGCACGAAAAGAAAAATAACGATTAGATTTTGAAGGCTTGCGGGAAAACCGCCACAGGAGACCGAAGATGACCGCAAAAGTGACCGCGCTCGACCTGCCGCAATCCGAACTCAGCGACGGCACCAGGGCCTATTTCGCCAAATGCGAGGAAAAGCTCGGCCTGGTGCCCAATGTGCTCCTTGCCTACGCGTTCGACGAGAAGAAGCTGCGCGCCTTCACCGACACCTACAACGATCTGATGCTGGGCGAATCCGGCCTGTCCAAGCTGGAACGCGAGATGATCGCGGTGGCGGTCTCGTCAATCAACCACTGCTATTATTGCCTGACCGCGCATGGCGCCGCGGTGCGCCAGCTTTCCGGCGATCCGGAGCTTGGCGAGATGATGGTGATGAACTGGCGCGTCGCCGATCTTTCGGAGCGGCAGCGCGCGATGCTGGAATTTGCGGTGAAACTGACCGAAACGCCGGCGAAGATGGTCGAGGCCGACCGCGAGGCGCTGCGCAAGGCCGGGTTTTCCGAGCGCGACATCTGGGACATCGCGTCAACCGCGGCCTTCTTCAACATGTCGAACCGGCTCGCCTCGGCCGTCGATATGCGGCCCAACGCCGAATATCATACGATGGCCCGCTGAATCAGGGGCCCGGTAGGATCAGGAGCGCGCCGCGATCGCCGCCGCCGCTCCGGCCATGACGCCGGCGCTGATCCGATTGGCGATGCGCATGGCGTGCGGGCTTTTCAACAGCCGGCGCGCCTGGGTCGCGGCCACGACCCATGTCAGGTCCGTCGCCATCAGCACCACGAACATGGTCGCCGTCAGTTCCAGCCAGCCGACCATCGACACCGCGTGCAGGTCGATGATGGTCGGCAGCAGCGCCAGATAGAAGATCATGATCTTGGGATTGCCGAGCGTCACGGCCATGCCGGCCAGGAACAGCCTTGCGGGCGAGTCCTCGCGTGGAAGATCATCCGCCTTTGCCTCGACCGGCGCCGTCCACATCTTCCAGGCAAGATAAGCGAGATAGACGACACCGACCCATTTCACCGCCACGAAGGCGTAGTGGAACGTCTCGGCAATCACGGCAAGGCCGAACACCGCGCAGGACAGCCAGATGCCTTCGCCGATCCACAGGGCGGCGAGGAAGGGCAGCACGTCGCGGTAACCCCTGGAGATCACCCGCGCGACGAGCGCCGCGATCGATGGGCCGGGCGAACCGGCAGCGACGAACAGGGCGGCGGCGAAGATCAGCAGGGAGGAGAAATGCATCGGTGGCGCTCCAACTTTCTGCTCGGCCATCTAGCATATTTGCCTCGTCATGTCGCCCGCCCCGTGTCCGCTCCGCGCTTGACTTCGCCCCGTCGCGCCGTTCAATGCGAGCGAACACAATTCGAGGGGACCGACATGGGATTTTCGTTTCCATGGCCGATGAGCCAGGGCGAGTGGATGGCGTGGATCAGCGCCGTCGTCACGCTGGTTTTCGGTCTGGCGCTGTTTCTCGCGCCGGGTCTGTGTTTCCGCTTGCTGCGCCTGCAGCCCAGGCCGGAAAAGCCGGCCGCGATCGCCGAAGGGCGCGGCCGCATGGCCGGTTTTTACCTCGGTGTCGGCCTGTGCTGCGTGCTTCTGGCCCAGCCGCTTCTCTATATGGCGCTCGGTTTTTCCTGGCTGTTCACGGCCTTCGGGCGGATGCTTTCGATGATGTCGGACAGAGCCGGCACGCCGTTCAACTGGATTTCGCTGGTCGTCGAACTGGTTCTGGCCACGCTCGCATTGCTCTTCGCCTTCGGTTTCGTTGCCTGAAGACGGGTATCCGGGCGTGAGAGCCAGCGTTTGGTTTCGGCATGCGACAAAAGTGCGTGCCAAGCATTGCCATAGGCGGATTGCGGTCTTGGAAGGCGTATGCTAGACGGCAATCGACTTTCGGCGGGGATAGCGGAAGCCGCTCCCTCGCGCTTGGAAAAAACGCACTAAGGTCAAAGATTTAGCCAGAGTTTCCACTCGCGCAAACAATCTGCGGCCTGTCGAAAAAAGAGAAAGACGGACCGTGGCCCAGTCTTCATCGCCGATCTCCGCTGTTGCCGATCGCTATGCGCGTTCCCTGTTCGAGCTTGCGCTCGAGGCGAAATCGCTGCCGAAGGTCGAGAGCGACCTGGCGCGCTTTGAATCCATGCTTGCCGACAGTGCCGATCTGCGCCGCCTGATTGAAAGCCCGGTCTTCTCCTCCGAGGAGCAGGCCAAGGCGATCGGCGCCATTGTCGCCAAGGCGGGAATAGCCGGGCTGGCCGGCAATTTCCTGAAAGTCGTCGCTTCCAATCGCCGCCTGTTTGCGGTCCCCGGCATGATCCGGGCGTTTCGCCGCATCCTGTCGGAGCATCGCGGCGAGGCGGCGGCCGAAGTCACGTCGGCGCATGCGTTGTCGGCGGCGCAGCAGAACGAACTCAAGGCTGCGCTCAAGAGCGTGGCCGGCAAGGACGTGGCGATTTCGGTCACGGTCGATCCCTCGCTTCTCGGCGGGCTGGTGGTGCGTATGGGCTCGCGCCAGATCGATACATCGCTTAAAACCAAACTCAATTCGCTTAAGCTTGCACTGAAAGAGGTCGGCTGATGGACATCCGCGCCGCGGAAATCTCCGCAATTCTGAAGGACCAGATCAAGAATTTCGGCAAGGAGGCTGAAGTCTCCGAAGTCGGCCAGGTGCTGTCGGTGGGTGACGGCATCGCGCGTGTCTACGGCCTCGACAACGTCCAGGCCGGCGAGATGGTGGAATTCCCCGGCGGCATTCGCGGCATGGCGCTGAATCTCGAGGCCGACAATGTCGGTGTCGTTATTTTCGGTAACGACCGCGACATCAAGGAAGGCGACACGGTCAAGCGCACCGGCGCCATCGTCGACGCCCCCGTCGGCCCCGGTCTTCTCGGCCGCGTCGTCGATGCGCTCGGCAACCCCATCGACGGCAAAGGCCCGATCAAGGCGGTCGAGCGCCGCCGCGTGGACGTCAAGGCGCCCGGCATCATCCCGCGCAAGTCGGTGAACGAGCCGATGTCCACCGGCTTGAAAGCCATCGACGCGCTGATCCCGGTCGGCCGCGGCCAGCGCGAGCTGGTCATCGGCGACCGCCAGACCGGCAAGACCGCCATCATTCTCGATACGATCCTGAACCAGAAGTCGGTGCACAAGAGCGGCCCAGAATCGGAAAAGCTCTATTGCGTCTATGTCGCCGTCGGCCAGAAGCGTTCGACCGTCGCGCAGTTCGTCAAGGTTCTGGAAGAGCGCGGCGCGCTGGAATATTCCATCATCGTCGCCGCCACGGCTTCCGACCCGGCGCCGATGCAGTTCCTGGCGCCTTTCACCGCCTGCACCATGGGCGAGTATTTCCGCGACAATGGCCAGCACGCGCTGATCGGCTATGATGATCTTTCCAAGCAGGCCGTGGCTTATCGCCAGATGTCGCTGCTGCTGCGCCGTCCGCCGGGCCGCGAAGCCTATCCGGGCGATGTTTTCTATCTGCATTCGCGCCTGCTCGAGCGTGCCGCCAAGCTCAACGATGACAATGGCAACGGCTCGCTGACGGCGCTGCCGATCATCGAAACGCAGGCCAATGACGTGTCGGCCTATATCCCGACCAACGTGATCTCGATCACCGACGGCCAGATCTTCCTGGAAACCAATTTGTTCTTCCAGGGCATCCGTCCGGCCGTGAATGTCGGTCTTTCGGTGTCGCGCGTTGGGTCCGCCGCCCAGATTAAGGCGATGAAGCAGGTTGCCGGTTCGATCAAGGGCGAGCTTGCGCAGTATCGTGAAATGGCGGCCTTCGCGCAGTTCGGCTCCGATCTCGATGCCGCCACGCAGCGTCTTCTCAATCGCGGCGCGCGCCTCACCGAGTTGCTCAAGCAGCCGCAGTTCTCGCCGCTCAAGACGGAAGAGCAGGTGGCGGTGATCTTTGCCGGCGTCAACGGCTATCTCGACAAGCTGGCTGTCGCCGATGTCGGCCGCTTCGAGCAGGGCTTGCTCGCCCATATGCGCGCCGACGGCAGTGCGATCCTCGATGCGATCCGTACCGAGAAGGCGTTGTCGGACGATCTGCGTGCCAAGCTCAAGGCGGAGATCGACACCTACGCCAAGACCTTTGCCTGATTGGGACGAAGGCACGCGGGATTAGAGTTTGAAGCATGGCGTCACTAAAAGACCTTCGTAATCGCATCGCCTCGGTCAAGGCGACGCAGAAGATCACCAAGGCGATGCAGATGGTCGCCGCGGCGAAGCTGCGCCGGGCTCAGGAGGCTGCGGAGGCGGCGCGCCCGTATTCCGAGCGTATGGGCGTGGTGCTGGCCAACATCACCCAGGCGATCGGAGACGATGCACCGGCGCTGATGACCGGCACCGGCAAGGACGATGTGCATCTGCTCGTCGTCTGCACGGCGGAGCGCGGCCTGTGCGGCGGCTTCAATGCGCAGATTGCGCGTGCGGCCCGCGACCATGTGCGCAGTCTCCAGGCCGATGGCAAGACCGTGAAGATCATCTGCGTCGGCAAGAAGGGTTTCGACATCCTGCGGCGCGATTTCGCCAAGCTTATCATCGAACGAATCGATCTGCGTGAAGTCAAGCAGATCGGGTTCACCAATGCGGATGCCATCGCCAAGAAGGTGATCCAGCTTTTCAACAAGGGTGAATTCGACGTCTGCACGCTGTTTTATTCACAGTTCAAGTCGGTGATTTCGCAGATTCCGACGGCGCAGCAGCTTATTCCGGCGGCAGCCCCGGCGGCTGAGGGCGAATCGGCCAGCGAAGGCGCGGTTTATGAATACGAGCCGGAGCCGGGCGAGATCCTCTCCGATCTCATTCCGCGCAACATTTCGGTGCAGATATTCCGTGCGCTGCTGGAAAACGCGGCTGGCGAAATGGGCGCCAAGATGAGCGCGATGGACAATGCGACGCGCAATGCCGGCGACATGATCAATCGGCTGTCGATCACGTATAACCGTCAGCGTCAGGCGCAGATCACCAAGGAACTGATCGAGATCATTTCGGGCGCCGAGGCGCTCTAGCGCGAACGCCGCCGGCCGGCCGGCGAGTGGACCGCGTTGAAACCAAAGGACGAGAAGGGCAAGACAATGGCGAAAGCAGCGACCCCGAAAAAGGCAGCCCCGGCGAAGGCCGCAGCAAAGGCTCCGGCGGCGGCCAAGGCAACGAAGGCGGCAGCGCCGGCAAAGAAGACTGCCGCTGTTAAGACCGCCGCGGCCAAGGCGGCAACGCCAGCCAAGGCGGCAGGCGCGCGCACCGCTTCCAAGGCCCAGGGTGCGGTCG
This sequence comes from Manganibacter manganicus, assembly GCF_002075885.1. Taxonomy (GTDB): domain Bacteria; phylum Pseudomonadota; class Alphaproteobacteria; order Rhizobiales; family Rhizobiaceae; genus Mesorhizobium; species Mesorhizobium manganicum. The sequence goes on from NZ_MDET01000024.1 coordinate 20,952, forward strand.
GCAAGGTTCGGCAGGTCATCGGCGCGGTCGTCGACGTTCAGTTCGAGGATCATCTGCCAGCCATTCTCAACGCCATCGAGACCGAGAATGTCGGCCATCGCCTGGTGCTCGAGGTTGCCCAGCATCTCGGCGAGAACACGGTGCGCTGCATTGCCATGGACTCCACCGAAGGTCTGGTGCGTGGTCAGGACGTGCGCGATACCGGTGCGCCGATCACGGTTCCCGTCGGTCCGGGCATGCTCGGCCGCATCATCAATGTCATCGGTGATCCGGTGGACGAAGCCGGCCCCGTCGATGCCGCGGAAGAGCGCGCGATTCACCAGCCGGCCCCGGCCTATGTCGATCAATCGACGGAAGCCAGCATCCTGATTACGGGCATCAAGGTCATCGACCTGCTGGCGCCTTATGCCAAGGGCGGAAAGATCGGCCTGTTCGGTGGCGCCGGCGTCGGCAAGACGGTGCTGATCCAGGAACTGATCAACAACATCGCAAAGGCGCATGGCGGCTATTCGGTGTTCGCCGGCGTCGGTGAGCGCACCCGCGAGGGCAACGACCTGTATCACGAGTTCATCGAGTCGGGCGTCAACAAGAAGGGCGGCGGCGAGGGTTCCAAGGCGGCGCTGGTCTATGGCCAGATGAACGAGCCGCCAGGCGCGCGTGCTCGTGTCGGCCTCACCGGCCTGACGGTTGCGGAATATTTCCGCGACCAGGGCCAGGACGTGCTGTTCTTCGTCGACAACATCTTCCGCTTCACCCAGGCGGGTTCGGAAGTGTCCGCCCTGCTCGGTCGCATTCCCTCGGCTGTGGGCTATCAGCCGACGCTGGCGACCGACATGGGCGCGCTGCAGGAACGCATCACCACCACCAACAAGGGCTCGATCACCTCGGTGCAGGCCATTTACGTGCCGGCCGACGACTTGACCGACCCGGCGCCGGCGACCTCGTTCGCCCACCTCGACGCAACGACGACGCTGAACCGCGCCATCGCCGAAAAGGGTATCTATCCGGCCGTCGATCCGCTGGACTCGACCTCGCGCATGCTCGACCCGATGGTCGTCGGCGAGGAGCACTACGCCGTCGCCCGCCAGGTGCAGCAGACCTTGCAGCGCTACAAGTCGTTGCAGGACATCATCGCCATCCTGGGCATGGACGAGCTTTCCGAAGAGGACAAGCAGACGGTGGCGCGCGCCCGCAAGATCGAACGCTTCCTGTCGCAGCCCTTCTTCGTCGCCGAAGTGTTTACCGGTTCGCCGGGCAAGCTGGTCGATCTCGCCGACACCATCAAGGGCTTCAAGGGCCTCTGCAATGGCGACTACGATCATCTTCCCGAGGCCGCCTTCTACATGGTCGGCAATATCGAGGAAGCGATCGAGAAGGCGCAGAAGCTGGCTGCGGAAGCGGCTTAAGACGGCAATCGGCAATAGGGCCTGAAAAACATGGCTGAATCTTTCCAGTTCGATCTCGTTTCGCCCGAACGCCTGCTGGTGTCCGAGCAGGTCGAATCGGTCATCATTCCGGGTGCCGAAGGCGAGATGACCGTCATGGCCAAACACGCGCCGGTCATGACCACGATCCAGCCGGGTGTCGTGACGGTAAAGAGCGCCGGTGGCGGCGAGGAACGCTATGTGGTGTTCGGCGGCTTTGCCGATATCCTGCCTTCGGGCTGCACGCTGCTGGCCGAATCGGCTGTCGCGGTGAAGGATATCGACCGCGCCGACATCACCCGCCGCATCCAGGAGGCGAAGGAAGACGCCGCCGACGCCGAGGACGACGAGACGCGCACCAAGGCGGAGCAGTTCCTGCACCAGCTCACCACGCTGGAAGGCGCGATCCTTCCGGCCTGACTGGAACTGGGCCGAGGTCGAATCTTTCATTCGGAATCGAAATTTTTGAACATCGCGCGGCGCTTGTCGCGCGATTGCTTTTTGCGCCCCGTGCCGCATGAAGAACCCGCGCCTCTGTCGAGACGCGGGTTGTTGCCTGGACGCTTGCGCGTCGCGGTACTCATTACGGGGCCGCAGACCATTCGACCATGCCGGTCGATGGTGAAGATCAGCTTAACGGGTTTCGAAAAAAGTGCTTCGGTGTAGCCACGCGCCGCAGGGATTATTTCAATAAAATCAGCGGTTAATGGCGGAGAAGGAGGGATTCGAACCCCCGATACCCTTGCGAGTATGCCGCATTTCGAGTGCGGTGCATTCGACCACTCTGCCACTTCTCCGAACCGCAGGATTCCGCCGTTTTCCACGTGTGTGGGACAGAACGTTCTGCAAACAAACCAGTACCTTGGACCAAACTTGGACCAAATAGGGGGCCGACCCGGTTTGAGCGAGCGGGTTGTAGCCGTCTCAGGTCCGTTCGACAAGGGGGAAATGGCGCCGAGACACTAGAGACATGGAAGGGTAGTCAACGCTTTTCGGTCGCCCCTATGGGTTCGGTTTCCACCATTGGAAATATGGGGCGCAATATGGGCGATGGATCAGGTACACTACGCGGCTACCGAAGTTGTTCGGAACGGTGAAGTCATTTTCCTGGACGGCGCGAAGGGCCGGAAAGCGGGTTACTATCCGCCGGACAGCGCGCATGAGCTTGTACGCGAAGCTTATGAAGCGGGCGTCAGGAAGGACTGAGTAGCCCGATTTTCAGGCCTGACGTAGAGCACCGGCTCGGGCCAGATAGAACGGCCTGACTGACAATCTGGAAGCGAGATCAGAACTTGTAGGCGATTCCTAAGCGGAGATCGTGAGTTTTCAAATCGAATTTGGCGGGAAACGCAAAGGCAGAGAATTTGTCGCTGCCGAGGTCGGTAAATCGATATTCAGCCCTCAGCGTCACGTTGTCGGTAACGGCGTAACCCAGGCCGGCACCGATGTTCCATCCCACGAGCGTTGAGCGATGAGTGGAAACCCCCTTGTCTTCGAGGCTAATTTTGTACCCGCCAAACGAGACACCGCCGGCGATATATGGGAGAAAGCGGCCGACCGCGTATCCAATTCGGCCGCGCACCGCGCCATTCCACGACATTTTGAACGAAGTGGGAATGAAGTTGCTCAGAGTCCCAGACGTACCGCCGATGGAAAGTGTCCAGTCGTCCGAGGCGTCCTTGACATTGGTGGCATTGATATCGGCCTCGATCCCAAGGACCACCTTATTGCTCATCTGGTAATTGTAGCCGGCATAAAGGCCGCCCAATACGCCGGAGTCGTCAAGGTCTATGTATGTTTTCCAGGGCGGCACGATATCCGCATTGGTGGTGGATTTGCCCCAGCCGTACCCGATCTGTGCGCCAACGTAGGCACCTGACCAGTCATAAACCGCATCCTGTGCGGCGGCTGGCCCGGCGCTGAGAGCAAGCGCGGCAGCGACAGTACCCAGCTTCTTCATGATTCCCCCCAAGCAACCTGTCCGGTTAAATTAGCACTCACCCGGTAACCTTGAAAGGGTCGTTCAAGCGGCCGATTCGACTCGAGCGGCGAAGCTGAAACAGCATAGTTTGACGATATATGTTGGCGTCTTTCAGGTTGTTTTGTTGCTTGGTTGCTCAGCTTCTGGGTGTCGGAAAAGGCTGAACGATGAGGTTACAAGGCCCAATCTGCGGTGCGTTGGAGCTACTTTTGAAGGCAGGTGCAAGGCGCCCAGGGCCGGCTTGCGGACAAGGTCGCCGGCAGCGCCGCATTCCTTGACTCTGCGCATCGTTTCGGCTACGGACGGCACGCAATCGGCGTGGAAATTTCCGCGCCGCTTGTTTTTTGAACCCGCAGACTGACAAAAAGACGGCCGGGCCACCTTCTCGATGCGAGAAGGGCACAGCCCAACAAGGCCGACCGAACAGCGAAAGGCAAAAAATGTTCGCAGTCATCAAAACGGGCGGCAAGCAGTATCGCGTGGCCGCCAACGATCTCTTGAAGATCGAAAAAGTTTCAGGCGAAGTCGGTGACATCGTCGAGATTGCCCAGGTTCTGGCGCATGGCGAAGGCGACAAGGTCGTCATCGGCGCGCCCTTCGTGGATGGCGCCACGGTCACGGCGGAAGTGGTCGAGCAGGGCAAGAACCGCACGGTCATCGCATTCAAGAAGCGCCGCCGCCAGAATTCGCGCCGCAAGATCGGTCATCGCCAGTTGCTGACGACCGTGCGCATTTCGGAGATCCTGACCGACGGCGCAAAGCCTTCGAAGAAGGCCGCCGCCAAGCCGGCCGCGAAGGCAGAGGCCGCGCCGAAGAAGGATGCCGGCGAGGCCGCCGCGCAGCCGTTGTTCAAGGCGCCGAAGGGCGAGCCGGATGACCTTACCGTCATCAAGGGCATCGGCCCGGTCGCCGCCAAGGATTTGACCGAGCAGGGCATCACGACCTTCGCGCAGATCGCCAAGCTGAGCGACAAGGACATCGCCAGGATCGATGAGGCCATGCCGTTCAGCGCCGACCAGATCAAGGACTGGCGCGAGCAGGCCAAGGAACTGGCGAAGAAATAGAGCGTCCGGTCACTGGCCGGGCTTGAAACGGAACGCGAACACGTTCATAGAGATCGCAGGCGTCCTTCGCGGCGCAAAGGAGCAGTAAGATGGCACACAAGAAAGCTGGCGGTTCGTCGCGCAACGGTCGCGATTCGGAATCCAAGCGCCTTGGCGTGAAGAAGTTCGGCGGCGAAGCCGTCATCGCGGGCAACATCATTATTCGTCAACGCGGCACCCAGTGGCATCCCGGCACCAATGTCGGCATGGGCAAGGATCATACCCTTTTTGCGCTCGGAGCAGGCGCGGTCACCTTTAACAAGAAAGCCAACGGCCGAACCTACGTATCGGTGAACCCGATTCAAAAAGCAGCGGAGTAGCCGGTTCCGCACCACAACACCGGCGCCCCATCTCGGGAACCGGTGTCTGGACAGGCCAGAAAAAGGATCAGGGGAGATGGGGTCGCCATCTCCCCTTTTTCTTTGTCTGGAGGACATTTCCATGGTTGCCGAAAAGGAAGACGTCGAAGACGGCAGTTTTCGGATCGATTGCCCGGTGCTGATCACCGAGCGGCTGGTCATGCGGCCACCGCATGATGAGGATCTCGATGATCTCGTTGTGCTGGCCGACAATCGCCGTATCGCCGAAATGCTGGCGCGCATGCCCAATCCCTATGGCGCGAACGAGGCACGGTCCTTCATCGCCAACAGCAAGGCAAGCGTGCTCGGCAGCGCGATTTATGCGCTGACTCTTTCCGAGACGGGCGCCTTCATTGGCTGCGCCGGGCTTAACCAGACCGAGCGCGGGCTGGAACTGGGCTATTGGATCGGTGAGCCGCATTGGGGCAGCGGCTATGCCACAGAAGCCGCGCATGCGCTGGTCGATCTCGCCTTCCGGGCGACGACGATCACAGCCCTGCACGCATCCTGCCGGGTCATCAATCCGGCATCGCGGCGGGTCATCCACAAATGCGGGTTCCAGTATGCCGGGCAGGGCATGTTGAATTCGGTGGTTGCCGGCAAGGTGCCGGTCGAGCGCTACCGGCTCGACCGCCGGACATGGGCGAGCCTGAGAAGCTGGTCAACGCATAATTGATACGAGAACTGATGGCCCGGCTCATTCCAGAACCGTCCAGACCGGCTGGTGGTCCGAGCCGTCGGCCTCGTTGTCGATCCAGCAATCCGTGACGTGGGCCGCCAGACCCGCCGAGACGAAACAGTAGTCGAGGCGCGAATGTTGTCCGGCGCCGGAAAGATCGAGCCGACTCATGCCTTCTTCCGGCGGCAGGCCGGCCAGTCGCGAGGCATCGACGGGATGATGGGCGACGATGCGCCGTCCGAAGAGGCGGTCGGCGGCACCGGTCATCTCGTCATATTCGGGTTCGTTGGGACGCATGTTGAAATCGCCCATCAGCACGAAATCCTCCGGGCAGGGCGGCTCGGGGAAACCGTATTCGCCGGAGCCGGTGACAGCGCCGCCTTCCAACGGAAAGGCAAGTATACGCTCCTTGAGATGGCGGATCTGCATGATGCGCTCGTCGCGGTTTACATGATCGAGATGGGTGCTGTAGAGGCGCAGCGGGCCGAGCGGCGTAACGATCAGGCCCTCAAGTGCCGCGCGCTGGAGATTGGCGCGGTCATAGGTTCGGCTGCGCGGCAGGAGCAGGTTGCGCACCGACACGATCGGCCAGCGCGACAGCAGCATGTTGCCGAACTGGAAGCGCAATTCAGGTGTCGCGGCCTTGGGGTTCATCGCACCGAAATCGATGTCCATCGCCGCGCCGTAGGCATGGCGATGGCCGGGCAGGAGGCCGCCAAGCCCTGCCACCATGTCGATGCCGCCATTGGTGGGATAGTTTCGCGTGACCTCCTGCAGTGCAATGATGTCGGCATCGGCAATGCTGGTTGCGATGCGTGGGAGATCGACCTTGCCGTCGCGGCCAACACCGAACTGGACATTGTAAGTCACCAGCTTCATTGCGACATCTCCCTCACACCGCCCAAAAACGGTGCGGCCGGCCCTCGCGCTTGGCCGCACCATGGGGTAGTGAAGGGCCGATCCATGAAACGCAAGAGCCGCAAAGGCTGTGCCGTCCGATGAAATTCCTCGATCAAGCCAAGGTATATGTCCGCTCCGGCGATGGGGGCGCCGGCTCCATGTCGTTTCGGCGTGAAAAGTTCATCGAGTTCGGCGGGCCGGATGGCGGCGACGGCGGGCGTGGCGGCGATGTCTGGGTCGAAGTGGTTGACGGGCTGAACACGCTGATCGACTATCGCTATCAGCAGCATTTCAGGGCCAAGACCGGCATGCATGGCATGGGCCGCAACATGACGGGCGCCAAGGGGGCGGATGTGGTGCTGAAAGTCCCGGTCGGCACGCAGGTGATGGCCGAGGACAACGAGACGCTGATCTGCGACCTTACCGTGGTTGGCCAGCGTTTCCTGCTTGCCAAGGGCGGCAATGGCGGTTTCGGCAACCAGCACTTCAAGACCTCGACCAATCAGGCACCGCGCCGCGCTAATCCCGGCTTGCCGGGCGAGGAGTTGAGCATCTGGCTCAGGCTGAAGCTGATCGCCGATGCCGGGCTGGTCGGCCTGCCCAATGCCGGCAAATCCACGTTCCTCGCTGCGGTGACGGCGGCCAAACCGAAGATTGCCGATTATCCCTTTACCACGCTGCATCCGGGGCTTGGCGTGGCGCGCATCGACGCGCGTGAATTCGTCATCGCCGATATTCCGGGCCTGATCGAAGGCGCGCATGAGGGCGTCGGCATTGGCGACCGCTTCCTCGGCCATGTCGAGCGCACGCGGGTTCTGCTGCATCTGGTGTCGGCCTTGGAGGACAATCCCGGCAAGGCCTACAAGACCATCCGGCGCGAACTTGCCGCCTATGGCAACGGGCTTGCCGAAAAGCCGGAAATCGTGGCGCTGAGCCAGGCCGACACGCTCGATGCCGATGCGCGCAAGAAAAAAATGACGGCGTTGAAGAAGGCTGCCGGCCGTGCGCCGCTGCTGCTGTCGGCTGTTACCGGGGAAGGCGTGGAAGCGGTTTTGCGCGGGCTGATGAGCGTGGTGCAGGAGGCGCGAGGGGATACGGCGGCGGCCGCAGCCACTGTCGGCGAACGGTGGAAACGGGACTGATGACGGCCCTCTCGCTGAAAAAGTATCGCCGCATCACCGTCAAGATCGGCTCGGCGTTGCTGGTGGATCGCGGCGCCGGCCTCAAACGCGACTGGCTTGCAGCACTTGCCGACGATATCGGCAGGCTGACGGCGAACGGTTCGGAAGTCCTCGTCGTTTCTTCGGGCGCCATCGCGCTTGGCCGCACCATGCTCGGCCTTGGCAGGAAGGCGTTGAAGCTGGAGGAAAGCCAGGCGGCGGCGGCCGTCGGCCAGATCGCGCTTGCCGGTGCATGGGCGGATGCGCTCGGCCGCCACGCACTGAAATCGGGGCAGATATTGCTGACGCTGGGCGACACCGAGGAGCGGCGGCGCTACCTCAATGCGCGCGCGACCATCTCGACGCTGGTCAAGATGAAGGCGGTGCCGGTCATCAACGAAAACGACACCGTCGCCACCTCGGAAATCCGCTATGGCGACAATGACCGGTTGGCCGCTCGCGTCGCCACCATGATGGGCGCGGATCTTCTGGTGCTGCTTTCCGACATTGACGGGCTCTACAGCGCGCCGCCGGCGCTCGATCCTGCGGCTGAATTCATTCCGGTTGTCGAGCACATCACGCCGGACATCGAAGCCATGGCGGGGGCAGCGGCCTCCGAACTGTCGCGTGGCGGCATGCGCACCAAGCTCGATGCCGGCAAGATCGCCACCCTTGCCGGCACGGCGATGATTATCGCCGCCGGCACGCGGCTTTCGCCGCTTGCGGCAATTGAGGAGGGCGCGCGCTTCACCCTGTTCAAACCGAGCAATCATCCGGTGAAGGGCTACAAGACCTGGATCGCGGGCCAGCTTGAGCCGACCGGCCGGCTGACGGTCGATGGCGGTGCGGTCAGTGCGCTGATGTTCGGAAAGTCGCTGCTGCCGGCCGGCGTGAAGCAGGTTGCCGGCAATTTCGCCCGCGGCGATACTGTGGCCATACTGTCGCCGGAAGGGCGCGAGGTGGCGCGCGGGCTGGTTGCCTATGATGCCGCCGATGCCGTAAGGATCGCAGGTCTGAAGACCGCCGAGATCGAGGCGGTTCTCGGTTATGAAGCGCGCTCGGCGATGATCCACCGCGACGATCTGGTGGTGAGCCATGCCGAGCGGGTAGGAGAGTGAGCCATGCTGAAGCTCAGTGAGACGGCCGGGCAGGACACGGCGAGTTTGATGGCAGGGATCGGCCAGCGTGCCCGCGTGGCGGCGCGGCCGCTCGCAATTGCCACGACCGCGGCGAAGAACGCCGCTCTGGAGGCGATGGCCGTTTCCATCCTGCGCAACGAGGCGGCCATCCTGGATGCCAATGCCGCCGACCTGGCCAATGGCAGGGATGCCGGCCTGTCGTCGGCGATGATGGATCGGCTGAAGCTCGATCCGGCGCGCATTGCCGCGATCGCCAGGGGCATTCGCGACATTGCGGCGCTGCGTGATCCGGTCGGCGATGTTGTCGCTGCGTGGGACCGCCCGAACGGCCTGCACATCGAGCGGGTAAGGACACCGCTCGGTGTCGTCGGCGTGATCTATGAGAGCCGCCCGAATGTCACCGCCGATGCCGGTGCGCTGTGCCTCAAGGCCGGTAATCCGGTGATCCTGCGCGGCGGCTCGGACTCGCTCAATTCCTCGGCCGCCATCCATGCCAGCCTTGTCGAAGGGCTGAAGGCCGCTGGCCTGCCGCAAGACGCCATCCAACTCGTGCCGACGCCCGATCGTGCCGCCGTTGGCGAGATGTTGAAAGGGCTTTCCGGCAATCTCGACGTCATCATCCCGCGTGGCGGTCGCAGCCTTGTCGAGCGCGTGCAAACGGAGGCGCGGGTGCCGGTCTTCGCTCATCTCGAAGGCATCTGTCATCTCTATATCGACAAATCCGCCGATCTCGCGATGGCGGTGAAGATCGCCGTTAACGCCAAGATGCGGCGCACCGGCATTTGCGGCGCTGCGGAGACGCTTCTGGTGGACCGTGCTGTCGCATCGAGCCATCTCGTGCCTATGCTCGAGGCGCTGCGCGCCGCCGGTTGCACGGTCCGTGCCGATGCAGATGCGCGCACCGTGTTTCCTGCCGCCGAACCGGCGGATGACGCCGATTGGCGCACAGAATATCTCGACGCGATCATTGCAGTGAAGCTGGTGGACGGCATCGAAGGCGCCATCGACCATATCGAGACCTTCTCCTCGCATCACACCGAGGCCATCGTGGCGGAAGAGGGGGCGGCGGTCGAAAAATTCTTCAACGAGATCGATTCGGCGATCCTGCTCCACAATGCCTCGACCCAATTCGCGGATGGCGGCGAGTTCGGCATGGGCGCCGAGATCGGCATCGCCACCGGCAAGATGCACGCGCGCGGGCCGGTGGGCGTCGAGCAACTCACCTCGTTCAAATATCGCGTGCGCGGCTCCGGGCAGGTGCGGCCGTGAGAGTTGCCGGTCAGGTGTAGGGTGCAGCCAGCATCGGTCCCGCCCCGCTATCTGCGCATGCCCCATGTCGAAAAAGGCATGCAGGTCGGCCTGTTCGGCGGCTCGTTCAATCCGCCGCATGCCGGCCATGCGCTGGTCGCGGAGATTGCGCTGCGGCGGCTGGCGCTCGACAGGCTGTGGTGGATGGTCACGCCCGGAAACCCGCTCAAGAGCACGCGCGAACTGGCGCCGCTTGCCGAGCGTATAGCGCTTTCGCAGCGTATCGCGACCAACCCGCGCATCCAGGTCACGGCTTTCGAGGCGGCGCATCGTGTGCGCTATACCGCCGATACATTGGCGCTTATACGCGCCAGAAACCCTGGCGTCGATTTCGTCTGGATCATGGGCGCCGATTCGCTGCGTGATTTCCATCGCTGGCAGCGCTGGCGCGAGATAATGCTGACCTTTCCAATCGCCGTTATCGACCGGCCGGGTGCGACGCTCTCCTTCCTTTCTTCCGTAGCAGCCAAGACCTTCGATTATGCCCGTATCGACGAGCGTGACGCACAGTTGCTGGCGCGTAAGTCCGCGCCGGCCTGGACCTTCATCCATGGCCCGCGCTCTTCGCTCTCTTCCAGCGCCATTCGGGCGGGAACACGGGCCTGACAGGGGCATGCAATGATGCAGTCTTGAAACTGCAATGCGACTCTGCCTATCTTTACGGTGTCATCCGCTTATGAGGATGGCTTGGTTGTTCTTGCTGCGAAAGGAAAGACACTGAGAACAGCACTACAGAAGAAGGCCGATCTCGTGCCTTCGCCGGCCGGAATCAGCGGAAATGCCACTGCGTCCCGCGCCATCGAAACGGTCCTTGCCAGTCTGGAAGACTCCAAGGCCGAAAACATCGTCTCCATCGACATTCAGGGAAAATCGAGCCTTGGCGATTACATGGTCGTCGCCTCAGGCCGGTCGCACCGTCATGTGTCGGCTGTCACCGACCATCTGCTCAAGGCGCTCAAGGATGCCGGATTCGGCAATCCGCGCGTTGAAGGCCAGGCCAGTGCGGATTGGGTCCTGATCGATGCGGGCGATGTCATCGTCCATGTCTTCCGACCCGAGGTCCGCGACTTCTACAGCCTTGAGAAAATGTGGCAGGCGCCGGACCTTGAAGAGGAAACGCTGCATTAATTTCGGACATTGTCCGAAAACGGCCTTGTTTTTCGCCGAGGCGGAAATCCCGATGTAGCGCTTCAGGGCAGGAATGAAGATCATTGTGCATGCCGTGGGCCGGATGAAGGCCGGTCCCGAAAGAGATTTGGCTGGCCGTTACTTTGAACGGTTCGCCCGCAGTGGTCCGGCGGTAGGGCTCGATTTCTCCGGGGTCACGGAGATCAGCGAAAGCCGCGCGCAGACGGGCAGTGAACGGCGGCGTGAAGAAGGCCGTGCGTTGCAGACACAATTGCAGCCCGGCTCGGCGCTGCTTCTGCTGGACGAGCGAGGCCGCAACTTTTCCTCGGAAGAATTTGCCGGGCGCCTCGGCCTGATGCGTGACGACGGGCGAAAGACGCTTGTCGTGGCCGTCGGCGGGGCCGACGGGCACGATCTGTCGCTGCGTGACCAGGCCGAACTGGTGCTTTCTTTCGGCGCGCTCACCTGGCCGCATCAACTGGTGCGCATTATGTTGGCCGAGCAGCTTTATCGGGCCGCCACGATCCTTTCAGGCCATCCCTATCATCGCGCTTGACAGGTATTGCCGCAGGTTCGTGCAACGGGCCTGGCGACAGTAAACATGGTTGATCGTTCGTTAACGAAGCGGCCGCTAATATTGGGCTTCCATGTTTGAGAACCGCAAGCCACGACGAAACGCCTTGGACGGCTTGCGCGCCGCCATTGTTGTCGTTTTGTTGTTACCGGGCATGGTGCATGCGGAAAACGGCACGGACACCACGCCCGATTCCGAGCAGAGTCGGATCGAATATGAACGCATCTCGAACGAGATCACGCTGTCATCCGAGCGGATGGCCAAACTCGCTGCCGACATCGCTTCGATACGCAAGGATTACGCCAGCATTACCGCGGCCCTTATCCAGTCCGCCAAGACCGAACAGAAGCTTGGCCAGGACATTGAGGACATAGGGGCCAAGCTCGACGAACTGAAAGCCAAGGAGAAAGCAATACGCCTCTCTCTGGCAGGCCGTCGCGACGTGTTGGCCGAGGTGCTCGGCGCCCTGGAGCGCATCGGCGTCAATCCGCCGCCGGCAATTCTCGTCAAGCCGGAAGACGCGCTGTCGTCGGTGCGCAGCGCCATATTGCTGGGCGCGGTGGTACCCGAACTGCGTGCCGAGACCGAGGCGCTGGTGGCCGACCTCAAAGCGCGCGCGCGTGTGACGGCCTCCATAGAAGCCGAGCGGGCGCGATTGAAGACGGCCGTCACCGATCAACTGGCGGAAAAGCAGCGGCTCACCTTGCTTCTGGAGGCCAAGAAGAAAGTGCAGGCCGATACCCAGACAGCGATGGAGGAAGAGCAGAAGCACGCTGCCGATCTGGCCGCGAGGGCCAGGAGCCTGAAGGATCTGATAGCCGCGCTCGACGAACAGGCGGAAAAGGACCGTAAAGCTCAGGATCTGGCCATGCAGCCGATACCGGAGGCCAACCGGTTGATCGAGCATCCGCCCTTTGCGGCGCTCAAGGGACAGGTGGCGCTGCCGGCGATAGGCAAGATCAAGCGCCGCTTCGGCGCGAAAGACGAGAGCGGCGCGATAATGCGGGGCGACATGGTTGCGACACAATCGGGCGCCATCGTGACGGCGCCGGCGGATGGACATGTACTTTATGCGGGGCCGTTCCGCTCTTACGGACAACTCTTGATCCTTGATGCCGGCGCCGGCTATCATATCGTGCTGGCGGGGATGGGCAGATTGAGCGTCGTGTCCGGTCAATCCGTGCTTGCAGGCGAGCCGATCGGCTCGATGGGTGAGGCGAGACTTGCGAGCAATTCGGCCTCGTCGAACGGAAATGCGACACCGGAACTTTACGTCGAGTTCCGCAAGGATGGAAAACCCGTCGATCCGACCCCGTGGTGGGCGGACCGTTTCTCTGGAAGGACTTGAAATGATGCGGAAATTTTCGCTCCTGCTCGCCGGCGTGCTGATGGGCGCCTCGGCCATGAGCCTGGTTTACGGGGTGCCCGGCTCGGCAGCGAACGCGGCGAGTTCGGATACTTATAAGGAACTCGCGATCTTCGGCGATGTCTTCGAGCGGGTGAGGGCGCAATACGTCACGCCGCCGGACGACAAATCGCTGGTGGAGAATGCCATCAATGGCATGCTGACCTCGCTCGATCCGCATTCCTCCTACATGAATGCCGAGCAGGCGCAGGACATGCGGGTTCAGACCAAGGGCGAATTCGGCGGCCTCGGTATCGAGGTCACGATGGAAAATGACCTTGTCAAGGTCATCACGCCGATCGACGACACCCCTGCCGCCAAGGCAGGTGTGCTGGCCGGTGACTATATTTCCAAGATCGACGGCCAGGAAGTGCGCGGCATGACCCTGAACGACGCGGTCGACAAGATGCGCGGGCCGGTCAAGACGCCGATCAAGCTGACCATTCTGCGCAAGGGCGCCGACAAGCCGATCGAAGTGTCGGTGGTGCGTGACATCATCAAGGTCAAGGCGGTGAAGTTCCGGGTCGAGAAGGACATCGGCTATATGAAGATCGCCTCCTTTACCGAGCAGACCTATGACGACCTCGAAAACGCGATCAAGAAGATCCAGGAGGAGGTTCCGAAGGACAAGCTGAAGGGCTACGTGCTCGATCTCAGGCTCAATCCGGGCGGCCTGCTCGATCAGGCGGTGAGCGTTTCCGATGCTTTCCTCGATCGTGGTGAAATCGTTTCGACGCGTGGCCGCGATCCCAAGGACGTGACGCGTTTTGACGCCAAGGCTGGCGACGATATCAACGGCAAGCCGCTGGTGGTATTGATCAATGGCGGCTCAGCGAGTGCTTCGGAAATCGTCGCCGGTGCCTTGCAGGACATGAAGCGCGCGACGCTGGTGGGTACGCAGTCGTTCGGCAAGGGTTCTGTGCAGACGATTATTCCGCTCGGCGAGAACGGTGCCTTGAGGCTTACGACGGCGCTCTATTACACGCCTTCGGGCAAGTCGATCCAGGGCAAGGGCATCACTCCCGATATCGAGGTGGATCAGCCCTTGCCGCCGGAATTGCAGGGTCGCGACGTGACGCGCGGTGAATCGGATCTCAAGGGCCATATCAAGGGAGCGGACGAAAACTCGGATGGCTCCGGTTCTTCGGCCTATGTGCCGCCGGATCCGAAGGACGATCTGCAATTGATCTATGCCGAGCAGCTTTTGCGCGGTGAAAAGACCAATCCGGCTTTCCCACCTAATCCGAACAAGGTGGTGAACAACCAATAGGCCGCCAGATAGTCCTGTTTTTGCCGGTATCTATGCCATGCTGCCGGGGCCGAAAGGTTCCGGCAGTTTGATTCGAGCGGCGGGGGTGCGCTTGGCTGAATTGAAGGAGATCGATCGCCCGCTGGGTCAAGATGGGCCGCCCGCAAGGCGCGGCGTGACCCTCGACCGCGGGTCGATCATGCTGGCGGCGGCCGCTGTCGTGCTGGTCGTCGTCTCCGCTGCGATTGCCTTGCGCGACAGGCCATTCCGTCATCCCGAGACGACCGCCGTCACGACGCCGAAAATCGTCGCGGAGGTCAACCCCGTCGCGACGGAACCGGTCAGACCGGCGCCCTCTGCCAGCGGCGCCGCGAAGCCGACCGACGGACCGAAGATCATTCATATCGAAGGCGAGGGGCCGGCCAGCCAACCGGGCGGCGCAATCGTCATCCGCGATCCTTCGGCCGTCAGCCAGGATCTACGGGTCGCGCACCTGCCTGACAGGGCGCTGATCGAAGACAGTCCGACCGGTCCGCTGCCGATTCGCTCAGTCGACGGGCGCAGGCCGTTCGACGTTTATGCACGGCCATGGTCCGGGGCGCGCGGCGCGCGGATTGCCATCGTCATCGGCGGGCTTGCCGTTTCGCAGACGACCACGCAGGCGGCGATCGCCAAATTGCCGGCAGAAGTCACGCTGGCCTTTGCACCGCAAGGCAATTCCATTGGCCGCTGGATGCAGGATGCGCGCCACCGGGGCCATGAAATCGTCATGCAGGTGCCGCTGGAGCCGTTCGGCTATCCTTCGGTCAATCCGGGCCGCAATACGCTGACGATTGCCGCTTCACCGCCCGAGAATCTGGAAAAGCTGCGCTGGGCGTTGTCGCGTATGACCAACTACGTTGCGGTGATGAATTATATGGGCGCGCGGTTCAGTTCCGACGCCGATGCCTTGCAACCGGTCATGGACGAACTCGCCAAACGCGGCCTTGGCTATATCGATGACGGCACCTCGGCGCGCAGCCAGGCTCCGGAATTGGCGCTCAAGGACAGCGTGCCGTTCGCCGTCGCCGATACCACCATCGATCAGGTGCAGGATCGCGGCGCGATCCTGAAAAAGCTCGATGAACTGGAAGCGACGGCACGCGCCAAGGGGTTCGCCGTCGGCGTCGGATCGGCCTTCGATGTGACGGTGGATACCGTCGCCTCTTGGGTGGAGGAAGCGAAGAAGCGCGGTATCGAGATCGTGCCCATTTCCGCCGTGGCCAATGATCCCCAGAAGGGGTAGCAATTTTTTCCGGTGTTTTCGCACCTACATTCCCGAGCGATAGGCAAGCGCATGATTGGAAAACGAATCGATCCCGAAACGCTGCCCTATCGCCGCTGCGTCGGGGTGATGATACTCAACCCGCAAGGGCTGGTCTGGTCCGGCCGTCGTATCGCCGAGCCGGACAGCGAAACGGCCGGCACCGCAAGGCTCTGGCAGATGCCGCAGGGCGGCATCGACAAGGGCGAGGCGCCGCTGGTGGCGGCCTATCGCGAGGCTTTTGAAGAGACCGGCATGAAAAGCCTCGACCTGATCGCCGAGGCGCCGGACTGGATCAATTACGATCTGCCCCGTGAACTGGTCGGCATCGCGCTCAAGGGCAAATATCGCGGGCAAACGCAAAGATGGTTTGCCCTCCGCTTCACCGGTGATGAAAGCGAAATTCGCATCAATCCGCCGCCGGCCGGCAACGAGGCCGAATTCGATGCCTGGGCGTGGCGGCCGATGCAGGAACTCCCTGAACTGATCGTGCCGTTCAAGCGCAAGGTCTACGATGCGGTCGTGGCCGCTTTTCGCCATCTTGCACCGTAGGGTTTTCGCGATTTCATAGCCTATCGCGGTTCCGTGCGATTTGGCTTGGCTGAATCTGGTTTTGTGAAAGAATCCACCAATGATTGCCTTATAATAGGGAAGATTGTGCGCGTTTGCCGTGGTAGAAGCACAGTTACGTGGCCCAAGGCGGCGTTATGTGCAAGAATCTCGGATCTGGCGACATGGACAGGAATTTTGAACAGACCGATATGCTCCGGCAGCCATCCCTTGCTGCTGCCGGCGCGGTGCTGACCATCGATCTCGGCGCCCTGCGTGAGAACTATCGGCGGCTCAATGCCCGGTTGACAGGCGGTGCGCGGGCGGCCGGTGTGGTCAAGGCCGACGGTTACGGGCTCGGCGCTGTGGCCGTAGCTCACGCCTTGCAGGCGGAAGGTTGTGACCGGTTCTTTGTCGCGCATGTCGAGGAAGGCGTTTGCCTGCGCTCAGCGCTTGGCGACGGACCGGCGATTTTCGTCCTGAACGGCCTGCCGCCCGGCGCGGAGGGCGAAGCCATGGTTTCGCGGCTGACGCCGGTTCTCAACAGCGTTGAACAACTTGCAGCCTGGCGGGCAGCCGCGCACCGCGCCGGCCGATCGCTGCCAGCGGCGCTGCAGGTCGATAGCGGCATGTCGAGGCTCGGCATGGCCGCAGCCGAAGTGGAGGCGGTGGCCGGTGATGCGGCCAGCCTCGATGGTGTCGATGTCGTGCTGGTGATGAGCCATCTGGCTTGTGCGGACGAGCCGCATCATCCGGCCAATGCCGCGCAATTGCTTGAATTCGAGCGACTGCGCGCCATGCTGCCGGCTGCCCCCGCTTCCTTCGCCAATTCGTCGGGTATTTTTCTCGGGTCCGCCTATCATTTCGATCTCGCGCGTCCGGGGGCTGCGCTCTACGGCATCAACCCGACGCCTGGCCATACGAATCCGATGCTGCCGGTGGTGCGGCTGGATGCCAGGGTGATCCAGACGCGCACCGTCGAAGAGGGGGCAGGGGTTGGCTATGGCCACATCTATTTCGCGGCAGGCAGCCTGCGAACGGCCACCATTTCGCTCGGCTATGCCGATGGCTGGCACAGGCGTGGCGCGGCCGCTGCCTTCTTCGGCGGCAAGCGGTTGCCTTTTATCGGCCGGGTGTCGATGGATTCGATCATCCTCGATATTTCGGCACTGCCGGAAAGCCGGTTGCAGGCCGGCGATCTTGTCGAGGTCATCGGGCCATCGCAGGATGTGGATCAAGTGGCGGCGCTGACCGGCACGATTGGCTACGAGGTGCTGACAAGCCTCGGCAACAGGTTCCATCGGCGCATTGTGAACGGCTGAAGGCTGAATTTTAAATCAATTGCGCGGGTGCGAGGCCGGTGCGGATTATGGTGGCTCGGGCAACGAGTGCCGCGGGGAGTGAACGAATGAAAGTATTGATACTGGGCAGCGGCGTGATCGGCGTGACGAGCGCCTATTTTCTCGCCGAGGCGGGGCATGAGGTTACGGTCATCGACCGCCAGCCCGGCCCGGCATTGGAAACCAGCTTCGCCAATGCGGGCGAGATTTCACCTGGCTATTCCTCGCCATGGGCTGGCCCCGGCGTCCCGGTCAAGGCGCTTAAATGGTTGACGATGAAACACGGGCCGCTGGTAATACGGCCAGGCTTCGACCGGCATATGTGGTCGTGGATGCTCAAGATGCTGCGCAATTGCACGGCCGAGCGCTATGCGGTGAACAAGTCGCGCATGGTGCCGGTCGCCGAATACAGCCGTGATGTGCTGAAGGCGCTGCGCTCCACCACCAATATCGCCTATGATGAGCGCGCCAAGGGCACGCTGCAGCTCTTCCGCACGCAAAAGCAATTGGATTCCATCGGTGGTGACGTCGAGGTGTTGAAGCAGACGGGCGTGCCGTTCGAGGTTCTCGACCCCGAAGGCTGCATCGCCGCCGAACCCGGCCTAGGTGCGGTGCGTGAGAAATTCGTCGGCGGCCTGCGCCTGCCCGGCGACGAAACCGGCGATTGCCAGATGTTCACCGAGCGGCTGGCCGAAATCGCCACCGCTGCCGGGGTCAAATTCGAATATGGCGTCACGCTGACCGGCATCGAGACGGCGCAGGGCAAAGTAACCGGCGTGACCACAAGCGCCGGGCCGGGCCGCGCCGACGCCTATGTGATGGCGCTCGGTTCTTATTCGCCGATCTGGATGCGCAAGCTCGGTCAGCCGATACCGGTCTATCCGGTCAAGGGTTATTCGATCACCGTGCCGATTGTGAATGCATCGGCGGCGCCGGAATCGACGATCATGGACGAGACCTACAAGATCGCCATTACGCGCCTCGGCGACCGCATCCGCGTTGGCGGCACGGCCGAGATTTCCGGCTACAATCTGAGCCTCAACGATGCGCGACGCGACACGTTGATACATTCGGTCACCGATCTTTTCCCCGCTGCCGGAGACATCAGCAAGGCAACATTCTGGACCGGCCAGCGGCCGATGACGCCGGACGGGCCGCCGATCATCGGCCTGTCGAAATATGCCAATCTTTATCTCAACACCGGCCATGGCACGCTGGGCTGGACAATGTCCTGCGGCTCGGCCCGTGTCTTGGCCGACATCATGTCCGGCCGTGCGCCCGATATTGACGCCAGCGCGTTGGGGCCGCAGCGCTACGCGGCGTGACGCCAAAACAGAAACGCCCGGTTTGGGCCGGGCGTTTTCATTCCGAACGCGGATTTGACGTTACGCGGCCGGTTCGAATTTGAGCGCCACGCCGTTGACGCAATAGCGCAGGCCGGTCGGCGGCGGGCCGTCCGGGAAGACATGGCCGAGATGGCTGCCGCAGGTGGCGCAATGCACCTCGGTGCGCGTCATGCCGTGGCTGCGGTCGGTCGTGGTCTCGACGGAGCGGGGCAGGGGATCGTTGAAGCTCGGCCAGCCGGTGCCGCTTTCGAATTTCAGCGAGGCCTCGAACAGCTTGCTGTCACATCCGGCGCAATGGAAAGCGCCGGCGCGATGCTCATGCAAAAGGGCGCAACTGCCGGGCCGCTCCGTGCCGTGGCCGCGCATGACGGCGTATTGCTCCGGCGAGAGCAAGGCTCTCCATTCGGCGTCGGTGCGGGTGACGGGATAGGTTTGGGTATCCATGTTCATCTCCTGCCTTTGCGGCTTGTCATTAATGTCGTCGGGCAATTCGTTTCAACATAGGTATTTGTTACGGTGCTGACCACTGAGCTACCCCCCGAAATTCGGACACTGACATAAGCTATGATTTGCGGTCTGCTGATCTTCGACGAAAAGGAGATCAGAGATGTCGAAACGCAAGCAGCACGCGCCTGAGTTCAAGGCGAAGGTCGCCCTGGAAGCCTTGAAGGGCGAAGAGACCGCAGCCGAGCTGGCAAGCCGGTTCGGAGTTCATCCGACGATGGTTCACCAGTGGAAACGCGCTCTGCTCGAAGGCGCCTCGGGTGTGTTCGAACGCAATGGCCGGAAAAAGCCCGAGATCGACGAGGAGCAGGTGAAGGAGCTCCACGCCAAGATCGGGGAGCTGGCGGTGGCCAACTCTTTTTTGGAAAGAAAGCTGAAGCCCTGGGGCGGGAAGTGAGGCGCGGCATGGTTGAGCCGGATCATCCGGAATTGTCGATCACTCGGCAATGCAAGCTGCTGTCGATCTCACGCTCGTCCTTCTATTACACCCCGAAGGGG
Organism: Manganibacter manganicus; assembly: GCF_002075885.1. GTDB lineage: Bacteria > Pseudomonadota > Alphaproteobacteria > Rhizobiales > Rhizobiaceae > Mesorhizobium > Mesorhizobium manganicum. The sequence continues at coordinate 40,901 of NZ_MDET01000024.1, forward strand.
GAGACCGCGCAGAACCTGGCCCTCATGCGGCTGATCGACGAACAGTTCCTGGAAACGCCCTTTTTCGGTGTCCGGCAGATGACCTGGCATTTGCGCAACGACGGCCATCTGGTGAACGAGAAGCGGATACGCCGGCTGATGCGGCTCATGGGATTGATGCCGATCTACCAGAAACCCACTACCAGCAGACCGGCGAAGGGGCACAAGACCTATCCCTACCTGCTGAAGGGACTGCGCGTGGAGCGGCCCAACCAGGTCTGGTGCGCCGATATCACTTATGTGCCGATGCGGCGCGGGTTTCTCTACCTGGTTGCCATCATGGACTGGCACACCCGAAAGGTCCTAGCCTGGCGCATCTCGAACACGCTGGAGGCCGATTTCTGCGTCGAGGCGCTGAACGAGGCCATCTACAAGTTCGGGCTGCCGGAAATCATGAATACCGATCAGGGCAGCCAGTTCACCTCTTTCGCCTGGACCGATCGCCTGCGCCACACCGGCGTGCGCATCTCGATGGATGGAAAGGGTCGGTTCCTCGACAATATCTTCATCGAAAGGTTGTGGCGGACCCTGAAATACGAGTGCGTCTACCTGCATGCCTGGGAGACCGGATCAGAAGCGAGGGCGGGCATCCGGAAATGGATGACCTTCTACAACCACCAACGCCCACATTCAGCCCTTGGCGGCAGACCGCCCGCCGTGGTCTATTGGCTGAGAAAAGACGAAACCCAACCCGATCAGCAGGTGCAGAGAGTAGCTTAATTTATGCCAGATCCTGTCCAACGATCG
>NZ_MDET01000025.1 GCF_002075885.1 Manganibacter manganicus
GATCGTGTAGCCGCCGGTGAACCCGCATTCGTCACGAAGCCGGTCGAACACACGCTTGGCCGTGTGCCGCTGCTTGCGCGGAACCTTCACGTCCTCATCCAGCCATCGATCGATGGTCGCAACGAACGCGTCCAGCTTCGGCCTCCGGATCGGTGATCGGCGCCGATAGCCCGGCGGCGTCGAATACGACAGCATCTTGGCCACGCTGTCGCGCGATATGTTGAAATGCTTCGCAGCCTGACGCCGGCTCATTCCTTCCGAGCAAGCCAGACGAACCTTCAGATACAATTCCACGGTGTAGATCCCCTAACCCTCCTGCGCTCGTTGCAGAAGGAAAATAGGTGGCCGGGTTTTACGCCGCCCGCAGCGGGATTATCCCGCCGCTACCGTGGACGAATTTTGCACCGCCGCTCTCAATGCGCGAGGCGATCGTCGCCTATGACCGCGGCGGCCGGGAAATCTGGGCCTGCGCCAATGTCGATAGCCGCGCCGTCAATGAGGTGCGTGACCTGAAGCGCGATTATCCTGGTCTGGAGCGCGACCTCTATGCCGAGACCGGCCAAACCTTCGCGCTCGGCGCCCTGCCGCGCCTGCTCTGGCTAAAGCGAAACCTGCCGGATGTTTATGCCCGCATCGACAGGATCAGCATGCTTTCCGACTGGGTTCTGGCACGCCTTTCCGGTGTCATTGCCAGCGATCCCTCCAATGCCGGCACGACCGGCCTCTACAGCCTTTCGAAACGCAACTGGCTGCCGGAGGCGATGGCCAAGGCCGGCATGCGCGATGATATCTTCCCCGAAAGTGTCGAGCCCGGCACTGTCATCGGCCATGTTACCAAGGAGGCCGCGGATGAGACTGGTCTTGCCGCGGGCACGCCCGTGGTCATGGGCGGCGGCGATTGCCAGAGCGGTGCTGCGGCGATTGGCGTCGTCAACGAGGGTGACTGCGCCGTGCTTGGGGGCACCTTCTGGCAGCAGGTGGTGAATGTCGGCCCGTCCATCTCCGACCCGTCGATGGATCTGCGCATCAATCCTCACGTCGTCACCGGTCTTAACCAGGTCGAGGCGATCAGCTTCTTCGTCGGCATCGTCATGCGCTGGTTCCGCGACAGTTTTGGCTCGGAGGAGATGGCGGCCGCGGGGCCCGGTGGCGATGCCTACCAACTGCTGGAGCAGAAAGCGGCCGGCGTGCCCGTGGGCGCCTATGGCATCATCCCGGTTTTCTCCGACGTCATGCACTATGGCAACTGGTATCACGCCGCGCCGTCGCTGCTGAACCTTTCCATCGATCCGGAAAAATCCGGCAAGGCCGCGATCTTCCGCGCGCTGCAGGAGAATGCGGCCATCGTCGCAGCCCGCAATCTCTCGGCCGTCTTCAAGCTTTCCGGCAAGATGCCGGACAAGATCGTCTTCGCCGCCGGTGCGTCGAAATCCATCCAATGGTCGCAGATTCTTTCGAGCGCCACCGGCCTTCCGGTCGTCACGCCCATCGTCAAGGAGGCGACGGCGCTCGGCTGCGCGGCGTCGGCGGCGATCGGGATTGGGCTGCGCCGCGATTTCGTCGAGGCGGCGGACGGCTGGGTGCGCTGGGACAAGCGTTTTGAACCAAATTTCAAGCACAAGGCCATCTATGACGAGGCCGGCGAACGGTGGGCGCGGGCCTATGCGCTACAGCGCCAGCTCGTTGACGAGGGTATCACAAGGGCCATGTGGAAGGCGCCGGGCCTATGATCTTTCATCATTAAAACAACGCAACAGGGGTTATGATATGCTCATCCAGATGGTCAGCATCAATGTTAAACCGGGGCATGCCGAAGAATTTCTAGAGGCCTTCCGTATCAACTACGAGGGCACGCGATTGGAGCCGGGTAACCTGCGCTTCGACGTGTTGCGCGATCCGGACGATGAACTCCGCTTTGTCATCTACGAAGTATTCAAGTCGCCCGAAGCCCTGGACGAGCATCGCAAGACGCCCCACTACCGGGAATGTGTTCGCCGGATCGACCCCATTCTTGCCGGCCCACGGACGAAGTCGTTCTATAAGGTCGAGATGGCAGACTTTCTGAGCGCCTAAGGGCATCCGCGCATCCGGGTGTACAAGGCACCGCTAGTGGATGGCCTTCGGGCAGAATGCCTCGGCCGTTCACGGTCATGACGACCGGGGCATCCAGCGCCTCGGCTAGTCCAAGCACCTGCGTCGCTGCATCGGCTGCACCGCCACCAGCAATGATCAGCGGCTTGCTGGCGCCCATTGCTAAATCCGCTATCTGGCTGATCGCCGAGGCGATGGGGCCGGGCCGGGTCGGGATAGCCGCACGCTTGGCCGGGGGCAAGCAGTCCGCATCCTGAGCCATCAGATCGAGCGGGATCTCGATATGGACCGGGCGGGGGCGGGCCGAAGCAAACACCGCAAAGGCGCGGGCCAGGGCAGGCTGCAGTTCTTCCATTTTCCGGATCGTGTGGCTGAAGGCGGTGAGTTGCTTCATGAGTTGCCGCTGATCGGGCAGTTCATGCAGATAGCCTTCCCCAGAATCCATATTGCCCAGCGCATTGACGCCAGAAATCACTAGCATGAGAACAGAATCGGCATAAGCCTGTCCTGTCCTACTGGGACCTGATGGCGCTTGCGGGGCATGCGCCCGCCAAGGTGATTGGGGCCGCCGCGCTTTTGAAGGACCGGCCGGGCTTTGATGTCGAGTTTCTGACCCGCGGTTCGGTTCCTGAGACACCATACAAGACCGGCCGCCACGAAGTTCTGATGGTGATGCGCGGACACTGGCGGCTTGCGTGGGCCGACGGAGAGAAGACCCTTGCGCCCGGCGACACCTGCGCTGTCCCTCCGGACCTCGTTCACAGCCTGGCGCCCGCAATGACCGGTGAGGCCAGCCTCTACAGGGTCACCAACACAGATGATCCGGCTGGCGCCACCTGGAAGGACGCGGCGTGATAGATGCAGGGTCACGGTCGCGGATAAGCCGGCATTCTATAGCCGGAAGGATCATCCGCTTCGCCGATCTGGCTTGCGCGGTCGATGAGAGTATCGGCCGTGCCAGCCGTACCGCAGCCAGCAATGAGGCGCGCGCCGCCGCCGGTGTCTCGCGACTCCGCTCGTTCTCGTTCCAGGCATGATGTGCGACGCCCGGCTGTTTGCACCGCAGATCGCTGCCTTCTCCGGTCAACGGGCGATTCATGTCGTGCCGATCAGCGCGCGTGACACGATCGCGGCACTCGCCGCTGACATACTGGCGAATGCACCGTCCTGCTTCGCCTTGGCCGGCCTCTCGATGGGCGGGATCGTCGCCATGGAGATTTTGCGGCAGGCACCGGCACGTGTCGAGCGGATCGCGCTTCTCGATACGAATCCCCTAGCTGAAAGCCCCGAGGTCAGAGCGGATCGCGAGCCGCAGATAGCCGCAGTAAAATCTGGGCGGCTGAGACAGGTCATGCGCGAGGAAATGAAACCACGATACCTGCTTGATGGACCGCGCAAGCAGGAGATCATGGACATTTGCATGGAAATGGCACTCGACCTGGGGAACGATGCCTTTCTTCGCCAGTCTCGTGCCCTTCAGGCGTGATCGGATCAGACCGAAACGCTGCGCCGTGCGAAGCTTCCAGCGCTTCTTCTGTGTGGCGAAGGCGACATGCTGTGTCCCCTTGGACGGCATCGGCTCATGCATGAGCTGATCGCCGGTTCCTCTCTCGTGACGATCGCGCGATCAGGGCATTTGCCGACGCTTGAGCAACCGGAACCTACAAATATGGCGCTGAAGCGCTGGCTGGAGTCAACATGATGGATGATACCCTTGTTTCGTTGCTTCGCAGTGTCGATACGCCCACCGTCTGCAATGCGATCGAGGTGGCACAGGGCAGACGCGGCTTCGACGCCTTCACCCGTGGCACGATGATTTGTTCGGCACCTCAGGCCGGCGCGATCGTCGGCTACGCCCGCACGGCAAAAATTGCCGCTGTCACGCCACCCGCCGAAGAGCCCGCTGTCGTGAAAGAGAGACGAATGGCTTACTATCGCCATATGTCTATGGGGCCGCGGCCTGCGCTGGCGGTTATCGAAGACATTGATTTCCCGGATGTCGTCGGTGCGTTCTGGGGTGAAATCAATGCCACCGTGCACAGAGGTTTCGGGCTGGCTGGCGCCCTGACCAACGGAGTCGTGCGTGATCTCGGGACTATTCCAGCCGATTTCCCGATTATCGCCGGGTCGATCGGCCCCAGCCACGCTTTTGTTCACGTTCGAGAGGTTGGCACAGAAGTCTCGGTATTCGGTATGAAAGTTCGGGACGGCGATCTCGTTCACGCCGACCGACACGGCGCTGTTGTCATCCCGCGGCAATCCTGCCGACGCTCTCCAGCGCCATCGACAAACTGACCAAGACGGAAAGGCTTATCCTGGATCCCGCTCGGGCGGAAAATTTTAGCTTTGAGATTTTTCAGAAAGCGTGGGCAGCATTCGATGCCGCACGAACCTGACCAATAAACGCAGTCGCAGGCCCGGTGATCGTGGCTGGAGACATGGAGTTAAATGACCTCGCCGACATTCTTACGGACGGCTGGACCATGACGCTCTGGGGTTGTGCGTTCGAGGATTTCCTGACGCAGGATTGCAGGTACGCTCTCCGCTTTTGCCGGTGCCGGCCGCAGAGACATGGGCGTGGGCTATGGCGGAATCGAACACCTGAGGCCCATGTCCTTGATCGGGGGGGGGGTGGCTCGTCTCGCAATGTGTTGGCAACGAGGACTAGTTCCCCACACCCGCTGTTGTCCGGCAGTTCTCAGACGTCCGACGTCGAACCGCTCGGTGATCATCGTCTTGCCGTTGGCATAGGGGCCGACGAGCATCAGTCCTTGACCTTCTCCGAAGGCCGGCGCTCATACACCATCCTTCGGGGCATGACCGCGCCGCGAAATCTCCGGGATCGAAAGTCCGTCCCGCAAGTGCCAGCGCCGGATTACGCTCAGTAACGCCATGTCTATCACTCCAATGTCCCCTGCAACCAGCCAGCAGGGGTGGGTTCAAACATGGGTCACTTCTCAATGGAAAAATCCCCCGGGGTCGGTTCTCCGCGGAAATCAACACTCTACGCCAGGATCGTGCCGCCAACATTTTTCCTGGTACTCCTGGGAGGACGAAATGAGGCCACCCACCGACCGGACCCACAAACGACACACATCGAGCAGAGCTCTTGCGGAACCAAAATTGTTTTATTATATTGGCGCCAATAGCGGCTATCATCAAAGGCGTAGACAGTATGACGAACTCGGACGCCATCTGGGGCCTTGTAGAAGCCAAGCGGGAAACCTTCTTTGCACTCAGCGATCGCGTATGGGACACGCCCGAGACCAACTATGCGGAGTTCGCCTCGGCGGATGCGCATGAAGCCGTGCTTGCGGCTGAAGGTTTCCGCGTTGCGCGCGGTATCGCGGGCATGCCGACGGCAGTGATGGGCGAGGCGGGGGAAGGCGGACCGGTTATCGCCATTCTCGGCGAGTTCGATGCCCTGCCGGGGCTGAGCCAGGAGGCGGGCGTCGCACAGGAACGACCGCTCGTGCCGGGCGGTAACGGACACGGTTGCGGCCACAACCTGCTCGGTGCCGGCGCCCTGATGGCGGCCACCGCGGTCAAGGACTATCTGGCAGCACATGGCCTTGCCGGACGCATCCGCTACTACGGCTGCCCCGCCGAGGAGGGCGGCTCCTCCAAGGGCTTCATGGTGCGCGCCGGCCTTTTCGATGATGTCGACAGCGCCATTTCGTGGCATCCGGCGCCCTTTGCCGGCGTCAACAATCCCGTCTCGCTCGCCTGCAACGAGATCGATTTCCATTTCACCGGCCGAGCCGCCCATGCCTCCGCTACGCCGCATCTGGGGCGCAGCGCGCTCGATGCGCTGGAGTTGATGAATGTTGGCGTCAATTTCCTGCGCGAACATATGCCGTCGAGCGCACGCATCCACTATGCTATCACCGACGCCGGCGGCCACGCGCCGAACGTCGTGCAGGCCCGCGCCGCCGTGCGCTATCTCGTACGGGCCCGCAGCCTGCCGGAACTGCACGCGCTTTCCGCGCGGGTCCACGCCATCGCCGACGGTGCCGCGCTGATGACCGGCACGACGGTGCGGAGCCGTATCGTTAGCGGCGATGCCAATCTCGTCGGCAACACGCCGCTTGAAAGCCTGATGCATGCCCAACTCGAGCGGCTCGGCCCACCAACCTTCGACGATCAGGACCGCGCAACGGCCGAAACGTTCCAGAAGACCTTTTCCGACGAGGACATTACCTCGGCCTTTGAGCGCTTCGGGGTGAAGCCGCGGAGGGGCATTGCGCTGTGCGATACGATCTTCCCGCCTGAAAGCGGTGCCGGCACACTGGTCGGGTCTACCGATGTCGGCACGGTGAGCTGGGTCGTGCCGACCGTGCAGATGCGTGGCGCCACCTATGCGATTGGTACAAGCGCAAGGAGGTCATCGACTTCTCGCTCTCCTACGGCAGCACCGGCCAGACCTTCGCCACCCTCAAGGAGAGCGACCTCGCAAATCTGCCGATGAAGGGTGAACTCTTCTCACTCGCCAGCAACGAGGCGGGTGCCCGCAAGGCCGCCGACGAGTTGAAGCCCCTGCTCAAGGGCAAGACCATTGGCGTGCAGACGGCGTCGATCTCGGCTCGCTTCGTGGACGAGTATCTAAAGGGTGCGGTCGAGGCCCGGGAATACAAGACGACCGAGCAGGCAGATCTCGATCTCCTCGCCGGCCGCGTCGATCTCGTCATGGCCTCGATGGGCTACCTGATGACTACCGTGGAGAAGCCGGCCAATGCCGACATGACCATTGCCGGCCCGCGCTTCCAGGGTGGCTTCCTCGGCGCTGGCAGCTCTGTCGGCCTGCGCAAGAGCGATCCGGAACTGAAGGCGATGTTCGACGATGCGATCACCGCCGCCAAGGCGGACGGTACGATCAAGCGGCTGTCGGAAAAGTGGTTCGGCTTCGACCTGACGCCCCGCTGACGAGAAGCTTCGACCTGCCCCAGAAAGGCCGCGCAGCCATGGCCTGCGCGGCCTTTTCCTGTGCCGTCACACCCTTGCCGGTGCCTGCCGGATATGAATTTCGATCAGGCGCTTCAGTTCGGCAAGATCGCCGGCTTCCAATGCGTCCACCATCAAGTGATGTTCGCGGGCCGATTGTTCGATGCGTGCGCGCGTGCGCCACTGCGCGACTGGCGCCGACACCGTGCGCTGGCGGATTTCCGAAACGAGCTCCACCAGTTCTGTATTGCCGGCAAGCTGCAGCAGCCTGCGGTGAAAGGCGAGATTGGCGTCGTAGTGCTGCAGAATGGTGCCGCGGAAGGACATATCGTCGAAACGGCGGGCCAGTGTGCGCAAGTCTCTGGTTGCCTCCGGGGTCGCATGGGCGATCATGAGGCCGGCGACAGAGGTCTCGAGGATCACCCTGATATCGCTGATTTCCTGCGATCGCCGCTCGTCCACCTCGTAAACCTGATATCCACGGTTGGGAATGTGCTGCACCAGCCGCCTCTGCGTCAACCGGTCCAGTACCCGCCGCACGTCGGGCCGCGTACAATTGTAACGCTGTTCGAGATCGATCTGTTTCAGCCAGGTGCCGGCGGGCAAGGTTCCCGTGAGAATATCTTGCAGTAGGAGGTCGGTAACATCGCACTCCTCGGCCAGGCCCTCCGCCGCATTGCCGCCATTTCCGCCCCGTTTCATCACGCCCTCCAGCCATTGCCCAAAATTGGCGCCATTTAAGATGGACTAGGACGATCCCACAGGAAAATCAATGCGCTGTGCCAATCCATTCCCGACGAAGTCGCGGAAGTTCCTCATGTTGGCGTCAAGACATGAAAGTGGTGAATCTGTCCGAGGCCTTTACTCAGTTTAAGTATGGGGTCCAGCAGGCGCTCGGCGTTGCAGTTGGCGAGGGCCCCCGACTTCTCGTCAAAATCCAGGACCGGGTCAACGATCACGCAGCAGCATTCGGCCGGGGCGCTGGTTACATATTGCACGGAACCGGTGCTGGAGCGTGGAGAGCGGTGACGTCGGGCGTGACATAGGGTCTTCTGGCGATCGAAAGCGTTCAGGCGGCGCGAGGGAAGAAGATCGCCCGAGTGCGGTCAAAATCGTAGCGCCCGGTATGCTGCGAAGCGTCTGTCGCGAGCCTGGTGACACTGTCCAGGATAAAAGCCACCTTCTCATCCGATAGCAGAACGCTGAAGTTCAGCCTGGCGAAGCCCGGTTTGGCGATCTCGTTGCCGGCTAGGATCGCCTGTCGCATGCTTTCCGATTCCGCCGGGCCGATGCCCAGCAGGCGGTGCACGTAGGGACCGGCACAGGCGCAGCCGCCACGCGCCTGGATACCGAAGCAGTCGCTCAGCAGGCGGGTGACGAGTTGCTGATGGATGTGACCGCCCCGGCCGTCGCGCATCCTGAAAGCGAAAATGGGCAGGCGCGGCGCAGTGAGCGAGCCGAGGAGTTCAAGTTGCTTCACCCCGGACCACGCCGCAATGGCGCGTGCCGCGAGTTTCCTGTTGCGGCGCTGCATCGTCTCCGCGCCGATGGCGTCCTTGACGAGGAAGGCCAGCGCCGCGCGGATGTCGCCGACGACATTGGGCGTACCTGCTTCCTCGCGCGCCTCCAGGCTGCCGCTATAGTCATGCGCGGTCGGCGAGACGAACCGCACGGTACCGCCGCCCGGCCAGGTGGGCCGCGTCGAGACGACGGCGTCGCGCCTGACGAGCAGGACGCCGGATGCGCCCGGGCCACCGAGGAACTTGTGCGGCGAAACGACGACCGCGTCGATCTCGGCGCCGGCTTCCGGCGTCATGGCAATCGGCAGGTAGGGGCCGCCGCCGGCGTAATCCCAGATGATGCGTGCTCCGGCCGCCTTTGCAAGGCGGGTGACGGCGGCGACGTCGGTCAAGATGCCGGTGACGTTGGATGCTGCCGAGAAGGCGCATACGACGCGGCGGTCCTTGCCGGCTTGCGCCAGCGTCTCGGCGAGCAGGTCGAGGTTCAGTCCGCCCCCGGCGGCTTCCGGGATTTCGATCACCTCGGCGCCGGATTCGCGCCAGGGCAGGATGTTGGAGTGGTGCTCGTAGGGACCGATTAAGACCAGCGTGCCGGGGCCGATGCCGAACAGGCTGCAAAGCCGGTTGAGGCCGGCCGTCGCGCCCGAGCCGGTGAAGATGACGGCATGACTGGCACCCGCGCCGCAACAGGCGGCGATCGCGGCGCGCGCCTCGCGGCGCAGCCTGGTGATGAAGCCGCCGCAGTAGGAGGCCTCGGTGTGGCTGTTGGCGTAGTAGGGAAGGACCTGTTCGAGAACGAAACGCTCGACCTGCATGAGTGCGCGGCCGGAAGCGACATAATCGGCATAGACGAGCGGCTTCGGCCCGAAAGGACCGTCGACCATGGCGTCCTTGCCGATCAGGCCGTCCGACAGGGCGGCAAGGACGTCGCCGCGCTTGAGGTCGTCGCTGAAACGGGTCAGGAGGTTGGTGGATTGCTCTTGGCGCTCGAACGGCATGGCGACGGCTCCGGCTGTGGATGGCGAAGTCTAGCGAAGAGGCGCTGTTGAAGCCTCATCGATTTCATGCGATCTTCTGCATAATTTAGGTCACGTGATCGGTATCGTGGAAAAAATCGATAGCATTGATCTGAAAATGCTGACCGTTCTGCAAAAGGACGGCAGCATCTCGCAACGCGATCTAGCCGAAAACGTCGGCTTATCGCAGAATGCGTGCTGGCGGCGCCTTCAGCGGCTGAACGCCAGTGGTGTGATCCGCGGCACGACAACCACGATCGACCTTTCCGCGCTTGGCCTCGATCTCGTCGTGTTCGTCATGGTACGCACCCGCCATCATTCCAAGGAATGGGCGGATCAGTTTCGGGCGCATGTCGAGCGGCTGCCGGAAGTGACGGACTTCTACCGGATCGGCGGGGACTGGGACTATCTCATCAAGGTAACGGCGCGCGGCATGGCCGGCTACGACGCCTTTTACCAGAAACTGATCACGAATTTCGATCTCGCCACGGTCACCGGCTTCTTCTCCATGGAAGCGATCTTACACAATCGGCCGGTGGATCTCGCTCGCGTGCGGTGACGCACTTTGGCTCGAAACACGCCGGCACATGTCGTAGCCGGATAGAAACGCTACAGCCGCGAACGGCAGCCGTCGGGCGTCCCTATGGATGCTCAATCGATCCCGCTCCGGGAATCGTGGAGACTCCGGCGATTTCGGCTTCCCGTGCTCGGGATCGAATGAACAATCTTAAGTTCAGGTCCGTATCCTGAGAGCTTGTTCCAGCCTGTCGGCGATCTGGGTGACGATATAGGCAATGACCATGTAGATCACGACGGCGATGACGAAGGCTTCGAGGTAGTAGTAGTTCAGCGCGGCAGTCAGCTGGGATTGCGCGAAGATATCGATGACCTCAATGGCGAAGCCAAGGGAAAGCGCCTTCATGATGACCATCATCGAGGTCGTCAGGTCGGGAATCGCGGTGAGGGCCACCTGCGGAAACAAGACCCGTCGGAACAGTTGGCTGCCTGTGTAGCCCAGCGAATAGGCCGCATCCGACTGGCCGGTATCAAAGGCGTTGAGGGCCCCTTTGATGATCTCCGCCTGAAAGGCGGCGACACAGCCGGTAATCGCGATGACAAGAATGATCCAGTTCGGCATCAGGTGGGCGTTGGCGTCGATCCCGAGCGCCGAGTACAGGAATTGCAGGGCCGCGGGCAGGCCGAAATAGGACAGGAAAATCACGACCACCATCGGGACACCCTTCAGGATGACCTTGTAGACCATGACAAGCTCTCGAAGCACAGGGACCCGTCTGTATTCGACAAGGGCGAACAGGCTGCCGACTATGGCGGAAAGGGGAAAGATCAAGAGCGCCATTCCAAGCGTTACAGGGACGGCTCCCAGAATTTCCCGCGTGTCCTGGAGCAGGATATCGGTTTCGAACATGGCTGAATACCTTCGTTAGGTCAGGCGTTCGAGATGAGCGCGTGCCTGATCTGAGTTGTGGCCTTCGCCTCCGGCGCCTGCATGGGCGAGCGAAGCTCGAAGAAGCGAATGACAAGCCACGCGATCAGGCACAACACGGAATAGATGACCGCCAGCACGAGATAGGTCTCGAACTGGTACTGGTTGTAGTCCCGCTCCATGATCAGGTGCGCGGTCGCCATCACGTCCGCCGCCCCGATATACATGACCAGCGCGACGTTATGGATCAGGTAGATGATGGAGTTTCCGTATCCCGGCAGGCCGATATGTATGGCCTGCGGGCCGACGATGCGGAATATCTTCTGCCTGAAGGTATAGCCCAGGCTGTCGGCCGCATCGTGCTGGCCGCGATCGACCGCCAGATAGGCAGGCCGCATGACCTCGGACAGGTAGCCACCGTGATAGAGGCTGAGCCCCACCATGGCGGCCACGTTCGGCGAGAAGAAATCGGCGGCGCCGAACAGGGCCACCAGAAGGGGCAGCCCGTAGAACGCGACGAACAGTTGCAGCACGACGGGAACACTGCGCGCGTACGACACGTAAATGTCGACCAGGTTGCTGATCACCGGCACCCTGCGGATTCGCAGGGTTGATGCCACAAGCGCCAGGCAGAACCCGGCGACCATGGCCGTAAACGTAATGGCGAGCGTCAGCGGCAACGCCGAGAGCAACTCGGGGATCATAGCAGAAACATCCACTTTGAAGCACTCCTTCGTGCAATTCAGCCTTGCCGCTGACCAACTGGAATGGTTGCAGGCGCCGTCTTACTTCATGTACTGGACGATGCCCTCGCCGAACCACTTCTGCGAGAGCTTTTCGATCGTGCCGTCGTCCTTCAGTTCCTTGAGCACCTTGCTCACGTCGTCGGCCAGAGCCTTGTTCTCGTCCGACCTGTGAATCAGCATGTAGGTGTTGTTGCTGAAGACCGGTTCGGACGCCACGATGTCGAGCTTCTTTTCCTCGATCACGGTCTGCTCGCCCAGGTTCGATGGCAGGACCAGCGCGTCGAACTTGCCGTTCTGGACTTCATCCAGCCGGTTCGGGTACGGGATGCCGGCGCTCGAAGCCGTCACGTCAAGCTTGTACTGCGGATTTTCCTTCTGCCAGTTCATGACGAACTTGTAGGTTCCGCCGCCGGCATTGAGCGGAACGATCCTCTTGCCGACGAGGTCCTTCATTTCCTTGATGCCGCTGTCTTTTTTGCTGTAGATCTTCATCAGGCTGGCGCCCTCCGGGTTTTCCGGGATGAGGAACTGCTTGGCGCGCTCGGGCGATTTGTAGAAGCCGCCAACCGCCATATCGTACTTGCCTGTGGCGAGGCCGGTTTCCTGCGCGATGTCGGACACGCCTTCCATCTCGAACTTGTACTGCGGCAGCTTGGCATTGATCGCGCGCAGGAGATCAGGTTCGTAGCCTTGCGGCTCGTGGCCGATCGCGCCCCATGCCAGCGGCTTGGATTCGGCCGAGGTCGCGATCTTGATGGTCCGGACCTCGGCTGCCAGCGTATGACCGATCCCCGCGGTTGCAAACGCGACCGCCATGCCGCCGGCGATGGCCAGAGCGCGGCGACGGCTGAATGTGGATTTGATTGCAGACATTTTCAGTTCCCTTCTTATTGGAATGAGTATTCAGAATTAAGGAATTGGGCGAGCCTTGGGCTGGAAGGCGAATCGAATATCTCAGCCGGGCTGCCATCGGCGGCAACGACGCCCCGATCCATGAAGACGATCCGGTTCGAGATGCTTTTCGCGAATTGCATCTCGTGGGTCACCAAGAGCGACGTGATGCCGGACGACGTGACGTCCTTGATCACTTTCAAAACCTCGCCCACCAGTTCGGGGTCCAGCGAGGACGTGGGCTCGTCGAAGAGGATGACGTCCGGCCGCACCGCCAGTGCGCGCGCGATGCCGGTGCGCTGAAGCTGGCCGCCCGAAAGCTGGGAGGGGTAGTGGTTGCACCTTGACGTCAGGCCGACCCGTTCGATCTCATGCAGCGCGATTTCCTTCGCCTCTTCCTTGGATTTGCGTTGCACCACCACGAGCGGATCCATCACGTTCTGCAGCACCGTCATATTCTTGAAAACGTTGAACTGCTGGAAGACCATGGCGGTCCTGAGCCGGATCGCCTGGACCGCCGTCTTGTCCGGGCGTTGGTAGTCCATCTTGATCTGGTCGAAGGAGATGGTGCCGGAGGCCGGCTTGGCCAGGTAGTTGATGCACTTCAGCAGCGTGGTCTTTCCGGTGCCGCTGGGGCCAATGATCGACACCACGTCGCCGCGCTCGACCGAAAGATCCACGCCGTTGAGGATCTGCGCGCTTCCGTAGGCCAGCTTTATATCTTTGAGTTCCAGCATTTCTGTGGGTGCCCTTTATTTTCCTGGCTCGGCATGGCCGAGAACATGCATCAGCCGGTTTGCCCAACCGAAGATCGATATGGCGTGGATAAGGTCGATGATCTCGATGTCATTCATGCCGACGGATCGAAGCGCTGCGATATCGTCCGCCGTCGCCTCGGACGGCGTCACCGACAGGCGGCGCGCAAAGCTGTGGATGGCCGCGTCGCGCGGCCCGAGCGTTTCAGGCCTGTCGAGATAGAGAGCGGTGACCACGTCATTGTTCTTGGTGAGTTCCGCATGCCGGCGGGCATGAACCACGGCGCAGAACTTGCAGCCATTGACCATCGAGGCGCCCAGCGCGCCCAGTTCGCGATCGGGACGTGCAAGCCCGTCTTCGACATACATGATCGCATTGAACAGGATCGTGCGCGCGAGATAGCTTTCGGGATCGTGCGCAAGGGTACGCACATAGTCCGAAACCTTCTTGGCGGACGGCGTCACCTTCATCGCATCGAGTTGCTCGGGCGTGGCCTCGGACAACTCGACCGGTGCAATGTACGGATGCCAGTTCAGTGGCTTCAGGCGCACCGAGGGCATCACGCCGACCTCAACAGGCGCAGGCCGGTGGCGATCCGCGTCTGAAAATTCACGAACGCGATCAGTTCGGAAAGCGCGACGATCCGGGGATTGTTCAAGCCTGCCTCGGCGAGCAGGGCGATGTGCCTCGCCTCCGCCTTGTCCGGTGTCAGTGTAATCAGGTCGACATGCCGGGCGATGGTCGCTAGCGGCTCGTCCAGATCTGTCTTCCCCTGGGCCAGGGCCGAAAGCTGCCCCGTCGGGCCAAGCCGGGCCAACTGACTGCCATATTCCTCCGTTAGCGCCACATCGGCGTTCAGGACGGCCATCCGGTAGGCCAGCGCAAGTCGCAAATCCGCGCTCAACCCCTGATCGTTCGCCGGCCGCAGAACGGAGAGACGGCACTCTTCGGCGCCATTTACGAATTCGGGCCGAAACCGCCGCGCCTTGAAAAGAGCGTCGTCCGGTGAAAGTCCGGCCGCCTTGTCCATTGCGTCGATCACAACGCGGCCTCCCTGTGCAGCGAGGGCGTTGAATCCACCCATTCGTCACCCAGAAGTTCGGGGGTGTCGTAGGCGATCAGATTGGCGAAGTGGGTTTCCACATCCTCGGCGAACAGCGATGTGGCAATGCCGCGGACCAGGCGGTCGGCGCCGGCGCTGACGGCGGGGATATCGCCTGAGACCTTGCCGTGCGTCAGCATGGCTGCGTCATTGAAGCAATGGATATGCGCCAGAATCGGGCAGGAGCCGGGAACCCGTTCCCTGAACTCGAAGTGAGGGCCGAGGTCTGGCGCCTCGGACATGCCCTGACGCGGCGGTCCCATGTCCGGCGTGTGTCGGCCGTCCGCCCAGGTACGGATATAGGGCGCGATCGCCGCGAATTCCGGACGGTCGCTGAAGTCGTTCGAAAAGCCGGTGGCCGCGATCAGGAAGTCGTAGCGCATCGGGCCTTGCGTGGTTTCGACCAGCAGCCCGCCCGCGTCTTCCTTCACCGCGACGATGCCGCAGTCGAGAAGGAAGCGGGCATTGGCATGACGGGAGACGCGTAGCGTCGACGAGCGCGGCGGGGGCGTCTGGGTCGAGGCGGTATAGTCGAAGAATTTCCATTTCCACGCATCGGGCAGGTTATGCATACCCAGGATAACGCCCTGGCTGCCGATGCCGGTCAACTTGTTGATGCGCGGCATTTCCTTGCGCCGGATCAGCATGTCGACGGAGCCGGCGTCCGCTTCCAGCGCCGTTGCCGCGTTGTCCATGGAGGAGGCGCCCGCGCCGATAACCGCCACGCGTTTGCCTTTGAGTGCGTCGAAATCGATGTCGTCGGCGGAATGGGCCCAGTAGGCGCGATCGACGCCCTGGAGAAAATCAGGCACGGCGAAGCCGCCCAGGCCGGAGCGGCCTGTGGCGAGAACCAGATGCCGGGTAAGGACACGACCCGCCTCCGCGCCTTCGATGTCGACCGCGATCAGGTCGCCGACCGGCGCCACCCCGGTCATGCGCACGTTGTTGCGCACCGGCAGCGCGAGAACCTTGCGATACCAGACCAGGTAATCCATCCACTGGTTCTTGGGGATCTTGTCCAGCGCCTGCCAGGCCTCGACGCCCCACTGCGCGGTGAACCATGCGCGGAACGTCAGTTGCGCAAGGCCGAGCGCCGGGCCGGTAAGGGTCTTCGGCGATCGAAGCGTCTGCATGCGGGCAAAGGTGACCCATGGCCCTTCGAGCCCGGCGGGAGCGGCGTCGTAGGCGACGATATTGGTTATCCCGGTCAGCACCAGCTTTGCCGTGGCGGCAAGGCCGCACATGCCGGCACCGATGACCACGACATCGCGGACTGGAATATCCTCATGCCGGCGTTCGGGAACCCAGGGCTTGGCGGGTAGTTCGAGAAAGTTGAGATCCTGCGCAAGCTGCGCTTCCAGCGCGGCGAGTCCCGTCAACGTCTGCGGGTTGGGGGTATGCTTCATATTCCGGTTCCGTAATGTAGGCTTGATCCCGGACCGGTCATCAGTTGGCCGGCCATGCCCGGATCGAGTTTCGCAAAGCCGGCGATCGACCGTTCGGCCACGGCTTCGACAGCTTCCATCAACGCCTGCGCGACTGCGCGCAGCGGTCGCTTCTGCGCAACCAGAACGCCCCAGTAGAATGGAACTGCCAAGTCGATTGGGCGAATGACGACGCCGGGAGGGCTCAGGCCGTAGGCCGTAACAGGGTCGATGATCGCAGCGACACCTATTTTAGTCGCGATCAGCAGGGCGCCGTAGGCAGTGTTGGTGCGGACTGCCGGACCGGTTTCGATGCCGTGGGCCGCCAGGGTCCGGGCGATGTGCGATTGAAACCGCAGCGGATTGAGTATGGTAGCGAGCCGACGACCGGCGAAAGCCGACAGTGGCACGACATCGAACCCGGCCAGCGCATCACCCTCAGGCAGCGCAACAACCACCGGCGCCGAATAAAGCCGCAAGACATCCAGCCCAGGGGTATCGAGCGGCAAGCTCGAAAATCCGATCTCGGCACGTCCGCTGCGTACTTCCTGGGCCACGGTGGAGGCCAGAAAAAGCCCGACATGCGTCTCATACGGAAGTTCTGAATTTTTTAACTCGGCCATGGCTGTCGGGATCAGACCGGTGCCGATCGCGGAGGTTGTGACAATCTGCAGGATTCGACCCTTGCCGGCGGCGATCATCCGGGCCCGCCCCGCAAGCTCGGTGAAGGACATCAGCAGGCGCCGCGCTTCTTCCTCGAAAGCAGCGCCCTCTTCGGACAACTGCACCCGCCGACCGACCCTGTGCAGCAATTCGAAGCCAAGCTCGGCCTCGAGATCTTGGATGGTGCGTGTCACCGCAGGCTGGGACCGCCCGAGCATATCAGCCGCCTTGGTGATGCTGCCGCTGGCGGCAACCGCAAGAAAGGTCTGAAGATCTCGGGTTTCCATGCTCTCCCTACATGCTAAATCCGTATGAGTTCGATCATCTCATCCATTTTTTGTATCTGTCAAGCGGAAACGAATATTCCATATGCTGTGGCGGAATTCGTGTCGTCCCACCGCGAAAATGCTGTCTGAAGCGGCCGAGCAGCGCGCGCGACAGCGCGTGACGACGCGACTGCGTGGACCGGCCTGGTGCCCGATGAGAAGGTTCTCCGGCTGATAGGTCGCCGATGTTTCAGCCTATGCCGTATTCCTTTGCGGGCGCTGTCAGAACCCCTTGCGGGACAGGTTCACAAGGTCCGTATCCGCCAACCCCTCGATCCCGAGGGCGGGAAGGATGTCGTTATCTGCCCTGAGATCGCGACCATAGGCTGCCGACATTATCGAAACGCCAGATTCATGGAGTATCGCCGGGTTTCCCGTAAGCTTCCCCAACAAGACCGTCGGTAGCAGCCCGAATGGAACGTCCTCGAGAATGTAGCGGCTTGCGATGGTCGTCGGCCCAAAGCCGCCACGACCCTGGCGGTCCATCTCTTGGTTCATTTCCGATACGGTGCCCATTGGGACATGGAACGACAAGGAAAAATGCTCTTGGACGGTACGCACAGCGATGCCAAAATGAGCGGCGATGGCCAATCGTTCAGCATCCAGAGCCTCGATAAAGCGGCCAACGGCGGGAGTAACGTTTCCCCCTTGGCTCCATTGCTCGGCCTTTTCCATGCGTGTGAGGTTAAGAAGGGCAATTCCCAGGTGGTTTTGCGGGTTGAGGTTGCTGAGTGCGATCGCAAGCAGGCCGTCGCGCTTGACGAAACGATCGCCGAACAAGGTTGTGCAAAGTTCGTGGCCGTCGTTCTGGGAACCGTACGGCAGCGTCGCAACGTCCAGCTTCTGGCGAACGGAGGCGACGTGGATTTCGGTTGGTCCCTGTTGTCGGCCTGTCAACAGCGTTGTGCCCCAGACGATAATCGGCAACCTGACCTTGCGCTCCGCCAGCCGCTTCGAGAGATACAGCGCGCCGAGGGAACTGTGCGAACTGATAATGACCGGCATCTCGTCAACCAGATGCGGGACGGCGGCATCCATCGCCATCCTGTGGCCATAGGCCGGCAGCGCTATGACCACCACGTCCGCGTTGGCGATGGCGTCTTTGCAATCCCCGGCGGCACGGACCGGAACCGTCGCCTCGATGCACCCAGTGGCCTCCAGCAATTCGCCGGCAGCCAATGCTTCGGTCCGCTGCCCTGACGGCGACCAGATCATTGGATCATGCCCCGCTTCTGCCAGATAGGCGGCAAGGCCATAAGCAATTGCTCCGGCTCCAAGAATACTTACGCGCATAACAGTTCCCCTATCGCAGTCTTTATGGGTCGAAGGCTGTAGCCTGTGTCAGATGCAGCGCCTTCCTTGAAGCTTCCTCGGTTGCGAAGCTTGTCCGATATGATCCCGGAAGACCAAACGCTGGTTTCCCACTCAATCGCATTCAGCGGCGCCGCTTAGGGAGCTTCGCCAAGTTGCCGCGTGCCATGAACGCCCAATCGACGGCCACCATGGTTGGCGGCAATCGCAAAAAAGGTCTGGCGAGCTTGGGTCCAAGAGCGAATAATCCATATTATGTATGATTTACGCACTCTCATTCGTCAATTGTATATGTCAAGAGGCGCTGACCATCATGCCCCGCGAATCCACGCGGAACCCGCTCGCGGCAACATGATTGCTTACTTCGTTCTATTACGCATGTGGTGGCGTCGGCTGTTTTGGTGAAGTCATCCCCAGCGCCCAACCGGTCAGTTCGTCCATCGTGGATGATCGGCAATTTGCAGGTGCCGCGTTCCAATGACGCATCGCTGTCAGTTCCTGCTCGATCGCCCCGGCACCACTGCGGCCCTTTGCGACAAGCGCGATTTGCATGTTTCACGCGTGTCGAACGACGGCTGTGGATGCGCCGGCGGTTCCGTCGCTGATTTGGCAACGGCAAACTTAACGAGCGGTCCTTGAATGAGAAATTGTTTTTAGATTAGATAAAAGCATCTCGTTAAAATGCTTTGATTTATATACGTATAAAATGTATATATTGAAAATATTGAACAATCTTTTAAGTGGAAATGTACGCATGTCGTTCCACAATCCTATTCAAATTGATTATTGAGTCGAATCGTTCGGATAAACCGTTCTGTACGTCGACAAGATTCTTACTCGCGCGGTATCTATCATATCCAGTTCTATAATTATATTTGGCGTCAGTAGTGTCATGAACCGGGAATCCAACCGTCTCGTACCACACTATAGCATATTCGCTGGCTGAAGACGTCAGGAATTGCGCCGAAAATGCGACCACTCTCAAATCATGAGGGGCGCTAGTGGAACCCCTGCTTTCATCATTGGAAAGAACCTCTATAGGCAGTCATTGCGTGCGATTGACATCCGGGGGCTGTCGATCAGGCACGCGCCACCGGCAGCACGAAATAGAGTGGGTGCGGAAGCAATTCCGGTCCGGCAGCGATGACCGCCCATACCAAGGCGCGCGCTTGGGCGAAAAAGGATTTCAAAACTATTATTGCATATTAATGCAATCGATATTACGTAATCGTTACCGCTGACATTTGGCTTCAGCAAGGAGGTGACGCGTGAAACAGATTTCCGACAAGCTCTACGTTGCGCCGCAATTGACGGCCGACGACATTCGCCAGGCAAGGTCGAAAGGCTTTGCTGCAATCATCAATAACCGTCCTGACCACGAGGAGCCTGGCCAGCCGACCGCAGCCGAAAACCGTATAGTCGCTGAAAACGAAGGGCTCGGCTACAGCCACATCCCCGTCGTGCCGGGACAGGTCGACGAGAACCAGGTCCGCGCGTTCCAGAAGGCGCTTTCCGAAGCAGCTGGTCCAGTGCTGGCCCACTGCAAGACCGGAACGCGCGCCGCCACCCTCTATGTTATCGGCGAGGTCCTGGACGAACGCATGAGCAAGGACGAAGTGGCGCCGCTCGGCCAATCTCTCGGTCTCGACCTCTCCGGCGCTGTCAAATGGCTGGACGGCCACGGCCGCTAAGCCCGACGAACACGAAATTCTTGATCTTGGAGCGATTTCCATGACGACACCCAAGCCTCTTGTGAAAGGCTTCTACGACGCGCACACTTTTTCGATCCGGTATGTCGTCTCCGATCCGGAAACGAAGAAATGCGCGATCATCGATCCGGTCCTCGATTTCGACGAGAAGTCGGGCATGACTGCAACCAAAAACGCTGACGCCATCCTTGATTATGTCGAAGAGCAGGGGCTCAGGATCGAATGGATCCTCGATACCCATCCGCATGCCGACCATCTCTCGGCCGCCCATTATCTCAAGAATAAGGCCGGCGCGCCGACGGCGATCGGCGAAAAGGTCGTTGAGGTCCAAAAACTCTGGAAGGACATCTACAACTGGCCCGATTTCCGGGCCGATTTCCCCGGTGGCAGCGCCTCGGAACTCTACAGGTCGATTATGGAAATCCTGTCACTGCCGGACAAAACCCGCCTATTCGCCGGACATGACTATCAGCCTGGTGGTCGTGAGCCTCTATGGGAATCGACCGTCGCCGAACAGAAAGCGAAGAATATCCATATGTCGCGGTGCAACAGCGAGGCCGAATTCATGGAACTGCGCGAGGCACGCGACAAGACCTTGTCCATGCCGAGGCTGATCCTCCACGCGCTGCAGGTGAACATGAGTGGCGGGCGCCTGCCTGAGCCCGAGGCGAATGGCAGACGCTACCTGAAATTTCCGCTTGATGCGCTGCAAGGGGCCGCATGGGACGGCCAATGAAGCTCGATCTCGCTCCCGATACGGCTGAAATGGTCGCGAGTGCCGGAGATGCGGCGGACTTCTTGAAAAAGCTCGCTCATCCGTCGCGGCTGATGATCGTCTGCGCGCTCGTCGATGGTGAGCGTTCGGTACGCGACCTGGAGGATACGCTAGGTATCCGCCAGCCGGGCCTCTCGCAGCAGATCGCTGAATTGCGCGAGGCGGGCTTCATCACCGGCCGCAAGGAATCGAAGAACATGTTTTACCGGCTCGCAGATGGCCGGATCACCGAATTCATCTCGCTGATGCACCGGATGTTCTGCGAGGTCACGCAAACACATCGTTAGGAACCGAATCATGACTGAATTCACTCCCTTAGCCTCCTTGGCCGGAGGTATGATGATAGGCGTGTCGGCCGTGCTCTTGATGCTGTGGGAGGGGCGCATTGCCGGTATCTCCGGTATCGCAAGCCGACTTCTCCCGCCATATCGCGATGGCGCGTTCCTTTCACGACTCGGCTTTGTCATCGGCATGATAGTGGCGCCGTTCGCTGCAATGACGCTCACAGGTAATCAGGTGGTGCAGGCCGTCTCCTCGAACTTTCCGCTAATGATTGCCGCCGGCTTACTCGTCGGCTTCGGCTCAGTCTGGGGCAGTGGCTGCACCTCGGGCCATGGCGTGTGCGGCCTGTCGCGGCTTTCTCCACGCTCCTTGGTGGCGACGGTCATGTTCATGGCGACCGCCTTCGTTACGGTTTTTCTTGTCCGTCACGTAATCGGAGGCTGATCCATATGTCCTTCCTCATCAATCTCGCGCTTGGTCTCCTCTTCGGCGTCGGCCTCGTTGTCTCCGGCATGTCGGATCCAGCCAAGGTGCTCAACTTCCTCGATTTCTTTGGTACTTGGGACCCGTCGCTCGCCTTTGTCATGGGTGGTGCGGTGCTGGTGGGCTTCGTCGGTTATCGCTCGGTGCTGGCGCGCCAAAAACCTATCATCGGTGATCGCTTCTATCTGCCGGCCAAGAACGACATAGACGTTCATGTCCTCGCCGGTCCTGCAATCTTTGGAATTGGCTGGGGGTTGGGCGGCTTCTGCCCCGGTCCAGCACTCGCCGGACTTGGTCTCGGCGCAGCGGGAACGGTCGCCTTTATCCCGGCGATGATTACAGGCATGTGGGCAGCCCGCCTCATCGACGAAACCCTTCCCCGGAGTTCAAGCGACTGAGGCTTGCATAGCTATTCTCGATCTTCTCCAGTACCTGTTGGGTGCTCCTTCGGGTTCCCTGGTAGGATTTTCACTCGGACTGTTCGGAAGCGGCAGATCGATCCTCGCTGTCCCTCTGATGGTTTATCTGGTCGGGATGCCTGCGGCACAGGTGGCGATCAGCACCAGCGCTTTTTGACGTCAACACCTCACCGCTGCAAGCGACCGTGCGTTTGACCGTGCACAAGTCGGATCTGACAGCCAATTGTCAGGTCTGTCGTGAGACATTGTCTCAGAACCACGCGAACCGGTTCGCGTGTCGGAACAATGTGGAATGTAGCCCCATGAAGCAGATCGCTCTATCGCTTTTCGTCATTGCCGCCTCCGGCGTCTATGTCTGGGAGCAGGCCGGCAAGGCGTCCGCGGACGATATGCTTGGTCCGGCGCCGCCGGCCGACGCCATGGCGACAAATTCCTCACGGCCGATCCTTCCCGCAGTTGCGGCTGAAGCCGGCCCCGTTTCCTCCCCGGCTCGGCCCGTGCCGGAGGTTCGTCGACAGAGGGCGCAACTCGAACCCCCTACGCCGCCCGCTGCCAATAAGGGGACAACGGCTGTCATCGCGGCATCGCCGACCAAGCCGTTGCTTGCGGCCAGGCCGCCGGAAGTCTCGCAGTCTACGGCGCCTCCGCCTCGGCCGAAGGCCGTCGCGAATTTCACGCCTACCGCTCAATTTTCCGCGCGGGAATCGCTGTCTTTCGCCGTAACGCCGGCGGTTTATATTCCCATACCGCGGCCGCGGCCCAACCATCCGCAATCGACGGCCCGTGTCATCCGTGCTGGAATGAAGCCAGCCACACACGGTTTCACCGACGGAACCTTCACCGGGCCGGTCACCGACGCTTACTATGGGCTCATCCAGATGCAGGCTTCCATTCAGGGAGGCCGCCTGACCGCGCTGAAAGTGCTGAAATACCCGAACGACCGCCGCACGTCGGTCCGCATCAACCGGCAAGCACTGCCCATGCTGCGCGACGAAGCGATCAGCGCGCAAAGCGCCAATGTCGACATCATTTCGGGCGCGACGCTGACCAGCAGGGCTTTCATCCAGTCACTTGGCGGGGCGCTGAAGAAAGCATCTTCGTAATTCGATGCGCGAGACCCGCATTCTGATGGGCATGCCTGTCACCGTCGATATCGGCGACACGTCGAGCGGCGCGCTGATCGATACGGTCTTCGCCTATTTCGAGCGCATCGACCGGCGCTTCAGCACCTACAGGGCCGACAGCGAGATTTCGGCCATCAACCGCGGGGACGTTCCAGTCAAAAACTGGAGCGACGAGATGATGGAGGTGCTGGCGCTCGCCGAACAGACGAGGAACGAGACCGACGGCTATTTCGACATCCGCAAGCCGGACGGTTCGCTCGATCCGTCGGGGATCGTCAAGGGATGGGCCATCCGCAACGCGGCGGCGACGGTTCGCCGGACCGGCGTCAACGGTTTTTTCATCGAAGCCGGCGGCGACATCCAGTCATGCGGCAGGAATGCTTCGGGCCTCGACTGGAGCGTCGGTATCCGCAACCCGTTCAATACGGATGAGATCATCAAGATCCTGTATCCGCGCGGTCGTGGCGTCGCCACCTCCGGCACCTATATACGTGGGCAGCACATCTACAATCCCCACGAAGCTGGCGATACCATTACCGACATCGTCAGCGTGACGGTCGTCGGATCCGATGTGCTCGAAGCCGACCGCTTCGCGACCGCCGCGTTCGCCATGGGTCGGAACGGTATTTTCTTCATCGAGCAGACGCCCGGCCTGGAGGGTTATGTCGTTGACAGCAACGGCCGCGCCACGCCGACAAGCGGCTTCGGAGCGTTTTGCCGATCATGATCAAGGCCATCGACCGGTTTCTCGACCATCAGACCATGTACCGGCTGGTGCTCTATTATCTGATCGCGCTATGGGGCACCGCCTTCGTGCTCGGTTTCATAGGGCTCGTGCCGCATCAGCCTGCTACACTTGCTTTCACGGCCATGCTGTCGCTTGCGGCATGCTGGATCACCAACCGGGTTTTCGTGCTGGTCTTCGAGATTCCGGCAAACAGCGAATCCGTCTATATCACCGCCCTCATCCTGGCCCTCATCCTCGATCCGGTGGGCGTCGCCGACCTCAAGGGGATCGGGGCCGTGGCGTTCGCCTCGGTCTGGGCAATCTCCTCCAAATTCATTTTCGCCGTCGGCAGGAAGCACCTGTTCAATCCGGCCGCTCTGGGCGTGGCGCTGTCCGCTTTCCTGCTCGACCAGCCGGCCACCTGGTGGATCAGCAGCAATCTGTGGCTGCTTCCCTTCGTGTTGGCCGGCGGCGTCCTGATTGTCCGAAAGCTGCGCCGGCTGGATCTCGTCGCGACATTCCTGATGGTTGCACTGGCGACTATCCTGGCGACCACCGAGCCGTCGCAATATGGCGCCGCGCTCAAAGAAACCCTGGGTTACTCGCCGCTGCTGTTCTTTGCCTTCGTCATGCTGACCGAGCCGCTGACGGCGCCGACAACGCGCTGGCCGCGCATCGCCTTCGCCGCCATCGTCGGTTTTCTGTTCGCCCCGAACATCCATGTGGGCTCGTTCTATTTCACGCCGGAGCTGGCGCTGCTGGCGGGCAATCTCTTTGCTTACGCGGTCGGCCCGAAGGGGCGCTCCGTGTTAACATTGGAACGCATCGAGCGCTCGGCCATCGACAGCTATGACTTCATCTTCCGGTCGCCGCGAAAGATCGCCTTCCAGGCAGGCCAGTATCTCGAGTGGACGCTTGGCCTCGACCGTCCCGACAGCCGCGGCAACCGCCGCTATTTCACGATCGCCTCGGCACCAACGGAAGAAACAGTCCGTCTGGGCGTCAAGTTCTATCCGCAATCGAGCGCTTTCAAGCGCGAACTGCTGACGCTGAAACCGGGCGGTCATATCCACGCCGCGCAACTGGCCGGCAACTTCACGCTGCCCGCCAAGCGCCAAACCAAGATCGCCTTCCTGGCCGGAGGCATCGGCATTACGCCATTCCGCTCGATGCTGCACTATCTCCTCGACCGGAAGGAAAGGCGGCCGATCGTCCTCCTTTACGGAACAGAAGGCCAAGAGGACATCGCCTATCGCGACGTGCTCGGCGCCGCCGGACGCGAACTGGGCATCCGGACGATCCACGCCGTAGCGCGGGGTGCCGAGCGCGGGCAATATACCGGCTATATCGACGAGCGCCTGATACGCCTGGCCATCCCCGACTACCTCGAGCGGACCTTCTACATTTCCGGCCCGCAGGCCATGGTCAAGGTGCTCCGGCAGAAACTGCGTGGCATGGGCGTTCGCCGTTCGAAGATAAAGGTCGATTATTTTCCCGGCTTCGCCTGAATCAATCGTGCCGCGGCAAGTGGATGGTCACGATCAGGCCCGGGCCGGCATTGCTCATCGCAAGATGGCCGCCATAGGCTCCGACGATATCCGACACGATGGCAAGGCCAAGGCCGCTGCTGTCGCCCTGGCTGTCGAGCTTGACGCCGCGCGACAGGGCGGATTCCCGATCCGCCTCCAGAATCCCTGGACCGTCGTCCCTGACGCCGATGACCACTTCGCCCGCCATTGCGGACGCATCGACCCGCACCTCGGACTTTGCATAGCGGGCCGCGTTCTCGACCAGATTGCCGAGGAGTTCGGACAGATCACCCTCATCGATCGATGCCGTCAGATCGTCGACGATTTCCAGCTTGAACGAAAGCTGCTTGCCGCTTGGCGTGCGCTTGACGACGGCGACGACCCCCGCCGCCGTTTCCCGGATGCGGCAGGAGACCTTGCCCGACACGCCGGGCGCGAGACGCGCGCGTGCCAGTTCGCGTTCGACGTGGCGCCGGATTGCCGCGATGCTCTTCTCGATTTCGTCGGCGAGGCCCGTTTCGCCTTTCTTGCGCAGGGCGCGAATGTCGGCAGACAAGACCTGCAGCGGCGTCTTGAGGCCATGCGCCAGGTCGGTAGCGCGTGACCGAGCCCGCGCAAGCGCCTTTTCCTGGGCATCGAGCAGGCGGTTGATCTCGTCGGCAAGTGGCTGCACCTCGCGGGGCGCCGCCACGTCGAGCCGCGCCGCTCGCTGCGCGATCACGTTTCGCACCGCGACCCGAAGGCTTTCCAGCGGCGCAAGGCCGATGGTGATCTGGATGAAAAAAGCCGCCATCAGGATGATGGCCAGCAGGATGAGGGCCGGCGCAAGATCGCGGACATATTCGCGTACCGCCACTTCCACGCTGCGATGGCTTTCCGCGACGATGGCGCGAAACGTCCGGCCATTGGCATCGATGACCATGCGTTCGACGGCAATGGCGAGTTCCCCATCGGGGCCTTTGAATTCCTTGATTTCCCTGAGTTCACCACTGGCTCCGTGGTTCGGCAGGGCAAGTGTCGCATCCCACAACGAACGCGACCGGACGAGACGGCCGGAACCGACGTCCTCAATCTGCCAGTAATGGCCGGATAGCGGAATGGAAAAGCGTGGGTCGGTCAGGGCTGCCTGGACTGAAAGGCGGCCGTCGAGACCGTAGGTGGTCGCGCCGATCAGATCGTTGAGGTCGACCGTCAGTTCACTGACGACGCGCCGTTCGACATTGAGTTCGAACAAATAGCGCAATCCTAGGCCCGCGATGGCAAGGGCGATAAGGATCGAGACCGTTGCCGCCGACCAGAGCCGGAACCGGATCGAGTTTCCCATCAGCGGGTATCGTCGGGCACGACGTATCCGAACCCGCGTCGCGTCTCGATGATGTCGCTGCCGAGCTTCCGGCGAAGCCGGGCCACGAGAACCTCAATCGTGTTCGGATCGCGATCGTTGCCGCTATCGTACAGATGCTCCGCCAGTTCGGTCGGAGCCACTACGCGCCCCGCATGATGCATCAGGAATGCCAGCAGCCGGTATTCGAGCGGCGATAGCGAGACGGGAGCGCCGCGGAGCGAAATACGCATCTGGCGGGTGTCGAGGAGCAACGGCCCGGATTTCAGAAGCGGTGCGGCTTGTCCGGTCGAGCGCCGCAGGATCGCCCGGAGGCGGGCCAGCAGTTCTTCCATTTCGAACGGTTTGGGCAGATAGTCGTCGGCGCCGGCATTGATGCCTTCGACGCGCTCGGTCCACATGCCTCTGGCCGTCAGGATCAGCACGGGAAAGCGGCGCGCATTGGCCCGCCAGCGCTTCAGCACCGTCAGGCCGTCGAGCTTGGGCAATCCGAGATCCAGGATGGCGGCGTCATAATTCTCGACGTCGCCGGCGAACCAGGCGGCTTCGCCATCGCGAACCACGTCGAGAGCCATTCCCGAAGACTTGAGGAGGGCCGCGATGTCGCTTGCAATGCGCGGCTCATCCTCGGCCAGGAGGATTTTCATCAGTCGCCGTCCCTGCTGCGCAGGAGTACCCCGGTGCCGGCGTCCGCGTCAACGATGCTGCGGTGGCCGTCGGCGGCAACGATCTGGAACCTGTAGATCCATCTGCCGCCCAGTCGGATGAAATCGACGGCCACGATGTCGCCCGGAACCTCGGCGTGTACCACACTCAGTATTTTGGACAGCCCCTTTATTTCACCGCGCTCGTAAAGATCCCGCGCCTTGTCATGATCGCCGTCATCGTCCTTTTCAGCCCGGGCGACGAGCGGCAGGGCTAGGACGAGTCCGGCCAGAACCACCATCGCCATGCGCTTAAGTGCCGTTTTCATCTATGAGCCGTGTCGCGGACTTGAGTTTCGATCAAGCTCGCTATCGAATTCCATCTGTCGCTGGAGGCTATCATGAATAAGAACAAGCCGGTCGAGTTGATCAGTTGAATTCGGCGGCAAAACTTGTCGGAACCTCAATCGCGAGCAGGTTGTTCCGGCAGCATCCGCTTGAGGATATCATCCTTGCAGACGAAATGATGCCAGAGGGCAGCGGCCGCATGCAGTCCGGCCAGAATCAGAATCAAATTTGCGCAGAGACTGTGCAGTTCCTTGATTAACCCGGCCGTGGCGCGGTCCGGGGCGAAGGGAGCCGGGATGGTGAACAGGCCGAAGAAGCTCAACGCTTGGCCCTTGGACCAGGTCAGGAGGATGCCGAGAACCGGGATGGCCAAAAGCAGTACGTAAAGCAGAAGATGCGTAACCTTGGCCAGCGATTGCTCAAGCGGCGCCATTTCCGAGGGAAGTTCCGGCGCGCCGTACAGCAGGCGCATGCCCAGGCGCAGGATGACCAGCCCGAACAGCAGCAAACCGAATGAAATATGGACCCACCAGACGAGATCGCGGTTGGGGTCGCCGCGCGGGAACAGGTCTTCGGCGTAGGTCAGTCCATAGACTCCCAAAACGAGCAGAAACACGATCCAGTGAATGGCTTTTTGGGAGCTTGCATAGGTGGGATTCATTCGAACATCCGGTTTTGGCGTTTCCAAACTGGCCGCGGTTTTTCGAAACTTGCCGGTTCAGTGCTTTGCGACGGAGCTCTGCGACAGCCGTTTGGCGGAAGCTTGCTTAAAACACCTGTCAGTACGCTGACAAAGGCCGCTGTAAGCTGAAGTTCACGGCCAACGCCAACGGCATGAGGCGCTTCGTCTCGAGTGAGGGCGTCCCGCAGAAAATGTCGAAACAGCAAGCGTCAGAACGAAGCCTTCGGGCTGTGCATGAGTGTGCGGCCGACACCGGCAACGACCAGTATGCATCACTAGCGTCACTTTCGCGGTGCGAAAGTCGTCAGGCTGCACGTTTTAAACTGGCCGCGCCGGTCGGGAATCTTAACGCTTTCCCGGATCGGAGACGTGACTTCGGTTACTCCGTGGCACCGCTCGATGAGCACGAAACCGATTGCCTCTCAGCTTTAATGCGCGGCCCCGACGCTCGTGGCGTGCAGTTTTCCGGCCTTGCTGGAATAGACGACCTTGACCTTTTCGCCGACCTTGAGGGATTCGGCCTCGATGCCCTCCGGGAGTGTGAAGGTCTTCCCATCCGAGAGTGTGACCGAATCATGGCTCTTGTCGATCGCTGACACCATGCCCGTAATCTGCTTTGCGAAGGCGCCGGTGGACGAGGCGGCGAGGATTATGGCCACTACAACGAACTTCTTCATGTCTGATACTCCTGTTCGGTTGAAGATTCGCCCGGAAGGCTCGGTCATCGACCAACGCCGGCGGACCGCGTCCTCCGGGAAACTCCCCGGTTGGGGAGATTGACATACTGTAACGCCCGCTGCTTACGGTGGTCTCGCGCGCACCATACAAATGCGTAAGGTATGGCCTCGCCGCTTCGGCTCAGATGTCGCGCAGATATTCTGCGTCGTGCCCGGCTGGCGGCCGCGCGATCAGAACCGCGGCGACGACGGCGGCGACCATGAGGGTGAGAACCGTGCCGAGATAAGCCCAGGGGACGGACAGCGCCTCCGGCGGAGGGTCGAACACTCCGGTTAGCAGTTTGATCAGCATCCAGGCGGTCGCCGTCCCCGAAATCAGCCCGAAAACCGCGCCCCCGGCAATGACGAGTAACCCTTCGCTCCACAGGAAAGCAGAAAGTTGCCGACGACTTGCGCCAACGGCGCCCAGGATGGCGAAGTTCCGGCGCCGCTCGATCAGTCCGAGCGCCAGCATCAATCCGCCTGCAGCGGCTGCCATCATCACGGCGAAAGCCAGCTCGATTGTCGTCAGGCCGGCAAGATCTACTGCGGTGAGGCTTGAGCCAATCAGATGGGTAGCCTGGCCAATGTCCTTCACCTTTAGCGACGGGTCTAAGCCAGCGACGGATGAGGCTTGTGCGGCCAGCGCCGAGGGATCGCTCTTGGCCCGCATGAGAACATATTCCGAGGCCGGCGAGCCGGTCGTTGCGCCGATATAGCTTGCATTCGCAACCAGGAACGAATCCTTCGGCGCGGTCGGAAACTCGCGCGCGACGCCGATGAACTTGAACGGCACCGGATGATACTGATGGTCCTTGGCATTCATCAGCCGCAGGTTGATGGTATCGCCCTGCTGGAGCTGGAAATCCCGGACCGTCTCTTCCGACACCAGCACGCCGTCTGGCGTCGCGGCCAGCTCTGCAAGCATGGCCGCCGCGCTCCCGCCGCTGAAATAGGCGTCCGAAAGGCTGGTCGCTTGCTCGATGCGTCCGGGGTCGATGCCGTAGAGGTCCTGCAGATCGGCTCCGACATAGGCAAAGCGGTGCTGCATGGGCTCGGCCGCCGCCGTCCCGGGCAACGCGGCGAGTGCGGCCAGATGGGCGCCGGCAGGCTTGTCCGACGTACCGAAGACGGTGACGTCGGCGCCGTTGGTGAGTTCCGCGTCGACGCGCGACTGGGCGTTGTAGGTGGCGTTGAAGATCGCGGTCGACACGGCGAACGAGACCGCGAGCGCAGTCATGGCTATGCCTGCGGTGAGCCGGCGGGACTGCCGCGACATCGCCGCCGCGACGATCGGCGCGAGGCGGCCGCTGACCGGCCTGACGAGGCCCCGCAGAAGCCGCCCGTTGCTTGCGATCACGCTATTCGACAGACGCAGCGCCAACAGCGCGAGCCCGAGCCAGAACAGGGCCGGCGCGATGAAGGCTTTGTAGTCCACGGCCGTTGCCGCGACGCCTTCAGGCGCAAGAACGATCTGGTAGCCGGTGCTTGCCGATTGCCAAAAGAACATGCCTGCCGCCGCAAGCAGCAACACGTCGAACCACAGGCGCTGCCAGAGCGGCTGCCTGGCCGCGACGACAGTGCGGCGGGCAGCGCTGACGGTGTTCAGGCGCGCCTCGCGCCAGGAAGGGTACAGATAGGCGACAAAGCCTGCGACGAGCCCGACGATGCCCACCAAGCCCAGGATCGCGGCTGTCGCTCCTGGAACCATGCCTTGCCCCGATACCCAGGGCTCCAGCGACAACGCTGCCGCCAGGCCGAGAAGCGTGCCGGTGATCGCGGCGACCGTCGCTTCGGCGGCGGACAAGCCAAGGATGGTGGACAAGGCGGCGCCGCGTACGCGCAGGAGCGCCTGCTCAAGACGACGGCGCGGCGCTCCCGAGGATGTCACGGCGTAAGTGAGCACGAGCGCCAGCGCGACGCCCGGTAGACCGAGGAACAAAAAGAGAACCGAAGCGTAACGCGAATCTTCGCGCACCGCACCAAGGCGTGAGCCCAGATTGTCCGCGACCAGCGCCTGGCCGGCGACCTTAGCTTCCAGGTTCCTCGCGGCGCCACTGACGAAGGTGAAGGCCGATACCGGGTCCGTGGGAAGCATGTCATGGGTAAGCCTGACGTGCAGTTGCCGGCGAATGGTGTCGGGACGCGCCGTCCCCTGCGGATCGAAGGCCTGCATCCATTCGGTCCGCGGCAGCACGAGCACATTATCCGGAGGCGCCTGCGGTGCCGCCTGGGGCGGCAGGCCAACCGCCTGGAACAACGCATCCGCGTCGGGAAGATCGACCACGCCCGCGACCGTCACCGTCAGCGGTGGCAGGCCGATACGGTTGATCGTCACTGGATCGCCTGGGCCGACATGCAGATTGGCCGCGGTCTGCTGCGCGATGAGGACGCCATTTCGGCTACCCGAAAGGAACCGGACTTCCATGGGGAAATCACGCAGATAATTGCCATCGAAGGCGATCACCTGTCCGGGGCCGGTGGTCTGGACCGTGCCGCCGGTGCGGGCCTCGAAACCGGCCACATCCGCGAAGTTTGCCTGATGCAGCGTCTGGACGAGCTTCGTCTCATTCAATGTTTTGCGTATGGCGGCCTCATTCGCCCCCGACACAAGCTGCACTTGCCAGTCGATGGGAATAGCCGATACCGCACGGGTGGTCATGGACGCACCTGCGCCGACGAGGAACAGCGTCAGCATCGCCAAAAGCGCCACTGTGAGCGCGATGCCTGCCGCCGAGCCGGCGGTCCGGGCGAAGCGGTGGGCAAGGACGCCCCGAATCCAGAGAACGACCATCACGCAGGCTCCAATACTGGTTGGCCGCAACGAAATTGGCCGTGATCCATCGTCCAACGCGTCGCCATGCGGGCAGCGACGGCTTGATCATGCGTGGCGACGATCAGGGCTGCCGAAGTATTCGCGAGGTAGTCCAGCACCGCATCCATGAAGAATTGCGCCGTGACGCCATCGAGCTGCCCGGTGGGCTCATCGGCCAAGACGAGCTTCGGCCGGAGCGCCAAAGCCCGCACCATCGCCACACGTTGCGCCTGGCCGCCGGACAGTTCTTCAGGCATCTTGTCTGCAAGCTCGCCAAGTTCGAAGCGGGACAGAAGGTCGCGGCTGTAGTCAGGCGGCAAATCCTCGTCGGCGAGGACCGCCGGCAGGTCGACGTTCTCGGCAACCGTCAAGGCCGGAAACAGACTGGGCGACTGGAACACGGCGCCGATCATGCGCGGTCGTAGCCGCTCGGCGGGTCCCAGGCCGGGCCATTCGACGGTGCCGTTTGTCGGGCGGTCGAGTCCGCCAAGGATGTGCAGCAGCGTCGTCTTGCCGGAACCGGAGGGGCCGGTGAGCGCGATGCGGGCGCCCTCCCGGATTTCGCAGCTTATGTCGTTCAGCACCGACACGCGGCTTTCCCCGCCGCCTGAAAACGCACGCCCGACATGCCTGCAGACGGCCAGGATCTCAGTCATCCTCTACTCTCCCGTCGTGCAGTCGCACGATCCTGTCGGCCTTTCGGGCCAATGCTCCGCTGTGGGTAGCCAAGAGCGTGGTGAGGCCAGCGCGGCGTCTGGTCTCGAAATGATCGATCAGGCGTGATTCCGTATCGGCGTCGACCTCTGCGGTCGGTTCGTCGGCGATGAGGATCGGCGGGTCCGCGGCAAGCGCAACGGCGAGGCCGGCGCGCGCCGTTTCACCACCGGAAAGCTGGGTTGCGAAGGCATGCGCGCGCGCCCTTAGACCGACCGTTTCGACCAGCGCGTCGACGCGGGCTTCGTCCGACTTGCCGGCGAGCATCATCTGGAAACGGATGTTTTGCCGCACGCTGAGATGCGGGAAAAGGTTGCCTGTCTGCAGGAGAATGCCGAAGTGGCTGGCGCGCATCCGCGCCCGCTCGGCTTCTGAGCGTCGTGTCAGGCGCATGCCACCCACTTCGACGTGGCCGCCGTCCGGTTCGTCCAATCCTGTCAGGCATGACAGCAAGGTGGACTTGCCGCTGCCCGAGGGACCGACCAGGGCGACGAATTCGCCCGCGCAAAGGGCGAGGCTAACGCCGCGTAGCGCGAACGTTTCGTCGTCTCCCGTATGGAAAAACCGGTAGAGTTCGTGCGCAACAAGTGCCGTCATCTCACTTCCACCGGAATGACTTGGACATCAGTTGCCACTGATCGACATTGTCCGCGCCCTTCGGTGCGTAGAGTTCGAGCGTGGCCAGTTTTCCGTCCTTGAAATAAAGATAGCGCTCGTTTTCCAGCCGAACCTGCTTGCTGGTCACTGCGTTCGGTTCTGAGTTCGACGTGTAGACGATGCGGATCGCCGGACCGGCGGGCAACTTGACAGCCTTGACGGATGCCACCGTCACTGCCCGCCCGGCCACCTTGAGCTTCGGCACCTCGCCGTTCCTGACGCTTTCGACGCTGGGCGCCGCTGTTGCGTTCGCCACCGTCACGACGACACCGTCCAGCTTGTCGACGAAACTTGCCCCGTCGGCGCGGTCCGAACGAGCCCAGCCCTCGGGAACCTTGATCGTGAAGCCCTGAGGTGCCTTGTAGTCGATGAAGACCTGCGTGTCGGGTATGTCTCCGGGCGGGTTCTTCTCGGCGGGAACGGGCTTCTCGGCGGAGAAAGCCGGCGAGGCGAGGCCCATGCCGAAAATCGGAACGAGGCCGATGACCGCGAAGAGGACGGCCTTTCCGGCGGGAAATCGAGTAGACTTGTTCATGGCTGCGATCCTTGCTTTGTCGGAACGCCGCAATAATAGGACGGCCACTTTACGTGTCCGTGGCCGCAATCATACGAATTGGTAAACTCGAAACGAGCCTCGCTAGGATTGCCCGCCGCGCGAAGCTGAAAAAATCACCTCGACGCCCAGCCCCGGCCGACGGTCATCCAGCCTGATCGTCGCGCCGTGCAGGTCCGCGATAGCGCGAACAAGACTGAGGCCGAGGCCGCTGCCGGGCGTCGACCGGCTCTTTTCGATCCGGTAAAGCCGGCGGAAGACGTTTTCATGTTCCGCCGGTGGAATGCCGGGTCCGTCGTCGGCGACGCTCGCCGTGACGCGGTCGCCGTCGCGTCGCACCGACAATTCGATCTTGGTGCCGGCAGGGCAATGCCTCAGCGCGTTCTCCACGAGATTCGCGAACATCTGGGTGAGCAGTTCGGCGTCGCCGTGGACCAGCCCCCCTGGTCCCTGGAGCGTCCTTCTCGCCAAGAGCGACATGCCGCTGTCTTCCGCCACGTCGGTATAAATCTCGGCGATCGAATTGACGATCGCGTCGAGATCGACCTCGGCGAAGCGAGCTTTGCGCGCACCCGCTTCGATCTGGGCAATGCGCAGAAGCGCTTCGAACGTGTCGTTGATTTGCCGGCTTTCCGCACGCGCCTCGACAAGTTGCCCGGTTATGTCCTGGCCATTCGAAGATCCGTATTCGGCCGCCTCCAGGATTATCTGCAGCCGGTTCAACGGTGTCTTTAGATCATGGGCGATGTCGCTCGATACCTGCCGCATGCCCTCCACCAGCGCGGAAAGCCGGTCGAGAGCTTCGTTCACCTGGGTTGAAACGCCGTCAATGTCGTCACCATTGCCCAAGAGCGGGATCCGGGCGCCGAGCCTGCCTTGCGAAACGTCGCCCATTGTGGCGGCGATCGCGTCGAGCCGCCGCTGGATGCGCGATGCGATCGCGGCGCCGCCCGCGACCGCAAGAGCGGCGACGATGAGCGTCGCCCAGATGAAGCCGGTCAAGACGATCTCTTCCAGCCTTTCGGTCTGGGAATAGCTGAGCGCCACGGTCAGCCGGTTGGCTCCGACGGCTCCGGAATAGGCGCGGTAGGTTCCATCCGCCGGTACACCTGGGATATCGCCGATCACCGAGTAGCCTTCCGGAACGTCCATACCGGTAAAATTGCCGGCAAGATGGCTTCCGTCCGGTCCCGATAGCGAAAACAGCCGCTCATGCGGAGACGTCAGTTTTGTGTGGCTTTTGACCGTGGCGATCAAATCCTCGAGATCGCTGCCGTCATAGGTGGCGGCGACGACGGAGAAGGTCTCCTTGGCGGTTTCGTCCAGGCTGTGCGAAAGATCGGCGCGCATCACCTGGTACATGACAAAGCCGGAAATCACGAACGTCAGCACGAACAAGACGGCGAAACTCACCGCCATTCTGAAGGCCGTGCTCCGCCAAAGCTCAAGCCGGCGCATGCAGGCTGTATCCGATGTTGCGTACGGTATGGAGCAGGGGCGTTTCGAAGGGCTTGTCGATCTTTGCTCGCAGGCGGCTGATATGGGTTTCGACAACGCTGGTTTTGGGATCGAAGTTGAAATCCCAGACGCGCTCGAGCAGCATCGTCCGGGTGATGACGCGGCCTTCACTCTGCATCAACATTTCCAGCAGTTTGAACTCGCGCGGCTGGAGGTCGATTGCCTGGCCTTGTCGTATTACCCGGCGCCGTATCAGGTCCATTTCGAGATCCGCCACGCGCAGGATGCTTCTCTGCTCCTGCGCGGGCGGCCTGCGGCCGAGCGCGTTGATGCGGGCAAGCAGTTCGGAAAAGGCAAAGGGCTTGACCAGATAGTCATCGCCCCCCGCCTCGAGCCCTTCGACGCGGTCGTCGATGCCGGCGACCGCAGTCAGGAACAGGACGGGCGTGGCAACGCCCGCGGCGCGCGCCGCCTTGACCATCGACAAGCCGTCCAATCCCTTGATCATCCGGTCGGCGACGATGACGTCGTAATTATCGCGCGTCGCCGCGAACAGCCCGTCGTGGCCGTCGGAGAGGCAGTCGCAGATGTGCCCGGCCTCCGTCAGACCACGGACGATGTAGTCGGCGGTTCGCTGGTCATCCTCGACGATAAGTAGCCGCATGGCTGGCGTTCTCTGTCCGAACGGTTTGACGTGCGGCGAGCCTACCACTGCGCCGAGAGTTTCGCGAGAACCGCCTTCTACGCTACTCCGCATCGAGGGCGATAGCTCCACTGTCTTCGCGGTTGAAAGTCAGGCTCATATAGCCAACGGTGACCACGATACAGCCGAGGAAGAGCAGGCTGGTGTAGGTGGTGCCGAAGCCAAGGCCGCCATATTCGCGGGGTTGCGAAAGCAGGTCGCCGAACGAGGCGCCGAGCGGCCGCGTCAGGATGTAGGCGAGCCAGAAGGCAGCGATGCCGTTCAGGCCGAGCCGATAATACGCGAAAGCGATTGCCACGATGACGGCGCCAAACAAGATGCCCGTGGTCAGGTAGCCCAGACCGAAGCGTTCGGCCAGGAGGTCGCCGACCGACGTGCCGAGCGAAAAAGTGAACAGGATCGCCAGCCAATAAAAGACTTCGCGACGGGTCGTGAAGATGGAATGAATCGAGAGCGTGCGCTCGCTGGCGAACCAGATCGCGAATGTGGCAGCCAGCACCGCCGAAAAGGCGATGGTCGTGGTTTCCAGCGTCACTCCGAAATTATCGACGAGATTGTCGGTAATCAGCGTGCCAACGATGCTGATGAGAACGACGGCTAGCCAGTAGGCCCATGGCACGTAGCGCTTCTGGGCGAACTGCAGCATCATGGCGGCCACGAGAACCGCCGTCATAATGAGCGAGGTCGTGGTGAGGCCTAAGCCGAGATTGACCGCGAGGTAGTCGGCGGCCGTTTCGCCCATGGTGACGGCCAGGAGCTTGATCAGCCAGAATGCTACCGTCACGTCGGGAACGCGATTGGCTGCTTCGAGTGCCGGCCGCCCGCCGGCCACCGGGGTTTGGGAAAAATGTGCGTGGGTCATTTGCCGATCACCTTCATGGCCTGGCCGAAGAATTCGTCGGCGCGCTTGTCGTCGTCGGCATTACAGCGTTCGACGCCCTTTGTTTCCAGGTCGGCGATCTTGGCCTTATCGGCATCGTTCAGGCCGGCTTTAGCTTCCGCGGCGCGCAGCTCCTTCAGAGCTGTCTCGCAAGGCGTGGTCGCGGCGAGTGCCGGCGAGGCGAGCGCGGCAAGCACGCCGAGGGCGAAGAGGGTGGCGAGTGAGTTCTGTTTCATCGGTCGATCCTTGGAAAGGCCGCGTATGGCGGCGGTTGTGTCCGGCACGCGGGAGCTGTGCCGCACACAACCGCTATCAAGGGCAACTCACGAAGCTCTGTCCGCCGCCTTACGGATTGGTAAGAAAGGCGCTTCAGCCGTACCAATCGTAAAGTTACGGCTGTGCCGAAACAAATTTGAACGTATCCGGTTACGGAGAACGACGGGGCGCAGACGCAATTGGTGCTGCCTTGCCTAACTTTGCGACCGATCGACGAGGTTGCCGCGATCCACCGTTTGCAAACAGCGGTTCGAACCGACATGGTCCAACCGACGTCCTCTACAGTCACTTGTCGATGGATTGCTGCCATCGAGGCAGCATCGATTTCAATATCCCGTCACGTAAGTAATAATGATGGAAAAGCGCCGCCGCCGCATGCAGACCTGCTAGCCATAGAATGACATTGCCAAGCGTGGTGTGAATTTCCAAGACAACAAGACAAACTGTCCGAGGGTGTGATTTTCACTGACCAACGGAGCAATGTCGAAGCCCTGGGGGGTGACCGGATGGCCTTCCCACCAGCTGCCGAAGATCGCGGTCAGCGGCAGCGCAACGAGCAGAACGTAGAGAAGCCAATGGACGAGGCGCGACGAGGCTACCATCCAGCCAGGGCCCTGCCTCTGGTCAGGCGGCTGCTCGATCATGCGCCAAATTAGACGCAGCACCACAACCGCGAAGACCAGCAATCCAAGCGTTTCGTGTATACGCCTGACGCCGTCCACTTCGGTCGAAAAGACCCGACTTTCGGGACCGCCTTCGCTCAATATATAGGCGGCCAGAACCAGCGCCACGGTGAGCCAGTGAAAGGTTTGCGCAATGGGGTCGTACCGTTCGCGGTTCTCAACGTGGCTCAAGAATCGTTCTCCAGCGAGGCGCCATCATGTAGAGGAAGGGCGTCGGATTGATGGAAATCAGGATCCGTGAAAGCCGAGCCAAGGTTCGAGCGCCTCGAAAGTCCTGTCCATTGCGTAAGTGGGACTCAGCGGAACCGAGATGTGACCGTAGCGGAGTGAAATCTGATTTTCAGATGCTGTCTCACCTCGCTTGCCCACGGCTGCAACATAGAGTGCGGAAGCCAGTCCGCTCCGGTCGGCTCCGGCTTTGCAATGAATCAGGATCGGCTTTGCCGCCAGCGCAAGGATCGAGACAAGCTCGGCCGCGCGCTTTTGTGTTAACTCCCGGCTTGCCGACATCGGGTAGTCAATGTGGACGATTCCCAGTGCTTTCGACTCTTGCACTTCGGCTTCGTACCAGTCGGCTCCTTTTGCAGCGCCACGCAGATTGACGATCGTCCGGATGCCGTATGATTGGGCGTAGGTCTGGATGTCTGCAGCACTGGGCTGTGCTGACCGATAGAGTTGCCCTGGGACGACTGCATGGAAATTGCCGAATACCTGCAGGCCGCCGAGGTAGGCGCCAAGACCCGCGCAGACCGATAAACCCAGCCAAATTCCCGTCCGCTTTATGGACTTCATTGGAACCACCATGTTCTTGTGACATATGCGACGAAGTTCTTATCGTTGAAACTCAACATAAGTCGAGGCGATCGCCGTGACGTTCTGCCTCCGAGGATAATGGGGTATGAGACGCCTTTCCGGATAATGAAATTAATGCGGCCTGGAAGAAGGCGCGAGAGAGAAAATAATTCGAAGTAAGCGTCGCACAAGCAAATGACCGATTGCCGTGTATCTTAAAACATTCAGATGGTGGCCTGCTGCCGGTTTTTCGGACACCAGGTTAAGCTAACATAGCTTGCTCCTCGAACTCGACGGGGCTGAGATAGCCCAGTGTCGAGTGCCGTCGCCGAGGGTTGTAGAAGCGTTCGATGTAATCGAACACATCCGCCCTGGCGTCGTCCCTCCTCCTGTAGACCTTGCGGGCCGTCCGCTCTGTCTTGAGCGACGAGAAGAAGCTCTCCATCGCAGCATTGTCCCAGACGTTGCCCGACCGGCTCATCGAACAGGTGATGCCGTGGTCAGCCATCAGGCGCTGGAACTGCTCACTGGTGTATTGCGATCCCTGGTCCGAATGATGAAGCAGGCTATCGGGTTTTCCTCTGCGCCAGATCGCCATGATGAGGGCGTCGGTGACGAGTTGGGCCGTCATCTCCGCCTTCATCGCCCAGCCGACGACGCGCCGGGAGAACAGGTCGACGACGGCGGCAACGTAGAGCCAACCTTCGGCGGTCCAGATGTAGGTGAAGTCGGCGATCCACTTCTGGTTCGGAGCCGATGCCTCGAAGGCGCGGTCGAGGAGGTTGTCCGAGACGGCGGTCCGCTCGCCGGCGTCCTTCGGCAGCCCACGGCGGCGCGGCCGGGCACGCAACCCGTTCTCCCGCATGAGCCTCTCGACGCGATGCAGGCCGCAGGACAGACCCTCGGCCAGGACGTCATGCCAGACACGACGGGCGCCATAGGTGCGGTCACTGCTCTTGAAGCTGCGGTCGATCCGGGAGACGAGTATCTCGTCGTGCCGCGAGCGGACGCTGGGGCTACGGTTGAGCCAGGCATGGAAGCCTGAGCGGGATACATCCAGTGCACTGCACAGCCATGCCACCGGCCAGATGCCCCGGTGCCTCGCGATGAAAGCGAACCTCATATCGCTTCCCTCGCGAAGTAGGCTGCGGCCTTTTTTAGGATGTCGCGCTCCGCCTTCAGTTTGGCGACTTCCTTGCGCAGCCGGTCGATCTCGAGCTGCTCCGGCTTCATCTGGCCATGACCGGGAAAGGCATGCTGCGGATCGGCAGCAAGATCCCTGATCCATTTGCGCAGCACGTTCTCATGGAGATCCAGATCACGGGCGGCCTGCGCAACCGCAACGCCCCGATCCTTCACCAGTCTCACTGCCTCAAGCTTGAACTCGCGGCTGAACTTCCTTCTCTGCATTCCCTCTCTCCAGTTCCGTTAAACACCTTATCTCGGTGTCCACGAAACCGGCAGCAGGCCA
>NZ_MDET01000026.1 GCF_002075885.1 Manganibacter manganicus
ATGTCAACGGCGGAGTAAAATCAGGCCACGCGGCGGCGTAAAAGTCGGCCACTTCGGCGCGCGCATGAGACGTCCGGGAGGGCGTAGCCCGAGCGGGGGTCTTATGCGTGCGCGGCGATTTTTGGAGGGTAGTTCAGCCGGCCTTTCGGGCGCGACTTTGCGCGAGGCGATAGCTGTCGCCATTCATCTCGAGAATGTTGACGTGGTGGGTGATGCGGTCGAGCAGCGCGCCGGTCAAACGCTCGGACCCCAGGATTTCCGTCCATTCGTCAAACGGAAGATTGCTGGTGATCAGCGTGGCACCCCGTTCGTAGCGTTGCGAGATCAGCTCGAACAGCAATTCCGCGCCGGTCTTGGAGAGCGGCACGAAGCCCAGCTCATCGATGATGAGAAGCTGGTAGGCGGCCATCTGTTTCTGGAACCGTAGCAGACGCCGCTCGTCGCGCGCTTCCATCATCTCGCTGACCAGCGCAGCGGCTGTCGTGAAGCCGACGGACAGGCCCTTCTGGCATGCAGCCAAGCCGAGGCCGAGCGCCACATGGGTCTTTCCCGTGCCGCTGGGACCAAGCGCAATGACATTCTCGCGCCGCTCGATCCATTCGCAACGCGCCAGTTCCAACACCTGCATCTTGTTGAGCTTCGGGATGGCGGTGAAGTCGAAGCTGTCCAGGCTTTTGACGACCGGGAACTTTGCCGCCTTGATGCGGCGCTCGACCTTGCGGCGATCCCGTTCGATCATCTCCCTTTCGGAAAGCCGGGTGAGGTATCCGACATGATCGACGCCCTCGGTGGCGCATAGCCGAGCCAGCTTCTGGTATTCGCGCTGGAAGGTCGGAAGCTTGAGGGCTTTGAGATAATGGGAGAGCAGGATCTCGGGCACGTCAGTGCTCATGCCGCTTCCTCCCCATGCGCGGAAAGCAGTCGCATATACGCCTTCGCCGATGTCGTCTCGACCGTCGCCCTCGGCAGGTATGGGTAGATGGACAGGTCCAGTCTCGGCGGCCGGCGCTCCACCCGACACAGGATCAGATGCTTGACGGCGTCGAAGCCGATTGCTCCGAGTTGAAGGGCCTGCTTCACTGCCGTATGCAGGTCCGCAAGCTCGAAGCTCTCCAGCAGGCGAAGAACCTGCACGTACTCACGCCGGCCATGTTTTGCCATACGGCCTTCCATCAAGCGGCGCAGCGTGGCGAACTCTTCGGGCAGGTTCCAGCCCTGGAGAGGTGCAGCCTGATCCAGCGAATTGATCTTCTGTTCGATCAGCGGCAGGTAATGCAGTGGGTCGAAGACGACGTCTTCCCGCTCCCAGCTTCGGGGATGGCGAGCGATGATCTCGCCGCGGCAGCCGATCACCACCTCGTCGACATAGCCCCGGACCCAGACATCCTGATGGCCATAGGCGACCGGGACGGAATAGTCGTTGGTCTTGTAGCGGACAAGCGACTGGGCCGTTACCTTGGCGCTGGCCTGATCACAGGCATCGAAGGGCGAGGCCGGCAACGCGCGCATCGCGGCCAGATCGCGCTGTAGCCGTTCCCCGATTGTCTCGTTCTCGCCGCGCAGCCTGTCGCGCTGGCGCTTGCGGCATTGCTCTTCAAGCCAGGCGTTGAACATCTCCCATGTCGCAAACTGCGGGATCGGCACCATGAAGTTGCGACGGGCATAGCCGACGAGACCCTCGACGTTCCCCTTGTCGTTGCCTTTGCCAGGCCGGCCGTAACGATCCCGGATCAGGTAGTGGGACAGAAACCCGCTGAATAGAGTAGCGCGCTTGCGGGTGCCGTCGGGCAGGATCTTGGCCACGAGGCAGCGGTCGTTATCGTAGACGATCGATTGCGGTACTGCGCCGAAGAAGGCGAACGCATGGATATGGCCGTCCACCCATGCCTCCGACACAGCCGCCGGATAGGCCCGCACATAGCAGCCGTCGCTATGCGGCAGGTCGAGCACGAAGAAGTGCGCCTTCCGCTCCACACCGCCAATGACGACCATCGCCTCGCCAAAATCGGCCTGCGCATGCCCTGGCGGATGCGACAGCGGCACGAACACTTCCTGGCGACGCTGCTCCCGCTCGCGCATGTAGTCCTTGATGATAGTATAGCCGCCGGTGAAGCGACACTCGCCACGAAGCCGGTCGAACACCCGCTTGGCCGTATGGCGCTGCTTGCGCGGCACCTTCATGTCCTCATCAAGCCAGTGATCGATCGTCGAAACAAACGCATCCAGCTTAGGCCGCCGGATCGGTGACTGACGCTGATAGCCCGGCGGCGTCGAATACGACATCATCTTGGCCACGCTATCGCGCGATATGTTGAAATGCTTTGCAGCCTGACGCCGGCTCATTCCTTCCGAGCAAGCCAGACGGACCTTCAGATATAATTCCACGGTGTAGATCCCCAACCCTCCTGCATTCGTCGCAGAAGGAAAATAGGTGGCCGGCTTTTACGCCGCCCGAAGCGGGACGATCCCGCCGCTACCGTGGACTAATTTTGCACCGCCGCTCTCATAGTAGGGGTTTTTAGGTTCCTCTCCGACCGCCCGCGCGAAATATCGCAAGGCCATCTCATCATCATAACCCAGATATAAGGTCCCCAGGATGTACAACGCGAGCGGATGGTTTGGCGTGCGCGTCAGAACCCGGAGGCACAGGTCCTGAGCCTCGTCAAGCCGCTTTGCCTGCTGAAGGACATATGCCTGTTTCAGCAGCGCGTCGTCGGCCTGCGCACGCGATTGAGCATTTCCTTTCTGCAGGTTCATCGTAGGTTTCACTATCGGCCCCTTCGCGTTCGGCGCAGGCGCGGGCTTGATGTGCTTTGACCAAGCAGGTGGGAGGCGGTTGTTCATGATGTCTCGCTAGCAAAAAGAGGCGGCAGAATCCAGTATGTCCGGGATTTAGCGAAACACGCACGCCATCCTCGGACCAGATCGTCAGATCTCCACGACGACGAAGAGCTTCATTGTATTCTGTCCAGTT
This sequence comes from Manganibacter manganicus, assembly GCF_002075885.1. Taxonomy (GTDB): domain Bacteria; phylum Pseudomonadota; class Alphaproteobacteria; order Rhizobiales; family Rhizobiaceae; genus Mesorhizobium; species Mesorhizobium manganicum. The sequence continues at coordinate 2,975 of NZ_MDET01000026.1, forward strand.
CGCCAGCCGATAGCGCTGCATGGGCAAAACATGGCGGCGTGCGTCATTGAACTTGTGCGGCATTCAGGCGACCCTGTCCGGTATGGATGGCCTCACTAACCAGCAAAGGCATGATCCATGCAACAAGGTCCATCTGGTGGTCCTTTCCGCGGACGGGCGAATTTTTGAAATCGCAAAATTGCCGACCTCGACGTTCCCTCTTGAAAGCGGGGCTGATCCAATATAGGTAGACGCCATATGAGCAGGTAGCTATTAATATACATGCTTACCAATGCGTATTGAATCCGGAATCCGAGCGGACATTCTTGAGGCGATGACGATCGTCAGCCGCAAGATGCGGACGCTGTTCAATGCCCGTGTGCTTGAACACGGGCTTACGCTCGCTCGGGCGCGGACGCTGCTGCGCATTGCTCAAGGTGGCGCTGCTAACCAGAAAGAGTTGGCCGAGGAACTGGAGATCGAGACGGCGACGCTGGTTCGGCTGATCGACGGTCTCGAAGCACAGGGACTGATTGAGCGATGCAAGGTCGAAGGGGACAGGCGTGCCAAGCAGGCAGTTCTCACGCGTGAGGGCGTCGCGAAGGCAAACATCGTCGACGGCATGGTGCAGCAGATCCGGCAGGAGGTGCTTTCAGATATCGAAGATGCCGACCTCAAGGTCTTCCACGGCGTCTTGAAGCACATGGCCGGCAATCTCGAAGCCGCCGCTCTGGTACTGGCGGAATAGGTCAGGCGAGGCAGACAGCATGTCCGACACGGCTGAGATCCCGGCCAAGCCGTCGCCCCTCGCGAAGGCGCGAAGCGGTAAACAGTCCACGCACTCGCAGGCCGAGCTTGCGCGCACTGAGGCCGAAAACATGGCGGCTCAGGCGCTCGAGCCTACGCCCGAGCCCCGCAGTCCGAACCGCGCCAGCGGAACCAGCCGGCGCAGACCGCTCGGCGTCAGGCTGAGACGGGCGCTTAGAGGTCCTCCCGGCCCGCACGCCACGCTGCCGGCGCCTGCACCCTATGTGCCGAAGCCGCCGCTGGTCGCGCTGCTCTATGGCCTCACCTCCATGCTTATCGCGACGACCTACGGGCTTGGCCTGAACTTCGTCAACGTCAATCTTTACCAAGTGTCGGGCGAGTTCTCCGCCACGGTCAACGAGTCCCTATGGCTGACCGCCGCCTACATGGCGCCGAACGTCAGCCTGTCGCTGCTTCTGGTGAAGATCAGGGCGCAGTACGGGCTGAGGACTTTCGCCGAGATCGCGATCGTCGTGTTCCTGGTCGTCAACGGACTGCATCTCTTCACCAACGAGATCGGCACGGCGATCGTGGCGCGCTTCTTCGCCGGCGTCGCGGCGGCTTCCATGTCGTCGCTCAGCTTCCTTTATCTGCTCGAATGCTTTCCGCCCGAGCGCAAGATGACCATCGGCATGCCGCTCGCCATGGTCAACATCGGCATCGGCGCGCCGATCGCCCGCATGATTTCGCCGGCCCTTCTCGACCTCGGCGGCTGGCAGCCGATTTATCTGATCGAGGTCGGCCTCGCCCTCATAAGCCTGGCGCTGATCTATACCCTGCCGCTCAACTCGCCGCCGCGGGTGAAGGTCGTCGGCGTCATGGATGTGGTCAGCTACCTGTTCCTGGCAGTCGGCTTCGGGTCCCTGGCCGTGATGCTCACCATGGGCCGCTACTACTGGTGGTTCGAGGCGCCCTGGCTGGGATGGCTTGCCGCTCTCGCGATAGCCAGCCTCGCGATCGTGGCCGCCATAGAGCTCAACCGCAAATATCCGCTGCTCGACATCAAGTGGCTGCTGTCGCCGGAAGTCCTGCATTTCGGCGCCGTGCTGATGCTCTTCAGGATGCTGATGACGGAGCAGTCCAGCGGCATCAGCGGCTTTTTCCAGCAGGTCGGCCTGCTCAACGACCAGCAGTTCACGCTCTATGCCGTCATCCTGGCCGCCACGGTGGGCGGCGGCGTTCTGTGCGCCTCGATCATGAAGCCGGGTCGCGAGCCGGCGATCCACGCCGTCTCGCTCACGCTTCTCGCCATCGGCGCCTTCATGGATTCACGCCTGACGGTGACCACCCGTCCGGAGCAGATGTACGTCAGCCAGGCACTCATTTCGGTTGCAAGCGCGCTCTTCCTGGCGCCGGCCATGGCGATGGGCTTCGTGAGCGCGCTGAAGCGGGGGATGAACTATATTCTGTCCTTCGTCGTGGTGTTCCTGTTCACGCAAAGCATCGGCGGCCTAACTGGGTCGGCCATCTTTGGCACCTTCGTCACCATCCGCGAAAAATTCTATTCCGCCGCGATCGTCGAGCACCTGACGATGACCAACGCCTTCATCGCGCAACGTGTCGCGCAACTGGGTGGCGCCTACGCGAAGGTCTTGACCGATCCGACGCTGCGACAGGCTGAAGGCCTGGCGTTGCTCGCCCAGCAGGCGACCCAGGAAGCCTATGCACGGGCCTATGCCGATGCCTTCTTCGTCATCGGCTGCGCCTCCGCCTCCGCCGTCGCCGTGCTGCTCACCCAGATCGGCTGGAAGCACTTTTCCGCCATCGTCAGGACAGCGCCATTGCCGGCGCGCCAAGTCTAATCGAGTTCAGTCATGCCCAATCTTCTAAAGTCCGCTTCCACCTATGTCGCACTGGCAGCAGGCGTTGTCGGCGTGTTGCTGATCCTGTTCGCCTGGCGCCTGCCGCCGTTCGAAACAACCGTCGAAGATACCGACAACGCCTATGTGCGCGGCAACGTCACGATCCTCAGCCCGCAGGTCACCGGTTATGTCTCCGAGGTGCCGGTCACCGACTACGCGGCCGTGCGGAAAGGCGATCTGATCGTGCGCATCGACGACCGCATCTATGTCCAGAAGCGTGACCAGGCCAAGGCCACGCTCGCCAGCAAGCAGGCCGCCCTGGCGGCCTCGACCCAGCAGGAGGCGAGCGCACAGGCCAACATCAAGTTGAGCGAGGCGGGCGTGTCCAGCGCCAAGGCGGCGGCGAAGCTTGCGCGCGCGAATATGGAACGCAGCGAAGCGCTCGTGGCGAAGGGCTTTTCGACACAGAGCGATGTCGACGTGGTGCGCAATTCGGTCAGCCAGGCCGAAGCGGCGGTGCTGGAAGCAAAGGCCAGGCTCGAAGTCTCGAAGCAGGCGCTGGATCAGGTTCTGGTGGCGCGACAGGCGCTGCGGGCCGACGTCGATCAAGCGGCCGCGGCGGTCGAACTGGCCGAAATCGACCTGGCCAATACGCGCATCGTCGCGCCCGAGGATGGACGGCTCGGAACCGTCGGCACTTCGGTCGGCTCCTATGTCGCGGTCGGCTCGCAACTCACCAGCCTGGTGCCAGACCGCCAATGGGTCATGGCCAATTTCAAGGAGACGCAGGTGGCGAACCTGAGAGCCGGGCAAAAGGCGACCTTCGCGGTCGACGCTCTCGGCCATGTCAAGCTCACCGGGCATATAACTCGCTTCTCGCCCGCCGCCGGTTCCGAGTTCGCCGTCATCAAGGCGGACAACACCAGCGGCAACTTCACCAAGGTCGCGCAGCGCCTTCCGGTTCGCATCGAGATCGACGCCGGACAGGCGCTGGCCGAGCGGCTCGCGCCGGGAATGTCTGTCGTCGTCAGCGTCGATTGGGCGTCCCAGCCGGACGGACAGGAAAGCGTCAGTCGGTGAAAAGCTGTTGGGCGTCACGCCCAGACAATCCATTGTGAAGTTTCGGAGACCTTGAAGTACCACTCTGCATATGCGACCACCGGCACATAGAGGGCGGGCACTTCGACTGAGATTTTGCAGCGACACCCATGGCTTGTCGAATGCATGGAGTCGCACTTATTTTCCAGATCGGTGCGGCCAAACGATGAGGCCGGTAATTTTTTTATCGCCGAAGGCTCGCTGGGGGTCGCCATCTCATCGAGAACTTCTCTGCCATCTCAAGGCATTCCGACGCATCGCAACCCGTTACGAAAAGACCGATGCTTGCTTGCCGCACTCCTCAATCTCGACACCGCTTTCCTTGCAATCCGATGACTGTAAACATGCCTTAACCGTCGAAAAGGAAGATGGCTTGCCAGCCCACTACCTTCAAATCAGCGTCAAGACCAGCTCTGTCAGGGACGTGATGGGTTTTGCGCGCGGGAAGCTCAAGGGCAGTCGCTCGCACGTTGCCGTAGCATTGCGTCGAGGTTGTTTATGACGGCGGCCGTGGTCAGGGCTGACTCTCGGGGACCGATCGCTTGCCAATTCATCCGCCGCATCACCACCTCGCGACCGATACGGAAATAGGGCACCTGGCCTATCAGCGTGAAGACTGTGATGCGTGTTGTATCTTCCTCGGCGGGCTCGCCCGTCGCCGTTTCCCACAACTGGCACAGGTGGCGGTGAACCGGTTCTACGACGCCTGTATAGATTCGGTCCAGCGTGGAAGTCGGATGCGCCATCTCGCGGAGTATGAACTGGACAATCGACAACATTTCCGGCCGGCTCATTACGAAATTGGCCATGGTTTCCAGTGCCACGCGCAATTCCTCAGCTGCACTGCCCGGGTCGGCGGCAGTGACCGGATCATGACCGTCGAAGGGGAACGCGCGTGCGGCTTCGCCTCGGATCGTCTCGACAATAAAGTCTGCGCAGGCATTCCGGAGGCCTTCCTTGCCGCCGAAATGATAGGCGATGCTGGCGATATTGGCTTTCGCTTTGTCGGCGATTTCGCGAGTCGAGGTACCGTCAAAACCCTTGCCCGCCGAACAGCTCCAGTGCGGCGCGGATCAACGCTTGCCGGGTCTGCTCGGAAGAGCCGGCGTGAGCCGGTTGGATTTGCATGGTTCGTTTCCAAGTCACTGACGCCCGAATTCGCGCGAGGCACGGCTCGATCCGGATGCAGAAGTGCGATCCACCGCGTCTGCGTCAGCCCCAGATGCTTCACGCGCGCGTAAAAGTGCGTTCGCCAATGGCGTCCGACCCGGCCAAGTTCCACGGCAAACTCTTTGCTCGGATCCAAGTCTTAGCATTCTTATTGATAGCGTGCTACTGAATAGCTAAGATTCCATGGCGGCGCCGCGCTGGTCTGCCGGAAAGACCTGGAACAGCAGGACCATGGCGAGCGGCTGAACGATGCCGGCGGCGGCGCCCTGGATTTTGCAATGGTTAGGACGGTTTGGTTCGGCGCGATTTCCGCCTTTTGTCCGGTTAATGAAAGCCACAGATTGCGTCGTCCTGAAGCTTTGCTTTCCCGAACATCAGATTGGCAATCGGATGATCAGGGTGCTGCACGGCGGCATCGTCGCCAGTCTCTGCAAAATTTCGGCGTCAAGCTTGCTCGCCTTTCAGACGCGGGCGACCTCCACGCCAAGAACTCTCAGTCGAAATATATGCACAAGCATCGATCAAGTGCATCAGCAGAAGAGTGGCTATTTCACTCATTCTTGTCGTAGAGTTCGCGATTGCGCTGTATGTCAGGCCAGTTGGCTTCCAGCCAGCCGATCAGCGTACGAACCGGAATGAGAAAGCTCTTTCCTCTTTCGGTCAGCTCGTACTCGACCCGAGGGGGGACTTCCGCGAACACTTCACGGATGACAAGCCCGTCGCGCTCGAGGTTGCGGAGAGTCGTGGTCAGCATGCGCTGCGACACCCCTCCAACCGCGCGCATCAATTCTGAGAACCGCAGTCGCCTCCCCCGCGCCTCAGCCAATCGTGCGATCACAAGCAGGCTCCACTTGTCGGCCATCCGGTCCAGAAGCGGTCGTACCGGGCAGAGGTCGGGCGCGATGGACCCGGCGGCATCGATCGAGATATCAACATTCACGGCTTCACCTTTCATGGTTACACGCAGGTAACATACTTATCCGCACGTGCCTACTTCCCATGGCGTTGATTACGAATAGGATGAAAGTATTCAAAACGCACTATGGAGGGAAGCGATGTCGGCCAGGAACCTGAACATCGCGCTGTGGACGGCCCAGGTCCTGCTCGCTCTGGTGTTCGGGGCGGCCGGATTCATGAAGGTGACCATGCCTCTGTCCGACCTTGCGGGAATGCTGACCTGGCCGGGTAATGTTCCGTCATGGCTGGTCCGGTTTATCGGAACGGCGGAGCTGGCCGGTGCAATTGGTGTTCTCTTGCCTGCCTTCACCCGCATACGACCGATGCTCACGCCGCTGGCCGCGCTGGGATTTGCCATCATTCAAATCCTGGCGGTGCCCGTTCACATATCGCAAGGCGATATTGCAACAGTCGGGCCAATCAACGCCATTTTGCTGGCGCTGGCGCTGTTTGTTGTCTGGGGCCGCTATGCCAAGCTTCCGATCCAGCCGAAAGGAGCGCTGGCGTGAGCAGGATGCCCACCCTGTTCATCCCGCATGGCGGGGGACCGTGCTTTTTCATGGATTGGGATCCTCCGCACACCTGGGACCGGATGGCGAGCTTTCTGCGCGGGCTGCAGTCCAGCCTGCCGGAAAAGCCCACAGCCGCGCTGGTAATTTCGGGCCATTGGGAGGAAGCGCAGGTCACGGTGCAGACCGGAGCAAAGCCGCCGCTGCTGTTCGACTATTACGGATTTCCGGCACATACCTATCAGTTGATTTTTCCCGCGCCGGGATCACCGAATCTGGCGAATCGGGTCACGAAGCTGCTTGGGTTGGCGGGGTTTTCGGTGCGGGGCGACGCCGCGCGGGGCTATGATCACGGGGTATTCATCCCGCTGAAGCTGGTATTTCCCGAGGCGGACGTGCCGGGGGTGCAACTGTCGCTGCGTGTCGATTATGACCCGGCGGCGCATCTGGCGATGGGAGCCGCCCTGGAGCCCCTGCGTGACGAGGGCGTGCTGATCCTGGGCAGCGGTATGAGCTATCACAATATGGGCGTGCTGATGAAGAGGATGCGCGGCGGGACGCAGGACGTGGAGTCGGAGTCGCAGGTCTTTGACGACTGGCTGACCGGGGCGGTGACCGACCCGGATCCGGCAGCGCGCAATGCGGCGCTGGTGGATTGGACGCGCGCGCCCGCTGCCCGCGATGCCCACCCCCGAGAGGAGCATTTCCTGCCGCTGCATGTTGTGGCGGGAGCTGCCGGAGCAGATATCGGCGTCAAGGTACTGAACGATGCGGTAATGGGCGCGGTCGAATCCGCATTCCGTTTTGGCTGATGCGACACCAAATCAAATCTGAACTTGAAGGAGCAAGATCATGACAGCAATGCAGAACGGGCCGTTTCTGGTCACCGGGGCCTCGGGCCAGCTGGGCCGCCGGGTTGTGGAACTGCTGCTGGAGGGCGGAGGCGGGCCGGTGATCGCTACGACGCGGTCGGTGGACAAACTCTCGCGGCTGTCCGCGCAAGGTGTCGAGGTGCGCAGCGCCGATTTCAATAATCCGGTGGGCCTCAAGAATGCTTTCGCCGGAGCCAAGCGGCTGTTGATCATCAGTACCGACGATCTGGAGCCGGGAAAGCGCCTGGTTGCTCACAATGGCGCGATCGAGGCCGCGGTGGCCGCTGGTGTTGAGCACATCGTCTACACCTCGCTTACCAACCCGGGCCCGGACTCGCCAATCACATTTGCCGTTGACCACCGGGAAACCGAGGCTCTTTTGGTTGAAAGCGGCATCCCCCATACCATCCTGCGCAACAACCTCTACACCGATCTGTTCCTGATGAGCGCACCGCAAGCGATTAAATCGGGCCAACTGATTGCCGCCACGGGCCAGGGCCGAGCGGGCTATGTCACCCGCGAAGATTGCGCGAGGGCGGCAGCGGCCGCTTTGATGCACGAAACTGGAACAAAAACCTATGATGTCACCGGTCCGGATCTCGTCTCACAAGCCGATCTCGCTGCGATACTGTCGGACCTGTCTGGCAAGACGATCGCCTATGTCCCGATCACCGTGGATGACCTTCGTGCCGGGATGATCGCCAACGGATTGTCGCTGACCATGGCCGAAGCCTTCGCGTCCTTCGACGAAGCAATCGCACAAGGCCATATGGCCGTCAGCACCAATGCTGTGAAAGATCTCACTGGGAAAGCGCCTGCCAGCGTGCGCGATTTCCTCGGAAAGAACGCCGCGTCGCTGCTGGAACCGGGCGCCGCTTAAGAGCCTGGACGCAAAATTCTGCGAGGCTCGCCATGTCGAGCCTTGCTGACTGACTTTTCAGTCACTATCTTTCTCCTATGGCTCAGAAATTTCGGGCGGCGCGTTCCGACGAGGAACGCCAAGCACGGCTTCAATCAATATTGAGTGCGGCTCTGGACGCTTTCGCCGAGAAAGGTCTTGGCGCATCGCGTCTTGAGGATATCGCTACCAGGGCGGCCATCGCCAAGGGCACGATCTATCTCTACTTCCCCTCGAAGCAGGCGGTGTTCGAAGAGCTGATCCGGACGTCCATTGTGCTGCCCGTCGATAGCTTGCGAACTGAATTGTTGGCGCAGGATTTAACGGCCCAAACAGTATTTGGTCTCCTTTCCCACTGGGTGCGAAACGAATTTCTCGGAACGGATCGAGAAATTATCGCGCGACTCATCCTGTCGGAGGTCGGCCGATTTCCGGAGATTGCGGCGTTCTGTCACCGGGAACTCGTGCATCCTGTCATGGAGTTCCTGAAGCAAATCGCGCAGCGCGCGTGTGAGCGGGGCGAATTCGGATCGGATGTCCTGGTTCGCTTTCCACAGCTTGCGGTCGCATCCGTCCTGGTGGCTATAACCTGGAACGATCTGTTCCAAAACGTCGAGCCCCTCGATTTGGGAGCCATGATTGAATCCCACCTCGACCTCCTGCAGCGCGCAATGCGATCGGACATATGACAATGCGCCGGGCCGGCCTTTTGATGATAGCAGCAGGAGTGGCGGTGCCAGCCCTCTTCCTGACGAACCCGAATAGCGATGCGCCGCTGCCCCGATTCCAAGGTTATGTCGAGGGTCAGACGATCTATGTTTCCGCGGAAGAAGGGGGAACGATCTTTCGGATGCACGTAGATTCTGGCGATGACGTTCAACGGAATCAGACGTTGTTTAGACAAGATACTGCTCTCAAGGAAATACAACTTCAGCAGGCAGAAGCTAGTTTGCGCGAGGCGCAAGCAAGATTGCGGAACGTCGAGGCTCCCCAACAGAGGCCTGAAGAGATCGAGGTTCTCAGGGCGTCGGAGCGCCGCGCCGCAACGGCAAGTCACCTCTCCGCCATCGAACTCGACCGTCAGCGCGAACTCTTCCGCAAGGGGGTAGCGTCGAAGGCTCTTGTCGAGCAGGCCGAAGCGGCACATCAACAGAATAGCGCTGCCCAGGAGGAAATTCGGCGGCAGATTGATGCTGCCGGGCTCGGTGGCCGTGACAACGATATTCGCGCGGCCGAAGGTGCGGTCGACGCGGCAAAAGCCGCGCTGGCAGAGGCTGACCAGCGGCTCGCCAAAGCGGAAGTCAGGGCCCCCGAGGACGGCCGTGTGGAAGATGTCTTCTACCGCGCCGGTGAGGTCGTCCCGGCGGGTACCCCTGTGCTGGCCCTCTTGCCTGACGGCAATCTGCGGGTTCGTTTTTTTGTGCCCGAGCCTGCTCTCTCTGCGCTTTCGCTCGGCGGCGCAATCTTGGTGAGTTGTGACGGATGTGCGCCCGACATCGAAGGCCGCATTACTTTTATCGCCAGGGAAGCCGAGTTCACGCCGCCGGTCATTTTCAGCGAGGAAGAGCGTTCCAAACTGGTCTTCAAGGTCGAAGCACGCCTCATCGGCAACGAGCATGCCCTGCCCGTCGGACTTCCGGTAACTGTGGTTCCGACACCTGATGCCGTGGCGGAGAAGAGGTAGTTATGCGTGCCACGCTGCCCAGTCCTGCGCAACCAATCAAGGCCGCCGGTGCGTTTGCGGGAGACATCGCCATCGAAGTTTCCGGCCTGACGAAATCGTTCAACGGCCGAACCGTCGTCTCCGACCTAAGCATGGAAGTCCGTCGCGGCCTCATCTACGGATTTCTCGGTCCGAACGGCAGCGGCAAGACGACGACGATCCGAATGCTTTGTGGCCTGCTGACGCCCGACGCTGGCCGTGGGACCTGCTTGGGATACGACATTCTCACCCAATCGGACGAGATCAAGCGTCATGTCGGCTACATGACGCAGCGCTTCTCGCTCTACGAGGATCTTTCGATCCGCGAGAACCTCGAATTTGTGGCCCGCATTCACGGTCTCGACGATCCGCGAGGAGCAGCAGGAGATGCCTTGCATCGCCTCGGGCTGGAGAACCGGGCGCATCAGCTTGCTGGCGAGTTGTCAGGTGGCTGGAAGCAGCGTGTCGCGCTTGGCGCCAGTATTCTGCCGGGTCCGCAACTTCTTCTTCTGGACGAACCGACGGCTGGTGTCGACCCGAAGGCGAGACGCGATTTCTGGGACGAAATCCATCGTCTCGCGGGAGAAGGACTCACAGTGCTCGTGTCGACACACTACATGGACGAGGCGGAGCGCTGCCACGAGATAGCCTATATCGCCTACGGCCGCCTCCTTGCCGAGGGAACAGTTTCGAATGTCGTTGCGCAGTCCGGCCTTGAGACCTGGACAGTGACCGGCATCGCCTTGCGTCAACTTGCCGAGACACTTCGAGGGCAACCGGGGGTTGACATGGTCGCGCCCTTCGGTTCGGCGCTGCATGTGGCGGGGAGAGACCCCGCGCTGCTCATGCGCGCCACTGAGGCGGCAAGAGCTGACGAACGCTACAGTTGGCGTCGCGACAAGCCGACGCTCGAAGACGTCTTCATCGACCTGATGGACCGCGGCCGGGACAACTTCGGATGACCCCGGTGCTGACATATCCGCGAACCACGCGAGGACCGGTGGCGGCATGGCGGCGCTTTGTGGCGGTCCTTGTCAAGGAATTCATCCAGTTGCGACGCGATCGGGTGACGCTGATTTCGATGATTTTCATCTCCCTGGTCCAGCTCCTTCTTTTCGGGTATGCGATCAACACCGATCCGAAGGAACTTCGAACAGCCGTGCTGGCGCAGGACGAAAGCGTCTTCACACGGTCTTTCCTCGCCGCGATGCGGACGACCGGCTATTTCGACATTCGCGAGAGGGTGGCAAGTGAAAGCGAACTCGACGACTTGATCCTGTCGGGAGCCGTTCAGTTCGGCGTTCAAATACCATCCGACTTTGGCCGCCAGCTCGTTCGCGGCGAGCGTCCCGCGCTTCTCGTCATCGCCGATGCCACGGACCCTTCCGCCACTGTGAACGCTGTCGGGGCTCTGGAAGGGATCGCAGCGCGGGCTTTCGAACGCGATCTCATCGGACCAACCGCGGCTCTCGCCTCGACGCCTCCGCCCTACGAGATCCGAATTCATCGACGGTACAATCCGGTCGGGGACACGCATCTCAACATCGTTCCAGGGCTAATGGGCACGATCCTGTCCATGACGATGCTGATCTTCACCGCGCTTTCAGTCACGCGCGAGATCGAGCGCTCGACCATGGAGAGCCTTCTGGCGATGCCGATCAGGCCGGTCGAGATCATGCTTGGCAAGATCGCCCCCTACGTTCTTGTCGGTGCATTCCAGATGGTGCTCATCCTGTCGGCGGCCTGGCTGCTGTTCGACGTTCCGATCGTCGGAAGTCTTGCACTGCTGTTGGCGCTCACGACGCTCTTCGTCATCGCAAATCTTGCCGTCGGCTACACGTTTTCAACCGTGGCCGAGAACCAGTTGCAGGCCGTTCAGATGTCCTTCTTTTTCTTTCTGCCCAACATTCTGCTCTCGGGCTTCATGTTTCCTTTCAATGGCATGCCCGACTGGGCCCAATGGATTGGCGAGACGCTGCCAATGACCCATTACCTCAGGATCGTTCGCGGCATCATGTTGAAAGGGGCAGACCTGTCGCATCTGGCAATACCCGTCGGCGCGCTAGGCCTGTTCACGCTGGTCGCGATGGCGGTGGCTGTCAACCGGTTCCGGCAAACGTTGGACTGAGCGGGACCCGCCGCTCTCCGTGGGCAGGTGGGAAACGAGGGCGCTCGTAGCCGACCGGAGACCTCGAACCACGCTGGTTCTCGGACCTTGGACACGCGTTGAGAGCAACGAGCGCTGACCTGTGCCCCATTCCGCATTCACCGGCTTAAGAGACCGCTGAATTTCGGCGGCTTTTCCCGGCGGCTAAGGTAAAGAACCCGACTGCCGCGGGCATCACGTCATCGCAGTGTCGCCTGGCCAATCTTGCTCGGCGCCGTTTCCGCCCGGCCTCGGCCGCCGATAATCCCGGCGAAATTATCGTCTCGATCATGAGCACGCGAGAATAGGGTTGTGATCGCGGTCGGACAAATGTCAAAATTTACTCTCCGTATGGCCGTGTGATTCGGGGGAATTCGATGAGCGGTATCAAAGCCAGCCTCACTGCAGCCTTGCTGATGGCGTCAGTGAGCGTAGCCCATGCGGGAGAAAACGCCCCCTTCATCTATCTCGCGACGCAAGACCCGTTCGTCAGCCCTGAAGCGCCAAACGCGAAGAACGATATCCATGTCTTCGGCGGCGTCTTTGCCGGCGGCTCTTTCGGCAGCGTCGTCCAATTCTGGGACGCCGACTACACCGACAACTTCATGATCGGCGGCATCTACGGCCGCGATTTCAAAGATCTCGGGGCAGGTTTTGTCCTTGGCGGCGTGGCGGGCGCGGCGATCCGTTTTGGCGACGATGACGATACTAGCGGAGAACTTTGGGCCGGATTACGGATCCGCCACCACGGCTTGGTGATTGGCGACCTGGCAATCGCGCCGGGGTTTACCGCCGGCTTGAGCGTCGTTACCGGACCGACGGAGATCGAGCGCGCGCGCGAAATCCACTACGACGGCGACGCGAGCTTTCTAGGATTCCTCGGGCCCGAGGTCGCATTCAAGCTTCGGCAGGCTCCGCATGTCGAGTTCGTCTATCAGCTTCACCATAGGTCAGGCGCTGACGGGACTTTCGGCGATTTTGGTGAAGGATCCAACGCGAGCACCTTCGGCCTTCGCTATCGCTTCTAAAGTAAGGAAGGGCGTTCGGCTGACCCGTTAGATGGCCGCCCCGCTCGCCGAGAGTCAGAATTGGGCACTACTGTCGCTTGGCAGTCCTGGCTCGCCGGGTGCCGGGCTCACCTGCGGCGCAAATTCTAGGACCTGCACATCAGCGTGGTCTCGCAGGCCGCGACGGATTCGATCATCGCCATGACCGAATTGTGGTAGGTCGATGACACGGTTCGTGGCAAGGTTGCTGGGCGTCGCGCTGCGTCAGGAAAAGTTCGTGGCCATTGTCGCTAGCCTCTTCGATCTATGGGAGCGGAACTGGGCAAGGCCTCGGGGAAATCCAAAGCCGCCCAGGCGATCCGCTGCGCGCTCACCCCGGCGGGAGGCGCTGGAACGCTTTCGGGCGGATCGCCGCCATCGAAATCGACTCCAACATCGACGAGCGTGCAATTAGGCCCCAGACGATCGCGCGAACGAATAGTCTATTCGCCGGCAGCCACGGTGGTGGACGAACCTGGGCGACGGTAGAGCGGGAACAGCGCCGCCAGGAAGTGTTCGTGCCGCGGTCGCACAGCCGGGCATGGGCAGACCGAATTCGGCGACCGAACGGGACCCGATGAGGTTCGGCGTCCTGATGGGTGTTGATCGCTTCGGTTTCAGTCGCCGGGGCCGGTGCAGGGCGCCGGGTTCGGCGTCGCGGTGGCGGTTAGGCATATGTCGCTCAAGGATATTGTCGTTTTGTTGATTCGGCACGGCGAGCACAAGTCGCCTACGAATCGCCGTCGATCTTGCGCACGCTACGCGGCGCACCTGATCGGCGTTTATGTCGTGCCCGCTATCAGTCATGTTCATGACGGATTTGTGCGTGGCGAGCGGCAATTCGCGCCGTCGGAGAACGCCGGCGCCGGGAGGAGGAACGTTTGGTTCTCGAGATTGGACGACATTTTGCCGATATTTCAAGGCGCAACGACCTTCCGGCAGAGTTCAGGCTCATCCTGACAGCCAGGACGATCGGAATGTTGTCCTCAATTCGCTCTACGCGGATCTCGTGATCGTCGCTAAGACGGAGCCGCACGGCCTGCCGCCACATTGGCTGCGCCAAAGTTGAGATTGGGCAACTCAGTTCAAACGGTACCCAAGATCTACGTCCCAGAGCCATGCTGTGGCTGGATTGATGATTTCTTCGACGACCTAGAGGCAACAGAGGGCGCAATCGTCCGCGCCCCGCCGTCTCGGAGTCACCCCCTTACAAGCCCGACAAGGAAGGCGGTTTGGCTGGGGCTGATCGTAGCTTCGTCGACAATCCAACAGAGGTGGTCCCGCCCGGTGAGACAGCTTGGCGGCTTGGCTAAGGTGGATCCGGGATGTTTCTACGCCGCAATCGGCTTCCTCGAAATCGCCTATCGCAACCGCGACGCGACTACTCTTCAGCCGGCTTAGCCAAGCCCAGTCCAGCAACATCTTCCCTCAGCATGCGCAGTATCGACCTTACCGGGGCAAGCGACCGCATCGAACTGCGATAGGTGACGCCGCTCCTGATTGTCCACTCGTAGCCGCGCACGTTCAGCGCCGACAGGTCGGGATTGACGTCGAGGTGCAGCAGCGGCCGAGGCAGACTTGTGAGGAAGCCATTCCGCCGCACCAGTTCCAGGGCCAGTCCAAGCGATTCCGTGGATACGACGGTCTTCGGACCTGCGATCCCTCTGAATTTGAACAGTCGGTCGATCTGCTCCCTGGCGATGCTGTCGTAACTGAGTATCACCCAGGGAAGCCGCGTCAGTTCCTCGGCTGCGACGTCGGTCTGCGCGGCGATCGGAGCGGCGCTTGAAGCCGCTATGCAGTTCGACTGGTCGTAGAGAAAGAGTTCCTCCAGCGTTTCGCCCCTTGTCTCGTCGGGATGCCGGAGGCCGCCCGCGTAGAGACTGATCTCGCCGGCCTGCAGCGCCGGGATCAGCAGGGTCCCCACTCCTGTCCGCACCGAGACGCGCAGATTTGGATAGTCGCGGGCAAGTCGGGCCAGCACCCTTGGCATGAACACCGCCGCGTAGGTCGGGCCGACTCCAATGCGCAGTTCCCCCTGCGCGCCGTCGCGCGTCGCGCTGAGTTCGATCAGGGATCCGTCCCATTCGGCCTGGATGTCGCGCGCACGTCTGTAGAAGACCTGCCCCATCTCGGTGAGAACGGCGCCGCGTGCCGACCGGTCGAACAGCGGCGTCCGGAGATGCTCCTCCAGCAGGCGCAGTGATTTCGACAGCGCCGGTTGACTTATGTTGAGGCTGCGCGCCGCGCTCTGGACGCTGCCGAACTCGGCCACTGCCAGGAAGTGCCGAATGCGCCAGATCTGATCCATAGATTTCAGTTATATCCGATATATCGGGAACTATTACCCGCTCCGCTCCGGCGCGTCTAGGATGATCGCTAATGGGAGGAACTGCATGCGTGCGATCTTCGTGCTCTTCGATTCGCTGAACCGCACCGCACTCGGCTGCTATGGCGGCGAGCAGGTAGCGACGCCGAATTTCGACCGGTTCGCGCGCCGCGCCATGACCTTCGACAAGCACTATGCGGGTTCGCTTCCCTGCATTCCGGCGCGCCGGGACATTCACACCGGCCGTCTGAACTTCATGCACCGCTCGTGGGGGCCGCTCGAGCCTTTCGACAATTCGATGCCGGAAATCCTGAAGTCCTCCGGCGTCTACACTCACCTGATCAGCGATCATTTCCACTATTTCGAGGATGGCGGCGCGACCTATCACAGCCGATACCGGACATGGGAATTCGTCCGGGGTCAGGAATACGACCCGTGGATCGCCATGATCGAACCTCCGATCGAGCGCTTCAAGGAGATGTATTCGGATCGGCACTACAACGTGCCGACCGAGCCCAAGCGGCGCCAACACCAGATCAACCGCGAGAAGATTGCGCTGGAAGAGGAGTTTCCCGGCCCGCAATGCTTCGAGCGGACGTTCCGCTTCCTGGACGACAACCGCCGCGCCGACAACTGGATGCTGCACCTGGAATGCTTCGATCCGCACGAACCCTTCCATGCCCCGGACCGATACAAGGATGCCTATCGGACCGCCTATAACGGCCCGATCCTCGACTGGCCCAAATATGCTCCAGTCCGAGAGAACGCGACCGAGATCGCCGAGATCAGGGCAAACTATGCGGCGCTCGTAGCCATGTGCGACGCCTATTTCGGCAAGCTGCTCGACTATTTCGATGAGCACGATCTGTGGAAGGATACCTGCCTTATCCTCACCACCGATCACGGGTTCCTGCTTTCCGAACACGACTGGTGGGGCAAGAATCTGACTCCCTACTACGAGGAGATTTCGCATATCCCGCTGATCATGCATCACCCTCGCTTCGCTGACCGCGCCGGCGCGCGCATCGCTGGGCTGACGCAGACGACGGACCTGATGCCGACGCTTCTCGACATCTTCGACCGCCCCTGCCCGCCCGAGGTCACCGGCCGCTCGCTGTTGCCGCTGATGGCCGGCGCCCCGGGACCGGACGCCATCATCTTCGGCATGTTCGGCGGGCCGATCGGCGTCACGGATGGCGAATACAGCTATTTCCGTTATCCGGAGAACCTCTTTGACGAGCGGCTCGGCGAATACACGCTGATGCCGACCCACATGACCGGCTTCTTCAATGGCGACGAGATGAAGACAGCCGCGCTGGCCGAACCATTCGACTTTACTAAGGGGCAAAAGCTGCTGCGTTATGATGCGCTCAACGAGGCACGGCGACCACCCGGACTGGACGGCACGAAGTTCGGCGCCTTCAAGTCCGCGATCTATCACAATGCGAGCGATCCAAATCAGCTCAACCCGATTCACGATCCGGCGGTGGAGGCTCGGCTGCGCCAAACGGCGATCCGCATCCTGCGTGAGCACGATGCGCCGCCGGAATATTTCGGGTGGATGTCGCTCGACACGGCCGCGGCGGAATAATCAAACAAAGGGAGGAAATCGCAATGCAGTCTTTCATCACCCCATTCTCGCGCCGGAGCATGCTACGCGCCTGCGCGGCCGCCTTCATCGTCGCGGCAGGCGCCGGCGCAGCCCTTGCCCAGAGCCAGCCGCCGATCACGATGGCGATCAACCAGTCGCCATGGCTCAACTCGTTCGTCGCCATGGTCGACGAATACGAGAAGGAGACCGGGAACAAGGTCGAGCTCGATGTCACGCCTTTCGGCGGCCTCCTTGAAAAAATCCGCAACTCCGTGCGAGGCGCCCAGGGCGCCTACGACATTGTCAACGTAAATTCGCTCTGGCTGTCCGAGATTTATTCGGGCGGGTTCCTCGCCCCCCTCGGCGACGTCCAGGCAGGCTATGGGCTGCCCGAGGGCGTGCTGACCTACGGCGACACGACAAACTGGGACGCCGAGGCCGGCACATTTGCCGGTGGCGGCGCGCTAATGGGCGTGCCGGTCAACGGCAACGTGCAGGTGCTCTACTACAACACCGACATCTACGCGAAGCTCGGCCTGCAGCCGCCCAAGACGTGGGACGAACTCCTCGCCAACGCACAGGCAATCCAGAATGAGGGGGAGGCCTATGGTTTCGTGCCGCGTGCCGCCCGAGACTCGATCGTCTACAACTTCACTCCCTACCTCTTCAGCCATGACGCGGCCTTCTTCAGGATCGCCGGTTCTGGCAAGGCCGATGTCGTCGTCAACAGCCCCGAAGCCCTCAAGGCGCTGGAAACCTATGTGAAGCTGGCCACGGAATCAGGCCCTCCCGGACCCGGCAACATCGCACAGGGCGAACTGATCCAGCTTCTAGCCACCGGCAAGGGCGCGCAGGCGATTGCCGTCATCGCCGCCTGGGGACAGCTCGAAGACCCCAATGCTTCGCGCGTCGTGGGAAAGATCGACGCCGCGCTGCTGCCCGCCGGTCCGGCCGGCACGGTCGCATCGAGCGCCGGCCATTGGGTGGCCGGCATCCCAAGGAACGTCCCACCCGAGAAACAGAAGGCAGCCCTAGCATTTCTCGACTGGTTTGCCGCCAAGGAGCGGCAGGTCGACTACGTGCGGGCCGGCGGCGTACCGGTCAGGGGCGACATAACTGGGGCTGATCTTGGCGATGACGCGGCGTTCCGGTTCATCGGCGCCTATTCGCAAAATGCCCAGCACGCGGTGATGGGTCTACCCTTTGCGCAGGCCGCGGAGGCCTCCGACGCCATGGCGCTCAGTCTCAACCGCGCCGTAATCGGCGAGATGACGCCGGCCCAGGCACTCAACCAGGCCGCCGCCGATCTGGCCGGCGTCCTCGAGCGCAACGGCTTCGCCGTCACGAAGCTTCCGGATCTGTAGTGAGAGGCGGCGCCGGCTGCGGCCAGCGGTCACTCCCGGGGCAGGATCGATGCGATGATTTCCAATGAGCCAAGCTACAAGGAGCGGCGCAACAAGCGTTGGATCGCGATCTCGCTGCTGCCCGCGGTCGCACTGTTCATCGTTCTAACCGCGTTCCCGGTCGTCAATCTTCTGGCGTTGAGCTTCTTCCATGTCGAATGGCGCGAGGCGACCTCGGCTTTCTCCTTCGTCGGCCTCGACAATTACCACCGGCTATTTTCAACCGAAAAAGTGTTCTGGGACGGCGTGCGCAATACGGCCTTCTTCGCCGTGACCGCCGTGTCCTGCCAGATGGTGCTCGGTTTCTCGATGGCGCTCGCCGTGCGAACAGCCGGATCCTACGGAAGGGCCATGCTGACAGGCATCTTCCTGCTGCCGATCGTCGTTCCGCCGATCGTCATCGGCACCATGTGGCGCCTCATCATGGGGCGTGAGTTCGGGCTGGCCAACATGCTTCTCAGGCTTCTGGGACTCGGGCCGGTCGACTGGCTCGGCAACCCCGATATCGCACTCGCCTCGGTCATCTTCGTCGACATCTGGCACTGGACGCCCTTCGTCTTCCTGCTGATGCTGGCCGGGCTCGAGTCGCTCGATGGCGAGGTCATCGAGGCGGCCCGAATGGACACGAGAAGCCGTTGTCAGCAGATTCG
Source organism: Manganibacter manganicus (assembly GCF_002075885.1). Taxonomy (GTDB): domain Bacteria; phylum Pseudomonadota; class Alphaproteobacteria; order Rhizobiales; family Rhizobiaceae; genus Mesorhizobium; species Mesorhizobium manganicum. The sequence continues at coordinate 21,934 of NZ_MDET01000026.1, forward strand.
TCACGTCGTGCTGCCGATGATGATGCCGACCATCATCGTCACGCTGCTGTTTCGCGTGATCCTGTCCTTCAAAGTATTCGACGAGGTTTACCTTCTGACGTCCGGTGGCCCCGGCACCGCCACGGAAGTCGTCAACTTCTCGATCTATCGCACCTTCTTCCGCCAGGACCAGGTCGGATATGGCTCGGCGATGTCGATCGTCACGCTATTTGCGATCACCGTCGTCATCATCCTTGCGCGCGGCTTGGCGCAACGCCGCGCCGCGCAGCGGAGTACTGTGTCATGACGTTGCGTCTCGGCTCCCGTATCCTTGCCAACACCGTCGTGTGGGGTTATGCGCTGGTCATCCTCGGGCCGACGCTATGGGTGCTGTCCAACGCCTTCAAGTTCAAGATCGACATCATCACCGGCGCCACCATTTCTCCATTCACCTGGATTAATTTCCACGAACTCCTGTTCTCGCGCCAGTCCGATTTCCTCACGAACCTCCTCAACAGCGCGGTGATTGGGATCGCCTCTACGGCGATCGTCATCGTCGTCGCGACGATGGCGGCCTTCACGCTGACCTGCCTCAATGTGCGTCCCTGGGTGCGCTGGGCGCTGCTCGGCTGGGCGCTGCTGTTCCACATGCTGCCGACGCTCACCTTCGTGGGCTCCTGGTACCTTATGTTCTCGTCGGTCGGGCTGCATGGCACCTACTTTGCCGTGATCATGACGCATGCCGTGCACAACCTGCCGATGGCGCTGTTCCTGATGATGAGCTTCGTCGGGGCGCTGCCGCGCGAACTGATCCAGGCGGCAAGGATGGATGGCTGCAGCTACGGGCAGGTGTTCTGGCGCATCGCCTTCCCGCTCGTGCGCGGCGGCATGATCGCCGCAACCGCGCTCACCTTCATCTTCTCGTGGAGCGACTTCGCCATCTCGCTGACCCTCACGTCGCGCGACACGATGACGGTGCCCGTGGCGATCGCGACGTTCGCGCAGGAATACGACATCCGCTACGGAGAGATGGCCGCCGGAACGCTGCTCTCGATCGTTCCGGCGCTGTTGCTCATTCTGCTCGGACAGAACTTCATCGTGCGCGGCCTGCTTGCGGGCGCCGTGAAATGAGCGTCTCGAGGCCGATACGGCCCAGCCGGCGCGGGAGACATTGATGGCCGACGTCACTATCCAGGGATTCCAGAAATTCTACGGCAGCGTCGAAGTCATTCCACCGCTCGACCTTGAGATCCGAACGGGCGAGTTCGTGGTGCTTGTGGGCCCGTCGGGAAGCGGCAAGTCGACGCTGCTGCGGATGATCGCCGGCCTGGAGAAGATCGACGCCGGAACCGTCTCGATCGACGGCGAGGACATCACCGGCCGCGATCCCGGCGACCGCGACATGGCGATGGTGTTCCAGTCCTATGCGCTCTATCCGCACATGACGGTTGCCGAGAACATGACTTTTGCGTTGCGAATGCGCGGCACAGGGGACGCGGTGATCCGGGAGCGCCTGACCGAGGCGCTGCGCATGCTCTCTCTTGAAGGCTACGAAAACAGAAAACCCGCGCAGCTTTCTGGCGGCCAGCGCCAGCGCGTCGCGATGGGGCGCGCTATCGTGCGCCAACCGCGTGTATTCCTGTTCGACGAGCCGCTGTCGAACCTTGACGCCAAACTGCGCGCCCGCACGCGGCTGGAGCTGCGTGAACTGCACGACCGGCTCGGCGCGACGTCGATCTTCGTCACGCACGATCAGATCGAGGCGATGACGATGGCCGATCGCATCGTATTGCTAGATCACGGACGCATCCAGCAGATCGGCTCGCCGCGCGAAATCTACGAGGAGCCACGCAACCGCTTCGTCGCGAGCTTCATCGGCTCGCCCGAGATCAACCTTCTGGAGGGCAGCCTCCATGTCGACGGCGACACGATAATCTTCAACGGTCTGACGTTGCCCGGAAGGAAAGCCGAGATGCCGACCGGCGGCGAATATACGCTTGGCATCCGACCGGAAGCCTTCGACGTCTCGGCCGAGCCGCTCGCCGGGACCGCGCCTCTCGCGATCCGCGCCGTCGAATACACTGGATCGGACGTCTTTGTCTTCGGAACCATCGATGCGGGACCGTTGACCGTCAAGCTGCCGGCCGAAGGTCATTCCCTGAGAGACGGCATCGGAGCCGGCACCATCATCCACGTCAGGCCGAGAGCCGAGGGATGGCATCTCTTCGATCGATCGGGCCAGCGCGTGGTGAAGACATAGAAGCCGGCATCAATGACAGCGAAACGGACGGCACCCACGGCGAAAGCGCTCCGCGCGCTTGTCGGTGATTTGAGGCAGATCGCCAGCGTCAAGCGGTTCGTCCTTTCGGACGGACCGGAAGCAGGCATCGAGACACTTGCCTTCTCAACTGGCGGCGGCCTCGATTTCTGGGTCACGGCGGGACGGGGGATGGACATCGCCACCCTGTCGTGGCGCGGCATTCAACTCGCATGGCAGAGCCCAGCGGGTTTTCGGATTCCGTCCGCCGGGGCCGGCGCAGGCGACAAGGCTTTCAACCGCGCCTTCGGGGGCTTTCTCAATACTTGTGGGTTCGAGCACATCCGCCAGCCGGCGGACGGGCATCCCCTGCATGGCTCGGCGCCTTTCACGCCGGCGCGCCTCAACGGCTACGGCGAGGACTGGAACACAGCCGAACCTCTCCTCTACTGCGAGGGCGAGTTCGTCGTGTGGACATTGGGCGGAGGCGGCCATCGCCTTCATCGCCGTATTGAGACCCCCATTGGCGGATCGACGCTCCGGATCGTCGATACAGTCGAGGTGATCGGACCAGATCCGGCACCGATCATGGCGCTTTATCACTTCAACCTGGGCTATCCGCTGCATCGGGAGGGCACCGAGATCAGCCTCGACGGTGTCGTGTTGACAGGCCCGCTGCCACGGCACGAGCCGGCCCCCGCGCAATCGACTCTGCACGTGGCTCCTCCTGGCCGAGTAGTCTGCCGCGTCGATGGCGGCGGGGCGACCGTCGCGTTCCGCTGGTCGACCGATACCTTGCCCTGGCTTCAGCTTTGGCGGGACTTGCGGCCCCGTTGCGGTGTGCTGTCTATCGAGCCCTGTTCTATTGCAAGGTCGGAAGACGGCAGGAACGAACCTGTCTCCTTCACCGAACCGGGACAGTCGCTTCGATTCGAGATTGAAGTGATTCTGGCTGATGTAGCCTGACAGTGCTGTGTCCCTATCGCATTGGCGTTGATGGGATGGACGCCCCAGAGAAGCCCACTTGGTTTCGAGATAGAGCAGTTCGGGTGCGACGTGTTCGGAAAAGAGCTCCGTCAGCGGACTGAAGGATTTGCCCTCGCCGGCAGTGCAAGCACAACGGTGCAGCCGCGGACTGGAAATCGGCACGTCGCTGAATGGCGTGCGGAAGCGATCACCGCGCGGCCTTGCTCCGCTGGGAACGGCCGCAATGTGAGCAGCATCGCCGTTCTGCGGCAAAGCTCGCTGCTTGCGCCGCGACCATATGTTCCTGCAGGCGGCCAGATCCTTGGCCTCGGCGAGCGACAGGCCGATTGCCTCAAGCCGATCATGGGGTTTGTCGAGACTCAGACCCCTTCCTCGCAAACGCAGCCGTCTGCCATGGCGATCCGCAGCTTGAGTTCAATCTTCATCGCCTGCCTTTCAATCCAATTTTGCAGAATGCTTGGGAGGGGAAAGGAGCCGTGCTTTCGGTTCCTCAGCGGCGATCATTCATATCAACCGTTGATGCATCAGCCGCCGGTGCTCTTCCTGGCGAAAGCTCTTGTTGACGTCCCGCCGAGAAGACCCGCAGGCGATAAACGGCGCGCGAGCGCGCGACCGGTCGATCGCGCACTCGACTGCATGGCGCGTATCTTCGTCATCGAGCATGGCGCGGTCGCCATTGAGAACAACCTGCTCGACAAACTCCGCCATGGTCGCCAGATCATTCATGGTGTCCAGGCCAAGGGCGTCGTCTCGCCGATCGAGATAACCGTCGGGGCCGCCGGAATCCTCCGGTGGGCAGGCGCCCGCGCCGCCGATGCAGACCGGATATCGCCCGCGTTCCTTGACCACTTCCCGATCTTCGACCCAGATTTCATGCTCCCACCAGTCGCCCATGTCATAGACGTAGGCGAACTTGGCGTTCTTGCGGAACCCGAAGCTGCCGAGCTTCTTGTCAGGCGGTTCGGTGCAGATCTCCGGCGAGCCGTAATGCGCGGCGACAAACAAGGGTTCTTCCGCATATTTGGTGCAGGGACTACTTTTTCGGGTGTCCCTTTGTCCGGTTGGGTCAAGCGGCTGCCAGCAGTCGGCTCCGGAGAAGTGGATAGGCGGCGCGCCCGTACATCTGGCGCTTGATCGTCTTGAGGCGGTTGATTTGGCCTTCAACCGGGCTCGTACTCCAGGGCTGGGTGATTGCCGCCCGGACAGCCTCAATGTCACGGCCGATGCCTGCTGCAAGGGAGGCCAGCTCACTGCCCGTGGCATCGGCGATCCATTGCTCGAGGCCGGCATCATCGTCGCCGCGTATCACTGCAGCAAAACGGCGGGCGAGTTCACCCGCGATCGAAAGCTCCGGCGCATTTTCATGGAGATGGTGAAGGAACCGCTTGGTCTGCTCATCGAGAGATGTCGGGTCTTCGCTCAGGAGCCATGCACAATTCCGGCGCGATGGCGGCCGCCACCGCGAATTTGGTGGAGTGGTCGATGACCGCTCCTTACGGGCGGCGGTCCACCTGTAGACGGTCGCCCTGCTGCCTTCAAAGCCACGGTGCTTGATTTCGGTCCACAGCTGCAGCCCGTTGTGCTGGCCTTCCTCCCAGCGCTTTTCGAGATAGTCTCGAAAAGGATCCATGAGGACGGAGCGCGAGGGCGGCCGCCGGTGCTCGGGCTCACCGCCCGCTGCAAGCCAGCGTTCGACAGTTCTCACGTTCATGCCAATCCGGGGCGCGATCTGTCGCGGCGATAGACCGGCCTCCCGCAACTGAAGGATTTCAGCATAGAACTCACTGCGCTGGTTGCGCCTCGACTGGCGCAGGCAATCAAGTTTCGAGGAAGTTTCTACCGGTGGTTCCGGCTCGGCTTCGGCGTTTCCGGCCATCTCGGACGCCATAGCCTTTCCGGCGGCGCTGACCGCCTTGCGATGACGACCGACGGCCAGACGCAACGCTTCGCCCAGGTTCTGGAGAAGATGCCAGCGGTCGGCGACCTGCGTTGCATCGGGAGCACCGCGACGGGCGCCCTCAGCATAGACGCCGGCACGATCGCGCGCGATAACCTCGATGCCAGGATGGCGTTCCAGCCATGATGCGACCGTGTCGGCATTTCGATCCGGCAATAGATCCAGCACGCGGTTGCGCTCCAGATCGCAGATGATCGTTCCGTAGCGCTGTCCTTTGCGCCAGGCCCAGTCGTCGATGCCAACCACCCGCGGCGCTTCCGGCGGCTCGAACCCGGCCGCGCGGATCATCCGCAACAGGGTGTCGCCGCTCACCGGCATGGCGAGCCTGTCCGACAGGCGCGAGCCCGGCTCGCCACCTACAGCGAAGCCGATCGCCAGCTGGCTTTCGCCGAGCCGAGCCGTGCGCCGGGCTTTCGGTTGAACCGTCTCAGGAAGCCTCTCGGTGAAGATCCGGCGCGGGCATTGTGAATTCGCGCATCGAAACCGTCGTGCGTGGAGCCGGATTTCGACAACCCGCCCCTGCCACGGCAGATCGGTCAACCGGCGCATGTAGTGACTGTGGACGCGGCGGGTTCGGCGGCCGCAACATGGACAGCACGTTTCCATCGCCTTCGGCCGAGCGACGAGCACCACCCTGTCAGCCTGCGGGAGAATTTGGACAATCGAAAGCTCGGGTGAAATCAGCGAGCGGAAGGCATGGAGCACGGGCAAATCACGGCGTCGACTGCGATTCCGACTCTATGAACTTATTCGCACCGTTCGTGAATCCCGCAACCTGCACCAAATATGCGGAAGAACCACAAATTGTCGCGCAGGTCTCATCCAGATCGCCGCGCTATAAGTGCCCGCGTGCGGCATGGAATGATCCAATTGGCCTGGCGCTTTCTCCTCTTCCAGAAGGACAGTGCGCTGGCCCAATGGTTCCAGGCGCGCACGGCCGACGGCCGCAAGCCCACGCGCAAGACGATGATCGTGGCGCTGGCGCGCAAGCTTGTGATCCCTCCATCTGCCTGCGGCGATGGCGTGCGCCAATCAGCCCGGCCCAGCCGGAAAGCGCCGCAGAAGGTTGTCGCTATGGACGTATCCACTCGATGATCGGCCATGCGGCGAAATCGCATCTGTGGTCAACTCCGAGGCTGGCTGGGGAGATCAGATTTTCTCAAGATCTTTGATTTGCTTATGCTCGATACGCATAGGATATGAGGCGCCGCAAGGTAGTGTTGGCTGCTTAGATCGAGCCTACCAAGCTATCTTTGATGGAATACTCGTCCGGGTCATCCAACTGCGCAATCAGCAGGCTGCATTGCAGTCTCTCGAGCAGATTTGCACCCACCGAACCGTGCCACCAGCGCGCGAGTTTGCTCTGATGACGGTGACCGACGACGACAAGGTCAGCGCCAATCTCTTCTGCCATTGCAGCGATCTGATGTGCCGGGTCACCCGTTTCGAGACATCCGGTCGGGCTGAACCCCATCTGCCTGAGGCGGCGCAGCCCTTCCTCCAGCACATCTTCGTAGACACCGCGCTCGTATTCCACAGCACCCGGCATGGCGCCTTCCGCCATGACGAGCCCGGTCGATACATTGACGACCGCGAGCAGAAAAACATTCGCTTCGCAAAGTCTGGCCAGCCGCGCCCCCTCACGAAGCGCGAACTGGCCCTCAACCGATCCGTCATAGGCGAGGAGAACGTTTTTATACATCGCGCTCCTACTGATTGTCAGGTTTCGCTGGTGGGATTAAGATAGCACCCTATCTGATAGGAAGCTATAAAAAATGGACATCGGCGAAGGCTTCGCAATCGAACTTGGGCGCATCAGCCGACGCTGGCGGACGCGTCTCGACGAGCGATTGAGGCAGATCGGCCTTACGCAGGCGCGCTGGATCGCCCTGCTTCAGCTGTCGAGAACCGGCCCCGTCGCTCAAGGGGAACTCGCCGAGCGGCTCGGTGTCGAAGGTCCTACCCTGGTGCGTGTCCTCGACAATCTCGAAAAGCAGGGTCTGGTGGAGCGCAGGCCGTGCGACGGCGACAAGCGCGTGAAGGAAATCCACCTCATGGACGCAGCACGACCGGTCATCGAGAAAATCGCGCGGATTTCAGCCGAACTGCGCGCAGAGTTGCTTGCCGATATTCCAGGCGAGGATCTGCGCGGGGCTCTTGCGGTGCTCAGAGAGATTGGCGAGCGGCTGGAGGGCATGTGAGTTGGACGACGTGGTCGAACCCGGAAAGGATGCGCAGGGCACCGCCGCGGTTGACCGCGTTCCGCCGCCGGCTGGCCGAAAGCCCGCACTTTTCCGGAAACGCGGAGTACGACTCGTCCTGGTGGCTGTCCTCGTCGTCGGCGCCGGCGCCGTAGCGGCGCGCTGGATCGTCGAACGATGGTCCCATGTTTCCATCGACGATTCCCGCATCGCCGCGAACCTCATCACTGTCAGCAGCGAAGTGAACGGGCGTGTGACCGCGGTTCCGGTCATAGCCGGGGATACGGTGAAAAAAGGCGAGCTTTTAGCGAGCATCGATCGCAAGCAGGTTCTCTTCGAACTCGATGCGCTCGATGCGCAAATCGCCGGCGTTGCCGCCCAACAGGAACAGTTGCGGAGCCAGCAGGACATGATCCGCAACCAGGTGGCGAAAAAGACCGATGCGGGGCAAAGCCAGATCAGGGCGGCCGAGGCGAACCACATGGCAAGCGAGGCGACGCTGCGAAACGCCAGCAGCAATTTTCAGCGCGCCAGCAGCCTCGCCAAGCGAAAGGTCGTTACCGAGCAGGACCTGGAGGCGGCAAGGGCCGCGCTCGAAACCGCCGAACAGCAGGAGCGCGTCACCGCCGCCGACATCGACACGGCGCGCGCCAATCTTGCGGTCACCGAATCCGATGCCGATCAGATCGGCGTTCTTGAAAAACAGATCGGCACGCTCGAAACCCAGAAATCGGCGCTCATTGCCGAACGGGAGCAGAAACGTGTCGACCTGTCTCATCGCGAGATACATGCCGGTTTCGACGGCGTCATCGACAGCGTCTTTGTCGATGACGGCGAGTATGTTTCGCCCGGGTCTCGCCTGCTCATCTATCACGACCCGAACGTCGTCTGGGTCGACGCCAACATCAAGGAAACAGACTTCGAGCGCGTGAAGCCCGGCGCGCGCGCCACGATCGAGGTCGATGCCTATCCGGACATGACTTTCAGCGGCAAGGTCGTGCGCACGGGCCAGGCGGCCACAAGCGAGTTCGCGTTGCTACCCAGTCCAAACCCGAGCGGCAATTTCACCAAGGTCACGCAGCGCCTTCCGATCCGCATCTCGATCGAGCAGCACGACGGTCTGCTGCGCCCCGGCATGATGGTGGAGGTCTCGATCGATGTCGTCGATTGACGATCTCTTCGCGCAATACGGGCCAGCCTACCGATGGCTGTCGACGGGCACCGTCATGGTGGCAGCCGTAGCGGTCGTGCTTTCGACGACGATCGTAAACGTCGCCATTCCAGACGTGATGGGAACCTTCGGCATCAGCCAGGTGCAGGCGCAATGGATCTCGACGGGCTTCCTTGCGGCGATGACCGCCACGATGCTGCTGACGGACTGGGCGGACAAGAATTTCGGGCTGCGCGCCTCGATGACGGCGGCGCTTGCGGTGTTCATGTGCGGCTCGATCCTGGGCGGCATCGCACCGAACGAAAACGTGCTGACAATCGCGCGGGTCATTCAGGGAGCGGCAGCCGGCCTCGTGCAGCCGCTTGCCATGGTCCTTCTCTTCCAGGTCTTCCCAAGGGACAGGAGAGGCGCCGCCATGGGCATCTATGGGATCGGCGTCGTGCTGGCGCCCGCGCTCGGTCCCTGGATCGGCGGCATTCTCATCGACAGCTTCAATTGGCACTACGTCTTCTTCCTCGGCGTGCCGTTCGCCATCATAGGGATCATCCTGTCCAACCTTTTTCTGCCGACGCGGGCACGAACCGGGCCGCGCGGGCGCTTCGACTGGACCGGGATGGCAATTCTGTGCGTGTTCCTCGCCATGCTCCTCAACGGCCTGACGAACGCCGAGCGCGAAGGCTGGACATCGGATTCGATCCTGCTGCAGTTCGCCATCGCGACGGCATCGGCCTGTCTTTTCGTCTGGTGGGAGAGGCATTCCCGAAAGCCGATGCTCGATCTCGAGCTCTTTGCACATCTCCCGTTCGCCGCCGCTTCGCTGGTGGCTTTCGTTCTTGGCGCGGGGCTTTACGGTTCGACCTACCTGGTCCCGCTTTTCGTCCAGACCATCCAGGGTTTCCCGCCGACGGAGGCCGGTCTCCTGCTTATGCCGTCCGGCGCGATCCTCGTCCTGATCTTTCCGATCGCCGGGAGACTGTCCGACAGGCTCCCTGCCGGGCTGCTTATCGGGGGCGGGATGTTCGTCTTCGCCTGGTCCGCCTACCTCACCAGCGCGGCCGACGTCGATACGACCTTCTGGACGTTCGCCTGGTGGACCGTGCTTTCGCGCATCGGGCTGGGCTTCGTCTTTCCCTCGCTCACGGCCGCGTCCGTCAGGGTGCTTCCGCAGGAGCTGGTAGGACAGGGATCCGGCGCGGTCAATTTCGTCCGACAGCTTGGCGGAGCGTTCGGCGTCAACCTGCTGGCCATTCTCGTCGAGCGCCGCGAGACCTTTCATGCGGGCGCGTTCACAGCGACGCAAACTGACGCCAATTCCACGACCATGGACCTACTGGCCAAGGTTGCCGGCATGATGAAGATCGCGGGGCTGCCCGATTTCCAGCAGGTGCCGGCCGCCACGCTCTATCTCGGCCGCTCGATTTCCATCCAGGCGCAGACCCTCGCCTTCCAGGATGGATTCCTCGTCGTCATGGCCGTCTTCCTGATCGCGCTGGTGCCGACATGGATGCTCCACCGGGCGCAAAAGAATATCGGCAAGCAGATCGCCAAGAGCAGCTAATATGACCTGCTTCGCCCGAACATCCGTCGAACCGAAAGCAAAACGATGCGTGATAGCAGTGTTCGTCGGCAGTTTCTGCCGGGAAGCATAAAACCGCGAACTGGCGAAAGCGCTCGAGCAACTGGGGGCGGAGCGGTTTTCGTTCCGTTACCGCAATCTCGATCTGCCGCTCTACAATGACGATCTCCAGGGCGATCCTGAAAGACCATATCGACGCATCGGAGGCGGTGCTCTTCGTGACGCCGGAGTACAACCGCTCGATCCCGTCGACCATAAAGAACGCGGTCGACTGGGCGTCGCGGCCTTGGGGTCAAAACGCCTTGGGCCGGCAAGCCGACAGGCATTGTCGGAACCTCACCTGGCAACATCGGCTCCGCGGCGCTCAATCGCATAATCATGCTCATTCTCGAAGCAATCGTCATGGGGCAGCCCGAGGTCTATCTCGTCTCGCGCGCCGGCCTGATCGAGGACGACGGCACGGTCCCGGAGATGCCACACGCGCATTCGCCAGGAGCTATCTCGATCGCCTCGCAACCTAGATCGACCTTATGCCGAAGCGCGAACGTTAGTCACTGCATCAAACAACCAGCCGAACCGTCGACGCAACAATGCCGTCGACTAGTCAAAACTGATCCTTCACATGGGCCGCCCGAGATAACCCGTGAGGGGCCGACCGGAATCGATCAAGCATCGAGGCCTATGTCACCCTTGACCCTCTCACCCAACGACTATCGCCGTCTTGCCAAGGGACGGCGGGCGCGCCGAGCCTGCCGTCGCGCCGAGCCCTACCGCTGCGCCGGCCCACTGGCCGTTCAGCTCGTTTTGTTTCCGAGTGCGCGGTTAGTTAGGCGAGCGAGGTACGTACGTAGAGGGTCGTGTCCCACCGCCGCCGGACATGGCGGATCGTTACTGAAAGCGGCCGACGCAACTACGGCGGTACTGGCGAAAAATTGCCGGCTGCATTGCGTCGGAGATGGTGGGCAGGGGCTGTCACGTTTGTTTTGCGTAAACGGATTGGCGCTAGGCACCAGGCATGTCCGAAGCTGCCGCCCGCTACAAGAACCATCGCTTTCCGACCGAGATCATCGCTCACGCTGTCTGGCTCTATTACCGCTTTCCGTTGAGCCTGCGTCATGTCGAGGAGATGCTGCTGCGCGCGGGATCACCGTTTCCTACGAGACGATCCGTCGCTGGGCCGAAAGCATGGACCCGACTATGCCGGTCGCATCCGCCGCAAGCCGGCGTCCAAGGATGACATCTGGCACCTCGATGAAGTTGCGGTGAGCATCGTAAGCGTCCGAGTTGGGCCGCCTTGATGGGCTGCTGTGAATCTGTCGGATTGTCCTTATGGACAGGGATAAGGACAATTTTCGGACAGTGAGCCGCCTTGAGATCGTTGGCACGGGCCGGCGGCGTCGGTTCACCGACGAGGCGAAGCTCCGGATCGTTGAAGAAGGCTTTTCCGGTGATGGCCGCCAGGTGTCGGCGACAGCGCTGAAGCACGATGTCTCGCGCTCGCAACTGTATCGCTGGCGGCAGTTGTTGCGGGAAGGCCGGCTTGGCGGGGTTCGGGTTGAGGGCTTCGTGCCTGCGGTGATCACGCCGGACGATCCGACGCGCATGTCGGCTCCGTTGAATCGGGTAGCAGCGGGTGGCGGACTAATGGAGGTCGTGAGCGCAAACGGCCGGCGCGTCATTGTCGACCGCGATGTTGACGTCGATGCGCTGCTGCGGATTCTGCGCGGCCTGGAGACGCTGCGATGATCCCGATCCCGGCAGGCGTTCGGGTGTGGCTGGCGACGGGCTATACCGACATGCGCCGTGGCTTTCCGTCGTTGGCGTTGCAGGTGCAGGAGGTGCTGAAGCATGACCCGCTGGGAGGCCATCTGTTCTGCTTCAGGGGTAAGCGCGGCGATCTGATAAAATTGATCTGGCATGATGGCCAGGGGGCCTGCCTGTTCACAAAAAGATTGGAACGCGGGAAGTTCATCTGGCCTTCCGCCGAAGGCGGTGCGGTGGCGATCTCGCCGGCACAACTCTCTTATCTCCTGTCCGGAATCGACTGGCGAGCGCCGCAGGAAACCTGGCGACCGACACGGGTTTGACGGGATTTATGCATTGAGATTGTTGGGAAATCTGATTCAATGGCGGCATGACGTTGCCGCCGCTTTCCCTGCCGTCGGACCTTGCCAGCGCCCATGCGGCGCTGCTGGCCGAACGCGCGGCGCGGATCGAGGCTGAAGCGGAAGCGGCCAACGCGAAGGCGCGGCTGTCGAGTACCGAGGCTCTGATCGCGCATTTGCAGTTGCTGATCGGAAAGCTGGAGCGCGAGAAGCACGGGCCGCGCCGCGAGCGCACGCAGCGGCTGATCGACCAGTTGGAATTGCAGCTCGAGGAACTCGTGGCGTCGGCCGCCGAGGACGAAATGGCGGCCGAAGATGCCGCGGCCAAAACGCAGACTGTGCGCGCCTTCACGCGCAAGCGGCCGGTGCGCAAGCCATGGCCGGAGAATATCGAGCGTGAGCGCATCGTCATCGAAGCGCCGACGACATGCTCCTGTTGCGGCGGATCGCGGCTGTCGAAGCTGGGCGAGGATGTCACCGAGACGCTGGAAGAGATCCCGCGCCGCTTCAAGGTTATCGAGACGGTGCGCGAGAAGTTCGCCTGCCGCGACTGCGAGGCGATCAGCCAGGCTCCCGCGCCATTCCATGCCACGCCGCGCGGCTTCCTTGGCCCCAATCTGCTGGCGACGGTTATGTTCGATAAGTTCGGGCAGCATATGCCGCTGAACCGCCAGAGTACGCGGTTCAAATGCGAAGGTATCGATCTGTCGACCCAGACGCTGGCCGACCAGGTCGGCCATGTCACCTTCGCCGTCAAGCCTCTCTTCGACATGATAGAGGCGCATGTGTTCCAGGCCGAACGGCTGCATGGCGACGATACGACGATCCCGATCCTGGCAAAGGGCAAATGCACGACGGGACGCATATGGGTTTACGTGCGGGACGATCAGCCGTTTGCAGGGGCCGCCCCTCCGGCCGCGGTGTTCTACGCCTCCCGGGATCGGCGCGGTGAGCACCCGCAGAGACACCTTGCCGACTTTAGCGGCATCCTTCAGGCTGATTGTTACAACGGCTTCAATCCGCTGTTCGACCGGACGAAGAGGCAGATGCCGGCGACACCCGCCTTCTGCTTCGCCCACGCGCGCCGGAAGTTCTTCGAACTGGCCGATGTCGCGCGCAATGCCCGGCGCGGCAAAGGAGCGAGGCCGGTCTCGCCGATTGCTCTGGAAGCCGTGAAGCGCATCGATGCCCTGTTCGCCATAGAGCGCGACATCAACGGCCTGGGCGCGGCCGAGCGGCTTGCCGTCCGGCAGGAAAAGAGCAAGCCACTGCTGAGCGATATGGAAGAATGGCTGAGAGCCGAGCGGGCCAGCCTCTCGCGCTCATCGTCGGTGAGAGAGCCCATGGACTACATGCTGTCGCGCTGGGCTGACTTCGCTCGCTATGTGAACGACGGCAGGATCTGCATGACGAACAACGCTGCGGAAAGAGCGTTGCGTGGTGTAGCTTGCGGCAGAAAGGCGTGGCTGTTCGCCGGTTCGGATCGTGGCGCTGACCGGGCCGCCGTCATGCTCACCCTCATCACGACCGCGCGGCTGAATGACATCGATCCCAAGGCCTGGCTCGCCGATGTCCTTGCACGCATCGCCGACCTTCCGGCCTCCCGCCTGCATGAATTGCTGCCGTGGCGGTGGAAGGAGCAAATGACGACAGCTATCGCGGCGGCCGCGTAAACAGGGACCGAAACAGCTTCTCCGACCGCTCCAGGCCCTCATCCGTCAGGACCAACGACTTCGACTTGTTCACCGGATCGCCGATCATTCCTTTTTTGTGGAGCCGATCTGTCGTTGCCCAGTCGAAACCCTTCCAGGCGTAGCGCTCGTCATGAAGCGTGATCCACAATAGCGCCAGCACGGCATCGTCGATCTTGTCTTCATCGATATCCATGTCCTGACGCTACCACGCGCGGCCACCGAAATCCTGCGGCCCTCGTCGGAGGCGTACTGAGCATCAATGGCAGGCGATGCTGGTTGTGGCGCGCCGTCGACCAGGACGGCTACGTGCTCGACGAGATCGTCCAGACCCGCCGCAACACCAAGGCTGCGCGGCGCTTGCTGACCCGGTTGTTGAAGAAGCAGGGTGGCGCTCCGAAGCGCATGATCACGGACAAGCTGCGCTCCTACGGTGCCGCGACGCCAGGTGATGGCGAATGTCGAGCACCGATCGCACAAGGGCCTTAACAACCGGGCGGAGAATTCTCATGTGCCGTTTCGCAAACGCGAACGCGTACTTCAGGGCTTCCGATCGATCGGCGGCCTGCAACATTTCGTGTCGGTCTTTTCAGCGGTCCGCCATCTCTTCGTTCCGTCCCATACAAACCGCTCCGCTTCCCAACTCCGAAATCATCGTCTTCAAGCCATCGCCCAATGGAAAGCTGTGGCCCTGCAGATTGCCTGAAAAACGCGCCCAGCGCTTCCGCATGCCTACCGGTCAAACAATGTGACAGGCCCCGCAATTCGTTTTCCGAGGCATCAGCCAACCGGTTTCGCTCCGATGCCGGAAACGTAGTCGCGCAGCCGACAACGGTGCTCGCCAATCTAGGCATCAGCATCACGCGATCCTTCGTGCCCTTATGCTACCGACGGTCAAGACACACGTCTTTGACCGCCTGCGCAATAGTGTGAGCGTGATGGCCAGCCGCGACAAAGGGTTGATTTATCTAAGAATGCTGACCTCAAACGCTGCCGGCGTATGTCTTGAATGGGTCGAGAGCGGGGTATTCCGTTGCGGGTACCAAATCTTAGGTTTTACCATTAGAAGCGATAACGCACTCCAACCGTATTCGCGTTGGAACCCTCTCCCATGTTTCCAAACGTACCACCGGCGCCGGATCTGTGGTGGAGCTGATAGACAAGTTCAACGTTGGGAGCTTGCCTTAGCCTGAAAGAAAGTTCCGCGCCGATGAAACCAAGGAACGATGCATCGCCGTCGTAATAGATTTCGCGTTCGCGTTCGATCTCGGTGGTGCTCGTAACGGCACTCAAACCGGCCGTCAGCGCCGGCGCAATCGCCAAATCCCCGATGACAAGGCCCTGGTGGCGAAGCCGCACCCCGGCCCAAAGTTCTCCGGATGTATCGTCGTCCTCGCCAAATCTCACGGCAGCCCCAGTCACACCGCCAAAAACGAAACCAGCGCCAATATCGGCGAGGTCGCGGCCGTAAGCAGCTCCGATTATGTAGTTGTTGGTATAGTCGGCGCGGAAGGCGTTGATCGTATTGCCGAAGGACCCGGACGCAAACACGCCACCAAAGACATAGATATCGTTCTTCGTCGGTTGACCGGCAGAGAACGGATCTTCAGTGGCAAAATAAATGAAGGGAGAACTGCTGTCGGCCAGGGCGGAAGTACCTGAAGCGGCCAGGACAATCGCAGCCAAGGCTGCTCGCATTCCGCTCATGGACAAGCTCCGAATCAGGCCGCCGATCAATCGTCAATTCCTCCGGTATTTCACGGGAAGAATCAAGGTGGTGCTGTCACGTTGTTTTTGCGTAAACGGATTGGCGCTAGGCACCAGGCATGTCCGAAGCTGCCGCCCGCTACAAGAACCATCGCTTTCCGACCGAAGCACGCGGCCTGATCCGGCAGCGCAATGAGATCGAAGCGCAGGCCGACGAGCTGTTGCGGCACAGCCGGGATTATCAACTCCTGCGACAAATCCCGGGCATCAGACCGATCAACGCATTGACCGTCATTGCCGAAGCCGGCGATCTTCGCCGTTTCGCTCATCACCTCTTGACACAGCAGTCAGGCCAATATCGAGGCCGGACCCGCCTTTCCAAATCGGCAATGCTCGGCTGCGCCGTAGCCTGTGGATCGCCGGGCAAGTCGCCATCCGCCAGCGGGAGAACGGCTTCCGTCATAAGTTCGAACGCTACATCGCGAGGGATCGCGACAATCCCGATCTGCGCCGCAAGGCAATGACCGCTACTACCGCCAAGATGGCGCGTGTCGTGCACGCCGCCGTCAAAGGTGTTTCCGACTACCGCCCTTCGTTGAAGGGCGGGTGCCAGGGGGAAGAACCTCTGTCAGCTAGAGCCGTGAGGGCACCGCTTCGATGACCCTGTAGATAATGTTCGGGTCTTCCGCCTGGATCAGAAGCTCGTGTTGAGGACGGTGAGGGCCGCCTTCGTGCGTACCCTGTGTCTGCTATGGACGAGACCTTTTCCCTTGCCGGCGGAAACCGCTCGGTTCGATGACTTGACCAACGTCACGCAGCAAGAGCACGCTGACGAACAGAGAGGCCTTGATTGCAGGCTCCGTTTCCTTCCGCGCTTAGGACATTGTCGCTGACGATCATTCTCGGCCTGCCGCGCTCGGCGATCAGCCGAGACAGCTCGCGGGCAATACGCATGAGTTCGGCCATTAGCGGCAGATCTCCGGGATTGACTGTAGATGCAGCTCCGAACGGAGAAATGTCATGGCGTCTCTGTTCCGGCAGCCGAAAGCTACAAAAAGGTTTCGCTCCATTCTGGGTGACACCGCTTGCGACTGGACGAGCGCTTGGCCTGTTGCCACCAGGTCCTACGTATGATTACCTTTAAGCGTTTTCAAACATCAGGAGGGCCCACGATGGCGGACAATTTCAAGACGGAGATGTGGTCCGTCTGAAGTCAGGAGGCCCCAACATGACTGTCGGCGATGCTACAGCTGCCTCGGGCTCCGTCTTGTGCCATTGGTTCAATCGTGAAGGCGAAACTTGGACCCCGCAACACGCCGGATACAAACGGGAACAACTGGAAATGGCGAACTTGGTTAGTCCCTCTCAGGCGTAACAAGCTTTCGCGCAAGCCGCGCCGCCGCAGGGGCGCCCAGCGCCGCTATCTATGCCCGGCGCCGGCGCCAATCTCCGCGATGAACTCGACGCCGGCAACATCGCGGCATCGGGCGCGCTT
>NZ_MDET01000027.1 GCF_002075885.1 Manganibacter manganicus
CCATTCTTCCCGCTGTCGCACGGGGTGCCGAGGGTTGACGACCGGCGGGTGGTGAGCGGCATCGTCTACGTGATCCGCAACGGGCTGCAGTGGAAGGATGCGCCGGCTGGCTACGGCCCGCACAAGACGCTCTACAACCGTTTCATCCGCTGGAGTCTGATGGGCGTGTTCGACCGTATCTTCGCAGGGCTTGCCGGAGAAGGACCGAAACCCGAGCGCATCATGATCGACGCGACGCATCTGAAGGCTCATCGCACGGCGGCGAGCCTGCTCAAAAGGGGGATGTTCCCCGTCGTATCGGGCGAACCAAGGGTGGGCTGAACTCCAAGCTCCACACCGTCTGCGACGGTGAAGGCCGGCCGATCATCCTGCTTTTGTCGGAAGGCCAGATGAGCGACCACAAGGGCGCCCGCATGGTGCTCGACGCCTTGCCGAGCGCTTCACACCTGATCGCCGATCGCGGCTACGACAGCGCCTGGTTCCGGACCGAACTCGAAGCACGCGGCATCAAACCCTGCATTCCGTCGAGCCGCAGCCGCAAGGTCCCATACGCCTACGACAAGGCACTCTATCGCCAGCGCCACAAGGTTGAGAACCTGTTCGCCAAGCTCAAGGACTGGCGCCGCATCGCAACCCGATACGACCGGTGCGCACACACCTTCTTCTCGGCAATCTGCATCGCAGCAGCCGTCATCTTCTGGATATAATCAATGAGTCCTGAGCCTAGAGCAGCGGGCGTTCTGATGAACGGTTCCCGCTGCTCCGGCTTGATTTCCTTGGCCGCATTTGTGCGACGCCAGACGATTCCGTCCGGCTGCAAAATGCTCTAGCCTGTGCAGGCCATCACGGAATGAAAGGAGAGGGCAGATGAGATTTCATGCCATGGCGGCGGTTTCCGCGCTCGGCTTTCTGATCTTCGTCGATCCGGCGGCGGCCGACAAATGCGCCGATGCCCAGGATCAGGCAACCATGAACCAGTGCGCGGACAATGCCTATAAGGCGTCCGATGCGAAACTGAACAAAGTGTACAAACAGATCACCGGGCGGCTGAAGGACGATCACGATACGGCCAGGCTGCTCGTGACGGCGCAGAAGGCCTGGATCGCCTTCCGCGACGCCGAATGCGGTTTCGCCAGTTCCGGCGTTGCCGGGGGCAGCATCCAGCCGATGGTGCGCGCCCAGTGCCTCGACAGCGTAACGCAAGATCGCATCAAGAGCCTGAATAGCTATCTGAACTGCGAGGAAGGGGACATGAGTTGCCCCGTCCCGCCGGCAGACTAGAGTTTCGGCGGCGCATTTCCGAACGTAAAACCGCTGCACGGTTTTGCTGAAAATGCTTTAGCCGATCAGGCCGCGCCCGCCATCTTCTGCTTTCCGAAGCGCTTGCGGTCGTTGGGGTCGAGATAGAGCTTGCGCAGGCGGATCGACTTCGGCGTCACCTCGACCAGCTCGTCGTCCTGAATCCAGGCCAGCGCCCGCTCCAGCGTCATGCGCACCGGCGGGGTGAGCTTCACCGCCTCATCCTTGCCGGCGGCACGGATATTGGTGAGCTTCTTGCCTTTCAGCACGTTCACTTCCAGATCGTTGTCGCGGGAGTGGATGCCGATGATCATGCCCTGATAGACCTTGATGCCGGCGTCGATGACCATCGGGCCGCGATCTTCGAGGTTGAACAGCGCATAGGCCACCGCCTCGCCCTGATCGTTGGAGATCAGCACGCCGTTGACGCGGCCGGGCAGTTCGCCCTTGTAGGGGGCATAGGCGTGGAACAGGCGGTTCATCACCGCCGTGCCGCGCGTGTCGGTCAAAAGTTCGGACTGGTAGCCGATCAGGCCGCGCGTCGGCGCGTGGAAGACGAGGCGCTGGCGATTGCCGCCCGAAGGCTTCAACTCGACCATCTCGGCCTTCCGCTCGCTCATCTTCTGCACGATGATGCCGGCATGCTCCTCATCGACGTCGATGACGACTTCCTCGATGGGCTCGAGCAACTCGCCGTTTTCGCCCTTCTGCATGACGACGCGCGGGCGCGACACGGCAAGCTCGAAGCCTTCGCGGCGCATCGTCTCGATCAGCACGGCAAGCTGCAACTCGCCACGGCCGGAGACGTAGAACGAATCCTTGTCGGCCGATTCCTCGATCTTGAGCGCGACATTGCCCTCGGCTTCCTTGAGCAGCCGGTCGCGGATGACACGGCTCGTCACCTTGTCGCCCTCGGTGCCGGCGAGCGGCGAATCATTGACCAGGAAGCTCATGGTGACGGTCGGCGGATCGATCGGCTGGGCGGCCATCGGCTCGGTGATTGACGGATCGCAGAACGTATCGGCGACGGTGCCCTTCGAGAGACCGGCAATGGCGACGATGTCGCCGGCCTGCGCTTCCTCGATCGGCTGGCGATCGATGCCGCGGAAGGCGAGGATCTTGGAGACGCGGCCGTTTTCCAGCAGCGTGCCGTCATGGTGCAGAACCTTGACCGCCTGGTTCGGCTTCAGCGAACCAGATTCGATGCGGCCGGTGATGATGCGGCCGAGAAACGGATTGGCCTCCAAAATGGTGCCGATCATGCGGAACGGGCCGGGATGCACCGTCGGTGCCGGCACATGGTCGAGAACCAGATCGAACAGCGGGCTGAGGCCCTTGTCCTTCGGGCCTTCGGGGTCGGCGGCCATCCAGCCGTCGCGGCCGGAGCCGTAAAGGATCGGAAAGTCGAGTTGCTCGTCAGTGGCGTCGAGCGCGGCGAACAGGTCGAACACCTCGTTGATGACCTCATTGGCACGCGCATCCGGACGGTCGATCTTGTTGATCGCCACGATCGGCTTGAGACCGACTTTCAGCGCCTTGCCGACGACGAACTTGGTCTGCGGCATCGGCCCTTCGGCGGCGTCGACCAGCACGATGGCGCCGTCGACCATGTTGAGGATGCGTTCCACTTCGCCGCCGAAATCGGCGTGTCCGGGCGTATCGACGATGTTGATGCGGGTATCCTTCCATTCCACCGAGGTGGCCTTGGCCAGGATGGTGATGCCGCGCTCCTTTTCGAGGTCGTTGGAGTCCATGACGCGTTCGGCGACGCGCTGGTTGTCGCGCACCGAGCCCGACTGTTTCAGAAGCTGGTCGACGAGCGTGGTCTTGCCATGATCGACATGCGCGATGATCGCGATGTTGCGGAGGTTCATTGGTCGTCTCTGGGTTTTAGGGGACAGCCGAGGATCAGGGAAACCGGGCGCCGCTTTGTTTGGTAGCGCGGCTCATACAGGTTTTTTCGCAATTGCGAAAGGGGCGCGCGCGATGCAAATAACCCGTCAATGATTTGTTAAGCGCGGGCGCGCTATGATTCCATTAACCAAAGCCTCTCTTCAGGGAGGCGCAACCCATCGGCTCCATGCGAGTTCAACGCCTATGATGCATGCGAAGACGAGATTGAGGGCGGCTTCATCCTTCGGGGCGATCGCCCTGGCGCTGGTGCTCGCCGGCGGCGCGCAGGCCGTGACGCGGCCGGCCGTCCCGGATGCTCAAGCCAGCGTGTCCACGGCCGAGGGTCTGTTCCCCGATGCGCCTTATGGCGTCGATCCGATGGTCACCGGCCCGGTCAGCGCATCGTTCAAGACGCAGCAGGCCGAAGCCGGTTGCGCCAAGGCCGATTGGCCGGACATCCCCGCCGCCTGCTACCCTCAGTGAGTTGAAATCCCGGCACAGTTTCGGGACCTGGTGTTCGTTTCATATCACCTGCGGTTCGGGCTCGAAGGCCGGGCGCCTGGTGTCGATCAATAGCGATATGCAGGCCGCGATGATGCCGGTCATGCCGGCGATCATGAAGGCAAGCTGGTAATCGCCCTGCATCTCGCGCAGCAAGCCGCCGAGGAAGGCGGCGCTTGCCGCCCCCACCTGATGGCCGGCGACGATCCAGCCGAACACGAGCGGACCGGAGCGGTCGCCGAAAGCCTCGTTGGAAAGCCGCAGCGTCGGCGGCACGGTGGCGATCCAGTCCAGCCCGTATAAAATGGCGAATATGGTCAGGCTGACGCCGGAAAAGCCGGAAAAAGGCAGGTAGATCAGCGACAGGCCGCGCACGGCATAATAGATGCCGAGCAGTTTGCGGGGGTCGAAGCGGTCGGTCAGCCAGCCCGACAGCGTGGTGCCTATCAGGTCGAACACGCCCATCAGCGCCAGCAGGCCGGCGGCCTTGACCTCCGGGATTCCCATGTCGCCGCAAAAGGCAATGAGATGCGTGCCGACCAGCCCGTTGGTGGTGAAGCCGCAGACGAAGAAGGTGGCGAACAGATACCAGAAGGTGCGGGTGCCCGCGGCGCGCTTCAGCGTGCCCAGCGTGTGGGCTATGAAATTGCCCTGGGCTGCTGGCGAGACGGGCGGCACGTCGTCGGGATCGGCGCCGAAACGCACCTGGCCTATCGATTTGGGCCGTTCCGGCACCAGCAGCCATACCAGCGGCACCAGCGCCGCGCAGGCGATGGCGACGGCCATGGCGACCGGACGCCAGCCGCCCGATTGGGCAAGCGCGGCGAGGACAGGCAGGAAAATCAGCATGCCGGTGGCGCTGGATGCCGACATCAGGCCCATCATCAGGCCGCGATTGGTCTTGAACCAGCGGTTGACGATGGTGGCGCCGAGCACCGTCTGGACAGCGCCGGAGCCGATGCCGGAAAAGACGCCCCAGGTGAGAACCATCTGCCAGGGCTGGGTCATCATCACACTGAGGCCCGTCGAGGCGGCCATCAGGGCAAGGGCGGCGAGCAGCGTGCGGCGCAGGCCTATGCGCTCCATCAGTGCGGCGGCAAACGGGCCGGCGAGGCCGTAGAGGAAAATGCCGACGGCGGCGGCGAACGAAACCACGCCGCGCCCCCAGCCGAGTTCGGACTCCATCGGCAGCATCATTACCGACGGGGCCGAGCGCAGGCCGGCCGCGATCAGCAGGCAGAAAAAGATCACGGCGACGACGACGAGCGCATAACGCTGGCCAAGGGAGCGGGAAAGAGCTATCATGTTACTGACCGGTACGTTTCGGTTGAGCCGATATGCGTACCGATCGGTAACATTGTCAAGTGAGCGATGGAATGACGGCCGACAATAAAATTGATGCGACCATCAAGATGGCTGCTGGGGCCGGGCCGATAACGCCACCGCGTGCGGCGGAAAAAATCCTCGGCGTGGCGCGCGACCTGTTCTATCGCCGCGGCATCAGGGCGATCGGCGTTGATGAAATCGTGAAGCGGGCCGGTGTCACCAAGCCCAGCCTCTACCGCAGTTTCCCTTCCAAGGACGAACTGGCTGCGTCCTATCTCAAGGTTTACGACAAGGAATTCTGGGCGCGTTTCGACGAGGCGGTTACCGCCCATCCCGGCGATCCGCGCGTGCAGATCCTGGCGTTCCTGACACGCGTCGGCAAGCGCACACAAAAGCCCGGCTATCGCGGTTGCGGCATGACCAATGCGGCGGTCGAATATCCCGACCACGATCATCCGGCGCGCGTGGTCAGTGAGGAAAACAAGCGCGAATTGCGGCTGCGGTTGCGGAAGATGGCGGCGGATATGGGCGCGGCGGACGCCGACACACTGGGCGATGGCCTGCTGCTTCTGATCGAGGGCGCTTATATTTCCGGCCAGCTTTTCGGCGAAGGCGGCCCGGCAAAGTCGGTTGCAAGGAATGCCGAATTGCTGATTGCGGCGAGCCTTGCATGAGTGGTGCGTGCTTCGAGACGCCGGCGTGGCCGGCTCCTCAGCATGAGGAAGGTGGGGGGGCGGCTTCAGTTTGAACAGTGCGTCGTTCGAGACGGCAGCTCACGCTGCCTCCTCACGATGAGGGAGGTTGTGTAATGCCGTCGCCTCAAAGCGAAGAAACCGGCACCACGCCGCCCTCATCCTGAGGTGCGAGCTCCTGAGCTTGTCGAAGGGGCGAGCCTCGAAGGACGAGGGCGGCTCCAGTTCGCGTGGATGGAAATTTATCGCCTGCCGTAGCCGATGAAAATAAACCCGTTACCGGACAGATGCTTGTCCGATTAATGGCGGTTTCTTTCTCACCTGTTTATCCACACCCGCCATCCTTCCCGCATAATCCCCCTCAGCAGCTTGCCAGCGGGAACGGGTGTGCACACTCGAGCATCCAGGCAAGTGTGGCGCCGGGTGCGTTATGCGCTGCAGTGCGCGGAACCGCCCGGCCCGAACCGGACCTGCGTTGCTCGCGCCCGCAAATGGGCGATGGGCCGGGAAAGGCAAGGGTAGAAACGCCGGCGGGCGCGGACAACCGTGCCATATAATTAAACTTAGGAGGTACGGCCCCGCGCCCGCTTCCCGACCTTNAGGTCCGTTCTTTGAAATGGCCAGACGGCATTTGCCGGGCGTGGCAATGAATAAGTGCGGCCTTGCTTTGCCCGGATGGGGCTGGTTTACACCAGCCCGCGCTTTTCCATCATCGCATCGGGCGAGGGCAGCTTGCCGCGAAAAGCCCTGTAAAGGTCTTCAGGGTCTTTCGAGCCGCCGGCCGCATAAATGTTTTCCCTGAGCCGTTTCGCCAGTTCAGGATCGAACGGATTGCCGGTTTCCTCGAAGGCGGAAAATGCATCGGCGTCGAGCACTTCCGACCACATATAGGAATAATAGCCGGAGGAATAACCGTCGCCGGCAAAGACGTGGCCGAAATGCGGGGTGCGGTGACGCATGGCGATGGTGTCGGGCATGTTCAGCGCCGCCAGCGTTTCGGCTTCGAAACGAAGCGGCTCAGCCGGAGCCTGCGTGCGCGCATGATAGGCCATGTCCACCAAGGCGGAGGCGGTGAACTCGACCGTGGCGAAGCCGGCGCCGAAGGTGCGCGCCGCCAGCATCTTGTCGAGCAGCGCCTTGGGCATCGGCTTGCCGGTCGCCACATGCAAGGCGTGCTTTTCCAGCACCTCAGGCACCGTCAGCCAATGCTCATAAAGCTGCGAGGGCAATTCGACGAAATCGCGGCTGACTGAAGTGCCGGAAACGGACGGCCATGTCACCTCGGTCAGCATGCCGTGCAGCGCATGGCCGAATTCGTGAAACAGGGTTTTGGCCTCGTCCACCGAAAGCAGAGCGGCCTCGCCGGCCGGCGGCCTGGCGAAGTTCATGATGTTGTAGATGATCGGCTTCGAGCCTTCGCCGAGACGATAGCCGGATTGCAGCGAACTCATCCATGCGCCGGAGCGCTTGGAGGGGCGGGCGAAATAGTCCGCCAGAAAAGTGGCGCGCTCCGAACCGTCGGAATTCTTGACCGTGAAGACGCGAACATCCGGATGCCACGCCGCAATGCCGGTCTTTTCCTCGAAGGAGATGCCGAACAGGCGGTTCGCCACGTCGAAACAGGCGGCGATGACATGATCGAGCTGGAGATAGGGCTTGAGCTCGGCCTCGTCGAAAGCGAACTTTTCAGCGCGCAGCTTTTCCTGATAGAAGCGCCAGTCCCACGCGGCGAATTTATCGTTGCTGCCGGCCTCGGCCGCCAGCCGCTCCAGTTCCTTCTGGTCTGCCGCCGCTTTTTCCAGCGCCTTTGTCCAGACCGGATCGAGCAAATCGTGCACAGCCTTCGGCGTCTTGGCCATGGTGTCGTCGAGCTTGAGCGCGGAATAACTTTCATAACCGAGCAGCTTCGCCTTCTCGGCACGCAGCGCCAGCAGGTCGCGCACGACCTCGGTGTTGTCGGTGACGCCGCCATTCTGGCCGCGCATGGTGAAGGCGCGCCAGGCCTGCTCGCGCAAATCGCGCCGTTCGGAGAAGGTAGTGAAAGGCTCGTAGATCGAGCGCGACAGGGTAACGGCAAAGCTGCCCTTATGGCCGCGCGCCGCGGCTGATTCGGCCATCGCGCTCCTGACGAAATCGGGCAGGCCGGCAAGGTCGGCTTCATCGAGATAGAGCGCCCAGTTTGCCTCGTCGGCCAGCACGTTCTGGCCGAATGTCGTGCCGAGCGAGGAGAGTTTCTCGTTGATGGCGGCCAGCCGCTTTTTCGCCTCCGCGTCGAGCTGCGCGCCGGAACGGACGAAACGCTTCCATGTCTTCTCCAGCACGCGCAGCGTCTCGGCATCGAGGTTGAGCTGTTTGCGGCGCCGGTAAAGATCGTCGATACGGGCGAACAGGCGCGCATTCATCGAGATCGCGGAAAAATGGCGCGCCATTTTCGGCGAAATCACGCGCTCCAAAGCCTGGATGTTCGGGTTGGTATGGGCGCCGGCGCGGCACCAGAAGATCGAGGAGATGCGGTCGAGCGCGTTGCCCGACAGTTCGAGCGCGGCGAGCGTGTTTTCGATGTCCGGCTGATCGAGGTTGGCAGCAATCGCCTCGATCTCGGCTTCATGCGCGGCCAGGGCCGCGTCGAACACGGGTGCGAAGTCATCATCGGCGATGCGCGTGAAATCGGGCAGGCTGCGCGGGCCGTCCCAATTTGTCAGTGGGTGGGTGGCCAGATCGACGGTCTTGGTTTCAGGCATGGCGAACTTCGAGATCAAAAAACAACACCCGCCGCGGGAGGAGGTGCGGCGGGTGTCGTATAGGTCGGCCAGCGTTCGGGAGGAGGAGAAGGCTGACCGTATCCGCCTTAGCCTGGGAGGAGGTAGGCCGTGGCGGAATTCGATGATCGATAGATACGCCGCCGCCCCGAATTTTGAAAGAATCGATTTCGCATGGCAGCATTGCGATTTGTGCAACGCAGTATGCGGTGGTCTTCTCGAATGAAGCGAGCATGAGCAAACAGTCCCGATCGTCCGAGCGCAGGCTGTGTCTGAACCCGGTCAAAAGCAACGGAGATTCCGCTGGTGGAGCTGAGGGGGATCGAACCCCTGACCTCGTCATTGCGAACGACGCGCTCTCCCAGCTGAGCTACAGCCCCGTTCAGCGGATGGCGCATTTATGAGGCGAGGCCATTCACTGTCAAGCATGATTGCGACGGCGGCCCTTGCCGCTCCGGCATGCAACCGCTAAATGTCGGCGACACGCGGAGAGCTACATGATCGCCCTGATTCAGACCATCGTCCTGGCCCTCGATCTCTATTGGTGGATCATTATCGCTTCGGCCGTCTTTTCCTGGCTCTACGCCTTCAATGTCGTCAATCCGGGAAACCAGTTCGTCGGCACGATAGGCAATATGCTCTACAGGTTGACGGAGCCGGCGCTGAGGCCGATCCGGCGTTTTATGCCGGACCTCGGCGGTATCGATATCTCGCCGATCATCCTGCTTCTGATCCTGTTCTTTGTCCGCCAGTTCTTTCTCACCACGATCGTTCCGCTGGTGCTTTGAAGCAGCTATCCGCGGCCCGCGCGTCCGACACGCCGTTCCGGCTACGCCCGGACGGGATCGATCTGTTCGTGAAACTGACACCGAAGGCCGCAACGGACGCGATCCAGGGACTGGAGATTGCGGCGGACGGGCGCTGCCGGCTCAAGGCGCGTGTGCGGGCGGCTCCCGAAAAAGGCAAGGCCAATGCCGCGCTGGAAAGACTGGTGGCCCGGATTCTCGATTTACCGGTATCTGCCGTTTCGCTCACGGCCGGCGCAGCCGCGCGGCTGAAAACACTGCAAATCACAGGCGATCCGAAGATCCTTGCCGCACGACTACCGGGTTTGGTGACGTCGAGCGACTAAATCCGGCGCCAATCAAGTTGCCAGACGGCTCCTCTATTTGCCCTTGGCGCGCTCGATCGCATCGACGACCATCTTCCTGGCGCGGTCGGCATCGTGCCAGCCGCCGATCTTGACCCATTTTCCGGGCTCGAGATCCTTATAGTGCTCGAAGAAATGCTCGACCTGACGCAGCGTGATTTCCGGAAGGTCGGTATAATTGAAAACCTTCTCATAGCGCTTGGTGATCTTTGAGGACGGAACGGCGATGATTTTTTCGTCCTCGCCGGCGTTATCTTCCATGATCAGCACGCCAATCGGCCGCACATTGATGACACAGCCCGGCACCAGGGCGCGGGTATTGCACACCAGAACGTCGATCGGGTCGCCGTCGCCCGACAATGTATGCGGAACGAAACCGTAATTTCCAGGATAGCGCATTGGCGTATAGAGGAACCGATCGACGAACAGCGTGCCGGCTTCCTTGTCCAGTTCGTATTTGATCGGCTCGCCACCGACCGGCACCTCGATGACCACATTGACATCTTCAGGCGGATTGTTGCCGATGGCGATCGCTTCGATGCGCATAAAAATTTCCCTCTATCGATTGTGGGGACCGATAGCGGAGCCGGCGGGCTGACGCAATGCGGCAATATGCATAAAGCTTTCGCAGCCAGATCGCCTGGCTGGCGTCGCGCTATCCGAGGCTTATTCCCAGACGAATGCGACTTTCTTAAGCGCCTTTTGCTCGAAGATTTCGACGCCTTCGGCGACATCGCGCCCGCCGGCGCCGGCATAGAAGCCAAGCGCGTTCTGGTTTTCCTCCAGCGCCCAAACCACCATGCCCTTCAGTCCATGGTCAGCCAATGCGCATCGGGCGGCAGTAAACAGGCGGCTGCCAAGGCCGACGCCCTGATATTCCGGCCTGAGGTAAAGCTCGTAGATTTCGCCTTCCTGACGCAACTCGCGCGCACGGTTGCGGCCAATCGTGGCATAGCCGGCGATGGTGCCGCCGATCTCGATCACCAGCACCGTCGCGGCGCGGCGGATGGCATGGGCCCACCAGCGTGCGCCGCGCCTGTTGATCATCGCCGTCAAGGCCTTGTGCGGAATGATGCCGCTATAAGCGCCGCGCCAGGCGTCGAGATGCACCTCGGCAATCGCCTCGGCGTCGCGCGGTTCGGCCTTCCTGATGTCGATGGTCAGCGTGTTCATGGTTTATTAACCATAGACCCGCTTCGGTCGCTTGCAAAGAGTCCCTCGAGCCATTGCCCGACATTTCACACAGGCAGGGTCGGGAATCCTGCCTCGCGCGGCGCGTCGATTTTTCGGGGAAGAAGCCGTCAGATTTCGACCAGATGATCGTCCAGTTCGTTGATATCGTCCGACGAAACCGGAAAATGCCGGGCAAGCACGGTACCCACGGTGCCGATTGCCGCGATGAACCCCTCGGCAAGCCGGTCGGAGGCGGCCTCTGCGGTCAGGTCGCGCACTACACCATCCCAGACATGCTGCCCGACATGCTCGCTGATGCCCGAATCGGCGACCACTTCGGCATAACGCTCGGCGAGCGAGACGAAGATCAAAACGCCGGTTCGCGCCTCGGTCAGATGCACATTGCGGGCGAGGAATTGCCGAACCGCGTTGGCGTGCGCCGCCATTTTACGCCGCCCGTGCGGCACTAGATGAATGCGCAGGGCGGGAACCAGCCAGAGAATGACGACGATGCACAGGACGGCCAGCATCTGCAGGAGCACGAACCAGGAAAGGCGCACCGACAGCCACCACATCTCCAGACCGCAGGCGATCGCCAGGCTGGCGGCCAGCATGCCGATCGTCGCCATGAATGCGGCGGGGAAGAAATAGCTGTCGCTGGAATGCGCCACGACGCAATAGATCTCGCCGTCGGTTTGCGCTTCGGCGGCACGGATCGCCTCGGCGATCCGTGCATGGTCCTGAATGCTGATTGCGCGCGTTCTCATCTCACCAGCCTCCCGATGCACCGCCACCGCCGGAAGAGCCGCCCCCACCGGAAAAGCCGCCACCACCAGAAAACCCGCCGCCGGAAGACCATCCACCGCCACCCGACGACCAGCCGCCACTGCGACCGGAGGAACGCTGTGCCATGTCGAAGGTCATGCCCAGCCAGCGATAGCGACGCGGGCCGATCCTGGTGCCGAAAATCGGTGGCAGGATTGCCATGGCGAAGCCGCCAAAGAAGATCGTGCCCCAGATGAGGAAGAAGATGAGTGGGAACCAGTCTTCGATATCGCCGCCGCTTTCATGCCGGTTGCGTGCGCCACGCGCTTGCAGTTCTTCGGGATGGCCCTCAAGAACCATGATGATGTCATCGACGGCCTTTTCTATGCCACCGGAGAAATCATTCTGCCGGAAGGCCGGCAGCATGTCGTTTTCGATGATCAGCTTGGAGTGCAGATCGGTCAGCGTGCCTTCGAGCCCGTAGCCGACCTCGATCCGCATCTTGCGGTCGTCGCGCGCAACCAGAAGCAGCACGCCATTGTCCTCGCCGGCCTGTCCCAGCCCCCAGGCGCGGAACAGGCGATTGGCATAGGATTCGATGTCCTCGCCACCGAGATCGGGTACCGTCGCCACGACGATCTGATCGGAGCCCTTCTTCTCGAAATCCGCCAGCTTCTGTTCCACGAGCACTTTCGAGGCGGCATCCATCATGCCGGCATCATCGACCACCCGGCCGGTCAGCTTCGGCAGTTCTGCCGCGAAAGCGGCCACAGACAGAGCAAGACAAAGCGCGATGGCAAGCAGCACAGGCGCCCACCGGGTGCCTGCCGGTCCGTTCCGGCCTCCTGACCTTTCAGCGAAGGACGATATGGAATGCGCTGTCGGCATTGTCTGTTCAGGCAATCACAAGGTGTTCGCTCACCCGCCCTGCTGGGTACCGAAATCGACTTTCGGAACGGTAAGCTTATCCTCCGGTGCGGAGAAATTCTGGAACGGCTGGTTGTTGCGGAACCACAACGTCGCCCAGATCACTGACGGGAAGGTACGCAGCGTCAGATTATAGTCCCTGACCGCTTGAATGTAATCGCGCCGTGCAACCGCAATGCGGTTTTCGGTGCCTTCAAGCTGGGCCTGCAAGGCGAGAAAATTCTGGTTGGCCTTGAGATCGGGATAGTTTTCGACAACCGCCAGCAGCCGCGACAATGCGCTGGTCAGCCCCGATTGCGCGTCCTGGAATTTCTTGAAGGCTTCGGGATTGGAAAGCGTTTCAGGCGAAATCGTCACCTGCGTGGCCTTGGCGCGCGCCTCGACAACGGCCTGCAATGTGTCCTTTTCATGTGCGGCGTAACCTTTGACCGTGGCAACCAGATTGGGAATGAGATCAGCACGGCGCTGATACTGGTTCTGCACCTCGCTCCAAGCCGCCTTGGCGTTTTCTTCGGCGGTCGGGATGGTGTTGTAACCGCAGCCGGCGAGCAGCGGCAAAAGCAGGGCCATCACGATGAAGGCCGGCAGGGCGCGGAGCGAGGGAAACGAAGGGAAGCGCTGTGCAAGCATGAAATGGGTCCTCGACAGGATCGGAGACCCGAAGCATTACCATAAAAGCCTCTCAAGAAAACCGTTCCCGCAAAACCAATATCGCGATACCGCGCCTGGCCCTTCCACTTCGCTGCCAAGGCCCTGTAATTCACACGGGAAACCGGCTAAGTTCCTGTGCGAACGGAACCCGTCATGGCCACATCTGAGGACGACGAACGCGCGCGCGAATCCCGGCGAATCCTTCGCGGCATCGCACGCGAGATCGAACCCGGCGGCACGGGCTTCATCGCCGGCGCGGCCAAGGACGCCCGTAACCACTTCACCGCCGCTGATGTCGATCCCAAAGACGGCATCGAATATTGGGGCACGCGGATCGGCCGCCTGCTGGGCATCGCCATCGCCGTGGCGCTCATGCTCTGGCTCGCGGCCTATCTCGTGCAGGGCGGATAGTTTCCATGTTTCAGCAGCAGACCGCGATACGCCGCGCCGTGATCGTCATTTCCAGCCATGTCGCGCGCGGCTCCGTCGGTAACCGCGCCGCCGTCTTTGCGCTGGAAACGCTTGGCTTTCCGGTCTGGGCGGTACCGACGGTGATCCTGCCCTGGCATCCCGGCCATGGCCGCGCCACGAGGATCATCCCACCTGCGGAACAGTTTTCCGCCTTGCTTGCCGACCTCGAACGCGCGCCATGGCTCGGCGAGGTCGGCGCCGTGCTCTCCGGCTATCTCGGCGAAGGGGTCCAGGCCGATGCGGTGGCTTCGCTGGTCCATGCGGTCAAGCAGAAAAGCCCCGGCGCGCTCTATGTCTGCGATCCGGTCATGGGCGACAAAGGCGGCCTCTATGTGCCGGCGGCGACGGCGGCGGCGATCCGCGACCGGCTGATGCCGCTGGCCGATATCGCCACGCCCAACCGCTACGAACTGGAATGGATGACGGGGGTCGACCTGACGGACCTGAAATCGACCGTCGCGGCAGCGCGCGCCGCCAATCCCGCAACCATGCTGGTGACCTCGGCGCGGGCAATGATGGCCAACAGCACTGCCAATCTTCTCGTCACGGCAAAACAGGCGCTGCTTGCCGAGCACCGGCTGGTCGAACGCCCGCCGAACGGGCTCGGCGACCTGACGGCTGCCGTCTATCTGGGGCGCGTGCTGAGTGGCCGCCCGCCCATGGATGCTCTGCAATCGACCACGGCGGCAGTTTACGAAATCCTTGCCCGCACGGCAGCGCGCGGCGGTGACGAGTTGCAACTGGAAACGGAGGCGCAGAGCCTGTCACACCCGATGGCGACGGTCGAGATGCGCAACATCGCGCAGATGGCCTGCGGCCCTACCTGAAAGTCGAACCGCACCTTTTGCGATTTCTATTGAACATCACTACGGTTTGCCGTTAATTGCCGGCGCAATGTCAAATCTCCCAAAACATCTCCTCGCCGGCTACCATAAATTCATCACCGGTTATTATATCACTGAAAGCGATCATTATCGCTCGCTGGCTCGTGAAGGCCAGACGCCCGAAACCATGATCATCGCCTGCTGCGACAGCCGCACCGCACCCGAAACGGTGTTCAGCGCCGGCCCCGGCGAATTGTTCGTGTTGCGCAATGTCGGCAATCTCATTCCGCCCTACGAACCGGACGAGCATTTCCATTCCACATCTGCGGCGCTGGAATTCGCAGTCAAGGCTCTCAAGGTCAAGAATATCGTGGTCATGGCGCATGGTCGTTGCGGCGGCATCCGCGCCGCGCTCGCCCAAAGCGGCGCGCCATTGGCGCCGGGCGATTTCATCGGCAAATGGATGAGCCTGATCGCGCCCGCGGCCCAGACGGTCGCCTCCTCCTCGCTGATGACCGCCGGTGAAAGGCAGACCGCGCTGGAGCGCATTTCTGTCCGCTATTCGATCGCCAATCTGCGCACCTTCCCCGACATTGCCAAGCTCGAAGGCAAGGGCCAGATCGCCCTGCATGGCGCATGGTTCGACATTTCGACAGGCGAATTGTGGGCGATGAACAAGGATACCGGCGACTTCGAGCGCCCCGAAGCCCCATAGAGTAGCGGCTAGATCCAGCTTGGGTGAGTCTATCCAGCGGCGTCACCTCGCATTGTTGCGGCGGCGTTCAT
Organism: Manganibacter manganicus; assembly: GCF_002075885.1. Lineage (GTDB taxonomy): Bacteria > Pseudomonadota > Alphaproteobacteria > Rhizobiales > Rhizobiaceae > Mesorhizobium > Mesorhizobium manganicum. The sequence goes on from NZ_MDET01000027.1 coordinate 15,218, forward strand.
GCATGCCTAATCCGGGCTTACACGCCTTCAATGCCCATCCTGCGAATTTTCTCGTTCGGCCAGGGAAGATGACATCTTGCTAGCGATTTCTCTATAAGACATTGATTTATAAGATAACATTATCCGAAGGCTGCAACTTCACCGGGCTCGGCTCTATACGAATAATACGCGATCCTTCTCGACCGTGCTGGCGATAAAGCTGGCAACGGTCTGCACCCGGCGTAGCGGCCTGACCGACTCGTGATAGACCAGCCAATAGGCGCGCCGGATCGGCGTCACGATCTCGACGGGTATCAGTTCGGGCATGGTTCGGGCGACGAAGGTGTGTAGGATGCCGATGCCGGCGCCGGCCCGCACCGCTTCGGCTTGACCGAGCGCCGAGGAGATGGCGAAGGTCGAGTGCCAGTCCGGGCTGAATTCAGCGGCATAATCGAGCGAGGGGCTGACGATCAGGTCCGGCACATAACCGATCAGCGTATGAGACGACAGGTCGGCGGCGCTTTGCGGCAGGCCGTGGCTTTCAGCATAAGCGCGCGAGGCAAACAGGCCCAGCGTGTAGTCCACCAGCTTGCCGGCGACCAAGCGACCTTCGGTCGGTCGCTCGACAGTGATGACAATGTCGGCCTCGCGTCTCGACAGCGAGAAGGAGCGTGGCACCGGCACGAGCTGGATAGTGAGTTCGCGATGCTGCGCGGTAAGTTGGCCAAGCCGTGTGGCGAGAAAGGCGACGCCAAAACCGTCCGGCGCGCCGATGCGTACTGTGCCGGAAATGTCCTCGCCGTCGCCGGCCACGGCCGAGCGGGCCGCGATCATGTCGGCCTCCATCCGTTCCGCGATTTCCAGGAAGCGCGCGCCTGCCGCTGTCAGTTCGCTGCCGGTGGTGAGGCGCCGGAACAGCTTTGTCCTCAACGCCTCCTCGAGCGATGCGATGCGCCGCGAAACAGTTGCGTGATTGAGTTCCAGCCGTCTTGCCGCGCCAAGGATCTGGCCGGCACGGGCGACGGCAAGGAAGATGCGCACATCATCCCAGTTCATTGTCCAAAACCCGACATCGCCATTCCCTGACCCATGAGAGCCATTTGCGACAAATCATGTACGGCTGGCAATAGTTGTCTACTTTTCGCACAACGGTTGCGTTTGCCCTCATGTTGCCTTCGCCCAATCAAAGGCTGACAATGAGGGAACGGACAATGAGGAGCGATTACGATGATTGAATACGGCCATTTCATCGGCGGCAAGAATGTCGCCGGCAAGAGCGGGCGCAAGCAGGACGTGTTGCAGCCGATGGACGGCTCGGTGCGCGGCTCGGTGGCGCTTGCCTCGCGTGACGAAGTGCGTGCGGCAATCGAGAACGCCAAAGCGGCGCAGCCGGCCTGGGCCGCCACCAACCCGCAGCGTCGCGCCCGCGTGCTGATGAAGTTCCTGGAGCTGGTGGCGCGCGACAATGACGAACTGGCCGATATTCTTGCGCGTGAGCATGGCAAGACGCTGCCCGATGCCAAGGGCGACATTCAACGCGGTGTCGAGGTGGTGGAATTTGCGCTTGGCGTGGCCCATCTTATGAAGGGCGAGTACACCGAAGGTGCCGGCCCCGGCATCGACAATTATTCCGTGCGCCAGCCGCTTGGCGTTGTTGCCGGCATCACGCCGTTCAATTTCCCGGCCATGATCCCGATGTGGAAGTTCGCGCCCGCCATCGCCTGCGGCAATGCCTTCATCCTGAAGCCGTCGGAGCGCGATCCGGGCGTGCCGATGCGGCTTGCCGAACTGATGCTGGAGGCTGGCCTGCCTGCCGGCATCCTCAATGTCGTCAATGGCGACAAGGAGGCTGTCGACGCCATCCTCGACGACGCCGACATCAAGGCGGTCGGTTTCGTCGGTTCCTCCGACATCGCGCAATATATCTACAGCCGCGCGGCCAGCACCGGCAAGCGCGTGCAGTGTTTCGGCGGCGCCAAGAACCACATGATCATCATGCCCGACGCCGATATGGACCAGGCCGTCGATGCGCTGATCGGTGCCGGCTATGGTGCGGCGGGCGAGCGCTGCATGGCGGTCTCGGTCGCAGTTCCGGTGGGCAAGGCGACCGCTGACAGGCTGGTGGAAAAGCTGATCCCGCGCGTGGAATCCCTCAAGATCGGGCCTTCGACCGATCCCTCGGCCGATTTCGGTCCGCTGGTCACGAAGCAGGCGCTGGAGCGGGTCAAGGGCTATGTCGATCTCGGCATCAAGGAAGGCGCCAAACTCGTGGTCGACGGCCGCGGCTTCAAGATGCAAGGCTACGAGAACGGCTTCTATATGGGCGGCTGCTTGTTCGACGAAGTGACGCCGGACATGCGCATCTACAAGGAAGAGATTTTCGGGCCTGTGCTTTCGGTGGTGCATGCCCACGATTTCGAGGAAGCCGTGCGGCTGCCTTCCGAGCACGAATATGGCAACGGTGTCGCCATCTTCACGCGCGACGGCGATGCGGCGCGCGAATTCGCCAGCCGCGTCGAGGTCGGCATGGTCGGTGTCAACGTGCCGATCCCGGTGCCGGTATCCTATTACACCTTCGGTGGCTGGAAACGTTCGGGCTTCGGCGATTTGAATCAGTACGGCCCGGATGCGATCCGTTTCTACACCAAGACCAAGACGGTCACGACGCGCTGGCCGTCGGGCGTCAAGGAAGGTGCCGAATTCGCCATGCCGACGATGGGATAGGCCTCCGCTTTCCGCGCCCTCGCCCTTGGCGGTGGGCGCGGGGCGAGGTGTCAAGGAGGGTGCCGAATTCGCCATGCCAACGGTGAAACATGGCAACCTCTATTCTGAGTGACCAAGGGCGCGGCCAAGCCGCGCCCTTTTTCATGCGCAATCATTTATCGCATGGCGGCGGCTTGGGCGTGCAGGCGCAAAAGCGCCATCAGTTGATCGGCCTGCTCGCCGGCTTCGGTTTCATCGCGGTCGAGAATGGCGCGGATCAGCGCGACGTGGTTGCTCGCGGATTCGGCCAATCCTGTCCCGCTTTGATAACGGAACCAGAAGCGGCGGCTATGGCTCTGCAAGGGAGCCGCGAGGCGGGCGGCGAAGTCGTTGTCTGCGGCGCGCGCCAGAGCTTCATCGAGCGATTTGTCGGCCTCGAGAAAACCGAACACGTCCTTGGCCAGCACTGCTGCGTGCATGGCAACGGCCGCCAACTGGAACAACGCGGCGGTCTCAGTCGTAAGGAAACGTGCGGCCGAACGCGCCAATACGATTTCGACACCGCGCCGTGCATCGAGGACGCGCAGCCAGTCGGCAGCATGCAGCGGTGCGATTTCGAGCCCGGCGCGTGGCCTTACCGTCAGCAGGCCTTCCCAGGCGAGCCGCTGGATCGCCTCGCGCACCGGTGTGCGGCCGAGCGACAGTTTCTCGATCATGGCGCCTTCCGTGGTCAGGCTACCGGGCGCGAGTTCAAGCGTGACGATCATGCGTTCCAGCGCCCGGTAGGCCCGGACAGCGGCTGGCGGAGACTCGGACGGGACTGCGGTTTCGGTGTTCATACGTGATTCTTGCCTCGTTTCCACTTGATATATCAGGCCTCGGCATCCATTGACAAATGCCGTGACTCAGAGATATATTACAGATATATCAGATGGAGATTGCTATGTGGACCGGGATTTTTCCTGCCGTTACGACCAAATTCACCACTGACGACCGGCTCGATCATGCCGAGATGGAGCGCTGTTTCGGGCTCCAGATGGAAGCTGGTTGTGACGGACTGATCGTTGCCGGCTCGCTGGGCGAGGGGCCGATGCTGAGTCAGGACGAGAAGATCGAGGTTTTCCACACCGCTCGAAAGGTTGCGGGCAAAAAGCCGGTGCTTGTGACCATCAATGAAGCCGGTACGCGCGAGGGAGCCGCGCTTGCCAAGCGTGCCGCAAAGGAAGGCGCCGATGGCCTGATGATTGTACCGAGCCCGATCTACCACACCAATCCACAGGAGACGGTGGCGTCGCTGAAAGCCGTGGCGGCTGCCGGCGACCTGCCGGTGATGATCTATTCCAATCGCGTCGCCTACCGCGTCGACGTGACGGTGGACGACATGGAGGAACTGGCTGAGGACAAGCGTTTTGTCGCCATCAAGGAATCGTCGGACGACATTCGCCGCGCTACCGAGATCATCAACCGTTTCGGTAATCGCTTCGATCTGTTCACCGGTGTTGATAATCTGGCCTTTGAGGCGCTGTCGGTAGGCGCTATCGGTTGGGTTGCCGGACTGGTGGTTGCCTTCCCGAAGGAGACGGTGGCGATCTACCAATTGATGAAGCAGGGCCGCCGCGAAGAGGCGCTCGCCATATATCGCTGGTTCCGTCCGCTGCTGGATCTCGACGTCTCGACCTATCTGGTGCAGAACATCAAACTGGCGGAAGTGCTCGCCATCGGCACCAACGACCGCGTGCGCATGCCGCGCCAACCGCTCATCGGCGAACGCCGCGCGGCGGTGGAGCGGATCGTCAAGGAGGCGCTGGCATCGCGACCGGAACTGCCGAAGCTGAATATCGCCAAGGCGGCATAGTCGAAAGCGGATATCCGCATCACCATGACGGACATTTCGCCCGAACAAGATATCGCCGTTATAGGTGCCGGTATCGTCGGTATTTGTGCCGCGGCGTATCTGGCTGAGGCGGGGCATTCCGTCATCGTCTTCGATCGCACCGGCGTTTGCGAGGAGACCAGTTCGGGCAACGCGGCGGCATTTGCCTTTTCCGATGTGCTGCCGCTCGCGCAGAAGGGCATGGTCCGCAATCTGCCGAAATGGCTGGCCGATCCGCTCGGCCCCCTATCCGTTCCCCCACTCTATCTGCCACGCCTGCTGCCATGGCTCTATCGCTTCTGGCGCGCGGGAGCGCCAGCCCGATATGAAGCCAGCCTCGCCGCGCAGGCAGGCATGATGAAACTTGCGGAGGCCGAATGGGCGAGCCTGATGAAGCGTTCCGGCACCGGAACAATGCTTCGGGAAGATGGCTCTTTGGAACTTTACGAGAGCGACGCGGCATTCCGGTTATCGCTGCCGGGCTGGGACGCGCGCAATCGTTTCGGCATTTCCTATCGTCATATCGAGCGAGAAGAACTCGCGGAATTGCAACCCGGCCTCTCACCTCGCTTTTTCAAGGGCACTTTCGTGCCCGGCTGGAAGACGGTCGCTGATCCGAAACTGCTCGGCAAAGCGGTCTGGGCCTATGCGCAAACCCTGGACGTGCGATTCGAAAAGGCGAGGGTCCAACGAATCGGCGCCGTAACGAACGGTGCGCTCATCGAATTCTCCGATGGCAGCCAGCGCCGCGCGCCGCATCTTGTCATCGCTGCCGGCGCCTGGTCGCATCGCCTCGCCGCCGATCTTGGCGAACGCATTCCGTTGGAGACGGAGCGCGGCTACAATACCACGCTGCCGCTCGGCGCGTTCGATGTGAAGCGCCAGCTTATCTTCTCCGAGCATGGTTTCGTCATAACACCGCTTTCAACCGGATTGCGTGTCGGCGGCGCGGTCGAACTGGCCGGCCTCGACCGGGCGCCCAATTTCGCGCGCTCGAAAGCAATGCTGGAAAAGGCGCGGCGCTTTCTGCCGGGGCTCGATTCGACCGGTGGGCGCGAATGGATGGGCTATCGACCGTCGCTGCCGGACTCGTTGCCCGTTATTGGCCGTTCCGCCGCGGCTCCCAACATCATCTATGCCTTCGGCCACGGCCATCTCGGCTTGACGCAGGCTGCGGCGACCGGACGGCTTGTGCGTGATCTGGTGGAGGCGCAATCTTCGGCCGTCGATCTTTCGCCCTTCAGCCCGCAGCGCTTCCAACGGAGACATTGATGGCCCGTCATTCCTTCTTCTGCATAGACGGACATACCTGCGGCAATCCGGTGAGGTTGGTCGCAGGCGGTGGGCCACGCCTTGAAGGCGCGACGATGGTGGAGAAACGCGCGCATTTTCTTGCCGAGTACGACTGGATACGCACCGGCTTGATGTTCGAGCCGCGTGGTCACGACATGATGTCCGGTTCGATCCTTTATGGGCCGACGCGGCCCGACTGCGATGTCGCGATTCTGTTCATCGAAACGTCCGGCTGTCTGCCCATGTGCGGTCACGGGACGATCGGTACCGTCACTTTCGCTATCGAGCATGGCCTGGTGAAGCCGAAGACGCCTGGTGTCCTGCGGCTCGATACGCCCGCCGGACTGGTGATGGCCGAGTATCGGCAGATCGGCGACCATGTCGAAGATGTTCGCATCACCAATGTCCCGTCCTTCCTCTATGCCGAGGGGCTGACGGTGGAATGCCCGCAACTGGGCGAGATCAGGGTCGATGTCGCCTATGGCGGCAATTTTTACGCTATCGTTGAGCCTCAAGAAAATTATCGCGATATGGCTGATTATTCGGCTGGCAATCTGATTGCCTGGAGCCCGGTGGTGCGCCAGCGTCTCAATGAGAAATACAGCTTCCGGCATCCGGAAAACCCCGGCATCGACAAGCTGACCCATATGCTGTGGACAGGCGCAGCGACAAATCCGGAGGCGGATGCCCGCAATGCGGTGTTCTACGGCGACAAGGCGATCGACCGCTCGCCCTGCGGCACCGGCACCTCGGCGCGCATGGCGCAACTCGCTGCCAAGGGGCGGCTCAAGGTTGGCGACGATTTCATACATGAATCGATCATCGGATCACTGTTCAAGGGGCGCGTCGAGAGAACCGCGACGGTAGGTGATAAGCCGGCCATCGTGCCCTCAATCAGTGGCTGGGCGCGCATGACTGGATTGAACACGATCTTCATTGACGAGCGCGACCCATTCGCATTCGGATTCGTGGTCAGGTAGCGGAAACTTGATGAGTCCAAAAGATAAAAACCGCCGAGCCCGCTTGCCGCGAATATGCAAGAATCATCTTCATCAAATCCGCTTTATGGGGATTCCTTCGAAACAAGAAACGGGTTAACTTCAAATCATCAAGGACATTGCGTTGTGCCAATGGTAGGGTCCGGCCTAGACCAGGGGTTGGAAGCGGGAAAACGAATGAAGGCGGGCGGAAGCCGGATGCCGCCGCGTCAAGCAAGAATCATATTGCAATCCGGATTCAAGGTTATAGGACTAGGGACAATCAAAAGGGATGCGCCGGCCGGCGACAATCCTGGGGGAGCCGCATAAACATGCAGTATTTCATCCAGCAGCTTATCAACGGGCTGACGCTGGGATCTCTCTATGGGCTGATCGCAATCGGCTACACGATGGTCTACGGCATCGTCGGCATGATCAATTTCGCGCATGGCGATATCTTCATGGTCGGCGCCTTTATCGCGCTGATCGTTTTCCTGATCCTTGCCGCGTTGTTCTATTCGGTGCCGGTTGTGGTTGCCCTGCTGGTGATGATGATCGTGGCGATGCTGTTCACCGCGCTCTACAACTGGGTCATAGAGAAGGTTGCGTACCGGCCTTTGCGCGGCTCCTTCCGCCTCGCGCCGCTGATCACGGCTATCGGCATGTCGATCACCCTGTCCAATTTCGTGCAGGTCACGCAGGGCCCTCGCAACAAGCCGATCCCGCCGATGATCAGTGAAGTCTATAACATCTATGGCGTCAGCATTTCGCTGAAGCAGATTGTCATCTTCGTGGTCACCGCCGTGCTGTTGGCGATCTTCTCCTATTTGGTCAACAAGACGTCGCTCGGCCGCGCGCAGCGCGCTTGCGAGCAAGATCAGAAAATGGCCGCGTTACTTGGCATCGACGTTGATCGTACAATCTCCATCACCTTCATCATCGGCGCCGCGCTTGCCGCCGTCGCCGGCACGCTGTTCCTGATGTACTATGGTGTGGTGGTGTTTTCCGATGGCTTCGTGCCGGGCGTTAAGGCGTTCACGGCTGCCGTTCTGGGCGGCATCGGCTCCATCCCCGGTGCCGTTATCGGCGGCTTGCTGATTGGTCTGATCGAATCGCTCTGGTCGGCCTATTTCTCGATCGACTACAAGGATGTCGCCGCGTTTTCCATCCTGGCCATCGTGCTGATCTTCCTGCCTTCCGGCATTCTGGGCCGGCCAGAAGTCGAAAAGGTCTGAAGCCATGACGACAACCGTATCCACCGAGCGTGGCAGCGTTGCCGCGCCCGTGAAGCGAGCCTTCCGCGAGGCGCTTTATGCCGGCCTGATTTCGTTCGGCATGTTCGTGCTGATCGTCGGCCTCAAGACCGACCAGAACATCCGTAATGAGCTGGTGCTGGAGCCGCGTTGGGGGCTGCTGGCGATTGTCGTAGCGCTGACCATGTTCGGGCGTTTCGCCTATGTTGCCTGGCTGCAGCCATTCATGGCGCGCCAGAAGCTGGCCGATACCGTCACCGGCTTGATGCCGGCAAGCGTGACCAGCCGCTTCTTTCGGTTGCCATATTTCATTGCAGCGCTTGTCATCATGGTGGCGCTGTACGTCGTCTCGGGCTCACTTGATGGCTGGCTGGGCGCGGAACTTGCCGGTTATGCGCGTTTCCTGCGCGCGCTCGCCCTCATCTACGCGCTGGCATCGGTATTCTATTATTACCGCGCCTTCATTCATGACCATTTCTCGGCGCTCGGCATCACGGTCATGATCGTTTACCCGGTCTTCGTGGTCCTTACCCTGGCGCTTCTCACCGGGTCCATGGCGGGTGGCTTTCAGGGATCGCTGAAATGGGTCGATAATTTCGGCATCCAGATTCTCATTTACGTAATGCTGGCCTGGGGCCTGAACATCGTCGTCGGATTGGCCGGTCTCCTTGATCTCGGCTATGTCGCCTTCTATGCCGTCGGGGCCTATGCCTATGCCCTTCTTGGTACACATTATGGCCTGTCATTCTGGATCCTGCTTCCGGCTGCGGGTTGCATGGCCGCCTTCTGGGGCATCATCCTCGGCTTTCCGGTTCTGCGCCTGCGTGGCGATTACCTTGCCATCGTCACGTTGGCCTTCGGTGAGATCATCCGCATGGTGTTGATCAACTGGCGTGTGGTGACGAACGGCTCCGCCGGTATTTCCGGCATACCGAAGGTCAGCTTCTTCGGGCTGATCTCATTCGATGTGAGTGCGCCCAACTACATTTCGAAGGTGTTCGACATCGCCCAGTCCGGCGCCTACTACAAGATATTCCTCTATTATCTGATCCTGGCGCTGGCGCTGCTGACGGCGTTCGTCACGGTGCGGTTGCGGCGCATGCCGGTTGGGCGCGCGTGGGAAGCGTTGCGTGAAGACGAGATCGCCTGCCGCTCGCTCGGCATCAATACCACCACCACCAAACTCACCGCCTTTGCCACAGGTGCCATGTTTGGCGGCTTTGCCGGGTCGTTCTTTGCTGCACGGCAGGGGTTCGTCTCGCCGGAATCCTTCGTCTTCCTCGAATCGGCGATCATCCTCGCCATCGTCGTCCTGGGCGGCATGGGTTCGCTGGTCGGCATCGCCGTTGCTGCCGCGGTGATGATCGGCGGCACTGAAATCCTGCGTGAACTCGATTTCCTCAAGGTGGTGTTCGGGCCGGATTTCACGCCTGAGCTTTACCGCATGCTTTTATTCGGCGTGGCTATGGTGGTGGTGATGGTCTGGAAACCGCGCGGCTTTGTCAGTAACCGGGAACCAACCGCCTTCCTTAAGGAACGCAAAGCCGTTTCAGGCTCTTTCACCAAGGAAGGGCATGGCTGATGGATACGAACGCGCCCATGAACAAAGCTCTTCTCAAGCTTGAGCATCTGTCGATGAAATTCGGCGGTCTGGTTGCCATCGGCGATCTTTCCTTCGAGGCCAGACGCGGTGAAATCACCGCGCTGATTGGCCCGAACGGTGCCGGCAAGACCACCGTTTTCAACTGCATCACCGGCTTTTACAAGCCGACCGAGGGTATGATCCGCTTCACCGGCAAGGATGGCGAGGAATTCCTGCTCGAACGCATGCCGGATTTTCAGATCACCGCGAAAGCCAAGGTCGCCCGGACGTTCCAGAACATTCGCCTGTTTTCGGGCATGACCGTGCTGGAAAATCTGCTGGTTGCCCAGCACAACAAGCTGATGAAGGCCTCTGGTTATACGATCCTGGGCTTGCTTGGCATTGGCGGCTATCGCGCGGCATCCGCTCAAGCGATCGAGCAGGCCAAATACTGGCTGGAAAAGGCTGAGCTTACAGATCGCGCCGACGATCCCGCCGGGGATCTGCCCTATGGCGCGCAGCGGCGGCTTGAGATCGCGCGCGCGATGTGCACCGGCCCGGAGCTCCTATGCCTCGATGAGCCGGCCGCCGGCCTCAACCCACGCGAGTCGCTGGCGCTGAACACGCTGCTCAACGATATCAAGGCCAATACCGGCACATCGATTCTGCTTATCGAACACGATATGTCGGTAGTTATGGAGATTTCCGACCATATCGTTGTGCTCGAATATGGCCGCAAGATTTCTGACGGCGATCCAGAATCGGTGCGCACGGATCCGCGTGTCATCGCGGCCTATCTCGGCGTTGACGACGAAGAGGTCGAGGACGTGCTGACGGAGGTAGGTGACGAAGAGATCATCGAAGATCTCGATGCCGGACCAGATCCCGAACATGGACCGGCTGCCTCGGCCTCGATGCTGGCGGGCTCGGTCTCGGAAACAGTCGAACATCGCGACGACGAGCGCGTGACAGTGTCGAAGGGTGCGTCAAAGGCGGCACAGGTCGAGGCGCGTGCGGCCAAAGCCGCCTCCGGCCGCACCGGAATTGCCAAGGCCAGCACGGACAAAGCCAGTTCAGCAAAGGCAAAAGGAAAGAAGGCTGATAAGCCGGCGGCGCGGGCGGTCAGGCCTGCCGCAAAGGCCACCACTTCCGCTACATCGGCATCCAAGGGCGTTTCCAACCGGCTGGCTGCGCCACGCGGCAACCGGCCAGACGATCTTACTCTGATCAAGGGCATCGGCAAGATCAACGAAAAGAAGCTCAATGAGCACGGTATCTTCCATTTCGACCAGATCGCGGAATGGAAGAAAATCGATGTCGAGGCTGCCGAAAGCTATCTGGCGTTCGATGGCCGCATCGCGCGTGAAGAATGGGTCAAGCAGGCCAGGCAACTTGGAAAAGGCAAGACGGCGAAACCCACAACGGACAAGCAGCGTGGGGGAACCAAGTCATGACCGGCAAGACGCTGCTCGACATTCGTGGAGTCCATACGTTCTACGGCAATATCCAAGCGCTCAATGGCGTGGATGTTACCGTCAATGACGGCGAAATCGTAGCGCTGATTGGTGCCAACGGAGCCGGCAAATCGACATTGATGATGACGATTTTCGGTGCGCCGCGGGCGCGATCGGGAAAGATCGTTTTCGCTGGCACCGACATTACCCAGTTGCCTACACATGAGATCGCGCGCCTTCGAATCGCACAGTCGCCGGAGGGGCGGCGTATCTTTCCGCGCATGACAGTGCTGGAAAACCTGCAGATGGGCGCCAGTCTCGACAAGATGAAGCATTTCGACGAGGACGTGGAGAAAGTCTTCGTTCTGTTCCCCCGACTCAAGGAGCGCATCGACCAGCGCGGCGGCACGCTGTCAGGCGGAGAGCAGCAGATGCTGTCGATCGGTCGCGCGTTGATGGCAAGGCCGAAGCTGCTTTTGCTGGACGAACCGTCGCTCGGTCTTGCGCCGCTTGTCGTCAAGCAGATCTTTGATGCCATTCGCGAATTGAACCGGACGCAAGGCCTGACAGTCTTTCTCGTCGAGCAAAACGCCTTTGGTGCGCTGAAGCTGGCGACGCGTGGCTATGTGATGGTGAACGGCAACGTCACCATGAGCGGCACGGGCAAGCAATTGCTCGCCGATCCGGACGTTCGCGCGGCCTATCTCGAAGGCGGACGGCACTAAGCGCGCCGATTAGGAGGATAAGTCATGCAAGGCATTCTTCACGAGGAAGCCTCGATCTGGCAGTTCATCATGGTTACCTGCGTGCTCGGTGGCTGGGCGGCATGGATGACCGGCCGCGCTTGCGCGCAGACTTGGCGGCCGAAGCTTACGCTGTTCTTCTATCTGTTGGGACTCGGCCTCGTTGTGCGGTTCATTCACCATGCGCTATTCGACGGCACCATGCTTTCACTGCAGTACTATGTTGCCGATACGATCGTGCTGATGATCATCGGGTTCCTCGGCTATCAATATACCCGCACCATCCAGATGACGACCCAATATCACTGGCTCTACGAGAAGGCGTCGCCGTTAAGCTGGAGGGCGAAAAGCTGACGCTCGATCGCGCCCCTCTCACGGGGATGAAACGGGGTGACAAGCGTCGGAAAATCGGCAAAGTACACTTTCTGCGATCTGGGTGGGCATCGCATGAAAGCGTCATTCACGCCCACTCCGTTAATGGGAGCGTTACATGAAGAAATCACTTTTGTCCGCCGTCGCCTTGAGCGCAATGCTGGCGTTTGGCGGCAGCGCATGGGCTGACGTGCTGATGGGCGTTGGTGCCCCGATCACGGGCCCGAATGCCGCATTCGGCGCACAGTTGCAGAAGGGCACGGAGATGGCCGTCAAGGACATCAATGCTGCTGGCGGCATGAATGGCGAGCAGATCAAGCTCAGCGTCGGTGACGACCAGTCGGACCCGAAGCAGGGCATTTCGGTGGCCAACAAATTTGTCGCTGACGGTGTCAAATTCGTCGTCGGCCACTTCAACTCGGGCGTCACCATCCCTGCCTCGCAGGTCTATGCCGAAAACGGCATACTTGATGTGACGCCGGCAGCGACCAACCCGCAATTCACCGAAGCGGGCCTTTGGAACACGATCCGCGTCTGCGGTCGCGACGATCAGCAGGGCGACATTGCCGGTGCTTACATCGCAGAGCACTTCAAGGATGCCAAGATCGCCGTCATCCATGACAAGACACCTTACGGCCAAGGCCTCGCCGACGCCACCAAAGCGGCCCTGAATAAGCTGGGCATGAAGGAGGTCCTGTATGAAGGCGTCAATGCGGGCGATAAGGATTTCTCGGCCCTGATCGCCAAGATGAAGGAAGCCGGCGTCACGTTGATCTACTGGGGTGGGCTGCATACCGAAGCCGGCTTGATCATCCGTCAGGCCGCAGATCAGGGCCTGAAAGCGCCGATGTTCTCCGGTGATGGCATCGTTTCCAACGAACTGGCCTCGATTGCTGGTGATGCGGTCGCGGGCACCTACAACACGTTCGGTCCTGATCCGCGCAAGAACCCGGCCGCCAAGGAGGTCGTCGAGAAGTTCCGTGCCTCGGGCTTCGAGCCGGAAGCCTACACGCTCTATTCCTATGCTGCCACGCAGGTCATTGCACAGGCCGCCAACAAGGCTGGCACGAACGATCCGCAGGAAGTCGCCAAGGCGATCAAGGAAAAGGGGCCATTCAAGACCGTGCTCGGCGAACTCTCCTTCGATCAGAAGGGCGACCGCACCGATGCCGACTATGTCGTCTATCAGTGGAAGAAGGGTGACGACGGCAAGTACAACTACTTCCAGATCGACTAAGCTATTCCATTGTCGATTCGAATGCCCGGCGCATTGCGCCGGGCATTTTTATTTTACGGCCGTGAGGTTCCGACACGGCCATTTTTGTCGCGAATATGTTTGCGCTGCAGCATTTCCAACGCTAATCAGGCTTGCGTTTTCCTCCTTACCTAACGGGAGCAATCCTTGCCGATCAGCAAAATCCTCGTCGCCAATCGCTCAGAAATTGCAATCCGCGTCTTTCGGGCAGCTAATGAGTTGGGCTTGAAAACCGTCGCGATCTGGGCGGAAGAGGACAAATATTCGCTGCACCGCTTCAAGGCCGACGAGAGCTATCAGGTGGGACGTGGCCCATGGTTGACCAAGGATATGGGGCCGATCGAAAGCTATCTATCGATTGAGGAAGTGCTTCGCGTGGCCAAGCTGTCCGGCGCCGACGCCATCCATCCCGGTTATGGCCTGCTGTCTGAAAGTCCGGAATTCGCGGATGCATGCGCAAAGGCAGGTATTACCTTTATCGGCCCGGCGCCGAAGACGATGCGCAGGCTTGGCAACAAGGTGGCGGCACGCAATCTGGCGATCGAAGTCGGTGTGCCTGTGGTGCCCGCGACCGAGCCGCTGCCCGACGATATGGAGGCGGTGAAGAAACTCGCTGCTCAGATCGGTTATCCGGTCATGCTCAAGGCATCCTGGGGCGGTGGCGGGCGTGGGATGCGCGCTATCCGCTCCGAAGCCGACCTGGCCCGCGAGGTCATCGAAGGCAAGCGCGAAGCCAAGGCCGCTTTTGGCAAGGATGAGGTCTATCTCGAAAAGCTCATCGAGCGCGCGCGCCATGTCGAGGTGCAGGTGCTGGGCGATAAACACGGCAATGTCGTGCATCTTTACGAGCGGGATTGTTCGATCCAGCGGCGCAACCAGAAGGTCGTTGAGCGCGCTCCGGCACCCTATCTCGACGCGGCTCAGCGCGAGGAATTGTGCGGCTATGCACTCAGGATCGCGCGAGAGACAAGTTACGTCGGTGCCGGGACGGTCGAATTCCTGATGGATGCCGATAGCGGCAAGTTCTATTTCATCGAGGTTAATCCGCGCATTCAGGTCGAGCACACTGTCACCGAGGAGGTGACAGGCATCGATATCGTCAAGGCGCAAATCCATATCCTCGACGGGCACGCGATTGGTACGCCGCAATCGGGCGTGCCGGCGCAGATGGATATCCGTCTCAATGGCCATGCATTGCAGTGCCGTATCACCACCGAAGACCCCGAGCACAATTTCATTCCCGATTACGGCCGCATCACCGCATATCGAGGCGCAACCGGTTTCGGCATCAGACTCGATGGCGGTACCGCCTATTCGGGCGCGGTCATTACCCGATTTTACGATCCGCTTCTGGAAAAGGTGACGGCATGGGCACCGACTTCCGGTGAGACGATCGCGCGCATGAATCGGGCGCTGCGCGAGTTCCGCATCCGTGGCGTGGCAACAAATCTCACCTTTCTCGAGGCGATCATCCGCCATCCGGATTTCGCCAACAATTCCTACACAACACGTTTTATCGACAACACTCCGGAATTATTCAGCCATGTGCGCCGTCAGGACCGCGCCACCAAGCTGCTCAACTATCTTGGCGATGTGACCGTCAATGGCCATCCGGAAGCGCGTGGCCGACCGCAGCCGAAAGCCGATGCCGCAATGCCTGTCATCCCCTGGTTTACCGGGCCGATCGCCGACGGCATGAAACAACGGCTCGATGCGCTCGGTCCGGAAAAGTTCAGCCGCTGGATGCGCGAGCAGGACAAGGTGCTGGTCACAGATACGACGATGCGCGATGGGCATCAGTCGCTCTTGGCAACGCGCGTGCGCACGCACGACATCGCCCGCATTGCTGGCACCTATGCGCGTGCGCTGCCGCAGTTGCTGTCACTGGAATGCTGGGGCGGCGCCACCTTTGATGTTGCCATGCGTTTTCTCACCGAGGACCCCTGGGAACGGCTGGCGATGATCCGCAAGGCTGCGCCCAATATCCTGCTGCAGATGCTGCTACGTGGTGCGAACGGTGTCGGCTACACGAATTATCCTGACAATGTCGTGCGTTATTTCGTGACTGAGGCAGCACGCGGCGGCGTCGATCTGTTCCGTGTTTTCGACTGTCTCAATTGGGTCGAGAACATGCGCGTGGCCATGGATGCGGTCGCCAGCGAGGGTAAACTCGTCGAAGCGGCGATGTGCTATACCGGCGATATCCTAGACCCCGAGCGCGCTAAATACGACCTGAAATATTATATTGGCCTGGCAAAAGAACTGGAGGCAGCCGGCGCGCATATTCTCGCGGTCAAGGATATGTCAGGCCTCTTGAAGCCGGCTGCGGCGCGGGTGCTGTTCAAGGCGCTGCGCGAGGCGACAGACCTGCCGATCCACTTCCATACGCACGACACGTCCGGCCTGTCGGCGGCGACTGTGCTGGCGGCTGTGGAAGCGGGCGTCGATGCCATCGACGCGGCGATGGACCCATTCTCGGGCAACACTTCGCAGCCGTGCCTGGGCTCGATCATCGAGGCGCTCAAGGGCTCGGACCGTGCTCCCGATCTGGACCCGGAATGGATTCGCCGCATCTCATTCTATTGGGAGGCGGTGCGCAATCAGTATGCGGCCTTTGAGAGCGATCTGAAGGGACCGGCCTCGGAGGTCTATCTGCATGAAATGCCGGGCGGCCAGTTCACCAATCTCAAAGAGCAGGCGCGCTCGTTGGGCTTGGAAATGCGCTGGCATGAGGTGGCGCAGGCTTATCATGACGTCAATTTGATGTTCGGCGACATCGTCAAGGTCACGCCTTCATCCAAGGTGGTGGGCGACATGGCGTTGATGATGGTCAGCCAGGATTTGAGCATCGCCGACGTTGAAAACCCCGCCAAGGATATAGCCTTCCCGGATTCGGTGGTGGCGATGCTGCACGGCGATCTTGGCCAGTCGCCGGGCGGCTGGCCCGAAAAGTTGCAGAAGAAAGTATTGAAAGGCGGCAAGCCGATTACCGTGCGCCCCGGTTCTCTGCTCAAGCCGGCCGATCTCGATGCCGAACGCAAGATGATTTCGGATAAGCTCGGCCGATCGCTTTCCAATCAGGAATTCGCTTCCTGGCTGATGTATCCCAAAGTGTTTTCCGATTTCGCTGCCGCGCAGGAAAGTTACGGCCCGGTCAGCGTTCTGCCGACTCCGTCTTATTTCTACGGAATGAAGCCGGCTGACGAGATCTTCCTCGACCTCGAAAAAGGCAAGACGCTGGTGGTGCGTTGTCTCGGGATCGGTGACGCCGATGACAAAGGCATGGTCACCGTATTTTTCGAACTCAACGGCCAGCCGCGCCGGGTGAAGGTGCCGGATCGCACGCATGGTGCGGGCGCGGCAAAGGCGCGGCGCAAGGCGGAGCCGGGCAATGACGCGCATGTCGCGGCACCGATGCCCGGTGTTGTCTCGGCCGTACCGGTGGTGGCGGGGCAGGCGGTGCGGGCGGGGGACGTGCTGTTGTCCATCGAGGCGATGAAGATGGAAACTGCCCTCCATGCCGAGCGCGACGGCGTCATCGCCGAAGTTCTGGCCCGCGCTGGCGATCAGATCGACGCCAAGGACCTTTTGATCGTTTACGGGTGATGCCGTCCTTCACGAATGGGCTTGCCGCAACATTCCTCTTGCGGCGGATATTGCCTTGACCCGTGCCGCGCGGTCGGGCATCGAACCTCGCGAATATCTGCTGATGCCTGTGCGAGTCGGCGGGAAAGAACGTTATGGAGAACGACATGGCCGACGAGATCACTGAACCCAGCCAGACCGTAGCCGCCGGCCAATTGCGTGCCCTGATCGAGCGCATCGAGCGGCTCGAAGAAGAAAAGAAGACCATCGCAGACGATTTTCAAACATCCGTCCCCCTTTCCCGATAGAAGAATCTTATTTGCTTAGAAAGGGTTAGCGTTACTGATCGTTATCAGGAGGCACCCGATAGGGCGTAGGGTTCGAGATTCACCGGCGCGGGAAAATTGGGATCACGTCTTACGCATTGCTGAGCGCCCATTGTCCGCGTTCGGTCTGGTCAACTAGGAGTCATCATGAGCATGGAAGAAGTCGCCACGAAGGACACTGTCGCCGCAGCGGAATTGCGGCAGCTGATCGAGAGGATCGAGCGGCTCGAGGAAGAGAAAACTACGCTGCAAGATGATATCAAGGAGGTGATGGCTGAGGCCAAGGGGCGCGGTTATGATACCAAGGCGATTCGTACGATAATTCGCCTCCGCAAGAAGGATCCCAGCGAGCGTCAGGAGGAGGAAGCAATGATTGATCTCTATAAGGCTGCCTTGGGCATGGAATAGATGTAACGGTAGAACCGAAACGAGCAGAAACGATGACGTGTTATTAGTTTCTCGCCAGCTTTTGTTCTGCTAAAAGGCGGAGTTTTCTTTCGGATTCTACAGACTTTAGAAGCCGTAAGATGTCTAATCCACGCGACGCGAGAGCAGCCTCCAATTCACTATTTTTCTTACGCAGAATCGCGACCTCGTTTCTGACGATTTTCTTCTTTTGAGGCTTATCGCCGTCTCTCTTCCTTTGCAGATTTTCCGCAAAGGAAGAGAGACGGCGATATTGTATGTCTATTTTTTGCTTCAGATCAGCATGAGTTTTATGGAGCGTATCGTTGCCGACGCGCTTCCACGCCAGGAAGCCATTGGTTGAACGAGGAACACCTCTTGCCAAAGCTTCCTCATACTGTTGCTGCGTCCGGATTAGCTGCAGTTGATCGAGTCCATCTTGAATTCGGCGTCTGGCCTCCTCCGATCTCGCCCTGGCGATCGGCGGAGCTTTGTCGCTAGCGCGCGTGCCTTTGCGATTCAGACGACGCAACTTGAACGGCCTTAGTTCATCGATCAAATGTCATCCTCCTCTCCTGCGTAGAGTCCAGCTATGCGCTCACCATCAACAGCGGCTTCAATGAGTTCCTTCGGCGCGCCCGCGGTTGATTGCATTCGTCGGTGACGGTGCAGGGCCGAGCTCCAGAAGGGCTGAAAAACGCGATGAGTGGCAAAGTTGATGCACTTTCCACATTCATTCGGTTCCTTACGTCCGCTCGGCCACTTGTCCGTTAATTTACCGTCCTTGATACATTTGGCTTTCCGTGCCGCGCCGAGCCACCACATGCAATATCCCCAAGGAGTCGGATGTAACAGAATCCCTTTTCTTTCAACCTGGACCGCGATGGCGTCGGCCATTTCGGCAGGGTCAGAGATGTGGACTTGCAGCAGTGCAAACCATCTCCTGATTCTTCGACCTGCAGGCCCAGCCAGATCGAGTCCGTTAAACGCCGCCTTCTCCATCATGTCGTGGGTGAATTCTCGCTGCTCTTCCCCAAGGACCTCTCCGTGATATGCTGACGACCCATACCGCACCGTCGTTTCAACATCGACATGGCGAAGATGCTTCTTGAGTGCGTCGAGTCCGTCACCCAACTCGAAATACCAAACCCAAGTGATTGCGAAGAAGCGGCGCAGTTCGTGTGGGTTGATCAGCCATATGTGCCCGAGTTCATCCGGCGGAACAGCAATTCGCTTGCCGAACGTCTCGAGCCTTTGCCTGATCGTAGTTTCGTCCGGGACGCTGTCGCCATTTCTGTTTTCTGCCATGAAAAGCTTCGAAGAGTCTTGTCGAATTCGGGCATCCTTTCCGAGGGCGATGGCAACCTCGACTGCCTGTGTCACTATCTTTGGACAAGGGCGGCGGTTGGAGATACCTCTTTTCGCATTTGTCTCCTTGAAGATTGAACTCTCCAGGTAATCACCATCCAAGCCATGATGAAGGCAATCAACCTCGATTTCGAGTACCTCGGACAGTCGATCGGCCATGAACGCACCGATGACAATAAATACTGCCGACCAGAGGTCGTTGATAGCTGCCTCCAAGCTACGTGTACCGTGCCGGCTGGAAGATACGGTTTCGATAGGCCACGGTGAAGCACTTCCATTTCGACCTGTGAATGGTAGCCCAAGGCTCTTTGCTCTCATCCCTACTAGTCGCGAAGATCGGCCGGAGGTCAGTTCCGGGTTCGGTATCGATCGTAGCTCTGCAAGAAGCGACGATGCTTCCTGCTCTCCCTTCGTGAACGAACTCTGGTTGATGGTTCTCTCGAATCTCACGATGAGTTCCGCGTGTTTCGGAGCGTATAGGACTGGTGCCGAAACCCCGAGTTCATACGCCAATTTCGTGCGGTCCACTTGCCCTTCATTCACCCACAAACTTTTCTTCTGTGAGGCGAGGTTGGACTCTAGCAATTTGGCAAGCGTATAGAGCGTGGTGCCAGGCGGGCGTCTGGAAGGTTGTGGCGTCTCCAAGCCCGCGCGAGATAGCCTCCTTTTCAGGGTAATAATATCGTCAGCGTAGTCTGACACAAATTGAATAGCCGCATCCAGATAGTGTAGGGCAGTGGCCGGCGGTATCGAGCGGGTTCGCCCCGTCTCAGCGCCGAGTTGTCGTGCCAGCATGATCGCATCATTGGGCGACGAAAACGGCTCAAAGCTCAGACCATCATCCAAGAGGCGTGAACCATCATCCATAATGACAATGTGGAAGTCCCGGAGGTGCTGAAAAACGCGAAATATCTCAAGTATGCGAGATGCACTAAGCCTCTCTCGCTTCTGACGGTTGGGGCGGCCGGCAAGCGACGGGAGGCCTTTCGAGACATTTGTCTTGAGATATTCCCAGTCAACCGGACTGATGTCTGAAAGGCGTTTCAGACCCTTGAAGATCAGCCAGTCAATGATTCCAGTTAGAGTGTATGCTCGATTTATTGCGGTTTCATGGCTGTTGACATCGAACATATCATTCGGATCGAAAAGAATTATTGCAAGAAACATTCTTGCAGTTTCTAGCAATTCTTTACTCTTATTGTCGGTCAATCTGCTTCCATCATTAAGCAACTTATCCCAACGGATGGAGTGTGTTCCCGTCAGCCTCTCACTCTTGAATATCCATTTAGGAGCGTTCCAGGGTGAGATAAGACCAATGGCAGCGGCTAACAGTTGAGGGTCAATTCGGCCCAGCGGTTTCATTCTTGGACGGTGGCCGGGTGCGGCTAAATGATTGACGATGATCGTTTTGGCGGTTCGAGAGGACATCAACGGAGATCTCCGTAGACGATCTCAAACTCGTCAGCGATTGCCTCGCCCCTGAGGCGAGTATCGGCGTTCATCTTTTGAAGAGCCACATTGAGAAGCAGCAGCAACGGGGCCCAAGTCTCGTACCAAGAGGGACTTGACCGCAAGCTTGGAGTTTCGGCAATTATGTGCCGACGGAACGCATGCATTTCCGCAGCCACGTATTTGTCTTCAACTATGAAGTTCTCGCCATGTGTGATCCAATGCGCGATGGTACCTTCCTTATCTGGGGCCTCGTCCGCGGTCGCCACGGATTGATGTTGCCAACCACCGAAGCCCTTTTTCCGTGCCTTAGCGAGAATCGTGTCCGCCCGTTCTGAGGTCAGTCCGAAAGCCGTTCGGATCTCGTCGTGTCCGCGAGTCGCGGACGCAAACATGAACTCCTGAACTTCTCGCACTTTGCCCTGGTTCAGGAGATGCGTCGCATGATTCTCGACGTACCGAGCGCTCGTTGTTGGGCTGGCATGCTGTGCCTTTCGCTGGACCCGAAGAATACTGTTTCCAGACTCGAGAGCTTCTTTCAGAAGGATTGTCGTGCGGATCAGGTCCAACGTGATCGGATACTCCGCCAAAATGGGATGCCGGCGACGAAAACGATGCCATGCTTGGTTTTGGGCCGCCTCGCTAAGGCAGGTCACGGCGTCGGCGCTAGCCTTTCGGCGTGTCGCCCCGGCCTTATGATGCACCAGTAGGAGTCGGTCGCGCTCGCTCGGATCTGCATGAGGGATCAAACGCTTTCTAAGCGCAATTAGACACTCCACTGCCCTTGGTGCACTGATATGCGCGTTACTACCGTATTGTAGCGCTGTTGCGGAGCCAAGTTCGAGTTCGGCTGTCAGCAGAATGCCGCCAGCACGATCCTTGAACCATGAAAGCAAAAAGAGATCCGAATTCTCTGTTGCGGTCAAACAATTGTCCCTGAGATCAAGCCCACAGGAGACATTCATCGCGGTATCTATGAGAATTACGATCAGAAAGGTGTCAACGGCGGAGCAAAATCAGGCCATTGGGCGGCGCAAAAGTAGGCCACTTCGCGCCGCAAGTGGGGAACGTCGGGAGGGCGTAGCCCGACCAGAGTTTCCCGCTTGCGGCGTCGGCGATTTTTGTGAGGGTTTCAGCCAGCCTTTCGGGCGCGGCTTTGAGCGAGACGGTAGCTATCGCCGTTCATCTCGAGAATGTTGACGTGGTGGGTGATGCGGTCGAGCAGAGCGCCGGTCAGGCGTTCCGACCCCAGCGTTTCCGTCCATTCGTCAAAAGGAAGATTGCTGGTGATCAGGGTCGCACCGCGCTCGTAGCGTTGCGAGATCAGCTCGAACAGCAATTCTGCCCCGGTCTTGGAGAGCGGCACGAAGCCGAGCTCATCGATGATGAGGAGCTTGTAGCCAGCCGTCTGCTTCTGGAAGCGTAGCAGACGCCGTTCGTCGCGGGCCTCCATCATCTCGCTGACCAGGGCGGCAGCGGTAATGAAGCCGACGGGAAGGCCCTTCTGACACGCCGCCAGGCCGAGGCCGAGCGCGACATGGGTCTTGCCCGTGCCGCTGGGACCGAGCGCGATGACGTTCTCGCGGCGCTCGATCCAT
>NZ_MDET01000028.1 GCF_002075885.1 Manganibacter manganicus
GGGGACCATGAGGATTTGTGTGGCGGTGCCGTCCCTGGGGTAAAATCGGTATAGGGTGGGCGGTGATTTTCACCGAGGCCAGCCATCTTGAAACCACCGCGTCGGTCGAGCCGGCGTTCCGAGGGTGCCCAGACGCCGGACACGACGCCGACGGTCCTGCAATTCCGCATCTGGCTGAAGGGACTGAGCCCGATGGTTTGGCGGCGGGTGCAGGTGCCGGCGACCATGACCTTGCGCGAGTTTCACGGCGTTCTTCAGGTCGCGATGGGCTGGGAAGGCATCCATCTCTACCAGTTTGTCGTGCACACGGTCCGCTATGGCTCATGGGAATTGACTGCGGAACCGCCGGACATCGGACTTGACGCATTGAAGCTGCGCACCGGAAGCCGGTTCCTGTACGAATACGATCTCAATGTTCCGTGGGAGCATGAGGTGCGGCTGGAACATCAGTGCGCCGCCAAGCCGCAAATCCATTATCCCTGCTGCATCGGCGGTGCCGGAACTTGCCCGCCGGAGGATAGCGACGGGCCTGAGGCCTGGATCCTGCAGGAAGATGAAGCGCTCGGACTTGGACTGGATGAGGACCTCGCCAGTGCGCTGGAGTTCTTCGCGGACATCAGCGAGACCAGATCCTTCGCGATCCTCGATGATCCCGACCGGGCTGAGGAATTCCGGGAACTGCTTCTCCGCATCGACAGGCGCAACGCTCTTTTGGGCAGGACGTTCGAGCGGCAGACGGTGAACAAGCGCCTGCGGCAGGAGGAGCATCTCACCCTCATGCATCAGCAGATATGACTTCACCGTTTGAACCGCGATTGTTCGCCAGCAGATTGGCGGCGAGAAGGGCAACGTCGTCACCACGCTCATGCCGGATGCCGGAGAGCAACGACCGTGCCGCTGGCGCGGTGACCTGATCGAACTTTCGGCGCAGGGTCGCGGCGGTCGTTTCCGCATAGTGCCGTGTCGTGGTGATGTTTTCGTGGCCGAGGAAGCGCTGGACGTCGGTGATGTCCATGCCGAGCGCCAACAGCTTTGTCGCCATCGTGTGCCGCAAAAGATGCGGATAGACCCGCTTTGTGATCCCGGCCTTGCGAGCGACTTGCCGGACGATCTGACCGATGCGCTGGCGGCTGTAGGTATAGGGCAGCGATCCTTTGCCCCGTTCCCGGCTCTGGAACAGGGGGCCGGCACGCCTTGTGCCGATATGAAGCCGCAGCATCTGTGTCAGTTCCCGCCGGATGGGGACTTCCCGGTGCTTCGATCCCTTTCCGCGCACGACGACGATCACGCGCTCTGCCAGGCTGACATCCTCGATGCGCAGGCGGGTGAATTCGGAAACGCGCAAGCCGGTTTCCAAAAGGGTCTGAAGCAGCAGGCCCGTCGCGCCGCTCGCCTCGTAGGCCTGGTCAATGAAAGCCAGTTCTTCCTCGATCGTGAGCCGGTTGATTGACGTTCTCTTTTCCGGCGGCGCGGAAAGACCGGCCTGCGCGCGGGCCCGTTTGATCACCGCTTTGCTCTGCAGGTAGTCGATCCCTTCCCGGATCAGGATTGTGGCGACGGCGTTGGCGGCACGCTCGATCGAGGTCATGATGGTTTACCAGATGATTTTCGGATTGCTAACTGGTGAGAGATATCACCGTTGCCGGCGAAAGCGGAGGGCAGAAATACGCGGATCGGACGCGATGAGCTTTCCACTTCGCCCGTTCTGGAAAACCCGGCAAGGAGATGCAGCATGCAGGTTCGGATCGTCATGGAACTCATCGGTGACGACGGCGAGGAGATCGGTCGGGAGATCATCGCCGACATGACAAAGATCACAACGGGTGCGGAGGATCTCGGCCTATCGCTCGCCGAGGGCAAAGCCCTGCTTGCCGGGCTTCAGCAGAAGATGGTGGAGACGCAGGTGAACCTATGGCTAGCGGAAAACCGTGAGACGGACGGCCGCCGGTTGCGGCACAAGGGATACTATCCCGTCACCTTCCACACTCTGTTCGGCGATGTCCGGCTCAGGAGTCCGCGATACGCGCTGCCGGAAAGTGAAGGACGCAATGGGCCGGGCACGGTGTCGCCGTTGCGGCAACTGATCCCCGATCACATTGCACCCGAGCGGCTGTATCTCGAGACGCGCTGGGCTTCGCTCGTGCCATATGCCGCTGCAGCCGAGTTGTTGGCCGATGTGTTGCCGATCGACTGCGGGATCAACGCCACGACGGTGCGGCAGCATGCGCTGAAAACGGCTGCCCGAATTGAGCGGGAGCTGACGGAAGAGCGCGTCTCTTTCATGCAGGATTCGTGTCCGCAAGACTGGACGAACCTGCCCATTCCCGACGGCCGCATTGTCATTGGCCTTGATGGTGGCTACATCCGGGATCGTGACGACCGGAAGAAGAATTTCGAGCTGATCGTCGGCCGCTCCCTGCCCGAGGACGGTGAGCCGCGCTATATCGGCTTCGTTCATGGTTACGACCGCAAGCCGCAGCGCCGAATCCTCGACCATCTTAAAAAGCAGGGCGTGCAGGCCAATCAGGATATTACCTTCATCACCGACGGCGGCGAGGAAGTTCGCTCGCTCGCCGAAATGATCGCCCCGGCCAGCGAGCATGTCCTGGATTGGTTCCACATCACCATGCGCATCACTGTGCTTCGCCAGTTCGCCCAAGGCCTTCGCCATCATGACAAGGAAGCCGGCAACGGCCTGCTGGACATGCTGACCCGGATCAAATGGTATCTGTGGCATGGCAACACCTACCGGGCGCGTGAGGAGATCGATTGGCTGCTCGACGATGCCGAAGCCACGGAAACCGACTACCCGAACATGAAAAAGTTTCTGACAGTGATTGGCGAATTCCGATTCTATATCGGATCAAACCACGCCAGCCTGATCAACTATGGCGAACGCTACCGGTCCGGAGAGCGGATATCATCCGCTTTCGTCGAGGCGACCGTCAACGCCGTTGTCAGCAAGCGTTTCGCCAAGAAGCAGCAGATGCAATGGAGCCGGACAGGCGCGCATCTTCTGCTGCAAACGCGAACGCAGACCCTCGACGGCTCGCTACGGTCGACCTTCGAGAAGTGGTATCCTGGCATGGCAAACGATAATCACCGAAATTCCGACAACCAGTCCGCAGCGTAGCTGCCACACAAATCCTCATGGTCCCCATAAACCCCTGGGATACCCGGCGCTTTGCGCCGCTGCCCATAAGGTAAGGGTGTTCACGCCACGGTAGGGTTTGCCGGACGAAATGTTTGTAGGCCGTGACGTCGCCGTTCCATTATGGTGCCACGGCATAACGAACTCACCTGCGCCGGCTTCAATAACCTCGCCGATCGCCGCGATCGTCGGACACGACGAGTTCGACGACGTTGAGGCCGCACGCTCAGCGAGACGAGGAAGGCATGTGCTAACGCCGTGCCAACAGATCGCGGATTTCAGTGAGCAACGCCACATCTGCCGGCGGCGGAGCCGCAGGCGCAGTAGGCTTTTCCTTTTCTAGCCGCTTGCGCAGATTGTTCACCGCCTTGACCATCAGGAAGATGATGAATGCGAGGATGATAAAATTCAGCGCCGCGGTGATGAAGCTGCCATAGGCAAAGACAGCGCCCTGCTTCTTGGCGTCGGCCAGCGACACGGCGGTGACAGCCTTGGAAAGTCCAAAGAAATAATTGTTGAAGTCCAGTCCGCCGAAGATGGCGCCGACAATCGGCATGATGATGTCGTTGACCAGCGAGTCGACGATCTTGCCGAAGGCCGCGCCGATGATGACGCCGACGGCCAAGTCCATCACATTGCCCTTGGAAATAAATTCCTGAAACTCCTTGAGCATTCTCATCCCTCCGTGTTCGCGACGCTGGTCTAGCCAAATCACTGCGTGCACGGCGAGATTGAACTGAGATTGCTTCCACGTCTACTGGTCTTCGCTAGAGCCGGAAGCCGTATGTCACTAGACGGAAGGCTAGGAGGTTCGTAACCTCGATCATCCGAGCTCATTAAGTGCGACACGCATCGGGAAGAAACCGAGCTCGGCAATGGAGAGGACAGTTCAGATGAGCAGGCGAGACGACTTGATTGCGAAATACGCTGCCGACCTCAAAGGCAAGTGCGGCGTGACGCCCGATTTGGACCTTCTAACCAAGGTGACGATCGCTTGCGGCCCGTCGATCTACCAGGATGACGCTTCCATCGTTGCCGCCTCCGACAAGGCCGAACTCGAAACGATCAAGAAGCGCTTCCTGATCGGCAAGCTCGGCCTGAAAGAAGGGCCGGAACTCGACAAGGGGCTTTCCGATGTGATCGACCAGTACGGACGGTCCAACCGCAACAAATATCGCGCTGTCGTCTATTACCTGCTCGCCATCCGCTTCAAACGCGAGAAGGTATACACTTGATGACATCTCGGCGAACAATTGCGCCCTGCTGTCACCACGCGCCGAGGTTCCCATCCTGTCGTGGTAATCAGCCAAGTTGACCGGCTCCTTGACAGCCGCCTCTGCTAGGCCTTGCGAGAACGAAGACAGGAGCAGCGCCAAGACTTCGCCGGCATTCAGCAGGCCGATGCATACAGCGGTTAGCGATCCATCGCGTGCCTGTGGAGTGATGACGCATCATTCTTGGCTGCGGGAAAGCCCCCTGCCGATCTGTTTATCCCGCAGCCGTGCAGAAACCTCCTTCACCGAATATCTTTTCGATGCGGCCCCGTACGCGATGGATCGGTTTGTTCCAAGCATGGAGACGAGCCAGCGTTTCGGCCTCGTCACGGCCCCACATGCCGGTGGCGACGATGCGCGGGGTACCGCCCTTGGCGCGGACGGCATCGCCGAAATGGTCTCGCCGATACGCGCTGTCGGCGAAGACTTCGCCCGGATTGTCGGGCAGCGCTGTAGGGCCGGCCTTGCCGTCGTTGATGTTGGCGGGCGTGACGGCGACTTCTTCAACCAGCGCCCTGTCGGCATCCGCTCCCACATGCCGCTTCAAGGACTGGCGACGCATCGCAACTCGCTTCGACCGAAACATCAAAAACTTCATGAGCGCCATCAGCCTTGCCGCCGCCGTCATCTGGTGGCTGTAACGAGTCCGGACCCTGGATAGCCTGTTAACGTGAGATAGTCGTTTGACCGTCTGAGGGATCGGTGCGATCGGCGGTTCCACACTGCAATCTTATGCGACTTGGGTGCCGGTCGTTTTGAGGATATCCGCGGAACTAGCTGCTTCGGAACGTCTTGGCTGTGCAAGTGGCAGGCCTAGCTCTGCACCTTCCTAACACTTAGCGCGGCCGCTATCCAGAAGCCCACGCACAAAACGCATGCACCCGCTCCGATCACGATTAATACGGCATCGTAGCCGCCCGTCGCCGACCATATCCAGGCGGCGGCCAGGGGCGAAATCGCCAACATTATGTTCATCGGGGCAACCAGCGCGCCATTGATCGCCCCATAAGCGTCCCGGCTGATCATCTCAGGTACCATGAGGCCACGGACGATGGTGATCATGCCGTTGGCCCCGCCGTAAAAGGCGGCGATCACCGCGATGATCGCCACGTTCGGCGGGGCCAATGCGAAGCCAAGAACGGCGAGCGGGAAAGCGATGACGATCATGGAACCAACCCTACGGATCGGAGCGTTAGCTGCGAACATCATGATCAGGATTCGTCCTGCCACCTGAGCGGGTCCGATCACCGCCAGGACGGTGACTACACCTGCGGTGTTCAGTCCGCGTTCAAGCAGCAGCGGGTATAAATGAAAAGTCAGCGCGGCGAAGGCTGCTTCATAGCCGACAAGTGCGACCATGAGTGCCCAGAACACAGGGCGACGCATCGCCCAAGCGACAGCCTTGCGGCCCGCCAGCGGCGGCGCTTCGTGTGGCTGGCGCACCGGAATCACGTAGTCCTTGGCGGGATCAATCGCGAAGAAATAGAGGCCGCCGCAAACGACGATGTTAATCGCGCCGAGAACCATGAGCGCATCGCGCCATCCAATCCCGTCTATGAGGAATTGGATCAACGGGATGAAGACGGTGCTGGCAAATCCACCCCACAACGTCAGGGTCGTGATGCCGCGACGTGCGTTTCCCGAGCCGACGCGTCGGGCGATCACCGCGAAGGCGGGTTCGTAAAAGGTTGCGGCCTGCAGGCAGCCGATGGCGGCGAAAATGGCGTAGAAAACGAAGACGTTCGACACCTGCGACCAGGCGAAGAGCAGAAGGCCGGCTCCCACCGAGGCAAGGCTCATGACGATACGGCCTTGGCCACGGTCGATGGCAGCACCGACCGGATAGGCGGCGATGCCCGCGAGCGTCAGGCCAAGCGTCGCCGCACCATAAATCGCGGTCTTCGACCAACCGAGCTCAAGGCGCATCGCTTCGGCCATCAGCGCGAAGGAATAATAGAGCGTGCCCCACGAACAGATCTGGGCGATGCCGAGAGCGGTAATCAGCCGCCCTGCCCCGGCGTTGCGCTTCCGCGCCTCGTCGTCAATTGACGCCGATGTCATGCGGCGCTCTGGCAACAGCCGGCTGCGGCCGCCGGCGGTCGACCGCCTCGACGGACGCGCACCCACACCCTGACCTGCCTTCCGCCTTCGCATCGGCATCTTTGACGCAGCAGGCATCGACCTCGTCGGGAGCCGGTCCGCCACAGCAGGCGGCAGCTTCAGGCCCTATAAGGGGAGCACCACTGCACACTCCGGTCTCGGGAAGAACCAGCCGCACCTCGCGCGCGATGTCGTGGTCTCCGGCAATATCAGCGACGACCGAACGGACCTGCTCGTAGCCGGTGACCATCAGGAATGTCGGAGCACGGCCATAGGACTTCGAGCCGACAATCGTAAAGCCGGGTTCGGGATGGGTAAGTTCGTCAATGCCGTGCGGCGGTACCGTCCCGCAGGAATGAAAGTTTGGATCGATCAAGGATGCCAATGCGGGTGGCGCTTCAACCACAGGGTCGAGCGCGATGCGAAGCTCGCCGAGGAACGAAAGGTCGGGCCGAAACCCCGTCGCCACCACGATCCTGTCAACCAGAAGGCTGAAGGGCTTCTCCGCAAGCGTCGCTTCGACCAGAAGGCCGTTGCCCTCGGTTTCGATACGGTCGACAGAGAAGGCCGTAAGCATGTTCAATCGCCCGTCCTCCATCGCCTTCTTGGCGGCAAGGCCGAACGCACCGCGTTCGGGCAGTTGGTCGTTGAGACCGCCGCCGAGAAGCTTTTCGACGCTGCTATGCCGCAATGCCCAGAAGATTTTCGTGCCAGGGGCCTCATCCTGCAGTTCCATAAGAGCGAGCGCCACGTTGATCGCAGAATGGCCGCCACCGATGACGAGCACGCGTTTCGCGGCGTAGTCACCCCGCGCGCGGCCGACCACGTCGGGAATGCCGTAGGCAATGCGGGTCGCCGCTTCGCGTTCGCCAGGCACAGCCAACCCGTCGATACCGATCGGGTTTGGCCGAGACCATGTCCCGGAAGCATCGATCACCGCTTTTGCCAAAACACGGTGTTCGCCTTCGGCATCCTCGTAACGGATGACGAAGGGTGACTCCTTGCGGCCTTCGTTCGAGACCTTGTCGCGTCCCTGCCGCGTGACGGCAGTGATCGTCGCCCCGAGCTTCAGGTTCGGCGCAATCTCCGGCAGGGCCGCGAACGGCTCCAGATAATCCCGCACAATCTCCCCACCCGTGGGCAGGCCACCCCCGTTCGGCGCGATCCAGCCGGAACTCTCGAGCAGAGCGCGCGCCACGGCATCGATATTGTAAACCCACGGGGAAAAGACACGGACATGACCCCACTCCAGAAGTGCCGCACCAACGCGCGCGCCCTGCTCGAAGATGACGGGGCGAATGCCGCGTTCCACGAGATGCGCGGCGGCGGCCAAGCCGATGGGACCTGCGCCGATCACTGCTACGGGAAGGTTTGCCGTCATGTCCATGGCTTCGATCCTTCTGGTATCTTCGAATTAATCAAGCAAAAAAGGGGCGGTCATGCGATCTCTTCCTTCACCGCCGGAGCGCATTTGGCGTCGGCACAGCATTCGTCCGCGAGATAGCCGATCAGCGCGCTCATGCCGGGATAATTGGCACGGCAGATCAGGGTGGTCGCCTGGCGCTCCTGCGTTACCAGCCCGGTATCGACGAGCCGCTTGAGGTGATGCGATAGCGTAGAGGCTGGAACGTCCAGCTTCTCCTGAACGCTGCCAACAGGAAGACCGTCGTCGCCTGCACGGACGAGGACGCGATAGAGCTGGAGCCGCGTCGGGTTGCCGAGCGCTTCAAGTTGGGAGGCTGCTTTTTCGAGTTTCATGGAAGTAGAAATAATCGCCGCCGCCCGCACTGTCAAGGTAATTTCGACAATAATCGAAATAGGGATAGAATCTTGGAACTGTCTCCAATCCCATGCGGCTTGGAGACTTGTTCTTAAATCGACCGCTGGTTCACCCGCTTGGCGACTTGCTCCGCGCTTTCGACACGTTCGGAATATCGGTCAATCAGATAGTCCGAGCGATCCCGAAGAAGCAGCGTGAATTTCATCAGTTCCTCCATCACGTCAACGATCCGGTTGTAATAGGAAGACGGTTTCATGCGTCCGGCTTCGTCGAACTCGGCGAAGGCCTTGGCCACCGACGACTGGTTGGGAATCGTGAACATCCGCATCCAGCGTCCGAGAATCCGAAGCTGGTTGACGGCATTGAAGCTTTGCGAGCCTCCCGACACCTGCATGACGGCGAGTGTTCGCCCTTGCGTCGGGCGAACCCCGCCCATCGACAGCGGCAGCCAGTCGATCTGCGCCTTCATCACCCCCGTCATGGAGCCGTGCCGTTCCGGCGAACACCAGACCTGGGCTTCCGACCAGATCGAGAGTTCCCGCAGTTCCTGCACCTTGGGATGATCGGCCGACGTCGAATCGGGAAGCGGCAGGCCCGAAGGATTGAAGATGCGGACCTCGGCACCGAGCCGACGCAGGATGCGCGCGGCTTCCTCCGTGGCGAGGCGGGAATAGGACCGTTCGCGCAGCGAACCGTACAGCATCAGTACCCGTGGCCTGTGGATGGCGCGCGGCCCGTCGAACAGCACCTTTCCGTCGATCGGCCGGAACTGGTCTTCGTCGATGCTCGGCAACGGATCATCGGGAAAATCGTGAAAATCGTGAATATCAGGCAATGCGCTTGCCTTCCGCGTCGATGACGACTTCACCGTCTTCCTTCGTGAACGGGCCGATGTCCGAATTAGGCAGCATGTCGAGAACAGCTTCCGATGGCCGCGCTAAAACAACGCCGAGCGGCGTGACGACGATCGGGCGGTTGATCAGGATAGGATGCTTGAGCATGAAGCCGATCAGTTCATCGTCGGTCCACTTCGGATCGGCAAGGCCGAGTTCGCCATAGGGCGTTCCCTTCTCGCGCAGCAGGCCGCGCGGGGACAGACCCATGGCCGCGATGAGTTCCATCAATCTTTCCCGGGAAGGCGGGTTCTTCAGGTACTCGATCACCTCGGGTTCTTCGCCCGACTGCCGGATCATGGCCAGCGTGTTGCGGGAAGTTCCGCACTGGGGGTTATGGTAGAGGGTGACTGTCATTCGGCTGCCTTTTCTGTCGACATCGTATTTTTGACGGCGGTGCCCTGCTCGTACCAACCCCTGCTGCGGTTCACGATCCATACGACCGAGAGCATGACAGGCACCTCGATGAGAACACCGACGACGGTGGCGAGTGCGGCACCTGAATTCAGCCCGAACAGCGCGATTGCCGCTGCGACGGCGAGTTCGAAGAAATTCGACGCGCCGATCAGGGCGGAAGGTCCAGCCACGCAGTGCCGCTCGCCCGACACCCGGTTGAGCAGATAGGCAAGTCCAGAGTTGAAATAGACCTGGATAAGGATCGGCACCGCCAGCAGCGCAATAACCAGCGGTTGGGCGATGATCTGTTCACCCTGGAACCCGAACAGCAAGACCAGCGTCGCCAACAGGGCGAAGAGCGACAACGGCTGCATCCTGGCGAGAAGCGCATCGAGTGCAGCTTGCCCTCTTGTAGCCAACAGTGCTTCGAACGAGCTGGGCAACGATCACGGGAAGGACGATGTAGAGCGCGACCGACAGCACGAGCGTGCCCCACGGTACGGTGATCGCCGACAGCCCCAACAGCAGGCCGACGATGGGAGCAAACGCTACGATCATGATCGCATCGTTCAACGCCACCTGCGAGAGCGTGAAGTTCGGTTCGCCGCGCATCAGGTTCGACCAGACGAACACCATCGCCGTGCAGGGGGCGGCAGCAAGGATGATCAGGCCTGCGATATAGGAGTCGACCTGCGCCTCGGGGAGCCACGGGCGGAACAACCAGCCGATGAAGAGCCAGCCCAGAAGTGCCATCGAGAACGGCTTCACCGCCCAGTTGATGAACAACGTCACGCCGATGCCACGCCAATAGGTGCCGATCTTGGCGAGCGAACCGAAATCGACCCGCAGCAGCATCGGAACGATCATCAGCCAGATCAGTACAGCGACGGGAATGTTGACCCTGGCAATCTCCGCCGCCGCTATCGTTCCGAACACGCCGGGCAGCATGTGGCCAAGCACGATGCCTGCGACGATGCACAATGCCACCCAGACGGTAAGGTATTTTTCGACAAAGCCGATGCCGGCCGGCCGGGGATCGGCGGTGGCCATCGCATGGTCTGTCATGGTCGTCTTTCGTCTGCGTTCAACCGGCTTCCCGCAGGCTGCCGCCGATCTCGTCCAGGTGCCGCTGCAGCGACAGTCGGTTGAGCGTCGCCATGGGCAGGCTTGTGAAGAGCGCAATACGGCTGTTGAGCATCCGGTAGGCTTCGGCGAAGGCCAGGTGTTTCTCGGCGTCGGTCCCGCCGGCCGCAGCCGGGTCCGGGATACCCCAATGCGCCGTCATCGGCTGGCCCGGCCAAACCGGGCAGGGTTCGTTGGCCGCACTGTCGCAGACCGTGAAGACGAAATGCATTTCCGGCGCGCCGGGGGCGGCAAATTCCTCCCAGCTCTTCGAGCGCGCGAAGGCGGTGTCGTAGTTCAGCCCCTGCAGGAGCTGGAGTGCATAGGGATGCACCGCGCCCTTGGGCTGCGACCCGGCGGAGAAGGCCTTGAAACGGCCCTCGCCGACCTGGTTGAGGATCGCCTCGGCGAGGATCGAGCGTGCCGAGTTTCCCGTGCACAGGAACAGCGCATTGAATGGTTGGTCGCTCATTTGCCAATCCTTCCTAACAGTCGCAGGTGACAGCGTTGATGACGGGGCGGCATAGTTCCGGCGCGCCGTTGCAGCAGTCTTCCATCAGGTAGGCCAGCAGGTCACGGAACCCGGTCATGTCAGCGACGTAGCGGATCGTGCGCCCTTCGCGCGCCGCGCGCACCAGCCCGGCATGATCCAGAATCTTCAGATGGGCCGAAATCGTGTTCTGGACGGCACCCAGACGCGCGGCGATCTCCCCGGCCGGGATGCCCTCGCCGCCTGCCTTGACCAGCAGGCGGAAGATTTCCAGCCGGGTGTCCTGACCGAGCGCGGCAAGCGCCGCCAATGCCGACTTCATATCCATATATCATCATCCTTGGATATTACGATATAAGTACTCGATCGCGGCAAATGTGTAAACCCACTTGGGAAACGGACGGGATCGGCCGCAGGTCTTCCGCGAGCTGCAGCGCAACGTCTTTGATATCCTGAATGCCGGAACTGATCGGCTATTATGGATACGCGGTGCGCGGTTTGAAGGCTATGCGTCCTGGCCGAGCGTTCAGTCGCGCTCCAAGCGCAGGAGCCGCATCGCGTTGGCGGTCACCAGTACCGTCGCTCCGGTGTCGGCGAGGATGGCTGGCCAGAGGCCGGTCATGCCGATCACGGTGGTGACCAGAAACACCGCCTTGAGGCCGAGGGCGACCGCGATGTTCTGCCTGATGTTGGCCATCACCGCGCGCGACAGCCGGACCATGCGTGATACATCCTCGACGCGCCCATGAAGGATTGCCGCATCCGCCGTCTCCAGCGCCACGTCCGTGCCTCCGCCCATGGCGACGCCGATGTCGGCCGCCGCGAGCGCCGGAGCGTCGTTGATCCCGTCGCCCACCTTGGCGACCTTGAGACCGGCCGTCTGCATCTCAGCGACGATGCGCTGCTTGTCCTGCGGCAGGAGTTCGGCCCGCGCCTCGATGCCGAGCCCCGCGGCGATGGCCTCGGCCGTTTTCCGGTTGTCCCCGGTAAGCATTAAAGTCTGGATGCCAAGGTCCTTGAGTGCCGCCAGCCCAGCCTTCGCGTCGTCGCGGGGCTCATCCCGCATGGCGATCAGTCCCGCAACAGCCGCTCCAGCCAGCAGCACGGAGACCGTCTTCCCCTGGCTGTTCAGGTCCTCGATCCGGGAGAGCTGTTCCGGAGAAATGGATGCGCGCTCGGCGGCCGCTTTGGCGGAGGCCAGGAACAGCGCGACGCCCCCGACGTTGCCTTCCACGCCCTTGCCCGAAACGGCCCTCGCGCCGAATGCCGGCGGGATCGGCGCCTTATCCGCCTTCGCCCTGTCGAGGATAGCTATGGCGAGCGGATGCCTCGATCCCTGTTCGAGGGCGGCAGCCATGGACAGGACCTCGCGCTCGGTCCGCCCATAGGCGATCACGTCCGTGACGACGGGTCTGCCTTCGGTCAGGGTACCCGTCTTATCGAAGGCGACGGCCGTAATCCTGCCGAAGCCCTCGAGAACGGCTCCACCCTTCATCAGCATGCCGCGGCGCGCGCCGGCCGACAGGCCGGCAGCCACGGCAGCCGGAGTGGAAATCACCAGTGCACAAGGGCAGCCGATCAGCAGGATGGCCAGCCCCTTGTAAATCCATTCGCTCCACCCTGCACCGAACAGCAGAGGCGGCATGGTTGCGACAAGGGTTCCAACGACGAGGACGCCGGGCGTGTAGTAGCGGGAAAATCGGTCGATAAAACGCTCGGTCGGAGCCTTGCTCTCCTGAGCTTCCTCCACCAGCCGCACGACGCGGGCGATCGTGTTGTCCTCGGCCCTCGCCGTCACCCGTACCTTCAGCACGCCATCGGTGCTGATCGTGCCCGCGAAGACATCGTCGTTCTTCCCTTTACGTTTCGGCGTGCTCTCCCCCGTGACGGGTGACTCGTCGATCTCCCCGGACCCCTCAACAATCTCCCCGTCCGCCGGGATGCGGTCTCCGGGCCGCACGACGATCAGGTCGCCGACGGCCAGCGATGCGGCAGGCACCTCCGCGGTGCTTCCATCCTTTTCCACGAACGCGGTCTTCGGTACGAGATCGGCAAGGCCCTGGATGCTCGCACGCGCGCGCCCGGCGGCCACTCCTTCGAGCAGTTCGCCGATCAGGAAGAGCAGCACGACGGTAGCGGCTTCCTCCGTCGCGCCAATCAGGACGGCGCCGACGGCCGCGATCGTCATGAGGGTCTCGATGGAGAAGGGCGTCCCCGCCAGGGCAGCCATGGCCGCGCGGCGGGCGATCGGCACGAGCCCGACGAGCAGGGCCGCCACGAAAGCCCAGTGCTCGGCTGCGGGAACCAGTTTTCCGATCGCGTAGGCCGCGGCGAGCGCCACGCCCGAGGCGATGGTCAGCAGGGCTCGCCTCGACCGCCACCACGGTCCGTCAGTTTCCTTACCGCCGTGAGGGTGCAAGGATTCGCCGCTGTGTCCTTGTTCCGGTCGCGCGTCGCCGTCGTCCTCGACAGGCCTTACCCCGTAACCCAGCCTTGAGATCTGCCTGACGATCGCTTCCTTGGGGACCGCGCCGCTATGCGTCACGGTCAGGCTGCCGCTGGCGACGGAGACCGATACGTCCGCCACGCCCTTGATCCGCCTGACGGCGGTGTCGATGTTGGCTGCGCAGGA
Organism: Manganibacter manganicus; assembly: GCF_002075885.1. GTDB lineage: Bacteria > Pseudomonadota > Alphaproteobacteria > Rhizobiales > Rhizobiaceae > Mesorhizobium > Mesorhizobium manganicum. The sequence continues at coordinate 13,839 of NZ_MDET01000028.1, forward strand.
TGCGCAATCCATGCCGCTGACGCGATACCGTGTCTGAGCGGTGAGCGCTGCCGGATTGTCCCGGGATACGGAAGGAGCGGAAACCATAATTCACCTGTTGCCATTGCCTGCACGGCAACCTAATTGCTCTAGCGACTAGAGGTTCAAGAGGAAAAATCGCGATGTACTCGATCGGCGAGCTGTCACGGCGCACGGGAGTGAAGGTACCCACCATCCGCTACTACGAACAGATGCGGCTGATGGAGGCGCCGGAGCGTTCCGACGGCAACCAAAGGCGCTACGGCAAGTCGGAACTCGAACGGCTGGCCTTCATCCGGCATGCCCGCGATCTCGGCCTGGCGATCGATTCGATCCGGGAACTGATCGAGCTCAGCGGCCATCCCGACATGCCGTGCGCCGACGCGGACCGGATCGCCAAGGAACAGCTCGCTTCCGTCAGGGGTCGCATCGCCCGCCTACGGAAGCTGGAAAGGGAGCTGGAGCGGATCGCCACCTGCTGCATAGGCGAGACGGTCGGAGACTGCTACGTCATCCGTGCGCTGTCGGACCACACGCTGTGCCGAGACGAACATTGATTCAGCGCTTGCGACGGCGCCGGCGACGGGAGGCCCGGCAGAAGCAGCCGCGCCCCGCGATGATGAAGCGGTAGGCTTCGTCCGCGCCGCCGCCTTCCAGACCTCCGCAAAGGCATTCCAGTGCACACAGAAGATGTTCCGCGACGTCGGACCGACCGCTTTCCATGGCGGACTTGAACGCTTCAACGATCGCGCAGTCGAGAGGTCTTTCGGCGAGCATTTTCCGCCTCCCTGTTATTGAATCTGCGCCTTCCATCAACTGGAAGGTCAAGCGAAAAACGGCGGCGGGGCAGCTATCGCTGGACCTCCTGCGTTCGGCGCGCGTAGACCCGGTTCAATTCGTCATGCCGCCTCTGCACGTCCGTTGGCCACCTCGACTTGATGAAGGACAGGACAGCTATGATGTCGTCGTCGCTCAGGACTCCGTCGTACGCAGGCATCCTCGTCTTGTAGTCCTTGAGATTGGCCGCCTTGACCACGCCAAGCTTGGTGATGTTGAACAACAACTGGTCGGGATGGTGCCAGGTGTGGCCGCTTGCGTCGTGTGGCGGAGCCGGCATGAAACCGTCCTCGTCCCGGGTCTGCCAGTCGGGTTGCCCTTCCAGGTTATTACCGTGGCAGGAGGCGCAGTTTCGGGCATAGACGGCTTCGCCCCTGGCGACCACCGTTCCGTTGTGCGGCTCGAGTAGTCCGGCTGAATTCCGGTTAAGGAACGCGAAGCCGCCATAGATGGCAACGGCTGCCGCGAGCGCCACCAAGGCGGGAACCAGGAATTTCTTCATAGCGACACACCACCTCGAATGCCCAACGGGCAAACGAGCGGCCTCACCGGAAGAACAGATACTTCACCAGCGCCGCGATCAGCAAAATCACGAGGACCAGGAGGAGGAGGCCGACAAGCCCCATTCCCCACATTCCGCCGGGCATCATCTGGTCCATCATGGCTGTGCTCCTCGGGTATGATCAAAACAGGTCCCACCATTTCTTTCTGTCAACGTGCGCGTGCGGCGGCAGTTCTCCCGCCTTACCCCGAGCGGCCACAGCCATTGGACAAGTTCCAGACGTCGACCACCTGCTTCCCGGAGAACCCGTGTTCGCTGATCAGGAACTTCGCCAGGCCGCCATACATCGTCCAGCGCCAGCACGGGCAGCAGCACGGCCCCTTCTCGTCCGATTTATCCATTGCGTATTGATAGGCACGCTGCCGATCAGCGGAGAGCGCCCGTTCATAGTAGGACATCGCCTTTTGCGCGACGCCCGCGGCGATATCGTAAGGATCAGGCGGGATTTCCACTATGGCGGCGTATTTGGTCAGCCCCTGCACCTGCTCGGCGTAGCGCTTGCGGTCCATTTCGGCGCAGCAGGAGCCTTGCAGCCGCGCTGTCACCGGCATCCATGCGATCGAATCCGCAAAGGCTGGCGTGCAGGCGCTGTTGCCATTCTTGCTCAGATAGTCGAAGCGCTCATCCAGGCTTTGCGGCTGAGCGGCTTCTGCCGGGATTCCTGTGGCGAACAGCAACGCAATGCACCCGGCCCCGACGGAAAAATCACGGCGGGAAACGGCTCCTCCCGGTATCAGCTCTTTTGCCATGTTGCACCTTCCGGTTCAGTCGAGGGAGATGATGTTCAGTGCGGCCATACCGATCAATCTCGGCAGTGGTCACCTGTTACAGGCTCGCAGCGTCAGCTTCATTTGCGCATGGCCCTCGCCTGCTCGATCAACTTCTTCATCGTCTCGAGATCGGTCGCACCCGGAAAGATCTGGTCCCCGACGACGAAGCCTGGCGTTCCCGTGATTTTCAGCGCCTGGGCGAGCTCGGCATTTCGGCCAATCGAGCCCTCGATTTCGGGCTGCTGCATGTCCGATTTCAGGCGGGCGGCATCGAGACCGATCTCGGCCGCAACCTTCAGTACCACCGCTTCGGTCACGCGAGTCTTGACCGCATAAAGCGCCTTGTGGAATTCGCCATACTTGCCCTGCCGATCGGCGGCGAGAGCCGCTTTGGCAGCAAACAAGGAATCCGGCCCCAGGATCGGGAATTCCTTGTAGACGATCCGGAGTTGAGGGTCGTCCGCCACCGCCTGCTCCATTATCGGCGCTACCTGACGGCAATAAGGGCAATTGTAGTCGAAGAACTCGACCAGGGTGACGTCGCCTTGAGCGTTGCCACCCACGGGGCTTTCCTTGTCGCGGAACAGGTCGTCAGCCCGCTCGGCCAGGGCCGCCTTTGCCGCCGCCGCCTCGCCGGCGCGTTGACGGGCGTCGAGACTTTGAAGCGCTTCCACGAGAACCTCGGGGTGCGCCAGGATATAGTCGCGCACGCGCTGATCGAACTCGTTCTGGGACATCTCGCCCGCCGCTATCGCCGACTGCCTTGCGCCTTGAAGGCCCGGTTTCAGCAGGAACGCTCCCGTCAAGCAGGCAAGCAGGAGCAAGCGAAGAATTATGCCGGAACAGCGCCCTACGCACTTTGCCTTGGATTTCATGTATTTCTCCTTTTCCATCGAGTATTGCGCCGCGTCTGGCAGAGGGCGCGCGAGTCAGAACAGGTTCTTCAGCTTCGCCAGCCAGCCGCCTTCCTGGTCGCTCCCCTGCACATGATGCGGACGCTCTACGTCATTGGTGAGCGCATTGACGAAGGTGACGAGATTGACCGACGCGAAATCCAGCCCGTGAAAGTTCGCCCGCCAGCGCCCCTCCTTGTCGATCACGTGTGTAACGATGCCGTGGGCCTGGATCCCGTCTTCGGACTTGGTGAATGTGTGACCGAGGGCTTCGGCCAACTTGCGCGTCGTATCCTCCGGCTGACCCACTGCCGTGGTCAGGAACAGCCAGTTGGCGGGATCGAGGCCGTGCGCAGGCCCATAGCCGCGCATCACCTCCGGCGTGTCCCGTGATGGGTCGGTGGTGACGGACACGAAGACGACCTGGTTCCTCATGGGGGTCGCATTCACCATCGCCTGGACCGCGGCAAGTTTCTCCGCATGGAGGGGACAGACGTCCGGACAGGACGTGTAGATGAAATGCAGGACGATGACCTTGCTGCGCAGATCGGTAAGGCGGACCGCCCGCCCGTCGGCGGTGCGCAACGTGAAGTCCGGCGCCGGCTTGTCGATTGCCTGAAAATATTTCTCGTCGCTTTGCAACATAGCATCGACTTCGTTGAGCGAGTGCGCCTTCGCATCGGCAGCGAAGCCAACTGTCAGCAGCATAAGCGCGATCAGGCATCGTCGCATGCGCCGCCGCGTCTCCAAGGTCCACGACAAGCGCCGTGCCGGAGGCTCACTTTGCACTCGAGCCGACATCAGACCTTGCCCGCCGTGCCAGTTGGACTGTCGGCATCTTGCGTTGTGGAAACATCCCGGGTGCAGCACGAACTGCTCGCCATTCTGTTCACGCAAAGTCCAAGCGCGCACATGGCAACGCAGGGCAGAACACCAAGCAGCAGCGGGGCGATGCCGGCGGCGACCAGAAGGCTCCAGTTGAAGGCAAGGCCGCCGCCCGCGATGACCGCGCCGGCCGCGAGCAGCACGCGCCGCCCTCCGAGATGGGAGCGAGCGGCAGGGAGGAAGTCGCGACGGAACGACGTCTCGCTGGCTTGGATAGGTCCAATGGCGTTCATAGGGTTTCCTTTCTTATTTTGCAGCGATGCGTCCGCGGATGAAGTCGGCCATTTCAGGGGAATCCCATTCAGCCGGGCCGATCAGCCGGCCAATTTCCTCGCCCCTGCGATCGATCAGCAACGTCATTGGAAGCCCCGGAGCGCCGAGCGTGAACATGGCCTTGGCCGAGACGTCGATATTCAGCGCAAGGTGCTTGGTGCCGATCTCGGCGAAGAATTTCTTCACCTGCTCTGGTCCGGCGCGGTCCATCGACAGAGCGACGACTTCGAAATCCGGCCCGCCGAGCTCTGCCTGCAGCCGGTCGAGCGTCGGCATTTCCTTGCGGCAAGGCGCACACCATGTCGCCCAGATATTGAGCAGCACCACCTTGCCGCGGAAATCGGCAAGCGTTCTCGGCTTTCCGTCGCTGTCTTCAAACCGGATATCCGGAACGGCGACAGGCGTTTCGTGCAACGCAAAACCCTGCGGCGCCTCTGCGGCCGACGCCGGTTGCGGCAGGATCATCAGCACCGCAACCAAGGCCATGGCCAATTTGCTCGCAATCGTCATGGAAGAACTCACTCGGTCGCGTAAACCGTCGGCGCCTTACCATCCTTGGTGACGGCATAGACGGTGAACGGCTCGGTCTTCTCGCCCACCATTCCCGGCGATCCCATCGGCATGCCGGGCAGCGATATCCCGGCGATCGCCGGATGTTCGTTGAGGAGTTTCTCGACAATCTTCACCGGAACGTGGCCATCGACGACGTATCCGTCGATGAACATGGTGTGGCAGCCCTGGAAATCGGCAGGCACCCCGGCCTTGCTGCTGATCTCGGCGAGATCGTTGGTCGGCTTGACCTCGACGTCGAAGCCGTTCTGGCGAAGGTAGTCGGCATAACCCTCGCAGCAGCTGCATTGAGGGTTCTTGTAGAGCAGGGCCTTGTGCAACTCGCCTGCCTCAACGGCGGAAAGGCTGGCGGAGAGGAAGGTCGCGAGAGCGAGAATGCGAAGCATCGGCATTTTCCTTTCAATGGTAGTCATTGGATTATGGTTGGGTCGGTTCTGCCATCAGGTCTTGTCTTTCGCGTCGCCAACCCTGAGCACGGTCATCAGTCCGGCTGTCTGGTGATCGGTGATGTGGCAATGCAGCATCCAGTCGCCCGGATTGTCGGCGACGAAGGCAAGCTCGACCGTGTCCCTGGGCGCAAGGAGAACGGTATCGGCCCACAGGCTGTGCGGAACGGCCGCGCCGTTGCGCTTGAGCACCCGGAAGCTGAACCCGTGCAGGTGCATCGGATGCCACCACGCGGTTTCGTTGCGCATGGTGACGAGCTGGCTGCGCCCTTGGGCGAGGGTCATCAGCGGCGGCATGCCCGCGTGGCCGTCGCCCGTCATGGAGGTGCCGTTGATGGACCAGGTGGCGCGGCCGTGCGTCATACCGCCCATCCCCTGCATCATGCCGCCGCCCATCATGTTGCCACCCATGCCGCTCATCATACCGCCCTGGAGGGCCAGATCGAGGCGTTCGGCGTCCCCGAGGTCGGGCTGGGGAAGCGGATTGGCAGGCAGCCGGAACGGAGCGTCGAGAGGGTTCTTTCTCAGCGGCGCGTCGTCGGCGTAGGCAAAAGTGGTCAGTTCGTAGGCCAGCTCGTCGTAGAAATCATCGACGACGGCATGGCGGCTGCCCGGGTCGCCCTGCATGTCGATGATCAGGTCGATGCGCATAGCCGGGCCAAGCAGCAGCCTGCCGCCGTCCGGCTCGTGCGGGTCGCAGGGCTGGCCGTCCGTGGCGACGACGACGGGCCTGTGGCCATCGAACCTCAAGGCCATGATGCGGGCAAGCGAGGTATTGACGAGCCGCAGGCGCACGCGCTCGCCCGCCCTGACGCCTTGGGTCCCCGGAACCGTGCCGTTGAGGGTCACCGTGTTGCCGACGCGGCCGGACATGGCCGCTTCCATGCGGTTGCCGAAGCCTGGGGCGATCTGCGCGTCAGCATCCAGCCGCCAGTCGGTGAGCACCCACAGGAGGTCACGATCCACCGGGACAGGATCGGCCTCCTCGACTATCAACGCGCCCGCGAGGCCGCGGCCCAGTTGCTGGAGGCTGTCGGCGTGCGGGTGGTACCAGAAGGTTCCGGCATCGGGCGGCGTGAACTCGTAGACGAAGCTCTCGCCAGGCTTGATCGGCGGCTGCGTCAGTCCGGGTACTCCGTCCATCGCGTTCGGCAACCGGATGCCATGCCAATGGACGGTCGTATCCTCTTCGAGACGGTTTTCGACGACGATGCGCGCCGGCACTCCTTGCCGGAGCCGCAATTCCGGGCCGGGGATGCGGCCGTCATAGGCCCATACTCCGGTTGCCGGACCGTTTTCTCCCTTGAGAGCGGCACGGGCCCGGCCTGGTGAGATTCTGTACTCGCTGGCAGGCGTTGCGAAGCTCGGCGATGGTTTCAGCATGAGCGTTGTGACGGCAAGTGCCGTGCCTGCCCGGAGGACCTCCCGGCGCGACACCAGACAATTCGAAAAGACGGACACTTCAAATCCTTCGGCAGCTAGCGCCGATGGACTACGGGCTCACGAATGCCCGCTTGGTCATCGGCAATTCGCACCTGTCCGAGAATCGGGCAGATGCGCTCGGACGCCATAATCAGCCTTCAGGGCGGATTCCTGGCGTTAGACGAAGCTGAAAGGTCTGGGAGGATATGGGTCGGGATCGGCGTCGCGCCCGCGCAGGAACGCGGTCGACAACGATGCGGGAGAGGGTGCGGGACGCGCAGTGGCGAGTCCCAGGCCGCCGGGAAGCACGGCCACGGCAGGCGCGACACAGGCCAGCGGACAGACCGTCATCTTGCCGTTGTCCGATTTCTGGTCGGGACAGGCTGAGCAACCGTCATCGGACGTCATGCCCATGCGGGACGCTCCCATGTCGGCAGCCATAGCCATCTTCACCGCCATGGCGGTGGCCTGAACGGGAGACATACCGAGGCCTGCGGCGATGGAGACCGCAATCAACAGGGCGAGGAGGTGTCTGGCTGACCAGCGCATGGAAGCAATCTACATTGCCGAGCGCGATTTCTCAACACAGGCATTTGCCATCGACTGCGGCTAAAAGGCAGGACAGCAAGCATAAGAATTGAGATCGGAGAATCCAGCCGGGGCGTAAAACCAGCGTCTCCACCTTTCCGCAGGACCGGCTTTCGCCATGGGCTTGCCGGGCTGATAATCGACCGATCGTGCCCCGTGCTGCCGCGAGCCTGTCGACACGATCCCTCTGGGACAGCGGTGGCTACTCCCAAATGTGCGCCAACGAGACCAAGAGCAATCCGAAAATCACGAACCGACCGCAATTTCCTGTCCGGCGTTGGACAAGTGATCCTCGACTTTAAGGGGTAATCGGAACAGCAACACTCCACCCCAGGCGGAATGGCGGCGACGGTCGAGTTAAAAAGCAGCTACCCCCAACGACTGAGAGAATGATCGGCATCAGCACATAACCGGCTACCTCGAACCATGCGATAATCCCAAAGAGCCCGCTACGACCAAAAGAAAGGCGCAACGGATGACAGCGAGAAGCCCGACGCCGCCGTGCCCGTATGGGAGATGGAAGCCGCAGCCGCTCTCTATGCATTGCGACGGTGATGCGGAAACGAATTCGTCCGTCTATCTCTTTGGCGCAGTGAAATTCGCTTCCATTTCAATTGCCGCAACGCCGAAGCTTGCGATCACCCTGATTGACCGCAAGAGCCACCGCCCCCGGCTTCAAGCTGGGGCCGGTGGCATGCCGGTGTCAGCCGAAATTCCGTTACATCATCCGCTTTAGGTCGCTATAAGCGCCACGCGTCCGTAGTGTGAGGGTCATCTCAGAGCCTGTCCGGTTTCTCCAGAACCAGCCATGGTTTCCGGGAAAAGCCGCTTCCAGAACGCCTTCCTGTTCCGATACGCCGCGTCCCTTCTCATATGAGACTGCATTGCCCCCGCCGTCACCATGCGTATCGTAGTTCACGACGGCGCCGTTTGCCGTCCAGTGGAACTCGGCTTGCGCTCCCTGCTCCATCACAAGCTTGACCTCTACCCCTTCGCCGGGAGCCAGATTGAAAGAGACCTCGTCGCGCCATTCCGACGTGACCTCCTGCGGAGCTTCGGACGGCGCCGCCGCTAAACGCTTGGCGGCAGGCTGTTCGGCGACCCGCTCGGAAGCGGGAGGCACAGATGCTTCGGAAGAGGCAATATCCGGCGACCCGACCGGAAGCGCCGGAAGCACCTGGGTAAATTCCTTAAGCATGGTTTCGATCCGGTCGAGCCTGGTATCCAGCGAGAGGTCGACGCCGTCGGCCTGCTTAGTTGCCGCGGCGTCCTGTGTTGCCTCCAGGGCCAGTTGCGTCTTGATCTCTCCCATCTGGGTCAGACCAAGGACACGGCCGATCCCGGTGGGATCAACGGCGTATTCGGACGGCAAGACAACGAAAGCAAGAATGGCCGAGGCGGTGATGCCCGCAATCCAGGTCGAACGTTTGAGTTGCGCAGAAGTCGGCAGGTCCGCGCGACGGGGAAGGTCTGTGTTGTACATGGTGAAATTCCTCAGGCAGATACGAAAAATCCGGCGATCTGGTACCCGGTCAGCACGAAGCCGGCCGTCATCATCGCCACGTTTGCAGAATAGGCGTGCCGCCAGAAGCTCGGCTTGAGCCGCCAGTAGCTCATCACGATCAAGATCGCGCCGAGAGCGAGAAGCTGGCCAATCTCCACGCCGACGTTGAACGCTAGCAGGTTCGGCACGAGCCCATCGGGCGAGATTTCATACTCGATGATCTTGGTCGACAGGCCAAAGCCATGGAAGAAGCCGAAGAGCAGTGTCGCAACCTTGGTATTGGGCTGGAAGCCCAGCCATCGCTGGAACGCGCTTATGTTATCGAGCGCCTTGTAGACGACCGAAAGGCCGATGATTGCATCGATGATGTAGCTGTTGATGCCGACGTTGAAGTACACGCCGAGCAGCATGGTCGTGGAGTGACCGATAGCGAACAGGCTGACGTAGATCGCGATGTGCTGCATCCGATAAAGGAAGAAAATCACGCCGAGCAGGAACAGAATATGGTCGTATCCCGTGACCATGTGTTTGGCACCGAGATAGATGAACGACAGGAGGTGAAGGCCGCTGATCTCCTGGATATAGCCCTTGTCGCCCTCGGCGACGGCATGTGCGTAAGCCGAGCCAGAGGCAACGACAAGGGACAAGAGAACCGCGGCAGCGAGCGCGAGGGAGCGCGGATCGCATGCAGCGATTCCGCCGCCCCGTTGAGGCAGTGCAGTCATGGTGAGAATCCTTGGGTAATGCGTTTAGATGACGGACCGCATGGCCCGTATTCTACATTACGCCAAGGATTGGGGAGGTCGGTCACCCGGGAGGGGGTTGGCGGCTAAGACAGCAAGTCCGGGGAGCCCTGACAGCCTCTCCGGAACCGTTCTTATCGCGTAAACGATGAGAACTGGAAAGGTGGGCGTGTCGTGGCTGTGGTCAGCCGCATGCAGCGCTGAATGGTCTGGGTCGGCCGCATCGTCGTCGTGGGAGTGGCTATGATGGTCGTGTGCGGCCGTCATAGCATCGGGCACTATTCCTAGCGCTTCTGTCTTGCCGGAACCTGCGGAAAGCGCGAACGCTGTCACGGCCACGCAGAGCGTGGCCACGAGCAGCATCCTTGCAAGCGTGGTCAGGGTACAAAACGACATCGTTAACAATTTGTATGCCCGGCCGATTAAGGCTTGGTTAAGGCGATCCTGTTGACTCTATCCTATGGGGGAGGATAGGAAATATCATGACTGATCGTCGACATTTCTCCCATCCCGACATCGTGAAACGGCTTAAGCGCGCCGAGGGACATCTGCGCAGCGTCGTCGCCATGATCGAAGGAGGAAGATCCTGCCTAGACATAGCCCAGCAGCTGCACGCGGTGGAGAAAGCGGTCGCGCAGGCCAAGCGGACCCTGATCCACGACCACCTCGACCACTGTTTAGAGGAAACCGTCGGCCCGCTGCCGCGAGAGAAGCGCGGTCCGGTCAACGAGTTCAAGCAGATCGCGAAGTACCTCTGATGCTGAACATCCTCTCAAACCGGATTTACCGCCACCTGCTCCTCGCTCAGGTGATCGCCCTTGTCGGCACGGGATTGCTAACGGTCGCCCTCGGGTTGCTCGCCTTCGAACTTGCCGGAGCGGATGCCGGGGCAGTGCTAGGCACAGCGCTTGCCATCAAGATGATTGCCTATGTCGGCGTCGCGCCGGTCGCGTCGGCCTTCGCCGAACGCCTTCCCCGCCGCTCTATGCTTGTCGCACTCGACCTGCTGCGCGCGGGCGTGGCGCTTTTCCTGCCATTCGTCACAGAAATCTGGCAGATTTACGTACTGATCTTCGTTCTCCAGTCCGCGTCCGCCGCCTTTACGCCGACCTTCCAGGCCACGATTCCCGACGTCCTTCCGGACGAAAAGGAATACACGCAGGCCCTGTCGCTCTCGCGGCTCGCCTACGACCTTGAGAGCGTCGTCAGTCCCATGCTGGCGGCCGCGCTCCTGACCGTCATCTCCTTCCACAGCCTGTTCGCGGGCACCGTCTTCGGATTTCTCGGCTCGGCTGCACTGGTCATCTCCGTCGTCCTGCCAAGCCCGAAGCCGTCCAAGCCGCGCGGCATATATGACCGCACTACGCGCGGAATCCGCATCTATCTCGCGACACCTCGCCTGCGTGGTCTGCTGGCGGTCAACCTTGCTGTCGCCTCTGCCGGGGCGCTGGTGATCGTGAATACCGTGGTTTACGTTCAGGCTGCGTTTGGACTGGACCAGCAGGCGATGGCCGTCGCTCTCGGCGCCTTTGGCGGAGGCTCAATGTTAGCGGCGCTGGCCCTACCGCGTTTGCTGGAGACCTTTCCGGACCGGGCGGCCATGCTCGGTGGCGCGACCTTGCTGACAGCCGGGACGCTAGCCGCTGCCGCATTGCCCTCCTATCAGTGGCTGATCGTGCTCTGGTTCGTGCTGGGGCTGGGCTACTCGATGGCGCAAACCCCGTCCGGCCGCCTGTTGCGGCGTTCTGCGCACCCGGAGGACCGCCCCGCGGTCTTCGCCGCGCAGTTCGCATTGTCGCATGCCTGCTGGCTGGTCGCATATCCGGTTGCGGGATGGGCGGGAGCCGTGATCGGACTTCCCGCTACTGCCATCATTCTGGGTCTTCTGGCCGCCGCAGCGATCGTCATCGCGCTGGCCGTGTGGCCAGTCTACGATCCTGAAGACGTAGAACACAGCCATGACAACCTCCCCACCGACCATCCGCACCTGGCCGAGGCCGACCGGCACCGTCATGCACATGCCTTTGTCATCGATGACCTGCACACCACATGGCCCATGAGGGGCTGACACGCGAGTGGATACCTTTCTCGCGCTACCGGGCCTGTTCACTCTCGCTTTTGTGGCCGCCACCATTCTTCCGGCGCAGTCGGAGGCAGCGCTGGTCGGCCTGCAACTGGCCGGCCATCCAGTTGTTCTCCTGGTGATCGTCGCCAGCATCGGCAACACACTCGGGGCCGTCGTCAACTGGGCGCTCGGACGTGGGGTCGCGCGCTTCCAGCACCGCCGCTGGTTTCCTGTCTCCGCCGCTTCGCTGGACCGGGCCTCGCTAAGGTATCGGCGGTGGGGCCGATGGAGTTTGCTCCTGTCGTGGGCACCTCTCGGCGGCGACGCCCTGACTATAGCTGCTGGCGTTCTTCGGGAACCGTTCTGGAGCTTCCTGCTTCTTGTGGCTATCGCCAAGACGGGACGGTACATCGTGCTCGCCGCGTTGACGGCAGGACTGACCGCTTGATCGGGCTGTTCCAATATTTCGCCAGGTCTCGGTCAAGGGCGCTCGCGGGCAAGCAGGAGGCGCCCATCCCAATCGGCGTCTGCGGTCACGCCGGGGCGGGCGACGAAGCGAACCGATTGAAGTGCTTCGGCCAAGATGTCCCGTGGTCCATTGAAGGCCGGTTGCACGAACGCCAGGGTGAAGAGCGAAAGCGGGCGTTCGAGGCGCTCTTCGATCACCGATCCAACCCAAACCGGCGAAGAGCTGCCGTTGACGAGCTTCAGGTCGACGGCCCACAGTCGAAGCACCAGGCGCGATTCCTTCGTATCGGCCCCATTTTTCATGATGAGGGTCAGGTCCGGAAGCTCGCCATTCGACAAACGGGGAATGACGGGGAGCGCGTCGGCGTCAACACTCGTTGTCAGCCAAGACAGGGCATTGATCGGAGCCCATGACACTGGCACGCGCCACCCCTTGCTCAGCAACTTCGTCTGAAGAGCGGACAAGCTTCCGGCATATTGGACGGTCAGAGGCTCCTCGATCTCGCCTGTCAGGTCAATGCGCCATGCCGGAAGATTCTGCCAGCCGCCCGCCCACCAGGTCTCGGCAGGCATGGTCGGCGTCGTTTCCCTTACCGCATAGCGGCCGACATCGAAAGCGTGATGCCGGTAGACGTTGACGCCGCCGGCGAGGGCGAGCGTGGCGCATCCGACGATAAGTAGTCCGGACGCGCCGACCCGTTCGGCAGGCTTGCGCAGGTAGGAAAAGCCGAGTGCCGTGAGCCAGACCGTTCCGAACGCCAGGCCTCCTGCCACGTCGGAGAACCAGTGCGCGCCGAGATAGAGACGCGAAAACGCGATAAGGAACGTCAACAACGTCGCGCCCACGGCGATCGGAAGGCGCCATGCGGGAGACAGTTCGCGCGCGATCAGGAAGGCGAGGAAGCCGTAGAGGACGATGTTGACGGTGCTATGCCCGCTGGGAAAGGAAAAGACACTCCAGCCGGTGTAGAGCAGATCGCCAGGCCGCGCGCGATGAAGCGCGACTTTGATAACGGTGTTAAGGAGGGAGGCCCCGGCAACCGCTGCAAGCCAGTAGGCTCCCGTGCGCCAGGCGCGCTTCCAGGCTAGCCATAGGAACACGGCAACTGTGACTGCCGTAACAACGAACGTATCGCCGAACTCGGTGATAGTGATCATAACCGTATCGCCGGCACGCGTGCGCAGATCCTGAAGGGCGCTGTAGATCGAGGCATCCGTCTGCACCAGAGGATCACCGCTGACGACGTCTTCGAGAATCCCGAAGAACAACCAGGCTGCGCCGACCAGAACCATGGCCAGGAGCGCCAGACCCCTGGCATCGGATCGTGACGGATCGAGCAGGCTGAGGACGATACGCGCCCACCTTGCCTGGCTGGCGCGAAGCCGTGGGCGCGCCCTTTCCGCGACGCCCGACAGGAACGGCATGCCGCGGCGAAGCGCGAAGCGCACGGCATGAACAACGACCCAGCCCAGGACGGCGAGCAGGACAACCAGGACGGCGAGCGGCTTGGCGGCCGAGCCGAACAGGCTGAACGAAGCACCGATGAGTACGCCCGGCAGGATGTGCGCGGGCGCCCAGACGAATGCCGACAGGATATTCGCTAAATAGAACCGCCTCGGCGACATTCGCAGCATGCCGGCCAGGAGCGGTATGAAGGCGCGCACCCCAGGGGCGAAGCGTGCGAGAAAGACGCTCTTGTCGCCGTGCCGGGCGAAGAACGCCTCGCTGCGTGCGATCAGCGCCGGGTGGCGATTGAGCGGCCAGGCATTGAGGATCTCGCGATGATAGCGATGGCCTACCCAGAACGAGACGCCGTCGCCGACGATCGCGCCTGCAGTGGCGGCTGCGAGCAGCGGCCAGAGCGTTACCACTCCCGTCGGCACGAGGGCGCTGACCGCCACGATCACCGCGGTGCCCGGCACGACGACGCCAATGACCGGGATGGATTCCGAAAGCGCAAGCAGCAGCACAGCCGCATAAGCGAGATGCGAGTGCATCTCGATGAATGCCGTGACGGCTGCAAGAAAGGATGTCACCATTCCAGGCGCCTACAGGATGCCGGTAATCAGCCGGTCCGCTCGCGTTCCTTCCCGGTAGAAGGCGCGAACCGCCATAGCGGCGATCGTTCCTGTCAGCGCGCCGCCGAGGACATCGCTCACGTAATGCGTGCCGACGTAGACGCGCGAGACCATCACCAGCGCGGCGGCCGCGAGGAACCAGAACCCAAGCCGGTGCATCTTATGCAACAGGAAGGCGGCTGCGATGGCAAAGGCCGCCGTTGCATGATCCGAAGGAAATGAGGGATCGACACTGGATGCCAGCAGAAGATGCGTGACGCCGGCGTCGTAGGGCCGCATCCGATGCACGAACAACAGGACGAGCTGGTTAAGGGCAAGGCCGAGCAGGAACGAAAGGCCGGCCGCAATAAGAACATGTCGCGTGTGCTGGCGATCGCCTCGCCGCCACCATTGTCCGGCAACCGCCAGCACAAGCAGAGGGACGCCGATGATCGAAGCCCAGATCATCACAAGGTCGATCAGGGCGTTCGATCCGGCAACGCTGTTGATTGCATGTGTCACTGCTGCATCAAGTTCGTACATGAACAGACCTCGTTTATAATAAACGCGTTAGCTTCCATCTCCACGTGCTCCCAGGCGGCACTGGCCGGTGCCGCATCAAGCACTATTCCGCAGTCGACCGCGAAAGAACAGCAGGCCACCTGTGGCCATCACGGCGAAGCAGGCGCCGGCGAGGAAGGTGCCCTGCGGCCCTGCCACGCCCCATAGGGCGCCGGCTATGACGCTGGCCAGCAGCAGTGCGAAGCCGGTGACCAGGTTGAACATGCCGAATGCGGTGCCACGCAGTTCCGGAGGCACGGCGTCGGCGACCAGCGTCGCGAGCAGTCCCTGAGTGAAGCCCATGTGTAGGCCCCAAAGCATGACGCCGATGCCGATTCCCATAATGCCGGGGGAGAAGGCGAGAACGAGATCAGCGAGCACAAGCAGCGCCAAACCAATTATCAGGATCGTTATCCGGTCCATCCGGTCGGCCAGGATGCCGACAGGATAGGCGGAGAGCGAATAGGCAAGGCTCATGAGCACCAGCACGATCGGAACGACAGCCAACGGCAGGCCGATCGACTGCGCCCGCAGGATGAGAAAGGCTTCGCTGAAGCGGGCGAATGTGAATGCCGTCGCCACTGCCACGACCCACCAGAATCTGGCTCCAAGACGTCCCAGTTCGTCAGGGTGAAGAGGCACGCGATTTCCGCGCAGCTTCTGCGGCCGTTTCGGTTCCTTTACGGCGACCAGAATCAGAACAACAGACAGAACTGCCGGGATGACGGCGACCCAGAACACGGTCTGGAAATGGTCCGCCGTCAGCCACATCAGGCCGATGGCGAGAAGCGGACCCAGGAAAGCACCGATCGTGTCGAGCGATTGGCGTAGGCCAAAGCTCGCCCCGCGCAGATGCGGCGGAGCGATGTCGGCGACCAGCGCATCGCGCGGCGCGCCTCGAATACCCTTGCCGACCCGGTCAAGGAAGCGCGCCGCTACAATCAAGTCTATCGACGAAGCCAGCGGAAAAATCGGCTTGGTCAAGGCTGCAAGGCCGTAACCCAGGGCCGCCAGCAACTTGCGTTTGCCCAGCCAGTCGCTGAGCACTCCGGAAAAGACCTTCGTTATCGCGGCA
Organism: Manganibacter manganicus; assembly: GCF_002075885.1. GTDB lineage: Bacteria > Pseudomonadota > Alphaproteobacteria > Rhizobiales > Rhizobiaceae > Mesorhizobium > Mesorhizobium manganicum. The sequence continues at coordinate 29,577 of NZ_MDET01000028.1, forward strand.
GTCGCTTCGGCGAGACCCTCGATGATGCCCACGGCAAGCATCGAGGCGCCAAGCCCCGTCACGAGATAGATGGGCAGCAGCGCATGGATCATCTCCGACGAAATATCCATCAACAGCGACACGAAGCCGAGCGCCCAGACACCGGCCGGAATGCCTCGCAGGGTTCGGGAGCGAGAGCTGTCGTCCACCGTCTCCGCGGCCGACGCGTCGTCTTGATCGCCCATGTCACCGGTTCTCGTCATGGGCGTCGAAGACACGCTGGGCGTAGCCGTCGAGCAGAGCCTCGCAGGCATGCAGCCGCTCCGCAGCCTCCTCCGCCAGCGATGCACCATAAAAATCGAGCTTCCTGATCTTCTCCAGCCAGCCCTGGAGCTTCTTCAGGTCGGCGTCCTCTTCCTCGAGTTCGGCGTAGGTAAATTTGTTGATCGCGATCTCCTTGGCGATCTCGGCCTCGAAATCGGCGCAGCGTCCGAGAAACTCGCTATACTGGTCGTCGCGATCCGCCTTGAAGCGGGAGACGACCTTGTCCTCCTGCACGCGGTCAAGCGCGACCGTTTCCAGGATGACGCATTCGCCGCCCATTTCGGAGACATCGTTCTCGATCATCTTCAGCCGACGGACGTGATCGTCGGTCTTCGGCAACAGGCAGACACCATTCTGGAGATAGACCGCGCCCATACTTTTAAGGCGGCGCCAAAGCGCAACGCGCTTGGCAGCCGGCTCGGCCGGCACCTTGTAGGTCAGCAAAAGCCAGGATGATGTAACCATAGCTCTATTCTAATGAAACGGTCGTTACAAATCAACCCGGACGAGACTTTCTGAAAAAGGAATATGGTTCGCCGCGTTGCCAAGTGCATGTTGCCGAAGCGAAAGCGCGAGAAACAGGGCGTGCGCCCATGCGGCACACCACAAGCGGCGCCCATCGCGGGCGCCACCGTAAACCTTCGCCCCAGCTCAGGTCACTGCTGTGAGTTTTCTCCTGCTTCGTTCTCGCCGCCTTCATCCTGGCCGTTCTCGTTACCATTTTGGCCAGACTGTTCATCCTCGTGGTTGGCCGCCATTTTAGTAACTTCGCCGCTGGCTGCATCGACCGCAACAGAGTGCTTCTGACCGTCAGCCGTAACAACGTCCACCTCATAGAACGGTTTTCCGTTCTCCCCTTCAAACGCAACCGCCGCAGCTTTGCCGCCAATATTCTTCTCTGCCGCCTGCGCGGCCTGGACGGCTGAGATCTTGGCGTCCATCATGGACTGGACTTCCGCGGCATCGTTCTTCGAACCATGACTGTCAGCCAGCGCGCCGCCGATACCGGCCGCACTCACACCAGCCGCCACCAGCGCGACGCTGAGTATCATATACTTCTTCATAGCTATTCTCCGTTTCCGAGAGGGCGCCGTGCTCTCCCTTCACGACGAAATTAGCGTGGAAAAATGTCGCCCACCTTGGCGCGAGGCTACAATTTTGTATGATTTGGTGTCGCCGCCGTTGAGGCGCAGGTTCGATTGATGGCCTTGCGCGACCGCCTGGGCGTTCGAGTAGCCGCCGTCGGCCAACACCTTGAGTTACGTAACGCCCCAGAACCTCCTTCGTCGCCATCGACATAGGATGCTGGAGAGTGAACTTTACGCGCGTTTGAACTCAAAATGTTGCAATTTCCGTTGCTTACCAGATACTTGGGCGGAACTACTCGTCCCAAGGTGGAAGGCGGCCTGCTTCTCCTACCATCTCAGGACTTGCGCCCGCCCAAATCTCTGGGCAGATTGGCTTCGATGGGAATGGAGTTCTCCCGAAAGCGCCTGTGAGAGCTGATGACTCCTATCGCGGAAACCGCGGTAGGAGTCCGTCTGGATCCTGCCGCACGGCGGGATCGTTGCTCGCCTCGTAGAGGATCGAGCATGTCTTTCACAAATTGTCTTCTGATCATGATAGGCGGCGCCATCGGAACGCTAGCGCGGTATGTGGTGTCGGTTCTGGCACTTCCCGTCAGCAGCCAACTCCCTTGGGGCACCATCTTTATCAACGTCAGTGGTTCGCTGATTATCGGGTTTTTCGGCACACTGACGCTGGCCAGCGGCCGCTACCCCGTCTCCGAAAGTCTGCGCCTGTTCGTAATGATCGGTCTGTGTGGGGGTTACACAACTTTCTCGTCATTCAGCTTGCAGACGCTCGACCTCATGCGATCGGGTGGCATGACGCGAGCGGCCATAAACGTCGCGGCGTCGGTCGTCCTCTGCATCGGTGCGGTGTCGGTGGGCCATCTGATCGCTTCGCACTTCAATGGTGGGGCGCACAAAATCGCGCAGATCGCAATCGATGAGGAAGCCTGATCCGGATGTCCAAGAACGGCGGGGTTTTCGCACGGCCTGCCCCGAAACACCCCGACCAGACGCTCCACATTACAAAATGGTATGGCGAGAGAAATCCTCCGGACAACTTCGCCGGGTAAATGTACCAACACAATAAGGCCATGGCCAATGAACGTACTGCGTGCAACATTTTGGTTAATATCGGCGCTCCTCCTTGCCGCCGCTTTTGCATTGGTTGCTGTGCCGATTCTCGCGTTCATGGCGCTAATTGTATTATTAGTCCCCTTTGCGATCTCGATATTCGGGCGGAACCGCCGCGCGAGTCCGATTTCCAAGCCTGCTTCTCCCCATCCCGATCCAGGCAGAGAGCCTCTGGTCATAGAAACGGACTATCGGCGACTCGACCCAACTCCGGCTAGCGAAGAACGGATTCGCTCCCCCTAGCTCGAATATCCGATTGCCGCGACAGCGCTATCAAATGAGGTCTTAGAAATTATTGACAGTCCGTGAAGATCCAAATCGGCCCAAGGGTTCGAACGCTCTTTCGGATCAACCAATGCCTTTCAATAGAGACGGAACAGTACCGGTATCGCACCTACATTCTGAAAATACTCGACGATTTCAAACGCCGGCTTGGCGACGAAAAAAATCAAGCCATCACCAAACGTCGAATAAATCCGGCTTGTCGAAACGGTAAGAGTGGCTTGATCGCGATACAATCTTGGCGATGGCCAGAATCTTGGCACTCGCGAGCAATATGCCCGATAAATGTCACCGAAGGTTTCCTCTAGGAATCGCTCCTCGCGTCGGATTACGAAGTGGAACGCTCCAGCGCAGGCAACGAAGAAGGATGCGGTCACGATAAGGCTACCGGTCTGTGCCCCGACGCCGGCCGCAGCTACCGAGGAGAAAACATACAGAGGATTGCGGGTGATGGAGTACGGGCCGAATTCGACGATCTCGGCCGATTTGCGACCGCCGATGTAGAGCGTACACCACATCCTACCTACGATGCCTATGACTATAAGGCCGAGCCCGAATGCCTCAACGAGATCATGGCCTTCCTGACTGCCCCCCGATCGTACAAATAGAAGAAACATGAATGCCAAAAATATCAATATTCCCAAAAGCACTCTTCTGAGAAACTGGAATCTTCCTAGTGTCAATGCGGTCACCATGGCCTGCTGCCGGTTTCGTGGACACCGAGATAAGGTGTTTAACGGAACTGGAGAGAGGGAATGCAGAGAAGGAAGTTCAGCCGCGAGTTCAAGCTTGAGGCAGTGAGACTGGTGAAGGATCGGGGCGTTGCGGTTGCGCAGGCCGCCCGTGATCTGGATCTCCATGAGAACGTGCTGCGCAAATGGATCAGGGATCTTGCTGCCGATCCGCAGCATGCCTTTCCCGGTCATGGCCAGATGAAGCCGGAGCAGCTCGAGATCGACCGGCTGCGCAAGGAAGTCGCCAAACTGAAGGCGGAGCGCGACATCCTAAAAAAGGCCGCAGCCTACTTCGCGAGGGAAGCGATATGAGGTTCGCTTTCATCGCGAGGCACCGGGGCATCTGGCCGGTGGCATGGCTGTGCAGTGCACTGGATGTATCCCGCTCAGGCTTCCATGCCTGGCTCAACCGTAGCCCCAGCGTCCGCTCGCGGCACGACGAGATACTCGTCTCCCGGATCGACCGCAGCTTCAAGAGCAGTGACCGCACCTATGGCGCCCGTCGTGTCTGGCATGACGTCCTGGCCGAGGGTCTGTCCTGCGGCCTGCATCGCGTCGAGAGGCTCATGCGGGAGAACGGGTTGCGTGCCCGGCCGCGCCGCCGTGGGCTGCCGAAGGACGCCGGCGAGCGGACCGCCGTCTCGGACAACCTCCTCGACCGCGCCTTCGAGGCATCGGCTCCGAACCAGAAGTGGATCGCCGACTTCACCTACATCTGGACCGCCGAAGGTTGGCTCTACGTTGCCGCCGTCGTCGACCTGTTCTCCCGGCGCGTCGTCGGCTGGGCGATGAAGGCGGAGATGACGGCCCAACTCGTCACCGACGCCCTCATCATGGCGATCTGGCGCAGAGGAAAACCCGATAGCCTGCTTCATCATTCGGACCAGGGATCGCAATACACCAGTGAGCAGTTCCAGCGCCTGATGGCTGACCACGGCATCACCTGTTCGATGAGCCGGTCGGGCAACGTCTGGGACAATGCTGCGATGGAGAGCTTCTTCTCGTCGCTCAAGACAGAGCGGACGGCCCGCAAGGTCTACAGGAGGAGGGACGACGCCAGGGCGGATGTGTTCGATTACATCGAACGCTTCTACAACCCTCGGCGACGGCACTCGACACTGGGCTATCTCAGCCCCGTCGAGTTCGAGGAGCAAGCTATGTTAGCTTAACCTGGTGTCCGAAAAACCGGCAGCAGGCCA
>NZ_MDET01000029.1 GCF_002075885.1 Manganibacter manganicus
ATGGATCGAGCGCCGCGAGAACGTCATCGCGCTCGGTCCCAGCGGCACGGGCAAGACCCATGTCGCGCTCGGCCTCGGCCTGGCGGCGTGTCAGAAGGGCCTTCCCGTCGGCTTCATTACCGCTGCCGCCCTGGTCAGCGAGATGATGGAGGCCCGCGACGAACGGCGTCTGCTACGCTTCCAGAAGCAGACGGCTGGCTACAAGCTCCTCATCATCGATGAGCTCGGCTTCGTGCCGCTCTCCAAGACCGGGGCAGAATTGCTGTTCGAGCTGATCTCGCAACGCTACGAGCGCGGTGCGACCCTGATCACCAGCAATCTTCCTTTTGACGAATGGACGGAAACGCTGGGGTCGGAACGCCTGACCGGCGCTCTGCTCGACCGCATCACCCACCACGTCAACATTCTCGAGATGAACGGCGATAGCTACCGTCTCGCTCAAAGCCGCGCCCGAAAGGCTGGCTGAAACCCTCACAAAAATCGCCGACGCCGCAAGCGGGAAACTCTGGTCGGGCTACGCCCTCCCGACGTTCCCCACTTGCGGCGCGAAGTGGCCTACTTTTGCGCCGCCCAATGGCCTGATTTTGCTCCGCCGTTGACAACGGCGATGGCTTGGTCAACTGGTCGGTCTTCAACTCCGATGCTGGCAAAACAGGTGTCGTTGGGGAGAGGGTCGATGATGGGGGCTGGATGAGTGGCGCGGCAACTGTCGGCGATGGCCGCTGAAAGCTGTCGGGGACTGCTCCGAACTGAACAGCAGCCTGCATGGCCTTTCGACCACGCTCATATTCTCTAACGCGCTCCGCCTCCCTTAGATACGCGTCGGCCTCGACGTTCTGCTGAACGAACATCTTCAGGAGCTTCGGAAACTCGGGTTCGATCATGTCCGGCTCGCACCCTGCAGCCTGTGCCTTGCGGTTTAGATTCTTGAGAAGCTCCTCGTAGTTCCGGCGGGCGAACAGGCGCTCATCGGAGATCGGCCACGCATCCCGTAGGTAGGCACGCAGTTGGGCAACGTTCTTCTCGATCAGGGACGGGTAGTCTGCGCTGTCGTTCATGCGGTGAAACCAGCCAAGGCACTCCAGGAGCCTCATTCGGGCCGTGCGATAGTCGCTTGTTCCGAGGGAGGCGCGATAGAGCGGTTTACCGATAAGCGGCGCACATTGCACGGCGAAACGGGCCTGCATGAAATAGCGACCGTCGCGCCTAGCCAGATAGGAAGTCCGTGCCATCACATCTCCGCGTACATTGGCGTGAGATGTATCACGGTCTCCGGAACCTCCTGGTTCCGTTAACTAGCTGATTTTCCTATCCGAAATCAATGGTAGCGGAGGAGGGACTCGAACCCCCGACACAAGGATTATGATTCCTCTGCTCTAACCAACTGAGCTACTCCGCCACAGGCGAGAGGTCGAAGAACCGTCCTGCGGGTTCCAACGTGTTCGCCAAAGGTCGCGCGGATATAAGGTTCAGGTGTCGATCCTGTCAAGCAGGCAGGCGGTGTATCTCGACGGTGTTTTCGGATTTGGCGCCAGATGGCCGCCGGCAACATAAAAGACGGCAAATCGTAGCGGCAAATTCCGCATCGGGTCTGCGGGGTTGAGTTCGGCCGGCCACGTCGCTATGTCTCAGCCAACGAAATCTTTGAGCATTTTAGCCGATGAAACCGCGCATTGCAGTCCTTGGGTGCGGATACTGGGGCAGTAACCATATCCGCACACTAAAAGGCCTGGGTGCGCTTCATGCGGTATCGGACGCCAATCTGGCGCGTGCCGAAGGTTTTGCCAGCGAGCAGGAATGCCTGGCAATTGCGCCGGACGACCTGTTTGCACGCGACGACGTCGATGCGATCGTCATGGCGCTGCCGCCGCAATTTCATGCCGCGACAGCGGTTCGCGCCGTCGAGGCCGGCAAGGATGTGCTGGTTGAAAAGCCAGTAGCGCTGACCGTTCCCGACGCCGAGCGTGCGGTGGCTGCCGCGAAAGCCAGCAGGCGCGTCTTCATGGTCGGCCACGTACTGCGCTTCCACCCCGCCTTCGAGAAGATGAAGGCGCTTATCGATGCCGGTGAACTTGGCGAGGTCCGCTATGTGCATTCGCACCGGCTTGGCCTCGGCAAATTCCACACGGAGAACGATGCGTTGTGGGATCTGGCGCCGCACGATCTTTCGATGATCCTCGCCATCACCGGCGCCGAACCGGTCGAAGTGAAAGGCGAGGGCGCTGCGGTTCTCGATCACCTCAGCGATTTTGCGCATTTGCACATGCTGTTTCCCAACGGCTTGCGCAGTCATCTTTTTGCCTCGCGCCTCAATCCGTATCGCGAGCGGCGGCTTACAGTGGTCGGCAACAAGGCCATGGCCGTGTTTGACGATGTCGAGCCGTGGGAGCGCAAACTCGCTGTCTATCGGCACGCTGTATGGCAGGACAGCGGCCACTGGGCCTTCACCACCAACGAGCCGACCTATGTGGCGGTCGAACAGGGCATGCCGTTAACACGCGAACTGGAGCACTTCATCCACTGCATCGAGACGCGGGAGGAGCCGCGAACGGATGGTGAAGAAGCGATCCGGGTGCTGCGTATTCTTACTGCGGGCACGGTCTCGCATGACCGCGCCAAGGCGCCGGCCTCGGCAAGCGCCGGAGCCTGATCTCCAGGCGTGATTCGAACCGCTATTGTGCGGCTGCCGTTGGCAGGGCTGCTAGATGGGCGAGCATGGTTTCGGCCTCCGTGCTGCGCTCGGAGCGCTCGATGAAACCACCGCCATAGACACGCGCTTCGTTCCCGTCATCCGAATAAAGCACGCAAGCCTGGCCGGGGGCGACGCCGGATTCGCCATCGATCAATTCCACGAAGGTCGAGCCATCATGATGATGAAGCACGGCCGGCCGGGGCGGGCGCGTTGAGCGAACCTTCGCGAAAATCTCCATTCCGGAAGGCGCAATATCGGCAAGTATGCCATCGCCCAGCCAGTTCGTGTCGCGCAGATAGATACGATGAGTCTCCAGCGCCTCGCGCGGGCCGACGATGACACGGTCATGCTCGGGATCGAGATGCACGACATAAAGCGCTTCGCCTGCGGCAATGCCGATGCCCCGACGCTGGCCAATGGTAAAATGCAGGATGCCGTCATGGCGGCCAAGCACGCGCCCGTCGATATGGACGATGTCGCCGGGATTGGCAGCGGTGGGCCTGAGTTTGGCGATGATGTCGGAATATTTGCCCTGCGGAACGAAGCAGATGTCCTGACTGTCATGCTTGGCGGCGACCGAAAGACCCATCTCCTCGGCAATGGCCCGTACCTGGGCCTTGGGCAAATGACCGAGAGGAAAGCGCAGATAATCAATCTGTTCTTGCGTCGTGGCGAACAGGAAATAGCTTTGGTCACGATCCGCGTCGACGGGACGAAAAAGTGCCCTGTGAGCACCATTGTTTCGGCTGCGGATGTAATGGCCTGTGGCCAGCGCGTCGGCACCGAGTTCCTTGGCGGTCGCGAGCAGGTCGGCGAATTTGACCGTCTGGTTGCAGGCGACACAAGGAATGGGCGTTTGACCGGCCAGATAGCTTGCCGCGAAGGGATCGATGACGGCCTTGCGGAAGCGCTCCTCGTAATTAAGCACGTAATGCGGAATGGCGAGCGTTTCGGAGACACGGCGTGCGTCGTCAATGTCCTGCCCTGCGCAACAGGAACCGGCGCGGTGAGTGGCCGCGCCATGGTCGTAGAGTTGCAGCGTCATGCCGACGACGTCGTAGCCTTCGCGTTTGAGGATGCCGGCCACAACCGAAGAATCGACGCCGCCTGACATGGCAACGACGACGCGCGTGTCTTCAGGGCGTCGGGGAAGGTCCAGGCTATTCATGATATCCGTTCGAAATCCGTGTCAGGCTCATGCCGAGTGTTCTCGAATATAGGCCAAGCGGGCCGGCTCTACCAGTTGCCACGGCGTTCTTGATGGACAGTCTTGCACTTTGGCCATTCATAACGAAACGAGGTGAGATGGAAGGCAAGTTGTTCGACCCGGCAAAGCCATGATTCTCATGTCGGAATCAATGATGTGACGCTGTTGTCTCAAATGCTTGTGAAAAGACTAACGCGATGTTCACGAACCTTACCTAGCCATTAGGGTCTGCTTAGGCAAATTTTAAAGCTGTGGCGATAGCGTGACCGTGATTGGGTCTTTGAGTTTGTGTAGAGAGTACGATGACCGATCTAATTAGACCGCGAGTCAAATATGTTATCGGGCCCGACGGCAGTCCGCTGACAATCGCAGATTTGCCGCCCTCGAACACCAGGCGCTGGGTTATCCGGCGCAAGGCGGAAGTGGTGGCCGCGGTCCGTGGCGGACTGCTCAGCCTCGAGGAGGCGTGCCAGCGCTATAAACTCACCACCGAAGAATTCCTCTCCTGGCAGGCTTCGATCGATGAATACGGCCTTGCCGGGCTGCGCACGACGCGTATCCAGCAATACCGGCATTAGCAGCGGCGGCCTTGGCCGGGGTTCCGGCCAATGTTAGGACGTTGGCGGGCAGGGGATTGCCCGGTTCATGACTGTGCCGAGGTCTTATGCGCATCCTGATCTTTCAGCATCTCGCGGTTGAACACGCCGGTTCCTTCGGCGAGTTCTGGCGCCGGGGCGGCCATGAGATGAAGGTCGTGGAACTCGACGAGGGCGAAACGATCCCGGAACTCGAGGGATTTGACCTGCTGGCCGTCATGGGCGGTCCGATGGATACCTGGCAGGAAGACCTTCATCCCTGGCTCATTCCGGAAAAGGCCGCCATTCGCCGCTGGGTCAGAGAAATGGAACGACCCTATCTTGGCATCTGCCTGGGCCACCAGCTTCTCGCCGATTCATTGGGCGGAAAAGTCTCGCTGATGGCGCAGCCGGAGGTTGGGCTGGCGACAATCGAACTGACAGACGCAGGGCGTCAAGACCATCTGTTTCGGGGTATGCGCCACAGTATCCAGACTTTGCAATGGCATGGTGCCGAGGTGTCAGTGCTTCCCGAGCACGGCGAGGCGTTGGCGGCCAACGCCGCATGCGGAGTGCAAGCCATGAGATGGGGGGCTCACGCATATGGGCTCCAGTACCACATGGAACTTACCGAACGGACGGTACAGGACTGGAGAGTGATCCCTGAATATCGCGTCAGCCTCGACCGGGCTTTGGGTCCCAGGCGGGCCGAAGGTCTGGCCGGCGAAGTCGCTATGTGCCTGGACGGTTTTAGACAGACCGCCCGACAGATCAACGATAACCTTATGGCTTTGGTTGATCGGAGCGGCAAATAGACCGGGATACGGCCGTCGATGCGTTTGACGTCTGTCGAGGACGAATATTCGAATACTTAGCCGATCATGGCACTGCGGTTGCCGATTTCGGTCTCGCGGGCTTTGCTGTCTCGCGATTCGAGCAGCTCTGCCTTGGTCAGTTCCGCCTGGGCTTCCGCCAGTCGTGCTTCCGCGGCACTGCGCTGCTGAGACAGATCAGCCTGGGAATCGCGGAGATTGTCGCGGCGCAGGCGTGCGGCCTTGGCAAAGGTGGGATAGGCGAAGTGGCTTAGGTCGGTTATGCCGGCCTTCTTTTCCTCGGCTGCTATCTGAACTTCCAGTTCGCCCGCCATGCGTTCGAATTCGGCGATCATCATGTCGAGTTGCAGCAACTGCCGCCGCTTCTCGGTCACCTGGAACTGCTTCAGGCGAACGAGGTTCTCACGTGACTTCATGATTCGATACTCCTGGAAACGCACTTCTCAACATATCGTCCCATCAGCGTTCTCGGATGTGCATCAGCCCGTATTCCCCCGGCTCTCCACGCTATGGGAAACAAATTCCTAAAGATTCTTCCCGTCGGTAACCATTCGTTTACGGGCATTGTTAATCATACGGCTCAGGACTTAAGGCCCGGTAAAAATTTCAACCGGACAGGAACGACAAGGTATGAATCGAACGAGTCACTTGCGTGCGTTTTTTAATGTGATTCTCGATCGATTTGGGCCGTCGATTCATCATTGGATTCAATACGGTGTGGAAAGAGGTTAAAAAATCTGCTATCGCATGATTTGCGAAATTAGGTTTTGTTAACCATTTGGTGGCAGTTTTTTAATCAGGCAATCGCTGCGCTGGATCCGGATGGGTCATGGATGGTCCGGTGGCAGAAAAGGGGAATGAGATGCGCGTTCTGCTGATAGAAGATGACAGTGCAACCGCACAGAGCATCGAACTGATGCTGAAGTCTGAAAGCTTCAACGTTTACACAACCGATCTCGGTGAAGAAGGCGTCGATCTCGGCAAGCTTTACGACTATGACATCATTCTTCTCGATCTGAACCTTCCCGATATGTCCGGCTATGAAGTTTTGCGGACGCTTCGGCTCTCGAAGGTGAAAACGCCGATCCTCATTCTTTCAGGCATGGCTGGCATCGAGGACAAGGTCAGAGGCCTCGGCTTCGGCGCCGACGACTATATGACCAAGCCATTCCACAAGGACGAACTCGTCGCGCGCATCCATGCCATTGTGCGTCGCTCGAAGGGCCATGCGCAATCGGTTATCACCACGGGCGATCTTATCGTCAATTTGGATGCCAAGACGGTAGAGGTCGGCGGCCAGCGTGTGCACCTGACCGGCAAGGAATACCAGATGCTGGAACTGCTGTCGCTCCGCAAGGGCACGACGCTGACCAAGGAAATGTTCCTCAATCATCTTTATGGTGGCATGGACGAGCCGGAACTCAAGATCATCGACGTCTTTATCTGCAAGCTGCGCAAGAAACTCGACGCGGCGTCTGGCGGGCAGAATTATATCGAAACCGTCTGGGGACGTGGCTATGTGCTGCGCGAGCCCGAAGATATCCGCGTCAGCGCCTGATTTCAGAAAACTGACAGTGCCGCTATCCGCACCGAGACGGGTGTGGGCTGCCGGCATGCTATCCAAAGCCGCTTACCTGCTTGGGCGCGGTCTGCAAAGCGTGGGAACCGCTCCAACGCCGCGGGCGGGTTCTCGACTTGAGCAGACAGGCTTGGGCACCCGCGCACTGCGTAGGCACGATGGCGTCGCTGTCCGCCTCCACCAGTCAGATCAGGATCTCGGGTACGAGTGGGCTTGTTGCAATGCAATGCGTGTCAGGCGGCGGTTAGAACAATCTCGTCCGCAGTGGCATGGATCGAAATTTTCATGCCGGCCTCGCGCGCCAGTAGCAGCGTATAATAAGGCTGCACAGAATGGGCGTCGATCGGCTCCTCGGGCCTGTTACCGGAGTGAAGCTCGAGGAATTTTGGCGGTACGCGCAGCATCGGACCGCTCGATGCAAGCGTGAAACGCGGCTGCGTCTCAAGGTCGTGCAGGGTAACGGCGATCTTGCCGCCGCGCGGAATGGCGGCGTTGGCGGTGAGAATGAGGTTAAGCAGCAGCTTGACCTTGTTTTTGGGCAGCAAAGCACGGCCCCCCGCCCAGGTCAGTTCCGGCTTTTCGTTTTTGAGGAAGCCAGTGGCGACGGCTTCGGCGTCACCCGTATCAATCAGCATGCCCGCAGAGCCGGCCGCGCCAAAGGCGATGCGGGCGAATTGCAGGCGTGCCGAGGCATTGCGCGCGCTCTGACGTACAAGTGCCATCGCTTCCTCGTCGGCGCCGCCCTCGTCAAGCAATTCCAGCCCGTTATTAATGGCGCCGACGGGCGAGATAATGTCGTGGCACACCCGGCTGCAAAGCAGAGCGGCAAGATCGGGAGCTGAAAGGTTGAATAGATCGGCCATCGTCGTGTCCCTGAAATTCCTACAATATCGATCGGCTGTCGAAACCTTGCCGCCGTAACGAATCACGTATGTCTTTACCGGACTTGGATACCGCGCAAATTTGGGCGGTCGCAAACTCAAAATGCCGCCGGTGTCGGCACTGATGAGATTTGTCGGTTCAATTGCCTGAACAGCCTTGAAAAAATGCCCACGGAGTGCGCCCGCGGCCCTTGAACCGCCATCTTCATGTGAAAGGTTAATGGTTGAAAAAGAATTACAGCATAGTTTCCCGTGAAGAGTTCCCGAGCCGCCGATCAAGAGCAGGCAGGGTGTGAGGCGTCGGCGAAAGTGCTCCCTGACGGAGATTTGGAAGCATGTTTTCCCGATTCTACGACCGGAATCCGTTCCGCGTCATTGCCATGGCAGTTGCTCTCGCGAGCGTTCTGGCATTTTCGACTTCGGCTTCGCGAGCCCAGGAGTACACCGCCCAGGAGATCGTCGATTCGGGCCACAAATTTTTCGGCGCGACCTCCGGCGGTCTCGCAACTGTGGTCGAGAAGATTTTTGCATCGTATGGCCTGCCCAACGGCTATGTGCTTGGCGAGGAAGGGGCTGGCGCCTTTATCGGCGGCCTGACCTATGGCGAGGGCACGCTCTATACCAAGAATGCCGGTGACCATAAGGTCTACTGGCAGGGACCTTCGCTGGGCTGGGACTTCGGCGCGGAAGGCTCACGGGTTATGATGCTGGTCTATAATCTCAATGACATCAGCAGTCTCTACAACCGTTTCGGCGGTATTGCCGGCTCGGCCTATCTGGTTGCCGGCCTCGGCTTTAACGCTCTGAAAAACAACGACGTCATCCTTGTTCCCATCCGCACGGGCGTCGGCGCGAGGCTGGGCATCAATCTTGGCTACCTGAAGCTTACGCAAAGCCCGACATGGAATCCCTTCTGATATTGGCAGCACACTGGATTTCAACCATATCGGCGTAGGCATATCAGAGCATCGAACCGAAAAGCAGGGACTGGCTTCCCGGTTCTGATGCTCTATCGAAGCGTCGGCAGGGCGGGAAGCGATCTTGGTTCAGTCGATCCTTTTTTTCATATTGGGTGTGCTGTGCGCCGCCTTTCTGACGGCACTCGTCGCACCTGCGTTCTGGCGGCGTGCAGTGCGGCTGACACAACAGCGCATCGAAGCGACGGCGCCTTTGACCAGTTCGGAGATCGCTGCACAGAAGGATATGCTGCGCGCTGAATTCGCTGTGTCAGCGCGGCGGTTGGAAATGGCCGTCAAGGCTTTGCAGGAAAAGAACGCCCGGCAGACCGTCGAGATCGCGCGCGCGCGTGAGGATTTGAAAGCGGCCTCTGCGCAAGATGAAGAAACGGCGCGGCGCATTGCTGAATTGGAAAGCGCCAAAAGCAAACTCACCCAGGGCATTCAGAGCCGCGACACGGAATTGACGCAGCTTGCGGCGCGGATGAGTGAAACCGAAAAGGAACTCGCCAGGCAGAAGCTGGAAAACACCCGGCTTGCCGGCCTCTATGAGGAGGCGAGTTTCTCGTCCAGCAATCGACAGATCGAACTCGTGGCGCGAGAAGCCGAGTTGGACCGGCTTTCGGCGGATGTTTCCGCGTTGCGTGGCCGTCAGAAAGACTCGGATGCACGCAACAAAGAAACCGCAAATGAAAGCCGCGCGGCTCGCGAGGCGTTGAGCCTGGAAAAGAAGAAGTCTACGAACCTCGACCGAAAGCTGGAAAGGCTGATGGCCACCATTGCCGATTATGAGGAAAGGTTGGATCGTCGCGAAAAGGAACTCGTCGCGTTGCGCGGCGGTGGCAAGGGCGGCGGTGCGGCATCAAAACCTGTTTTGAAGGTCAAGCCAAAACGGCGCGCGCCGGCGGCCGCCGCCGGAAAACAGTTTCCGCAACGGATCGCGCATGGAAGAAGCGAAGATCTTGAAGCGGCGATAGGCCAACTTGCTGCCGATCGTGACCGTATGGAGGCTGCGTTCGTCGGCAGTGATGGTAGCGATCAAGACCACGACGGTGCGCTGCGAGATGAATTGCTTGATCTCGCGGCGGAGGTTGTCGCGCTTGCCGCAAGGATCGACGGGCCGGACTCGCCGGTTCTTGCAACATTGAGCAAGTCAGCGGACGGCGACGGTGAGAAAAGCCTTGCCACACGCGCGCAGGCGCTTCTGAATGTCGCGGCCGATTGATTTCGCTACAAATCGCCGACCGTGAAATGATGCAGCGCGATGGCTGAGGTGGCTGCCACGTTGAGGCTGTCGAAGTCCCCGGCTATCGGAATGCGTGCTGTTTTCATCGTCGCCAGCAATTCAGTTGGCAGGCCTTCGCCTTCGCTGCCGAAATAGAGCGCCAGCCGGTCGGTTCGGCGGATATGCCGCAAATCCTCGGTTCCTCGCGGGGAGAAGGCGAGGCGGCTAAAGCCGTGGCTGTCCAGATTGGTCGCGAGTGTCGTTTCAGTGTCGAACGTGGCGAATGGCACCTTGAGCGCGGCTCCCACCGATACGCGGATCGCCTTGCGGTAAAGTGGATCGCAACATGTCCGGTCGAGAAGCACGGCATTGGCTTGAAAGGCTGCCGCATTGCGAAAAATCGCGCCGACATTGTCGTGATTGGCGATGCCGACAAGAACGACGACCAAAGCCCGCTCCGGAAGCGAACGGAGCAGCCGATCCGCCGTCGTTTCTTCGGCACGCCGGCCTATGGCCAGTATACCACGATGCATGTGAAAACCGGTTATACCGTTTATGACCGGACCGGAGGCGACATAGACAGGCAGGCCGGGAGACGCCTTGCTTAAAATACGCGAAAGACCGGGCAAGCGGTTCTCCAGCAGAAGGATCGACTCGGACCTGAAACGAATTGAATCGAGAAGGACGTCGAGCACGACCTTGCCTTCGGCGATGAACCGGCCCTGCCGGCCAACGAGATCGCGCTCGCGAATATCCCGATAGGCAGCGATTCGAGAATCGCCGGGATCATCAATGCGGATGATGTCCATGAAACACCGGTCGCCTTTTCACACCCGATAGGGTGCGGCGACCCGGTTGGTCAAGCTTCAAGGCGTCTGGCGCCATGCAGAAACAGGGCAGGGGACCTATCGTCGAAAAGTCCTTCGAGCAAACGCAGCAGGCTATGCACCGCTTCCGAATGGCAGGAATAATAGATCATCTGGCGATCGCGTCGGGTCTGCACAAGATCGAAGGCACGCAGTTTTGCAAGATGCTGTGACAGGGCGGATTGGCTGAGTTCCACCTTTTCCGCGATGGCGCCGACTGACAGTTCTGCGTCAACGAGATGGCTCATGATGGCGAGACGTTTCTCATTGCCCATCAGAGCCAGGAAAGCCGCCGCAGCCTGGGCATTAACAATTTCGTTTGTCGGATTCATCTTCCCCCCGAAGCAATATCAATAACGGCTGCCAGGGGGCAATGGCACCGAAAATTCAAATTACGGTTGCAACTAGCTGTAACCGATATTGAACGAAGATTAAGCCATTCGATCCAAATCGCAAGTCCATTTGACTTGACCTGTCGGTCGAACAATAGCCGCTGTTGCACTTATGCCGCGCGACCTCTTTTAGCCATCTCCACCAGCACCGGCCGCAGATCGGCAGCCGATTGCAAAGGTTCATCGAAGAAAACCCGCTCGGACCGATCGCCGCTGGCGAGGTCCATGCCATCGGTATCAAGACCGGTCAGGCGCCAGTCGGTGCCGGGCGCCTTGGCGAAATGGTTGGCATAGATACTGATCGCCTCGCGATGGTCGGCGTTCATGTGATCGAGTGCCTGTTGTTCGCTGGTGGCGAGTTCGTCCGCCGCCGGCCCGCCACAGAGTAGTTGTTCGCGCGTCAGCAGATATGCCTTGCCGAAGCCGCCATTGAGGCTGGCACGCTCGATTTCGAGGCGGAAGAAGGAGAAATCGCCAAGGTCGGCATAGAGCTTGGCTTTGGGATTCCGGTTGAGATATCGACGCTTGGCCCGTTCTCCATCCGCAGTGTTGCGGTCCAACTTGCGAGCCGTGCACACTACGGTAAGTCGGGCATGTGCCAGCGGATCGCCCTTGCTCGGTTCCCCGACAAGCAACGAGCAGCGCGGTTCCGCAATTATCGATCCCGTGTGGGCCGCCAGCATGGAAATCAGGATCAGCGGCTTGCCGTCGCTATCGGTGGCTACACCAACCCGGCTCGCCCATGGCACGCCAGTCTCCTTTTCGATGACAGCCAGAGCGCCGAAACGGGCCGTGCGCAGCAACGACTTGGCGAGACGGATCGCCTCGTCGTCCGTGACCTGGATGACATCCTTGTTTTCGCTCATGGCAGCCTCGTCAATAAGTTGACTTATTTTGTCTTGTTATTGCGTGTATGTACGTTGGGCAAGCCGTTATTTGGGCGCCATGCGAATGGCACCGTCCAGCCGGATGGTTTCACCATTCAGCATCTGGTTCTCGACAATATGCAGGGCAAGGGCTGCATATTCGCGAGGCTCGCCAAGCCGCGGCGGGAACGGTACGGCGGCACCCAGCGAATGCTGCACGTCCTGCGGCATGCCCGCCACCATCGGCGTCTTGAAGATACCAGGCGCGATAGTGCAAACGCGAATGCCGGAGCGGGCAAGGTCACGCGCCACCGGCAGCGTCATGCCGACGACACCGCCTTTCGAGGCCGAATACGCGGCTTGGCCGATCTGACCGTCGAACGCAGCGACCGATGCGGTGTTCACGATCACGCCGCGCTCGCCACCGGCAAGAGGTTCAAGCCGGGAAGCGGCGTCGGCCATCAGGCGAATCATGTTGAAGGTGCCGATCAGGTTGATCTCGACAACCTTGCGAAAATGGTCCAGCGAGTGAACGCCATCTTTGCCGACGGTCTTCATGCCGAGAACGATACCGGCGCAATTGACGAGTATGCGTGCCATGCCCAGTTTGTCGGCGACTTCGGCGAAGGCGGCCCTGCCGCTTTCGGCGCTGCCGACATCGCAGTGAACGGCAAGGCCGCCAATATCCGCCGCGACATTGGACGCGCGCTCCATGGCGACGTCGAGGATCGCCACACGCGCGCCATGAGCCGAGAGCGCACGCGCCGTGGCTTCGCCCAGGCCGCCACCACCGCCGGTGACGATTGCGATCTGCCCTCTGGGATCCATGGATATCTCCTTGCCTGCCGCTTTGCCGACGTCATGCGTTGCCTGCGCTTTCGCATGTTTCAAGCCTCCGTGCCATTGCTTTGACGCCACGGGCGGTGTGGCTCAGACTAGAGCGGAATCCTTGACCTGCCCGGCGTGGCAGACCATGCCCGAAAGCCTCGCCACCGCTCCCGGTACGATCTCGTATGCGAGCAACCGGTCGGGGTTGACAGGGCGCGGCATGAACAACTGGCCTTGCGGAATTTTCTTGAATCCGAGCGGCCCGTAATAGGGTTCGTCGCCGACCAGCACGACTGCAGGAATGCCCGCGGTGGTGGCCGCTTCAAGCGCCATCGCCACTAGGCGGCGGCCGATGCCGAGATTCTTGCAAGCCGGCCGTACGGCGAGCGGGCCAAGCATCACCGCTCGCCCGGCGCCGGCTGCAATGCGGGTCATACGCACGGAGGCGATTACGAGATCGCCCTTCTTTGCCACGAAGGAAAGAACGCGCTCATGCGGGCCGCCCTCGCGAATCTTGTAGGCGGCGCGGGCAAAGCGGCCCGGCCCGAAGGCTTCCTCGTTGATGGCATCGATTTCGGAGTCGTCCGCCGGGTTTTCCGGCATATAGGTCACGTCGGCAAGGCTCATGGTCTTTACGATCCGCTCGTCGATAAAGAAAGGTTGCCGCATGGCGCGGCGTTCGCCAGTCAGCGCCTTCAGGCGCGGGCTTCCTTTCGTCGTCGGTCGAACCGGATCGTTGCCATGAAATCGAGCATGATGGCTCCCGCTAGCATCAAATCGCGCGGTGAGCAATCAGGCTTTTGTCGTGGTGGCGAATGGATTGACGCTGTGTTCAGCGGCAACCGGTTCGCCCGGCGGCCGGCATGGCCTACATGAAGGGAAAAGCGAAAGGACAGGTCATGGGTTTGCTGGTTGAAGGCAAGTGGCAGGATCGTTGGTACGATACCAAGGAAAGCGGCGGCCGCTTTGTGCGTTCGCAGTCGCAGTGGCGAGACTGGGTGACGCGCGACGGATCGCCAGCGCAGGGACGCCGGCGCGGCTTTCAGGCGGAACCGGGCCGCTATCATCTTTATGTGTCGCTTGCCTGCCCCTGGGCACACCGCACTTTGATCTTCCGTGCGCTCAAGAAACTCGAAGATGTCATTTCCGTTTCGGTCGTGCATCCCTTCATGGGGGAAAACGGCTGGACCTTTGACAGAGCCGAAGGCGCGACGGGCGATGCACTCTATGGGTTCGACTTTCTGCACCAGATCTACACAAAGGCGGATCCGGCCTATTCAGGACGCGTTACCGTGCCGGTGCTTTGGGACAAGAAGGAGCAGACGATCGTCAACAATGAGTCGTCCGAAATCATCCGCATGCTGAATTCGGCCTTTGATGAATGGGGCGATGCCAACGAGGATTTTTACCCGCAGGCACTGCGCGGCGAGATCGATGCGATCAACGACTTCGTTTATCCCACCATCAATAACGGTGTCTACCGGGCCGGTTTCGCCACCACGCAGGACGCCTATGAGGAGGCTTTCGGCGAACTTTTCGCGGCGCTCGACCGTGTCGAGGACATTCTTTCACGGCAACGCTATCTGGTGGGCCGTCGTATGACCGAGGCCGACTGGCGGCTGTTCACGACGCTGGTGCGCTTCGATCCGGTCTATGTCGGTCATTTCAAATGCAATCTGCGACGGATTGCCGATTACCCGAACCTGTCGAACTATCTGCGCGAACTTTATCAGGTGCCCGGTGTCGCCGGCACGGTCGATCTCGACCACATCAAGACGCATTATTACGCCAGCCATGTCACGATCAATCCGACGCGGATCGTCCCTGTGGGACCAGCACTTGATTATGATGCGCCGCATGATCGCGAACGTTTTGCAAGGGCTGGGTGACCTACCAGTAAGGCGAAGCAGGCTCATCGCCGAAGCTTTCGGCAATGCGGCGGCGGGTTGCCGGCGTGGTGCCTTGCGGTAGCGCCGCGAGTGGGAAGAAGCCGGCTTCGGCAATCTCCCGGTCGGGCATTTTCGGAGCCGTCTGGGTGAATTCTTCAATAAGATAGAACGCGACATGATCGCGCCGGCTGGCTTGCCGGTTGAAATGGATCGATCGAAGGACAGGCGGCGCTGTGAGCATTATGTTGCCTTCCTCTGCCAGTTCGCGTCCGAGAGATTCCGCCATCGTTTCAGCCACCTCGACGCCGCCGCCCGGCAATTGCCAGCCCGGCACATAGGTGTGACGAATGAGGAAAACCGTGTTTTCCGCTCTGTCGTGGATCAACCCACGCACGCCGAGTGTCATCGGCCGGCGCAGCCTGAAATAGAGATGGAACAGCTTTGAGCGCAGGCCCGGCCAACCGGCCTGGCGAGAAGCGGCGTCGTCTTGAATCGCGGTCATTGGCAAAACAGTGAGTGGAAAGGCCATTCGGCCTCCCTTAAGAGGAGGGTATGTTCAGGCTCGCGCATATTTCCGATGTCCATCTGGGGCCGTTGCCCGGTGTAACCTATCGCGATCTCGCCTCCAAGCGGGCGGTCGGCTATGTCAACTGGCAGCGTAACCGTAGCCGCCATATGCAGGATTCGGTCCTCGACACGATCGTCGCCGATCTCAAGGCACAAGTGCCGGATCATCTGGCCGTTACCGGCGATCTGGTCAATCTGGCGCTCGACGGCGAGATCGAGATGGCGCGTCTGTGGCTTGAGATGTTGGGAAAGCCGCATGACGTTTCCGTGGTGCCCGGTAATCACGACGCCTATGTGCCGGGCGCCTTCGATAAGGCCTGTCGTGCCTGGGCGCCATGGATGCGAGGCGACGGTGCGGAAGGTCCGGTCAGCCGCGAGACCTTTCCCTATCTGCGGGTGCGCGACAAGATCGCCTTGATTGGCGTGACCACCGCACGTGCGACCGCACCCTTCATGGCGACCGGCTTCTTTCGTGAAGGCCAGGCGCGCCGATTGGCAACGACGCTGTCGGAAACGGCACGGCGCGGCCTTTTCCGGGTGGTGATGATCCATCATCCGCCGCTGCGCGGCGCAGTCCCGCAGCACAAGCGGCTGTTCGGCATTTCACGGTTTCAGAAGACACTCGACCGCCACGGTGCGGAACTTGTCCTGCATGGCCATTCGCATGAGCCGACGCTCAACTATTGGATTGGTCCCTCGGGACAGCGCATCCCGCTTGTCGGCGTGGCTGCGGCTGGCCAGGGACCGGGTGGCTCTCACCCGGCCGCGCAATACAATCTCATCGATATCGAGGGCGACAGGGGTGATTGGCGGATTCTTCTGACGCGTCGTGGATTGAGCGGGCCGGCAATGCCGCCTGCCGAGATCGAAGCCACTGATCTGACGAACGGCGATGCCCCGCAACTGCTGTTCAAAAGCTGACCTTCATCGCCATCAGGCGATCCCAGAACAGGACGATGGCGAAAATCAGCCCGACCAGCGCGCCGGCGGCAAGCACAGCCAGACCTGACAGCACCGCACGCCAAAGTCGGGCCTGCTTGCTCTCGCGCAGGGACGGTCCGGCCTCGATCACGAGGGACCGCTTGACGTCGGCATCCGGACCCGCGCCATCGTCCAACATGCGCTGGCGCTCGACGACCCGTTCCGCGATATAGCGCGTGACCTGATCGGCGACTGGCTTCATTTCCGTCGATTCAGCCAGGATCACGCGGCCGATACGGGTGTCCTTGAGGAAGCGATAGGTGCGTCGGTCGCGCCCCATCGCAACATGGCTGACGGCGTCGATCCACAGCCGCGGTTGCAGGCCCGAGGAAAGGGCGAAATCGAAATTGTCCATATCCGTGGGCACGTCGGCGAAGACCGGTGCCAGTTCGGCGGCCAGGAGTTCGAGGCGCATACGGTGCGCATCGCGCATCTCGACGACGACGTCATCGCGGTCGGCCAGTGCGTTCTTCACCTCCCTGACCGCGTCGGACAACTTTCGCGGTGGAGCGATCGATGTTGTTTCGCCTGCATTCTTCATTGGCGCGGCTCTCGCGGGCTGACTAACAACCCGTTATCATAAAAGGGGTGGGGGATATATCTACTGCCTCAAAGCCGGAAATCCAGGCGGCAGAACTGAGGAGGGCGTATTCAGGAGCCGCTGCCGAGACCGGCTGCACGCAGCGCGGCCACCAGACGGTCGGTCAAGTCGGGCGGATAATTACGCTTTACGAGAGCACTTCTCGGATCGGCGCTGAACTTGGGAAACCTGGTCGTCAACTCACTCAGGAGATTGCCACGAACCTTGGCGTTGCCGTCGTTGTTGGCGGCGATCAGACGTGCTGCGAGATAATGCGATTTGTTGGCTGTCGGAGCGAGTGCCGCAGCGGTGGTCATCGCCTTTTTCTCGTCCCCTAGCATGAATTCACCAAGAAACAGGCCGAAATCCCACCAGGCCGGATGGGCGCTGGAAGCTTCGACGGCGCGCGCCATCAGGGGCGTGCCCTGATTGTAATCGCCTGCGAAAATGAGCGCATAGGCATAGGAGGCGGCCATGGCGAGATTGAACGTGTTGAGTTCATAGGCCTTGCGCAGCCAGCGAATCGACTCGCTTGGATTGCCGAGCCGGGAGTTGATGTAGCCATAGGCGCGATAAGCGTAAGCGCTTGTCGCTCCCATCTGGAGAGCCTGCTGGGCGAATGCCAGGGCCTGCTCGGGCGTTGCGCCCGGCGGGTAGGCGTAATGATCGGTAACAGCCTCCATATGCAAGGAAGCCAACTCCGAATAGACGAGAGGCGAGCGTGCGCGTTGCCGTGCCAGCTTCTCGAAGCAGCGATAGGCGGCTTGATGGTTCCTGGCATTCTGGTCGAGATAATAGTCGTCGCCGAGCATCAGGCATGCGGTCAAGCCTTTCTGCAGGCCGGCCTGTTCGATCATGCTGTAGATCATGCCCGAAGGCGATGTCGCGCCGGTCAGTAGCGTGGCGATGCGGTCTTCGATATGCGGAGGGCGTGCCTCCTGTGCCGTCAGGATACGCGAATGCAGCACCTTTCCGGTCACGACGTTCTGCAACTCGACCGATACGGAGCCGGCATCGGGACCGGGCGCGATCTTGAAGATAAAGCTGGTTGCGTCCTTGAGCGGGTCAGGTTTGCGATCGAAGTCGCGGCCGATGAAATTGATCGTCTCGAAACCCGACAAGCCAGCGCGCGTCAGGGCAGCGACACGGGCGGTTCCGGGACTGGATGCCCGGACAGAGAGATAGACAGTCGGGAGTTCCTCGGCCTTGTTGTAAAGTGCGATGCTCGATGTGATCGCGGCCAGATCGTTCGACGTGCCCATCTCGGCGGTGATCGGGGTGACGGCGCCAAACTGGCGCAAGATGATGAAACTCAGCATCGCGATGACGATACCGATTGCCGCCCACAGGAATTGCAGATGGCGAGCGAGCGGAATTATGGTCGGACCTCCAATCTGGATGTTCGATTCATCAGCGCCAGCCCAGGCTGTCGCCTCACCCTCTGCCGATTCCGTGCGCGCCGGTTCGGTCTCATTTGTTTCATAGACTGGAACATATGAGCCGCGAGGAATGGTAATATGGATCGGGTCAGTCGCGCCCTCATGCGCAAAATACTGTTGCAGCAATTCGCGCAACCGGCCGGCCTGCACGCGCACCACGGCATCCGTGGACGGATCGAAATCGGCATCTTTGCCGAAGACGTCCATGGCAATGGCAAATCCCTTGAGTTTGTCGGACTCGCCGGCCAGGTCGCGCTCGACAACATAACGCAGAAGCTCGCGCGCGCGCTCCGAACGGCCGAACGTTTCGCTGGCGAGCATGCGTTTCAGCGCTTCGCGCACTGCGGGGGCAGCAGGCGTGGAATGCGACAAGTCTTGGATTCCCTCCCAAGCGTACGGTTTACGATGCGATCATATAGGCCCGGTTGACCTGCACAAGCGCGCATCCCGCATGCCACCCACGCCTGCCGACTTTTCCCGGCAGGCGTAGCTTTATGGTTAACCAGTTCGTGTCAGCCAGCCTGAAGCGCAACGATGCGGTTGGCCGCCGACACCACGGCTTCAAGCGAGGCGGACGAAATGTTGGTGTTGATGCCGGCGCCAAACAACTTTCCGCCAGGATGCTCCATCTCGACATAGGCGATGGCCGAAGCGTTCGAGCCGCGCTGCATCGAATGCTCGGAATAGTCGAGCACCGACATCGCCACGCCGACATGCTTGGAGAGCGCATCGACGAAACCGTCGATCGGGCCGGTGCCTGTGCCGGTGACCGTCATTTCCCTGCCATTGTCGAGGATGGTCGCCTCGACAATGCGCTGACCCTTCACCGCCGTATCGGGATAGGTGCGATGTTCGATATATTTGAAGCGTGCGTCGGGCTGGTCGACATAGGTTTCGAGGAACTGCGCATGAATGCGCTTGACCGGAACTTCCTTGCCTTCCTCGTCGGTGATGGCCTGGATGGCCTGGCTGAACTCGATCTGCAGATTGCGCGGCAGGTTCAAACCGTAATCGGCCTGCAGCACATAGGCGATACCGCCCTTGCCGGATTGCGAGTTGATGCGGATGATCGCCTCATAGCTGCGCCCCACATCCTGGGGATCGATGGGCAAATAAGGCACTTCCCACAATTCCGTATTGGCCTTCTTGAGCGCTCTCATGCCCTTATTGATGGCATCCTGATGCGAGCCGGAAAAAGCGGTATAGACCAGTTCACCAACGTAAGGATGCCGCTCGGGAATCGCGAGTTGGTTGGAATATTCGTAGACGTCCTTCATCCGGGTAATGTCGGAGCAATCCAGCTTCGGATCGACGCCTTGCGTGTACATGTTGAGCGCCAGCGTCACGATATCGACATTGCCGGTGCGCTCGCCATTGCCGAACAGCGTGCCTTCGACGCGGTCGGCGCCGGCCATCAGGCCGAGTTCGGTGGTGGCAATACCGGTGCCGCGGTCGTTGTGCGGGTGCAGTGAAATAATCAGGTTTTCGCGGTTGTCGAGATTGCGGCACATCCACTCGATGCGGTCGGCATAGGTGTTGGGTGTCGCCATCTCGACGGTGGAGGGGAGGTTGACGATCAATTTGTTGTCGGGCGTCGGCCGCACGATCTCGGTGACCGCATTGCAGATCTCCAATGCCACTTCCAGTTCGGTGCCGGTGAAGCTTTCGGGCGAATATTGGAAGCGATATCCGCCGCCAGCCTTCGCGGCCATGTCGGTGATCATCTTGGCGGCGTCGGTGGCGATCCGCTTGATGCCGGCGACGTCCTTTTCGAACACCACGCGGCGCTGCAACTCGCTGGTGGAGTTATAGAAATGCACGATCGGCGTTCTGGCACCCCGAAGCGCTTCAAACGTGCGGGAGATCAGTTCCGGCCGGCACTGCACCAGAACCTGCAAATCCACATCATCGGGCACGTCGCCTTCTTCGATGCACCAGCGGGCGAAGTCGAAATCGGTCTGCGAGGCCGAAGGGAAGCCCACTTCGATCTCACGAAAGCCCATGTCGAGCAGCAACTGGAACATGCGCGCCTTGCGCTCATGCCCCATCGGGTCGATCAGGGCCTGGTTGCCGTCGCGCAGGTCGACCGAGCACCAGATGGGAGCATGATCGATGACCTTGTCCGGCCAGGTGCGATCCTTGAGACTAACGGTGGGATAGGGGGCGTATTTGCGGGTGGCGTCCGGCATTCCCCTGGCGGTTGTATGCGGCACGGCATGGCCGGAGGCGCTTGTCGGTTTGATCTGGTTCATGGCTGTTTCATTCCTCGACCGGCACGGCATGAATGGCGACTGGCCTGCCGTTGGCACGGTTTTGCTATACGGATGTCACGGTGCGAATGAAAGGAGCATGGCGCCATATGGCGGTCTCGACCGCCGGGCGCTCCTTCAGCGAGCCCGGCGATCGCCGATAAGGCCGAGAAGAAGCAGCGCCGAAGCAAGCGCGCGCACGGTTTCGCCGGCAAAACCGGTGCGGTGCGAAGCAGCCTGTACATGACGCTTGTTCATGCCGCATTTCTTACAGCAGCGGTGATGGCGAGGCAATAGTCCGTTCATTCGCGCACGCTGCGGGCGATCAGCCGGGCAAGGCTTGGTCCCAACAATAATACGAGCATGAACCGGATGGTCTGCAGAGCCATGACAAAGGCAATATCGACATTGTTGGTGGCCGCGGCGATGATGGCGATGGAATCCATGCCGCCGGGGCTGGTCGCCAGATAAGCGGTGAGCGGGTCGATCCCCACCAGATGGCTGAGCAACCAGGCCAACCCGCCGCAGAAGGCGATGAGGATCAGGATTGATGCAATGATTTGCGGCAGCGCGCGTGCCGCATGACGCAGGATGGCCTTGGTGAAATTGAGGCCGATCGCCCAGCCGATCAGGGCATAGCTTGCGGCCAGAAGCCATTCCGGCAACTGGAAATCGATGCCGCCGCCGAGATGCAGGATGGTGCCGAGGATCATCGCCCCGAGGAAATAGGGAGAGGGCAATTTCAGCAGCCGGCCAGCAAGCCCGCCGATCAGTGCCACCAGCACCGTTGCCCCGAAACCATGGGGATCGAGCGACGGAAACCAGACGATGTGAGGAGGCACGACTCCGGAGGTGTCTACCCATAATTTCGCGACAAGCGCCGCCGTCATCGAAACAAAGATGACACGCATATATTGCATGAAGGCGACGAGGCGCTGGTCCGCGCCGAAGGCGCCGGCCATCAACACCATCGCGGTGGCCGCGCCCGGCGAAGACCCCCATACGGCTGTCGTGCCAGGCAGGATGCGCCAGCGGCTGATCAGCCATCCCAACAGGCTCGAGGCCGCAATTGTGGCCAGAACGCAACCGAGGAAGAGAGGCCATTCGGCGCGAAACGTGCCGAAGATATCCGGGGAGACTGAATCGGCGATCAGACAGCCGATGACGGCTTGCGCGGCGTTGAACAACGGGCGCGGCACGCGCACCGTTGCATCACTGGTGCCGGCGAATATTGCCGCAAGCATCGGTCCGATCAGCAATGACGCCGGAAGAGTGGCTGCTTCCAGCGCGCCGACCAACAATAGCGACACTGCCAGAATGGCAAGCCATTGCCATGGCTGCGCAAGGCGCGCCATGCAGGCGGGGGTCGGTGGTGGCGTGGATTGGTCCATTCTGTGCTGATAACCTTTCCAGGGGCCGATGCGAAGCCGCCGGACAAGGAAGGCTATCGACGGCGGTCAGGATTTCGGCAAACCGAATCCGCCTGCCGGTTCGGTCTCGATCTGGAAGTCGAACCCGACGATGAGCGGTTTGGCCCTGGCGATTGCCTCCTGCACTTCGGGTAGGGACAATGACGCCTTGTGGCTTGCCGCATCGACCCACACCTCCGTAACCCATATGGCGGTGGTGTCGGCAGGGTCACGGGCGACGATGTAGTTGAGGCAACCCGGCAGAGAGCCGGTGGCCTGGAGCAGGATATCGAGCAGTTCTTCGCGCTTTCCGGGCGCGGAGCGGATCTTCCCGATCAGGCCATGCATGCTGTTGTCTCCCTTGCGCAAAATACCACCGGAACGAGACTAGCACGAATTTTGTGAAATCGGCATGGGCCTGTACGGCTCCCTGCTCATGCGAATGGGACGGCTGCTGTGCCCTTGGGCAGTTTGGCCTCGTCATCGGGTTCGACATGGATGGTGATCCGCACCGAGGGAATTTCGGCTTTCAGGGCATCTTCGATGCGGTCGCAGATGACATGGCTTTCGCCGACGCTCATGTCGGCGTTCACCACCAGATGAAACTCGATAAAGGTGGCACGCCCGGCGATGCGCGTCTTGAGATCGTGTACCTCCAGCGCCCCCTTGGAATTGGCGGAGATGATGTCGCGGATGCGTACGTTTTCCTGGATGTCCACCGCACGATCCATCAGGCCGCTGAGCGACTCGCCGGTCACTTTCCAGCCCTGATAAAGAATATTCAACGCCACCAGCAACGCCAGCAGCGGGTCGAGCAGATGCCAGCCGGTAACGACCGCCGCGACGAGGCCGACAAGCACGCCGACAGAGGTGACAACGTCTGTCATCAGGTGCTGTCCGTCCGCCACCAAAGCCGGCGATTTTTGCGCGCGGCCGTTGCGGATGAGCATAAAGGCCCAACCCGCATTGATGATGGCTGCACCGGAGTTTACCGCCAGGCCGGGCCAGGGTTGGTCGAGCGCTACCGGATGGCCAAGCGATTGCCATACCTTGGCGATGATCAGCAAGGCGGCGACGACGATGAGCACGCCTTCCAGCACGGCCGAAAAATATTCGGCCTTGTGGTGGCCGAAGGGATGATCCTCATCCGCAGGCGTATGACTGACAAGGATCGCCCAATAGGCGGCAATAGCCGTGACCACGTTGGCGATCGATTCCAGCGCATCGGAATAGAGCGCGACCGAGCCGGTCATTTTCCAGGCCAGCAGTTTCAGCGCCGTCACCACGAAGGCAACGGCGATCGACCAGAAGGCAAGGGTAACGACCTTCGACTTGGAGGCGACTGATCCGGCCATGATTGCGGCTACGCCGCTTTTTCCCGGGCCTTGCGCGGCAGATGCACGACCACGTTCTCGATCATGCGCATGCCGGCGTCGCCGCCCAGCGACATGATCGATTCAGGATGGAACTGCACGGCCGCGACCGGCTCCTTGCGGTGTTCGAACGCCATGATCGTGCCGTCCTCGCTCGTCGCAGTTATCTCGAAATCCTTCGGTAGGCTGGCCGGATCGGCAAAGATCGAGTGATAGCGCCCGACGGTGACTTCTCCCGGCAGGCCGGAAAAGACGATGCCCGGCTTGGAAACGTGGATGCGCGACGGCTTGCCGTGCATGGGGATGGCGAGCTGACGCAATTCGCCGCCATAAGCTTCCGCCAGTGCCTGAAGGCCAAGGCACACGCCGAAGATCGGCAGGCCGCGGCGCCGCGCCTTCCTGATGGTCGCGGCACAGTCGAAATCCTTCGGCGTGCCGGGGCCGGGCGAAAGCACGACGAGATCGGGCTTCAGGCGGTCGAACATTTCATCCGCGACCGGACTGCGTACGGTGGAAACATCGGCGCCCGTCTGGCGGAAGTAATTCGCCAGCGTATGCACGAAAGAGTCCTCATGATCGACCAGCAGGACCTTGACTCCTTTGCCGACGCGCGCGGTGTCGCGTTGTGTTGCGGGGGAGTTTCCGGCCTTGGCGTCGCGAATGGCGGAGATCATGGCAGATGCTTTCAGTTCGGTTTCGGCTTCCTCGTCCTCGGGGACGGAATCAAACAGCAGCGTGGCGCCGGCACGCACCTCGGCGATGCCGTCCTTGATGCGGATGGTGCGCAGAGTCAGGCCGGTGTTCAGGTCGCCATTGAAGTGCACCATGCCGATGGCGCCGCCATACCAGGCGCGCGGGCTTTTCTCGTTGTTCTCGATAAAGCGCATGGCCCACAATTTTGGCGCGCCGGTTACGGTGACGGCCCAGGCGTGGGTGAGGAAAGCGTCGAAGGCGTCCATGCCTTCGCGCAGCCGGCCTTCGATGTGATCGACCGTGTGGATGAGGCGCGAATACATCTCGATCTGCCGCCGGCCGATGACACGCACCGACGCCGGTTCGCAAACTCGGGATTTGTCGTTGCGATCGACGTCCGAACACATGGTCAGTTCGGATTCGTCCTTCTTTGAGTTGAGCAGTTTGAGGATCTGCTCGTGATCCGAAATGGCGTCGTCGCCGCGCTTGATGGTGCCGGAGATCGGGCAGGTTTCGACGCGCCGGCCATTGACGCGCACGAACATTTCTGGCGAGGCGCCGATGAGATACTCGTTCTCGCCCAGATTGATGAAGAAGGAATAGGGCGAGGGGTTGATGGTCTTCAGCCGGCGCGAAATGTCGGACGGCGCGCTTTCGCAACGCTCGTAGAACATCTGCCCGGGCACCACCTCGAACAGGTCGCCACGCTTGAAACTATCCATGGCACGCCGCACCAGGTTGGCATATTCGCCGGGCTCATGGTCGCCGCGCGGCGGAATGCGGTCAGCCGGCCTGAACGGGCTTGTCTTGCCCTCGCGGGGAAGGTTTTCGGTGGAGAAGCCGTCACCGGCATAGTCGTAGCGGTCGGTCCAGGCCTTGGCCGAATAGTGATCGACGACGAGAATTTCGTCGGGCAGATAGAGAACCAGATCGCGCTGGCTTTGCTTGCGCTCCAGTCTGTATTCGACCGGATCGAACTGGAAGGCGAGGTCGTAGCCGAAGGCGCCGTAAAGGCCGAGATTGGCGTCTTCCGGTGATTTGAACAAAGCGGTGACCGCGCGCAGCACGGTAAAGACGGAAGGAACGCGGCTGCGTTCTTCCTCGGTGAAGATGCGCCCCGGCTGCGCCACTTCGAGGCGGATCAGGCTGGCCGTGCTTTCCAGGATGGTGATTTCGGCCGATCTCCCGAGGGTCTTGCCGATGATCGGCAGCAGCGTCTCACCGCGAGCATTCAGCGCCTCGATCTTCATGGCACGGCCGCGCGCCGAGATGACGAGCGGCGGATCGATGATGGCGGTGTCCCAGCGCGTGTAACGGCCCGGATACTCGTAATTGGAGGAAAAGACCGCGCCGCGCCGCGAATCGAGGCGCTGGATATAGGCGTCGATCGCCCCCTCATAGGGTGTTTCATGGCGCTGGCGGGTGATGGCAATGCCGCCCGCCGTGATAAAGCGCTCGGCGCCATTATCCAGGATTTCAACCGTCATTGCCGTCTCCATTCGCTCGGGCAACGGACCCGGAATGGCTGAAAAACAAATGGCCGCCCGGACATCCCGTTGCGGCCACCATCCAGTTTTCACGCGCACGCGCTCCGTCAGGCCGCTTTCTAGCCGACCCACCACCAAGCAGTCTTGGACGAGCGCATGTTCATGGCAAAACCCATAGCGGCGAACCGGTGGTCGTGCAACTGAATTTCGCTTCGCGCAAATGGAAAGGCCGGCGCCGGGAGAGAACGGCGCCGGCCAGAGGCAGGAAGGGAACCTGTCAGGCTCTGATTTCCTGCCGTTGGAAGGCGACATAGGCGATGGTGAACAGCACCAGCAGGGCCGCGATCATGCCGGCGACCTGCGGCCAGACCAGCGCGATGCTCTGCGACAGCGGCAAGGGTGCGCCCATGATGGCACCGTTCATCTGGCTGGCAAAAAGTAGCCCGAGCGAGCGCGTGGCCGGATTGAGCAGCGCCAGTGTCGCCTCGCCATAAAGCACGTTGGGAGAGACGCGGGCGATGGCCTGCTGCAGGTTGATCTGATGCACCGCCGTCATCGGGTTGAGCGGATCGACGGGCGCAAGGGCGCCGGCAATCAGCGGTGCGAGCATCGGCCAGAATACGGTGAAGACCAGCCATAGCGTCAGCGCGCACAGCGCCGAGGTTGCCGGCGATTTCACCACTGTGGAAAAGGCCATCGCCACGGCCAGCCATACGCCGGCATAGACGAAGGAGGCGAACAGGAAAGCCAGCCCGCGCGCGATTTCCTCGCCGCTTGGCGGCAGACCCAGAAGCAGGATGCCCAACCCGGTGACGAGCAGCCACAGCGCCAGCAGGCAGATGGCGATGACCAGCAGGCCACCGAGGAATTTTCCCGTCAGCAGTGCGTCGCGATAGATCGGTTGCGACAGGATGCGCGACAGGGTGCGGCGGCTGTATTCGCCATTGATGGCATCGAAACCGAGTGCAATCGCCACCAGCGGGATCAGGAAGCCCAGGAACGAGACGAAAGAGGGCAGCGGTTGCTGCGCGGTGGTGAACAGGCGCAGGAACAGGAACTCGTCCTCAC
Organism: Manganibacter manganicus; assembly: GCF_002075885.1. Lineage (GTDB taxonomy): Bacteria > Pseudomonadota > Alphaproteobacteria > Rhizobiales > Rhizobiaceae > Mesorhizobium > Mesorhizobium manganicum. The sequence continues at coordinate 26,636 of NZ_MDET01000029.1, forward strand.
TCACCGTCATCTTGATCTGGCCGATCGCCGCATAGACCGAGCCAATGGCCGTCAGGATAACGAGCAGCATCACCAGATGGATGCGGGCGCTGTTCATATGGTCGGCCGCTTCCTTGAGCGCGACCGTGGCCAGGCCCTGAAAGGGCGATCCCTCACGCCGCGACGTCATGGTTCTCTCCCTCGAAGAAATGGACATAGACGTCATCAAGACTGGATTGGCGGATGGTCATGGATTGCAGCGCCCCGCCGGCATTCACCACCTTGCGGGCAATCTCGGCGCGCACGTCGTCGCTGGCATCGACACGCCAATGGTTTGGTCTGATGATGGAGACGGCCGATATGTGCGGCAGGCCTTTCAGCACGCAAGGCAGATCGACGCCGTTGGCCTCGACCTCCACGACATGCGTGCCGCCAAGCACGCCGGTCGTCAGTTCCGCGACATTGCCGATCAGCCCAATGCCGCCGCGCTTAAACAGCGCCACGCGGTCACAGATCGTCTGCATCATCGAAAGCAGGTGCGAGGAAAGCACGATGGTGACGCCTTCGGCCGCCAGTTCCCTGATCTGTTCGAGCAATTCCTGCGTCGATTGCGGGTCGAGCCCGGATGTCGGCTCGTCGAGGATGGCGATCTCGGCCTGCTTGACCAGCACTTCGGCAAGGCCGAGCCGTTGGCGCATGCCGCGGGAAAAGGCGCCGACGCGCTTGTCGCCGACATCGGCAAGGCGCACCCGCCCGAGCGCCTCGCCGATGCGCCGGCCCGCCTCGGCGGATGCCAGGCCGGTGAGGCGTGCCGTGTAGGCCAGGTTCTCGCGCGCCGTCAGATGGTCGTAGAAGCCGATCTGGTCGGGCAGGTAGCCAACCCGCCGCTTGACCTGAAGCGGCTGGCGCAGCGGGTCGAGGCCGAGGACGCGGATGGAACCCGCGCTTGGCTCCGTCAAGCCAAGCAGCAGCAGGATGGTGGTGGTCTTGCCCGACCCGTTCGGCCCGAGCAGGCCGAACACTTCGCCCTTGCCGATCGTCAGGTCGATGCCGTCGACGGCGGTGAAGCGACCATAGCGCTTGACCAGTCCGTCTGCCTCGATGACCGGGGTCATCTGCGGCCGTACCGCGTAACGGCAAAGGCGAAGATCAACGCAGCGATGCCGATGACGCCAAGCCCGCTGACGCCCCACAGCGTCGAGGTTTTGACGGTGACGCGAAAGTTGGCGCTGTCCGACGCACCGTCGCCATTGGCGCGGACGGAGACCATGTAATCGCCGGCGATGGCCTTGTCGGAAGGTGTCATCGACACGCCGACATTGGCGGTGTCGCCGGGCTGGATGACGTCGATCTTTTCAGGGTCGAACGTGACCTTCCAGCCGGACGGCGGGCTGGCCGAGAGTGCCACGTCGCGGGCCGGAGCCGAGCCGGAATTGGCAAGCGTGAATGTGAATGTGCGCTCCTGCCCGGCCGTGGCATCGCCGGAAAGCCGGCTTTGCGGTCCGGTCAGCGCGATTTCAGGCCGGCCGGTAATATCGAGCAGCAGATTGGTCTCGGCGTTGATGTCGCCGGCGGAGGCCGCCACCATGACCGGATATTGCCCGGCCTTGGCGGTGTCCGGCGGCTGGACGCTGACCGTCATCGTCTTGGATTCGCCGGCCTTGAGCGGCAGGCTGGTCAATTCCTGCGAACCGTATTCCTCCTTGAACGTCACCTGGAAGCCGTCGGGAGCCTTGGAGAGCAGGTTCACCGTGGTGTCCTGCTGGCCCTCGTTCTTGATATCGACCTTGTAGTCGAAGGCCGACTTGGCCGTGCCGCGCAGCGCCGGCAATTTCGGCTCAAGCGTCAGCTTGGCCGGTTCAATCTTGGTGAAGGCGAGTTTCATCGGCAGGGCAAGCGCCTGGCCCTGGCCCTTTGCCGTCACGGTGAAATTGATCGGCTTGTCTTCGCTGGCGCCTTTCGGCGGTGTCAGCTTGAGCGTCAGCGAGGCGCTGTCATTATAGGCGGCGATCGCGGCGTTGACCGGCTTGCCGCCGCCGTCCATTTCCCACTTCCAGCCCGAGGGCAGGCCATCGACACTGAATTCGACGCGTTGCGGCGGCAGGCCATGATTGGAAAGCTCGAGATTGACACTGACATCCTTGCCGATCTGGGCCGAAAATTCGGGATAGGATGTCGTCAGCCAAAGGCCTGAAGGCTGTGTCTCGGCGGTGTTTTCGGCCGATTGGGCGAAAGCCGGCAGCGGGGCGGCGATACTGAGCGCCGTCGTCATCATGGCGGCGGCAAGATAAAGCGAAGGGGATTTTAAGGACGCGCGAAAGCGTGCTGGAATCACGACTGTCTCCCGCATGAGGTTAAAATAAATTGTTGTTTTGCAAAGCCTTGGAGACTTTAAGCAAGGCGAGAGGATGGCGGCATTTGTGGCGCGAATGGGGCAATTTTCGCCCCAATTCGCGAATTCACGAAATTGTTCCCCAGATCAACATTGCGTGATCTTTGGACGCGGCCGAGATTGCTTTACGGCTTCAGTCCTCTAGCGTGCCGGAGCGCGCGTCGTCGCTTCTTTTACTGCCGACCAGCTTGAGCAGATCTTCGCCCTGACGCGCGATGCGGCGCGAACGGCGGGTGAGGATATAACCGGCTTGCGGCGCCAACACGGGCGTGCGACCGTCCGTTTCGCCCGGTGCGTGAACGATGGTGGCAAGGCGCTGGCCTTCTTCGACATACTCGCCCGGCCTTACGTCATAGAGGATCGCGCCGCCGCGCGGCGCCGGCATCATGTCGATGTTTTCGAGCGGCGCGACGACGCCATCGAAGCGGCGGGGTGTGCCAAGGGTGGAATCCTCGATGACACCGCGTGCGACCAGCAGGCGATAAAGCCCTTGCGCGTCAGAGGCGGCCGTTGCGCCATCGACGTCGAGAATGCCGCGATATTCGACGGTGGTGATGGCGAGTCGGTTCAGCTTGGCCTTGTCGGCGGCGAGATAGGGATGGACCGAGGCCTCCTCGAAGGCGGAGCCGCTGGCGCCGCCCCACAGCAGAACCGCCTGAACGCCCATGGCGGCGGCGCAGTCTTCCATGGCCGGCCACAGCACGGCAGGTATATAAAGATAAGCCACGCCCTCATCGTCGCAATGCAGGTCGAGCACGATGTCATGGCCGATGGAGAGTTTCAGCAGCCTGGCCTTGAGGCGTTCATCGGTTGACATCGTGGCTTGGTCGGACGGCAGGAGGCTGGTATCCGGCCTGTCGATCAATGGAAAATCGCGGTTGAAATTGGTGCGCGTGCCGAGATGGAAGCGACCCTCGTGCTCGCCGAAATGATACTGCGCGCGGCCGATCGGGTTGGCCCAGGGAATCAGCGTGATGCCGCCCTTGATGCGGCTTTCGCGTTCGGCCTTTTCAAGCATCGGCATCAGCGCGTCGATGGCGACGGTGCCCGGCAGCTCGCCGGCGTGAAGGGCTGCTTGCAGATAAGCGGTGGGGGCGGCCTTGTCGGAGCCTTCGAAGCGGAAAACGGGAAATTCATAGGCGACGCCGATTGTATCGCCTGTGATGCGTTCGATTGTTTTGTTCAATTGTTGGCTCCCTGATGTGGCGTGGTGCCTTGATGGCGCGTGAAGGGCCGAAAATCGAGGGGCAACGCCCAGAAAACTGGGTGCCAAAGCAGGAAAGGCGCCGATTGGCGCCTTTCGCTATTGTTGGGTCTATTGTTGCAATCCGATTGTTGGGATTTGACCCATCGCCGGATCTGCAGAACCTTTGCCGCTCAGCTCAGGCCTTCGATCTGGCCGTCGGCGTTGAGGCGGATGTTTTCCGACGACGGCTTCGAGGGCAGGCCCGGCATGGTCATGATCTCGCCGCAGATCGCCACCACGAAGCCGGCACCCGCCGAAAGCCGCACCTCGCGCACCGGCACCACATGGCCGGTCGGCGCGCCGCGCAGGTTCGGGTCGGTCGAGAACGAATATTGCGTCTTGGCCATGCAGATCGGCAGATTGCCGTAACCCTGCTTTTCCCACTGGTGCAACTGGTCGCGCACGCTCTTGTCGGCAATCGCGCCTTCGCCGCGATAGACGCGCTTGACGATGGTGTCGATCTTGTCGAACAGGCCCAGATCGTCCGGATAAAGCGGCGAAAACTGCGAAGCACCCGACTCGGCAAGCTGCACAACCTTCTTGGCCAGATCTTCGGCGCCCGCCGAGCCATTGGCCCAGTGCCTGCACACGATCGCGTCGGCATTGAGCGTCTTGACGTAATCCTGCAGCGCCTTGATCTCGGCATCGGTGTCGGAATGGAAGTGGTTGATCGCCACCACCACGGGCACGCCGAACTCGTGCACGTTCTCGATATGGCGGCCAAGGTTCGGGCAGCCCTTCTTCACCGCCTCGACATTCTCCGCACCCAGATCGTCCTTCTTGACCCCGCCATTCATCTTCATGGCGCGAACCGTCGCCACGATGACCGCCGCCGCCGGCTTCAGCCCCGCCTTGCGGCACTTGATGTCAAAAAACTTCTCCGCACCCAGGTCGGCGCCGAAGCCGGCCTCCGTCACCACATATTCGCCAAGCTTCAGCGCCGTGGTCGTGGCCATCACCGAGTTGCAGCCATGGGCGATATTGGCGAACGGGCCGCCATGCACGAAGGCCGGGTTGTTCTCCAGCGTCTGCACAAGGTTCGGCTGAAGCGCGTCCTTGAGCAGAACCGCCATCGCGCCCGGCGCCTTGAGGTCACGCGCGAACACCGGCGTCTTGTCGCGCCGATAGGCCACGATGATGTCGCCGAGCCGCTTTTCCAGATCCTTCAAATCGCGCGACAGGCACAGGATCGCCATCACTTCGGAGGCAACCGTGATGTCGAAGCCGGCCTCGCGCGGATAGCCGTTGGCCACCCCGCCCAGCGAGCACACGATCTGGCGCAGCGCCCGGTCGTTCATGTCCATCACCCGCCGCCACGTCACCCGGCGCGTGTCGATGCCAAGCTCGTTGCCCCAATAGATGTGGTTGTCGAGCAGCGCCGAAAGCAGGTTGTGGGCCGAGGTGATGGCGTGGAAGTCGCCGGTGAAGTGCAAATTCATGTCGTCCATTGGCACGACCTGGGCATAGCCGCCGCCGGCCGCACCGCCCTTCATGCCGAAGTTCGGCCCGAGCGAGGCCTCGCGAATGCAGATCACGGCCTTCTTGCCGATCCGGTTCAGCCCGTCGCCAAGCCCAACCGTCGTCGTCGTCTTGCCCTCGCCCGCAGGCGTCGGGTTGATCGCCGTCACAAGGATCAGCTTGCCATCCGGCTTGCCCTGCACCGATCTGATGAAATCAGCCGAAACCTTCGCCTTGTCGTGTCCGTAAGGCAGCAAATGCTCGTCCGATATCCCGATCTTCGCCCCAATCTCCTGGATCGGCTTCTTCTTCGCTGCGCGCGCTATCTCGATGTCGCTCTTGAATTCCGCCATG
>NZ_MDET01000030.1 GCF_002075885.1 Manganibacter manganicus
TGCGGATTCCGACATTATCCGGCCGGGCATTCCAACCTGAAGCCGGCCATCGTTCCGACGTGAAGCCGGCCACCATTCCGATCAATATCCGGCCGCTTTGAGGTCTGAGCAGGAGCACCAGGGTCAGCAACTTTGGCATGACGGTCCTTTTGAACAAGGGACGCGTAATGCCGGCAAAGAGAAGGCTGACCATGAGACAATTACGACAGATGCTGCGGCTTGCCGGTGATGGAACCAGCGCCCGCGAGATCGCACAGAGGCTGGGCGTCGCGCGCAGCACCGTGCAGGACAATCTGAAGCGCGCGACCGCGGCGGGACTGATCTGGCCGCTGCCAGGCGACCTGACCGACGACGCGCTGGAGAACCGGCTGTTCGCCCGCGCCGGGGTGAAGCAGGGCCTGCGCCGGCTGCCGGAGCCGAACTGGGCGGATCTTGCGCTGGAGTTGAAGAAGCCGGGCGTCACGCTGATGCTTCTGTGGGAAGAGTACCGCGCCGTCCATTCCGGCGGCTATGGCTACAGCCGTTTCTGCGACCTGTTCCGCGGCTTCGAGAAGCGTCTGTCGCCGACGATGCGCCAGGAGCATGTCGCCGGCGACAAGGTGTTTGTGGATTATTCCGGCAAGAAGATCGCCATCGTCGACCCGCTGACCGGCGAGATCCGCGAGGCGGAGATCTTTGTCGGCGTCCTGGGTGCATCCGGCTTCACCTATGCGGAAGCGACCTGGACGCAGGCGCTACCGGACTGGATCGGCGCGCATGTACGCATGTTCAGCTTCTTCGGCGGCGTCCCGCGCCTGATCGTGCCCGACAACCTGAAGTCCGGCGTCAATCATGCCTCCTTCTATGATCCGGAGATCAACCGCAGCTATGGCATGATGGCCTCGCACTATGGCGTCGGCGTGCTGCCGGCGCGGCCGCGTCGCCCGAAGGACAAGGCCAAGGTCGAGAACGGCGTGCGTTTCGCCCAGACCTGCATTCTCGGCCGGCTGCGACGACAGACCTTCTTCTCGCTGGCCGAGGCCAATGCCGCAATCGCCGGGGCGCTCGACCGCATCAATGACCATGTCATGCGCCGCCTTGGCGTCAGCCGCCGCCATTTGTTCGAGACGGTGGAACGGCCGACCCTGGCGAGCCTACCGGTGCAGAATTACGAGTTCGCCGAATGGCGCCTGGCTCGCGTCGCCACCGACTATCATGTCGAGTTCAAGACCTTCTTCTATTCCGTGCCGCACAGCCTCATCCGCCAGCAGGTCGATATCCGCGCGACCAGCAGGACGATCGAGATCTTCCACCGCGGCAAGCGCGTCGCCGTTCATCAGCGCCGCTATGGCGGACGCCGCTACGGCACCAACCCCGAGCACATGCCCAGTTCCCACCGTCGATATGCAGAGTGGACGCCGGCACGCTTCCGCCGCTGGGCGGCATCGATCGGGCCACAGACCGAGGGGCTGATCATCGCCATTCTGGCCAGCCGACCGCATCCGGAACAGGGGTTCCGCACATGCCTTGGCGTTTTGCGCCTCTACCGGGATCTCCGTCGTGAGCGTGCCGAGACCATATCAGCCCGCGCCGTCGAGATCGGCGGGCTGACCTGCAAGAGCATCGCCGCCCTCATCATCAACCACAAGGCCGCCCGGCCTGCCGGCAATCCCGGCGCCATCATCGACCACGCCAATCTGCGTGGTCCCGGCTACTTCCATTGAGGAGATAAAGATCATGCTGACCCATCCCACCCTCGACATGTTGCGCGACCTCGGACTGCACGGCATGGCCAAAGGCTTCCAGGATCTCGACGCGCAGCCGGAAGCACGCGCCCTCGACCATGGCGAATGGCTTGCCATCCTGCTCGAGAACGAAGCGACGCTGCGCCGTCAGAAGCGCTTCGAGGCGCGTGCCCGCGCTGCCAGGCTGCGCCATGATGCGCAGGTCGAAGATGCCGACTTCCGTGCCGAACGCGGGCTCGACCGCTCCCTGTACCTCAAGCTCGCAGGCTGCGACTGGATTCGCCAGCGTCACGGGCTCCTGATCACGGGCCCGGCCGGTGTCGGCAAGAGCTGGCTCGCCTGCGCTCTCGGGCACAAGGCCTGTCGCGAGGACTTCTCCGTCGTCTATCACCGCGCCCCACGGCTCTTCGCCACGCTCGCTCTCGCAAGGGGAGACGGTCGCTATGCCAGGATGCTCAAGGCGCTGGCCCGAACCGACCTGCTCATCCTCGACGATTGGGGACCCGAAAAGCTCAACGACGAACAGCGCCGCGATCTCCTCGAGATCGTCGAGGACCGCTATGAGCGGCGATCGACCATCGTCACCAGCCAGGTGCCCGTCGACCACTGGTACGAGATCATCGGCAATCCCACCATCGCCGACGCCATCCTCGACCGCCTCGTGCACAACGCCTATCGCATCGAACTGACCGGCGAAAGCATGCGAAAACGGCGCGCGCCACAAAACCCGGAAACAGCTCAGGCTTGACCAGAAACGAAACTCGAACCAAATCTCAACAACGACCCAGGTGATCCAAAAAAGTGGCCGGCTTCAAATCGGAATCCCGGCCGGAATGAAATTGGAATGGGTGGCCGGTAATTGATCGGAATCACTGGCCGGCTTCGTCGGAATGCGCACCGAGTACGCGGAAACGCCAAAGATCCCTTTCACACGGCGGCGGCCACGTCATCCGGCGCATCAGCAGAAGCCGGGCGATTTCCGATGGCGAAGCCCAGGCGCGGATGCCACGTTCGGCTCCTTCGTCGAGTAGCTTTTCGCCCCGGAGAGCCGCACTGCGATATTCTTGGAAAGGGGAGGGGAGTTCGCGCACGCCGACATCCCGGAGTCGGTTTCCACAGAGAGGGCAGGTGATGCGCCATCCAAGCAGCTGGCTTCGTAGAACTGGCGCCGGTTCAGCGCCACCAGGGCAGCAGTTCGTGCAATGCTGCGTTGGCCGCGTGGCGATGAGCCGACGCGCTGATTGCGCGACATTTGTGAAGGTCATTCGACGCACCACGGCCGGTTCGGTGGCAAATATGTTGGCCAGGCGGATTTCCTGATCACTGCTCAAATGAAGATCGGCCGCGCGCAACGCGGAGGCCTCCGGCAGGCAATGCCTAAGCATGACAAGCGGAGGGACCGCGTAGAAGGCGGCATGGCGACTGATCCAGGAGGACAGGAGTTCATCAGAATGGGGCGGCAAACACACCGGCAACTGCCGTGGCGGCGTGTTCTCAATCATGCGAATGCCGCCTCGGCATCGAACTCTGGCTCCCAGTTCTCGACTGCTTCGTCGTTAATGTGCTCGCGGCCGCTCTCGATGGCTTCGACGGCCAGGCTGTTGATCATGTGGAAGATGCTGGCGGTGATACCCTCTGTGATCTGCAGGATCCGTCGCAGCGATTTCGGCGTCAGCACCGAAGGTCGACGCAGCGGCGTGTTGCGCAGGATCGAGGCCACCAGGGTCTCGAACTGTTCGTTTGCAGCCCACCGGCTCAAGGTGAACTGCTCGAACCGCCGCGCAAGCTGGACATCACCACTGATGGCCTCCCGCGCCTCGTTGACGCCGAAGCAGACCAGTGAGATCTGCAGACGATTGCTGAGGAAGCGGAGCGTATTCAGGACGATGCGTTGCTCGCGGTAGGATCCGGCGAGGATGTTGTGCACCTCGTCGATGACCAGCACCTGCACGCCGATCGCTTCCATGATCCGCAACGCCGCCTGTTCCATCTGGGCGATGTCGGCGCGTGGCCGCTGCGGCGCGCCGAGAAGGGTAAGCAGTTCAGAGTAGAACCGTCGCTCGCCAGGACGGCTAGTCATTTCCATGGCCAGGACCGGTGTCTTTAGCGTGCCCGTCAGCGGATTGAAGCTCGGCGGGTGCTCGTCCCGGAACCGCTTCATAATCATGGTCTTTCCCATGCCGCTGTCGCCATAGATCGCGACCGAGGGCATGCGCGTGCCTCGCGGATGGTCGAGGAGCCCGCTCAGCCGGTCGAGCGCCTGCTTGGCGCGTGGATAAAGCACCCAGCGACGTGATCGTATTGCGCGAATGCGTCGTTCGTCCGTTTCGGAAAGCAGTGCCGCGGCGCTGGCGGTCAGGTGGGAGACTTCATCGTTCATATTCACTCCAGCTCAATCCGTATCCTCAACAAAGGGTACAGGTTTGCTGGAGTCGACACCGCGGAGCGAGCCCCATCCCCGATCGTCCACCTTCGATTTTGACGAAGCCTTGCCGCGGCGCGCCGCCGCCGTCTTTCTGGTCGCCGCGTCGACCAGTTCTCGCTGCGCCAACGCGGTGCGGACGATGGCGCGGGTGTCGACTTCACGGCGGCCTTTCGCCAGCAGGGTGCGTCGGGCGGTCAGCGCCTCGTGCAGGGTTATCGAGGGCAGGGTGACGTCGGCATAACGGGCTTCCACAAAGTTTCCTGATGGCCGTCGAACGAAGATGCGCGCCAGGTCGCGTGGATCGTACTTCACAAGTAGTCGGCGGTCAGAACGCCCGACGTCGGCGCTGAGCGCCGCCGACCAGTAGCGCAGGCCGAACAGATGAATCCCGGTCGGCCGCATGGTGCGCTCCTGCTCAGGCAGGAAGGTGAGCCAGAAGCGGAGCCGATCCTGTGGTAGTCGAAGCGGGATATTGCCCTCGTGCTCCCGCCAGACCGCAATCGGCGGGCGGCCTAGGGAACTGTGGATCGACTGATGGTAGGAGCCTACGATATCGAGGGCGATGTAGCGTTCGAGTTCACGCAGTGTCAGTGCCGCGTGCCGCTTCGAGTCGTACTCTCCCAGTTCCTGTTCGTTGCTGAATGTGGTCCCGGGCAGCAGGTGCAGCTTTCCCATCTGCGTGCCGATCAGACGCTCGATGTGACCGCCGAAGCGCGGCTCGCCTGGCGGCCGCCATTCGATTGCCATCCCGGCATCCTCACAACCTCTCTTGAATGCTCGACTTCGGAAGTCGGATCCGTTGTCGACATGTACCGTGTTCGGCAGGCCAGCCACGGGCCACGGCTCACTGATCTCGCGTTCTCTCAACCATGCAGACTTGTCGAAGACGGAATGCAAGAGGCACAGGCTAGTCGACAGCCGCGACGGGGCGTCCATGGTGAGATAAAACCCGGCGACCATCCGACTGCAGATGTCCATCGCCAAGGTCAGCCACGGCCGGCCGATCGGCTGTCGGGTCTCCTCGTCAACAACGAATATATCGGCCTTGGTATGGTCGATCTGGACCACCTCAAGGGGGCGGGAGGCGCCGAACGCTCCGGGAACGGCCGTTGTCGCCTTGACGATCTTCTGTTCGCCGCGTCGCCTGGCACGCTTCTGGAGGTCTATGTCCTCAAGGCGAGCGACGATCGTCCTGCGATGCGGCGGCTTCAGCCCCGCCGATATGCAGTTCGTCTGCACGTCCCGGACCAGCTGCGAGACCGTCGGCCGGGTTCGCTTTAGGTAGGACGCGTTGATGGTCCTCCGGACGATTTCCTCACGCTTCTCATCCAGGGTGCGATGACCCTCCGGCCGCCCGCGTTTGCGGTCCACAAGCGACAGGACGGTTCCGCCGGCGCGGAACAGCTTGACCAGGCGGTAAGCTGTAGCCTGGCTAAGGCCGAGTTCGGCCGCGAGCCAGGCAACATTTCCGGCCGTCGTGCCGCCGGGGTGGCGCCTTAGAAAGCCACGAATCGCATCCGCACGCCGGCACGCTTCATCCCAAAGCGCCTCATCAATTTCGTCGGGAAATGGGTCGCTCATGGAGGCTCGCGAGTGAAAAAACTCCGAGAGCCTGATTCTCACATTAAGTGGCAAACGCCAAGCGCAATTATCAAATTAATTGCCAATTCTCAAATTAAGTGCTGGCCTAAGTATCTGGAATCGCTTGTATGGCATTCTCATGTTTAAGTGCCAAGTGACAGCAGGGTTCCGCGCGTCAGCCACTCGGCGGCCGTTTGCAGCGTGAAATATCCGACCGCCGCGGCAATGGCGTTAACCGCCGTCTTGCGGGTTAACACGCGCGGCGCAGCGTCGGCCAGCCCCTGCGCCAGAAGGTAGGCGACACCGAAAATCAGGATCGCGCCAAGGGCAAGCGACTGTGGAGACTTGTGGCCGAACCCGAAAGCGAAGCCGAAGATCGCCCCGATCACCGCGTAGATCAGCAGCGCCAGCCCGAATGCCCGGCCGACGGCGGCGCCGTCAGGGATCGCGATCGGTCCGGGGCGGCGGATGGCGGCTACCTGTTCGACGGCACCACCTGAAGCGAGGAAGGCGTGCGCCTTATAGAAGGAGTGAACGACGATGTGTAGCAAGGCGAGCGGGAACAGCGCCAGCCCGCATTCCAGCATCATGAAGCCCATCTGTGCCACCGTCGACCAGGCAAGCGAGGTCTTGACCGCAGGTTGGGTCAGCATGACGAGCGCCCCGAACAGTGCCGTGAAGCCGCCGACCATCGCCACCGCCGCCAGGACGCCGGGCGCCGTCAGCATCAGGTCTGCAAAGCGGACGAGCAGGAAGCCGCCGGCATTGACGATGCCCGCGTGCAGAAGGGCTGAAACCGGCGTCGGCGCCTCCATGACTTCCGTCAGCCAGCCATGCGTCGGAAACTGGGCCGACTTGAGCAGCGCCGAAAACGCAAGCAGGCCGGCGGCGACGGCGGTCAGCGCCGATCCGCCGCCCGTTCTCGCCATGGAATTGATGGTTGCTATGTCGTCGGTGCCGTAGGCCCAGGCGGCAAGGCCGGCGCCGACGATCAGCGCGGCCGCGCCGAGGCGTGAGAACAGCCGCTTCTTGCGCTCGGCCCGCCGCGCCGCCAGCCGCTCCGGATAAAACAAAAGCAGCCGGCGCAGCGCCACGCTCATGCCGATCCACGCCGCAACAAGCTGCACGAGGTTACCTGCCTGAACCAGAAACAGGACAGCCGCGAGCGTGAGACACAGCCAGCCGGTGAACGCCCTCTGCCGCGCCTCGCCGTCGAGATAGGTGCGGGCATAACGCAGAACGAGCCAGCCGATGAAACTGACAAGCAGCAGCATCGTCACGCTGACGGCATCGAGCAGGCTGGAAAGGCCGATGCCGGCGATGCCGATCAAATCGCTGGTCCCTGCTCCTTGAGTGACGAGCATGACAAATCCGCCGAGCGCGATGACAAAAGAAATCAGTGCGGCGGCTTCGGCCAGCCCGGCGCGCTTGGGACAGCGGCCGGAGCCGGGAAAGGCCACGGCAGCAGCGACGAGCAGCGGCAGCGGCATGGCTAACGGAAGCAGATAGAGCGACAACGTTGATCTCCGAGAGGCAATCGTTGCCCTGCAATATCAGGCGCGGTTTTCTGAAGAAAATTCATTGTTTATGCAAAATCGTTCGCTAATATCGAATGATGTCTTCCTTGAACTACAACCACCTGCGCTATTTCTGGGCCGTCGCCCATGACGGTAATCTCACGCGCACGGCGGCGCGGCTCAACGTCACCCAATCCGCGCTATCAGTACAAATCCGCAAGCTGGAGGCGAGCCTCGGCAACGCCTTGTTCGAACGCAGCGGCCGCAAACTGCACCTGACGGAAGCGGGGCGCATCGCGCTCGACCATGCCGACGCCATCTTCAACACCGGCGAGGAACTGCTGGGCACGCTTCGCGACGCCGACACTTCACACAAGACCCTGCGCCTCGGCGCGTTGGCGACGCTGTCGCGCAACTTCCAGATGGAATTCCTGCAACCCCTCCTTGGGCGGCCGGATGTCGAACTCGTCCTGCGTTCAGGCAACACTGCCGAACTGATAGCTTCGCTGCGCGCGCTCAGGCTCGACGTGGTGTTAATCAACCAGCCCCCGGCGCATGATGGGCATTCACCGCTGGTCGCCCATCGCCTCGCGGAGCGCGCGGTCAGTCTTATTGGGGCTCCGGCGCGCTTTCGCACGAAGTGCAGCCTTGCCGAGCGCCTGATGGCCCATCCCGTCATCGTCCCGACCAGCGGAACGAGCGTTCGTGCCGGCTTCGATGCGCTCATTTACAAGCTTGATATTCGCCCGCATGTCATCGCCGAAGCCGACGATATGGCGATGATGCGCTTGCTTGCGCGCGAGGATATCGGCCTCGCCGTGCTACCGCCGATCGTGGTGAAAGATGAAATCGCGGCCGGCACGCTTGTCGTCGGCGCAGCCCTTCCCGGTATCGTCCAGACATTTTATGCAGTGATGATGGAAAGGCGCTTTCCCAACCCGTTGCTGAAGGAACTCATCGGAAAGGGAAGAAAGAAAAATACCTGACCGTTGAGCCGGCTATCCAGCTACCTTCGCACGCTCTTTATAATCTATCGATGAAATGACTGGTCTCGTGCTCGTCATTTTGTTCGGACTTCTAACCCCGAGCTTTCATCTTGCTGTCGTCGAATGCATCTGGATAAAGCTCACCGTGTCTTCCAAAGTCGGTGCGATGAAACGCAACGGAAAACCCACGGCGCCGATTATTTCCAGATGACCGACGCCCGGATAGAGCTTGAGTTGAACGGGTGTTCCCGAACGTCGCAACTTTTCGGCAAGCTCGGTGCTGTTTTTCGGATAGACAATGCTGTCGCCCGTTCCGTGCAACAGCAGCACCGGAGGACGACGGCCGTCAGCGAAACTCACAGGTTGGGAAAGCGCCTGCGTCTTTGCCGTGCTGAAAATGGCGACGATTTCCCTGTCGTTGGAAGGCAGGAAATCATAAGGGCCCGAGATGCCGACGAAACCCTTCAGATCGCGCCCCGCTGAAAGGCCTTCCTTACCAAGCCACTCATCGTCGAGCGCCAGCATGGCAGCGATATAGGCTCCTGCCGAGTGTCCTATCAAGAAGAGTTTCGATGGGTCGCCGCCATATTCGCGAGCGTGGTCCTTGGCCCAGCGCACGGCTTTCGCACCGTCGCTGAGGAAGCCCTGATAGTGGACCTCCGGATAGAGCCGGTAATCCGGGACGATCGTAACAATGCCTCTTGCGGCCAGGGCCGAGGCCACGAACCTGTAGCCCTGCTTGTTTCCACTTTGCCAACTGCCGCCATAGAAAAACACCGCGACGGGTGCGTTCCCTACGTCCCCCGGCGAATATACATCCAGCTTGTGCCTCGGACCTTGGCCATAGGCGATATCCTTGTGGATATTTGCACCGTTCGACGACGTAACGAGGTTTAGCACCAACGCCGGTGAACATGCCGCCAGAGCAAATAAAGGCAATAGTGCCGATATCGTTCGATAAATGAGCCGCAAAGTCGGATCCTGTGATTGAGAAGGACTGCAGTCAAAGAGGATTGGTCCGCATGCGGCCAAGGATAAAAATGCGGCAAATCCGTCGCCCCAGTCCAGCCTGTCGCGGTATGTCTGTAGATCGATGAGGCGAAAGGAGCGTAACTATCATGCGCTTTTTACGCAGACACGCTTTGTTTGGATCAAATCAATCCGTGCTGATCCAATTTGGTGGTACTGACGTATTGCTTTCCATGATGAGGGAAAGGTGCGGAGCAGGTTCTTAAATATTCTGGCGGTCGGCATCGCACTGGTTGTTGTGTCCGTGATCATCGGGACGATAACGCCGCGGCCGATCTGGCGAAACCGAGTCACAGGCCCGGCGGATGCAACCAGGCAGATATTGTTGCTGAGCAATCCCATCCACACCGATATTGCGATCCCGGTGGACGACGCGGTTCGGGCCCAGTTCGGATTTCTTCCGGCAGCAGGTCTTCCAATCGGCCTGCCGCAAGTTCGCTACGTGATCTTTGGCTGGGGCGGCCGCGCCTTCTATACCGAAACACCGACGTGGTCGGAATTGAAAGCCGTGCCGACCTTCAAGGGGCTGACCCTCGACAACTCGGTTATGCATGTCGAAATAGCGGGCGATATCGATCGGCATGATCCATCGGTAACTGTTGTCAACATCACAAATACCGGCATGATTGCGTTAGCCGACGCCATTCGCGACAGCTTTGCTGACGGCCCCAAGCTCCTTGCGGGTTTGTCCTATGGAAAATACGACGCGTTCTTCGAAGCAAAAGGGTATTTCAACGCGCTTTTCGGGTGCAACACGTGGACTGCGGCCATGCTGCGTCGGGCCGGGCTGTCGACGGGGTGGTGGGAACCGTTACCCCTGCTGCTGCGAACGTCTTTACAACTCCACAATGACCCCGCTTCGTTTGCACGGTAAGGCCAGAAGTCTGCACATATAGGCTGTTTATTCGCGGGCCGCGACTAGCCAAGCTCGCCAACGCGAGAGTGCATTTGTGTAGCGTGGTAGCCCGAAAAATGCGTAGTGACGACCCAACGGGCATTCCTTGTTGATCCCAACGCAGCGATCAACCTTTGCTCGGCCATCACGAACCTGCGTCCTTTTTTAAGCAATTCAACAAACCCGCTCCTGTTCACAGGGGCGGGCTTGTTGGTGCAGGTTGACAAAGCCGCTTACATCTTGGGCAGCAGAACTTTGTCGATCACGTGGATGACGCCGTTGGACTGCTTAACGTCTGCGATGGTTACATGAGCGACGTTACCATTCTCGTCGGTAACGGTGACCTTGCCGGCTGTATCCTTCAGCGTCAGTTCACAGCCGCCGACTGTCTTGACCTTGTGCATGCCACCGTCGGCCTTGACCATCTTCTTGACGTCGGCGGACATGGCATCGGCCGCGATGACGTGACAGGTCAGGATCTTCACCAGCTTGGCCTTGTTCTCGGGCTTCAGCAGCGTGTCCACTGTACCCGCCGGAAGCGCCGCGAAAGCCTCATTGGTCGGTGCGAATACAGTAAAGGGGCCTTTGCCCTGCAATGTATCGACCAGTCCAGCGGCCTTGACCGCGGCCACCAACGTGGTGTGGTCTTTCGAATTCACGGCGTTTTCGATGATGTTTTTGTTGGCGTACATGGCAGCTCCGCCGACCATGGGGTCCTTGGCATAGGCGACCGTGGAAAGCGCGGAAAAGGCGACTGCGCCGGCGAACAAGGCGGTGGCGAATTTACGCATAATGTCAAACTCCTCTGGGTTCTGGTTCCCATTTCTTGGGACGAGAGGAGATACGAAACGCAGACGCAATAGTTTCAGAGCATCCGAAATTATTCGACAGATTGTTTGGGACGGTAGGCAGCCGAAGCTGAAATGCCGACTTAGATTCTCTTGAGATCGCCTGCCGCGACCACCGGTCCGGTCGGCTGGCCCGTCGGCGAACCGCCGGCGGGCTCCAGGCTGATAGCCAGCACTGCGCCTTGCGCAAGTTTTTTCCGCTCTTCGGCCGAAACGGCAACATGCGTGGTGGCACCCGGAGGTATGATCCCCATTGAAACGGGGGGCTTCTTTCCTTCAATCATCCACAACTCGAAATCCTTGCCGGAAGCGCGTGCCCCAGAAACATGCGACAGCCCGACTTCATGGCGGGCAGCGTCGTAGACGGCGAGATATTTCACATCGCTGCCGTCAGCGGCCAGCGATGCGACCAGCCGTGGCTGAGGTACCTCGAGCGATGGGCTCATGTAGGGGACAGCAATCGCAACCATTGTCGCGGCCACAGCTACGGCTGCCAAGCCGCGCCAGAAGGCCAGGCTCGACCACAGGCCGGAACGAGATGCTGCCCCGGAGGTACCATCGGACGCAAACAGCCGGCGATCGATTGCCGCCTTGACGGAGGCCGGCGCTTCTACATTCGGATATTCGGCCGCCATCGGCGAAAGCCGCACCTCCCAGTCATCGACGAGCCGTGCGAAGTCGGCGTCGGTTTCGATGCGCCGGGCTGCGGATTGCCGCTCGGCCGCCTCCAACGCACCAAGAACGAACTCGGCGGCCAACAGGTCGTCGCTATCGTGTTCCGGTCCATGGTCTTCGGCTGGCGTCATCTTTCCAGGCATTCCCGCAATTTCATGAGGCTGCGGCGCAGCCATGTCTTCATCGTGTTCAGTGGAACGCCATGGCGTTCCGCAAGCTCACCATAACTCTCGCCCGTCAGATAAGCGCCCCGTACCGCCTGCGCGCGGTCCTCTTCCAGTTCGCCCAGGCAGTGCTCGATACGCTGTTTTTCGCCACCGGCCAGAGCCATCGCTTCCGGTCCCGGTGCTGGATCGGCAATGTCGAGCGCCGTATCAATATCCTGCACCGGTCTACGACGCGCCCTGATGCGATCTATCGCATGATTGCGGGCGATGGCCACCAGCCAGGAAATCGGGCTCAAGTCCGATACCGTAAAACGATCCGCCTTCATCCAAATTTTGACGAACACCTCCTGAAGGGCATCTTCGGCCTCGCCCCTATCGTTCAAGACACGAAGGCATACGCCGAAAAGTTTCGCGTTCGTTTGCCGGTACAGCAAATCGAATGCGGTGCGATCCTTCAATGAGGTCCGGACAATGAGCTTAGTGATGTCGTGCGGCATCGTTGCAGCCAATTTGGACCAGCCTTACTTCACCGGCGCCCAATTCACATCTCGGCAAAGCAATCCTCCGATAATACAGCCGCGAGTAATCAACCCATTTTTTTCGATAATCAAGGTCATCGAATACGTTCTGTCCCGCTTGGGGTCAAAGGCGGTGCCGGACAATTCGGTGTCGGATTTTCGTTCCAGCGACATGATGAGCCGGTCACCGACTTCCTCGCCCTTGCTGGTGTCCTTGATCCAGAGGTTCGTAGCGCACAGCTTTGCTCCGCACGGGGCGATTTTCACGCGGGCATTACCGTCGTCGCGCGCCCAAATCCCATAAGGATCGCTCGCCTGGGCAGATATCGAAAAAAGGCATGTCAGGGCAAAAACGCAAACGGCGATGGCTTGACGGATCATGTTTCAGGCTCCGGGTAGCGCCTCTTTTCCGTATAGGGTGCCATCCTGTTACGCAGACCGTGCTGTGTCGGATCTATTCCTTGGTAAAAAAAGCGGAGATGTCTTCGAATCCCCGGTCGACGTTTCCACGGGGCGCGCATGATCCGAACGCCAAGGCGTGACGTAGAAAGAAGCTAAATGCCCGCGAGGAAATCTCCGTGAAAGCTTATGGTATCGCCTATATCGCGACAGGATTGGTGTTTCTGGCCGACGATGCCGTTTGGCTGACGCTCGCCGCGCAACGGCTTTACCGGCCGCTGATGGGCGACATGTTGGTCGAAAATTTCAGGCTGGTGCCGGCCGTTCTGTTCTATCTGATCTACATTGCCGGCATCGTCGTGTTCGCCATATCGCCGGCGTTCGCCACCGAACGCTGGACGACGGCGACCGGCTACGGCGCGTTGCTCGGCTTCTTTGCCTATGCGACCTACGACCTGACAAACCAGGCCACGCTGCGTAACTGGCCGGTGCCGGTGACGATTGCAGACCTGTGCTGGGGAACGTTGCTTACCGCTTTCGCCGCTACGATGGGTTTTCTGATTACTCGGGCATTCACGTCAGCCGCTTGACGGTTTCAGTTTTTGCGACTCAGCTCTCCCGAGACGATCAGGCCGATGAAGACGGTCAGCGTGCCGGCGCTCATGGCGTTCAGTCTGACGAAGGCCTGATACTCGGCCGGTGAATAAAGGTGCAGCGGCGCGCCGGTGAATTCACCGAGCCCAAGATAAATAAGCAGCGCCAGCCCGACCAGCGCCAAGGCGAGCAGCCTTTCGGACGATCGAAAGAACGCCGCCGCGATCAGCGCGCAGGGAATGAGGAAGATCTCCACGCCCGATGCACGGCCGAACACACTCGCGCTCAAGATGGTGTTCGCCATGCCGGCCAGCGGAAGCAGGGCACGACCAAGCTTGGGCGAGCGTCGAGCCACGGCTGGCACGGCAAGAAAGAACGGTGTCGACAGGAAGGTGAAGAAGGTCGGCGATATATGTTCGCTGACGGCCCAGTAAACATAGAGCGGATAAAAGGGCTGGTTGGAGGCGACGACCAGCGCGATGAGATTGCAGGAAGCGACCAACGGGTCGTCATGGGCGGCATACGCACCGATGCGCCTCCAGATGGATCCCAGAAAAGCCCATCGCGTCAAACCAGTCACGCCGGGCGCAACCGATAGTGGCTGACGCCCCATTCCTTGCCATCGGCATGGCCGAAGAGACCAGCTGTCGCGAGATAGAAGAGACGCCAGCGTCGGCGCCACAGTGCCGCATCCGCGCCGTACACGTCGCGCAGGATGGCGTCGATCCGCGGCAGGTTCGCATCGAAGTTCGCCAGCCAGTCGAGCGCAGTGCGTTGGTAATTCAGACCATTCCACTGCCAGTCGCTTTCGACCTCGAAGAGGTCGGGGAACATCGCCATCAGACCATGGCTGGGCATGATGCCGCCGGTGAAAAAGTGCTGGGCGATCCAGTCGGCCCGGTCGCCGTGATCGAAGCGATAGGGCTGGCTGCGGTGGCTGAAGACATGGACGAACAAGCGCCCGTCGGGCGCCAGCCATGAGCGGATGCGCTTCAGCAAGGACGACCAGTTGGACATATGCTCGAACATTTCGACCGAAACGACACGGTCGAACTTCCCACTTGCCTGGAAGTCGTTCATGTCTGCGGTGATGACCGTAATGTTGCCCACGCCGCGCGCCTTGGCTTCCGCCTCGATGAAATGCCGTTGCGGCGTGGAATTCGAGACCGCGGTGATTTTCGCATTCGGATAGCGCTCGGCCATGAACAGGGTCAGCGCCCCCCAGCCGCAACCGAGTTCAAGGATGCGTTGACCGTCTGCCAGAGCGGCATGCTCGACTGTTTCACGCAGGGCAAGCCGTTCGGCCTCGGCAAGCGTTTCGTCGCCTTTCGGATAGAGGCAGCATGAATATTTGCGGCGCGACCCCAGCGTGAGCGCGAAGAATTGCGACGGCAACTCATAGTGTTGTGCGTTGGCCGCTTCTGCATGGGCGGCAATGGGGTGATGTTCCATGTCACGCACGAAATTCTGCGCGTATTGGGCCGGCAATGACGCCAGACGCGTTTTGGTGCGACCCACCAGGTACTGGACCCCGAGATTGGTCAGGGGATCCGGCAGCGGTGCCTGCTCGACCAGGCGGATTGTCGACGAAAGCAGGGTCATGATCTTCCATCCTCAAACTTCTGCGCGGGATGCCGAGTGGCTGGCAGTCGGGGCCAGAACGCATTGGCGCGCCGCTGATAGGCGCTAAAAGCCTCGCCGCGCGAGCGCAGCATGTGCGCCTCGAGCGGCGGAATACCGGAGACATAGACGAGCAGCCAATACATGAAGATGGGTCCCGCAAGGGCTGCCCAGCCGAAACCATAGGATCCGCCAACAATGGCGATCGCGGCAAAAGCCACCCAGACCAGCCACTCGAAGAAATAATTCGGGTGGCGTGAGAATGCCCATAGGCCGGTGTCGCAAACCTTGCCCTTGTTCTCAGGCTCGGCGCCGAAGCGCGCGAGCTGGCGGTCCGCCATGCCCTCTCCGACAATGGCAATCGCGAAGATGCCAATCCCCAGCAGGTCGCCATACGATAGGCCGTCTCCCGGACGATGCGCGGCGGTCAGGATGGTGAGGACCAGCAGAAAGGCTGCCGCCGCCTGGATTTGCAGGAACCAGAAAAGCCTGCTCCTGAACCTGCCGCCCCATTCTTCGCGCAACTGCCGATAACGCGGATCGTCGCCGCCGTGTAGCGTGCGTGCCGCGATATGGGACCCCAGCCGCAGGGACCAAAGGGCGGCGAGGCCCGCGACGAGCCATTGGCGGGCGTCGATCTGGTCGCTTGCACCCAATGGCAGCAGCGAGGTCACTACCCCGCCGGTACCGACAGCATACGACCAGATCGCATCGATCCATCCGGATCGCCCGGTCCAACCCGCAACGAACCACGCAAGCGCCATGACGCCGCAGAGCGCCATCGCCAAGCCTATGAGCATGATTGCCAGCGTCATCATCAAGGCGATTCTTTACTTGCCAGCCTGCGCATCACGCCCCGCTCAGAATCCAACAAGCGGCCGCAACAGCCGTCCCAGAAATCCGTGAAGGCGTGTGTCGCCTTCCAGCGCGGCAAGGCAGACGCAGTCGGATTCGGTGCCGACGATAGGCTGGTGGTCGACGTCCGATCCCGCTTCGTCCAGATCGCCCGGTAGATATTGGCCGCGTTCATCGGAAAGCGATCCAAAAAGTATCTGCATGAACTCCATGTCGGTGTGGCCATGGGCTGGCAGGCGCAGGCCGGCCCGTCCCTTGAGCAGCATGACCTTGGCTTGCGGGCTTCCGGCAATCTCGACCTTGCTCCATTTGAAACCGGGGCCGAGCCAGCGCCAGGGGCCGATCTCGCACTGACGCATCGCCTGGGGAAGCTTTATTCCCAACGCCGCCTGACGAGGGACGTTGGTGGGCCGTGCGCTCGAAGCGCTCGAACCGAGATCAAGCTGCTCCAGCGCCCTGCCGAGCGCATCCGGGGCAAGCCGCGCCTGCGGCATGTCTTCGAGGAGCTCTCCACCGACTGCCTCGAAACGAGCCGAACGCGCGCGGCAGGCGGCGCATCCTTCGATATGGACGGCAACGACTAATGCGAGCCCTGCGCTCAAGGTGCCGGCCGCATGGCGCAGAAGCGTTTCATCGCTGGGGTGATGGTGGATTGTCATAGGTCACCGTCCAACAGGCTGCGCAACCGATTCAACGCGAGCCGAATACGCGATTTCACCGTTCCCAGCGGGATGCCGAGTTCACGAGCGATCTCGGCATGCGGCTTCTCGGAAAAATAAGACAGACGCACGATCGTTGCCTGCTCGTCCGACAAGGTGCCCAGCGCCGTGCGTACCTGTTGCTCGCGCTCTGCCGCAATCGTTATGTCTTCACCGGACAAGGGTGCATCCTGCTCGTCGCTGGGATCGAACAGGCTGTTCGTCGTTTGCACCCGTCCGCGCCGCAAACGGTCGATGCGCTGATTGCGGGCAATCGTAAAAATCCATGTCGACAGGCCGGCACGGCTCGGATCGAAATAGGATGCCTTTCGCCACATCGCCAGCATGGTTTCCTGCGTCACTTCCTCTGCTATGGTGTCGGTCAGCCCGGAACGCATGAGAAAGCTTTTCACCCGCGGTGCGAAATGGGTGAAAAGCTCGGCAAATGCGCTGCGGTCGCGCGCCGTCGCCACGGCCTGAATGAGCTGGCACTGCTCATCTGCAGACGGTGGGGCGTCTTCTTTTTCCACGCGCTTCAAACCGATGCCCCTCGCTGCCGGCCAGCCTTGGGGCGCGCGCCTCTGTTCGCGATGTAGCTGTACGACATTCATTTGCCTTTGTTACGCGGCCGCGCCGCGGTTGGATCATGTTCGATGTGATCCATCGCGCTCGAAGCTTCGTAGATATTGGCAGTTCGAGAAGCGAAGGGAAATCCTTTGAACACCAGGAACGGATCTGGAGACGATTGGATGCAAAAGCATGGTCGCAAGGAAGATCGCGGCCCGTCGCTCGACATTGCCGTCGTCGGAAGTGGCATTTCCGGTCTGTCCGCCGCCTGGTTGTTGTCGCGGCGGCATCGGGTGACCCTGTTCGAGGCCGAGAACCGGCTGGGCGGGCACAGCAACACCGTCGATGCGGCCGGCGTGCCCGTCGATACCGGCTTCATCGTCTATAACGAAGCCACCTATCCGAACCTTGCGGCCCTGTTTGATTATGTCGGCGTGGCGACGAAGCCATCGGATATGTCCTTTGCCGTCTCGCTCGACGACGGCCGTCTCGAATATTCCGGAACCGGCTTGGGGGGCCTGTTCGCACAGGGCAGCAATCTGATCAGCCCGAGGTTCTGGCGGATGCTGCGCGATCTCGTGCGCTTCTATCGCGAGGCGCCGCTTGACGCGGCGACGCTCGGCGCAACCTCGCTCGACGCCTATCTCGACGCCGCCGGCTATGGCGCGGCGTTCCGCGACGATCATCTCTACCCGATGGCTGCGGCCATCTGGTCGACGCCGGCGGCCGATATCGGACACTATCCGGCGGCCGCTTTCATCCGGTTCTGCGAAACCCACGGGCTTCTCAAATTGTCCGGCCGCCCGATCTGGCGCACCGTGGAGGGTGGCAGCCGTTCCTACGTGCGTGTGCTTGCCGGGGCTGTCCCGGAAATTGTCTCGAACTACCCGATCAAGGCCATCGCGCGGACGGCGAGCGGCGTCGACATCGCCGGCCATGACGGCCATCGTCGCCATTTCGATCACGTCGTGATCGCCACGCATGCCGATCAGGCGCTGGCCATGCTTGCCGATCCGAGCCCCGAGGAACGGCGTCTGCTAGGCGCTTTCGGCTATGTCGACAACGAAGCCATTCTTCATTCCGACAGCAACCTCATGCCGCGCCGGCGCAAGGTCTGGTCGAGCTGGAATTATATGGCTCGGGAAACGAACCATCGCCGCCAACTGGCCGTAACCTACTGGATGAACCGGCTGCAGGGCATCGCCGACGAGGCGCCACTGTTCCTCACGCTCAACCCCCACCGCGAAATCGAGCCCAGCGCGGTGTTGCGGCGATTGAACTATCGGCATCCGGGTTTCGACGGCAAAGCCATGGCGGCGCAGAAACAGCTCTGGTCCTTGCAAGGTGTTCACCGGACATGGTTCTGCGGCGCCTATTTCGGCGCCGGCTTCCATGAAGACGGGTTGCAGGCAGGCCTTGCGGTCGCCGAGGCTGCCGGCGGCGTGCGGCGGCCATGGACCGTGCGCCAGGAGTCCGGACGCATCCATCTTCGTCCTGTATTGCCAGCTATGGCCGAGATCGAGGCGGCGTGATGACGGATTCCGCCCTTTATACCGGCGAGGTGATGCACCACCGGTTGCGGCCAAAGCAACACCGCCTTCGCTACAGCATTTTCTACCTGCTGCTCGATCTCGACGAGATCGATACGCTGGCGCGCGCGCTCCGCCTGTTCTCACACAACCGCTTCAACCTGTTCAGCTTCCACGACCGGGATCATGCCGACGGGAAAGCCGGTTCGCCGCGCGAAAAAATCGAGCGGCATTTGCGCGAGGCCGGCGTCGAAACCGGCGGCCCGATCCGGCTGCTGACCATGCCGCGAATCCTTGGCTATGCGTTCAATCCGCTCAACGTGTACTTCTGCCACAGGCGAGACAAATCGCTTTGCGCCATCTTTTACGAGGTCAGCAACACGTTCGGGCAGCGCCACAACTACCTCATCCCCGTGCCTTCCGGCGCGCCGGCGCCTATCCGCCAGGAAAGCCGGAAGTCGCTCTATGTTTCGCCTTTCATGAGCACCGATATGACCTATTCGTTTGTCGTCCTGCCGCCAGGCGGACGTCTTGCGGTTTCCGTTACCGGTCATGATGCGCAAGGGCCGTTGATCATCGCCAAACTTGCAGCCGAACGGCGGGCGCTGACAGATGCTTCGCTTGCCCGCCTGTTCCTCATTTACCCGTTGCTGACGCTGAAAGTGATCGTCGGCATCCACTGGGAGGCACTGTTGCTTTGGTTGAAGGGCGTGCGCTTGCAGCATCGGCCGCCGCCGCCCGACCTGCCGGTCACCCTTGGCCACGAGCTTAAGCCCGCCGGCCGCCATCCCGAGAAAGATCCCGACCATGTCCGTCGATAGCGAAAGCCGCACAGCATGGAGCGGCAAGCGCCGAGGCCAGGGCTTGGCCGCATTTCTTGTACGCCAAATCGCTGCGACACTTGAGTGTGGACGCATTACCGTCGTCACGCCGTCGCAAGAACGCATCGAGCACCGAGCGGCGCAACCGGGGCCTGAAGCGACGCTTGTGCTGCATCGCTGGCGCGCTATCCGGCGGCTTGTCACCCATGGTGACCTCGGTTTTGCCGAAGCCTATATCGATGGCGACTGGTCGACGCCAGATCTTGCGGCACTTCTCGAACTGGCGGCGCTGAATATCGGACAACTCGATCGGAAGATTTCCGGATTCCTGCCCGTGCGGATATTCAATCGCCTTCGCCATGTTTTTCGGGCGAATACCAAGGCCGGCAGCCGCAAGAACATTTCCTTTCACTACGATCTTGGCAACGCCTTCTACCAGTGCTGGCTCGACGAAAGCATGAGCTATTCCTCGGCGCTTTATGTGCGGCCGGGCCAGACGCTCGAAGAGGCGCAGGACGCCAAGCTGGAGCGGATCGTCGAACTGCTCGATCCGCAGGAAGGCGAGCGCGTTCTGGAAATCGGCTGCGGCTGGGGAGCGCTGGCGGCCAGGTTGGCGCAAGGCGGAACCCTCGTGACCGGCGTCACGCTGTCGTCCGAGCAACTTGCCTTTGCCAGGCAACTAAGCGCCGACGAGGGTCTGGCCAAAGCCGTATCCTTGGAATTGACCGACTATCGCGACATCAAGGGAAGCTACGACCGGATTGTTTCGATCGAAATGCTGGAAGCCGTTGGCGAAGCCTATTGGCCCGTCTATTTCAAAACCTTGCGTGACCGGCTGAAGGCGGGCGGCACGGCCGTGCTTCAGGTCATTACCATCGATGAATCGCGCTTCGACACCTATCGCAGTTCGGCCGACTTCATCCAGCGTTACGTATTTCCCGGCGGCATGCTGCCGACGAAGCGGATCATCGCCCGGCAGGCCGAGGCCGCCGGGTTGAAGCTGGTGTCGACGGAAAGCTTCGGCCTCAGCTATGCGAAAACCCTGGCCGAATGGCGGGAGAGGTTTGTGGCCGCCTGGCCGAAGATCGAAACGATGGGGTTTCCGGCACGTTTCCGCAGGCTGTGGGAATATTATCTGTGCTATTGCGAGGCAGGTTTTAGGGCGGGGACCATCGATGTAGGCTTTTTTGTCCTGACTCCTATAAAACAGCAGAACGACGCCTGAGGCCTGACCCTGAAGATGGCTGGCGGCCACTCTGTCGTTCGTCGGCCTTATGCCAGGTTCTTGTAGGCTTCCAGTGCGCGGCGGCGGGCATAGTCGTGGTCTATGATCCGGTCGGGATAGGACGGGACGCATTTTGACTTCCGGCCGATCGATTCTGCTTCATGCCGCCACGGGTTATGGATGACGGATGCCGGGATATTTGCGAGTTCGGGTACCCAGCGCCGGACGTAAGTACTATCGGCGTCGAACTTCTGCCCCTGGAGGACAGGATTGAATATCCGGAAATAGGGGGCGGCATCGGCGCCCGAGCCTGCCACCCATTGCCAGCTAACCGGGTTGTTGGCCGGATCGGCGTCGACCAGCGTGTCCCAGAACCAGGATTCGCCTTGACGCCAGTCAATGAGAAGATGTTTTGCCAGGAAGGACGCAACGACCATGCGCACGCGGTTGTGCATCCATCCGGTGTTCCAGAGTTCCCGCATGCCGGCATCGACGATGGGATAGCCGGTCTTGCCATGCTGCCAAGCCTCGAGCGCGGTGGTATCCTGCCGCCATTGCATGGTGTCGAATCTGGACTGCAGGTTTCGGGATGCGACGTCCGGGTTATTGTAGAGAAGATGATACGAGAATTCGCGCCAGCCAAGTTCCGATTGGAATTTCTCGAGATTTCGATTTGAAGACCCGGCGTGCGCCGCGTTGGTTGCGGCATGCCAAACCTGTCGGGCAGAAATATCCCCGAAGCGCAGATAGGGGGAAAGTCGCGATGTCGAGGTCTTGCCCGGGTAATCCCTGCAGTCGGCGTAACTACCTACGTCATTGTCCAGGAACTTCTCCAGTTGCGCTTGCGCACCGGCTTCGCCGCGTTGCCAAGTTGCGCGCAGCCCGCTTGCCCAGTCGGGAGAAGACGGCTCCAGCATCAGTTCGACGAGTTTGACAGGCGATGGCTTGAACTCTCCCTTGTTCTTGAAGAATGTCAGCCGCGACGGCGTAGCAAGCGGCCGCTCGGGTTCGCCGAATGTATGGGCTTTTTCACTTCACAGCCGATCTCATAGAACTGGAAGCCTGACTGCACCACCTCAAGCATGTCCGCTTCGCCGTTGATCTGCTCGCAGCGTCCAGGATCCGTAGACCACTTACCCAGGAATTCATCCGGAACCTGTGCGAACGCAGTGACAGACAGGATCATTGCGGCTGCCAATACACCAAACCCGAGCAGCCGAGATCTGCCCGCAACGGCTCGATTAGCTGCCGTGTCGTCGTGAGTGTGACCAAGGCAGTAAGAGTCATTCAACCGGCCTCGAATCATGACAATCATCCGTGCGAGATAGGGCATGGTGAACTTTCCTAGCTTTATGTTTCATCATCGCGATCGCCACAAAAAGGTTGCAGAATCCGGGCGAAACGGCGCAGCTGCGGGAACCGACGAGCGGATGGCAAGGGAGATCTTGTCGATGGCGTGGCCGCAAAGCGATTCAGCTTTCGGTTGGTTCGCAGCGGAAGCGGCAGCAGCCAAGACGGTGCGTGACCAATGGCGGGGAGTGATGGGGTTCGGTCGCGATCAAACCCTGGTCGCCGCTTATTGGCGTCGGGGTGCAACTGGATTGATGGCTGGATGACGTTTCTGGTGCGGGCTCTTCCAAAAAAAAGCCAATCGGCAGGTGATGTCGTAAAATGGCGATGGATCGTTGAACGGCACCCATTGCCCGCTTGGTAGCCGTCTTCTTCAAACCACGAAGGCTCAGGCCGTAGGCGTGGTAGTATCATACGCCCAGCAGGACCGCGGAATGATCGGAATGCGGCCTTTGAACGTGAAACAATCTCCACATCATCATCTTGCAATCTGAATGACGGAGAAGCGCAAACTGCTGCCGACAGAAGAGCGTACCGACCGCAGATTCAATCTGACCTATGTACCAGAGTGCGATCTTGGCCGCCTGAGAAGCTTACGCTTCAAGAGCGTATCCAATCCCGTTCGCTTTTGAAGCGCAGCATTCGTCTTCCGACAATCGTGGAACGGTGGATAAGCTAGTCAATCGCGCTAGGTGCGGCATGTCATGCCCCGCGGAAGAAGGCGGAGGTTTGGTGGCAGACATCCCGTGTCTCTTACGCGGATAGAGCCCGCGCAATCAAATTGCAAATGCGGCGGATACTGCCTCCAGCGGTTCCAACGCCCTACAGGTTCTATGGCGTGCGTTTGGGTTTCAAAAGAGCCTGCGAATCCGTGGCCAATTGTTGCACCGCGATACGGATCAATTCTGGAAGGTTCCGGGCCCCGAGCTTCACCTTGAGTTGAGAGCAGCTATTCGCAACGGTTTTATAGCTGATGTTGAGATCGCTAGCGATCTCGCGATACGGCTTCCCTTCTGCAAGCAGCGTCAGTGTCTGCAATTCCCTGGGCGATAATTCTGCCAGAGCACCTTCGCTACGCCGTGAACCTAACATGGCGACTTGAATTGCGATATCATGGTTCAGGTATGGCTTTCCGCAACGAACCGTCTGAAAAGCGTCTAAAAAATCGCGAGGGCCAGCTTCCTTCAGGACATAGCCTGTCGCCCCGGTATCCAAGGAGCGGCTGACAATGTAGGGATCGCTGTACATACTCAACACCAATATCGGAACACGGGGATCATGCACACGCATCCTATGGATCAAATCAAGCCCGCTAAGCCTGTTGCCTTGTAGCGAAAGATCTACAATGATGACATCTGGCCTCGCGCGCCGAAACAGGCGATACCCGCTGATAGCATCACCGGCTTCGACGACCTCACAGACGCCTGCGTCCTGCAGAACCCGTCGGCAGCCTTGCAACACGATAGGGTGATCGTCCACTATCAGGACACGTGTCACAGCCGGCCCCCGCTTTTTCGGCTTCGTTCTAGCGCGTTAATCCGCTTTTGGACATTATCGACAGGAATGATAATCTTCAGAGAGCTACCCGTCTGCGCCGTGCTCTCTATCGCGAAGCGGCCACCCAACGCACGTACGCGCTCGTCCATGCCAGTCAAGCCGAAGCCCCATTGGGCATTCTGCGGAATTCCCCGTCCATTATCGCGTATCGTAAGTTTGACGGCGGTCGAGCTGTCTGGTCGTTCGTCGGATGACAATCCACTCGTGGGCGTCTCCTGCAGCGAAATCCGAACGGAGCTTGCATCAGAATGGCGTTCGGCATTCGTGAGGCCCTCTTGAACACACCTATAAACCGTCAGGTCTATTGTGTCGCCGTAGCTATGCGCAATCGTATTAACTGCGCAAGAAATTCCGAGTCCCGGATTGAGGCGCTCGAAGTCAGCGATCAGTGCAGTCAGCAGTTCCGCCAGCGAGACATGACCGAGCGCCATAGGACGGATTCTGCTCAAAAGACGGCGGTTTAGCTTCTGCATTTTGTCGGTAATCTCGCTGACCGTTTCGACCCGGTCGCGCATTCGAGCCGCCGATTTTGCCGGGATTGCGTGGAGAAATTGCTCCAGCGAAGCTATATTTGCCCTGATTCCGAACAAGCAAGGCCCGATCTCATCGTGAAGTTCCGTGGCGATGAGCCGGCGTTCGTCGTCCTGAACCGTGACCAGCTTCCGCGTCAGTTGGTTGTTATTGGCCTTCGCCGTAGCAAGGCGGTCCGCAAGAGCATTGAAGCGATCGGCGATGTGAGCCAATTCTACCAGCCGAGGTCGTGGCAAGCGATGCTGGAACTTTCCTTCCTCAAGGTGGCGCAAGCCTCTGTCGAGGTCTGCAAGTGGATGCAGGACCCGCCCTAACGCGAAGTAGAGTATGGCGAAAATTATCAAATTCAGAATGAAAGCGACGGCAGCCAGCTTCTTGCAGTCCTCCCAAACTTCCGCGATCTCATCACCAGCGTACCCGACAAGAATAACGGATCCAATTTGGTGATCGGCGATGCCGATCCTCATTTCACGCCTTATCTCATCAACCTGTACAAGTTTCGTGAACCAGTCCGGCACACGCGCTTCGCGACCGTTTGCGGTGAGGCCGTCTGCTATCGGCAATAGGGCAGCCCTACTCCCGGCACGATTGGTTACGAAAACCCGGACATGTCGGATATAGCCGATCTGCGCCGCCAGTGACGTCAAAATCTCGCGGTCATTTGGTCCGGAAACGACGCGCCGAACGGCTTCGTTTACAAATCGCTCCGCCAGGTGCATGGACGCGTTGATTTCAACTGCAGCTGCGCGGCGCGCGTCATAGATCGTCACGACGGCTGCGATAATGCCGGCTATGAAATTAGCAAGAATGAAAGCGGTCAGGATCTGCCACCGGAGTGACATTCGATACCACAAGCGGGAGGGGCGGTCGTGGGAACCAGAAACGTACGGACATGATTGAGATGAAGAGGAGATGGGTGCTGAATGATCGGCATCTCCGTCCGCAATAACGGTCATTGCTCATCCTTTGCGTCTGGCGAGTCCCGAAGCGAAAGCTCATACGTAATTTATGGCATACCGGCCACAATATATTGCCTTCAATCGCCGCAAGGCTTTCATGGTGCGGTTCGCAAGTGAATTAAAAATCGCTTACTCAACAAGGGACATACCTTCGTACCAGCAGACTATTGGCAATATGTTCGGGAACTTTTGGCAATAAGATCGCGCATGAGTTCCATAGCGCGGTCTTGGCAGAGCCACTATTGTGAAGATGCACCCGCCCAGACGTGATGGTAGTGCACGCAAAGTAGTGGCCGGGAGGCCCTCCCTAAAATCATCGGGCCTCCCGGATATTTCTAGAGCGCTGACGTTTAAGGCCAAAATGCTACAAAGAAGGGATATTCGAGAACCGAGAAGAACGTCAAAGAACTCGACGTTTGTTGGCCGTATAGTCCGCCACGGGCACCTTGACTTCGCTTTTTTCCGACAAGTTCGGACTTTGGCGCGAGAATTGGTTATTTGTTTATGACAGATGCGAGACCACGCAGCGTCGCGGTCTTCTTGGGCGCACTTGCTCTTGCGGTCAATGGCCTCGCGGTTAACGGTTCATCTGCCATAGCGCAGGAACAGCCGGCCCAGGCCACGGCGGCGAAGAAGGCTGAAAAGCCGATCACAGAAATCCGGATCGGCTATCTGCGTGCTTTCAAGCCGCATCTGACGCTTTCCCTGCTTGACCAGCCGCCCGAGGACGAAGGCATTGCCGGAGCCAATGTGGCGATTGCCGACAATGACACGACCGGCAAGTTCCTGCGTCAGCATTTCACCCTCGACACGATCCAGATCAAGCCCGAGGACGATCCGGTCGCCGCCTTCAACCAACTGGTCGCCAAGGGCGACCGCTATGTGGTGGCCGATCTTTCGGCCAGGCAAATTCTGGCGATCGCCGACATCGCCCGCGACAAGGGCGTGCTGATCTTCAATATCGGCGCCACCGACGACAGCTTGCGCGAAGAGAATTGCCGCATCAACGTCTTCCACATCGCGCCGACGCGCTCCATGCTGGCCGATGCGCTGGCGCAATATCTGATGTGGAAGCGCTGGCCGAAATGGGTGCTGATCTACGGTTCGCATGAGGGCGACCATCTCTTTGCCAATGCGCTGCGCCGGGCCGCGTCGCGTTTCGGCGGCGAAATCCTGGCGGAGAAGGAATTCAAGGACACCGGCACGGCGCGCCGCACCGACACTGGCGCGGTGCAGATCCAGAAGCTGATCTCGACCTTCACGCAGGGGCTTCCCGATTACGACGTGATGCTGGTCGCCGACGAGAGCGAGGTGTTCGGCACCTATGTGCCATACCGCACCTGGATGCCGCGCCCGGTGGCCGGAACCACCGGGCTCGTGCCCTCGGCCTGGCACCCGGCCAGCGAGCAATGGGCCGGCATTCAGATGCAGAGCCGTTTCCTCAAGGCCACCGGGCGGCGCATGCTGTCCAAGGACATGCTGGCATGGACGGCGGTTCGCGTCGTCGGCGAGGCGGCCACCCGCGCCAAGGGCACCGATCCCGAGACGATGGACGCCTATCTGCGTTCCGACAAGTTTTCGGTCGCCGCCTTCAAGGGGCAGAAGCTGACCTTCCGCGACTGGAACCTTCAGCTTCGGCAGCCGATCCTGCTGGGCGACACCAGGTCGGTCATCTCGACCTCGCCGCAGGAAGGCTATCTTCATCAGGTTTCCGAACTGGACACGCTCGGCGTGGACAAGCCGGAAACCAAATGCGTTCTCAAATGAACCGAACGGGAGGAATTCAGGTGCGACCAAGAGCATTGATCCTGGCCATGCTTGCCGCCAGCGTCACCGGCGGCCCCGCCTTCGCCTATACCGCCTATGTCTCCAACGAGAAGGGCAATTCGATCAGTGTCGTCGACACCGACACGATGAAGGTGGTCAAGACGGTCGATGTCGGCCAGCGGCCGCGCGGCATCACCATCTCGCATGACGGCAAGTTCATCTATCTGTGCGCCAGTGACGACGACACGGTTGAGGTCATCGACACCGCGACCATGGAGATCGTCAGTTCGCTGCCGTCCGGGCCGGACCCCGAGCTTTTCGTGCTCTCGCCCGACGGCAAGAAGCTCTACGTCGCCAATGAGGACGACAATCTGGTCACCGTCATCGATGTCGAGAACAAGAAGGTGCTTTCGGAAATCCCGGTCGGCGTCGAGCCGGAAGGCATGGGGATAAGCCCGGACGGCAAGGTGCTGGTCAATACGTCCGAGACCACCAGCATGGCGCATTTCATCGACACCGAGACGCATGAAGTGGTCGACAATGTGCTGGTCGACACCCGGCCGCGCTATGCCGAATTCACGCCGGACGGTTCGCAGGTCTGGGTCAGCGCCGAGGTCGGCGGCACGGTCAGCGTCATCGACAACGCCAAGCGCGAGGTGGTGCACAAGATCACCTTCGAGATCCCCGGCCTCAGGGCCGAGACGATCCAGCCGGTCGGCGTCAATATCAGCGCCGACGGCAAGAAGGCCTATATCGCGCTCGGTCCCGCCAACCATGTCGCGGTGGTCGATACCAAGACCTACGAGGTGCTGAAATACATCCTCGTCGGCCAGCGCGTCTGGCATCTGGCGTTCACGCCGGACCAGAAGACGCTGATTTCCACCAACGGCAATTCCAACGACATCACCTTCATCGATGCGGCGACGGACGAGCCTGTCCAGTCGCTCACCGTGGGCAAGGAGCCCTGGGGGGTCATCGTCGCACCGAACTAGAGCCCGGTCCCGAAAAGTCGCAGGCTTTTCGGATCAGGCTCCATACCACCTGCCAAATTGCAACCAACGGGGAGAACATGATGAAATTTTGCACCGCCATCGCCTTGATCGCCTTTACGGGGCTTGGCCTTAGCCCCCTTGCGGCACATGCGGCCGACGATGACGATGATGCGCCGCAGCACACGCGTTCAAGTCAGAACGTGCCGGAGCTGATCATCGGCTCGAAAGATTCCAACTATGACGTCAACACCAAGGATTTCGAACTGATTGCCAACCAGGGCTATCGCTGGAAGATCACCTCCGAGGGCGGCTTCGAATACAAGTTCATGACCGATCTGTTCCGCAATGTCTGGGTCGACCAGATCGTCATCGACGATCTCGAGGTTCACATGGCCGGCGCCCCGGCCTGGCTGGAATTCGACGACAAGGGCACCATACTGGTGCAGTTCCATACGGTTCGGCCAGGCAAATACACATGGTCGGTGCCCGATCTCGCCGACAAGGGCGTCAAGGGAACCATAACCATCAAATAGCCGGCTTTCTTCCCGTCTTATTAATGGGAGGAAAGGAGCACTGCTTGCAGCATGTGAGAACAATCGACCGTGAAGGCAAACCGGCGGCGCTCGATGTCGCCGGCGTCAGCCATTTCTACGGCCAT
>NZ_MDET01000031.1 GCF_002075885.1 Manganibacter manganicus
AGTTGAGTGATATCAGCAGGTTGTGATTCCGTCGGATTTGCGAAGATTCGATGGAGAGCACGATGCCGTGGACTGATATCACTCGGCGCGATTATGCCCGCGAGGCGGCGCGCTACGCAAGTGACCTGAGCGATGGGGAATGGGCGCTGATCGCGCCCTTGCTGCCTGGACCGAGGCCGGTTGGTCGGCCGCGTGTGGCAAACCTGCGCGAGGTGGTGAACGCAATCCTCTACATGGCGTCGACCGGCTGCCAATGGCGCATGTTGCCGAAGAACTTCCCACCCTTCACCACGGTGCAGAACTACTTCTATGCCTGGCGCGATATCGGCATCCTGCGCGCCGTCAACAACACACTGGTGATGGCGGCCCGGGAGCAGGAGGGCCGGGAGGCAAGTCCGTCCGCCGGCGTCATCGACAGCCAGTCCGTCAAGACCACTGAAAGCGGTGGTATCCGGGGCTTCGACGCAGGCAAGAAGATCAATGGCCGCAAGCGCCATATCGTGACCGACACCAGCGGGCTCCTGGTCGGCCTCGTCGTTCACAGCGCGGCGGTTCAGGATCGCGACGGCGCGGCGCAGGTGCTCAAGTCCATCGTGAAGCGCTGGCCATGGCTGCGCCACGTCTTCGCTGACGGTGGCTATGCGGGCCCGAAGCTGAAGGGCGCACTGAAAAGGAGCGGCTGCTTTGTGCTGGAGATCGTCAAGCGAACGGACAAGGCAAAGGGCTTTGAGCTGCTACCGCGCCGATGGGTAGTAGAACGGACCTTCGCCTGGCTCGGACGATGCCGTCGATTGGCCAGGGACTTCGAGAAAACGATCGCCTCGGCCGAGGCATGGATCTTCGTCGCCAGTATCCGACTACTCACCCGGCGGCTCGCAAAACCCCTGAAATCAAATCGATCTTTCTGAGTCAGGCTCTTAGAGGATCGGTCCTCGCCAGAAGCTCCACTCGATCGTGTGCTTTTGCCAGTTCAGCGATCCGGTGCCGGTCCCGAAGTTCAAGCAGGAAAGTCTTCTGAGCGAGGATTGTCATGGTTCGCCGTGCAGCGACTGTTGCAAAAATACCGCTGGCGAAGAACAGTGTCGCGGCCACAGCACTCCCGATCTCGAGCCCCGGGTTATGTAGCTGAAAAGCCAGATAGAGAACGAGCGCCAAAGACGCGATCGTCACCGTCCAAGCCAACGGGATGCTGAAGATAATGATGGCTGTAATCGCGACGAACAGCATGACGTTCAAGTGCCGCTCGTAGAACTCGCCCCCGGCGCTGACGCCGACCAGTGCAACCGACAACAGAATGAGGAACATGCCTGCGATCAGTGAGGCCGCCTGAAGCCAAGGTGTGCGCGGCTTTCGCCAGACAAGCACGACCGCCCCAACGATGGGCGGGATAATGGCGCCAGGCAGGAGCATGGCCACCGCGATCGCCCTTGGAAGCATCAACGTGTAGAGCGCCAGGGTCAGTACATCGAGGAACGCCACCCAGATCATCCAGGCACGGATGATCTTCGCCGTTTGCGACCAGATACGCGCCCGAAAATGGCGCTGGATATCGCCTCTCAGTTGGATATCGCGCGTGCGACGCGCCAGAAGCCGCTCTACTTCCGCAGTGATCGCTGGATCATCCTGAGCATCGAAGTGCATTCGCTCCGACACAATCGACGAACCCTTACGCTGCTTGCTCCCTAACATCGATCCGAGCCATCCAGTTGTTGGCCACAGGCTACCATGCAACGATTTCCTGAAGATTCGATTGCCGGCCCGAACTTAGGCGACAAGTGCTGCGGCGGTGATCGGTGCCCGACCAGGAAGTGTCGCGCATAGCTGGCGAGCCACGACGCTGGCAGCGTCCGGGATATCTATCTGACGCGAGTAGGGCGCTCGCGAAACTGGGGAGTGTTTCTGGGATGCTGAGGGCGACGCAAATCTTCGACACGGTGAAAGACGGCGACACCGAGCGGCGCGTCCTCAATACGGTCGAGACCGAGGCCGCGAAGGAGAAGTTGCAGAAGATCAAGACGACTTTCCAGGCTTGGATCTGGAGCGATCCGGATCGCACCGACCGATTGGCGCGGCTCTATAACGACGCCTTCAACAATATCGCGCCGCGGAGTTTTAACGGCGACCATCTCAAGGTTCCAGGCGCCTCGGGCGCCTGTTCTCTTTATGGACACCAGAAGCGGGCGATCTGGCGCATCATCTCGGTCGGCTCGACCTATGTCGCCCACGCCGTCGGTGCCGGCAAGACGCTTTCGATGGCGGCTGCGATCATGGAGCAACGCCGGTTCGGGCTCGTCAACAGGCATGCTGGTCGTTCCCGGCCACTGCCTGGTGCAGGCCGCCCGCGAGTTCCTGGCGCTCTATCCGAACGCCCGGATTCTGGTCGCCGACGAGACCAATTTCGTCAAGGAGAAGCGGCATCGCTTTCTGTCGCGGGCAGCAACCGCGAATTGGGACGCGATCATCACCTATTCGGAGTTCCGCTTCATTTCGATCCCCTCGGCCTTCGAAAGCCAAATGATTCAGGCCGAGCTCGAGGCCTATGAGCAGCTACTGACCAAAGTCGACCGCGAGGACCGGCTATCGCGCAAGCGTATCGAGCGCATGGGGGAATGCGGGTCTTGGGGGATGTCAAACATCGTGCATCGCGGCGTGCGCCCGCGAAAGCCGCGCGGTCAGACGAGATCGTGGAGTGCTATGCGGCTAACGGTAGTCATGTGGACGGATATTGATTGGAGTCTGATTGATAGCCAGTTTTTGGTAAGGCAACTTCTTCGACGAGAATGATAGTAGACCGTCGTCAGGCGGATCAATCAGCTTGGTGCCTATCCTCTGCGTCTGCGGCGCGCTCCAGGGCGACCATCTTCTTGACCAGGGCCAGCAGATCGCGCTTGGTGTCGCTTGGCAGTTAACTGTAAGAATGCCGTCGTTTCGGTCTGGACTGGTACTTAATTTGAGAATCTTGAAGTTTTCGGATTCTCAAATTAATGCAATCGTATTATAGTGAAAGCCGTGCATCCTTTGAATTCCATACGCCGTCTTCGGCAAATGCGATGTCGGTAAGCTATTGACGTTGATTCTCACATTAAGTGCCAATGGCCGGGCCCGATTATCAAATTAAGTGCAGATTCTCAAATCAGGTGCATGGCTAACATGCTGAAATCGTTGACAAGCAATTCTCGTAATTAACTGCCAAGCGACATGGGTTGATCAAAATCGATCCCATGAGCTATTTCGTCACCGGCAGCACCGCCCAGCATGCAATCCGCGATCACGCTCTCCACGCACTTGAAGGAGTCGGATACAGCGGCTATGGCGATGTGACGGTGATCTCGGACGGGGCCGAAATCCTGAAGCGGCTGCCCCGCGCCATGCCGAAGCCGACGACCCATATCATCGACTGGTTCCACATCGCCATGAAGATCCAGCCGATGCAGCAGATCGCCGATCACATCGCGCGATCCCAGTCCGGGTCCATTGAAGCGCTCTCAACCATCGACAGGGACATCAGAGCGGTGAAGTGGCGCTTGTGGCATGGGCGCGTCGATCGCGCGATCCGCGACTTGGAGAGCCTTCTCGCCAGACTGAACCAGCCGCAGGGAGAAACCGAGTTCTCGATCGCACGCCTTCACAATCTCGGTGCGCAGCTCCTGACCTATGTCCGCTCGAACCGCGGCGCGATCATCAACTACGGAAAGCGCTACCGGAGTGGGCTGCGGGTCGCCACTACCCTCGCCGAGTCGGCGGTGAACTCCCTCGTCGGCAAGCGGATGGTCAAGAAGCAGCAAATGCGCTGGTCACGTCACGGCGCCCACATGCTCATGCAGGTCCGGACGGCAGAGATCAACGGCGAACTTCGCGATCGATTGAGGGCACCGTTTCGACAGCCGGAACCGAACGTGCCACCAATGTTCAAGCCAAAACCGCCTCTTCTGCATGCCGCTTGACCCCGGAGACGTTACCGGTCTCCTACAAAGGATTGATCGGCCGGCGCCTTCGGGCGCGCTCGTTTCCAGCTCAGCAGACCGAGGTCGCCATCAGCTGTGCCGTTCTCAGCCGCATGACGGCGTGCGCACGCCCGCAGTCCGTCCGCTGCCTGGCGAGCGAGGCATAGCAGGCGGCATCAAAGACCGCAGTGGGCCCAATGCCGCTTTCGTGCACCAACGCCACTTCGATCAGAACTTGTAAGCTAGGCCGACGCGAACGGTACTCTGCTTCAGATCGACGTCGACGACATCGCCAATCGTCTCCGAGCCGAAATCGGCATAACGGTATTCGATACTACCTAGCCAGTTGTCGGTGAACGCATGTTCAATGCCTGCGCCAACCGTCCAACCCGTAAATGTCTTGCTTTCGTCAAATCCGAGAGCGGGAACTTTCACATAGGCGTTGGTGATTGCCACGCCGCCTGTCGCGAACAGCAAAGTGCGGTCAATCGCGTAGCCGAGCCGAAGACGAGCACTGCCCTGCCAGTCGCTACCTGCTTCGACATCGGCGCCCCCGAATACGTAGTCGTTCTCATTCCACACATGATCGACATCCACTTCGATGCCGCCAACGAAGTCGTTGCCCATCTGCCAATTATAACCCAAGCGGGCACCAAGCAATCCGCCATTGAAATCCTCATCGGCCGATGCGCCGCCTGCGGAAAAATCGCCCTTGGTCCACGCATAACCTCCATTGATGCCGATGTAAGCACCGGTCCAGGAAAATGCGTCCACGTAAACGGCTTCCGGCACCGACGGTTCTTGGTCCACTACGTCAGCCGCATACGAGGCCGTGCTCAGGGAGAGGAGCGCAATGGCTGATGCGCCGAGGAGAAGTTTGATGTTCATTGCCTGCATCCTTTGGGATATTGTCGCTAAAGTATACGCCTTTTCGGTTGCAAGAGTCCGTGACAATAATATCACATCAAGATGTTATCGTGATCTAGACTTCTGGCACTTCTTCCCTTCTTCCGAGTCGAAAAGCGTCGTCGGTAGCCCACACGCGCCGATATCGTGATGCGCCTCCTGGCTCCAAGGGATCACCCCGACGAGACATAATGCGCGGAGCCCGGAAGGGTTCTCAGCGGCTCGTACTCTATGCTGCAAGTAGTGCTTACCGCAGATCGTCAACCGAATGCCCGGACATTACCATGGCGATTTCGGTCTTGAGAACTGGTCCAAGTTTCTGATGATAGCGTTTGCGTAATTCTCCCAAGGTCCGTGGGGCGGCGACGACGATGAGTTCGGATATTTCGGCGTTGGTGCATGAAAGCAGCATCATGCACCAACGCAAACCTGAAGCAGTCTCCGCCCAGCACCTTGATTATGAAGCGCATTACATATATGTGCGCCTCTATTGTGCAGCTACACAAAAACGCCGCAGCAGCCCCGGGCACGGGATCAGTAGATGCCGTGATCAAGGTCAGCCGGAAGCTGCGAACCGGTTTCAACGCGTGCGTTGCCGCGCAGGGTTTGAGTTATGCACGAGCGCGCTCGCTGCGGAGTATCCGGCATGCCGCAGAGGGAGCTTAGGTCGAACGGGAGCGGTTGACGACGGGGCGGCTTTTCGACCGGATGGAAAAGCTCGTTCTGGGCGCGGGCCGGATGACTGGGACCGGCGTGGCAACAAGCAATATGGCGTACAGGCCTGCGCATGGCGCGAATCGCCAACGTGATCAACGGAGAGTTTTTCGCCGACATCGCAGAGACGGTCTGCGCCGGACTAGCTCTGTTGCCGCAGTTAGCGAACGGATCGGCGAAGTGGCGGACGAGCGCTGTCAGGTTGCTCTCGCCACCCGCCAAGACCTCATGCCATGACAGCGTGAGGGTCAAACCCGTGAGCCCACGCACATGCCCTTCACCTCTCTTCACAGGAAGACATAGAATGAAATCGGCGCACAGTTCCGAAGCCAATCTGATCCCGCTAGAGCCGCATGGCCTCGTGCCCTCGAGCACCGACGGCGCCGTGGAGCCCTTGTTTCCGACTCTTCCGCAGGCGCTGGATTCCGCCGCCAGCCTCGATATCGGCTTCAATTTCTATTCCGGCAAAGGCGTTCTGGTCGAGACGCTGACCTTCCGGGATCTCAAGGCGGACGCGCTGCAGCTGTCGCGGAAGTTCCTTTCTCTGGGCCTCAAGCCCGGCGACCGGCTGGCGCTGGTCGCCGAGACGGAAGCCGATTTCGTGCGCAGCTTCTTCGGCTGCCAATATGCCGGGCTCGTCCCCGTGCCACTGCCTCTGCCGATGGTGTTCGGCGGGCGCGATGTCTATTTCGACCACATCCGCCGCATGGCCGAATGCGCCGATGTCAGAGTCGCTCTTGCGCCAGCCTCGCTGCGCGATTTGCTGGTCGAGGCGATGCAGCCATTCGATCTCGCGTTCGTGGGCGCGCTCGCCGATCTGTCGCAAGATCCCGCGCCGGCCATCGAGCTACCCGTCGTCGCGCCGAAGGATCTTTG
This sequence comes from Manganibacter manganicus, assembly GCF_002075885.1. Taxonomy (GTDB): domain Bacteria; phylum Pseudomonadota; class Alphaproteobacteria; order Rhizobiales; family Rhizobiaceae; genus Mesorhizobium; species Mesorhizobium manganicum. Next base: position 6,441 of record NZ_MDET01000031.1, read on the forward strand.
CTATTTGCAATTTTCCTCCGGCAGCACGCGCGCGCCGATGGGGGTTGCGGTCACGCAGCACGCATTGATGACCAATGCCTCCGCCATGGTGCGCAACGGGTTGGAAGTCGGGCCTGAGGACCGCTTCATGTCGTGGCTGCCCTTCTATCACGACATGGGCCTCGTCGGCTTCATGCTGACGCCGCTGGTGGCGGGCATACAGGGCGACTATTTGGCGACGCGCGATTTCGCACGCCGGCCGCTGCTGTGGCTCGATCTGATCAGCCGCAATGGCGCGACCGTCTCCTACAGCCCCACGTTTGGCTACGATCTGTGCACGCGTCGCGCGGCGACGGCGACGATGGCCGGGCTCGACCTTTCGCGCTGGCGCGCGGCCGGCATCGGGGGCGACATGATCCGTCCCGACGTGATGGCCGCCTTTGCCGATCGCTTCTGCGCGGTCGGGTTTGCGCGCACGAGCTTTCTTGCAAGCTACGGCATGGCGGAGGTCTCGCTGGCGCTGAGCTTCGCGCCTCTCGGCAGCGGCATCGTCACCCAATCCATCGATCAGGCGTGGCTGGAAAGAACCGGCGCGGCCGTCTCGCCTCGCAGCGGCGCCAACGCGCGCTCCTTCGTGCTTTGCGGGCGAGCGCTGCCCGGCCACGAGATCGAAGTGCGCGACGTTTCCGGCGTGCGGCTCGGCGAGCAACGGGTGGGCCGCATCTTCGCGCGCGGGCCGAGCCTCATGCAGGGCTATTATCGCGATCCGGAAGCGACGAGCGCCGCGCTTTCACCTGATGGATGGCTCGACACGGGCGATCTAGGCTATTTGACGCAAGGCCAAATCGTCATCACCGGCCGCGCCAAGGATCTCCTGATCATCAACGGGCGCAACATCTGGCCGCAGGATCTCGAATGGACCGCCGAGTCGGAGGTCGAGGGCCTGCGCAGTGGCGATGTCGCCGTGTTTTCGGTAGATGAGGATGGCGGCGAGGAGCGGGTGATCGCGCTCGTGGAATGCCGTCTTCCCGACGCCGAAAGCCGCGCCGCCATGTCGGCTGCCATCGCCGCCTCGCTGCGCAGCCGCCACGGCGTGGCGGTGGAGCCGGTACTGGTGAAGCCGCACACGCTGCCCGTCACCTCCTCGGGAAAACTCAGCCGCATCAGGGCCCGCGAATTCTACCGCCGCATGCGCGGCGAGGGCGAGTTGAGTGCGAGTGCCTGACACCTGCCTCATCAGGGCTGGCGGCGCGGTCGGAGGCGCGGATGCTGGCAGCGCGCATGGGTAGCGACCGCTCTCTGGCGGCGGTGACGGGCGCAACGGGCTTTCTCGGTCGCCACCTCGTCGCGGCGCTTTTGGCAGCGGGCTGGCATGTGCGCGCCCTGAGCCGCAGCGGCGCGCTGCCCTTCGGCGACGCCGACATCGTGGCCGGGGACCTCGAGGATGAGCAGGCGCTCGGCCGGCTGGTCGAAGGCGCCGATGTGGTCATCCACGCCGCAGGCATCGTCAAGGCCGCCGATGCGGCCGCCTTCGCCCGCGTCAACGTGCAAGGCGCGGCGCGCCTGGTCAGGCTGGTGACGACCCGCGCGCCGGGCGCCCATTTCATCCTCATATCCAGCCTCGCCGCGCGAGAGCCCGGCCTTTCACCTTATGCGGCCAGCAAGCGGGCGGCCGAGGACGAGGCGGCGGTCGCGATCGCGCCGGAACGGCTGATGATCGTGCGCCCCCCTGCGCTCTACGGCGCGCATGACCGTGAGACGCTGGCCTTATTCAAGGCGGCGCGGCTGCCGGTGACGCCGCTTCTGGCGGACGGCAACGAGCGCATCGCGCTGATGCACGCGGGCGATGCCGCAGCGCAGATTGTTGCTCTGGCCGCGGCGCGCATGCCGGGACGCTTTTGCCTGGCCGATACGCAGCCTGCCGGTTACACGCTTCGCACCATCCTTTCCGAAGCAGGCCACGCTCAAGGCCGGCATCCGCACTTCATTCGCCTGCCCGCCGCCGCCCTCAAGGCGGCCGGGCAAGGGGCTTCGCTCGCGGCTAGGCTGTCGGGCCGAGCCATCATGCTGTCGCCGGGAAAAGTGCGCGAGATCCTGCATGCCGACTGGTCGGTCGATCCCGACACCATGCCACGGGACCTGCAGGTGGCGCCGCGTGATCTTGTTGACGGGTTCGCCCAGACGGTCGCATGGTACCGGGAGGCGGGTTGGCTTTGACTTCCGCGCGGCCAAAATGCTAAAACACCTCTATGTGACAGTTTCGTAACGCTACAGTCATCGTGCGAGCGAACGCTCTTCAGGAACATCGAATGATGGATGTTACGCATAACGTTCGCGCGGCGATTCAAGAGGCGCTACAATCCATCCTCGAGCGTCCGGTCGAGCTGGAACCGGAAATGAACATCGTCGCCGATTTTGGCATGGATTCGATGGCAATCATGGATTTCTGCATGGCCCTGGAGGATCGGTTCGACGTATCGATCCCGCTCGACAAGATGGCGGAGATCGAAAGTGTCCAGGATCTCTCCCGCACCATCGAAACGCTGCTTGCCAAAGGCTGAACATGTCGCTTCTTTCAAAGTTCGAGCCGTTGCGGGCCGCCCATTCTCGTTTGACAAAGCGCGGGCACGACCCCTTTTCCGTGGTGTTCGAAGAGATGGTCTCCTCTACGGAAGGCATCATGCAGGGGCGGCGCACCGTCTTACTGGGCACCAACAACTATCTCGGGCTGACCTTCGACGAGGCTTGCATCGAGCAGTCGGTGGAGGCGACCAGGCGCCATGGCACTGGCACGACCGGGTCGCGCGTCGCCAATGGCAGCTATGACGGGCATAAGCGCCTGGAAGCCGATCTCGCCGCCTTCTATGGCCGCAAGCATGCGATGGTCTTCTCCACCGGCTATCAGGCCAATCTCGGCATGCTGTCGACGCTGGTCGGCAAGAACGACCATTTGATCATCGACGCCGACAGCCATGCCAGCATCTATGACGGTAGCAGGCTCGGCCATGCGCCCGTCGTGCGCTTTCACCACAACGATCCCGAGGATCTGGCCAAGCGCCTGCGGCGGATCGAAAAAGAGTCTGGCGACAAGCTGGTCGTGGTCGAGGGCATCTATTCGATGCTGGGCGACAGCGCGCCGCTCAAGGAGATCGCGGCGGTAAAGCGCGAATACGGCGCCTATCTGATCGTCGACGAGGCCCATTCCATGGGCGTCCTTGGCGAGCGCGGGCGGGGGCTGGCGGAAGCGGCGGGCGTCGAAGCTGATGTCGATTTCATCATCGGCACCTTCTCAAAGAGCCTGGGCAGCGTCGGCGGGTTCTGCGTGTCGGATATGGAAGGATTCGAGATCCTGCGCCTTGCCTGCCGCCCCTACATGTTCACCGCCTCGCTACCGCCCGCCGTCATCGCCTCGACGCGACAGGCGCTGGCCACGCTGCAGGGCGAATCCGGCTTGCGAGCGCAACTGCGCTCCAATGCCGACCAGCTCTATAGCGGCCTGGCGCGGCTGGGCTTCAAGCTCGGGCCGGAAGCCTCGCCGATCGTCTCCGTCATCCTTTCGGATGCGGACAAGGCGGTCGCTTTCTGGAACGGGCTTCTGGAGCGGGGTCTATACCTCAATCTGGCGCTGCCGCCGGCGACGCCGAACTCGTCGGCCTTCCTGCGCTCCAGTGTCAGCGCACGCCATACGCCGGAACAGATCGATTTCGCGGTGCGCCTCATGGGCGAGCTCGGCCGCCAGCTCGGCCTTCTGGAGGCAATGCCGACGGAAGTCGGCTTTGCCGCCCGCGGCAAGGTGCCCCGCGCCGCGGCCGTCAGCGACGGCTGAGCCTTCAGGCTCTCGCGCTGTTCTTGATTACGGCGGCCAACTGACCGGCGAACAGGAGCAGCGCGGCCGCGACGGCTGCAACGCCGACGCCGATCAGACCGTAAGCCTGCATGGCCGGGTAGAGGATCGCGAGATAGACGAGCGTGACGGCCGCACGGATTTTGAGCGCGGTCCCCGATCGACCCGTCGAGATCAGGAGCGGCTCCAGCGGCAGTCCCCACACAGTGATGACGGAGGCTGCAAACAGCCACAGCATGATGCCCGTCGCCCCGAGGTACTCCGGCCCGACCACCAGCGTGATGAGGCGGCCGCCGAAGAGGGCGAGGATCGCGAGCGCCACCGTCGCGACGCTGCCCGCGGTCAGTGCGAGCTGTAGGCAGAGCCGGCGCAATTGCGGCATGTCGCGCTCGCTCCAAAGGCGCGCAAACTCGGGATAGAGGGCCGGCACCAGGAGCTTCGCGGGCCGGGTGGCCGCATCGCTGACCTGGCGCGCGATGCGAAATAGCGCCGCCTCGCTGGGGCCGAAGACGCCGCCGACGACGAGTGTGGCAACGCGGTTCGTCACCAGGCCGAGCGTCGAATTCAGATTGATGTTCCACATGAAGGTCCAGGCGCCGGGCATGCCATGCGTCAGCGGCAGGCGGTCGCGCAGGATAAAGCCCGCCGCTTGCTCGCTGCGCCGGAACACCGAGACCGCCGACCACGCCATATAGAGGAAGGCGATCAGTGTGGAGAGATACCAGACCGCGAGATAGGCGGTCAGGCCACCGCCTGCGAGATAGACGCCCACGGATCCGACAAAGCGCACGATCGACGAGATGGTGCTTTGCAACGCGATCACGTCGAACCGATCCATCAGCCGCAAGACGCCGGTGGCCGTGGTCGAGGACATGAACAGGATTGATGTGCAGTAGGCCATGCCGAGCGGCACGATAGCCGGAAACCATCCGAGCCCTTCGGCGAAGAACCAGGCGCCCAGAAGCGCCACCACCAAGCCGGCGACGGCGGCCCCGGCATCGAGCACGAGGGAAAAGCGGATCACCCGGTGCAGATCGGCGCGCCGGCCTTCCTGGAAGGGGCGGGTGCCGTAATGGAGCACCGCCTGCCAGGACTGAAACTGGGCGAAATCGCCGATCGTCTGTGCATAGGCATTGATCAAGGTCAGGACGCCGAAGGCCTCGATGCCGAGGGCGCGCGCGGCCAGTGCGATATAGGCGAGGCTGAAGATGCCGGTGACGGCGCGCCCGCTGATCATCATCGAGGCGTTGCCGAGCAGCACGCGAAAGCGGCTCTTTTCAGCCATTGGACGTTTCCGGACCGGCGAAGATCGTCACCGCGCTGACGCCGCCGGCGCGTTCTTTCCCTGCCGGCGCAGATAATCGGCGATCACCGCAGCGCCGCGTGGAGCGGAAGGCTCGCCGGGGCGAAGCTGGTAGGTCTCCTCGAAATACGCCCTCTGCTTTTCCTCGAAGGCCGGATGCGTCTCGACCGCTACCGCAAGGGCTTTGCGGAGCCCTTCCACGCCGTCGGTCACCACGCCCAGCTGCCAGAAACGGTAATTCGGATCGTCGCGCCAATCGACATGGAGGGTGTTGAGGAAGACGGCGGGGCGCGGGCGCAGCATGAACTCGGCGATCTGGCTCGATACGTCGCCCAGATAGATGTCGGCATCGAGCGTGTAGGTCATGTCGATCGAATTGGTGCTGCCGAGGTCGATCTTCATGTGGTCGAAACCGCGATATTTTTCGAACGGCGCATATTTCTCCGCCCGCGGCGGGTCGAATAGGCGCAGATGCGGCGCAAAGATCAGATTGTATTCGCGGCTTTCGGCGAAAAAGTCGAGCACGTTGAAGCCGATGCGATGCCAGGACGAAAGCGACGGCCAGAAATGCGGATTGTAGACCACGGTCTTGCGGCCATTATCGAAGAGCGGCGGACGCGAGGCTGCGAGCTTTTCCACAAGATCGAACTTGGCGTAGCCGCCGATCCCGTATCCATCGTCTGAAACATTCTCGAGTTGCTTGTGTCGCCGGGCGAGTTTTTCACCGGGAAGCAAGACGAAATCGAACTGACCGACATTGGCGGTGAAGCCACTTCCCCGGTCGCCGGCGCCATGGCCGGTCCAGATTAGCCTGGTGCCTCTCATGTCGAATTTGCGCAGGAAAAGCGAGGTGCGCTCGGGCACGACGATGCCGTCGAAACCGCGCAGATAGCGCAGGTTCAACAGGAGCGTCAGCTTCTTGGGCGAGACGCTGCGCTGCGTCGCGCGCATCCAGCGGCGCACCGGGGCGGGAAGATAAAGCAGGTCGTAAGAGACTTTCGCGTCCGGATAGAGGCTCGACAGTTCGCGCATATAGGCGAGATGGACCGGCGTCGCCGCCGCCAGATGAACCTCGATATCGGGCGAAGAGCGGGCCATCTCCATGGCGATGGGGAATGTGTGCAGCACCTGATGGAACTGCGCGAGATAGAGGAAGACGACCTTCAACCTGGCTCTCCGGGGACGCGAAAGACCCTCTCTACCCGAACTGCCTGAACCTTGCAACGAAGCCGCCAGTCACGCGGGGCGTCGCCTGGCTAGCCGGAAAAATTGCATCATTAAAGGCTTTCAATCGCCTCGTTTCGTCCCATATTTCGTGCGAAAGTGGCACGAAAGTCGAACGAATCCTGGGTGGAGATGAGATTCCTTCAAGCATCGTGGGGACTAATGCTCGGGGCGGCAACGGCGCTTTCGAACCCGACGGTGGCCGCAGAGCCCCTGATCGGCACTTGGCAGGCCGAGAGCGGACGCAAGGTGACGATTGCGCGGTGCGGCGACGCCTATTGCGTCACGGTCGTCAGTGGCAAATACAGCGGGCGCCATATCGGCCGCTTCACCGGATCGGACGGCCGCTACACGGGTGAGATCATTACGCCGAAGAACAATCGCAGCTATGCCGGATCGGCCGAGCAGAACGGCACGTCGTTGAGAGTCCAGGGCTGCGCGCTCAAGGTGCTGTGCAAATCCGAGACCTGGACCAAGCGCTAGCCCATTGCCGGGTTGAGCCTGCCGCCAGCGGCGGCATATCGCAGTGCGAGCGTTGCGTCGCGTGGCCACGGCCTGTATGTCGGGCCTCGATGCTGCAAGGTCACGCACCTAGGGTATCAATTTTCAACAATGACGTTTCGACGGAATTTGCATGAAAGCCATCATCTTGAGCGCGGGGCAGGGCCGCCGGCTGTTGCCGCTCACCGCGGAGATGCCGAAGTGCCTGTTGCAGTTCGGCGACAAGACGCTTCTGGAATGGCAGCTCGATGCACTGACGGCCGCCGGCATCGACGATATCGTGGTGGTGACCGGATTTGCGGCTGACAAGGTGGAAGTCACGCTGGAGCGCATCCGTAAAGCGGGCGGGCCGGCGGTCCGCATGCTGTACAATCCGTTCTTCGCGCTTGCCGACAATCTTGCCAGCTGCTGGGCGGCGCGGCATGAGATGCAGGGCGATTTTTTGGTGCTGAACGGCGATACGCTGATGGAGCCCGAGATCGCCAGGCGCGTGGTCGCGGGCGAACCGTCGGCCGCGATCACCGTCACGATCGACCGCAAGGATGGCTACGACGCCGACGACATGAAGGTGTCGCTCGACCAGGACAGGCTGCTGGCGATCGGCAAGACGCTTCCTGCCGACAGCGTCGATGGCGAGTCGATCGGCTTTTTGCGGTTTTCACCCGAAGGCGGCGCCCGTTTCGTCGCCGAGATCGAGTGCACGCTGCGCACCGACGCGGGGCTGAAGCTCTGGTATCTGAGCGCCATCGACCGGATCGCACGCCAGCAGGGCGGCGTTGGTGTCCGCTCCATCGAGGGGCTGGAATGGGGGGAACTCGATTTCTCCGAGGATCTCGAGCGAAACCGCGCCATGACTGCGCGGTGGGCCAGGAACACACGCTAAACGGCGGAGGCCGCCCGGCGCTCGATGATGCGCTCGACGAGGTCGAGATCGTCAGGCTTGTCGACGTCGATGGCGCTTTCGCCAAACGGCATCTCCACCACGCCGATCCGTGTGCCGGCCTTTTGTCCTAGCATGGCGAGGGCCTGCTCGAGGGTCAGGCGGCCAAGCAGATGGCGCGCCACCGCAATGGGGCCGAGCACCCCCAGGAGCTTAAGCGGACGTTTGCGATGCATTTCGACGCGGCGCCACATTTCGATCGCTCCTAGCGCGCTTGCATCTCGAAAGTAGAAGAGATTGCAGCCCGAATAGGCGCCGCCGCGAAAACGCAAGAAGGTGCGTTTGGTCTCGGCCGCCGCAGCCATCACGATCTCGGATCGCGCCACCGCCACCGCCACGCCGGCATCCGGCAGATGCTCGAGAAAATGATCGACCCATCCAGACAGGAGCAAGACATGGTCGGCTGTGGTGACGAGAAGCGGCGTGCCGAGGGTCTTGATCGCGGCGGCGACCGAAAGGCTGGGCGTGGTCGCCGGGGGCAGGACGCGCAGCCCCCCAAGGCCGACCGCCGCGCCGGCTGCCGCCGGATCATCGATGGAGACGGCAATCTCGCCCACGCGGTCGCTCCCAGCCAGTGCCTCCGCAACGCGCGTCAGCATCGGTCGGCCGGCAATCGGGATCGCGGCCTTGTGGGGGACGCCGGCATGGCGCGCCAGCGGATCGCCGCCCGGACGCGAGCCGGCGAGTATCAGCGCCGGCACTTTCGCCTTCATGCCGGCAGCACCTTTTCGAAGATGCGGTAGGTCTTATAGGGCGGGCCGGCCAGTGCCTCGCAGACATGGCGCATGGGCAGATTATCCTCCAGCACCCAGGAAAATTCGACCTGGGCCATCCCGAGTTTCGCCGCCTCTTCCCGCAGCCTGCCGATGACGAGGAACGGCAGCAGGCCGCCGATCTGGGTCTTGGCAAATTCGCGGCGGAACCCCATCAGCGGAACGCGCGCGCTCTTCACGCCCGAAATCTTCAGCCGCCACAGTAGCTTGGCCCAGCCGAAGGGCAGCAGCGAGCCGCGAAGATCGCGGATCGCCTCGTTGAGGTTGGGCAGGCAGATGCCGAAGCCAGCCGGCCGGCCTTCGACATCGATGATCTGCACCAGTTCCTTGTGCACCAGCGGTTTCAATGCCTTAGCGAGCGCGTCGAGCTCGTCTTTCGCCAGCGGCAGGAAGCCCCAATTGTCGGACCAGGCGTCGTTGAAGATGTCGACGACGGCGGCGAGATCCTCGTCGTAGCGTTTCCAGTCGAGCTGGCGCAGCGTCACGCTCTTGGGCAACGCCCGGCCCGTCATCCGGTCCAGCCATTTCGGAGCCTTTCCCCGGGTCGAATAGAGATAGGCGTAGACATCCTTGACCTGGGCATAACCCCGCTCGGCGATGCGCTCTGCGACGTGGCGCTGGTCGTGGCCCATCAGGAGCATGGGCGGCGTGTCGAAGCCGTCCACCAGAACACCGATCTCTTCGTTGATCGACAGGTTGAACGGCCCTTGGATGCGCGTGAGGCCGCGCGCGGCGAGCCATGCCTCGGCTGTGGCGAAGAGGGCCTTGAACAAGGCCGGATCGTCCTTGCCCGCAAGCATGCCGAAATGGCCGATGCCCGGTAGGCGCCGGTCGGATTGGGCGCTGATGCGGCCGACCACTTCATCGCCCTCGAAAGCCAGCCAGAACTGGACGTCGGCATAGTGGAAGAAGGGATTGGTCTTGGCCGACAGCGCCTGGCGGCGCTCCATCTTCAAGGGCGCCACATAGGCCGGATCGTCGGCCTGAAGCCGCATCGGTAGATCGATGAAGCGGTCGAGATCGCGTTTGGACTTCACCGGCCGGATATCGAACAATGGGCGCTCCATCATTGTTGCCAGGCGAACTCATTCGGCCCTCACGCACGAAGCTTGCGGCGCCGGGAAAAGCCTTCGAGCCGCCCGATGCGGACCAGCCCGAAAAGCCCGAACAAGATCATCGGTCCCCATGAGGCGAGCACCGGCTCAAGCACGCCGGCGCGGCCGAGCGTGGCCGCAAGACCGTCGATGAGCATGAAGAGGGAACCCGCCGCAAGGCCGAAGAGGAAGAAGCGGCCGGTCTCGGCCGCGCGCCAATGCGCAAACGCCAGAGGGGCGGCCAGAAGCAGCATCACGGCGCTGGTGACGGGCTCGGCGAAAGCGCGCTGCAGCGCCGTCGCGTAGACCGAGGGCGCGGCGACGGCGGAGCGGTCTCCCTCAATCACCGCGCGCGCAGCAGCCGCCGAGATGCGGCCTTGCGGCACCATCGCCTCCATGACGCTGCTTGGCCGAAGCTGGCTGCGCCAGGGACCATTGGCGGGCTGCGTCTCGTTGAGATGGCCGCGACGCCAGTCCGTCGTCATGGCGCCGCTCAACATCCACACGCCCTTGCCGTAGGTGGCGGTCTCGGCGCTGGTGCGCTTGATGACTATGCTTTTCGGATCGCGCTCATAGATCGTCAGACCCTTGAGCGCGCGCCCTCGCTCGCGCACCCTTTCGATCGACACGATCGACGTGCCGACCTTCAGCCAGATCGGATCCTCGGCCTTCTCGTCGATGGTGGACAGATTGACAGCCCACCAGGCCGCGAGACGGCTTTCGGCCGAAGGCGCGACGCGGTCGGCGATCGCATAGTGCAGGACGGCCAGGGCCGCGACGGCCGGCAGCATGGCGACCACGATGCGCGCAACCGAGATGCCGGCCGCGCGCATGGCGATGATCTCGCCCTTGCTGGCCAGGAAGCCGAGCAGGAAGAGGGTGGCGATGAGAACGCCGAGCGGGGTCACCTGCGGCATGATCGAAGGCACGCGCATGGCGACGTAGAAGGCAAAGCCGGCCGCCCCCTCGCCGGTGTTCAGGATGTCGCCCGCAGTGTCGAACAGATCGATGATCTGGACCAGCGCGGTGAAGGCGAGCACGACGCCGATGGAGGTGAGGAACAGCCTGCCGGCCAGATAGCGCGTCAGGGTGATCATGCGCGCCTCTTGGGCCTCAGGCGCGTCGCCAGCGCGGAAGCCATCGCCTCGACGCGGGCGATGACGCGAACCACCGGCGCTTCCACCGGCCGCTGCATGGTTGAGAGATAAAGCCAGATGGAGAGGGCGGCGAAGACCAGGAAGGGCGTGGCGACCGTCAGCACCGGCCAACCGAGCCCGGCCGCACCCAGATCGCGGCCGAGCTGCAATGCATTGTTGAAGGTCACAAGCAGGACGGCGGCCACGATGAGGCCGGTGGTGCGCGACCCCCGGCGCGATGCGAAGCTGAGAGGGATCGCCAGCAGCGGCAGGAGGGGAAGGGCCAGAGAGCGTACGATGCGGTCGGCAAGCTCCGCCTTCAGGACGGGCGCGGGGAGCTCGGTATCGCCCTTGGCGATGCCGCGCCACAATTCGGGAAAAGTCAGTTCCCGCTCACTGTTGCCCCGGTCGCGGAAAGGCGGGCTGTCGAGTTCGAATTTGGTGCCGAAGGTCAGGTTCTTGAAGCGCACCGTATCAGGCACCAGGCCGGCATGCTCTCGGACGAAGGCGCCATCGTGCAGGATGAGCTGGAGATGGGCACGGTCGGGCGACAGTACCAGCGTCCCGCTCTCTGCCGACGTGACTTCGTCGAGCCCGTCAAGCTTGCGATGGATGAAGACGCCGAGGAGCTTGCGTCCGGTGGAATCCACCGTGTCGGCGGCGATGGTAAGGCCGTGGCCGGCCTTGACGAAAGTGTTGGGTGGGACATGCGCGTCCCAGGCCGCCTCGATCGCCGAATGCAGCAGGCGGCGATAATCGTAGCGCGAGACTGGGTTCAGGAAACCGTAGAGCGCGAGGCTGAAAATGGCGAGCGCGCAGCCAAGCAGCACGAAAGGCACGGTCAGCCGCCAGATCGACAGGCCGCTTGCCAGAAGGACGTCGAGTTCGGAGCCGTCTCCGAGCCTGATCATCGCCACGAACAAAGCCACGAAGAAGGCCGCTGCAAGCGCCAGGCCCAGATAGTGCGGCACCAGCGTCGCCGTCAGCGCACCGAGCAGCCAATACTGGCTACTGCCAAAGGCCGCCAGGATGTTGACCAGGCGCAGCACCCGCTCCAGAAGCAGGGCTACCAGAACCACGACCAGCGAGAGCACAAGCGGCCTGGCGACGAGCGACAGCAGGTAGCGATCGATGATGCCGAAGCGATAGCCCCTGGAGCCTGCCGGCGGCCTCAATGTCACGATGCGTTCCAGAGCGTGCTCAGCCGGTCGCGGATGCGCTCAGTGGTCGCCTCGTCGGGCGTCACCGCCTGCCCAAGCGCCGGTGGGCCGGGCCATCCGGCATCGGGATAGCTCCGGCCCTCATGGTCGCGGGGCTCCTCGTAGCGCGGCACGACGTGGAAATGGACATGCGGGTCGACCATCATCAGCATCAGATAATTGATGCGCTGATAGGCGACGAATGCACCGAGCATGCGTTCGATGCCGGCAATTGCGTGCTGCAGGTCGGCGAATGCCTCGGCGCCGATGTCGGAAAAAGCCTGCGCCTCCCCCTTGCACACGAGCACGAGCGAGCCCAGCGTCGGCTGTTGCGGGCGAAGCTGGATGCTCCAATGCGCCGTATCCGCCACGCTTGTGCGGGGATATCCGAATTTGACCATGGTCGCGTTTGGCATCGGCGCTCCAGACGTGTTCGAAACGGGTCTTTGTATATTCGAAGCCGAGGGCTAAGGCCAGTGCATTATCGGCCGAGAGCAGGGCAATCGGGTGAGTTAGCGCGTGACATATGGCGCAAGTGCTGAATCTGTGAGTCCCCAATTGATTCGGTTGGGAGATTCCGGCGATGGGTACGGCCGACGAGGCGATACTGGAGGGCGTTGTTTTTATGGATCATTTTGCTGATTTGCCGAATCCACGGCAACTCAGCAAGGTCATCTATCCGCTTGACGAGATCTTGCTGCTCTCCTTGCTTGCGGTTGTGGCCGGGGCTGAGACCTTCACTGCCATCGCGCAGTTCGGGAAAACGAAGCTCGCTCTGCTGCGGCGCTTTCGACCCTTTGCGAATGGGACGCCCGATCATGACCGTTGGGCGAGGTGTTCGCCGCGCTCGACCCCGAGCCGTTCCAGAAGTGTTTCGTCGCCTGGGTCGCAATGCTGACCGGGGCGCCGGCTGAGGTGATCGCCATCGATGGCAAGACCAGCCGGCGCTCCTATCAGAAGAAGGGCGGCCTGAACCCCATTCACATGGTCTCGGGCTTCGCCGCCCGTCAGCGTCTGGTGCTCGGGCAGGTCAAGGTGGCGCAGAAGTCCAATGAGATCGTCGCCATCCCCAAGCTTCTGGACATGCTGGCCATCGAGGGCGCCATCGTCACCATCGACGCCATGGGTTGCCAGCGTGAGATCGCGGCTAAGATCATCGACAAGAAGGCCGACTACGTCCTGGCCTCGAAGGGTAACCAGGGCACCCTTCATGCGGAGGTCGAGCTCTTCGCCAACGAGCAAAAGACCAACAATTTCAAAGATACCACGATCAGCCAGGACAAGACGGTGGATGGCGATCACGGCCACATCGGGACCCGCCGCACCACCGTCTTCCATGACATCGGCTGGCTCCAGGAGCGCCATAACTCTATCCGCTAAGCCTCCGGCTCTGCCGGAGCGAATAACGGCAGTTATACGGCTTCGGGAATAGGGTCCTGACGTCAGATGATCTCCTTGGGAACCGCGAGGCCCTCAAGGAGATCACAATGTCACAGGGTCATAACTAATCACGCGACATGGGAGTGCAAGTACCATGTCGTGTTCACGCCGAAGTACCGCAAGAAAGCACTTTTTGGGCACCTCCGACGATCAGGGAAATGTATTCCACGACCTGGCCCGGCGCAAGGAATGCCGGATCGAGGAAGGGCACCTGATGCCTGACCATGTGCATATCCTGATCTCGATCCCGCCGAAATATTCGGTGGCGGAGGTCGTCGGATATCTGAAAGGGAAGAGCTCGATCTGGGTTGCGCAGAATGTGGAACGCAAGATGCGCAATTTTCTGGGGCACAAATTCTGGGCCAGAGGTTATTTCGTTTCCACCATCGGTCGTGATGAAGAAATGATCCGCGCCTATATCAGGAATCAGGAGCTGGCGGACAAGCAGTTGGACCAGATGCAACTCAAGCTCTCGTCCTCCTGAAGTTCCAACTCTTGTCTCAAAAACCTTCATAACCGCCTATGGCGGTTCCCCGTCAAACCCCCAGCTCCGCTGGGGGTTATTGGCTGGCCCGGATTGAAGGCCGTGGTGATGGTCCAGAGCGAGCGCGAGAGCGACGCCAAGGTCGAACGTGAAACCCGCTTCTACATCACCTCGTCAACCGACAAGGCCGACAAGCTCGGTGCCGTTGTCCGTCGCCATTGGTTTGTCGAGAGCATGCACTGGCTGATGGACTGCCTCTTCGGAGACGACGAATGCCGGGTCCGAACCGAGCATGCCCCGGCCAATTTCACCACCATCAAACATATCGCTCACAACCTGTTGCGCCGTCATCCAGCCAAGCATTCCATGACGACGAAACGATTGACAGCAGCTTGGGACGAAGACTTTCTCGTTAGCCTCATCTCGTGAGAATTAACTCACCCGATTCCCCTGCGGCCGAGAGCGGGCAATGGACACCGCGGCGCCTTGCCGGTACGGCAGCGAAAGCTGATTTCGCACCCGGGCGAAATCCGCTAAGGAAGCACGAAAATGACCAAAGGAGGATGCGGCTTGCCAAAGGCCGATCTTGCCGCCGAGGGCGCGCCCATGCAGGCAGTGATCCTGATCGGACAGGCGCCGATGACGATCTGGGGCATGTCGGGGGCCGAGCGCCTGCGCCGTTCCTTCGAGCGCGCTGGACTGGCGCGCACGGAGGCGGCAGGGCCGACGCTGCCCAAACTGTCCTCCGTGATCCTTATCCGCGCCGATTGGGTATTCGACCAGCGCCTGATCGTGGCGCTCATGCGCGCACCCGATACGGTGCTTTTAGCCGAGGACGGCACGCCGGTCGCCACGCATGTTTGCGGTGCCGATGCAGAGCAGGCTCGGCGCATGATCGAAGCTGGCGAGACGCAAGCGCCGGAAGGCATGCGGGTGTGCTCGCCGCTGGAACTTGCCGGCGGCTTCGACAACAAGCTGCGCAAGCGCGAAGTGCCATTCCTGATGCCGCTCAAGGCGGAGACGCTGCCGCAGATCCGCGACCGCACCTTCCAAGGCTCCTACAAGGGCGTGACGGATTTCGTCACCAAGCATGTCTGGCCGCGCCCGGCGCAAATGGTCACCGGCTGGTGCGCCAATCTGGGCATCACGCCCAACCACGTGACCTGGTTGAGCCTGGCGCTGGTGCTCGTCGCCTTCTGGCTGTTCTGGATCGGCGCCTATGGGGCGGGGCTGGTCGCGGCCTGGGTGATGACCTTTCTCGACACGGTCGACGGCAAGCTTGCCCGCGTGACGATGAATTTCAGCAAAGCCGGCGACGCGCTCGACCACGGCATCGATCTGGTGCATCCGCCCTTCTGGTGGTGGGCCTGGATCGCCGGCCTGCCAGCGAGCGGGCATCCGCTCAGCCATGCCGGTCTGGCGCTCGCGATCATCGTTGCCGGCTATGTCGCCCAGCGCATCGAGGAAGGCATCTTCCTGTGGTGGTTCAGGATCGAGATGCATATCTGGCGCCCGTTCGACAGCTGGTTTCGCGGCGTCACGGCGAGGCGCAATCCTAATCTCGTGATCCTGACCCTGGCGAGCCTTGCCGGCCGCCCGGATTGGGGCATCGCCGCGGTCGCCGCCTGGACCGTGATCTGCTTCTTCGTGCATCTCCTCCAGATCGTCCAAGCGCTGCTTGCACGGCGGCGCGGGCCCATCACATCATGGCTCGCGGCGTGAGCCTGCTCGGCATCATCCACAATCCCGCCAGCCGGAAGAACAACGGTCGTGCGCCGGTCGACATGGGCGCCCTGGGGAATCGCGTGATGCTGCGCCGACCGGCCACGCATGCCGCCCTCGAGGCGGCGCTGGCGGAATTCGCCGAACGCAAGGTCGATGTTCTCGTCATCGACGGCGGCGACGGCACGATCCGCGACGTGTTGAGCGCGGCTTCCCTCCATTTCGAGCACATCCCCCCACTGGCGCTTCTCGCATCGGGCAAGACCAATGTCATCGCCGCAGATGTCGGCACGTGGGGCAGCGGAGAGAGGGCATTGGCGGCCCTCGTTGCCAAGCTTGCTGCATCAGAGGGAATGGCGGGCCCGCGCCGCGAATGTCGCGTGGCCATGCGTGTCGCAATGGGCGAGGCGCGTCACCTTGGCTTCGTGCTCGGCGTCGGCGCGTTTCGCCGCGCCGTCGAGCTTTCGAAGCGAGGCGTGGGGGAAGGAGCAGGCGCGCGCTTGCGCACGGCTGCGGCACTGGGCCGTTCGTTGCTGGCCGCCATCGCCGGGCCGCAGCGGGCCGAATGGCGCGCCGGTGAGCCGCTGAGTGTTTCTGTCGGTGCGGCCGGCGTCTGCGAGGAGAGCCGCCGCTTCCTGTTCCTGGCAACTACGCTCGAACGCTTCATGCTCGGCGTCTGGCCGTTCTGGGGCGAGGGCGAGGGAGCGCTGCGCTATCTTGACGTCGAGGCGCCGCCGCAGCGGCTTTCTCGCGCGCTGGTACCCGTGCTTCGCAGCCGGCCGACGCATTGGATGGAGGAGGCTGGCTATCGCAGCGGCCGAGCCTCCACGCTGCGCCTTCGCCTCGGCGATCCGTTCATCCTGGACGGCGAAGCCTTCAGGGCCGGGCCGGACGGGATGGTGAGCATCGAGGCAGGGCCAACAGTCGAGTTCCTTGCGCCATGACCCCCCTTCGAGAACACATCCGCGCGGAACTGGCGATGTCGGTCGTTCCGGCTGTGAGCGCTTTTGCCGAAAAACTTGCAGCAGAGGCGAGGCGCGCGCCGTTCGGCATCCTGTTTTACGGTTCCTCTCTGCGCTCGGGCGATCTCTCAGGCGTGCTCGATTTCTATGTCGTTCTGGAGCAACTGGAAGACTGGCCGCGTGGCCCTGCCACGAGAATCGCAAACAGACTGTTGCCGCCCAATGTCGAACATCACGAGATGGCGGTAGAGGGCGGAGTGCTGCGCGCCAAGGTCGCGATCCTCTCGCTCTCCCAGTTCACCCGGCTGACGCGCGGGTACAGCCTCGATAGTTCCGTCTGGGCCCGCTTCGCTCAGCCGGTGGCGCTGGTCTTTGCGCGTGACGAGGCAAGCACGCAGCGCCTAATTGCCGCCGTCGGTGCCGCCGTGGCCACGGCGGCGGCATGGGCTGCGCGCCTCGGCCCAGAGGAGGGGCCACCGCTTGCCTTCTGGCACGAGCTCTTTGCCCGCACCTATGCCTCCGAGCTGCGCGTGGAGAAGGCGGGTCGTGCGGTGAGCATCGTCGATGCCGCACCGGAGCGTTTCGCGGCCATTCTCGTCCCGGCGCTGCAAACCGCGGGGATCGAGACCGAGCAGCGGGCGGACGGCAGTCTGAGACCGCTTGTCTCGACAGCCGAAAGGCGCACCGCGTTAGGGGCGTGGTGGCGGCGGCGGCTTCTCGCCAAGCCGCTCAACATGGCGCGGCTTGCCAAGGCGGCCTTCACCTTCAAGGGCGGCGCCGACTACATCGTCTGGAAGATCGCGCGTCACTCCGGCGTCGAGATCCGCCTGTCGCCCTGGCAGAGGCGCCATCCGATCCTCGCTTCGGGGCCGGTCCTATGGCGGCTGTGGCGGCGCGGCGTACTGCGCTGACGCGCAAAGACGGTTCTGTCGCAAACGGAATGGCAACCCATGTCTGGCATGAAGACCTCTGCTTTTCGGGGAGAGCTTGCTATGTTCAAAGGCCGCCATTTTGATCGATCCGTAAGGTGATGTCAGGTTAACTCGGGTGAAGCTGTGGCCGATAATCAGCAGTCATGGTCCAGTCTACTGTCAGTTACAAACGTCATAGTTTTCCGCCCGCTGTCATTGCTCATGCGGTCTGGCTGTACGTTCGATTTCCGCTGAGCCTGCGCTTGGTGGAAGAGATGCTGCTGGAACGAGGCATCGTCGTCTCTTATGACACGGTCCGGTGCTGGGCCAAGAAGTTCGGCCCGGAATATGCTGGCCGTTTGCGGCGGAAACCACCAAACTCCAGCGATGTTTGGCACCTGGATGAAGGTGTGCCGCGAGGCACCCACAGCAATGTGGGAGCCGAGCTGCACGAAAGATGGGGGTAGGCCCCTCGAAACCGACCGTCAGGGGTAGGTTTCAAACCACTGCAAGCTGCGACGGTAAAGAGCCGTGGTGGTGAGCGTTGTAGAAAAGGCGGACCTTAGTCCGTCAGGTGAGGTTTAGAGAGACGAGCGCAAGCGAACCGCTGATGACGTGCCGAAAAGTGCAAGATGATGTCGAAACCGGGAGGAATTCGTTAGCCCGGGACAAGTCTGGGGGGCGACCTGATTTCTGCCCAGGCGGCATCCGGCATGAAGGCGGCGTGAATCTTCACCAGGCTTTCGTGTGGAACGCGGGAACCTGTCGCTCCGATGTTAAGGGAGAAACCCAAGCAGGTGGTCCCTGCGAGGGTGAGATTACCGAAGCGGGGCACAGGGGCGGAGCAGCCCGTAGTAGTGTTGAAGGTCCTGTAATGGGGCTGGAGCGAAGGGGTTGCGTTGTTCAGCTCTGGAGCGAGGACAACCGGCGACGGGAGGATCCTTGTGGATAGAGCAAAGCCGTATGCGATTCCGAAAAGGGAGGTATGGGAAGCATATAAGAGGGTTAGAGCCAACCAAGGAGCGGCTGGCGTTGACGGCCAGACGAGTTGCGGACTTTGAGGTTGATCTTGCGAACAACCTGTACAAGCTCTGGAATCGGCTGACGTCGGGCAGCTACTTTCCGCCGCCGGTGCGGCGGGTCGACATACCCAAGAGCGATGGGAAGACGCGCCGGCTTGGCGCATCTTGCCGAGGTAGGCTTCTTTCGTGAGGTGCGTGTGAAAGGGTTCGACAGCATGCTGACGCGCACGCTCGTGGCGGCACGCACGAGGCTGGTCAGGATCACCACCTAATTCTCAAACCAGATCCGCGGACTCATGAAGACATTCGGACTGCTTGTTCCCGCGGGCAAGGGAAGCGCCTTCGAGAAGAATGTCCGTAGACTGCTTGTCGATCAGGACGGGCTTGCGTCCATCGTGCTGCCGATGCTGGAGGCCTGGCGCGGCATTCGCACTCGTGCCACCGAGCTTGGGCGCCAGCTCGTTGCAGATGCACGTCAGAGCCAGGCATGCCGCATACTTATGTCGATCCCCGGTGTCGGCGCGATCACCGCGACTTCCTTTGCGACCGCCATTGAGGACCCGGACAACTTCAAGAAGTCTCGCTCCGTCGGCGCCTGGCTCGGCCTGACGACGAGGCGCTACCAATCGGGCGAGATCGACTACGATGGTCACATATCCCGACGGGGCGACCGCCATTTGCGAGGGCTTCTCTACGAAGCTGCGACGGTCATCCTGACCCGCAGCTGCGCCGACAGCAGCCTGCGGACATGGGGCCTGAGACTCCGGGAGAGGATCGGCTTCAAACGAGCCGCCGTTGCCGTGGCACGAAAACTGGCGGTGACAATGCATGCGATGCTCAAGACCGGCGAGTTCTTCGACCGGACCGCCGGAGCGGCAGCGTGACAGCTTTGAGGATCGCGTTCAGTCTCTGAGCGCGCCGAGACGTCCCTGCCGGGACGTGGACAGAGCCATTCCGCTAGATGGGGTCGCACCGCTGGCTCAGCTGAGTGCGCCGAATACATTTGAAGGCTCCTCCCGCGAAGCTCCAGCATGCGGCAACCGATGTTGACCGCGAAGACAACCCTGCACCCGGCACACGCGTCTTAGAGCCTGACCTAAAAAGTTGAGTGATATCAGCAGGTTGTGATTCCGTCGGATTTGCGAAGATTCGATGGAGAGCACGATGCCGTGGACTGATATCACTCGGCGCGATTATGCCCGCGAGGCGGCGCGCTACGCAAGTGACCTGAGCGATGGGGAATGGGCGCTGATCGCGCCCTTGCTGCCTGGACCGAGGCCGGTTGGTCGGCCGCGTGTGGCAAACCTGCGCGAGGTGGTGAACGCAATCCTCTACATGGCGTCGACCGGCTGCCAATGGCGCATGTTGCCGAAGAACTTCCCACCCTTCACCACGGTGCAGAACTACTTCTATGCCTGGCGCGATATCGGCATCCTGCGCGCCGTCAACAACACACTGGTGATGGCGGCCCGGGAGCAGGAGGGCCGGGAGGCAAGTCCGTCCGCCGGCGTCATCGACAGCCAGTCCGTCAAGACCACTGAAAGCGGTGGTATCCGGGGCTTCGACGCAGGCAAGAAGATCAATGGCCGCAAGCGCCATATCGTGACCGACACCAGCGGGCTCCTGGTCGGCCTCGTCGTTCACAGCGCGGCGGTTCAGGATCGCGACGGCGCGGCGCAGGTGCTCAAGTCCATCGTGAAGCGCTGGCCATGGCTGCGCCACGTCTTCGCTGACGGTGGCTATGCGGGCCCGAAGCTGAAGGGCGCACTGAAAAGGAGCGGCTGCTTTGTGCTGGAGATCGTCAAGCGAACGGACAAGGCAAAGGGCTTTGAGCTGCTACCGCGCCGATGGGTAGTAGAACGGACCTTCGCCTGGCTCGGACGATGCCGTCGATTGGCCAGGGACTTCGAGAAAACGATCGCCTCGGCCGAGGCATGGATCTTCGTCGCCAGTATCCGACTACTCACCCGGCGGCTCGCAAAACCCCTGAAATCAAATCGATCTTTCTGAGTCAGGCTCTTAGA
>NZ_MDET01000032.1 GCF_002075885.1 Manganibacter manganicus
ATGGCAAAAGGTAAATTCGAGCGCAATAAGCCTCATGTGAACATTGGCACGATTGGTCACGTTGACCATGGCAAGACGTCATTGACGGCGGCGATTACGAAGTATTTTGGTGACTTCAAGGCGTATGACCAGATTGACGCGGCGCCTGAAGAGAAGGCGCGTGGCATCACGATTTCGACATCGCATGTGGAGTATGAGACGCCGAACCGTCACTATGCGCATGTCGATTGCCCTGGCCATGCCGACTATGTGAAGAACATGATCACGGGTGCGGCGCAGATGGACGGCGCGATCCTGGTTGTTTCTGCGGCTGACGGTCCGATGCCGCAGACGCGCGAGCACATTCTGCTTGCCCGTCAGGTTGGCGTTCCGGCGATTGTGGTGTTTTTGAACAAGTGCGATCAGGTTGACGACCCTGAGCTTCTGGAACTGGTGGAACTGGAAGTTCGCGAACTTCTGTCGAAGTACGAGTTTCCGGGTGACGACACGCCGATCATCAAGGGTTCGGCGCTTGCGGCGCTGGAGGATTCGGACAAGAAGCTTGGCGAGGATGCGGTTCGCGAACTGATGGCGGCTGTGGATGAGTACATTCCGACGCCGGAGCGTCCGATCGACAAGCCGTTTTTGATGCCGATCGAGGATGTGTTCTCGATTTCGGGCCGCGGCACGGTTGTGACGGGTCGCGTTGAGCGCGGCGTGGTCAAGGTTGGCGAAGAGCTTGAGATCGTCGGCATCCGTCCGACGTCGAAGACGACCTGCACGGGCGTTGAGATGTTCCGCAAGCTGCTTGACCAGGGTCAGGCTGGCGACAATATCGGCGCGCTGTTGCGCGGTGTCGATCGTGAGGGCGTGGAGCGCGGCCAGGTATTGGCCAAGCCGGGCTCGGTCAAGCCGCACAAGAAGTTCAAGGCCGAGGCGTACATTCTGACGAAGGAGGAGGGTGGCCGTCACACACCGTTCTTCACCAATTATCGTCCGCAGTTCTACTTCCGCACGACGGATGTGACGGGCATCGTCACGCTTCCTGCGGGCACGGAGATGGTGATGCCGGGCGACAACATCACGGTTGACGTCGAACTGATCGTGCCGATCGCCATGGAGGAGCGCCTGCGCTTCGCCATCCGCGAAGGCGGCCGCACCGTCGGCGCCGGCATCGTCGCCGCAATCGTTGAGTAAGCGGCCCTGAGCCTTTCAACAGGAATAATGGCGGCTCTTTCGAGAGCTGCCATTTTTCATTCAAAACAGCTTGAAGCTTTCGCGCTGAACGATTAGGAACGGCGCGGTCGAAGCGTGATCTCCCAAGAGTCAGTCTCAGGGTGACCGCCTACCAAGCGACCAGGCCGAAGTGATTAGGGGTATAGCTCAGTTGGTAGAGCGGCGGTCTCCAAAACCGCAGGTCGCGGGTTCGAACCCTGCTGCCCCTGCCATCATTTTGCCGTTGCCGGTTGAAAATCGTACGAGCCTTGCCATATCAGGCGCATTGAGGCACTCCAAAACCGCAGGTCGCGGGTTCGAACCCTGCTGCCCCTGCCATCATTTTGCCGTTGCCGGTTGAAAATCGTACGAGCCTTGCCATATCAGGCGCATTGAGGCATAAGAACACCATAGCCGGGACGGAACGACTGGATGGTTCCGAGGCGGCGCTTGGTCGTAAAGCGGGTACTTGCCACTTGCGTGGATCAAGAATCGGTTTTATGTAGAAGAAACAGACACGCGGCGCGTGGAGCTGGAACCCCGGCTTTGCGCGTCTGATTTGCATGGAAGATTTGGCGAGCTGATTCGGCCGTGATCTTCTTTCATGCGGCACGTCCCGGTCGGCGGGACCATCCAGGAGACCCGGTAAACGGGTCTTGAAAGCAGAGCGGCGTATGGCTTCGAAGACACTCAATCCCTTTGTCTTCCTTCAGCAGGTTCGATCCGAAACTGCGAAGGTGACGTGGCCCACCCGGCGCGAGACCCTGATTTCTACGGTGATGGTGCTCATTTTCGCAGCCCTTACCATGCTGTTTTTTTTCGGGGCTGACCTTGTGTTGGGGTTCGCCGTCGAGCGCATCCTTGGCCTTGGCCAATAAAGTCCGGCGAATACGGAGACGTTTTTGAAATGACCGCGCGCTGGTACATCGTCCACGCTTATTCGAACTTCGAAAAGAAGGTCGCCGAGGATATCGAGAACAAAGCCAAGCAGAAGGGGTTGAGTGATCGGATAGAGCAGATCGTCGTGCCGACCGAGAAGGTGGTCGAGGTTCGTCGCGGCAAGAAGGTCGATGCCGAGCGTAAATTCTTTCCTGGTTATGTGCTGCTCAAGGCCGAGCTTAACGATGCGGTGATCAGCCTGGTCAAGAACACCCCTCGGGTGACCGGTTTTCTCGGCGAAGACAGGCATACGGCCAAGCCGATGCACATTACCGACAAGGAAGCCGAGCGTATCCTGCATCAGGTGCAGGAGGGCGTGGAGCGACCGAAGCCGTCTGTCACTTTCGAGATTGGCGAGGCGATCCGCGTCGCCGACGGACCTTTCGCGTCCTTCAACGGTTTCGTTCAGGAAGTGGACGAGGAGCGCGCGCGGCTCAAGGTTGAGGTGTCGATCTTCGGGCGCGCTGTGCCTGTCGATCTTGAATTCGGTCAGGTCGAGAAGGGTTGATCGAGCTTTGTCGCTTTCGGGCGGTGGGTTGGCGGCGTGTTATTTTCGCCGTCATAACGGTGGGAGGCGATCGCTGCTTAGCCGGCGGCGTGAACCGGACCACCAGACTGCAACCGCCGGCATAGATAGGGCCGGCATGAACAGAGGCAGGAAAGAGTATGGCTAAAAAGATTGCGGGCCAGCTCAAGCTCCAGGTCCCCGCGGGTTCGGCGACGCCGTCGCCCCCGATCGGCCCTGCGCTTGGTCAGCGTGGCATCAATATCATGGAATTCTGCAAGGCGTTCAACGCGCAGAGCCAGGAAATGGAGAAGGGTTCGCCCATCCCCGTCGTCATCACCTATTATCAGGACAAGTCGTTCACCTTCGTCATGAAGACGCCCCCGGTGACGTACTTCCTGAAGAAGGCGGCCAACCTGAAGTCGGGCTCCAAGGAACCGGGTAAGGCCAAGGCGGGCACCGTTTCGCGCGACAAGTTGCGCGAGATCGCAGAAGCGAAGATGAAGGACCTGAACGCCAACGACGTCGATGCCGCGGTCAAGATGATCGAAGGCTCCGCCCGTTCGATGGGCCTGGAAGTGGTGGGCTGAGATCATGGCTAAGATTGCAAAGCGTGTCACCAAGTCCCGCGAGGGCATCGACCCGGACAAAGCCTATGCCCTCGACGAGGCGCTGAAACTGCTCAAGGACCGCTCGGCGGTGAAGTTCGATGAAACCATCGAAGTGGCGATGAATCTCGGCGTTGACCCGCGCCATGCCGACCAGATGGTTCGCGGCGTGGTCAATCTGCCGAACGGCACGGGCCGTACGGTCCGCGTGGCTGTGTTCGCACGTGGTGACAAGGCCGAGGAAGCCAAGGCCGCCGGTGCCGACATCGTCGGTGCGGAGGATCTGGTCGAGATTGTCCAGAAGGGCACGATCGACTTCGATCGTTGCATCGCCACACCTGACATGATGCCGCTCGTCGGTCGTCTTGGTAAGGTGCTCGGCCCGCGCGGCATGATGCCGAACCCGAAGGTTGGCACCGTGACGCCTGATGTCGCTGCGGCCGTCAAGGCTTCGAAGGGCGGCGCGGTTGAGTTCCGCGTCGAGAAGGCCGGTATCGTGCATGGCGGCGTCGGCAAGATTTCCTTCGACGTCAAGGCGTTGGAAGAAAACGTTCGTGCCTTTGCCGATGCTGTGACCAAGGCCAAGCCGACAGGCGCCAAGGGCAACTACGTCAAGAAGGTCTCGATCACCTCGACCATGGGGCCGGGCCTCAAGCTCGACCTCGCGTCGCTGACCCCGGCGTCCTGATCTGATTTTCGGATCGGCCGATATAAAGCCGGTCTGACAAGAAATTCGGCTCCCAGTCCATCGGGGGTCGAAATGCCGGAGATCGAAAGAGATCCGGCAATCCTGTCCGAGATTGCAGGCGGCGAACGGCCTCGGCCCGAAGCCTTAATCGGAAAGCCTGCATGAGACGGGTGAAGACCCGACAAGGAGCGAAAGCTCATTTGGAAGGTTCGAACCGTGTATGCCTTTTGTCTGCGCATCGCCGGGAAACCGCCGATGTGGCGAAAGGGGGCAGGATCCCTGAACCGCCGTTCGAGCGATCCGAAAATGGAAGCCCGGCCGGCAAAAGGCAACCGATTTCTGTTTCCGCGAATGGGGCAGGGATCAACTGGAGATAGGCAGTGGACAGAGCGGAAAAACGCGAACTCGTCACGGACCTGAACGGCGCCGTCAAGGCGGCGGGCTCAGTCGTCGTGGCCCACTATGCCGGTATCACCGTTGCGCAGATGAACGATCTTCGTACGAAGATGCGCGCAGCCGGTGGCACTGTCAAAGTCGCGAAGAACCGTCTCGCCAAGATCGCTCTTCAGGGTACGGACTCCGAAAACATCATCGATCTGTTCAAGGGACAGACGCTGATCGCTTATTCGGAGGATCCGGTTACGGCGCCAAAGGTCGCGTCCGATTTCGCCAAGGGGAATGACAAGCTGATCATTCTCGGTGGCGCAATGGGGCAGACCTCGCTCGATGCCGACGGTGTGAAGGCGCTTGCCTCGCTGCCGTCGCTCGACGAACTGCGCGCCAAGATTGTCGGCATGATTTCTACGCCGGCTACCCGGATCGCCCAAATCGTCAATGCGCCGGCCGGCCAGGTCGCACGCGTCATTGGCGCTTATGCCCGGAAGGACGAGGCGGCATGAGGCCGTTCCTCAACAACACACAGACACGTTCGAATCTTAAGAAGGAATTGAAAAATGGCTGATCTTTCCAAGATCGTAGACGAGCTTTCGAATCTGACCGTCCTCGAGGCGGCCGAACTTTCGAAGCTTCTGGAAGAAAAGTGGGGCGTTTCCGCCGCCGCGCCGGTGGCTGTCGCCGCTGCTGGTGGCGCCGCTGCCGCAGCTCCGGCCGAAGAGAAGACTGAATTCGACGTCATTCTGGCTGCTGCCGGTGACAAGAAGATCGAGGTTATCAAGGAAGTCCGTGCCATTACCGGTCTCGGCCTCAAGGAAGCCAAGGATCTGGTCGAAGCAGCTCCCAAGCCTGTCAAGGAAGCCGTTTCGAAGGCTGATGCCGACAAGATCAAGGAACAGCTTGAGAAGGCCGGCGCCAAGGTCGAGCTGAAGTAAGCTGCGGTTTTGGCGGGTGGCTTGGCGCTGCCCGCCATCCCTGCGGGGAAAAGGTAGAGGGAAACCCCTTTCCTGAGGGCCGAAACGGCCTTCCGGAAACGGGTTTTCAGGCGTTTTACCGGCTGCCGATAAGGCGGCCGATGCGAATGATACGACCGCTGCCGGGCGGTTATGAAAATGGCCCCCAACAGGCGGCCAACACTGGCAGGACGAACCGCGGCGAGGTTCGCCTCGAGATGTGAGTTAAGGAGCGACGATGGCCCAGACCCAGACTTTCAATGGCCGCAGACGCGTACGTAAGTTTTTCGGGAAAATCCCTGAAATTGCGGAGATGCCGAACCTGATCGAGGTGCAGAAGGCCTCTTATGATCAGTTCCTGATGGTTGACGAGCCCGAAGGCGGTCGCCTCGACGAGGGCTTGCAGGCCGTTTTCAAGTCGGTCTTCCCGATCCAGGATTTTTCCGGTTCCTCGATGCTGGAATTCGTCAAGTACGAGTTCGAGGCGCCGAAATTCGACGTTGACGAGTGCCGTCAGCGCGACCTGACCTACGCAGCCCCGCTGAAGGTGACGCTGCGCCTGATCGTGTTCGATATTGACGAGGATACGGGTGCGAAGTCCATCAAGGACATCAAGGAGCAGGACGTCTACATGGGCGACATGCCGCTCATGACGCTGAACGGCACGTTTATCGTCAACGGCACCGAGCGCGTCATCGTTTCCCAGATGCACCGTTCGCCGGGCGTCTTCTTCGACCAC
Source organism: Manganibacter manganicus (assembly GCF_002075885.1). Lineage (GTDB taxonomy): Bacteria > Pseudomonadota > Alphaproteobacteria > Rhizobiales > Rhizobiaceae > Mesorhizobium > Mesorhizobium manganicum. The sequence goes on from NZ_MDET01000032.1 coordinate 6,020, forward strand.
GACAAGGGCAAGTCGCACTCGTCGGGCAAGCTTCTGTTTGCCGCGCGCGTCATCCCCTATCGCGGCTCGTGGCTCGATATCGAGTTTGATTCCAAGGACGTCGTGCATGCCCGCATCGACCGTCGCCGCAAGATCCCGGCGACGTCGCTGCTCATGGCGCTGGGCATGGATGGCGAGGAGATCCTGTCCACCTTTTACGACAAGATCACCTACACCAAAGCCGGTGATCACTGGCGTGTTCCTTTCAATGTCGAGCGCTTCCGCGGCCTCAAGGCTGTCGGCGACCTGATTGACGCCGATACCGGTGAGGTCGTGGTCGAGGCCGGCAAAAAGATCACCGCGCGTCAGGCCAAGCAACTCTCCGAAAAGGGCCTCAAGGCGATCAAGGCAACGGAGGAGGACCTGATCGGGGCCTACATTGCCGAGGACATCGTCAATCCCGAAACCGGCGAGATTTATCTCGAGGCGGGTGATGAACTCGACATGACCGTCGATGCCAAAACCGGTCAGAAGAAGGGCAATCTGATTGATTTGCTGAATACCGGCGTGGACGAAATCCAGATTCTCGACATCGACCATGTCAATGTCGGCGCCTATATCCGCAACACCCTGGCTGTCGATAAGAACGAGAGCCGTCAGGACGCGCTGTTCGATATTTATCGCGTCATGCGTCCCGGCGAACCGCCGACGCTGGAGACGGCCGAAGCCATGTTCAACTCGCTGTTCTTCGACAGCGAGCGCTATGATCTTTCGGCCGTCGGCCGCGTCAAGATGAACATGCGTCTCGAACTGGACGCCGAGGACACGGTGCGCGTGCTGCGCAAGGAGGATATCCTTGCCGTGGTCAAGACGCTGGTCGAATTGCGCGACGGCAAGGGCGAGATCGACGACATCGACAATCTGGGCAACCGTCGCGTGCGTTCTGTCGGCGAACTGATGGAAAACCAGTATCGCGTTGGTCTGCTCAGGATGGAGCGTGCGATCAAGGAACGCATGTCTTCGATCGAGATCGATACGGTGATGCCGCAGGACCTGATCAACGCGAAGCCGGCTGCTGCTGCCGTGCGCGAGTTCTTTGGCTCCTCGCAGCTTTCGCAGTTCATGGATCAGAATAACCCGCTCTCGGAGATCACCCACAAGCGCCGCCTGTCGGCGCTCGGACCGGGCGGCCTTACCCGTGAAAGGGCAGGCTTCGAGGTGCGCGACGTGCATCCGACGCATTATGGCCGCATCTGCCCGATCGAGACGCCGGAAGGCCCGAATATCGGCCTGATCAACTCGCTGGCCACCTTTGCCCGCGTCAACAAATACGGCTTCATCGAAAGTCCGTATCGCAAGATCGTCGACGGCAAACTGACCGACGATGTCGTCTATCTGTCGGCGATGGAAGAGGCCAAGCACTTTGTTGCGCAGGCCAATGCCGAACTCGACAGCGAGGGGCATTTCGTTGATGAATTCGTCATTTGCCGTAACGCTGGCGAGGTGATGATGGCGCCGCGTGAGAACGTCGACCTGATGGACGTGTCGCCGAAGCAAATGGTGTCGGTCGCCGCAGCCCTGATCCCGTTCCTCGAGAACGACGACGCCAACCGCGCGCTGATGGGCTCCAACATGCAGCGTCAGGCTGTACCCCTACTGCGTGCTGAAGCACCGTTCGTTGGGACGGGAATGGAGCCGATTGTGGCTCGCGATTCTGGGGCTGCCATCGGCGCTCGCCGCGGCGGCATCGTCGACCAGGTGGACGCGACCCGTATCGTCATTCGTGCGACGGAAGATCTTGATCCCGGTAAATCGGGTGTCGATATCTACCGACTGATGAAATTCCAGCGCTCGAACCAGAACACCTGCATCAACCAGCGTCCGCTAGTGAAGGTAGGCGACCGCATCGAGAAGGGCGATATCATCGCCGACGGTCCCTCGACCGATCTCGGCGATCTGGCGCTCGGCCGAAACGTGCTCGTCGCGTTCATGCCGTGGAACGGCTACAATTACGAAGACTCGATCCTGCTCTCCGAGCGTATCGTCGCTGATGACGTCTTCACCTCGATCCATATCGAGGAATTTGAAGTCATGGCGCGCGACACCAAACTCGGGCCAGAGGAAATCACGCGTGACATTCCGAATGTCTCGGAAGAAGCGCTGAAGAATCTCGATGAGGCCGGCATCGTCTATATCGGGGCGGAGGTGCAGCCGGGCGATATTCTGGTCGGCAAGATCACGCCGAAGGGCGAAAGTCCGATGACACCGGAAGAAAAACTTCTGCGTGCCATCTTCGGTGAAAAAGCTTCCGATGTGCGCGATACCTCCATGCGCATGCCTCCAGGCACCTTCGGCACAATCGTTGAGGTGCGCGTCTTCAACCGCCATGGCGTGGAGAAAGACGAGCGCGCCATGGCGATCGAGCGCGAGGAAATTGAGCGTCTGGCCAAGGACCGCGACGACGAGCAGGCGATTCTTGACCGCAACGTGTATGCACGCCTTTCCGACGTTCTCGTCGGCAAGCAAGCGATTGCCGGGCCGAAGGGCTTCAAGAAGGGCTCAACGCTCGCCAAGGAGACACTGGACGACTACCCCCGTTCTCAGTGGTGGCAGTTCGCTGTCGAGAACGAAAAGTTGCAGAGCGAACTGGAGGCCCTGCGTGGCCAGTACGACGATTCCAAGAAGGCGCTGGAGCAGCGTTTCATGGATAAGGTCGAAAAGGTGCAGCGCGGCGATGAAATGCCTCCGGGCGTGATGAAGATGGTCAAGGTCTTCGTCGCGGTGAAGCGCAAAATGCAGCCCGGCGACAAGATGGCCGGCCGCCATGGCAACAAGGGTGTCGTGTCGCGCATCGTTCCTGTCGAGGATATGCCGTTCCTTGAGGATGGTACGCACGCTGATATCGTGCTCAATCCGCTTGGCGTGCCTTCTCGCATGAATGTCGGCCAGATTTTGGAGACGCATCTAGGCTGGGCATGTTCGGGCATGGGCAAGAAGATCGGTGAACTGGTCGATGCCTACAAGGCGGGTGGCAATGTCCAGTCGCTGCGAACAACGATCGAGAGCATTATTCCTGATAATGATCGTAATGAGCCGGTTCGCGACTATGACGACGAATCCATCGTTCGCCTTGGCGAACAAATGCGGCGGGGGGTTTCCATCGCGACCCCGGTGTTCGATGGCGCGCATGAGGCCAACATCAATGAGATGCTGGAGCAGGCGGGTCTGAATTCGTCGGGCCAGTCGCAACTCTATGACGGGCGCACCGGCGAGCCGTTCGATCGTAAGGTGACGATGGGCTACATCTACATGCTCAAGCTTCACCATCTGGTTGACGACAAGATCCATGCGCGTTCGATCGGCCCATACTCGCTCGTCACCCAGCAGCCGCTGGGCGGTAAGGCGCAGTTCGGCGGCCAGCGCTTCGGTGAAATGGAGGTCTGGGCGCTCGAAGCCTACGGCGCCGCCTACACGCTGCAGGAAATGCTGACGGTGAAGTCGGACGACGTGGCCGGCCGCACCAAGGTTTATGAGGCGATTGTGCGTGGCGATGACACGTTTGAGGCAGGCATTCCGGAGAGTTTCAATGTTCTCGTCAAGGAAATGCGTTCGCTCGGACTCAATGTCGAACTGGAGAACACACGGCCGGAAGAGCAGCCGGTGGGTTTGCCGGACGCTGCCGAATAATCCGCTGTGGCGGCCGCGGAAGGCCGTGGTCGCCACAGTTTGACAAGTTTCTCGGCCATCGGCCGATCGTCGCGAGCCTCAACTCGCACATGACATGACAAAGGGGTGTTCGAGGCCCCCAAAGGAGAATGGCATGAACCAAGAGGTCATGAATCTCTTCAACCCGCAGGCGCCGGCACAGGTGTTCGATTCCATCCGGATTTCGCTCGCCAGCCCGGAAAAAATCCTGTCCTGGTCATTCGGCGAGATCAAGAAGCCGGAAACCATCAATTACCGCACGTTCAAGCCGGAGCGTGACGGCTTGTTCTGCGCGCGCATCTTCGGGCCGATTAAGGACTATGAGTGCCTGTGCGGCAAGTACAAGCGCATGAAGTACAAGGGCGTGATCTGTGAAAAGTGCGGTGTCGAAGTAACGCTTTCACGCGTGCGCCGTGAGCGCATGGGTCATATCGAACTGGCCGCACCTGTCGCTCACATCTGGTTCCTGAAGTCGCTGCCGTCGCGGATCGGCACGTTGCTCGACATGACGCTCAAGGATATCGAGCGGGTTCTCTATTTCGAGAATTACATCGTGACCGAGCCGGGCCTGACGGCGCTGAAGGAAAACCAGCTTCTTTCCGAAGAAGAATACATGCTGGCCGTTGACGAATACGGCGAGGATTCGTTCACCGCCATGATCGGTGCTGAGGCTATCCACGATCTTCTGGCGGCGATGGATCTTGAGAAGATTGCCGGTGATCTGCGCACGGAACTGGCCACTACCACGTCGGAGTTGAAGCAGAAGAAGTATCTTAAGCGCCTCAAGGTGGTCGAGAACTTCATGGAATCCGGCAATCGTCCGGAGTGGATGATCATGAAGGTGGTTCCGGTGATCCCCCCGGACCTGCGTCCACTTGTTCCGCTGGACGGCGGCCGCTTCGCGACGTCCGACCTGAACGACCTCTATCGCCGCGTCATCAACCGCAATAACCGCCTGAAGCGCCTGATCGAGCTTCGTGCGCCCGGCATTATCGTGCGCAATGAAAAGCGCATGCTGCAGGAGGCGGTGGACGCCCTGTTCGATAATGGTCGCCGTGGCCGCGTCATCACCGGCGCCAACAAGCGCCCGCTGAAGTCGCTGTCCGACATGCTCAAGGGCAAGCAGGGCCGGTTCCGCCAGAACCTGCTTGGCAAGCGCGTCGATTATTCCGGCCGTTCGGTCATCGTGACGGGGCCGGAACTCAAGCTGCACCAGTGCGGGCTGCCGAAGAAGATGGCGCTCGAACTCTTCAAGCCCTTCATCTACGCCCGCCTCGACGCCAAGGGTTACTCCTCGACGGTCAAGCAGGCGAAGAAACTGGTCGAGAAGGAGCGTCCGGAAGTCTGGGATATTCTCGATGAGGTGATCCGCGAGCACCCGGTTCTGCTGAACCGGGCGCCGACGCTGCACCGCCTCGGCATCCAGGCGTTCGAGCCAACCCTGATCGAAGGCAAGGCGATCCAGCTTCACCCGCTGGTCTGCACCGCCTTCAACGCCGACTTCGACGGCGATCAGATGGCGGTTCACGTGCCGCTGTCGCTGGAAGCGCAGCTCGAAGCCCGCGTGCTGATGATGTCGACCAACAACATCCTGCATCCCGCGTCCGGTGCGCCGATCATCGTGCCGTCGCAGGACATGGTTCTTGGCCTCTACTATCTCTCGATCGTCAACCAGAACGAGCCGGGCGAGGGCATGGCGTTCGCCGATATGGGCGAACTCCAGCACGCGCTGGAGACCAAGGCCGTGACCCTGCACGCCAAGATCAAGGGCCGCTACAAGGGTGTTGATGCGGAAGGCAAGGAAGTGTCGAAGATTTACGACACCACCCCCGGCCGCATGATTATCGGCGAACTTCTGCCGAAGAACGTCAATGTGCCGTTCGACACCGCCAATCAGGAGATGACCAAGAAGAACATCTCCAAGATGATCGACACCGTCTATCGCCATTGCGGTCAGAAGGAGACGGTCATTTTCTGCGACCGGATCATGGCGCTGGGCTTCGCCCATGCCTGCCGCGCCGGCATTTCGTTCGGCAAGGACGACATGGTCATTCCCGACACGAAGGCAAAAATGGTTGCCGACACGGAGGCGCTCGCGAAGGAATACGAGCAGCAGTATAATGACGGCCTGATCACTCAGGGCGAGAAGTACAACAAGGTTGTCGATGCCTGGGCCAAGTGCTCGGAAAAGGTCGCCGACGAGATGATGGGTCGTATCAAGGCCGTGGAGTTCGAGGAAAACGGCCGTCAGAAGCCGATGAATTCGATCTACATGATGTCGCATTCTGGTGCGCGTGGTTCGCCCACCCAGATGCGTCAGCTTGCCGGCATGCGCGGCCTTATGGCCAAGCCTAGCGGCGAAATCATCGAGACGCCGATCATTTCGAACTTCAAGGAAGGCCTGACCGTTCTGGAGTATTTCAACTCCACGCACGGCGCCCGCAAGGGTCTGGCAGACACCGCCTTGAAGACGGCGAATTCGGGCTATCTCACGCGTCGTCTGGTCGATGTCGCGCAGGATTGCATCGTCAATTCGGTCGATTGCGGTACGACCAAGGGTCTGACCATGCAGCCGATCGTTGATGCCGGTCAGGTTGTCGCTTCCGTCGGCCAGCGTGTGCTTGGTCGTACATCGCTCGACGACATCCTGCACCCGGTGTCGGGTGAGGTTCTGGTCAAGGCCGGAACGCTGATGGACGAGCGCGATGTGGAGAAGATCGAGAAGGCCGGCATTCAGTCGGTGCGCATTCGCTCGGCGCTCACTTGCGAGATGCGGGTCGGCGTGTGCGCGATCTGCTACGGACGCGATCTTGCCCGCGGTACGCCGGTCAATCAGGGTGAGGCCGTGGGCGTCATCGCTGCCCAGTCGATCGGCGAACCGGGTACCCAGCTTACCATGCGTACTTTCCATATGGGCGGCACCGCACAGGTGGTGGATTCTTCGTTCCTGGAAGCTTCGTATGAAGGCACGGTGCAGATTCGCAACCGCAACGTGGTGCGCAATTCCGATGGCCAACAGATGGTCATGGGCCGCAACATGGCGGTTCTGATCCTCGACGCGGCCGGCAAGGAACGCGCCACGCATCGTCTCACCTATGGTTCACGCATCTTTGTCGACGATGGCGACAAGGTGAAGCGCGGCCAGCGCGTGGCGGAGTGGGATCCCTACACACGCCCGATCCTTACCGAAGTCGAAGGTCGGGTGGAGTTCGAGGATCTGGTCGATGGCATCTCCGTCCAGGAGACGGCTGACGAATCCACCGGTATCACCAAGCGCGAGGTCATCGACTGGCGTTCGACTCCGCGTGGCTCGGATCTCAAGCCGGCCATGGTGGTGCAGGACGCCAAGGGCAAGGTCGCCAAGCTGTCCAAGGGTGGCGATGCGCGCTTCCTGCTCTCGGTCGAGGCTATCCTCTCGGTCGAGCCGGGTGCGCATGTGAAGCCCGGCGATGTTCTGGCGCGCATTCCGATGGAAAGCGCCAAGACCAAGGACATCACTGGTGGTCTGCCGCGCGTTGCGGAACTGTTCGAAGCTCGTCGTCCGAAGGACTGCGCTGTCATCGCAGAGATCGATGGCACGATCCGGTTCGGTCGCGACTACAAGAACAAGCGCCGTATTGTCATCGAGCCGCATGACGAGGCGATAGAGCCGGCCGAATACCTGATTCCGAAGGGCAAGCCGTTTCATCTTCAGGACGGCGACGTCATCGAGAAGGGCGACTATATCCTCGACGGCAATCCGGCGCCGCACGACATTCTGGCGATCAAGGGCGTGGAAGCTCTGGCTTCCTATCTCGTCAACGAAATCCAGGAAGTCTACCGGTTGCAGGGCGTGTCGATCAACGACAAGCACATCGAGGTTATCGTTCGGCAGATGCTGCAGAAGGTAGAAATCACCGAGCAGGGAGACTCGACCTACATTCCGGGCGATCATGTCGACGTGGTTGAACTCGAAGAGATCAACGACCGCTTGGTGGAAGAGGGCAAGAAGCCGGCTGTAGGCCAACCGGTGCTGCTCGGCATCACAAAGGCTTCGCTGCAGACGCCGTCCTTCATCTCGGCCGCCTCCTTCCAAGAGACGACCCGCGTGCTGACGGAAGCGGCGGTGGCCGGCAAAACCGATATGCTGCAGGGCTTGAAGGAAAACGTCATCGTTGGTCGCCTGATCCCGGCCGGCACCGGTGGCCAGATGAGTGCAATCCGTCGTATCGCCACGCATCGCGACGAATTGATTCTGGACGAGCGTCGCAAATCGTCGGGTGCTGAGACGGCCAATCCGATGCTGACCGATATGGTCAATGCAGCGCAGTAAAAATTCGGCATGATCCGATAATCAAAGGGGCCCCAAGCGGGCCCCTTTTTATTGCGACCCCCAGCGGGAAACGGGTTGCCGACCGCCGCCATCTGCGCAAGTGTTTAAAGATGAGATTGTGTCCAAGATGAATGCCTATGAGAGGCAGGCAAGTGCCCCGCTTTTACTGAGGTCGGAAACGATCGAGACTCCAATCGGCGGGCTTGTTATCGCGGCTGACGAGAATAATGCGCTTTATCTGACCGAGTTTGCAGACTGTCAGCCGCGCATAGAGCGTTGGCTGTCACGCTATGATGGTTCCTTTCGCCTTGAAGCGGGTTCGATTTCATCCGTAATCGAGCACGCATTTGCTCGCTATTTCAGCGGCGATGTTGCGGCACTTGATGCGCTCGCGGTGAAATTCGTTGGATCACTGTTCCATCAGCAGGTGTGGACGGCATTGCGCACGGTTCGACCTGGTCAGACGCTCAGCTATGGGGCGTTCGCCCGACAACTCGGCCGCCCGAAATCCGCGCGCGCGGTCGGGTATGCGAACGGCGCCAACCCGCTATCGATCGTCGTGCCCTGCCATCGCCTCGTCGCCGCCGACGGCGCGCTGACGAAGTATGGCGGCGGGCTTGCACGCAAGCGCTGGCTGTTGGATCACGAAAAGCGGCATATTGCTGGGTGATCAGTCTATGAACGCCTCAACGGTCCTGCGCTTGCCCAGCATGAAGGCGTCCGCCACATGCTGCAATGGCGCGAGATCGACGTCCGAAGTGCCCGACCGCACGATTTCCGCGAATCTCCGGTAGAGGGCAGGGTACTCGGCCTCGTTCTCTTGGTGGACGACGTGCCCGTCCACAACGAGTTTCGCACCGCCACCGGAAAGCGCCATCTGACCCCTGTCAGTCTCGGCAAAGATATCCCAGCTTTGTGGCCCTGTTTGACGCCAGTCGAAGTCCGCGCTTACGGCAAGGTCCTGCGCGGTCCGGAAGTCGATCGCGGCAGCGATCGGCGCGGCCCGGTTTTCGGGAAATTCCAGTGTGGCCCCGGTGATGAACATCGCCGGAAAAATATGCGTCGCGATGGACAGGGCGTTGATGCCAGGATCGAAGACACCCAACCCACCGGCTTGCCATATCCAATCCTGGTTCGGATGCCAGCGCCGCACGTCTTCTTTCCAGACGATCGAAGCGGCGTGAATTTGCGTTGAGGCAAGGAAGGAGCGGGCCGCCTCCACCGCCGGCGCATAACGGGAATGCCAGCTTGCGAACAAGGAAACACCCTTCGTGACCGCGAGCCGTCTCAAATCCTCGACCTCGCTGACCGTGGCGCCGGGAGGCTTTTCCAGGAACACATGCTTGCCGGCGTCAAGCGCAGCGCGCGCGGCGGTGTAGCGGGCTTGCGGTGGCATGCACAACGACACGGCTTCCAGGGTCGGTACAGCCTCAAGCATTGCCTCGATGCTCGGAAAGTTTGCAATACCGTCAACCTTGCCGTGGCGGCTTGCAACTGCGATCAGCCGATAATTGTCATTTCCCGCCAGTGCAGGCAAATGCTGGTCGCGAACGATCTTGCCAACGCCGACGATGCCGAGCGCGATGGGATTCGAAGTTGAGGGCATGGAACCTTGCTTTATTGTCGGCGCCAATGGAGGTCAGGCGCGTAGTGTGGCTTCGATCTTGTCGAGCGTCTCCGGCTTGCCCCGGCCGGTCAGAAAAGCCAGCGTCGTGATCGCCGGCACGCCGAGGTCGGTCGGCAATTGTGTCGTCGAGATCACGAGATCGACGCCGGTGAGCATGGAGCGCACCTCGGTGGTCTTGCATTGGCGCGCATCGATCTTGATGCCGCGTTCCTTCATGGCTTCCACCACCGCATGCGAGACCAGCGTCGATGTCGCAATGCCTGTGCCGCAGGCAAACAGCACGGTCTTTTGCAGGCTCATCACTTACTCTCCCGCCTTGCTACCGCCGCGCCCCAACAGGGCCAGCATTTGATCGTTCGTTCGCGCCGCGAGCAACGCATCGACAAGGTCGTCATCCTGAATCGTCTCCATGATCTGCTGGAGCATCTCGATCTGGCGATCCTTGTCGTTGAGCGCCAGCATGAACACGATACCGACGGGCAGGTGCTCGTCGGGGCTTTCCATATTGGCGAAATCGACGGGCCGGGCAAGGGTGGCGATGGCGATGCCGGGCCGTATGACATGCTCTGGGTCAGTGTGAGGCACGGCGACATTCGCGTCGCGCTCCATCGGCAATCCGGTTGGCATTTGCGCCTCCCGTGCAAGCACCGCTTCGGCGAAACTCGGGCGAACATGACCCAACCGAGCAAGCCGGTCGGCGAGCAGGCGGATGATCGCCTCGCTCGTTGTGGCTTCCACGTTGAGCGCGATGGCCTCGTGCTCAATGTGATCGGCCAGCGTTTGTCGGGTCGCGTCGGCCGTCATGCTGCCTCGGCTGTCTCATCGTCAGTTGCGCCCGCAGCACGTTCCCATGCGGCGGTGTTGCGTCTGTAAAGCCAGAAACAGCCGCCGATGATTACCGCGAGCAGCACCAGCCCGGCGACCGCAAGGTTTTGGATCGCTTCAACCACAACATAGGAGATCCACAGGAACCCGTCCACGATCGAGGTGATCTGCACCGCATTGGCCGGCATCTTGAAGCCGGAGGCAGTCGCCGCACTCGTGAACAGCGGTGCAAGTGCGTTTGCGACATAGAAGCCGACGGCCAGCGTGACGGTGCCGACGATGACCATGCGGAAAACATTGCCGCGCAGCACCGGCGCCGTCAAAGCGACGATGAAGGGGATGACGGCGAGGTCGGCAAACAGGATGACCCTGTTGCCCGGCAGGATGATCGAAAGCAGGATGGCGATCGGCACGAGGATCAGCGACGACGAGATGGCGGCCGGATGGCCAATCAGGATTGCGGAATCCAGGCCGACCAGCAATTCGCGGTCGCCGGCCCGCTTGGCCACGAATTCATGCGCGGCTTCCGAAACAGGCAGTAGCCCTTCCATCAGGATCTTCACCATACGCGGCAGGAGCAGCATCGAGGCTGCGAGCGTCATGCCCGTCTGCAAAACCTTGGCTATGATCGTGCTGAAATCACCGGCATTGTAGAAGGCAAGGATGCCGAGGATCAGGCCGATGAACAGGCCCAGCACCACCGGTTCGCCGAAAACGCCGAGCCGTCGTTCCACGGTTTCCGTGCTGACGTCGATTTTGTTTATGCCGGGTATGCGTTCGATCAACCAGTTCAGGACGATGGCAATCGGAAGGATCTGTGCGGATGCCAGATGCGGTACCGAGACGCCGGGAACCCCATAAAACTGTTGCACGGCTCGTGCGGACCAGTCGGCAAACAACAAGGCGAGCGCCGCCATCAGCGCCGCCGCCACGAGTCCGTAGCCGAGGCTGCCCGTCGCGGCGGTTGTCAGCGAGCCGATAAAGGCAAAGTGCCAGAAGTTCCAGACATCGACATTGAGCGTGCGCGTCAATCGCGTCACCAAAAGCAGAACGTTGACCGCGATGCCGATAGGGATCACCCAAAGCCCGACCGAGGAGCCGAAGGCGATAGCTGCGGCAGACGGCCAGCCGACATCGACGATGTCGCGATGAATGCCGGTATTCTTGACGATAGCCTGGGCGGCGTCGCCAATCGCGCCGAGCATCAGGCCGAGCACCAGATTGATGCCGATAAAGGCGACGCCGATCGTAACCGCTGCACGAAACGCCTTGCCGGCCTTCGCACCGAGAATGACCGCGATGATGAAAATGACGACGGGCAACAACACGGTTGCGCCCAGCGTATCGACCGCGCCCTTGAGACCGCTCAAAAATGCGTCCATTGCTTCCTCCCGACAAGCGCTGTCCTGCCCAGTCAGAACTTTTGTTGCGCTCAAGGCACAGAAGTTGGCAAGGAGCGGCTTTTCTGTCAATTCGCCGCCTGGATCGTCCCCCGTTTAATCGCGCGGAATATGCGCGTGAACCATTTGGCGACTCAGGCTGGAACGTCGAATGTGATGACCGACACTTCTCCCTCCAGCGCCCCTTGCCAGGCCGAAAGATGCGGCTCTTCGTCGGGCGCGCCTTCCATTTCGCCGATCTGGTCCAGTTCGGCCTCTGCATAGCCTTCGGCGGATAGCGATTCGAGTGCGCGGCGAACGGCAGAATCATCGTCGGGAGCGACGAGCATCACATGCACGCCTTCCGGCGCACCCCCTTTGCGTCTCCATACACGACCGGTGATGATGGTCACCGGATGCTCGCCCTTATTGTCGTTTCCCGGGTCGCTCACTATCTCGTTCATTCGCGTGATTCCTTCAAAGCAGGCCGAAAACGGAAATTTGTTCGCCTTTTCGCATGAAGTGGCATAGCTTGACAGGGTGGGCAGGCACACTTTCTTCCGCTTGCACGCTTGAGCCCGAAAGAAAATTGCATGCGTTTTATGCATGGCTGCCAAACTGCCATTCCACCCCACTATTTGCGGCAGCGGGCTTGACGAACAACGGCCTTGCAGGTAGAAGCCGCATCGTCTGAACCGATGTGAGGCTTGCGGTTCGCAGCGACACGCTTCGAAGTATGCCTCAAACAAGGTTCGTTTTACGAACGAAATGACATTTCCGGCGTGCATGAAGCGGGTCTCGCTTCCTCTGCTTTTGTTCGGGCAGGACCGCAAATGAGCGGTTTTCGGCCCGAATTTGCGTATGGAAAGAGCGTTCGAAACCGCCCGAGATGGGCCCGAGACACGGAAATTGAGAGACAAGAGGGTTTAATGCCTACCGTCAACCAGCTTATCCGCAAGCCGCGCATCGCGCCGGCGACGCGCAACAAGGTCCCGGCCATGCAGCAGAACCCGCAGAAGCGGGGCGTTTGCACGCGCGTCTATACAACGACGCCGAAGAAGCCGAACTCCGCGCTGCGTAAGGTTGCAAAGATTCGCCTCACCAACGGGTTCGAGGTGATCGGTTACATTCCGGGTGAGGGGCATAACCTTCAGGAGCACTCCGTGGTCATGATCCGCGGTGGTCGCGTCAAGGATCTTCCCGGCGTGCGTTATCACATCATTCGTGGCGTGCTTGACACCCAGGGTGTGAAGAACCGTAAGCAGCGCCGCTCCAAGTACGGTGCCAAGCGTCCGAAGTAAGATTTTATCGGCTCCGGTGCTCCTTGAGAGTGTCGTGCCGAGGCAAGAGAGACAAGAGCCATGTCCCGTCGTCACAGTGCAGAAAAGCGTGAGATCAATCCGGATCCGAAGTTCGGCGACCTGATCGTCACCAAATTCATGAATGCCGTCATGTATGATGGCAAGAAATCGATTGCCGAGACGATCGTCTATGGTGCTCTCGACCAGGTGCAGGCCAAGACCAAGCAGGAGCCGGTCACCGTCTTCCATCAAGCGCTGGACAATGTCGCGCCGCATGTGGAAGTGCGTTCGCGTCGCGTCGGCGGCGCAACCTATCAGGTGCCGGTCGATGTTCGTCCAGAGCGTCGCCAGGCGCTGGCGATCCGCTGGCTGATCACCGCCGCGCGCAATCGCAATGAGACGACGATGGTCGATCGCCTCTCCGGCGAATTGCTGGACGCTGCCAATAACCGCGGCACCGCGGTGAAAAAGCGTGAAGACACCCACAAGATGGCGGAAGCCAACCGCGCCTTCGCGCACTACCGCTGGTAAGCGCGAAAGAAGACTGAGAGACACCTCCCATGGCCCGCGAATATCCCCTCCACGACTACCGTAACTTCGGCATCATGGCTCACATTGATGCCGGTAAGACGACGACGACCGAGCGTATCCTGTATTACACGGGCAAGAACCATAAGATGGGTGAGACGCATGATGGCGCCTCGACCATGGACTGGATGGAGCAGGAGCAGGAACGCGGCATTACGATTACGTCGGCTGCGACCACGACCTACTGGAAGGGTCGTGATGGCAAGATGCGCCGCTTCAACATCATCGACACCCCCGGACACGTCGACTTCACCATTGAGGTCGAGCGTTCGCTGCGCGTTCTCGACGGCGCCATCGCGCTGCTCGATTCGAATGCCGGCGTTGAGCCGCAGACCGAGACTGTCTGGCGCCAGGCCGAGAAGTATCATGTGCCCCGCATGATTTTCTGCAACAAGATGGACAAGATCGGCGCCGATTTCTATCGCTGCCTCGAAATGATCAAGTCCCGTCTGGGTGCGGTTGCTGTCGCCATGCAACTGCCGATCGGCGCTGAGAGTGATTTCAAGGGCGTTGTCGATCTCATCGAGATGAAGGCCTATGTGTGGCACGATGAAGCTCTCGGTGCGGCATGGGATGTCGTTGAAATCCCGGCCGATCTTCAGGCAAAGGCGGAAGAGTATCGCGAGAAACTGATCGAGACTGCGGTCGAGATGGATGATGACGCGATGAATGCCTATCTTGAAGGCAACATTCCGTCGAACGATGAATTGCGCGCGCTGATCCGCAAGGGTACCATCGCTGTCAAGTTTCATCCGGTCTTCTGTGGTACGGCCTTCAAGAACAAGGGCGTTCAGCCGCTTCTCGACGCGGTTGTTGATTTTCTGCCTGCGCCCGACGAAGTGCCGGACATCAAGGGTATTGATCCCAAGACCGAGGCGGAAGTGGTTCGCAAATCTTCGGATGATGAACCGCTGTCCATGCTTGCTTTCAAGATCATGAACGACCCGTTCGTCGGCTCGTTGACCTTTGCGCGTATCTATTCCGGCGTGCTCAAGAAGGGCGTATCGCTGGAAAACACCGTCAAGGGCAAGAAGGAGCGCATCGGCCGTATGCTGCAGATGCATTCCAACTCGCGCGAGGACATTGAAGAGGCTTTTGCTGGCGACATTGTTGCTCTTGCCGGTCTCAAGGAGACGACGACAGGCGACACGCTGTGCGATCCGCTGAAGCCGGTCATTCTGGAGCGTATGGAGTTCCCGGATCCGGTCATTCAGATCGCTATCGAACCGAAGACCAAGGGCGACCAGGAGAAGATGGGTCTTGCGCTCAACCGTCTGGCGGCCGAAGATCCATCTTTCCGCGTCAAGACCGACGAGGAGAGCGGTCAGACGATCATCGCCGGTATGGGCGAGCTGCATCTGGACATCCTCGTCGATCGCATGCGTCGCGAATTCAAGGTCGAGGCCAATGTCGGTGCGCCGCAGGTGGCCTATCGCGAGACCATCACGCGCCAGCACGAGCAGGATTACACGCACAAAAAGCAGACCGGAGGCACCGGTCAGTTCGCTCGTGTCAAGATCGTCTTCGAACCGAATGCCGAGAGCGAGGAATTCGTGTTCGAATCCAAGATTGTTGGCGGTGCCGTGCCGAAAGAATACATTCCGGGCGTTCAGAAGGGGATCGACAGCGTCATGGGTTCTGGCCCGTTTGCCGGCTTCCCGATGATCGGTGTCAAGGCGACGCTCATCGATGGCGCTTTCCACGATGTCGATTCGTCCGTGCTTGCATTCGAGATCGCTTCTCGTGCGTGCTTCAAGGAAGCGGCTCCGAAGCTTGGCGTGCAGTTGCTCGAGCCGATCATGAAGGTCGAGGTTGTGACGCCTGAGGATTATGTCGGTAATGTTATCGGCGATCTGAACAGTCGTCGTGGTCAGATCCAGGGGCAGGAAACGCGGGGCGTTGCCGTTGTTGTCAATGCCATGGTCCCGCTCGCCAATATGTTCAAGTATGTGGACAATCTGCGTTCGATGTCGCAGGGCCGTGCCCAGTACACGATGCAGTTTGACCATTATGAGCCGGTTCCGACCGCGGTGGCGCAGGAAGTCCAGAAGAAATACGCCTAAGTCTCAAACGGTTGTGGCGCTAACTTAATTCAACGCCCGAATGGGCTGGCAGGAAATGGAGATCTCACATGGCAAAAGGTAAATTCGAGCGCAATAAGCCTCATGTGAACATTGGCACGATTGGTCACGTTGACCATGGCAAGACGTCATTGACGGCGGCGATTACGAAGTATTTTGGTGACTTCAAGGCGTATGACCAGATTGACGCGGCGCCTGAAGAGAAGGCGCGTGGCATCACGATTTCGACATCGCATGTGGAGTATGAGACGCCGAACCGTCACTATGCGCATGTCGATTGCCCTGGCCATGCCGACTATGTGAAGAACATGATCACGGGTGCGGCGCAGATGGACGGCGCGATCCTGGTTGTTTCTGCGGCTGACGGTCCGATGCCGCAGACGCGCGAGCACATTCTGCTTGCCCGTCAGGTTGGCGTTCCGGCGATTGTGGTGTTTTTGAACAAGTGCGATCAGGTTGACGACCCTGAGCTTCTGGAACTGGTGGAACTGGAAGTTCGCGAACTTCTGTCGAAGTACGAGTTTCCGGGTGACGACACGCCGATCATCAAGGGTTCGGCGCTTGCGGCGCTGGAGGATTCGGACAAGAAGCTTGGCGAGGATGCGGTTCGCGAACTGATGGCGGCTGTGGATGAGTACATTCCGACGCCGGAGCGTCCGATCGACAAGCCGTTTTTGATGCCGATCGAGGATGTGTTCTCGATTTCGGGCCGCGGCACGGTTGTGACGGGTCGCGTTGAGCGCGGCGTGGTCAAGGTTGGCGAAGAGCTTGAGATCGTCGGCATCCGTCCGACGTCGAAGACGACCTGCACGGGCGTTGAGATGTTCCGCAAGCTGCTTGACCAGGGTCAGGCTGGCGACAATATCGGCGCGCTGTTGCGCGGTGTCGATCGTGAGGGCGTGGAGCGCGGCCAGGTATTGGCCAAGCCGGGCTCGGTCAAGCCGCACAAGAAGTTCAAGGCCGAGGCGTACATTCTGACGAAGGAGGAGGGTGGCCGTCACACACCGTTCTTCACCAATTATCGTCCGCAGTTCTACTTCCGCACGACGGATGTGACGGGCATCGTCACGCTTCCTGCGGGCACGGAGATGGTGATGCCGGGCGACAACATCACGGTTGACGTCGAACTGATCGTGCCGATCGCCATGGAGGAGCGCCTGCGCTTCGCCATCCGCGAAGGCGGCCGCACCGTCGGCGCCGGCATCGTCGCCGCAATCGTTGAGTAAG
>NZ_MDET01000033.1 GCF_002075885.1 Manganibacter manganicus
CTGACGATGCGGTGTTGAAGCTGTTCGAGGATGGCTCCTACGAACTTGTGCCGCATGACAATATGCGCAAGACGATTGCGCGGCGGCTGGTCGAGGCGAAATCCACCATCCCGCATTTCTATCTGACGCTCGATTGCGAACTGGATGCGCTGCTGGCCTTGCGAAAACAACTCAATGGCGCGGCCCCGATGAAGAAGACCGAGCATGGCGAGGTTCCCGCCTACAAGCTTTCGGTCAACGACCTGATCATCAAGGCGATGGCCATGGCTTTGATGGCGGTGCCGGATGCCAATGCGTCCTGGACCGAAAGCGCCATGGTCAAGCACAGGCATGCCGATGTCGGCGTTGCGGTTTCCATTCCCGGTGGGCTGATCACGCCGATCGTGCGCAAAGCCGACGAGAAAAGCCTGTCGGCGATCTCCAACGAGATGAAGGACATGGCCAAACGCGCGCGCGAGCGCAAGCTGAAGCCGGAAGAATATCAGGGCGGCACGACAGCCGTCTCCAATCTCGGCATGTTCGGCATCAAGGACTTTGCCGCCGTGATCAACCCGCCGCATGCGACGATCCTGGCGGTGGGTGCGGGCGAGGAGCGGCCTGTGGTCAAAAATGGCGAGATTGCCATCGCCACCGTGATGTCGGTGACGCTTTCGACCGACCATCGCGCCGTCGACGGGGCGCTGGGCGCCGAACTGCTCGGGGCCTTCAAGCGCCTCGTCGAAAACCCCATGGCCATGCTGGTGTAGGACGCGGCGGGATGAAAACCGTCCTCTGCTACGGCGATTCGCTAACTTGGGGCTTCAACGCCGAAGGTGGCAGGCACCCTTTTGAGGACCGCTGGCCGAACGTCCTTCAGGCGGCTCTGGATCATTCCGTTCGGGTCATAGCCGAAGGGTTGAATGGCCGCACCACCGCCTACGACGAATACAATGCCGGCGCGGACCGCAATGGCGCGCGCATCCTGCCCACCATCGTGATGACCCATACGCCCCTCGATCTGGTCATCTTCCTGCTCGGCACTAATGACATGAAGCCCTGGATTCACGGTAATCCGGTGGCTGCGAAGCAGGGCATGCAAAGCCTGGTCGAGACCGTGCGAAGCCACGATTATGGCTGGCCGACGCCGCAAATCCTAATCGTCGCGCCACCCGTGGTGAGTCATACCGAGAACGTCGAATTCAAAGAGATGTTCTCCGGTGGAGAAGCCTCGTCGAAACACCTTGCGCCGCTTTATGCGGCGCTCGCCGAGGAAATGGGCTGCTGCTTTTTCGACGCCTCTACGGTCGCGACGACCACGCCGCTCGACGGTGTCCACCTCGACGCGAAGAACACGCGAAAGATCGGCGAGGCGCTGGCTCCGATCGTATGCGCGATGCTGGAAACCAAGGAGACCTTCCGTGGCTGATAATTACGACGTCATCATCATCGGCTCCGGTCCGGGCGGCTACGTCACCGCGGTGCGAGCAGCACAGCTTGGCTTCAAGACCGCGATCGTAGAGCGTGAGCATCTCGGCGGCATCTGCCTCAACTGGGGCTGTATACCAACCAAGGCTCTACTGCGCTCGGCCGAAATCATGCACTACAGTGACCACCTCAAGGATTATGGCCTGAAACTCGAGGGTAAGGTGGTGCCCGATACGGTTGCCGTGGTCGACCGTTCGCGGAAGGTTTCGGCCCGCCTCAATGGCGGCGTCGGCTTTCTGATGAAAAAGAACAAGGTCGATGTGATCTGGGGCGAGGCCAAACTCACCAAGGCGCCCCTGGAAGGAAAATCGGGGGAGATCGTCGTATCCAAGACCGCGAAGAAGCCGATGGAACCGCAGCATCCTGCACCGAAGGGCACAAAGGGCGAGGGCACCTATACCGCCACGCACATCATCATTGCCACCGGCGCGCGCCCACGCGTGCTGCCTGGCATCGAGCCGGACGGCAAGTTGATCTGGACTTACTTCGAAGCAATGGTGCCGAAGGAATTACCGAAATCGCTGCTGGTCATGGGCTCCGGTGCCATCGGCATCGAGTTCGCCTATTTCTACCGCACGATGGGCGTAGATGTGACGGTGGTGGAAGTGATGCCGCAGGTCATGCCGGTCGAGGATGTCGAGGTTTCGAAATTCGCGCAGAAGCAGTTTGAAAAGCAGGGCATGAAGATCCTGCTTGAAGCCAAGGTGACGAAGGTCGAGAAGGGCGCCAATTCGGTCACGGCCCATATCGAGAAAAAGGACGGGACGCTTGAAAAGATCACCGCCGATCGCATGATTTCGGCTGTCGGCGTACAAGGCAACATCGAAAATCTCGGGCTCGAAGCTCTGGGCGTGAAGACCGACCGAGGCTGTATCGCCGTTGATGGTTACGGCCGCACCAATATCACCGGCCTCTACGCCATCGGCGATGTCGCCGGGCCACCCATGCTTGCCCACAAGGCCGAGCATGAAGGCGTCATCTGCGTGGAGAAGATCGCGAATCTGCCTGGCGTCCACGCTCTCGACAAGTCGCTGATTCCCGGCTGCACCTATTGCAGCCCGCAGGTTGCCTCGGTCGGGCTGACCGAAGCCAAAGCCAAAGAGGCCGGTTACGACATCCGCGTCGGCCGTTTCCAATTCGGCGCCAATGGTAAGGCCATCGCCCTCGGGGAGGACCAGGGTTTTATCAAGACCGTCTTCGACAAGAAGACCGGGCAGTTGCTGGGTGCCCATATGATCGGCGCGGAAGTGACCGAACTGATCCAGGGGTTCGTCGTGGCCATGAATCTCGAAACGACGGAAGAAGAACTGATGCACACCGTTTTCCCGCATCCAACGCTCTCGGAGATGATGAAGGAAAGTGTCCTCGACGCTTACGGGCGTGCGCTCAACGCGTAAGGCTTGCATCCGGAGGCAGGATCATGGAACCTGTTGACCTTAAACATCGTTTCCAAGTGCGTTTTAATGTAGCACAGAAGGAGAGGGTATATGGACGTCAATGGCGTAGGTTGGATCGGTGCCATCATCATTGGTGGCTTGGCGGGCTGGCTCGCGGAAATGGTCATGAAGAGCAACACCGGCATCTTCATGAACATTATCCTCGGAATCATCGGTGCGGTGGTTTTGAACGCGATTCTCGCGGCGCTTCACATCGCGAGTTTCGGTACGGGTTGGCTGGCCTATCTGATTACAGGCTTCATCGGTGCGTGCATCCTGATTTTCGCAGGGCGCTTGATTCGTCGCTGACCCGCATACCAAGATCATGCAAAAGGGTCGCCCTGGCGTGCGCCAAGGCGACCTTTTTCTTTACCGTCAAAAGTCTTAGATGAAGCGGACAAATTGAAGACCGCCGGTGCTTGAAGGAAACGGAACGAAAATGGTCACCGTTCTCGATAATATCGCCAATCCGCCGCGTGTGCGGCATCCGGAGAAAGCGCATCGGCCTGATCAGGAGGTGCTGCGCAAGCCGGAGTGGATCCGCGTCAAAGCGCCGGTCTCCAAAGGTTATGCCGAGACGCGCGAGATAGTGAAGTCGAACAAACTGGTGACGGTTTGTGAGGAAGCCGGATGCCCCAACATCGGCGAATGCTGGGAAAAGAAGCACGCTACCTTCATGATCATGGGCGAAATCTGCACGCGCGCCTGTGCGTTCTGCAATGTCGCCACCGGTTTGCCGCTGCCGCTCGACG
Source organism: Manganibacter manganicus (assembly GCF_002075885.1). GTDB lineage: Bacteria > Pseudomonadota > Alphaproteobacteria > Rhizobiales > Rhizobiaceae > Mesorhizobium > Mesorhizobium manganicum. The sequence goes on from NZ_MDET01000033.1 coordinate 3,653, forward strand.
CGGACGAACCAGCACGCGTTGCCAAGGCGGTAAAGACAATGGGCCTGACCCATGTCGTCATCACCTCGGTTGACCGAGACGACCTTGCCGATGGCGGCGCACAGCACTTTGCTGATGTGATCCACGCCATTCGCGCAGCCACGCCCGCGACCACCATCGAAATCCTGACACCGGATTTCCTGCGCAAGGAAGGGGCGCTTGAGATCGTCGTCGCGGCAAAGCCGGATGTGTTCAATCACAACCTGGAAACGGTGCCGTCGAATTATCTGACGGTGCGTCCCGGTGCTCGCTACTTTCATTCCATCCGGCTGCTGCAGCGCGTTAAGGAACTCGACCCGTCGATTTTCACCAAGTCCGGCATCATGGTCGGGCTGGGCGAAGAGCGCAACGAGGTCCTGCAATTGATGGACGATCTGCGCTCGGCCAATGTCGATTTCATGACCATCGGGCAGTATCTGCAACCGTCGAAGAAACACCATCCGGTGATCCGTTTCATCACACCGGAAGAGTTTAAATCCTTCGAGACAATCGGCAGGACCAAAGGCTTTCTGCTGGTTGCCTCAAGTCCGCTGACACGTTCATCGCATCACGCCGGCGAGGATTTCGCCCGGCTGCGGGCGGCACGCGAAGCCAGTCTCAAGAAATTGGCGTAGCAAACTGATTTCATGCCGAAATTCGAAGCCACACGCCGCGTCCCCCATAGCCCGGACGAGATGTTCGCCCTGGTTGCCGACATTGAAAAATATCCGCAATTCGTACCTCTATGCGAGTCGCTGAGCATACGCTCGCGCAAGGAGCGCGATGGTCGCAGTGTGCTGATCGCCGACATGAGTGTCGGCTATAAGGCCATTCGCGAAACCTTCACCACTCAGGTTCTGCTGAAGCCCGAGGATAAGGTCATCGATGTCAAATATATCGATGGCCCCTTCAAGTATCTCAGCAATGTCTGGAGCTTTGAGCCGGCGAGCGACGGCTGTTTCGTACGCTTCTTTATCGACTATGAATTCAAGAGCCGACTGCTTGCGGCGGTGATGGGCACGATGTTTGACCGCGCTTTTCGCATGTTTGCCGAAGCGTTCGAGAAGCGGGCGGATGTGGTTTACGGCCGCGGCGAACCGTCAGCTTGAACATGATCGTCCAGTGCGCGCAACCCCATAATCAGCGCATGTCGGCAGGTTTCACGACGAATGAAATCGCGGCCATTGTTTTCAAAGGTGCGGCTTTCCGTGATGGCCGGCTTGCCCTTCAGCGCAAGGCCGAACCATACCAGCCCGACCGGCTTTTCCGCGCTGCCACCATCGGGACCGGCAATACCCGTAACGGCCAAAGCAATGCCGGCGTGAGAACGCGCCAGCGCGCCTATGGCCATCTCCCGCGCGGTTGGTGAGGACACAGCGCCATATGCTTCGAGTGTGGCTGCACGCACGCCCAGCATTTCCATTTTTGCCTCGTTGGAATAAGTCACGAAACCGCGATCGACCATGGAAGAAGAGCCGGGAATATCTGTCATGGCCGCAATAATCAGCCCACCTGTGCAACTCTCGGCGGTCGCCACCAAAATCTTGTGTCGCGCACAGGCCTTGAGAAGGCGATCGGCCAGTGTGCCGATTTCTGTTCGCGTCACTTCGCCGACGTCATCCGGCTCATTCATTCTGGCACCTCGCCCGGGTAGATAACACTTGCGGTCGCGATCGCGGCAATGCCTTCTTCTCGCCCGATGAAGCCAAGCCGTTCGTTCGTGGTTGCCTTGATCGAGACGCGGTCGGCGGAAATCGCCAGCATGGCGGAAAGGGCCGCGGTCATCGTCTCGCGATGTGGACCGATTTTCGGCGCCTCGCAAATCAGTGTGATGTCGGTATTAACGATGCGTCCTCCATGAGTTCGGATCAGTTTAGCCGCATGCTCGACAAAGATATGCGACGGCGCATCTTTCCATTGCGGATCGGACGGCGGGAAATGCGTGCCGATATCTCCCGCACCGCAAGTAGCAAGCAAAGCGTCTGTAAGTGCGTGCAAGCCGACATCGGCATCGGAGTGACCGCTGAGTTTCTTGTCATGCGGGATCGCAACGCCGCACAAAACGACCTGATCGCCAGCTTCGAAGGCATGGACGTCATAGCCATTGCCGGTGCGAATATCCGGGAAGCTCGAGCTTGAACCCTTAAGTATTTGATCGGCCATGGAAATATCTCTTGCCCAAGTCAGTTTGATGTTGTCTGGCGAGCCGGGAACGAGCCTGACCGGGATCCGCGCCCATTCGGCAATTGCGGCATCGTCGGTGAAATCCAGCCGTCCGCTGTCATAGGCTTGCTCATGAGCAGCCAGAATAAGAGCAAAAGGAAAGCCTTGCGGGGTTTGCGCGGCATGAAGGCCCGCACGGGAAACAGTCTCGCCGACAAATCCGCCCAAGGCTTCGCGCTTCAACGTATCGGCAACAGGGACTGCCGCAAGCGCCCCGCTGCGCTCACCGATTGCCTCGATGGTACGCCCTATCAATTCCGGGTCAGCGAAGGGCCGCACGGCATCATGGATCAACACCTTGTCCGGCGCGCTGTCCTTCAGTGCAAGAAGGCCGAACCGTACGGATTCCTGTCTTGTCTGCCCGCCGATCACGGTCGTCACCCGGTCGGAATGGACGCTTGCCGCCGCATGAAAGAGTGCGTGGTCGTCCGCATGGATGGCGACAACGATATGCCCGACATTCGGATGCGCCAGAAATGCCTCTAGCGTGTGCGCGATGATAGCTCGGTTGCCGATACGACGATATTGCTTAGGCCCGTCGCCTTGTCCGGCCCGTTCGCCGCGGCCCGCCGCGACGATGACGACAGCGGCCTTGGAAACGATCGCGATGTCTGGATCCTGGTCCGTCATCGGTTTTATGCGTGCATCCGCCGAAACTGAGGGTCAATGGCTCTTAGTCGCGTGGCGCCTTGAAGGCCAGCTTTTTCCTGAACACCGATAAAACGCCCGGTTTGCATTGCACAATATCCAGGCTCTGATTAGAGAATAGGCACAGCAACAATGTGCACGGTTTTTATGCATGTATGACACTGCAGTTTTGGTTCAGCCGTTGCGGATCGGCCCTGTTGCGATCCGCAATCGAGTGTTCCTTGCACCCATGTCGGGCGTCACGGATGAGCCATTCCGCCGGCGCGCCTATGAACATGGCGCTGGCCTCGTCGTTTCGGAAATGGTGGCCAGCGGTGAATTGGCTCGTGGGCGGATGGGCTTTGATCTGCGCATTCGCCATTCCGGCCTTCCTGTCCATATGGTGCAACTCGCGGGTCGCGAAGCGCATCATATGCGCGAAGCCGCGCGTATAGCCGAAGGCGAGGGCGCCGACATTATCGATATCAATATGGGCTGCCCCGCCAAGAAGGTAACGGGCGGCTATGCCGGTTCGGCCTTGATGCGCGACCTCGATCATGCATTGACCCTGATCGATGCCGTCATTGATGCGGTCAAGGTTCCCGTGACGCTGAAGACACGGCTCGGCTGGGACGAGAACGCTCTGAACGCCCCGGACTTGGCGCGGCGTGCCGAACAGGCCGGTATTCGTATGGTCACGATCCATGGCCGCACCCGTTGCCAGTTTTACAAAGGCAAGGCGGATTGGCCGGCGATCCGCCAGATCAAGAATGCAGTCTCAATTCCTGTTGTCGCCAATGGCGATGTCAGTTCCACTGCAGATGCAGTAGCGCTGCTGGAAGTATCGGGTGCCGATGCGGTGATGGTTGGCCGTGCGCATTACGGCGCACCATGGCTGGCCGGAAGCATAGTAGCGGAGATGTGCAGTAAGCCGGCTAGCGCGGCATTGGCCGATTATGTCATCTCGCACTATGAGGACATGCTGCTTCTTTATGGTGTTGAAAGTGGCGTACGCCAGGCCCGCAAGCATCTCGGCTGGTATCTCGACCGCCATGCCCCGACCACATCTCCGGAACAACGCAAGACCATTCTCACCTCTTTCGATCCTAGGCAGGTCATTGCGGAACTGCGTGAGGCGTTCAGATGGGCGGGCTGTGCTCGACATGGCAGACTGCGGAGTGCTGCATGACTGGCAGCATCACCGCGAAACCGGCGGATGCCGCACAGATCGTCCTGAATACGATCCGCCGCCCGATCATTATGGTCCGGGCCGATGGCCTGATTACTTTCGCTAACGCCGATGCGGAGGATTTCTTCCGTTCAAGCGCATCGATTCTTACCCGAAACGCCCTCGCGCATCTGATCCCCTATGGTAGCCCGCTGCTGACACTGATCGATCAGGTGCGGGAACGCTCGATTCCCGTCAATGAATACCGTGTCGATCTTTCTTCGCCCCGCCTCGGTATCGAGAAAGTGGTCGATCTCTATGCCGCGCCGGTAGCGGAATATCCGGGTTCTGTCGTCGTCATGTTTCAGGAACGATCCATGGCCGACAAGATCGATCGCCAGATGACGCATCGTGGCGCTGCCCGGTCTGTTACAGGTCTTGCCGCCATGCTGGCGCATGAGATCAAGAACCCGCTCTCGGGCATTCGTGGCGCCGCGCAATTACTCGAACTGTCGGCGACTGATGAGGATCGCGCACTAACTCGGCTCATCACAGATGAGACCGATCGCATCGTGGCGCTGGTCGATCGCATGGAAGTCTTTTCCGACGAGCGACCAATCGACCGCTGTCCTGTCAATATCCATGTCGTTCTGGATCATGTAAAAACTGTCGCCAGAAACGGATTTGCTCGCAAGATCAGAATATTGGAGGATTATGATCCATCACTTCCTCAGGTTTATGCCAACCGCGACCAACTCGTTCAGATATTCCTCAACCTGATCAAGAACGCATCGGAGGCCATTGGCAGCGACCCGCATGGTGAGATCACGCTTTCGACCGCATTCAAGCCGGGTATTCGCGTTTCGGTACCAGGGACGCAGGAGCGGGTTTCCCTGCCGTTGGAATTCTGCGTTCATGATAACGGGCCGGGTGTATCGGAAGATCTCCTCCCGATTCTTTTCGACCCGTTCATCACCACCAAAACAAACGGCTCGGGGTTAGGGCTTGCGCTTGTGGCCAAACTCGTCGGCGAGCATGGCGGCATCGTCGAGTGCGATTCGGCATCGCACGGCACGACATTCCGGGTTCTGATGCCTGCGTGGAAAGAAGCCGTGCCCGCAGCCAATACCTCTGACGAGAAGGAGGTTGTTAAATGAGCGCCCAAGGCCGCATTCTGGTTGCAGACGACGACGCGGCAATCCGCACCGTGCTCAACCATGCCTTGTCGCGCGCCGGTCATGAAGTGCGGGCTACGTCCAGCGCAGCAACGCTCTGGCGGTGGATTGCGGCGGGCGAGGGCGACCTCGTCATCACCGATGTGGTTATGCCCGACGAAAACGCATTCGACCTGTTACCGCGCATCCGCAAAGCGCGGCCGGAATTGCCTGTTATCGTGATGAGCGCGCAGAACACCTTCATGACCGCGATCCGCGCCTCGGAAGCGGGCGCCTACGAGTACCTGCCAAAACCTTTCGATCTCACCGAACTGCTCAACATCGTCGGCCGTGCACTTGCCGAACCAAGCCGCCCAAACGCCGAGCAACGGGCCGAAGAGCAATTCGAAAGCATGCCGCTTGTCGGTCGCTCGGCCGCCATGCAGGACATATACCGCATGCTGGCGCGCATGATGCAGACCGATCTCACGGTCATGATCGGCGGCGAATCGGGCACCGGCAAGGAACTGGTGGCGCGTGCGCTGCATGAATATGGGCGCCGTAGAAGCGGCCCGTTCGTTGCGATTAACATGGCGGCAATCCCACGCGATTTGATCGAATCCGAACTGTTCGGCCATGAGAAAGGCGCTTTTACCGGCGCGCAGAGCCGCTCAACCGGACGGTTTGAGCAGGCAGAAGGCGGCACTCTCTTCCTCGATGAAATCGGCGACATGCCGATGGAAGCGCAGACGCGTCTGCTGCGCGTGTTGCAGCAAGGCGAATATACCACTGTTGGCGGACGAACGCCGATCAAGGCCGACGTGCGTATCGTCGCCGCCACCAACAAGGATTTGCGTACGCTCATCAATCAGGGGCTGTTCCGCGAGGATCTCTTTTATCGGTTGAATGTTGTGCCGTTGCGCCTGCCGGCCTTGCGGGAACGTGCAGAAGACATTCCGGACCTGGCGCGGCATTTCTTCCAACTCGGTGCCAGGCAGGGACTGCAAGTAAAGCGAATCTCGGCGACCGGCATCGAGCGCATGAAAGGTTATCCGTGGCCGGGCAATGTGCGCGAACTGGAAAACCTGATACGCCGGCTTGCCGCGCTCTACCCGCAGGACGAAATATCAGTCGAAATTATCGAAGCTGAACTGCGCAATGGAGAAATGGCTGCGCCTTTCAATGGTGACACCTTATCAAAGGAAGAGCAGTCGATCAGTTTGGCCGTGGAGCAGAATCTACAGCGCTATTTTGCGTCCTTTTTCGGCGAATTGCCGCCCGCGGGACTCTACCAGCGTATTCTGACTGAAGTTGAGTATCCGCTGATTCTCGCAGCTATGACAGCGACGCGCGGCAATCAGATCAAGGCAGCGGAATTGCTTGGCTTGAACCGCAACACGTTGCGCAAGAAAATCCGCGAACTCGGCGTGACCACACATCCCGCGCCGCGATAGCAGCGTTCTGCGCAGCGAAAACTTTGCGGATCACCAACCTTGTTGCATAATCGCCACAATGCGTTGCATAGATGTGACGCAATTGATTGTTTCAAGCAGCGGCATGGCGATTCAGTTTTCGACCTTGAAGGGCTTGCGCTTTCCTAAGGCGCGAACGCGGGAATCCCGACGGTTCCAGGCATTGCCGGGTATTCTGGCCATTGCCGGCGCACTGCTGACCGCCGCCATTTCTTTTGTCATCCTGGTCGGTGTTACGCCTATTGCCCCCGACCGCAACATCACGCTGGTGCTGATCGGCGCCAACGCTGCGTTCATTCTCATTCTGGCGGTGCTGATTGGGCGTGAAATCAAGCGCATCGTCATGGCGCGGCGTGTCGGCAAAGCGGCTTCGCGCCTGCATGTGCGGATCGTTACCATGTTCGCGCTCGTGGCCGCGATCCCGGCGATCATGGTTGCACTTGTCGCCTCGGCGACGCTGAATGTCGGACTCGATCGCTGGTTCGAGATCCGGACCAAAACCATTATCAATTCCTCGCTGTCGATCGCCGACGCCTATGTGCAGGAGAACGCCCGCAACCTTCAGGGCACGACGCTTTCCATGGCCTACGATCTCGATAGCGCCAGAACGCTTTACGGGTTGGATCGCACGGGATTCCTCGATCTTCTGACCAAGGAGGCGATTGGCCGTGGTCTGGCCCATGCCGCTCTGGTCAAACCTGACGGCTCTTTCGTGATGAGCGCCCAGACCGACGCCGATTTCGCTATGCCGGAACCGCCGGAAGGTTCGGTGAAAGAGGCGGAGAACGGCCGACCGCTCCTCATTGCACCGGTTACGCGCAACATCATGGGGGCAATCGTCAAGCTGCACCAGATCGAAGGCCTCTACCTCTATACGATCAAGCTCGTCGATCCCGAGGTGATCAAGGCGCGGCGCATTGTCCATGCCAATGTTGATGAATATCGCGGGTTGGAGGCCAATCGACGTCCTTCACAGATTGCCTTCGCACTGCCTTATCTGTCGCTGACGCTGATCATCATCCTCTCAGCCATCTGGACAGGTATTGCGGTGGCCGACCGTCTGGTTCGCCCGATCCGCCAATTGATCGGCGCCGCCGATGAAGTCGCCACCGGCAATCTCGATGTCTCGGTGCCGGTGCGCCCATCGGACGGTGATGTCGCCTCGTTGGGCGACACGTTCAACAACATGCTTCTGGAGTTAAAAACCCAGAGAAACGAACTGCTTTCAGCCAAGGATCTGATCGACGAGAGACGGCGCTTCTCCGAAGCGGTTCTGTCGGGCGTTACGGCAGGTGTCATCGGTGTCGATTCGGACGGTACGGTCACCATCGTAAACCGGTCCGCCGAAACCATGTTGGCGCTTTCGTCACGCGCAGCGCTTGGCAAGAACCTTTCAACTTTGTTGCCCCTTGTCGGGCGCGTCTTCGAGATTGGACGACAAGGCGCAAAGCCGGTCTATCGTGAACAGGTGACATTCTATCGCGGCGGCATCGAACGGACATTCAATGTCCAGGTCACGATCGAGGAGGAGGACGACGATCCGGATGAAAAATCCTATGTGGTGACAGTGGACGACATCACCGATCTTGTTCAGGCGCAGCGATCTTCCGCCTGGGCGGACGTCGCGCGGCGCATCGCCCACGAAATCAAGAACCCGTTAACGCCGATCCAGCTCTCCGCCGAGCGCATCAAGCGTCGCTACGGCAAAGTAATCACCGAGGATCGGGAAGTGTTCGACCAATGCACCGACACGATCATTCGGCAGGTGGGCGATATCGGCCGCATGGTGGACGAGTTTTCGTCCTTTGCGCGCATGCCGAAACCGGAAAAGCAGGCGATCGATCTGCGCGAGCCGCTGCGCGAGGCGTCCTTCCTGGTTGAGGTCAGCCGGTCGGATGTCGATTTCGAACGCGATTTCGGCAGCGAGCCGCTAAATGGTATGCTCGATAGCCGCCTGCTGGCACAGGCGTTCGGCAACGTTATCAAGAACGCCTCGGAAGCAATGGAAGGCATCGAGCGGCAAGAAGGGGAGCGAAGCGCCATCCGCATCCAGGCGAGGCAACAGGGCAACACGATCCGGGTCGATGTTATCGACAACGGCAAGGGTCTGCCCCGTGAGCATCGGCAGCGTCTGCTCGAACCCTATATGACGACTCGCGAGAAAGGTACTGGCCTTGGCCTCGCAATCGTCAAGAAGATCGTTGAAGACCATGGCGGCAGGTTGGAATTGCACGATGCGCCTGCTGATTTTCACGACGGGCAGGGGGCCATGGTCAGCATAATCCTGCCGGCGGCTGCTGCGGCCGATCAAGAAAAAGCGGCACAAGAAGGAAAAACGGAAAAGGTCGATCATGGCGTCTGACATTCTGATCGTGGATGATGAGGAAGACATTCGCGAACTCGTAGCGGGCATATTGAGCGATGAAGGCCATGAGACGCGCACGGCGCATCATGCCGACAGTGCACTGGCGGCTATTGCCGATCGGGCGCCGCGTCTGATCTTTCTCGACATCTGGTTGCAAGGCTCCCGGCTTGATGGACTGGCCTTGCTTGACGAGATCAAGACCATGCATCCCAACATGCCGGTGGTGATGATTTCCGGCCACGGCAATATCGAAACGGCAGTATCCGCTATCCGTCGCGGCGCTTATGATTTTATCGAAAAGCCGTTCAAGTCGGACCGCCTGATCCTGGTCGCCGAGCGGGCGTTGGAAACCTCCAAACTCAAGCGAGAGGTTTCCGATCTGAAGATGCGCAGCGGCGAAACATTCGACCTGATCGGCATGTCGTCGGCGATGAGTCAGTTGCGCCAGACGATAGAACGCGTGGCACCAACCAACAGTCGGATCATGATCATTGGGCCGTCAGGATCAGGTAAGGAGCTTGCCGCGCGCGCCATCCATGCCCTGTCCACCCGCAAGAGCGGGCCTTTCGTGACGCTGAGCGCGGCAAACATCACGCCGGAGCGCATGGAGATCGAGCTTTTCGGCACCGAATCCAACGGGACCGAGCGCAAAGTCGGCGCACTCGAAGAGGCTCATCGGGGCATTCTCTACATCGACGAAGTCGCCGACATGCCGCGCGAGACGCAAAACAAGATTCTGCGCGTTTTGGTAGAGCAGCAATTCGAGCGGGTGGGGGGCACCAAGCGCGTCAAGGTCGATGTGCGGATCATCTCCTCGACCTCGCAGAATCTGGAGGCCATGATTGCCGACGGGCGTTTCCGTGAGGATCTTTACCATCGCCTGGCGGTTGTCCCCGTCATGGTGCCAGGCCTTGCCGAGCGTCGCGAAGACATCCCCTATCTGGTGGACAGCTTCATGAAGCAGATCGCCCGCCAAACCGGCATCAGGCCGCGCCGTATCGGCGATGACGCCATGGCGGTGCTCCAAGCGCACAATTGGCCCGGTAATGTGCGTCAGTTGCGCAACAATGTGGAGCGGCTAATGATCCTGGCACGCGGCGACAACGCCGACGCGCCGATCACCGCCGATCTCCTGCCCAGCGAGATCGGCGACGTGATGCCACGAACCCCGAACCAGTCCGACCAGCACATCATGGCTCTGCCGTTGCGGGAAGCGCGTGAGCAATTCGAGAAAGATTACCTCGTCGCGCAGATCAATCGCTTTGGCGGCAACATTTCCAAGACGGCGGAGTTCATCGGTATGGAACGATCAGCCCTGCACAGGAAATTGAAATCGCTTGGCGTTTGATATTCCGTTGGCTGGCCCAGTCATTTGTGCATGCCGCGCGAACCAGAATCGCCTAAAAACCGATTGCATTTTGAGGGATGATCCATGCCGCGCATTGCCTATGTGAACGGACGTTACCTCGCCCATTCGGCGGCTGCCGTTCATATCGAAGATCGTGGCTATCAGTTCAGCGATGGCGTATATGAAATGTGCGAGATTGCGCGCGGCTATATCATCGATATGAAACGCCATCTCGACCGGTTGAACCGGTCGCTCTCGGAACTGTCGATCGAATGGCCTGTCACCCGCTCGGCGCTGATTGTCGTCATGCGTGAGGTGGTGCGGCGCAACGGCGTCAGGAACGGCTTAGTCTATCTTCAGGTCACGCGTGGTGTCGCGCCGCGCGATCATGCTTTTCCGAAGCCAGGAACCCGTTCCTCGCTGGTTGTAACGGCAAAAAGGATCGCCCCCTCGGCTACCGCGAAGAAAGCGGAAACCGGACTGAAAATCATTACGGTGCCTGAAAACCGTTGGGATAGGGTGGATATCAAGAGTGTCAGCCTGTTGCCCAATGTGCTGGCCAAGCAACAAGCGCGTGAGGCCGGTGCTCAGGAGGCATGGTTCATCGATGCCGAGGGGACGGTGAAGGAGGGCGCCTCCAGCAATGCGTGGATCGTCACCCAGGATGGGGCACTGGTAACCCGCCCCGCCGATCACGGCATATTGCGTGGAATCACGCGCACGACCCTGTTTGACGTCGCGGCAAAACTCGGCATGAAGATTGAGGAGCGCGCGTTTTCGGTGGCCGAGGCAAAAGCGGCCCGAGAAGTTTTCATCTCCTCCGCAACCACCATAGCCATACCGGTCGTCGACATCGATGGAGAAACGGTGGCCAACGGCCATCCTGGCTCCATAACACTTTCCTTGCGCGAGGCATTTTTTGACATTGCGGAAAAAAGTCCGGCCTGATAACCGCTTGGACTCGTGAACACCAACAATCTCGTTCTGCTGGCCGTAGGGGCGGCAGGCGGTTTGCGAGCTTGACATGCGGCACTTATTTTGGCGCATTGGCAGCAACCGCAGGGGACCGGCGAAAGAAAAGAACAATGGCGGATCGTTCGCAGAATCTTCAGGATCTCTTTCTCAATTCAGTTCGCAAGAGCAAGAATCCGCTCACAATTTTTCTCATCAACGGCGTCAAACTGACGGGCGTTGTGACATCCTTTGATAATTTCTGCGTCCTTCTGCGTCGCGACGGGCATTCGCAGCTTGTCTACAAGCATGCCATTTCAACCATCATGCCCAGCCAACCGGTCCAGATGTTCGACGCCGAAGATAATCAGGGCGACTGATTGAAACATCCTCTCGGTACGGCGCATAGCGGCGGCCACACGCTTCCAGTTCACGAGGCCGGCGCGCGTGCCAAAGAGGCTACGCGCGCAATTGTCATCGTGCCTGTTCTTGCACGCCAGCAATCTGTTGACGACGCGGGCCGACAGCATCTGGTCCGCTCGTCGCAGGCGCGTCATGACGAAGCGGTCGGCTTGGCGCGCGCCATCGACCTCGATCTCGTTCATACCGATGTCGTCACGCTCAACGATCCGCGTCCCGCAACTTTGCTTGGCAGCGGCAAGGTGGCCGAGTTCGCCGAGATCGTGAAGGAGAAGAAAGCAGAACTGGTGATTGTCGATCACCCGCTGACACCGGTCCAGCAGCGGAATCTCGAAAAGGAAATGAACGTCAAGGTGCTCGACCGTACCGGGCTCATTCTCGAGATTTTCGGCGAACGGGCGCGCACCAAGGAAGGCACGCTTCAGGTCGAACTGGCTCACCTCAACTACCAGAAAGGACGCCTGGTTCGGAGCTGGACACACCTCGAGCGCCAGCGCGGTGGCGCAGGTTTTCTCGGCGGCCCCGGCGAAACCCAGATCGAGGCCGATCGGCGCATGTTGCAGGAAAAGATCATCAAGCTGAAGCGCGAACTGGAGACCGTGCGCCGCACGCGCGATCTGCACCGCGCCAAGCGCAAGAAGGTGCCGTTCCCCGTGGTCGCGATCGTCGGCTACACCAATGCAGGTAAATCGACGCTGTTCAATCGGCTTACAGGGGCAGGGGTGTTGGCAGAGAACATGCTGTTCGCGACGCTCGACCCGACCTTGCGCCGACTACGCCTTCCGCACGGTACGCCGATCATCCTGTCGGACACGGTGGGCTTCATTTCCGACCTGCCGACCCATCTTGTGGCCGCCTTCCGGGCGACGCTGGAAGAGGTGGTCGAGGCTGATTTGGTTCTGCATGTGCGCGACATTTCCGATCCGGATACGGCTGCTCAGGCGGAAGATGTGGCGCATATTCTTGCCGATCTTGGCGTTGATGCGAGCGATCAGGGGCGCGTCGTTGAAGTCTGGAACAAGATCGACCGGCTGGACGAGAGCAGCCGCGCACATCTGCAATCTGGCCAAAACAATGACGGTCGGTCTCCCGCAGCGATCTCCGCGGTGACAGGCGAGGGGCTGGATCATCTGATCGCCGTTATCGAGGCGCGGGTCTCCGGTGATCTGGAAACATTGACGGCGACGTTGAAACCGCCGGAACTTGCCCTTCTGGATTGGCTGTACCGCAATAGCGAGGTACTGGCGCGCAAAGACAATGACGACGGCAGCGTCACGCTTTCGCTTACGATGACGCATAGTGCGCGCGACGACCTTCAAAACCGTTTGAAGCACAAGATCAAAGAGTAGGCGTGGCTGGCCATGGCATCCGTTCAGCCATGTTCCGTAGAGTTATTCCTTGCATTTGGCCTCCTGCCAAAGCGTCTCCATCTCGCCCAGCGTGGCGTTCTCAAGTGATTTGCCGGAAGCATTCAGAGCACGTTCGACGTGATGGAAACGGCTACGGAACTTCTCGTTGGTTCCGGCAAGCGCGACCTCGGAATCGAGCGCCAAATGCCGCCCGAGATTGACGATTGCAAACAGCATATCGCCGAATTCATCCTTGATCGCAGCGTCGTCGCCACCGGCCAGCGCCTCGCGCAATTCGCCGATTTCCTCTTCTATCTTGTCGAGAATCGGAACTGCCTCGCTCCAGTCGAAGCCGACGCGCGCCGCCTTTTGCTGCAGTTTCAAGGCGCGGGTCAAAGCGGGCAGGGCGACCGGGATACTATCCAGATAACCCTCGCCATGGTCTTCCGGATCAAGGCCACGGGCCATGCGATGACTGCGTTTTTCGGTCCTTTCCTCAGCCTTGATCATCTCCCACATGCCCTTGGCCATGCCTGCGCTGCGCGCCTTTTCGTCGCCGAAAACATGCGGATGCCGGCGGATCATCTTCGTGGTGATGGCCTCGACCACATCGGGAAATGAAAATTCGCCGATCTCCTCGGCCATCCGCGCGTGATAAACGACCTGCAGGAGGAGGTCGCCAAGTTCGTCGCGCAGATCATCGAGATTTTCGCGCGCAATGGCGTCGGCAACCTCATAGGCTTCCTCGACCGTATAGGGTGCAATGGTCGAAAAATTCTGCTCCACGTCCCACGGGCAACCGGTATGTGGCGCTCGCAAGGCCGCCATAATCTCGATCAGCCGGGATATGTCCTTCGAGGGCTTCATCCCCGATCAACCCAGAACCGAGACAATGGCCTTGGCCAGCCAATCCATCCTGTCTTCCGGCAGGCCGGCAACATTGATGCGGCTGTCGCCCACCATATAGATGCCATGCTCGGCCCGCAGACGCTCCACCTGTGTCTCGGACAGACCCAGCCGCGAGAACATGCCGCGATGCCGGGCAACAAAATCGAAACGGTCGGAGTTGGACTGCCGGCGAAGCGCATCGGCGAAGCGCACGCGAAGAGCGAGTATGCGCTGCCGCATCGCTTCCAGTTCGTCCTGCCAGTTCGCGCGAAGGGCAGGGTCGGCAAGCACCATCCGCACCGCGGCGGCGCCATGATCGGGCGGCATCGAATAAAGCGTACGGGCCGCGGATGCCATCTGGCCAACCGCCAGTTCCGCTCGATCGCTGGTCTGCGCCATCACCAGCGCAGCACCGACACGGTCGCGATAAACGGCGAAATTCTTGGAACAGCTTGCCGCCACGATCATTTCGGGCACCTTTTGCGCCAGAACCCGCAAGCCTGCCGCGTCTGCCTCAAGTCCATCGCCAAAGCCCTGATAGGCAATATCGACAAACGGAACGAGGTTTTGCGCTACAATACGATCGGCAATCACCCGCCATTGATCGATATTCAAATTGGCTCCGGTCGGATTGTGGCAGCAACCGTGCAGAAGAACCACGTCTCCCGCGTTTGCATGTCGTAACGCTTCCAGCATCGCGTCGAAACGGATTGAGCCCGATTGAACGTCAAAATACGGGTATTCGGCCGTCCCCAAGCCGGCGCCGCGAATGATCTGGCCATGATTGGGCCATGTCGGATCGGACAGCCAGACCGTGGCGTTTGGCGTGCTTCGCTTCGCGAGGTCTGCGCACAATCGCAGCGCACCGGAACCACCCGGTGCCTGAATGGCACGGATACGGCCGGCATCCGCGTCGGAACCGAAAATGAGCTCGATCATCGCTGTGTTGAAGGCCGCATCGCCAGCCGGACCGAGATAAGTCTTGGACTGCTGTTCGTTCAAAAGACGCTTCTCGGCCTCCCGAACGGCGCGCATGACCGGCGTCGCGCCATTGCGATCCTTATAGACGCCCACACCGAGATCGATCTTGTCGGGTCGCGGATCGTCCCGGTAGACAGCCATCATGGCAAGAATCTTGTCGGCGGCAGCAGGCTGGAGATCTTCAAACATGGCAAGGTTGCTCGTTGAGGAATGGCAGCGGGGATAGATACGCAATCCACCGGAAACCTGCCAGCGATTTTACCGAAGGGCCTGATTTCAGGCCGTTAGGACGCCGCATCTAAAAGTCGCATAAGATAGATTATGGAACCTGCGAGCGGTTTTGTTTGTGTTGCATTTTGTCAACGGCGGAGCAAAATCAGGCCATTGGGCGGCGCAAAAGTAGGCCACTTCGCGCCGCAAGTGGGGAACGTCGGGAGGGCGTAGCCCGACCAGAGTTTCCCGCTTGCGGCGTCGGCGATTTTTGTGAGGGTTTCAGCCAGCCTTTCGGGCGCGGCTTTGAGCGAGACGGTAGCTATCGCCGTTCATCTCGAGAATGTTGACGTGGTGGGTGATGCGGTCGAGCAGAGCGCCGGTCAGGCGTTCCGACCCCAGCGTTTCCGTCCATTCGTCAAAAGGAAGATTGCTGGTGATCAGGGTCGCACCGCGCTCGTAGCGTTGCGAGATCAGCTCGAACAGCAATTCTGCCCCGGTCTTGGAGAGCGGCACGAAGCCGAGCTCATCGATGATGAGGAGCTTGTAGCCAGCCGTCTGCTTCTGGAAGCGTAGCAGACGCCGTTCGTCGCGGGCCTCCATCATCTCGCTGACCAGGGCGGCAGCGGTAATGAAGCCGACGGGAAGGCCCTTCTGACACGCCGCCAGGCCGAGGCCGAGCGCGACATGGGTCTTGCCCGTGCCGCTGGGACCGAGCGCGATGACGTTCTCGCGGCGCTCGATCCAT
>NZ_MDET01000034.1 GCF_002075885.1 Manganibacter manganicus
CACGGTTGTCCGCGCCCGCCGGCGTTTCTACCCTTGCCTTTCCCGGCCCATCGCCCATTTGCGAGCGCGAGCAACGCAGGTCCGGTTCGGGCCGGGCGGTTCCGTTCACTGTTACGGATAACACACCCGGCGCCACACTTGCCTGGATGCTCGAGTGTGCACACCCGTTCCCGCTGGCAAGCTGCTGAGACGGATTATGCGGGAAGGATGATGGGTGTGGATAAAGCGGCGAGAAAGAAATCGCCGTTAACGGGGCAAGCGCCTGATTGGCAACGGAATTATTCTTATCGATTACGGCAGGCGATAAATTTCCATCCACACGGACTCGGCCGTCCTCGTGGTTCGACAACAGCCATGATTTGACCGTGAGATACAACGAACGGACGAGCCGGAGCTACCCCAGTGTCTGGATCTTAGTTCTTGTCGACGGGCTTCGAGCGCATGCGCGAGACTGTCTCGCGCTCGGCACGCTTGGAGCGCATCGGCGGCAAGCCGCGATCCATTAACGCCATGTCCTCCAAAACCATGCTGCCCATGCGCTTGAAGGCGATATCCAGCGCACCGGCCCGATGGGCTGAGCGGATGAAACCGGGTAATGCGCGCACAGGATGATCTTTTGCCAGCGGCTCTTCCGGAAACACGTCGCTTGCAGCGACAATATGCTTGCTTTTGACAGCAGCCATGAGGGCATCGAAATCAACGACGCCGGCGCGCGACAGCAAAATGAAGGCCGCGCCCTTACGCATTCTGGCAAAGGCATCAGCGCCGAGAAAACCCTCATTGTCCGAAGTCACCGAAGCCACCACGAAGACGAAATCGCTTCGAGAGAGCACCTCGTCCAGTGTCGCCGGCTCGACACCGTTGTCGGCCAACACGGAAGGCGGCAGCCAGGGATCATAAACGCGCGTGTGGGTGCGGAAACCGGCAAGAAGCCTGTTTAGCGCACGACCGAGATCGCCGAAGCCGACGATGCCGACCTCCGCGCCGGACAAAAGCCGTGCCGTCGCATTGCCGTCACCGCCCCAAAGTTCGCGACCCTCCCGGAAAGCGAGGTCGGCATCAATGACACCACGCGCCAGGTCAAGCGCCAAAGCCAAGCCGAGTTCGGCGACCGGTTCGGCGAAAACCAGCCCGGTGGTGACGACGTGAACCCCGCGTTGAAACAGCACTTCATAAGGCATGTTGTCTATGAGGTTGGTTTCTACATTGAAGATGCAACGCAGGTCTTTCATCTGGTGGAGCGTTTGCAAAGAAATCGGCGGCTGCCCGACAATGTAACGAACCTTTTCCAACACATCTTCCGGCAAGGAGGCCAGACCGGATGCACATGTCTCCACGATGCGGTAGCGGGACTGGAATTCGGCCAGTTGCTGCGGTGTGAATATCAGATCCAGCGTGCGCGGTTCAGGCGCGCTGATAACCAGGGGCGGATCGCTGTCCAGCATTGAATTTCCTCCTGCCGGCGGCACGCCCAATGGCAGCCGTGATGCAAGCATATTAAAAATGAATCGATTTACAATTGCGAAAAATCGATTTACCACTGCTCTCGCGGGCGCTCATCGAGGGTCTGCCCTTTGGGAGGAGGTCAATGGCCAGGCAGGGTCTTAACCAGCGACGTCCGTCGATCCACGACGTGGCCAGTCATGCCGGCGTGTCCGCTGCCACGGTGTCGAAGGTATTGCGAGGCGTGGCAACCGTAAAATCCGCCAATGCCAAACGGGTGTTCGAAGCTGTCGAACAACTCAGCTATCGCATCGATCCGCTGGCTTCCGAACTCAGACGTTCAAAACGCCGTATCATCGGGGCCATAGTGCCTGAATTCGAAAGCGAATTCTTCGGCAGCATCGTGACCGAACTGGAACGGTTGGCTGAACAGCGTGGCTACGCCCTGGTCGCCGCATCCAGCCGCGAATCCGAAACGCGCGAGACGGAAATTCTCGAACGCATGCACGACTGGCGTGTTTCGGGCGTCGTATTGTCGCCGGTACGCAACGAACACGGCCCGGCGGCTGCCTTCATGAAGACCAATGGCATGACCGGCGTCATGATCGATCGGGTGATTGCCAGCGATACCTTCGACACGGTTTCGGCCGATAGTGCTGCGGCCAGCGCCGAGGTGGCTCGTGCATTGGTCGCCAGGGGCCACCGCCATGTCCTGGTCATCGGGCTTGGGGAACAGGCCGCGACGGTGCATGCGCGTCTGGACGGTTTCCGCAGTCAGGCGCAGGCGATCGCGCCGGACATGCGCATCGATGTTATCCTTTCGGAAAGCGAAGTGGCTCCTCTTCGCGCCGCGCTCCGCAGCTATTTCAGCAAGGGCGAGCGACCAACCGCCGTGTATTCACTTTTTTTGAAAGGCACTCTGGTGGCCTTGTCGGAATTTCGGCGGCAGGCTTGGCATTGCCCTGCCGATATATCGCTGGTCGGCTTTGACGATGCCGAATGGATGCAGGTGACATTTCCGGCCATCGCGGCCGTGGTTCAGCCGGTGCGGCGCATAGCGATGCAGGCCATGGATCTGCTCTTTCGCAGGATCGAGGGAGATGACGGTCCGCCACGGATGCTGCTTGAACCTTGCAAGGTGTTGATGCGCGAATCCGTCAGCCCGCCTGGCAGCGACCGCTTTCGAGATCAAAAGGCGAGCAATGGCTTGCCCCCACAGGTCGGAGCTATCAGTTGTCCACTGACGACGTGACATTTTCTTGCAACAAGGGAGGAATAATTATGTCCAAACGGAGTAAATGGCGCGTTGCTGCCGCGCTCGGCGCCGCTTTAGCGGTGGCGTCCGTGGGAATAGCCAAGGCTGATGATGGCGAATATGGCGTGCTCATGAAGACGCTGGCCAATCCATTTTGGGGCGCAATGGCTGAAGGCGTGAAGGCCGGAGCAGAAAAGGCTGGCGTAAAATATTTCCTTCAAGCCGCTGAAAGCGACCAGGCAAGCGAGCCACAGCTCAATCTGTGCAATACGATGTTGCAGCGCAAGCCGGTGGCGATGATTACCGCGGCCATCAGCTCGACCAATTTGTTGCCGTGTCTCAAGGCCGCGCAGGACGCTAAAATCAAGATCGTCGACCTGGACAACAATCTCGACCAGACTGTGCTCGACAATGAGGGTATCAAGGTTACCTTCCATATCGGATCCGACAACATTGCGGCCGGCGCCCAAGCCGCGGATTATCTCGCACAAAAGCTCGGCAAGGATGCCAAAGGACCGGTTCTGGTCATTGAAGGCCTGTCCGGCAATATTACGAGCCAGAAGCGGGCCAGCGGCTTTGCCGACAGGCTGAAGGAAGCGGCGCCGGGCCTTGAAATCATCGGCTCGTTGCCGGGCGACTGGGATCGCGGCAAGGCCGCGTCGATTGCCAACGATACGCTGACCGCACATCCCGATCTCGCGGCCATCTTCTGTGCCAATGACGGAATGGCGCTGGGAGCGGTCGAGGCTGTCTATGCAGCCGGCAAGGGTGATCAGGTGACGATCATCGGCGTCGACGGCAATTCGGATGCGGTCAAGTCGATCAAGCAGGGCCGCCTCAACGCATCGGTCGCTCAACTGCCCTATCTGGTTGGAGAACAGGCCGTCGAAAACGTCAAGAAAGCGTTGGCCGGAGAAACCGTACCTGAAAGCATTGCAGTTCCTACGCTTGTCGTGACCAAGGACACGCTTGAAGCTGGCACCGATCCGCTGCTGAAATATCTGAAATAAGCACGATGACTGTCCGAGCCGGCCGGTGCCGCCGGCCGGCAGGAAATATCGCTCGCGGCATTCTCGGGAGCGCATTGGACAAAAGCGAGCCGCACTCAATGATTGCTGACGGGACACAATCCAATCCATGGACACGCGCGCAACGTGCCTGTGTAGAGAGCCTGCATATAAGGCTGGAATCGCTTGTCGTGCTGATTGGACTTGCCGCCGTCATGACGGTGCTGTCGCCTTATTTCCTGTCGCTTTCCAATCTTTTGAACATCCTGCTCGCCACATCCACGATTGGTGTTCTGGCGATCTCGGCCACCTTTGTGCTTGGCGCGGGCGGGCTGGACCTTTCGATCGGATCGGTGATGGGCCTGGCTGGCGTGGTGGGCGCATTGGTTGCGGTGAACCTGAACTGGCCATGGCCGCTTGCCGTATTGGCCTGCTTGTTGGCAGGTGCGGCAGCCGGCAACATCAACGGGCAACTCGTCACGCGTGCTTTCGTGCCGGCTTTCATCGTGACGCTCGGCATGCTGGGTTTGGCCCGTGGCTTGGCTTTGGTCATTTCGAATGGCCGGGCGATCTATGGTCTGCCCTCTGCCATGGTCTACATCGGCCAAGGGCGCCCTTTCGGCATTCCGATGCCGGTGATCATCTTCGTCGTAACGGCCCTGCTGGCGCATTGTGTGCTGGCCTATACCCGCTTTGGCCGGCACACCCTGGCTTTAGGTGATAGCGAGGGTGCGGCGCGGGCAGCCGGTATCCGTGTGGCGCATCATAGCCGCATCATCTACACGCTTTCCGGCGCACTTGCCGGCCTTGCCGGCCTTCTCTTCACGGCGCGCGTCAATGCCGGCGATCCTACAGCCGGTCTCAACTATGAACTGACGGCAATCACCGCCGCCATAATTGGCGGCACCAATCTGTTCGGCGGTCGCGCCTCTATTCTCGGCACCATCATTGGCGCGCTGATCATGGGGGTGCTGCAGAACGGGCTGACGCTGATGGCCGTCCAATCCTATTACCAGCAAATGGCGATCGGCGCGGTGCTGATCCTTGCGGTGTTTATCGACCAATACCAGGTGCGCCGGGAGAGTCGGGTATGACCTTGCTCAAACTGACGGGCATTACCAAGAGCTTCGGTTCGGTCGACGTTCTGCATGGTGTCGATTTGACGGTGCGCAAGGGGGAGGTAGTCGGCCTCGTCGGCGACAACGGCGCCGGCAAGTCGACCTTGATGAAGACAATCACCGGTATTTATCGGGCGGACGCCGGCGCGGTCGAACTGGACGGACAGGACATTCTGCCGCTGGATCCTGGCGCACGGCGCCAACTCGGCATCGAGATGATCTATCAGGATCTGTCGCTGGCAAAGCAGCAGGATGTTGCCAGCAACATCTTTCTCGGCCGTGAACCGACCGTGAAGCTGTTCGGGTTCATTCCCGGCTTCGTCGACAAGGGTGCAATGAACAGGCAGGCGCAACAGATGATTGAGCGTCTGGGCGCGCGTCTGCCTGCGCTCAACCGCCCGGTTGGATCCTTTTCCGGCGGCCAGCAGCAGACGGTGGCGATTGCACGCGCGCTGACCTTCAATCCGAAGCTGGTCATCATGGACGAGCCAACTGCCGCGCTCGCCGTGCGCGAGGTGCAGGGCGTGCTTGACCTGATCCGGCGGCTGCGCTCGGAAGGCATCGCCGTGATCTTGATCTCTCACCGGCTAAACGACGTGCTTGCCGTTACCGACCGCATCGTGGTGCTGCGCCACGGCCGCGCCGCTGCCGATCTGACAACGGCCGAAACCGGCATGAACGAGGTCGTCGCCAGCATCGTCGGCGGTGGTGACACCAGCGCTGCGGCGGCGCACGAACAACAAGGTTGAATTCAATGGCCAATACCTTCGGACTGCACACTTTCGCTATCGCGCCTGTCTGGGATATTGCCCGGATCGAACCACAGATGGAACAGTTGAAGGCGCAAGGCATCGGCTTGCTGGAAATTCCGCTTCTGCGTCCATCGGAAATCGACACTGGCGCGGCGCGCTCGTTCGCCGATCGCCATGATATTGAACTGATCGCTTCGCTCGGCCTGCCTGCGACGATCGACGTCATCGAGCAGCCTCAGGACGGATTGGCATTTCTGGAGCCGGCGTTCCGCGTCTGTGCCGAAATCGGCAGCTTCGGCCTGGCGGGCGTTACCTACGCAACCCTCGGCAAGACGACGGGGCGCGCGCCGACGCAAAGGGAAATCGATGGGACATGCCGCTTTCTGGAAAAGGCTGCCGCGCTCGCAAAGTCATATAAGCTCAAGCTCGGCATCGAGCCCTGCAACCGCTATGAAACGCATCTGATCAATACGGGCGAGGCAGCCGCGAACATCATCAGGCGCACCGGTGCGGACAACATCTTCATCCATCTCGATACCTATCACATGCATATCGAGGAAGAGAGCTTTTCCTCAGGGTTCGAGGCCGCGGCGCCGTTCCTGGGTTACCTGCACGTCTCGGAAGCCAATCGCGGCGTACCGGGCCAGGGAATGTTGAACTGGGCAGCTTGCATGAATGCCTTGGCGAATATCGACTATCGTGGACCGGTCACGCTCGAAAGCATGAACCATGTCGATGTCGACATCGCCGGCGCTCTTGCCATATGGCGGCCGGTCGCCAAACGGCCGGCGGACGTCGTCGAAGTCGGGCTGCCATTCCTGCGCGACATAGCCCATCAGGCCGGGATTTTATTGGGATGAGCGCGGCGGCGCAAAAATTAGCGCTGCTTTGTCAGAAATGAATTTTGGCTCGCTGCAACGCGCCGCCGCCTGCCTGCTGGAAACAACATGGGCGGTTGCAAGGGTGTCGTGCCTTCGCCACGCTCTCCAAGATCGAGACCATGACGATGTTCAGAGATTCGATCTTGGCGCATTGAACCAACACCGACATCTGAGTCATGCGAAATCAGGAAATTATTTCCTTGTCTCGCAATTGGCCCACCTCGCGAAAGAGCCAATATGCGCGGCGTGGTTCACGCGGTCCGTTCCGGAAAACGTGATTGGTCCTAATTTGGTATAAAAGTGGTTGACAGGTTGTCGCGCACGAACCTACACTGACAGTGAAATAACTTTCGCGATATGGGGACTTGTGAGGCGTTCCATGAATGGAGCGTCGTGAAGAATTTTTGTCGCGCTTGTATTCAATCGGCGAGTTCGTGAATGGAAAAATCCGCGCGGGCATGCCTGGCAGTATCCAACGGGAGGTTGCACTGTCCGACGCACCGATTCTGGAATTGCGTAATGTCACGCGCAAATTCGGCGGCCTGACTGCCGTCAATAATCTTTCCTTTTCCGTCGCGCCCAACAGTATCCATGGCCTTATTGGTCCGAATGGCGCGGGAAAAACCACGACTTTCAGTTTGGTCAGCGGGTATTACAAACCGACCAGCGGCAATGTCCTCTATCAAGGGCAGGACGTCTCCGGTCTCAAGACAAGCCGGTTGGCCCAGCGCGGCCTGATCCGCACCTTCCAGGGCACGACGCTGTTTCAGGAATTCAGCGTGCTCGACAATGTCCGCGTCGGCTGCCATCGCTCGGCTGGCGCCAGCTTTACATCGCGCATCACCGGGCGTGACGCGACGATCGAGCGTGCTGCCGACAAGAAGGCGCGCGAGGCGCTGGAACTGTTCGATCTCGGTGGGCTTGCGAACGAGCCGGCATCCAGCCTGCCGCATGGCCATCAGCGTGCGCTCGGCATGGCGGTGGCGCTGGCCGCCGACCCTACACTGATCCTGCTCGATGAACCGTTCACCGGCATGAACCCGGAGGAGACGCGGCGCATGATGGAGCATGTGCGCCGCATCCGTGACGAGCGCGACATCACCATCATGCTGGTCGAACACGACATGCAGGCCGTCATGGGTCTGTGCGAACGCATCACGGTGATGAACTTCGGCGAGTTCCTTGTCGAAGGAACGCCGCAGGAGATCGCCAGCGACCCGCGCGTGATCGAGGCTTATCTGGGGCGTGCTGACGATGCTGCTTGAAGTTCGCGACCTGCATGTCCACTACCAGAAGGTTGCCGCCCTCAAGGGTGTCAGCTTGCAGGTGCCCTCTGGTGGAATCGTGACCATCATCGGCGCCAACGGCGCCGGAAAGAGCACGACGCTCCGATCGATCTCCGGGCTTGCCCGCGCCTCGCGGGGCGAGATTCATTTCGATGGCGAGCGGATCGACAATCTGCCGGCGGAAAAGATCGTTGCGCGCGGCATCGCCCATGTGCCGGAAGGGCGGCGCATCTTTCCCGACCTCACGGTCGAGGAAAATCTGCGTATCGGCGCGTTCCTGCGCGCCGACAAGGCGAAGATAGAAAGCGACATCGAGGACATCTTTCACCGGTTTCCGCGTCTCAAGGAGCGGCGCACTCAATGGGCGCGCACGCTTTCGGGTGGGGAGCAGCAAATGGTGGCAATCGGCCGGGCGCTGATGTCGGGGCCGAAGCTGCTGTTGCTGGACGAGCCTTCCATGGGGCTTTCGCCAGTGATGGTGCAGGAAATGGCGAGCATCGTTTCGGGCATCGCCGAGCGCGGTGTGCCGGTGGTGCTGGTCGAGCAGAATGCCGGCCTGGCGCTGAAACTGGCGTCCTATGCCTATGTGCTTGAGGTCGGCACGGTTGCCGTCGAAGGCAAGGCCGCCGATCTGAAGACCAATGACCATGTGCGGAGGGCGTATCTTGGTGCGTGAGGACTGGACTTTTCAGGACCTTCTTGCCGCGGGCTGGAGCGAAGCCGATCTTGAGTGGGAACGCCTGGCAGAGGCGGCTTTCACCGCGCTGGCTGCGGGGAAAAACGATGTCGTCGGCTCCGAGATAGCCGCCGCGTTGCGGCTGGCGCGTGCCGAATTCGCTGCCAACGACCCGCGCCTTGCCGCCAGCCTCAGCAACCAGGCGGCCATCGTTGCGACGGATGGAAACGGTGGAGCGGAGCGGATCAGGGCGGCGGCGGTTCAAGCCTGGGCGGCCTGCGATGGCTGGATAGAGGCAATGACCGCGCCGCGAACCGCACGCTCCTCGATGTTCCACCTGCGCATGGAGCGGCTGCATCGTCCGGCCTATGAAGAGCGCTGGCGTGTCAGGGGGCGTGAGTTGTTGGCCACCCTGCGAGAAGAAATACACGCCGACGCGCCACTGGCCCTTATCGCCCCCGAGGAGGCGGCATCGCGCCTCGCGCGCTGGCATCGCGAGCGACCGGTGACCCTGAGTGACCCCCGCAAGCTGATGGCTGCCGTCATCCTGCTTGCGGCCCGTGAAAAAGGCGCGCCGGACGCTGCAAGGCATGTGCCGGAAGCGGAAAGACAACTCCACCGGTAAGGCGGATGAAGATGGATACGTCGTACCCGGCACGACGCATTCCAGAAACAAAAGGCGCCGGGATGGGAACTGTCTGGGCGATTGCCTGTCACGCATCAAAACGAGCGGAGGAATTGCAATGAAATCGGAACCGAATTTTTCGCTGACCCGGCGATCTCTCCTGACCGGAGCGGCGAGTGCCGCGCTCTTGCCGATCGTCGGCATGCCGAAAGCGGCGTTCGCCGAGGGCGATGTCATCAAGATCGGCTTTCTGGCGCCGCTGACCGGGCCTGTCGCCGCATGGGGCAAGCCAGGCCTCGACGGCTGCCAGATCTGGGCCGACTGGACCAACGAGGCCGGCGGCGTGGAGATCGGCGGCAAGCCCTACAAGATCGAGCTTGTGTCCTATGACGACGAGGATGACGCCGGCAAGGCGCGCACCGGCGCCACGCAGCTCATCCGTGAAAATGAGGTCAAGTTCATCATGATGCTCGGCGGCAACTCATGGCCGGGTGTCGAGGAGATCGCGGCTCGTCAGGGCATGATGGTCTCGACGCTGCTGCCGAGCGATCTGACGCCCGACACCACGACCCTGATTGCGCCATGCGAGGTGCACCCGATCTATAATGTCACGGGAGTGGAATGGCTGGCCGCCAACCGCCCCGAACTGAAAACGGCGGTGATCTGCGCGCAGGACGATGCCCTCGGCAAGCCATCGGTCGCGACCTATCTGGCCGCGTTCGAGGCTGCCGGCATCAAGATGGCGAGCGAACCATTGTTCTTCGATCCGGCGACCACCGACTTCGCGCCGGTGATGACGCAACTCCTGGCAAACAATCCGGACATATTGTGCCTGGACACCTGCTATGCCGATTACGTGCAGCCACTGTGCGAACAGGCATTCCAGCAGGGCTACAAGGGCCAGATCATCTCCTGTACGCTGGATTTCTACCAGCGCATCGTGGACCGCACTTCCAAGGAATTCATGGAAGGCGTCATCTTCCAGTTTCCGGATTTCGACGACAAGGCCCTCAACGACCCGCGCATCAACTTCAAGAAGCCGAACGAATATTACGCCGAATACGTCAAGCGTTACGGCGCGACGCAATGGTCGGCCGTGTCGTGGGAATACGCATCGATCCTCGATCTGTGGGCGGATGCCGCGAATCGCGCCGGCAGTGCCGAACCGGAAGATACGCTCAAAGCCATGAAGGAAGGCGGCAAGGGCAAGCATGCCTTTGGCGACGCCCGCTGGTGGGGCAAGGAACTGTTCGGCATCGACAATGCGCTGGTCGGTGATTGGCCGGTGGTCGTTATCCGCGATGGCAAGGCCACGATCGCCGAATTCCGCTCAATCCCCGACTGGTGGGACAAGAACGGTGAGTTGTTGGTCAAGCACATGACGGCGCTCGGCCAGATGTGGAACCAGCGGACCTGAGACATGCCCCGGCGGGCCCTTGTGGCTCGCCGGTCCACCTCTCGATCATGACGTCACCGGATGGGGCTAGCCAATGCCGGACTTTCTCCTGCAAACCGTTTTCAATGCATCTTATGCAGCGAGCTATATGGCGCTGATCGCCGTTGGGTTGGTGCTGATCTTCGGCGTCATGGGCGTCGTGAATTTCGCGCATGGCGAACTCTATATGGCCGGCGCATATGCGATCGTCTTCTTCTACGCCTGGAATGGGTTGCCCTTTTTCGTTGCGGTGGCGCTCGGCCTCGTATTTGTCGGCTGCCTCGGCATATTGATGGAATTGACGCTGTTCAGGCCGCTGCGAACGAATCCGCTGGGTGGTCTGATCGCCTCGATCGGTTTTCTGCTCATTTTGCAGACAGTGGCGGTGGTCGGCTTCGGTTTGCGCAACCAGAATGTTCCGCGGGTGTCGCAAGGCGGCATCACCGTCGGAGGTGCCGTGCTCACCTATGAACGGCTCGCGGTGATCGTCGTGACTATCGTGCTGCTGGCCGCATTGTGGTTGTTCCTGCGTCGAAGCAAGTTCGGCTGGGCGTTGCGCGCTTGCGCGCAGGATCGCGAAGCGGCCGCCCTGCAAGGCATATCGATCAACCAGACGGCACGCTATGCCATGTTCATCGGTGCGGCCCTTGCCGGTGTGGCCGGCGCAATGACCGCGCCGCTTGTCGCGCCGTCGCCCTATATGGGCCACAGCGTCATCGTGACCGCGTTCATTATCATCATCGTCGGTGGTGTCGGTAGCCTCGAGGGCGCGGTCGTGGCCGCCATCCTCTATGCCTTCGTCCATACGTTCGTGACGACGTTCTACGACGGTGTCATCGCCAATATTGTCGGTCTGCTGCTGATGCTTGCAGTGCTTGTGGTCAAGCCCCAGGGCCTGTTTGGAGTGCGCGAACGTGCCTGAAAAAACCACAATCGGCGGCGCCGGCCTGATCGGCATCGCAGTTCTCGCCGCCATCATCATCGTGGCTCCGTATTTCGTTACCTTCTCGCAGCGCGAACTCATGGTTCTGCTGGCCATCAACGTCCTTGTCGTGGCCAGCTACCGCTTGCAGACGCTGACCGGCGAATGGTCGCTGGCCCATTTGGTGATGATGGGCGCGGGTGCCTATGGCAGCGCGCTTTACGCCAAGAGCTTCGGCGCTCCGGTGCCGGTGGCCATGATCGGCGGCGCCATAACGGCCGGCGTGGTCGCTGCGGTGCTGAGCTTCCCGCTATTTCGCATGAAGGGCTTCTACTTTCTAATCGGCTCGTTCGCTGCCGGCGAGATCCTGCGTCTCATCTGGAAGCGCTTCACCGATCCGTTCGGCGGCCCTAAGGGCATCCAGCGCATTCCCGGCTTTCCCGACATCAATATCGGCCCGCTCCACATCGATTTCTTCAACCCGATCAACTATTATTATCTGGTTCTGTTGGTCGTGCTTGTCTCTCTGTGGATACTCTACCGGATCGAGAGGTCGCGTATCGGCCTGACATTCCACGCCATCCATTGGCAGGACAAGCTGTCGGAATCAGTCGGCGTCGATGCCTTCCGCTACCGCATGTTGGCTTTCGTGATAGCATCGTTTTTTGCCGGGCTGGCTGGCGCGCTCTACGCGCACAATCTGAGCACGGTCAATCCCAACCAGTTCGACGTCAATGCGATGGTCTATGTCCTGATCTGGACGATCGTTGGCGGAACCAGTCGCTGGTACGGTCCCATCTTGGGAGTGGTGACGCTCACCATCATCGACGAAGTCATTCTGCGTGGAATCGGGGCAGACCAGATCCGCCCGGCACTTTACGGCCTGATCCTTATCCTGGCGATCCTGTTCCTGCCGGATGGGCTGGAAAGCCTGGTGATCAAGGCGAAGGATGCTCTGCGCGGACGCAGTTCATCGAAAACCAGCGTGCCAGCCGAAGCTTTGGATGGCTCGCGGGATTAGAGCCGTTCAGGCATCGACGGAATCGTGAGAGCTCCGGTCTGCCGCAGCAAGATGGGTGGGTATCGCAAGCGCATTCTGGAGCCGGAACCGGTCATTCATCGTCGAATGCAACAATCAGGCATCACACCTAACGCTGCATGGGCCGAACGACGAATTGGCGGCGCACGGGTAACGCCATGTCCATCACTCCAATGTCCGCTGCGCCTGTCGAGCAGGATCAGGTTCAAACATGGTTATTTCTCGACGGAAAAATCCCGGTCAGTTCTCGGCAGGAATCAACACATGATGGCTCCGTGACATCACAATCGATCACAGAACCTGCTCTATTGCTTTGCCGCCGGATAAACCGTCTTCCAGTCGGATTTCATGTCGACAACGGTCCAACCGCGACCGGGTGCCTCGTCCAGTGCCTTGTCGAGCTTGCCGACTTGCGACTCGCGATCATAGGAAAATTCCCGCTCGGCATCGGTGTGGTGGACGATAAGCGCGAAGCGGGGACCGTCATTGAGTGTCGTCCACTGCAGCATCTGCAGATCGCCATCCGAATTTCCCGCCGCGAAGATGGGCCGCCGGCCAATGAAGCGGTTGATGCCGACCGGCTTGCCAGGACCATCGTCTATGAATTCTATCTTGGCTTCTTTCTTGAGGACCGGTTTATCGCCGTTCAGCTCGTAGGTTACCATGCCGGACGTGCCCACCACCTGCTCGGGTGGAATGCCGTAGGCATTCTCCACCCAGGGGCGCATGAACTCGACGCCGCCGCCCGAGACTATAAAGGTCTTGAAGCCATTGGCGCGCAAATAGGCCAGAAGTTCCACCATAGGCTGATAGATCAACTCATCGTAGGGGCGGGCGAACTTCGGATGACGTGCCGTCGCGATCCAGTCCCTGACCGTGCCCGCGAACGCGTCGGTGGTCATTCCGGCGTGGGTCACCGCCATGATTTCGGCGACGCCCTTTTTCCCCGACGCTAGAGCGCCCTTGACGTCGCCGGCGAATATCGATCTGAACGGTTCGCTATCCTTCCATTCGGGATGCTCGGGAGCCATGGCCTTTACACGGTCGATGGCGAAGGCGAACTGGAAATAAACAGGCTGTTCGCTCCACAGCGTGCCGTCATTGTCGAAAACGGCGATGCGCTCGGCCGGCGCGACGTAATTTGAACCGCCTTCGGTCGTCACTCTCGCGATGAACTCCGTGATAGCCGATTTCGTCGCTCCATCGTTCCACGAAGGCAATGGATCGGACTGCGCGCACGCAAGGGGACTTAGCCAGAAGGAGCTGAAAAAGACAAAGGTCAGGATAGCGAAACGGCGGTTCAACATCAGGCCCTCCTCAAATCCGGGCAGTACGGGCGGCGCTTCCCAGAAAACGCCACCCACAGATCTATCCAGCGAACAGCTCCGCCCGGCGGGAAGCGAGCGGAGCCAATGGTTGACGCTAGTTAGCGCCGCGATGCTGGAGGGCCTCGTTGATCATGTTGTTGAGCCCACTTTGGACCCTCTCGAGATCGAGGTTCTGCCGGAACGCTTCCCTCCGCTTGAAGCTATCCATAGTGCTTTCCATGATGTTCGCGGGATTGAAGCTCGGTGGGAAGGACCGAGGCGGAAAGTCCTTGAACGTGGCTATGAACTCGAAGACGTCGTTCGTCGCCCCATAGATGCCGCCGAGATGGTCGATCTGCCAGTCCCAGAAAGTGTTGGATGTAATGTCGGCGCGCTCGAAAGGATCCTGGAACAGGTTGAAGATCTTCTGCAGGCGAAGCGTCGTGAACGGCTCCGCCCACAATTCCAACGTGCCGGGCGAGCGCTGCTCCGAGTAGACGTATTTGTAATCGCCCTTGCGGAAACCAACCAATTGGCCATCGTCGTCCGCGTAGAAGAAGTTGTCGCGGGCGCTCTTTACCCCGTTGTTGTCGGCAGCAGGGCCGGTCACGGTGCGCAGGAATTCGGACTGATCGTAGCCGTCGAGGTGCACCTTGTAGTCGAGGCCGTTGGCCGTGTAGCCCGCCTTCAGCTTCTCGGCGATGTCCGGTTCGCCGGCGATCGAACAGAGTGTCGGGAGCCAGTCGTTATGGCTCATCAACTCATTGGTGACGGTATTGGGTTTGATGACGCCCGGCCAGCGGACGAAACAGGGCACGCGGAAAGCTCCTTCCCAGTTGGTGTTCTTCTCCGAGCGGAACCAGGTCATGGCGCCGTCCGGCCAGGTGTTCATATGCGGGCCGTTGTCGCTCGTGTAGACGACGATCGTGTTGTCCGCGACGCCCATGTCTTCGAGCGCCTTGAGCACGACGCCGATGGTATCGTCGTGCTCCATCATGCCGTCGACATATTCGCTGTCACCATGCTGGTATCGGCCGCGATGGCTGTCCCGGACATGTGTGCGCAGATGCATGCGGGTCGAGTTGAACCAGCAGAAAAACGGCTTCCCCGCAGCTTGTTGACGCTGCATGAAGTCAATGGCTGCAGCCGAGGTTTCGTCGTCGATCGTCTCCATGCGCTTCTTGGTGAGCGCGCCGGTGTCTTCGATCGTCTGCTTGCCGACCCTGCCGAAACGCGGATCCTCGGTCGGATCGTCCACGTCGGTCGCCTTGCATTTGAGAACGCCGCGCGGGCCGTATTTGGCAAGATATCCAGGATCCTTCGGATAGTCCGGCAGTTCCGGCTCTTCTTCTGCGTTGAGATGGTAGAGATTGCCGAAGAATTCGTCGAAACCATTCACGGTGGGTAACGATGGGTTCCGGTCACCGACATGATTCTTGCCGAACTGCCCGGTGGCGTAGCCGAGGTTCTTCAGCAATCCGCCCACGGTAGGGTCCAACTGGCTCATGCCCATCGGCGCACCGGGGAAGCCTACCTTCGTCAGTCCGGTCCGTAGGCCGTGCTGGCCGGTGAGAAATGCCGCGCGACCTGCCGTGCATGACTGCTCGGCATAGTAGTGGAGGAACATGATGCCGTCGCGTGCAATGCTGTCGATGTTCGGCGTCTGGTAACCCATCAGACCGTGCGAGTAGGCGCTGATGTTGGCGATGCCGATGTCGTCGCCGAAGATCACCAGGATATTCGGCTTGTCGCCCGCCGGCGCAGATTGCTCCTGCGCCTGCGCGGTGCGCACGCTGGTCGTCTGGGCCAGCGCGGCAGCGGCGGCAAGTGTCGTTCCGCCAAGCAGGATGCTGCGACGGCTGACACTGCCCGTGGCAGGGACCTGCCCTGCGTTCGGAGCCGAGCCCCGTTCATCCCTGGATGTATCGCTCATAGCTGTTCACCTTTCTCTTTCTAACGATGAAACGGACGCCGCCCTGACGATGCAGCGGAAGCCGACATGGCTCATCGAGGTGTCGACGGGCTGCGCGTGGCGCGCGGCCGGGCGGTAGCGGCGGCAGTAGTTCGGCGCACAGAGGTGAGAGCCGCCTTTGACGACCTTTCTCGGGATCAGGATCGTCGGCTGGCGTTCGTCGAAGCTGGCGGCTTTGGACCCGCCTCGTGGATTCTGCGGAATGCAACAGCTCTTCGCCTCCTTGTCCGGATGCCGGTTCGACCACCAGTCCGTCGTCCACTCCCAGACATTGCCGATCATGTCGCGGAGGTCGTATCCGTTCGCCGGAAAAGCGCCGACCGGCGATGTCCGCTCGAAGCCGTCGTCGAGGCGGTTCTGATGCGGGAAGTCGCCCTGCCAGGTATTGGCCATCTGCCTGCCGCCGGGTGCGAATTCGTCACCCCAGGCGAATTCGGCATCCTCGACGCCGCCCCATGCCGCATATTCCCATTCGGCTTCGCTCGGCAGTTCCTTGCCCGCCCAGCGCGCGTAGGCCAGCGCGTCATCGTAGGCGATATGAACCACCGGGTGACTTTCCTTCTTGAAAAGACCGCTCTTAGGGCCGAGGGGATGTTTCCAGTTGGCACCTTCGACGAAGTCCCACCATTCTGCCGGATTGCGCAGATCGGCAGGCCCCGCCGTCTTTTGGAACACCAAAGA
Organism: Manganibacter manganicus; assembly: GCF_002075885.1. Taxonomy (GTDB): domain Bacteria; phylum Pseudomonadota; class Alphaproteobacteria; order Rhizobiales; family Rhizobiaceae; genus Mesorhizobium; species Mesorhizobium manganicum. The sequence continues at coordinate 16,400 of NZ_MDET01000034.1, forward strand.
TCCGGCAAAGAGCATGTGCGGGAGCGCGCCGGGGTAGTCCTTCGGGTCGGGTACCCGCTCTGCAAGCGTGACGTGGCCGGTCGCCTTGACGAACGCCTTGAATTGGCGATTCGTGACGGGTGTTCTGTCGATGAAGAACCCGTCGACCTTCACCTTGTGGGCGGGAGCCTCCTCACGATAGTGAGCATCCGAGCCCATCCGGAAGGTTCCGCCGGATACGAAAACCATGCCGGGCGGGCAGACGACCGGGCCTTGCACGGTGCGGGCGGCTGCGTCCGGCTTGCTTTCCACGGCATGCGCGGCAAAGGCGTGGGTCGTGGTTACGCCATCGTTCCCAAAAGAGAGATTGTCCGCTTTCATTGACCGGTCCCGCTCGCTGGTTTTGAGAAACCTGCTGAACTCATTGGCGTGGTCCATCCGCGTCGGACAGACTTGTCTTGTCGCCGGGACCCTCGGAAGAACGCGTTCCCTATTGAAGTACGTTACCGTAACAGGCTGGCGGGCGCGCCGCAGAACATCGGGTTCGGAATTCTGTTCGGCTCGTATGGACGGCGTGAGCCCTTTCAGCGCCTTTAGACGGCGGCCGAAGGTGGAGGCGGCGGTGAAGCGCCTGCGCCCGTTGTTACCGTAACGTGCTCATGCATTCGACAAAACTGAGGCACAATTTGTTGATGGTAGCGCGCTGTCCCCAGCAGATCTCGTTCCAGCCAACGGATGCAAAGAACTGGCAGGCGTTCTGGCAAGGCTCGGGCATGGATTGCCTGCGGGGTAGCGGCTGTTTACCGGGGAGGCACCACAATGCCCAGGGAAGTCGACTATAGTCACCAGGGACTCGCCAAGCTGATGCTGAAGATGCCGGTCCTGCGTGGCCGATTGCAAATCCTCAGCAGAAGGGACCCTGATGTCCTGGACCTTTGCGCCGCCTTCGGAGAGGCCAGCGTCACGCTGGAACGGCTGTTAAAAGAAAACAGCCCTTCAAATCGAGAGAAAATCGAAGAGTACCGGAACATTTGCGACGAAATCGAAAACGACATCATTTCTCTTTGCGCGACCGAATGAGTGGGAAGGCCGGCTTGCTCGGCAAGCCGAGATCGGCACCTCTTTCGTAGTCGGCAAGCGTGTTGTCTGAGGGCCATAGCCGCCCGAAACGGCGAAGAAAGAGACGACTTGTTACAGTTACGTACTTCGCTTGATTACGCAATGCGCCGAAGTTCGGCCCCGGCTTCGTTCGGCTGAGACAATGCGAGGGACTGTCCGTGAAAACCAGTATATTCAAATTGGCAGGGGCATCTGCCGTCACGATCTGTGCGCTGGCATCCACGAATGCCTCGGCCACCGAGGCGGCATTCGGGCGCTACACTCCCGGCGTCTTTGCCGCGCCAGGCGTCGGATACGTACCTCCTGCACCGGGCGTGTATTGGCAGAGCTCCACAATGTATTATCATGGTTCGGCCTCGAAAAATCTTCAGATTCCTCTCGGCAGGTCTATCCAACTCGGCTTGAAGAGCGATTATGTCAGCCAGACTTTCACCGGCATATGGGTGCCGGAATTGGAACTCGGCCATAATCTGACACTGGCTTTCAGTATGTCGCTGCCCCTGCAGCACCTACGTGCTTCCGTTGACGTCCGAAGATTCGGGATATCCGACAGTGACAGTGGACTGGGAGACATCGTCTTCGGTCCCATGCTCGGATGGCGTTCGGCTTCGGGAACGACTTTTGCATCGGCCAGCCTGCGCATTTTCGCGCCGACCGGCAATTATGATCCAAACGCGATCGCCAACATAGGCACCAATTACTGGACCTTTTCGCCGAACTTTTCCTTCACCACGGTCAATCCGGAGACCGGCCTTGAATTCGACTTGACAGCCGGCATCGACTTCAACACCAGGAATTCGGCCACAGACTACACCAGCGGCGCGTTGGCGCATGTCGACGCGGCTGTCATCCAGCATTTCAACAAGCAGTTTGGGGTCGGGATATTTGGCTCGATCCTTTATCAGCTCCAAGACGACAAAGGCGTCTTGGCAGACCGCCTCGATGGCTTCAAGGGGAGATCCTTCGCTATCGGCCCGATGCTGAAATATACGGGTGGGTCGGAGGCAAATCCCATCAATGCTTCTCTGAGCTGGGCACCGGAGTTCGGCGTCAAGAACAGGATGAAGGGAAACGCTTTCTATCTAAACGTGTCCGGTAAGTTCTAATGTATGTCGTCCCGAAACTGCCCCACTTTTCGGGGCGATGACATGCATCACGACAAGCGCTTGGAGGCTCGATCCATGCCGGGATTTGGCACGGTGACATGATGTGTTTATTCTCTCGAAACTGCACGCGTCGCGCGTCCACCGTAATAAGCTTGGCCTTGGGCAACCGCTTCAGATGTAGCCGCTGTCACTGCCGTAATTCTTGGAAGTGTAAAGACCGCGCCGCTTTGGTGTTTTGAATGCTATCGGCTAGGCAAGCTGGCTTTGGAAATGCCATCCTGTAACAGCGCAACGAAGCCGGGATCGAAGTGACGTTTCGTCATGTAGCGGTGAACCGAAGCCTCCGATCCCAAGCCCCTCCTCTGTAGCGAGGCGGCTTCCGTCTGTGCGTCCGCTTGCATTTCCAGTTGCCCCAGCGTCGCGACATGCAGGATGCTGACTTCACAGCAGGGTGCCGGATTGCTCTGCACAAGCCGGGAGAGAGCCACCGCATAGGCGCCCCGCCGATAAGCATCCATGGCTAGTACGGCATGAATTTCGGGGCTGGCCGTTTCAGTGAGATCGCGTGCCTTCTCGATAAGCGGTATCGCCTCGTCCCAACGCCCGGTAAGCGCCAGCACACCGGCAAAAGCCGCCACGGCATCGGGGTCGTATGGGTTCAATGTCATTGCACGGCGACCAGCCCTGAGCGCCGCGTCGGTGTAGCCGAGATGAAACAACGCTTCCATTTGCGACCGGGCCCCGACGGCGGATGTTGGTGAGAGAACGGTCGCTGTATTGGCAAGGTCGAGGGCGTGCCCAGCCGAAGCGGGAGGCTGAGCGGAATCGAGCATCGGCAGCACTCGGGAAAGGACGGCATGGGCGACAGCGTGGCCCGGCAGAACCTTGATGGTTTGTTCAAGGCAGGCTTTCGCCGTTCGCAGCCTTGCCGGATCGAGCGAATGCAGCGACCGATAGGCACGCAGGACGCACCCGTTGCCCAGGGTCGGCGCAGCATAGTCTTTACGCAATTCCGAATTGCTGATCGTTCCCCGCAGGCCGGCAATGCGGTTTGCAAGCCGCGCCACAATCCGGTCCCGTTCTTCCGCATTCTGTGGAATCGGTTCGATATGCGACGTGAGGACCACGCCGTTGCGGTCGCTGACCTGCCACCAGAGCGTCTGCTGCGGCGACGTTGAGCGATAATCCACAGCGATCTGGTAAGCGGCATCGATCGCCGGGGTTGAAGGTGTCATTTGGGTATTGTGGCGCCGGGCCGGACCACCGGACCCGTCCACGATTGTGACGGTCTGGAACCGGGACATCGCAATGAGCAAGGCCTCTTTGAGATCGCGCGCGGCATTAACGGTTTCGTCGCCGCCTGCCGAGACAGTCAGGATGGTTCGGGGCCTTTCCGATACGGTGTGCGTCGGCGGCGCCACAAATCGCCACAGGGCAAATCCGGCCAGTGCAACCCCGCTCGCGACCAGTGCTGCTGAAAGCCCTCGAAACAGCTTCGACGCGTGCGCGGAATGCTTTTCCTCGGATACGGCATCCGCAGTACCGGCAACAGTCACTGTCTTGTCAAGGGTTTGGGACACATGCTCCGGGGAAGGTCGCCGCCTCCTGATCGTAGGTACGTACCCGCCCTTGGGCAGCCCGATGCGAAGCAGGCTTTGTTGCCCGTGAACTTCGTAATAATGAGAGAGCGAGGAGCGCAGCCGCATCGCTTCTATGCGTACGATGGGGTCGATTATCGGATCGAAATCCGCTGGCCGACCGAAAACGTCCACGGCGACCGAATAAGCCTTGATCTTGTCGGTAGCACCCTCAAGCACCTTTTCCATGACGTAACGCAAAAAACGCTTGTTCCGCTCGGATGAGCGAAAATTGGGGTCAGTCAGCACCCGCTCCAGTTCCGCCAGTGTCTCCTCTTGGGAAACCGGCGGACCCTTGGACTCGTCATCGAAGGACGACCACCCCTCTTCGGCGACAATCCTCTCGCTTGGCGGTCCCCGTCCCATTTTGACCGGACTCAAATGAAGCCGGCCCAGCGTGTCATGTTTCCAAAACATTTGCTAATTAAGCTTTTCCTTCAATATCTTACCTACTCGCGATTTGGTCATTCAGTGGTTCCATGTTAGGCCTTGCCTGCCATTGCGTCACAAGGTGGCACAGTGGGAGGTGCACCGGCATATCCCGTTCGACCAAGGGGTCGATTAAGTCGATGAAGTGGCGGTTGGAGCGGCCGCCGCGCATTGGGGGGGTACAATGAGCGTCGTTGTGGTTCTCGAGCAGCAAGGGTCGCATCCGGCTACCGTTCGCAGCACACTTGCCCAGGTTTCAACGCGCGAACCTGTGGTCCTCCCCAATACGAGCCTGGAGCGAACATTGGGTTCGTTCTGGCGGGCGCAAACCGCCGGTTGGCTTTTCGGAGCGATGTTCGGCTTCGTCTGCCGGATCATCGCCTTCGAAGATCTGGTGTTTGCCCTTGTGCTGACGGCTGTTCTCGAACCAATCGGATTTTCGTTGACCGCGCTAGCCCACTCGTTCTTCCGCGACCGCATCAGGCGTGGCATAACCCTGATGATCGTCGCGGTTGCGCTGATGCTTTCGGTTCTCGCCGGGCTAGGTCAGATGCTGGTTGCCGATGCGATCAAGACTGCGATGCTGCCGCAGAATGACCCCGGTCTGGTTTCCAGCAAGCTCGTCATACCTGCCGTCTATTATACGCTGGTGTTCATGGGGTGGTCGCTTGCCTATCTGTGGATCAACGCCGAAGCCGATGCCCGCACCGCGTGGTTCCAACGCGGCCATGCGCGAGAAGCCGCCCTCAACGCAGAATTGAACCAGCTGCGTTCGCAACTGGATTCCCACTTCTTGTTGAACGCTCTGAATGTCGTGGCGATGGAGATTCCGGAATCTCCCGATATCGCGCTTGAAATGACAAAGCGCGTGGCAGCCTATTTGCGCTACTCTCTCGCTCATCATGATCAGCGCTTGTGCTCCTTGGCCGAGGAATTGGAAGCGGTGCGCAATTATTTGCGCATCCAGGAACTGAGATTCGAAAGCCGGCTGGATTGCAAGTTGGACGCAGACCCGAATATTGAGGGAACTCGGGTTCCCCATTTCATCCTGCAGCCGCTTATCGAAAACGCGGTCAAGCATGGTCTCGCCACCACCAATGGGCCTCTTGCAATTTCGGTTACAGCTAAACGAGTCGGCACGCAGCTCGCCGTGGAAATCTGCAACTCCGGCCGGCTGAGAAAGCACAGCCGGGACCGGCCGGCCGTCGGCCTTGCCAACACAAGCCGCCGCCTGGAACTGCATTATCCCGATCGCCATCGGCTGACCATCGATCAGGAGGAGGGCAAGGTGGTTGTAAAACTGACGCTACGGGGGAGCGCATGTTACGCCTGATGCTGGTCGATGATGAACCGCGTGCGCGCCGCGGCCTGAAGCGGATCATAACCAGGGACGCAGGCACCGAGATCGTCGGCGAAGCGGCTTCGATCGCCGATGCGTGCCAACTGGCCAACACGCTTAAGCCGGACGCCATCTTTCTGGACGTCGAGCTCGGCGATGGGCATGGCTTCGACCTTTTGGACCAGATATATCCGGGATCGGCCATCGTCTTCGTGACGGGCCACAGCGGCTACGCGCCACAGGCATTCGATGTCGCGGCGCTCGACTACCTCTTGAAGCCGGTTGATGAAGACCGGCTCTCGGTCGCCTTGGAGCGGATACGGCGGTTTCGGGAGCAGGCAAGCCGGGATCGCTCAACCCATCCGGATCAGCCGCAACGCATCCACATCAGGCTGCCCGGCCGTTCGGCCATCGTTTCTGCCGACAAGATCGCACTGCTGATGGCCGAAGGTGATTTCACCCGCATGCTGATGGCCGATGGCCACAACCATTTCGTATGCCGTCTGCTCCGAAGCTTCGAGGCCGAGCTTGCCGGGCCGCCATTCGTGCGGGTCAGCCGCTCGCTGTTATTCAATCTCGATCATGTGGAGAACGTCGCCGCCCATGATGGCGGCCGATCGGTCGTGTCGTTCGGCGAAAAACTGGAGCCGGTCGTGTTGGGGCGCATGCCCACTCGGCGCCTGCTGCGTCACCTTCGCCCCCGCGCCGATCGAAACGCGGTCCAAACGGAAGGCTAGGCTGTAGTCGCGCCGTCTGCCGGTATCCATCGCCCAGGCCTGCCTCGCTCGCTTATGAAGTAGACGATGCTATAGGCGACAATCGTGGCGTCGGCGAGAAAGGCCGGAAAGTAGCCCATTATCCACGGCTCATCGAGATTGCTGAGAAAAAGATAGACGACAAGGCTCTTTTCGACAGCGCTGAACAGCATCGTCTCGAAACGCAGCCATGGACGGAATGCGGCGACAACCATCAAGGCGCCGATGCCGAACACCATGAGCCCCCAATGCCGCAGGATCGGCACGCTGGCGGGTGTGTAATCGACGAAGCCGCCAAGCTGCGACGTGATTGCACCGATGTCGAATGCGAGCGGCAGCGTCGCGCATGTGACCAGCCCGAATAGGATCAGAAACCACTTGATGGTCCGGTCGATGAAAGCGTTGATGGCACGCATGTCTTCCTCCCGAGGATAAGATGTACGGTTGCGACGTATTTTCCGTCCAACTCCCTTATGACAGGCAGCACAAACGGTCTGCCAAGAGAGCAGTCGCTGGAGGGAATCGTGCTTTCGTCGGCGACTTGTCGGTGTTGGGCGTGCCGCCGGCCATTAATCCAAGATGATTAGGCGGATCCTGTCGCCACCTGCTCCTTGTCAGCCCCTGGCGTCGACGCACAATCCCATTCTGAACTGCCGATTGGAGTACGTTACTGTAACAATGCGCGACTGTGAGCAAGGAACGAGACGGCGTGTCGGCCACTCAGGCATGCGTGAGGCCGCGCGATACGAACTCTTCTACGACACGCCGCTTCGATGTATCGTTGTATCGTCTGGCGCCGCGCTGACTTGCTGAGGCAGCACACGGACGGAAATTTTGGAGAGACGCCGATGATCATCGAACGGAGCGGTGACAACTTCTCTGTCGATGCCTCGCTCATGGCGGAATTGTTGAATGTCCCGCCGTCACGCGTCCAGGCTTTGATGCGCCGAAACGAAATTACCAGCATTTGCGAGCGCGGCGAGGCCGAACATGCCGGGCAATACAGGCTCACCTTCTTCTACAGGGGACGCCGCGCGCGGCTGACTGTCGACGAAGCGGGCCGGATCCTGCGGCGATCGATCGTCAATTATGGCGAACGCCCGCTCCCGCGGAGCCTTCACGGAACCGGCAAGCCGTGAAGCATCGTCACTTGTGTCTATCCCTGGGCGGTTGCTTCGATGAATTCAGGGCCGCGAATCCGGCCGTCGAGCGGAAATGGCTCGCTGAAATCGCCCTCCGTCAGCATCAGGTCGGCCAACGTGTAGCGATCCAGCGTCGCGACGAACGCGTTAAGGGCCTGGTTGAGAACATTGGGCAGCCGGCAGGACCCGGTGATGAGGCATTGGTTGCCTCGGCCAAAACACTCGACCAGTGCGAAATCGGGTTCCGTCTGCCGCACCACCGCGCCGAGATTGATGTTTTCCGGGCGTTCGGCGAGCGTGAAGCCGCCCCTGCGCCCACGCACGCCCTTCAAATAGCCGATCTTGGTCAGGTTATTGACCACTTTCATCAAATGGGCGCGGGAGACGCCGAAATTCTTCGATGTTTCCTCGATCGTAATCAGGCGGTCGCCCGCCGTACCGGCATACATCAACACCCGCAGGGCGTAGTCGGTAAACATCGTCAATCGCATCGGATACCAGCCAGGATCAGGTCACGCTCATAAACCGAACTGCCGGATGAATCTGCCGCGCAAGCTCTTATGGCTATTACTACCAGTCATATGATCGACTGAACATTCATCTTTACGGACGCGGCTCTAATGCTCGGCCTTTTGTAAAGGCAGGTCGACGCGTGAGCGCCACCATTGCCGCAACGCCGCTGCGTCGGCCTCGATGAAAACGGCTTGCGGCGCGAAGGCCCGCAAGGCTTCCAGATGCTTTCCCGACACCGCGGTCAGAACAGGCTTGCCGGCCGCGAGCGCGGCTTCGAACGCCGCAAACAGGCCCTTGCGCATGGCTTCGAGCTTGCCGAATTTGCTCAGCACGACAAGATCGCTGCCCTCAAGTTGGTCGAGCACGAGCGAACACGCCGCTTCGACGCCTCGGGCGTCGAGATGGCAGGACGTTCCCACCGGGGTGCTTTCCAGATAGATCGAACAAAGCGAGCCGGAGACGATGTCGCGCAGGCTTCCGGCGCTGCATGTGCGCTCAGGCAGACCATGCTCTTCGGCAATGACGCCGACGACGCTGACACCCGCCGACCGGCCGTCTGCCGCGACAGCGGCCAGAAGCGCCTGAACGTCTTGCCCGTTGGCTCCCTTGACGACTGCAATAGAACTCGATCCGTCACGCATGTTCATCTCCTGGGGCGGCGGCGAACAAGGATGATCCGCTCCCACTGTTCGATCAAGACCATTTTTCAAATCGGGATGGAATCGATCCACCCCATCAAACTCAAAAGATATATTGCCGGTGCATCTATAGCGCGCTAGGTTATGGGGAGGTTGGATGTCGAGCGCACGGCTCGACCGAGCCAATCGCAGACACGCGGGGACGCACGCCGGCCGAAGCCGGCGTGGCAAAGTCCACACAGATTGTCTTGTGGCCTGACCGGGACATGAGGCCGCCCTCGGCGACGAGGCACGACCCCCTCACCAGACCATTGCGACTGACCCTTCATCCGGCCGGAACCGTGAGCACGGAGGGAATGTCATGTCCGAAGCCGCCAGCATGGAAGTCCATCATCATCCGGCCTTTTTCCGACGCTGGATATGGTCCACCAACCATAAGGACATCGGCACGCTCTACCTGATATTCTCGATCATCGCGGGCATTCTCGGCACCGGGCTTTCGGTGCTGATCCGCATGGAACTTCAGGAACCAGGCCTCCAGATATTCACCGATCCGAGCAGCTACAATGTCGTCGTCAGCGCGCACGGCCTGGTGATGATCTTCTTCGTGCTCATGCCGGCGCTGATCGGCGGCTTCGGCAACTGGATGGTGCCCATCATGATCGGTGCGCCGGACATGGCCTTTCCGCGCATGAACAACGTCTCGTTCTGGCTGCTGGTCTCGGCCTTCATCCTGTTCCTCACATCGCTGTTTGTGCCGGGCGCACCGGGCTCAAACGGCCATAGCGGCGGCTGGACGCTCTATCCGCCCTATTCGACGGTCGGCCAGCCGGGTCCGGCGGTCGATCTCGTCATCCTGTCGATCCATCTGGCGGGAGCATCCTCGATCCTTGGCGCCATCAACTTCATCACCACCATTCTCAACATGCGCGCGCCGGGCATGACCATGCACAAGATGCCGCTCTTCGCATGGTCGATGCTGGTGACGGCCTTCATGCTGCTGTTTTCGCTGCCGGTACTGGCCGGGGCGATCACCATGCTTTTGACCGACCGCAACTTCGGCACCACCTTCTTCGAGCCGGCAGGCGGCGGCGACCCGATCCTCTATCAGCATCTGTTCTGGTTCTTCGGCCATCCGGAAGTCTACATCATGATCCTGCCGGGCTTTGGCATCGTCAGCCATGTGATTTCCACCTTCTCCAAGAAGCCGATCTTCGGCTATCTGGGCATGGCCTATGCCATGGTGGCCATCGCCGTCATCGGTTTCGTCGTGTGGGCGCACCACATGTTCACCACCGGCATTTCGGTGGACACGCAACGCTATTTCGCCTTCGCCTCGATGGTCATCGCCGTGCCGACAGGCGTCAAGGTGTTCTCATGGCTGGCGACCATGTGGGGCGGCTCCATCACCTTCAAGACGCCCATGCTGTGGGCCGCCGGCTTCGTGCTTCTGTTCACCATCGGCGGCGTCACCGGCGTCCAGCTCGCCAATCCGAGCATCGACCGGCTGTTCCAGGACACCTATTACGTCATCGCGCACTTCCACTATGTGCTGTCGCTGGGCGCCGCTTTCGCCATCTTCGCCGGCTTCTACTACTGGTTCCCGAAAATGACCGGCTACATGTACAGCGAAACACTGGGAAAGCTGCATTTCTGGCTGATGTTCATCGGCGTCAATCTGGTGTTCTTCCCGCAACATTTTCTCGGGCTGGCCGGCATGCCGCGCCGCTATGCGGACTATCCGGACGCCTTCGCGGGCTGGAATTTCGTCTCCTCGATCGGCTCCTACATCTCCACTTTGGGGATGCTGGTGTTCTTCATCATGATTGTCGAGGCCTTCGCCAGGAAGCGCGTCGCCGGTGACAATCCGTGGGGTGAAGGCGCGACCACGCTGGAGTGGATACTGTCTTCGCCGCCGCCCTATCACCAATTCGAGCGCCTGCCGCGGATACGCTAGAAAATCCGCCGGACGGTCAAGGCCCTGCCATCCTTAGCAGGGCCTTGACTGTCTTGGAATCGTGCTTGAACTCGTTGTGGCGGCGCTGTTGCATTGGGAGCAGGCCGAGTGCACCGTTCTCGCAGTGGGTGCTGACCGTGCAGATCCCGGATGCGGCCTTGGATCACACGGTTTGGTGGTCGGATTCCATTCGACCATCCGCAATTGGCGTGATCGTCACGGCCCCCGCATGCTTGAGCGGCCGGCGCCCGCCCAAATGCCGGATGGCGACATAGAAGACCGGCGTCAAGAAGATGCCGAATGCCGTGACGCCGATCATTCCCGCGAAGACCGCGACACCCATTGCTGAGCGCATTTCCGCCCCAGCTCCGGTTGACGTGACGAGCGGCACCACGCCCATAATGAACGCCATTGAAGTCATCAGGATAGGCCGAAGCCTTAGCCGACTTGCTTCGATCGCGGCCTCTTTTGGCGTTTTTCCCGCAAGTTCGAGCTCGCGCGCGAATTCCACGATCAATATGGCGTTCTTTGCGGAAAGGCCAACGAGCACCATAAAGCCGATCTGCGTGAAGATGTTGTTATCTCCATGAGTAAGCCAGACGCCGGTCAGGGCGGCCAGAAGTCCCATCGGAACGATCAGGATGATCGCGATCGGAAGGGCGAGGCTTTCATATTGGGCGGCCAAGACCAGGAAGACCAGTAATATGGCGAGCGGAAAAATAATCGCCCCCGAATGCCCGGCGATGATCTGCTGGTAGGTGAGGTCCGTCCATTCGAACGCGACTCCCTTCGGCAGGGTCTGCGCCGCGATGCGCTCCACAGCCGCCTGCGCCTCGCCGGATGAATAACCCGGAGCCGGGCCGCCATTGATGTCGGCCGACAGGAAGCCATTGTATCGCACGACGCGCTCCGGCCCCGTGGCCGGCTCGACCTTCAGTAACGCCGATAGCGGCACCATCTCCCCGGATTTCGAGCGCACCTCCAGCCGACCGATATCATCGGCATGACTGCGATAGGAGGCATCCGCCTGGACCCGCACGGAATAGGTTCGTCCAAACCGGTTGAAATCATTCACGTAGAGCGAACCAAGATAGATCTGGAGCGTGTTGAAAATATCGGTTACCGAAACACCAAGCTGATGCGCCCTGGTGCGGTCGAGATCGGCGAAGAGCTGCGGTACGTTAATTTGGTAGCTCGAGAAAAGCCCTGCCAATTCCGGCGCCTGATAGGCTTTGGCGAGGAATGCCTTCGTCGCGTCGTCAAGCGCCCTATAGCCCAGTCCGGCGCGGTCCTCGATCTGAAGCTTGAAGCCACCGATCGTGCCAAGGCCCTGGACAGGCGGCGGCGGGAACATGGCAATGAAAGCGTCGCGGATCCCGGCATATTGTGTGTTTAGTGCTTGCGCGATCGCCCCGCTGGAGAGCTCCGCACCCTCCCGCTGCTCGAACGGCTTCAGCGTCACGAAAACGATGCCCGCATTGGAGCTGTTGGTGAAACCGTTGATCGACAGGCCTGGAAAGGCGATTGTATTCTCCACCCCCGGCTGCTTGAGTGCGATGTCGCTCATCTGGCGGATCACGCTCTCCGTGCGGTCGAGGGTCGCTCCATCCGGAAGCTGCGCAAAACCAACGAGATACTGCTTGTCTTGTGCCGGCACAAAGCCGCCGGGAACCGTTTTGAACATTGCAAAAGTTGCTGCCGCAAGAAGAAGATAGACCCCCATCACAAGCGTCTTGCGCGAAACAAGGCGCCCGACAGCCCCGCCATAGGCCGCCGAACTGCGTGTGAAGAAGCGGTTGAAGCCCTGGAAGAACCGTCCGAACACAAAGTCCATCGCGCGGGTAACTCGGTCCTTCGGTGCATTGTGCGATGGTAGCAGCAAGGCTGCCAGCGCTGGCGAGAGCGTAAGCGAATTGAAGGCGGAGATCACCGTCGAGATCGCTATCGTGAGGGCGAACTGCTGGTAAAACTCCCCGCTCAGACCTGTGATGAAAGCAAGCGGAACAAAAACCGCAACCAATACCAGGGCAATTGCGACGATCGGCCCGGAGACTTCGCGCATAGCCTGATAAGTCGCTTCGCGCGGTGTCAGGCCCTCTTCGATGTTGCGCTCTACATTCTCCACCACGACGATGGCGTCATCGACGACGATGCCGATCGCCAGCACCAGACCGAACAGACTGAGTGCATTGATCGAAAAGCCAAGCAGATACATCGCCGCGAAGGTACCGATCACCGATACAGGTACTGCGATGAGCGGAATTATCGAGGCGCGCCATGTCTGCAGGAACAGGATGACCACGAGCACGACCAATACGATCGCTTCGAGCAGCGTATGGACCACGGCGTCGATAGAGGCACGCACGAACTGCGTTGTATCATAGACAATCTGGTATTTTACGCCCTCCGGCATGGATTGTTGGAGTTCGTCCATCACGTTGCGTACGGCGTCGGAGATTTCGATGGCGTTGGATCCCGGTGCCTGGAAGATCGGAATGGCGACCGCCGGCTTGTTGGCAAGCAGAGACCGCAGTGAGTAGTCCGCCGCGCCAAGCTCGACGCGGGCGACGTCTCGCAGACGCGTAATGGCGCCCCCCTCGCTTGTCTTTACAATGATGTCGCCGAACTCATCCGCGGTCTCGAGCCGCCCTTGGGCGTTGACCGAAAGCTGCAGGTTCAGGCCGTCCTCGCCAGGCGAAGCACCGATGATACCCGCCGCTGCCTGGACATTCTGTTCGCGGATTGCAGTGACGACATCACTCGCGGAAAGCTGCCGCTCGGCAAGCTTTTCAGGATCAAGCCACACGCGCATGGAATAATCGCCAGAGCCGAACACCTGCACATCACCGACGCCGTCGATCCTTGCCAATCTGTCCTTGACATTGAGGACGGCGTAGTTGCGAAGATAGGTGACGTCGTAGCGGCCCTGCGGCGAGAGCAGATGGACGACCATCATCAGGTCCGGCGAACTCTTGACCGTGGTGATGCCGAGAGTGCGTACTTCCTCAGGAAGCCTCGCCTCGGCCTGAGATACGCGGTTCTGGACGAGTTGCTGCGCCTTATCCGGATCAGTGCCGAGTTTGAAAGTGACCGTCAGCGTCATTTGACCGTCGGTGGTCGCCTGACTGGACATGTAGAGCATGTCCTCGACGCCGTTGATCGCCTCCTCGATCGGCATGGCGACCGTTTCGGCTATCACTTTGGGATTGGCGCCTGGATACTGCGCACGCACAACGATCGATGGCGGCACGACTTCAGGATATTCAGAGATCGGCAATGACCGAAGGCCGAGGATCCCTGCCACCAGTATCAGGACAGAAAGGACACCGGCGAAGATCGGCCGGTCTATGAAAAACCTGGAAATATTCATCTCACGTCCCCCTTCGGGCGTGTAAATCTGGCTTCAAGGATCGATCGCTGCCGATGAATGTGTCGACCGCGACTGCATGTTGATGTTTTCGACTGACCAGGCACGTCGACCGGTAGTACCAGTAGCCGACCACTAGAATCCGGCAGCGGATGCCTGCTCTACAGGGCCTGTCGGCAAGGGCTGCGGATCGATGAAGGCGCCTGAGCGCACGCGCTGCAGACCGTCGACGACGACGCGCTCACCCGGCTTCAGACCACTCGCAACAATGCGCAGGCCATTGACCCAATCGCCGAGTTCGACTTGGCGGTAACTGAGTTGATTGTTTTTGCCCACCACCAGGACGAACCTCTTGTCCTGGTCGGCTCCAATCGCCTTCTCGCTGATGAGGAGCTGCGGCTGCGGCTTGGGCTGCCCGATGCGCACCCGCACGAACTGCCCCGGAATCAAGAGAGCGTCGGGATTATCGAAAGCCGCCCTGACCTGAACCGTGCCGCTTCCCGTATCGACCCTGTTGTTGACAAACTGAAGGTGACCGTGAATCGGCCCGCCGGCCGCACCTGCCGCCTCAATCTCGACGGGAATGCGTCCGATAGGCCGCATTCCGTCATCGCCAGACGGTAGCCCGCCCAAAGCCCGACCGAGTACCTGTTCGCTGACATCGAAGCTCGCATAGATCGGATCGGTGGAGACAAGTGTCGTTAGTACCGGCGATCCGGCACCCGCGGTGACCAGATTACCGACCGTGATCTGCCGCTTGCCGACACGCCCCGAGATCGGCGCGCGGATTTCCGTGTAGCCAAGATCAAGCTGTGCTGATTGCAAGGCCGCTTCGGCCGAACGCAAGGCGGCATCTGCCTCGTGATAAGCGCTACGCCGCTGATCGAGGGCACTTTGCGAGACCGTTCGACTTTCGATGAGCTTGCGCCCCCGCTCGAGTTCAAGCTTTGTCAGTTCGACGCGTGCCTGAGCCGCCGAAACCTGAGCCTGGGCCTCGGCAACTGCCGCTTCATAGGGAGCCGGATCGATCTTGACGAGCAGATCGCCCTTCTTCACCAGCGCTCCCTCACGGAAATTGACGGCCAGAATTGCCCCGGCGACTCGCGAGCGCAGGTCGACGCGGTCGACGGCTTCAAGCCGCCCCGAAAACTCCTGCCACGTGGTCACGTCTTGCGGCTTGAGGGTCACGACCGAGACCGGAACTGCCGGTGCCGGCGCGGCTGCCGCCGGTCCGGCCTTTGCATCGCTGGCACGGTCCATGATGATCGAGACTGCGGCGACAGAGACGACAAGTCCCAGTCCGGCGCCCATGAGGAGCCGGCGAGTGATGATAGATTCCATTGCTTTTGTCCTTTACGGCTCGAAGCCGACCAGAGAAGTTTACCGGCTAGTGAGACAACGCCCCCACTTCGTGAAAGAACGCGGCGAACTCGCCGCATACGGTCTCCTCCCAGTCCCGCTTTACATCTGTGCAATCCGCATAACTGGCTGGCCAGCCGGTTCGGCTAGTCAGGATATGTTGGCGCACAGCCACCCCTGCCTCCCGCAGGCGTCTTGCGTAATCGAGGCTTTCGTCATGCATCGGGTCGTCTTGTGCGGTGATGACCAGTGCCGGCGCAACACCGGCGAGACGCTGGCAATAAGCGGGCGCCGCGTAGGGATGGCAGGCCCTGGCGGACGAGCCCAGATAGCGATTCCAGCCTTCTGCCCACCGGCACTGATCCGAAAATGTCTCCTCACGGAATGATACGGTCGCCATGTATGGATCGAGCATCGGCGACAGCAAAATCTGCCCCTGTAGCGCGCTCGGCAACTGGTCCCTTGCCATTAAAGCCAGACCCGCCGCCAGATTGCCGCCGGCTTCTTCTCCGGCAACCAGGAGAAATGACTTCCGACCTGCGAGCTTTGCACATCGCTGGCGCAACGACGTCAAAACGGCGAACGCGAAGCGCAGCGCAGAAGGAAAAGGTTTTTCGTTCGCCACTGTGTAGTCGGCTGAAACAACGATTGCACCGGCGCGAGCCAACTGAAAGGCGATCCGTTCTCCACCGGCGAGTGAACCGCCAAGGAAACGTCCCCCATGCAGGTGCAGGACAAGCGGCGGTGCGGGGTGCGCACCAGAGCATTTATAGATTCGAACCGGTACCGGGCCGGCCGCGTCACAGTCGAGGATTTCCTCTCGCCAGTTCATTTTCCTGTTCGCCCATCCTGGCATTCACATCGGCACTTCGCCACCCGGACGTCCGTATCGCACAAGCCACCTGACAACTGCATGTCAGGTATCCGGCAAGACGCCGTACTGTTAAGCTAGATGGTATTGTTCTTGCCTGGGAAAAGATGGACAAAACGGAGAACACTGTTCATAATCATGAACAATCAATCATCTGAGAACTTTCATGGATCAACTTGCTGCGATGCGGGCCTTCGTCAGAGTTGTCGAAGCCGGGAATTTCACGCGGGCTTCAGACACACTTTCGACGCCCAAGGCCACTGTCACCAAACTCATCCAAAACCTGGAGGCGCATCTTCGCTCCAAGCTGCTGAATCGCACCACTCGTCGCGTTCTGGTGACTCCGGACGGGGCGCTCTATTACGAACGTGCCATACGAGTTCTTGCCGACATTGATGAACTCGACAGCAGCATGGCCTCGTCAGGAACGTTGCCACGAGGCAAGCTGCGCGTTGAAATGCCAGGAGCGCTTGCCAGCATGATCGTTGTTCCTGCGCTCTGCGGCTTCCATGAAGCCTATCCGGATATCAGCATCGACCTCGGCGTTTCCGACCGGCAGAACGACATTCTCGCCGAGAACGTCGACTGTGCGGTACGGGTTGGCGAACTGTCGGACCAATCACTTATCGCCCGAAGGATTTCTTCGATGCGCATGGTCACCTGCGCCGCGTCGTCCTATCTGAAGAAGTTCGGGGAACCCCGTCATCCTCGCGATCTGCAGGAACGTCATCACATTGTCAGTTATTTCCGGCCGCAGAACGGGAGCCAGGTTCCATTCATCTTTTGCCGCGACGGTGAGCGGATCGAAGTCGTCCGCAACTGCATCGTCTCTGTCGATGAGGCACTGACCTACGTTTCCGCGATTAAGGCCGGACTCGGTCTCGCGCAAGCCCCGCTCTTCATGGTCCGTGATGCCATGAAGACAGGGGCTCTCGACCCGGTCCTGATTGAATGGGATCCTGATCCGCTGCCGATCCATGTCGTATATCCACCGAACCGGCATCTCAGCAACAGGCTCCGGGTCTTCGTTGACTGGGCAGCAAATCTCTTCGCCAACTCTGGGATCGATCGACCATTGACGACTTAACACCCGCGCGATCGACTGGCGAAGGTTTACTACATTAGTTGGAACTAATTTTCAGCGTTCCGTACGCGGCCCACCGGCGGCGGTAATCACACCGACGATGATCAAGCCGGTGAGCACGAGGCGCACGCCAACACTGAAGCCGAACGTGTTGAGCATGGTGAGTAATAGCACGAGAAAGAGTGCCGCGCCCCATACGCCAGGGACATTGGCCTTGCCACCGGCAACCGATGTTCCGCCGATGACAACGACGGCGATCGAAGCCAACAGATATTCGTTGCCGATATCGACATTGGCGCCACGAAAATAGGCGGCGAGCAAGGCACCGTCGAGGCCGCCTAGTGTGCCGCACAACGCATAGGTTATGAAGCTTGTGCGGTGCACCTTCACCCCTGCGAGCTTTGCCGCCCTCATGTTCTGCCCGATGGCGAGCACCGAACGTCCATAGACCGTGCGGTTGAGCGCTATCGCAGCTGCAATTGCCAGCACGATTCCCAATATCGCCAGGACCGGAATGCCGAAATATCTGAGATTGGCGAAATCCGCGAAGCCGGGCGGCGGCTTGATCTGCAGGCCGCGTCCGTAGCTGATGTCGATCGACTGGATGATGAAGGCCGCCGAGAGCGTCGCGATGATCGGCGGGATGCGCAGCGCCCGGATCAGGAGATAGTTGGCCGTGCCGACGGCGAAGCCGCTGGCGAGAGCAGCCATCAGCCCGATGGCCAGCATGCTGTCGCTGCCGTCCATGACTTTCATCGCGACCGCGCTCGCCAGGCCGATATTGGCGGGCAGAGACAGGTCGATATTGCCAGGCCCGAGCGTGATGACGAACATCTGGCCGATGCCGACGATCACCATGAAGACGGCCAGCGCCAAAGCTGCTGTTATCATGCCGCCTCCGCCATGGCCGCCGGTAAAGGCCACCGTCGCTGCCCAGACTATGAATGCTCCCACGAACGACCAGATCCATGGTTTTGCCAGAAGTGCTCGAGCCCGCTCCATCGTTCAAGCCTCCCTGCGGCTGATCAGGACACGGGCTGCCAGTACGATGATGAGGATGGCGCCATTGGCGGCCACTTGCCAATCGGGCGGAACGCGCATGAAGGTCAGAAGCGGCGAGGCGGCGAGTGCCAGTGTAAGCGCGCCGATCACCGCGCCGACCGGCGAGACGCGCCCGCCCATGAATTCGCCGCCGCCGAGGATGACGCCGGCAATCGCCAGGAGCGTGTAGCCATTGCCGATATTGGCATCGGCGGATGTCGTAATGCCGATGAGAGTCATGCCGGAAAGCACACCGAACACGCCGGCCATTCCAAAAAGCACCATCTTGGTCCGAAGCAGCGACCAGCCTGCGCGGCCAATGGCTGCCGGGTTGCCGCCCGACCCCCGCAGCACTGCTCCGTAAGATGTCCGCATCAACCCGAAATGGACGACTGCGGCGATGAGCAGGGCGGCTATGATCGGAAAGGGTACGAAGGGTGGCTTGAAACCGGTAATGGCCATCAGCCAGTCCGGCGCCTTGCCTCCGGGTTTGGGAAGGACGAGGATGGCGAGACCCTGCCAGACGAAACTCATGCCGAGCGTCACCACGATGGAAGGCAGATTGCGCAGGTAAATGAGTGCGCCGAGTAATGCATAGACAGCAATGGAGCCGAGCAGGACAGCGATGCCGAGCAAAGGCGCGTCACGCAGCCAGGTTGCGGTGACGCAGCCGACAAAGCCGACGAATGTGCCGATGGAAAGGTCGAGTTCATTGCCTGTGATGACGAACATTTGTGCGATGGTCGCCAGCGCGATCGGGATCGCCAGGTTGAGCATCAGGCTGAAGCCGAAATAGCTGATGGCGCGTGGATTGAGCCAGGCGATCGCGAGAAGGACGAGCGCCAGCGAAAGCGCCGGAAGGAGCACGCGTAGGAGCCGCGTCCGGCGCGCCGTCTCGCGAGCCGAGTAATTCGCCGCATTGGCAGGCGGGAGCGCCGGCATATCAGACCGCCTCGTCGAAGGAGGACTGGATCACCTTTTCCTCGGTGAGTTCGTCCCGGCTGAGATTGGCGACGATGCGGCCGCCGTGGAAAACGTAGACGTGGTCGCAGTTGTCGAGTTCTTCCGTCTCGGTCGTGTACCAGAGGAAGGTGCGGCCGCTATCTGCTTCCTCGCGGATGAGGTCGTAGACGTCGAGCTTGGTGCCGATGTCAACGCCGCGCATCGGGTCATCCATGAGAATGATCCTGGCGTCCGAGCCAAGTGCTCGCGCAAACAGCGCCTTCTGCTGGTTCCCGCCAGAAAGCGACAGAATATTGTTGTTCATGTCCGGCGTGCGGATCTTGATCCTCTCCTGCCAGCGGGAGGCAAGCTCCGCTTCCCGCCGCGACGAGATAAGCATGCCACGCACCATCCGTTCGATCGAACGGATACCGATATTCCGGGCGATCGACCATTGTGGGAAGATGCCATCGGACTGACGGTCGCCGGCGACGAGCGCAAGCGGTGCCGTCACCTCGATGCCGGACCGGCTGCCGCCGGCCGCTTCGAATATTGCCAGCAAGAGGTCCGTTTGTCCGTTTCCGGCGAGGCCGGCGAGGCCGATGATTTCGCCGGAACGGGCGACGAGTTGCATGTCGTCTCGCTGGCGCGCTGGCCGTGCCTTGACGCAAATCGGACCGATTTCCCTTGTTCCTTTCGCCGCTTCGGCGGCGACTTTTTCCCGCGCCGCTGCACCGCCCATCGAGGTGACCAGCTTGTCCCGGTCGAACACGGCGGCACGATCCGCCGCGACGACCTTGCCGTCGCGCATGACGACAATGCGGTCGGCATTGCCGAGCACTTCGCCGAGGAGGTGCGAGATCAGGATGCAACTCTTGCCGCTGCCAACGAAGCGGCGCACGAAATCGAGCAGTTGCCCGGCCGTATGCGAGTCCAGCGATGAGGTCGGTTCGTCCAGAATGACGAGGTCCAGTGGCGCGTCGGTCACTGTGAATGCGCGTGCGACCTCCACCATCTGACGTCGGCCGATCGACAGGTCGCCGACGATATCGGAGGGATCGATGCTATGGCCGGGGAAAATCTCGTCGAGCTTCTGTGCGATAAGTGCTGCGGCCTTGCGCTGCCAGCCGATGCCTTTGAGCGACGGGTGATTAATGCGCGTGTTTTCCGCCACGCTGAGATTCGGGCAAAGCGACAATTCCTGGAACACGCAGCGTATGCCGAGTGCCAGCGCGCGGCTGACCGAGTATCTGTCTTCCACCGATCCGCTTATCGAAATCGTGCCCGCACCGGTAGCCAGCGTTCCGGTGAGGATATTCATCAGCGTGGATTTGCCTGCGCCGTTATGGCCGACAAGGCCCACGCACTCGCCGGCGAAGATATTGAGATCAACCCCGTCGAGCGCCCGGACGGCGCCGAAATGCTTTTCGACGCCCTCCAGCTTCACCAATATCGTGCGCGCGTCAACCATCGCTCACGATAGCCGACAGATCAAGCCGCCCACAAAGAGTGCGGCCCCTCACTTCATGTTGTCCTTGATGGCCGTCAGCGCATCTTCCTGGGTATACTCGTGGGAAGCGACGCCGCCCTTCGGGATATCGGGCAGGGCAGCTTCGAAATTGTCCTGGTCGAAGGACAGATACGGCACGATCAGATCATGCGGAATGTCATCGTGGCCGTCGAGCGCGAGTTGTGCGACCCAGAAGGCGAGCGTTGAGACGCCGGGAGCGATCGAGGCCGACCAGGTCACATACCCATCCTTATCCTTCTGCTCCTTCCACCACTGTAACTCGTCCTGGCGGTTGCCCATGATGATGGTCGGGCGGGGCTTGCCTGCAGCGGCGAATGCCTGCGCCGCGCCGTAGCCGTCGCCGCCCTGGTCAACAACCCCGACAATCTCGGGAAGTGAGGGGAGGATGGTTGCGACGGCCTTCTGCGCCGTCGTCTGGTCCCAGTCGCCGGTCACCGAGCCAACGATCTTGAATTGCGGATGCGCCTTCACGCCTTCCTCGATGCCCTTGTGGATCGCGTCGTCGATCGAAGTGCCGGCCAGGCCGCGGATCTCGAGTAGATTGCCGCCTTCAGGCAGGAGTTTGGCCATGCGTTCGACTTCTTCCTTGCCCATCTTCTCGTAGTCGACAACGACACGATAGGCGCAGGGTTCCGTGACGATGCCGTCGAAGGAGACGACGACGATGCCGGCATCGCATGCCTGCTTGATGGCGCCGTTCAGTGCGTCCGGGGAGGCGGCGTTGATGACGATTGCGTCATAACCCTGCAGGATGAGGTTCTGGACCTGCGCGGCCTGAGTGGGCACTTCCTTGTCCGCCGTCGTGAAGACGTCCGCAGCGGCCACGATCCCGTCCGCGACAGCTTTGTTGGCCACCTTTTCGTAGCTTTTCAGCATCGACTGCCGCCAGGAATTGCCGGCATAATTGTTGGAGAAGGCGATCTTTTTGTCGCTTGTGTCGGCGAATGCGGTTCCTGACGCAAGCAGGACTGCAAGCGCACTCAAGGCCAATATTTTTTTCTTCATTTCCGTTACCTCCCGTTGGTCGTTGCGGCCGCCTTCAGCCGTAGGCGTACCGTTTCCCCGTGCCTGCGCACCCTGTTCCGTCGCTGAACCAGCGACGGTTCCAAACCGGACCTCCGGCTCAGAACAGTCTCAACCCCGGCACGCGCACGCGTTGCCGGTATAGAGATGTCGACGCGGTGATATAAAGGCTTCGCAGATCGTCATCCCCAAAAGTGAAATTGGCGGCCTGTTCGGGCGTCGATATTATACCCAGGAAATCCGCCGACGGATTGAAGACGTGGATGCCGCCGGGACCACAGCAATAGAGATTGCCGCGGCTGTCGATCTTCATACCGTCGGGCGCCCCCGGCTCTTTTCCTTTCGTTTCCGCCCAGACGGCGCCGCCAGTGAGCTTGCCGCCGGGCGCAACGTTGAAAACGCGTATATGCTGGCGTTCCGTGTCGTTGATGAAGAGTCGCGAGGCGTCGAGCGAGAAGCAAAGGCCGTTCGGCTGGGCGAAATCGTCCACCAGAAGCACCAGACCGCCGCCGTCCACTTCCATCTTATAGACGCCCTGGAAGGCGAGGTCCTGCTCGCGCGGAACGCCGTAGAATTCCATTCGTCCATAGGTCGGGTCGGTAAAATAGATTGAACCGTTGGCAGCGACGACGATGTCGTTGGGGCTATTCAGTTCCTTGCCGTCATGATGGGTGGCAAGTACGGCGATACTACCGTCGGCCTCTGTCCGCGTTACCCGGCTCGTCGCGTGTTCACAGGTCAGGAGCCGGCCCCGGCGATCAAGCGTGTTGCCGTTTGCCTTGTTGCTCGGTTCGCGAAAAATCTCGATTTTGCCGTCCGGTCCGCGCCGGTGCATGCGGTTTCCTGCCATGTCGCTGAAGATCAGCCACTTCTCGTATGGATGCCAGATCGGCCCCTCTATAAAACTGAATCCCGAGGCGAGCGTCTCCAGCGCCAATTCACCGACGACATCGCCAAAATCCGCATCGCGATACTTTTGCGCCATGGCATTCAACTCGCCGGCTTCTCGACAGTCGTCCCGCCGACATACCAGTCGGGCGCAGTCACATCCTCAAAGACAACCCATACGGCTTCCTTGGGAAGCTCGGCGACTTCGCTGACGGCTTCGGTGACGCGCCGGGCGATCTCATCCTTGCGCTGTTGCGAATGGCCCTTCAATATCCGTATATTGACGAACGGCATCGGCATTCTCCCGGATTTTTATTCTTGTTGATCCCGGAAGCTAAACGCGCGCAGCGCGACTCGATAGGGGTATAAGCGCATTGCCGACTGTGCTTTCGCACACTTCCTTGGCATGGCCGGTCAGTCGTCATCGGAGCGATGCCCATCGTTCCCGATCCAGGCTCCGAGGCGTTGCTGCTCTCGCCTGAGTGCGTCGACATTGATGAGGCCGCGCGCCAGCGCCAAATAGATGGCGCGGGTGCGCGAGTTGAAGAGGGATGCGACATCCGCTCCGTCTTCGCACGCTGCGATGCCGAGTTTCTCGTAGAGATGGCGTATGCGAGCCTGCGCGCCTCGCGTCGAGAGACCACGACGCATTGCGATGGCCTTGTCGGTCAGGCCCAGCGCGACGTCGATAAGACTTTCGTACTCGCCGTCGGTTATGCCTTCGAGCCGGTTCTGCACCCGGTTCTGGATGCCTCGCACCTCGCGGTCGATGATGCAGTGACCTTCGCCGAAGACACCGCGCAGGGCAGAGCGCATGCCTTCCTCGGTGGCGGATTTGAGGACATAGCCGTAGACCGAACCGGGCGGCACGATCCGCGCCACGCCGCGAACATAGGATTCGTCGGCGAAATTGGACCAGAACAGAATGTGGGTCTCGGCGTGCTGTCCCCATATAGAACGGGCTACGTCAATTCCCGTCGCCTTCGGAAGTTGCAGATCGAGCACGACAAAAGGCGGCTGCCGCCGGCCAGCGACCTCGATCGCCTCCTCGCCGTCGCCAGCCTCGATCACCTCTACCTCGCCCGGCCAGATGCGCTCGATCGTTGAGCGCGCGAAGGCGCGATGCAGCCCGTCGTCCTCGGCGATCATGACCAGCATCAAGCCTACTCCATCACATCGGCTTCGAGAAGTATCGGCGCCGCGGCGCCTTCGAGCGCTGCCTCCACGCAGACACGGGTGCCGCGCTCTTTTCCGGGCTCGACCTTAAGGTCCGCACCGATCAGTGCGGCGCGCGTATGCATATGACCAATCCCACCGCCTTCTTCCGCCTCCGTCGCCTGGTAGCCGACACCGTCGTCGGTGATACTAATCGTGAGTGTCGGGCCGGTGGCCAGCAGCGATACGTCGATCCGCTTGGGCGCGGCGTGCCGCACCGCGTTGTTGATTGCCTCCTGCACGATCCGGTAGAGGGCGGTGCGGATGCGCTCCGGCAGCATGTCAGCGGCTCCCTCACTCTGATCCTTGATATGGACGGCGATCGGCGGTGTCGCGCGGCTGACGCTACGGTTCAGATGGGCTTCGATGGCGTCGCGCAAGCCGAAAAGCTCGAGCACGCCCGGCCGCATGTCGTCTACGATGTGACGCAGTTCGGTTAGACAATTGACGATCTCCCGTTCGAGGTCCGCGAGTTGGGCGGCGCGCGCCACCCCTTGATGGTGTAGCGCGGAAATCTGCCGAACGATGCGTGACAGGTCGGCGAGCGTCTGATCGTGCAGATCCATAGCGATGCGTCGCCGTTCGCATTCCATGCCTTCGGTCAGCCGCGCCGCACCGACGCGCAGAAGCTCCTTGCGGTTACGCGCCTCGTTTTCCGCAAGCATTGCGCGGCGTGCCTGCTCGCTCTGGATAAGGGCATAGATGTAGGGTGCGACGAAGTCGGCGCAGTGTTGGGCGGCTTCCACGTCATCGGCGCTGTAGCAATCGGGCGTGTGCCTGCTGATGTTGAGCGCGCCGACGATTTCGCCGCGTGCCTTCAATGGCACAATGATGCGGCTGCGCAGGCCAGCCGAATAGATGGGCTCGTCAATGGCGCCGTCGAAATGGAAACGCGGGTCTTCCAGGGCATCCGCCGTTAGCAGATAGGCCGCCTCTCCACGCAGGACGGAACGGACAGGGCTGACATTGATCGACAGCGGAGCCTTCGCGAGCGCACCCCAGCTTGTATGGACGCCGGCCTCGTAGCAAACATGCTGCTGCCCATCGTGCAACAGGATAGCGACATCCATATGGTCATGCGGGATGATTGTCCCGATTTCGATGGCGGTTGCCCTGAATGCTTCCCCAGGATCAATATGGCCCGAAAGTGCATGCGATATGGCCAGCAAACGTTCGACGAGAGTGGTGGCCATTTTCGCCATGGCATGAAGCTCCTCCAGCAGTTGGTCCGTTTAACGTTGGATCCGCCAGCAATAGAGTGGCCATCGCTCTGCCAGTGTGTCAACGACGTGGCCACATGAAAGGCATCTGTGCTGGATACAACAATGCGGCATTCATTTGTGCGGCATGAGCGGAAGAATTTCGTGCCATTGCAGTCGCCGGTGAGGCTTGATGCGCGGCCGGTTGTCTGCTGGCCAGGTGATCGAGCCGGACTTGTCCATGTCAGAGGCAAGCTATTTCGATTTCAATACTCGTTGAAGTCTACGCTTCCATTCGTAGTACAGTGGATGGAAGCGCGGCATGGGCGGCATCAGGTCCTCGTTGACAACAAATGCGCCGTCATGCGCATCGAATTCAAGCTGCGCGGCGTCGATGACGCGGCTCCGCCAATCGGAATATGAAGACTGATCGGGCGCCTGGAATTGATTTGCCTGGAATTCGGCCGTGCCCCATCGATGCCCGCGTCGCCGCGCCCTTATCGCGGCCGGGCTGAACATTTCGCTCCAGTTCTTGACGGCCTCCGGCCAAAACTCTCCGCCATTCACGGCGTTGGCGGCACGCGTCTTCAGGCGGAGTTCTATCTGTGACGGCGAGCGGTACGAAAAATGACGGCACAAGATACGCCGCTGGTGTGACCTTGCTCTGTAAAGCAACTGTTCAGGCCACCCAGGCCAGAAGTGCTCACCCTCGCCGCGCCATGGTTCCATATGTTCATGACGAACGAACCTTGGTTCACTCCAATGACTGAAATAATGCCTGCACTTATCGGTAATTGGGACCTCGTCAGCAAATTGGCTCGGATCGATCTCGTAGCGTCGCGCCTCTTCCGTACTGAAATAGAAGGATAGCGATGCATACCAGACATAGCCGTCTCTTCTGGGTACCGCCGCGAGAAATTCGCGTGGATCTTCGACATAGAACTCGTCAGGATCAACCCGCGCCCACCAATCGCCGGGAAGGGCGTTTCCTTTGAATTCCCGATAAATGTAACATCTCAACGCGTCTGTGAACGCCAAGGGGTCTTGTTTCCATGCGACGATGCCGGGATCATTTTTGGACATCTCACACACGATCTCCCAAGTCCCGTCAGTGCTCCCATTATCCAAGACATAGATATGGTCGCACCATTGCCGGGCTGCCGTGAGACCTTGCTTCACAATGTCCGCCTCGTTCTTAACAAGACAAAGGCCATGAATTCGCACGTGTCACCTCATCGTCTTATCTATTTGGCTCCAATCTGCTGCCGCCAGGCCTGATCCGACCTATTGTCTTGCCCGCTCGACATTGCCGCGGCCCTTTCGGCTGCGCGAACCCTGCTGTGAACTGAACCAACCCGCTTCAAGGAAGCTGGGCTATGCAGTGAAAAGGAAATGATGGCAGTGGCAAACAGGATGAAGATGGCGTCGTTTTGAACCAAAAAAATGCTTTCGGTCAGGTTCATCACCAAAATCATGACCATGAAGACGTTCAACCATAACCAACCGGCTTCCGGAACGCGGCATTGCAGCGACGCACCCTGACGTAACGCGCGTGCAATGATCATAGCGAACAAGGCCATCCCGCCTAATCCGAAGCTTAAGAGCGTGTCGCGAAATCCGTTATGTGAGTGGGGAGCCATCCATTGAATCCGAGACCAGATCGCCCACGCGTCGGGATTGGCTTCTGTCCAGAACACTTGGTATCCATAGCCCAACATAAGGCGGCGTCCGATAGATGCGTCGACGAGTTCCCAAAGCGGCACGCGTCCGGTCAAAGTGGCATCCTTGCCCAACGTCAAAAGCACTGGCACCAGAAATTCGTGCAAGAGGATCAGCAGAACGACGGTCGCTTGGATGAAGACCAACATGAACACCGCACGGGCGAGGCCGTGCATCTTTGGTAAGCTGGAGTAAAACCAGATCAGGAAGCAGGCGCACGATGTTGCGATGATCGAAGTCATCGACATGGACCAGGCCAAGCAGGTAAGACTTGCGGCTAACAGGATACCTGCGGCCCGGCGCATACCAAACGAGCCATCCATCAAGATGATGAATGTGGCCGCTGCCAGTATGGACGAATACCATCCTAAGATGTTCTTGGTGACAAATGCGCCCTGCAGCATACCTTCTTGATCGATGGCAAGCGTAGGTGAGACACCAAGCAAGGCCAGGCTGAGCAAGATGCATAATCCGACCGTGGCTGTCACGAGAACGAGCAGTTGGCGGGGCGTAAAGCAGATCGCCAACATGTAGGATGAAAGGACGCTAAATAATAATCCTGTCGCGCGTCTCAATGTTACCGAAGGGCTGATCGACCAGAAAACGGAGACGAACGCCATGGCGATCAGCAGATTAAAAAGCGGGTTCCGGACAAGCGCAGTGATGAACTGCCGCACGTGACGCGAGAGGATCAAAAGTGTGAATGCGTAGGCGGGCAGCAACAGAAGCCGCAATTTCGCCTTGGCCGCCTCGTCGAGCGCTGCGTCCGAGCCGATCAGCATAAGCGGGAAAAAAGCCCCCGTATTCAAGAACAGACATGCGCCGGCGCCCCAGCATTCCACAGTCCGCCATGACATAACCAGACCGGTCGCCGACTTTCTCCTTCTGCTTCTTCCAAATTCGCGTCCTGCTTTTGCTGAAAGATCAGCCGACATAATTCTATCGCTCCGGCAGGCGGGCATAGCTATGTCTGTGTGTTCCCGCGGGGACTAACATCAATCGACGCCATACCGAGAACAACAGCACAATTGGGCGGCCCGCTTACCAAGAACGGATAATGGGCCGGATCTCCATTCAGGCGATTTCGGGCAATGCGCCGTCTGGCGCGATCAGGACGAGATAACTGAAGAGTGCTGTCGAAGCCGGAACAGAAATTGCTGCGCCTGGAAAGCACCCTATCGACAGAACGAATATCCATATGCTATCGATCGCCTCCATTGGTCCTATTGTTGGACCAATGGAGGAATTATGGTCCGCACAAGCGCCGTGCAAAGCATTGCAGAAATTCTGCGCGCCGACATTCAGCAGAACTATAAACCGGACGATCTCTTGCAGAACGAGCGGCTTATCGCTGAACGTCTCGGCGTCAGCCGCAACACCGTACGCGAGGCGCTTATTCATCTCGAAGCGTTTGGCATCATAGAGAAGACCCAGCGCGGCCCGCGGGTCTGCGCTCCGAGCGTCAGAGCTGTTTTCCATGTCATGGATCAGTATTTCGATCGCAGTCTCAAGACATGCCTGGACCTGCTTAACTTCCGGCGCATGATCGACATCGGTGCACTCTCGCAGGTGGTAAAGCATATCACCGACGCAGACGTGCAAACGCTCGAAGGTCATGTCGTTCAAATGCAGCGGTCGCTGACGGCGCGCGAGGACGCGCTGGCCGACTACGCTTTCCACAATGAAATTGTCCGCATTTCCGGCAATCATGTGTTGGAGACGCTCTACAAGGTGCTGTCTCACACGCTGGTTTTCTACATGGAGATCGGCAAGAGCAATCCAGTCAATCGCGAAAAAACCTTTGATGACCATCGGGCGATCATCACGGCATTGCGGGGCCGCTCGCTTGAGGCCGCGATCAAGGCATTCAGCGAACATTACAATTACAGCGAGCAAAGCGTGAGAGCAGTCTTCGAGAAGGCCGCGCCGCAGATCGCCGGTACGGACGGCCGACAGCAAGAGGGCAGATGATGAAGGTGCTGCGCATAGAAAAGGAAAACCGAACCCGTTTCCACGAAACGGCCCGGGTCGGCCTCGGCGAAGGGCAGGTCAGGGTGTCGGTGCATCACGTGGGCCTGTGTGGCAGCGACTACAACACCTTCAAGGGTTTGAATCCTCTCGTTGAATTGCCGCGCATTCCTGGCCATGAAATCGGCGGTGAAATTATCGCGTCGGGCGCTGGGGTGGACGAAACCTATCGGCCCGGCCGCCATGTCATCGTCATGCCCTATACAAATTGCGGTAAATGCTCGTCATGCCGGAAAGGT
Organism: Manganibacter manganicus; assembly: GCF_002075885.1. Taxonomy (GTDB): domain Bacteria; phylum Pseudomonadota; class Alphaproteobacteria; order Rhizobiales; family Rhizobiaceae; genus Mesorhizobium; species Mesorhizobium manganicum. The sequence goes on from NZ_MDET01000034.1 coordinate 45,520, forward strand.
CGTTTCAATGCCTGCCGCCACAACAAGACGCTGGGCGTGCAGCAGGACGGCGGGCTAGCCGAAGAGATCGTCCTGCCCGCCGACAAGCTGATCCTCAACGACACGCTGAAACCCCGCCATCTGGCGCTGGTCGAGCCGCTTTCGGTCGGCTTCCACGCTGTCGGGCGGGGGCGCGTGGATGCGGGCGAAACCGTTGCCGTGCTCGGCTGCGGCATGATCGGCATGGGCGTGCTGATCGGTGCGGTGGCCAAGGGCGCACGCGTTATCGCCATCGACCCAAGCGAAGAGAAACGCAATCTGGCATTGAAATTCGGAGCTTGGCAGGCATTGCCCGCTGGCGGCGAGGAGTTGGTGGCCAGGGTAATGGAGCTGACAGACGACGACGGTGTCGATGCGGCCTTCGAGGCCGTCGGCTCGCCGGCCACCTTCACGCAAGCGGTCGATCTCGCCGGCTTTGCCGGTCGCGTTGTCTATGTCGGCTATTCCAAGGCGCCGGTGATCTACCAGACCCAGTATTTCAACTTGAAGGAACTGGACATCATGGGGTCGCGCAATGCCACATTGCAGGATTTCCGCAATGTCATTTCCCACCTGGAGACAATTGGCGACACGGCGGATCTGCTTATCTCCAAAGTCTTCCCGTTCGATGAGGCCGAGGCGGCGCTTCCCTATTGGGACGGCCATCGTGATGCCCTCAAGATCATCATAGAGCGGGTTTGAACATGGCGGAGAACTCCACGCTTGCATTGCAGCATGCCTTCGGACTCGCCGGCAGACACGCGCTTGTCACCGGGGGCGGCAGCGGGTTGGGTCTTGCCATCGCCAAGGCGCTGGCCGCAGCCGGTGCCAGTGTCACCATCGCCGGCCGGCGTATGGAACTGCTGGACAAGGCCGTCGCCGAAATCGGGCATGGCGCTCACGGCATGGGTCTCGATCTGCGTGACATGGCCTCGCTCAAGGGCTTCGCCACCGAGGTGGAAGTCGCGTATGGTCCAGTGGACATCCTCGTGAACAATGCCGGCAACACCGTAAAGAAGCCTTTCGAGGAGCAGACCGTCGAGGACCTCGATCAGGTCTTTGATGTGCATGTGCGCGGCGCACTGGAACTGACACGCTGCATCATTCCAGGCCAGGTGGCGCGGGGCGGCGGCTCAGTCCAGTTCATCGCATCCATGACTTCCTTTATCGGTCAGCCCTATGTCATCGGCTATACCACCGCGAAGTCTGCGCTGACCGGTGTGGTGCGCGGACTGTCGGCTGAATATGCCGGCCGTAACGTGCGGGTGAACGCCATCGCGCCCGGCTGGATCGACACACCCATGTTCCGGGCCGCCACGTCCAACGACAAGGCCCGCTACGACAAGATCATGGGCCGTATCCAAATGGGGCGTGTGGGAACACCTGACGATATCGGCTGGGCTTCCGTTTTCCTGGCTTCGTCCGCCGCCGCCTATGTCACCGGCCAGACATTGGTCGTGGATGGCGGTGCTCTCGTCGGCTTCTGAGCCGTTTTAGTTCAACCAAAGGGAAGGAAAGAATGAAACCTGTTTTAAAATGTCTTGTGGCCGCCGGCGTGCTGCTGGCTTCCAGTGCCATGGCGGTTGCCGCCAATGTGACCATCAAGGTCGCCTATGAGAACAATCCGGGTGAGCCGGTCGATCAGGTCATGCATCATTGGAAGGATGACCTCGAAAAGCGCTCCAATGGCGAAATCACGCTCGAGCTTTATCCGTCCTCGCAACTCGGCTCCAAGAAGGACGTCACTGAGCAGGCGATGATGGGCCTCAACGTGATTACCATCACCGATGTCGGTTTCCTTGCCGACTACGATCCCGATCTGGGCGTGCTGTTTGGCCCCTATCTGGCGGATGATCCATCCAAGCTGTTCAAGATCTATGATGGCGAGTGGTTCAAGAAGAAGTCCGAGGGCCTGAAGGCCAAGGGCATCCATGTCGTCATGCGCAACTACCTCTACGGCGTGCGCCAGCTCATCACCAGGAAGCCGGTGCGTACGCCTGACGACCTCAAGGGCATGAAGATTCGCGTGCCGAACAACAATATGCAGATCAAGATCTTCGAAGCGATGGGGGCAACGCCCACGCCGATGCCGCTGGGGGAAACCTTCCCGGCGCTGGCGCAGGGCGTGATCGACGGCGTGGAGAATCCGATCTCGGTTCTTTATGGCCAGAAGTTCCACGAAGAAGCCAAATATCTCTCCATGATCGGCTATCTTACCAACACCGCCATGTTCGTCGGCGGCGAGGCTTTCTTCAGCACACTGCCCGCAGACCAGCTCAAGCTCATCGAGGATACCGCCTATGACGCGGGCCTCTACAGCCAGAAGCTGACCACGGATCTGGACAACCAAATGGTTGCCAAGATGAAGGAGGCGGGCGTCGAGGTGATCGATGTCGACAAAGGTCCGTTCAAGGCGCTGACCGAGAAGGTTTACACCGAGTTCCCGGACTGGACGCCCGGTCTTTATGACCAGATCCAGGCCGAGCTGAATTAGGCATCGTTCCCGACGATGGAGGGGAGGCGGTATGACGGCTTCCCTCCGTCGCGAACCCAACCATCAGCCTTGCGCCTGAATGGCCGAGGTCCTGTCCAGGAACGCCTCTCAAGGAACGTTTCCATGAAATTCATAGCCCGCCTTACGGACTGGCTGGCGGCGTTGCCGCTATTCGTGCTGCTTGTGATTTTCAACGTCGCGGTGGTGATGCGGTATTTCGTCGACCGCCCGCTTTACTGGACCGAAGAGGTTTCCGGCCTGCTGATAGTCTGGATCGTCATGCTCGGCGCAATTGCCGCGGAACGGGACGACCAGCACCTGGCGATCCCCGTTCTCGTCGATCTGTTCGCACCGAAGGTCACGGTCCTTATCAATCTCGTCGTTTCGGTGCTGTCGGCGGCGTTCCTTCTTTACGTGGCCTATGTGGGCCTGATGCTGGCGCTCTCCGTGAAGTTCAAAGTCACGGGCATATTGCGGGTTTCCTACTTCTGGATCGATATCGCAATTCCGGCCGGTTTCGTTGTCATCGCAGCCTACATGGTGGCGCAAGGCGTTGCTCAGGCACGCAAAGCCTTTGCGGAGTACACTCCATGACCCTGACCGCCGTCTTCCTCATCATGCTTGCCCTGTTCGCGCTCAATATGCGTCTTTATGTGGGCATCCTCATGGCGGTCTTCGCCTATTTCGTGTTCTTCAACCCGATTCCGATCGCGATTGCCGTGCAGCGCTTCATCGGTCCCGCGCAGAACACCTCGCTGCTCGCCATTCCGTTTTTCATCATGCTGGGCACCGTCATGTCGCACACAGGGATCGCCGAGCGTATGATCAGAGTTTCCGATCTGCTCGTTGGACGCCTGCGCGGCGGCATGGCGTTGACCAATATCATGGTCTCCACCCTGATGGGCGGCGTCAGTGCTTCGAACCTCGCCGACAGTGCCATGCTGACAAGAATGATGGTGCCGGAGATGGAAAAGCGCGGTTACGACCGTGCTTTCTCCTGTGCGGTCACCGCCGCCGGGTCGCTGATTACGCCTATCATCCCGCCCGGCATCGCACTGATCATTTACGGCCTGCTTGCCGATGTCTCCATTGGCAAAATGTTCATGGCCGGCATCCTACCCGGCATCGTTGGCGCGGCGATCCTCATGTTCGCGGCCTATTCCACATCGGTCCGGCGCGGTTACAGGCCGAGCCGCGAGCGCGCGCTCACCGGCGCCGAGGTGCGCCAGACGCTGGGCTCTGCCTGGACGGCGGTGCTGCTCATCATCGCCATACTGGGTGGCATTCGCGCCAACATCTTTACCCCCACCGAGGCTGGTGCTGTCGCCGTCACCTTCGTGCTCATCATAGGCTTCTTCGTCTATCGCGAGATGAAGGTGCGACATGTGGTGGAATCGCTGGTGGATACCGCGAAATCGACCGCTACGGTCCTGCTGGTCATCATGGCATCATCGGCGCTCGCCTGGGTATTCTCGCTGGAGCAGGCCGGACAATCGCTGGCCACCCTCATTTCGACCATCACGGACAATCCCTATCTGTTCCTGTTGGTGGTTAACATCGTGCTTCTGTTTTTGGGCATGCTGATCGAGGGAACGGCGCTGATGATCGTCCTGGTTCCGCTGCTTTTGCCCACGGTCAAGGCGATGGGCATCGACCCGATCCATTTCGGCATCGTCATCATCGTCAACCTTTCCATCGGCACGCTCACTCCGCCGGTCGGCACGGTGATGCTGATGGTCTGCAACATCGCCAAGGTGAAGGTCAGCGATTTCACGCGCCAGGCAGTCAGCATGTATGCGGGTCTCTTCGCCTTTCTGCTGCTGGTCACCTACGTGCCGATCCTCTCAACACTTCTCGCCCAATAAAAAGGATTGCTCATCATGTCCGATCATAAACTCTCTTCCGACAAGGCGGTTTTCGACGCTCTCAGGACAGAACTCTTCACCGCCGTCGTCGGCGATGTGCTCGATGTCCTCGGTCATCGTCACCAGTTCCTGCCGGCGGGGCTTTCTCCGCTAAAGCCCGACATGAAGGTGGTGGGACGAGCTATGCCGGTGCTGGAGGCGGACATCTTTTCCGACGGCTCACCCAATGCCAAGGGACCGCTTGCCAATAAGCCATTTGGCCTGATGATGGAGGCGCTCGACGATCTCAAGGAGGACGAGGTTTACATCGCCACAGGCGCGTCGTTGCGCTATGCGTTGTGGGGTGGATTAATGTCCACCCGCGCACTGCATCTGAAGGCGGCGGGCGCCATTCTCGACGGTTACATTCGTGACACCGGAGAGATTGAGAAGCTCGGCTTCAACGTGTTTTCACGCGGCATCTACGCCCAGGACCAGGGCGCGCGCGGCAAGGTGATCGACTATCGTTGCGCCATTGAAATCCAAGGTGTCCGCATCGAGCCGGGCGACCTCATCTTCGGCGACCGTGAAGGCGTGCTGATCATTCCTCGCGCCGTGGAAGCGGAAGCCATCGAACGCGCGCTGGAGAAGGTGCGCACCGAAAGCGAAGTCGCGGTCGCCATCCGCGGCGGCATGAGCGCCTGCGAGGCTTTCTCGACCTTCGGGGTGATGTGATGGCTACGCCGGAAGATGCGCAGGCTGATGACGGCAGCGACGGCCGGTTGCTGCTGCTTTCGGACGAGGACAATGTGTTGGTCGCGCGCCAGCCCATTTCGGCGGGCGAGACCATACTGGTCACAGGCGTTCCGGTTCACATCGGAAAAGACATCCTGCTCGGACATAAGATTGCCCGGCAGACCATCGCCGAGAGCGAGAAGGTGCGTAAATACGGTGCGCCGATCGGGTCGGCGACCAGAGCGATCGCCTTGGGCGAGCATGTGCACGTCCACAACATGAAAAGCGATTACACCCGCACCCATATCATCGATGCCTCGGATGAGGAGAAGTCAAGATGAGCAGACAATCCGACGTTAAGGCGACCGAGCTTCGCGGTTATCCTCGCTCTGACGGCCGCAAAGGCATTCGCAATGTAGTGATCGTTGCCTATCTGGTCGAATGCGCCCACCATGTCGGGCGTGAGATCGTCTCGAATTTTCGTGGCAAGGACGTGCATCTGATCGGCTTCCCCGGCTGTTTCCCCAACGAATATGCACAGCACATGATGGAGCGGTTATGCACGCATCCCAATATAGGTGCCGTGCTTTTGCTTTCGCTCGGCTGCGAGAGCTTCAACAAATTCTCGCTTTCCAGGATAGTCGCGGCGAGCGACCGCCCGGTGGCGACGCTGACCATCCAGAACAATGGCGGCACGCTTTCGACTATCGAAGATGGAACGGCCTGGGTGGGCGAGCAACTCGAAGCCCTGAAAGCGGCTGAGACCGTGCCGATGCGCCTCGACGAACTCGTCGTCGGCACCGTCTGCGGCGGCTCAGACGGCACGAGCGGGCTCACTGGCAATCCGGCCGTGGGTCGGGCCTTCGACCGGCTGGTCGAGGCAGGTGCGACCTGCATCTTCGAAGAAACCGGCGAACTTATCGGTTGCGAGGAGATCATGGCCGATCGCGCCACTACTCCAGGGCTCGCCGATGAACTGCGCGCTTCGGTGGCCAAGGCCGCACGCTACTACGCCACGCTCGGCTATGGCAGCTTCGCACCTGGCAATGCCGATGGCGGGCTCTCCACTATCGAGGAAAAGTCGATGGGCGCCTATGCCAAATCCGGCTCCTCGCCGATTTCCGGCATCATCAAGCCGGGCGACATTGCGCCAACAGGTGGCTTGTTCCTGATGGATGTTGTGCCCGATGGCGAGGTGCGGTTCGGCTTTCCCAACATCTCGGACAATGCCGAGATCGTGGAGATGATCGCTTCTGGCTGCCATTTGACCCTGTTTGTCACGGGGCGTGGTTCGGTCGCCGGCTCGGCGATCTCGCCGGTCATCAAGGTCTGCGCTAACCCCGAGACTTATCGCAAGCTTGCAGGTGACATGGACGTTGATGCGGGACGGATTCTTGAAGGCGATGCGACGCTGGATGAGGTCGGCACCGAGATACTCACGTTGATAATGGAAGTGGCACGCGGTACCAAAACCAAGTCGGAGCATCTCGGCCATCGCGAGTTTATCCTGACCTACAAGAGTTTCGAGCCGATCGGGCCAGCCTGTCTGCCAACCGCAGCCTGACGTCGCGACGTCGATGCCGCCGTCGGCAACGGTGGGTTCCCATATGTTTCGAGCGTTGCTCGAGAAGGCGGTGCGCCGCAGCGACGCCTGCGGAGGCCGCCGTCCCGGCTTCGATGTCGTGCCGATCGGCTGAGTTGGGTGCGCTTCTGTGGTCCCGGTCCCGGCGATGCCGTTCCCGACGCCAACGCCCTGCGCCCGCGTCGAGCATGTTTTGCCAAGCAGAAAGACCGTATGGGGCTGTTCATCCGCACCATCGGAACCGCTCGCGCCGAAGCCGCGTCGTCTTCGCCAACATGGCCTACAACATGAAGCTTCCTGGAGCGCATGGGCGTCAAAGCGCAAAATGACGACGCCGTAGATTGCCTGACCAGAAAGGCAAGAACTGTCAAATCGATTTCGCGAACGCTGTTAAAGGCCGGGTCCTCAAGGCGGCAAAGAGGACTGATTTGACATGACGAAATCTATTAAAGAGAGGCAGCTTCGCCACTCCGTATCTTTGACGGCGCTGGCATTGGCTGGCGCATTGTCCGTGCCCGGTCTCATCCTGGCGCCGACATCTGTCTATGCGGCGGGTGGTGCGGGCGGTGCTGCTTATCGCGATGATCCGTCAGCTCCAGGCGGTGCCGGAGGTGTCAACGCCGGCGACGTCGGCGAGAAGGGCCAGACCAGGTCTGGCGGAGGCATTAATCCCAAGTTGGCGACCGGTTCCGGGGGCGGCGGGGGAGGCGCCGCCGCCGCTGGCGGCGACGGCGGCGATAACGGCCATGGCACCGCAGGTTCTGCGGGCGGGGCCGCCGGGGCGGCGCCCGGTGAAGATGGCCAGGACGGCAAGATGGCCCCCAACGGGACCGGCGCGGGCGGCGGGGGCGGCGGCGCCCACGGGGTTCAGGGCGCTTCCATCGAGATTTCGGAAGGCGAAACCGTAAAGGGCGGTGCAGGCGGCGCCGGTGGCGAGGCTGCCGGTACTACACGCGGCGGTGGCGCAGGCGGTGGCGGCTCCGGAGGGTACGGCGCACAGGTGGATGCGGGCGCGGCCAGCAATGCCGGGACAGCCCAAGGCGGAAACGGCGGTCTGGGTGGAGGTCATGAAGGTGGTGGTTTTATAACCAACGCAGGGAGCGGAGGCGACGGCGGGGCTGGCATCGGATTGAGCGACGGAGCCTCGGTCGTCAATACGGGAGACGCTATCGGAGGCACCGGCGGCGAAGGCGGGCAAACTCTCACTGGCATCGGCGGCGGTGGCGGCAATGGCGGTGCGGGGATCCTGGGCGGTGACCATGTCGCCATCGTCAATCAGGGATTGGCAACCGGTGGTGCGGGCGCTCGCAACGGGCCTGGAGTCCGCGTAACCGGCGCCAATGGCAATGGCGGCCATGGCATCTTCGTGGGCGAGAATGCCCACATCACCAACCAGGACAGCGGGTCCATCATAGGAGGTGTCGGTGCCGCGGGCGAAGGTCTGGGGGGCAATGGCGGGGCCGGTATCCGGGCATTCGATACCGTAACAATCGTCAATCAGGATTCGGCAACGATAACGGGCGGCGTCGGAGCAGACGCGGGTGCGTTCAGTGAGGCCGGCAATGGCGGTGCTGGCGTCACCGCTTCGGGCAATCTGGACAACAGCGCCACGATTTCCGGTGGCGTGGGCGGAACGGGATGGGATGGGATTTCTAGCGGGGCTGGCGGCGCGGGCGTCGACAGTACTGCTCTGACGATTCTCAATACCGGCGTGATCTCAGGAGGCGCGGGCGGCGCGGCGGCGACGACGGGAATCTCTATCGTCGGGGCCGGCGGTGTCGGCGTCACCGGTTCCGACCTGACGGTGATCAATTCGGGCACGATTGCCGGCGGCCTGGCCGACAACGGGACGGGGACGCAGGCTGCGGCAGTCGATTTCACCGGCGGCGTCAACCGGCTTGAGCTTCGCACCGGCTATGTCTTCAACGGCGATATCATCGCCAACGGCGCGCAGGATACGCTGGTGCTCGGCGGCAGCAGCAGCGATGATGTCTTCGACACAGGCTTGATCGGCGATGCTGCGCAATATCGCGGCTTCGACGCGTTCGAGAAGACCGGCACCGGCACCTGGACCTTGACGGGCGCAACGACGGCCGCAACTCCGTGGACGCTGGTCGACGGGACGCTTTCGATCTCCGCCGACAATCAGCTCGGCGACCCTTCCCAGCCTGTCACCTTCGACGGCGGCACGCTGGAGAATACGGCTGCCTTCGATACCACACGCAATGTCACGGTCGATGCCGGTGGGGGGACGTTCCAGACCGATGCCGACCTGGGGGTAAGCGGCATTATTTCCGGCGTCGGCGGTCTGTCCAAGACAGGCGCCGGCACGCTGGCGCTTTCGGGTGCCAACACCTACACCGGTGGCACGACGATCGTTGATGGCGTCATCGAGGCAAGCCGTGCCGACGGAAACGGCGTCATCGACGCCTTGGGCAGCGGCCTGATCACACTTGCAGGCGGCACGCTGCGCTCGACGCTTAATGCCGCCAGCACGCTGAATTCGTATCTGATCGCCGCCGGCACGACCGGCACGATCACGACCGCGTCGGGCACAATACTTTATATCAACGGCACTCGGGGGCAGTCCTTTGATGTCGACGGCAATGTCGTTTTCGGCTCCGCCATCGACACCGGGACGATTTTTTTCCAGCCGGCCGGCGTGCATCTAGGGGCCGACAGAACAAGCGAAGTGCTCATCGCTGGCGGCACCCTTGTCGCTGGCAACAACACTTTCGCCGACTATCTGTCATGGAATTCGAAAGCAATAAAGGTAGACACGGCAGCGACGCTCGATCTCGGTTCCTTTTCGACGAACATCTGGAACCTGCAAGACGGCCCGACGGGCGGCGGCACGGTAGACTGGCAATCTGCGCTTGGCATAGCGACCGGCAATTTCTCAGGAATTCTTGCCGGCTCGAATGGGCTCTTCAAACTGCTGCCGGGCACGCTGACGCTGTCGGGCACCAACACCTATACCGGCGGCACACGGCTTTTCGACGGCGTGCTCTCCATCTCGTCCGACGTCAACCTCGGCGACGCTTCCGGCGACGTCACCTTTGACGGTGGCACGCTGGAAAATACGGCGGCCTTCACGACCGCACGCAATTTCACCGTCGATGGCGGTGGCGGGACGTTTCAGACCGATGCCGATCTGACGGTGAACGGCCTTATTTCCGGCAATGGAAGTCTTACCAAGACAGGCGCGAGCACACTGACGCTCGAAGGCGACGGGTCGGGTTTTGCGGGCCAGACGGATGTGGTGGGTGGCACGCTTCTGGTCGGCGGGAGTGCGGGTTCCGCGACGATGCTGGGCGGTGTTCTTGACGTGCTTTCGGGCGGACGGCTTGGCGGTCATGGCACCGTAGGCACGACGACGCTTCATTCAGGCGGCGTGATTGCACCCGGTGCCTCTATCGGTACGCTGACAGTCAACGGCGACTTCATCGGCGACGGCGGTGTGCTGGAGATCGAGACGGTGCTGGGCGACGACAGTTCCGACACCGATCTTCTGGTCGTGACCGGCAATACGTCGGGCAATGCCGCCGTCGAGATCATCAATCGTGGCGGCACGGGCGCGGCAACTGTCGAAGGCATCAAGATCGTCGATGTCGGCGGCGCCTCCGATGCCACATTCTCGCTTTTGGGCGACTATATCATGAACGGTGAGCAGGCCGTGGTCGTCGGGGCCTATGGCTATACTCTGCACAAGAACGGCGTCAGCACGCCCGACGACGGCGACTGGTATCTTCGCTCAGGCCTGATTGATCCGGGTGGTCCGACAGATCCAGCTGATCCGGTCTTTCAGCCGGGCGCGCCGATCTATGAGGTCTATGGGCAGCTGCTGCAGGGACTGAACGGAGTTTCCACGCTGCGGCAGCGTGTCGGCAACCGCTACTGGACGGGGGCCGGTAATGGAAGTGTGGCGCAGGGCGACGGACCGGGTACAGTTGAAGCTGAGCCGATGCCATCGGCCGGCGGCGGCGTGGCAATGGATGCCCGCGGCATCTGGGCGCGCATCGAAGGCGCTCATGGCCATTACGAGCCAAAGAGCTCGACAGGCTCGGCCGACTATGATCTCGACACCTTCAAGATGGAGACCGGCATCGATGGCCAGTTCTATAAAAGCGAAGCCGGCAGGCTGATCGGCGGGGTGACTGTGCATTACGGCCATGCCTCGGCCGATATTTCCTCGCCCTACGGCACGGGATCGATCGACACTGACGGTTATGGACTTGGCGCCACGCTGACCTGGTATGGCCAGAACGGCTTCTATCTGGACGGCCAGGCGAGGGCGACCTGGTACGACAGCGACCTGACCTCGGATACGCTCGGGAGAAGGCTTGCCGACGGCAATGACGGGTTCGGCTATGCCTTCAGTGCCGAGACCGGCAAGCGCATCGACCTCAACGCCAACTGGACGCTGACGCCGCAGGCGCAACTGGTCTATTCCAGTGTCGACTTCGACAGCTTCACCGATCCTTTCGGCGCAGGTGTGACGCTCGACAGCGGCGACAGCTTAAGGGGCCGGCTCGGCCTTGCCGCCAGCTATGAGAGCGCATGGCTGGGCGATACCGGCAAGATCAGCCGCAGCCATGTCTATGGCATCGCCAACCTCTATCACGAGTTCCTCGACGGCAGCGTGACCGACGTGGCGGGCATCAAGTTCTCCAACGAGAACGAGCGGACATGGGGCGGCATCGGCGCCGGCGGCAGCTACAACTGGAACGACGATAAATACGCGCTCTATGGCGAGGTCTCGCTCAACACCAGTCTCAGCAACTTCGCCGACAGCTACACACTCAACGGCACCGCCGGCTTCAGGGTCAGGTTCTAAAGGGGGAAGGGGCAGATGGAGGCCCGCCATACGCAAGGTGGGCCTCCAGTATGAAAAAACAAATCGAGATGCCTGCCCGCCTCGATGAGCGATACGGAGAAAATTCCATGACAGGTCGCAATCGCAGTTCACGCCTGAATACACGTGCGCTTCTGTATTCGACAGCGCTATCGATGCTGCTGCTGTCAGGGTCGCTGTCGCTCGCGCTTGCCGATGGTGGTGCCGGTGGAGACGGAGCGTCCGGCGGCGGAGCAGGAGGCACGCTGGAGAATCCTCAGGGCGGCGACGGAGGATCGCACCCGCTTAATGGAGGTGGCGGCGGTGGTGGTGGTGCTGGCGGCGGTGGCGGTGGTCGAGGCGGCAGCTCTGGCAGCGGCGATGGAGGTGATGGAGGAGAGCACGGTTTTGTTGGAGGAAGCCTGCCAGCCTCCGACGTGACTGGTGCAGCCGGTGGAAACGGTGGAGACGGGTGGAACCTTGGCGGCGGATATGGTGGCGGTGGCGGTGGCGGCGGCGCTGGCGGCTATGGAGCCATCCTGGACAGCGGCGGTACGGCCGCCGTCGCCATCGGGCAAACGGTTTTCGGTGGCAGCGGTGGAAATGGCGGCAGTGGTGGAGCTGAAGCCGAAGGTGGTGGCGGTGGCGATGGCGGCCTGGGTGTCTCCTTCTCGGGTGAGTCGCTGACGAATGAAAGCATGATCGGCGGCGGCGCAGGCGGCGACGGCGGGGGTAGCGCCGGCGGCCCGGGTGGCCTGGGCGGTGATGGTGGCGTGGGTCTGTCCTTTGTCGGTGAGATACTGACGAACTCTGGCACGATCAGCGGTGGCTCAGGCGGCGACGGTGGACTTGGTGACGACTTCTCGGACAATGGCGTGGCGGGCCGCGGCGGCGACGGCGGCATGGGCGTCTCCTTTTCGGGTGACGCGCTGACTAATACAGGAACGATCAGCGGTGGCGCGGGCGGTGACGGCGGCTACGGTCCGGAAAACCTGGCAGGCGACGGCGGCGTCGGCATTTCCATGGATGCCGGAACCTTGACGAACACGAACAGCATCGCGGGCGGCGCGGGTGGCGTGGTTGACGGTGACGATAGCGCCTATGGCATGGGCGGTGCGGGCATTGTCGGCGCGGATCTCGCTATCATCAATTCCGGCGCGATTTCGGGCGGCCTGGCTGGTGACGGGGCAACGCGCGCCGATGCCATCACCTTTACCGGCGGCAATAACCGGCTTGAACTGCAAGCCGGTTCGGCGATCACCGGCAATGTAGATGCCAGTTCGTCCGCCAGCGCGACATTTGCCCTGGGCGGAGCAGATGACTTCACATTCGACGCCAGCGCGTTCGGAACATCTTTTCTCGGCTTCACCGACTTCGAGAAGATCGGGACAAGCAAATGGTCGCTGACCGGGGCGGCGACGGCCACCATGCACTGGAAGGTTGATGAGGGCGTGCTTTCGATTACAGATGCGGCCAGCCTCGGTAATCCCGACGGATCGCTGACTTTCAATGGCGGAACGCTGCAGGTCGACGCCAGTGAGAGCCTCTCGCAGGCCATCTGGTTGGAGGCAGGAGGGGGCACGCTCGAGACCGGCTCGACTTCATGGGTTGAACTGGGAGGTGATATTACCGGCCTTGGGGAGATGACCAAGACAGGGGAAGGCGCGCTTTTCCTTTCCGGCAACAACGACTATTCGGGCGCGACCCATGTGCAGGGGGGGGCTCTCCTTACCCTCACCGACACGGGTCTGTCGAAGAATTCAGCCTACACCCTGGATGCAGGTACGACCCTCGTCGTCGAAGCTGGCATTGGTGCCTCCATCGGTTCGCTTGCCGGCGCGGGCACTGTAGGCGCCGGCGCGCTGCTTACAGGGCCTGCCTCCCTCACCACGGGGTTCGACGATACGGACACGACATTTTCGGGCACGATCACCGATGGTACTGGTCCCCTGTCGCTGACCAAGACCGGTACCGGCGCCTTCACGCTGTCCGGCGTCAACACCTATACCGGCTCCACGGTTATCGATGATGGTGTTCTGGCAATCGCCGACGGTGGTTCGATCGTCAGCGACGTGACGGTGAATGATGGGCTGCTTCGCGTCAATGGCACCGCGGCAGGCGTGACAGTCAACGCCGGTGCGGTGCTTGGCGGTTCAGGCACCGTCGGAGCGACCACCATCATGGCCGGCGGCATTCATGCACCGGGCAATTCACCGGGAACGCAGACGATCGACGGCAATTATGCCAATCACGGCACGCTGGAGGTCGAAGTCACGCCGACCCTGTTCGACCGTTTGGTGGTGAACGGCACTGTCGATATCAGCGGTGCGACGCTCTCGCTGCTTCTGTCTCCCGACAGCGCCTCGGACTGGAATATAGACAACGGCCCCTTCACCATTATCGCCAATGACGGGGCGGATGCGGTTACCGGCACCTTCAACCCGGTGACCAAGAATCTTCTCTTCCTCGATGAGAGCCTCGACTATGCTGGTGGCGACGGCAACGACGTGACGCTGGAACTCACCCGTAACGATGTCGACTTCGACAGCGTGGCCGAAACCCGCAACCAGAAGGCGACCGCCGGTGGGATCGACAGCCTCGGCAATGGCAGCCCGATCTGGAACGCCATCGCCATGCAGACGGACGAGGACGTGACACGCGCCGCCTTCGACCAGCTGTCGGGCGAGATCCATGCTTCGGTGAAGTCGGCGCTGATCGAGGACAGCCATTTTGTCCGTGATGCGGTCAACAACCGCATCCGCTCGGCCTTCGGCGATGCCACGGGCACGGACATGCCTCTGCTCGCCTACGGGCCCGACGGTGCACGGCCGGTCTTAGCCGACGACATCGGCCCGGTCGGCTGGGGGTATGCCTTCGGCTCCTGGGGTTCCTTCGACAGCGACGGCAATGCGGCGGACATGGATACCTCCACCGGCGGCTTTTTGACTGGCATCGATGGCGCGGTCGCCTCAAACATCCGCCTCGGCCTGCTTGCCGGCTATAGCCATTCCTCCTTCGACGTCGATGATCGTGCGTCCTCCGGTTCGAGCGACAATTATCATCTCGGCCTCTATGCCGGTGGCAAGTGGGATGCGTTGCGCCTGTCAGGCGGCCTTGCCTATACATGGCACGATATCGAGACGAACCGTTCGGTTGCCTTTCCTGGCTTCAGTGACAGCCTCAAGGGCGACTATAATGCCGGTACCTTCCAGGCTTTTGGCGAACTCGGCTACAAGATCGATGCAGGCGCGGTCTCCTTCGAGCCCTTCGCCAATCTCGCCTATGTCAGTCTCAACACGGACGGTTTTACGGAAAAGGGTGGCGCTGCGGCGCTCCATGTCCGCGGCGGGACCACCGACGCCACCTTCACCACGCTCGGCATCCATCTGTCATCAGCCTTCGACCTCGGCGGCATGAAGGCAAAGGCGCATGGCACGCTCGGCTGGCGGCATGCCTTCGGCGACACCACGCCGCTGTCCGCCGGTGCCTTTGCCGGCTCCGACGCCTTCACCGTCGCCGGAACCCCCATCGCCGAGGACGCAGCCGTCATCGAGGCCGGCCTCGACCTCGACATCACCGACAACGCAACACTCGGCATCGCCTATCGCGGACAGATCGCCAGTAACGAACGCCAACATGGCCTAACAGCAAAACTAGGTGTCAGATTTTGATCAGGCACAATCAAATAGACGCGAACGCAGACCTGGAGCCATGGGGATTGCGAAGCCTTCGCCGGGCAGATGAGGTATCGAGCGCCGCCGCGGTGATTGCAGCAATGGCCGATGGCCGGATAGGCTACGCGCTTCAGCCTGTAAGATGTATTGAGAGGCCGCATTCCGAATTGTATCGCGAATGTCTGGTTCGTCTTGTCGACGAGGCCGGCAGCGTGCGGGGGCCTTTCCATTTCGTGCCGCAACTTGAAGCGTGCGGTGCTATCGGGCTGCTTGATGAGCACATGATCAGGTTGGCTCTGGAGGAACTCGAAACTTCGGCCGGGGCTATTCTGGGCTGCAATATATCCGTAGACACCATGCAAAACGCGTCTGCCTGGTCGCGCATTCGTGACAATATTTTGTCTCGGCCAGAGCTTGCATCCCGCTTGATAATCGAGATCACCGAGACGCATCCGGCGAAAAATGTAGAAAAACTCCTGATCAATATTGCCGAAGCGCGGGCTTTGGGTTGCCGCATCGCCATCGATGATTTTGGCGCAGGCTTCTTTTCGCCTTCGTTGCTCCTGCGTCTTGACGTCGACATCGTCAAGGTCGACGCATCCATATTGTGGACGATTCGCAAGGGTGGTGCAGGCGCAAACACCTTGCGCCATATTGTCGGTTTTGCAGCGTGTGTTGCACCAATCGTTGTTCTTGAGGGTGTCGAACTCGACGAGCATCTCGAACTCGCCTGTGAAGCCGGCGCAACGCATGTGCAGGGTTATCTGATTGCAAAACCGCTGGTGCACAGACTGCCCGGCGGCCTCATACCTGCGTAAGAGGCAACACGTACCGGTCTGGCGCTTGAGAAGCGCCTGATGGGCCACGCTGTCGGGCTAATCCGGTGACGCCACCGGCCGCAAATGTCTTCCATGGGGCGAAGGCAAGGGGGAAACGCGCGACATTTTAGACCGGGCGACACGAAAACGCGATTGTGCGGCAAGTTGATTTTGTTGGCGCAAGAACAATCAAACCTCTCCTGCGAGAGATGCTAAGCTTGCGCTAATATATGTGCGTGGACTCTGAGCGGGGCCACGCGTTCGATTGCAGGAGGGCGATATCCTCCCTTGGTTGAGAAACTACATGAGCCTCCGTATCAGTTACCGGGCCTTTGAGAATGGAAAACTTGGTCGGCCCCGTCTTTCCGTTCGGTCGGCTCCGAGGGTTCCTCAGAGACCGGCCACGGAACCTCTCGGCAATTATTGGAAAGATATGGACGACCTGTGCCTCGAAAGACGGCACAGATCCGCAAGGATTGGTGCTATAAATTTACTGGGGAACAAGAAAAATGACCGCCATGAGACCAGAAGTTATGGCATTTTACGATCAATCAACGGGGTCTATCCAGTATATCGTCACCGATCCTGTCACGCGTCGATGTGCGATCATCGATCCCGTTCTTGATTTTGACGCACGATCCGGCGCTGTATCAACGATGAATGCCGACGCGTTGGCCGAATACATTGAACGTGAGCAACTAACGCTTGAATGGATCCTCGATACACATCCGCATGCCGATCATTTTTCTGCCGCGGCCTACCTGAAGGCGATGACCGGTGTGCCGACCGCCATCGGCAAGCATGTCATCGACATGCAGGCCCTTTGGAAAGATATTTACAACCTGCCGGACTTCATCACCGATGGGTCGCAATGGGACAGGTTGTTCGACGATGGCGACACGTTCTGGATTGGTATGCTGCCCGTTAAGGTGCTGTATTCGCCGGGGCACACACTCGCTTCCATCACTTATCTGATTGGCGATTGCGCGTTCGTACATGACACGCTGTTCATGCCGGACAGCGGAACCGCACGGTGCGATTTTCCTGGCGGAAGTGCGGCCAGCCTGTGGACTTCAATCCAGAAAATTCTGGCGCTCCCAGACGAATTCCGGGTGTTTGTCGGGCATGACTATTGCCCCGACGGTCGTGCGCCACGTTGGGCAAGTACGGTTGCCGAACAAAAGGCAACGAACATCCATCTGGCAAGGTGTCGGACGGAGAAAGATTTCATTGTTTTGAGAGAGGCGCGCGACCGAACCTTACCGATGCCTCGACTTATCCTGTTTGCTCTGCAGGTGAACATATGCGGCGGGCAATTGCCGGCGCCCGAGTCGAATGGCAAGCGGTACCTCAAGTTCCCACTCGACAATGCCGCACTCACAGGCTCAGTGGAAATCAAGGATAGAGCCATACCGCACAAGTGATGACACCGCCACCGCCGGAACGGCCAATAGTCGGCCTACGGTGATATGGGACCATTCGTGGCGGGTGGATTCCAAGAACGGAGCGGGTTGGTACAACGGCGTGTGTAAAATCTAGGAGCTAAAGCGCACAGAGAAAATCTGAAAGATCCCGATGCGCTTTAGGGGCCGATTCGCGACTTATTTCAAAGGCGTGTAGGCCGTCCAGCAGCCAAGACGTTTTCGGCTAGAAGCGATAATTGACGCCCAGACGCACGGTATGGAACTTGAAATCGTCCGTCTCGGAGCTAAATCCTTGGCCGTTGCTGTTGGTCATACTCTGTCCCCCTCCACCCAAATTGATGTAGAGGTATTCGCCCTTCAGGCTCCAGTGTTCGTTTAATGCATATTCGGCGCCAGCTCCAGCCGTCCATCCCCAACTCGTCTCATCGACACCGCCAGACAGCAGGTCGCGCCTTGTCGGAGAGGCGCCTTTAAAGGCGTAACTGTATTTGGTTTCGAGGGAGCCATAGGCGAGGCCGCCAGTCCCGTATACCATGAAGCGGTCCGCAACATAGCCGAAGCGGGCCCTTAACGTTCCAAACCAATCGACCTTCGTGTTAAAGACACCGTCCGATGCCGACCTCATCCAGGTGGAACCGGAGCCCTTGACGCCCGACCAGGAAAAATCACCCTCTACGCCAACCAGCCAGTTGCTGCTGAACTGGTAATTATAGCCGATCTGGACGCCGCCCAGCAGTCCATCGAGGCCCACCTTGGCGTCGCCATCATAGGCCGGCCCGCATTTGCAGTCCGCGCGAAAGCTCTGGTCGCCACCAAAGCCCCAGCCTAAATGCACGCCAACATAGGGACCGTTCCAGTCAAGAAAGTCCGGGGCAACCGGCACCTCTTCAGGCGGAAGGACTACCAGATCGGCCGCGAATGTAGCGGAAGATGAAGACAACAGCATCAGCGCAACTGTGGCCAGAAGTGGTGTCGATAAAGTCATTGGGTTGCATATCCGCCTGTTTTGGGTGGGTTTTGTCATGTCAATCTCAATCCTCTAGGTCCGCCTTGAGATTTTGGCATCTAGCAGTGTTCGCCAATTCGATTTGACAGTTCTTGCGGTGACGTCAGATTAATGCCGATAAGGCCATACACGGCTGAGCGCCTGCAGGTCATCCTTAGAGAAGTCTCGGAGGCGGGTGTTCCGTCGGGAGCCATTCGCTGCGGATTTGCGGACCGTCCGTCACCTTTAAGTGCGGTTTTGAATCGACCGGTAGCTTGGTTGAATATAGTGCGCGCTTGGCGGTGATACCGAATGATGCGGGATGCCCTTTGGGGCCAGCAATATCAGTTGCAGTGCTGTAGCAAGAATGATCAAATCCGGCACGCGAACGCTGCTATGCCCGCAACGCTTCACGCATCGAAGTTCGATAGAGTCGCCTCGGTTGGGCAGACTGCACTGCTCTCAGCGAGGGCGTGCGAGGCTGTAGGCGCAAAGATTTCACGGCAGGCAGGAGACTGCTGTCCATGTGGGGTGGGCCACGGAATGGATCATCGGATACTCGCTGCACTCAAATATATTGAGCAAAATATCTCAGAGCCCATTGATCTCGGCGAGGCCGCGGCCAAGGTCCGGCTCAGCAAGTTCCATTTCGAGCGATTGTTCCAGGCCGAAGTGGGCGAGTCATATTATGCCTATTTCAAGCGAGTGCGAATGCATAATGCAGCGTCGCGACTGAAACACACCAAACAGTCCATCTATGAAATCGCAATCGCATACGGCTATGGCAGCAATGCGGCCTTCACCCGCTCCTTTCGCTCCTTCTGGGGTGTGTCTCCCACGGCATACCGATCCGACGATTCATTCTGGGATGCCGAAACTTTCCATCGGCACCGCCACGAAGGCGTGTCTCTGGCGGTCGCGCCCAATATTCAGATACGGGACGTCGGAAGCTACCGTTGCATGTTCCGCCGGTATTATGGCCCCTATACCAGACTGCAGGAAATCTGGAGAGATTTCCTCGATCGTTTGCCAGAAGCACTCAGGAGTGACGACGAGATAGAGGCTCGGTTTCTGGGCCGTATCTATGATGACCCTCGCGTCACGCCCCCCGACGAAATTCGATACGATTGTTGTTATGTCTTCGCCGACGACGAGGACGCCCGGCTCCAAATGGACGAGGTCAGGAATCACCTGGTTACCACTGATGCCGGGCTTTATGCGGTTATCGACAACACCCGCGATCCGCGGCCCCGTCCGGAGATCTATGCCTATATGCTCGACAAATGGATGCCGTCGACGAACTACAATTACTCCGACGTTCCCGGCCTCGAATTCTTCGCGGGGTGTCCTGTCGAAGCCAACAGCACCTGGAGACCGGTTTGCACCATGCTGGTGCCGCTCGAATAGGTCACGCGGCCTTACCTATGGCTTCGTGACGGCTCATCAGCGGCAGTCGTCCCGTTCCCCTACAGGTCCAGCGAGCCCGCTGTTTTGGGCACGGCTATCGAGCCTCGGCCCCGGCCGGTGGCGCATTGCCGCGTTTCGCAGACCGGCGTGATATCAGCCAGATCGGCACTGTCAACGCATAGACGGCGGAGGGAAGCAGCCACGCCGCACCCGGTAGAGCCGAAGCCGATGTCACTGAATAAACCGCGCTACAGGCCAGTGGGGAGATGACCGCCGCAAGCGCCACGACGCTGCTTAGCGCGCCTTGCAGTCGGCCCTGCTGCGTGCTGTCGACCTTGCGGGACATCAAGGACTGGAATGCCGGAATGGCGATATTGCCGAAGTTAAGCGGTGCCAGCAGCGGAAAAATCACCCAGGCCGTGGACGTAAAAGCCAAGACGATCATCGATGTCGCGTCGACGCCAACCCCGAGCATCGCCATTCCTGTCACTCCGATCCTCCCAGCGATAGGGCCGGCGAGAAACAGTTGCACGATCGTATAGAACAAGCCAGCCAGCGACACCGTCAGCCCGATGGTCGAAGGCGTGAACCCGAAGCGCTCGGTCGTATAGATTGCCCACAACGCATTCGGACTCTCGAACGAAAACCGCACGGCGAAATAAACCAATGCCACGGGCACGAGCCCCATTGCGCCGATCCATGGCAGATGTCTGAGTGGGTTGATGATGACGCGCCCATATTCTGCAAGTGCCTTCCCATTGCGTGACGGAAGGCGAAGGGCAAGCACGACACCGGTGAGCGCAAGCGCGCTTGCCAGGACATAGGGAGCTTCCAGTCGAATCTCGGAGAGGACGCCGCCGCTAAAGGGACCGACGAATAGTCCTATGCCGTAGCAGGCATTGAGGTAGCCGAACCGGCGTGTCCGGTCTTCGACCGGCGTGACGTCGGCCAGGGCCGCCGCTACGGTGGCCGAGGTGGAGTTCGTCAGCCCGGTTATGGCGCGAAAAACCAGAAGAACCGACAGAACGGGCACATAGGCGATGACCAGGCAGTCGATGGCTGTGACCGCAAGAGACAGGACCAGAAGTGGACGGCGACCGAAACGGTCACCAAGCGAGCCGAGCGCGGGCAATGCCAGCATGTTGACAACCGCGTAGAGTCCAAGCGACAGGCCGAAGACCATCGCCACGTCGTCTGTCCCGGCCGCCCTGCCGTACAAGGCAGGCAGCGACGGGAGGACCAGTCCGAGCGCGATGCCTTCGCAAAGCGCGATCAAAAAAAGGATTGCAGGTCCTTCGGAGCCCGAGCGCTCGCGTTCTGACATTTATGATCGCCTCCCCAAGCTATACGGCCGACGACACGCCACCTGTCGTGCGGAAAAATCCTCAGCCGCCGAACATCGATACCGCCATACATCGATGAAAGTCTGTTTCATGTGACAGAAAGGCAAGAACTGTCAAATCGATATGGCCAACGCTGTTAAATGCCCTGTCCCAAGGCGGACCCGGAGGGCAGAGGTTGAACGGTTTATCACGTCGACCAGACCGAAGCGGGCTTGATACAAGAGCAACTCGGCCTCGGATACGCTTGGGCAGAAGGTTATCGATAGCAATGACACCACAGGCGCAAGTGGCCTGGTGCGGCAATACAAAGTCGCCGGTGAGTATTCTTACCACAAGACCATCCACAAACGACGATTATGGTGGAATCTCAGCCGACTATAGAGAGAGAGTAATGAGCAAGATGTGCTGCGAACGCTGCAATGATCTGGGGCTGGTGTTTGATTGCTTCCGTTGGCCGGGATGCGGCTGTCCTGATAGCACTGTTCGTACAGACTGCCCGGGGCGATCCATCCCCTGCAATTGTAGAATCGAGATAGATTTCAAGCAAAGGGAACTCGGAATGTTATCTCATGGCTGGTCCGTTTCCCAACCATTGGACAGCGTCGTACACTGAACGCGGTCAAAGAGGCGGAGCAGGACTAGGCCACTTGGGGCTGGAACAAGAACTGTTCCCAGCGATTCTAAGGTCGAACGGAGCATGAAGGTCATGCGCCGTCTCCGGCGCATCCTTTGTCGATGGAGCGCCTTGCAGATCGGTCTTTAGGATATTATGGTATGCCAAAACGTCGGTTTAGGTCGATCGGACGTTTCGTCTAGATTTAATCGATGCTTGCTGAGAAAAGCCTATTCCCACAGCAAGAGAAAAGACGACGGCAATGGATGAACGCTCCCTGCGTGTGGAACGCCCCGAGAAGACGCTGCGCGAACTGGCGCTGGAGCGCATGCGCGATGCCATAATCGCTTCTCATTTCAAGCCCGGAGAGCGGCTCGTTGAACGCGATCTGTGCATGCAACTGGGCGTCAGCCGCACGATCGTGCGCGAAGTGCTGCGGCATCTGGAGTCGGAAGGGTTGGTCGCCACCGCCGGCACGCGCGGCCCGGTTGTAGCCGTGACGACGCCGGAACAGGCCTTGCAGATCTACGAGATCCGGGGGGTGCTGGAAGGCATGGCCGCCAGGGCTTGCGCGGAAAAGGGCGATGCCAAGCTGGCCGCCACCCTGCAGGCGGCGCTCGACCGGATCAAGTCGGCCTATGGTAGAAGGCGCATGGATTTGGTGCTCGATGAGACGACCGAGTTCTACCGTGTCCTGTTCGTGGGGGCTGAGCGCGATGTTGCCTGGGGCATCGTCAATTCGCTCACCGCACGCATCAACAGGCTGCGCTCGATGACCATCAGGACGCCCGGCCGCGACATCGACGGCCCAACCCAGATGCAGCGGATAGTCGATGCCATTCGCGACGGCCACGGCGAAGGCGCTTATCACGCCGCGCAGGAGCATGTCGGTATCGCCTCTTCCCTCGCGCGGGCGTTGCTGGCGGATACGCCGGCGGCCTGATTAGGCAGTCAGGGCCTGCTGCTCTCGCCAGCATGCTCCCTTCCTCTCAGGCCTGCCCTTCGACCAAAGCGTGGCGCAACAATATAGCCGCGAGATCTGCAATCGGGTTCGAGCGAAAAGCACCGCTTGACTTTCTGAAATTTGGCATACCATAATACGGTCATAGAGAATTGAAGATGGAGACTGAAGTGCCGCTCGTCATTCGCAAGACCTTGCTTCAGGTGGAAACAACGCTTGTCGAAGGCGGCAAGGCGGCCGAGGCGCCACTCAGGCTCTACGCCGCGCTAGCGGTGGTGAAGAACCCATGGGCGGGGCGCGGTTTCGTCGAGGATTTGAAGCCCGAAATTCACGCGGCGGCCCCGATACTGGGTGAATTACTGACCGGCATGATCGTGCAGGCAGTGGGTTCCGGTGCCGCGGTCGAGGGCTACGGCAAAGCGGCCGTGGTCGGGCTGAACGGCGAGATCGAGCATGCCTCGGCGCTGATTCACACGCTGCGCTTCGGCAATCATTATCGTGAGGCGGTGGGAGCCAAGAGCTATCTTGCCTTCACCAACACGCGCGGCCCGGCCAACGCCTCGATCATGATCCCGCTGATGGACAAGAACGACGCGGGCCGGCGCTCGCACTATTTGACGATCCAGACATCGGTAGCCGATGCGCCTGCCGCCGACGAGATCGTGCTGGCGCTGGGCGCATCCGTTGGCGGCCGCCCGCATCATCGCATAGGCGACCGATACCAGGACCTCAAAGAGCTTGGACATGATGTCGACAATCCAGCCGCAGTCTAGTCTGCCGCGTTCCCGGACGCGTCATGGCGCTGCCTATGTGGAGCGGGGCGAGGGCGCGCCTCTTGTGCTGGTCCACGGCGTTGGCATGCGGCTGGAGGCATGGGCGCCGCAGATCGCCGCGCTTGCGTCCGGCCATCGGGTGATCGCCGTGGACATGCCGGGCCATGGTGCAAGCGAGCAGCTCGCCGCTGCCGCCCGGCTGCCGGATTTCGTTGCATGGCTCGGCCGGTTTCTTGATGACCTTTTGCTTGATGCAATCAGCATTGCGGGTCATTCAATGGGGGCGCTGATCGCCGGAGGCGCTGCGGCAAGCTTCGGTGCGCGGATCAGGCGTGTGGCGCTGCTCAACGGCGTCTACCGCCGCGGTCCGGCCGCGAGGGCAGCCGTGCTGGAGCGGGCAAAAGCCATCCGCCTTGGTCATATCGACGTTGAGGGGCCCCTTAAGCGCTGGTTCGGCGACAGGGAACGCGGTACCGAAGCCTGCCGCCTGACGCGCGAATGGTTGTCCGGCGTCGATCGCCAGGGTTACGCCACGGCCTATGCCGCTTTCGCCGAAGGCGACGCCACCTATGCCGATGCGTGGCCGCGTATTACTTGCCCGGCCTTGTTCCTGACCGGCGAGGACGACCCCAATTCCACGCCGGCGATGGCCGAGGCGATGGCGGCCTCTACTCCCTGCGGCGTCGCGCGTATCATTGCCGGTCACAGGCACATGGTGAACCTGACCGCGCCGGAGATCGTTAACGGCATGCTGGAGGAATGGCTCGCGCGCGAAGAGGTGACGGCGTGACGGCAGCTATGGATCCCAAGGCATTGCGCGACGCCTTCGGCGCTTTCCTGACCGGTGTGACGGTGGTTACCACGCATGACGGAAATGGGCTGCCAGTTGGCTTCACCGCCAATTCTTTCACCAGCGTTTCGCTGGACCCGCCGCTGCTTCTGGTGTGCC
The DNA here is from genome assembly GCF_002075885.1 of Manganibacter manganicus. GTDB lineage: Bacteria > Pseudomonadota > Alphaproteobacteria > Rhizobiales > Rhizobiaceae > Mesorhizobium > Mesorhizobium manganicum. The sequence continues at coordinate 69,974 of NZ_MDET01000034.1, forward strand.
TTGCCCGTACCTCGCGCAATTTCGACACGCTGACCGAGGCCGCGGGCTTTGCCGTCAATATCCTCTCCGAAGGTCAGAAGGATATTTCCAACACCTTCGCGCGCCCGGTCGAGGACCGCTTCGCAGGCCTCGACTGGCAGCCGGGGCCGCACGGCGCGCCGGTGCTGGCCAATGTCGCCGCCTGGTTCGACTGCGCTCTCGACAAGGTTGTCGAGGGCGGCGATCACGTCATCCTTCTCGGCCGAGTGAAAGCCTTCGCAAACGGTGGCGCCAATGGCCTTGGCTATGCGCGTGGTGGCTATTTCATGCCCGGACTGACGCAAAAAGCTGTTTCGGCCGCCGGCTCCGATGCTCAAATCGTCGCTGGTGCGGTCGTGGTGCGAGGCGGCGAGATCCTGCTGATGGAAGACGCCAAGGGTCGATATGGGCTTCCCTCCTGCATCATCACGGCCGGGCAAAGTCCCGAAACGCTGCGCAATCATCTGGCGCGCGCCACCTGCCTGCAAGCGTCGATCGGGTTTATCTATTCCGTCTACGAGGACACGGGCGCGGCAAGGCACCACATCGTCTATCGCTGTGAGCTCGGCGCGGGTGAGCCTGCCGCCGGCCGGTTCTTCGCGCTCGACGCGCTTCCGCTCGACCGTCTCGCGGATTCCGCGACAGCCGACATCCTGCGCCGCTATGCCGCCGAAAGCGCGCTCGGCAATTTCGGCATGTATGTCGGCGATGAACGCAGCGGCCGTGTCCACCCCGTTTCCGGAGAGGCCTCGCGATGAAGTTTTCACTGTTCGTCCATATGGAACGTCTGGACGCCGAACAGAGCCAGCAACAGCTTTACGACGAGTTCATCGCACTGTGCGAGATCGCCGACCGGGGCGGCATGCATGCGATCTGGACCGGCGAGCACCATGCGATGGATTTCACCATCGCGCCCAATCCCTTCATCAACATCGCCGATCTTGCCCGCCGCACGAAAAACGTGCGCCTCGGTACCGGCACGGTCGTCGCGCCCTTCTGGCATCCGATCAAGCTCGCCGGCGAAGCGGCGATGACCGACGTCATCAGCGGCGGGCGCCTCGACATCGGCATCGCCCGCGGCGCCTATAATTTCGAGTATCAGCGGCTATCACCCGGCCTCGATGCTTGGACCGCCGGGCAGCGGCTGCGCGAGATGATCCCGGCGATCAAGGGCCTGTGGGCCGGGGATTATGCCATGGACGGCGAGTTCTGGTCTTTCCCCTCGACCACGTCCGCACCAAGGCCATTGCAGCAGCCGCATCCGCCGCTGTGGGTGGCGGCACGCGATCCCAACAGCCACGAGTTCGCCGTCGCAAATGGCTGCAACGTACAGGTGACGCCGCTATGGCTGGGCGACGAGGAAGTGGAGAGCCTGATGGGGCGCTTCAACGACGCTTGTGCCAGGCACGCCTCGCTGCCGCGCCCGAAAATCATGGTGCTGCGCCACACCTATGTCGGTTCCGATGAGCCCGATCTTCAGCGGGCGGCGCGCGAGATTAGCGTCTATTACAATTATTTTGGCGCCTGGTTCAAAAACGAGCGGCCAATCCATCAAGGATTGATCGAGCGGCTGAGCGATGCCGAGATCGAGGCCAATGCCATGTATGCGCCCGACGCCATGCGCCGCAACAATGTCGTGGGCACGGCAGGCGAAGTCATCGAGAGGCTGAAACGCTACGAGGCGCTCGGCTATGACGAATATTCCTTCTGGATCGACACGGGCATGAGCTTCGCGCGCAAGAAGGCTTCGCTGGAGCGCTTCATCGCCGACGTCATGCCGGCATTCGGTTAACCGAGCGGGAGTAGCCGATGCAAAGATTCCAGCATTACATCGACGGCCGTTTCGAGGACGCGGCACAGACCTTCCCGAGCATCGATCCGGCCACAGGCGAGTCCTGGGCCGAGATGCCGGAGGCGCGCGAGGCGGAGGTCGAGCGCGCCGTTGAGGCCGCGCACCAGGCGCTGCGGCAGGGTGAGTGGCCGGCACTGACCGCCACGGCGCGGGGCAAGCTGCTCTATCGCCTTGCCGATCTGGTCGCCCAGAATGCCGGCAGACTGGCTGAACTTGAAACCCGCGACACTGGCAAGATCATCCGTGAGACCTCGGCGCAGATCGCCTATGTGGCGGATTATTATCGCTACTATGCCGGGTTGGCCGATAAGATAGAAGGCTCGTATCTCGCCATCGACAAGCCGGACATGGATGTGTGGCTGCGGCGTGAGCCGGTCGGCGTGGTGGCCGCTGTCGTGCCCTGGAACAGCCAGCTTTTTCTAGCAGCCGTGAAGATAGGCCCGGCGCTGGCCGCCGGCTGCACGCTGGTGATCAAGGCGTCGGAAGACGGTCCCGCGCCGCTGCTCGAATTCGCGCGGCTGGTGCAAGAGGCGGGCTTCCCGGCCGGCGTGGTCAATATCATCACCGGCTTTGGCGCAACCTGCGGCGCGGCGCTGACCAGACATCCGAAGGTTGCGCATATTGCCTTCACCGGCGGCCCGCAAACCGCCCGCAACGTGGTGCGCAACTCGGCCGAGAACCTGGCCAGTACATCTCTGGAACTCGGCGGCAAATCGCCCTTCATTGTCTTTGCCGACGCCGACCTCGAAAGCGCCGCCAACGCGCAGGTGGCCGGCATTTTCGCAGCGACCGGACAGAGTTGCGTCGCCGGTTCCCGCCTCATCGTCGAATCTTCGGTAAAGGGCCGGTTTCTGTCGATCCTCAAGGAAAAGTCCGAAGCCGTGAAGATCGGCGCGCCGCTCGATATGACGACCGAGGTCGGTCCGCTGTGCACCGCACGCCAGCGCGACCTGATCGAGGAGGTGGTCGGTCGCTCCGTCGCGGCGGGCGCCATGCTCGTCACCGGCGGCAAGAGCCCGGATGGCGTCGGCTTCTACTATCCGCCGACGATCCTCGATTGCAGCGCCGTCAAGTCGCCGTCGGTGGAACGAGAGTTGTTTGGGCCGGTGCTTTCGGTGCTGAGTTTCGAGGACGAAGCGGAGGCTCTGCGGCTGGCCAACGACACGCCCTTCGGCCTCGCGTCCGGGCTGTTCACCCGCGATCTGACGCGCGCCCACCGCATGATGAAGCGCATCCATGCCGGCGTCGTCTGGGTCAACACCTATCGTGCCGTTTCGCCCATCGCGCCTTTCGGCGGCTACGGCCAGTCCGGCCATGGCCGCGAAGGTGGGCTGGCGGCGGCGCTCGACTTTACTCGCACCAAGACGGTCTGGCTGAGGACATCGGACGATCCGATCCCTGACCCGTTCGTGATGCGGTGACACGCCAACAACCATGGGAGGAATGACATGCGCAAGACAATCATGACGGCAGCCTTTGCCGCTGTGCTCGCCCTGACCGGCGCCGCAGCGGCGGAAGAGATGGTGTTCACCAGTTGGGGCGGCACCACACAGGATGCCCAGAAGGCGGCGTGGGCCGACAAGTTCACCGCCGAGACCGGTATCAGCGTGTTGCAGGACGGGCCCACCGACTACGGCAAGATCAAGGCCATGGTCGAGGCCGGCAGCGTGTCCTGGGACGTCGTGGACGTCGAGGGCGACTATGCCGTTCAGGCAGGCAACAAGGGCATGCTCGAGAAGCTGGATTTCAACGTTATCGACAAATCCAAGCTGGATCCGCGTTTCGTCACCGATTACAGCGTCGGCAGCTTCTATTATTCCTTCGTCATCGGCTACAACGCCGACACTGTGAAAGACGGGCCGAAGACCTTCGCGGACCTGTTCGATACCGAGAAGTTCCCCGGCAAGCGCACCTTCTACAAATGGTCGGCGCCGGGTGTCATAGAAGCCGCTCTGCTGGCCGACGGCGTGGCGCCCGACAAGCTCTATCCGCTTGATCTCGACCGCGCCTTCAAGAAGCTCGACACGATCAAGAGCGATATCGTTTGGTGGACCGGCGGCGCGCAATCGCAGCAATTGCTGGCTTCGGCCGAGGCTCCTTATGGCATATTCTGGAACGGGCGGCTCACTGCGCTCCAGCAGACCGGCGTCAATGTCGGCATTTCGTGGGACCAGAACATCACCGCGGCCGATGCACTTGTTGTGCCCAAAGGCACGAAGCACAAGGATGCCGCGATGAAATTTATCGCCCTTGCGACCAGCGCCGAGGCGCAGAAGGAATTCTCGCTCGCTACGAACTACGCCCCGATCAATCTCGAGTCGGCCGCGCTGATGGACAAGGCCGCTCGCGAGGCTTTGCCCGATGCTCAAAAAGCCACCCAGGTCAATGCCGACATGAACTACTGGGCCGAGCATCGCGACGAGATCGGAGAGCGCTGGTACGCCTGGCAGGCGAAATAGCAGGCGGCATGAAACTGGCGCGGCGCCTATCCCGCCGCGCCGATGGAGGATGCGATGACACTGGCAGCAAATGCGTCTGAGACCCGGCTCGAAGCGCGCCGCACCCGCGCGGCAAGCGGCCTGGTCTATGCGCTGCCGGCTCTCATCCTGGTCTTCGTCTTTTTCGTCGTGCCGGTCGTCGCACTCCTCATGCGCAGCGTCTTGGAGCCGACGCCAGGCCTTGGCAATTACGCCGAGCTTCTCGGCTCGTCGACCTATATACGCATCTTCTACAACACGTTCGTGGTCTCCGCGGTGGTAACGGTTCTGTCGGTGACAATCGGCTTCCCGGTGGCCTGGATGCTGGCCATAATGCCGGCGCGATGGTCGACGCTGCTGTTCGCCGTCATCCTGCTTTCGATGTGGACCAATTTGCTGACCCGCACCTATGCCTGGATGGTTCTCTTGCAGCGTACCGGCGTCATCAACAAAGTGCTGATGGGGATTGGCCTGATCGACCAGCCGCTGGCACTCGTCAACAATCTCACCGGCGTTACCATCGGCATGACCTACATCATGCTGCCCTTCGTTATCCTGCCGCTGCGCGGCGTCATCAAGACCATCGATCCGGCGGTCTTGCAGGCAGCGTCGGTATGCGGCGCGACGCGCTGGCAATGCCTGACGCGCGTGCTTATCCCGCTGGCGCTGCCGGGCGCCGCCGCCGGCGCGCTGATGGTGTTCGTCATGTCGCTCGGCTATTTCGTCACGCCTGCCCTGCTTGGCGGCACTTCCAATATGATGCTGGCCGAGATGATCGCCCAGTTCGTGCAATCGCTGGTCAACTGGGGCATGGGTGGTGCTGCCGCGTTCGTGCTTCTGGTCGTCACGCTCGCCATCTATGCCGTGCAATTACGCCTATTCGGCGCCGGCCGTCTCGGACAGGGAGGCTAGCGTCGCCATGTTGCTCGATTTCGACCGCCTCGGTTCCTGGAGATGGGTGCTTTTGAGCATCACCGTTCTGGTGGCACTATTCCTGCTTCTGCCCATCATCTTCATTGCCGCGTTGTCCTTCGGCAATTCTCAATGGCTGATCTTCCCGCCGCCGGGCTGGACGCTACGCTGGTATCGCGAACTCTTCGCTGATCCGCGCTGGCTGGAATCGGCCTGGACCAGCGCCCAGATCGCCGTCTGTGTCACCGTCTTGTCGGTGGTGATCGGCCTCTTGGCCTCGCTGGCGCTGACGCGTGGCACCTTCCGCGGCCGCGAAGCGCTCAGGGCGCTGTTCATCACGCCGATGATCCTGCCGGTGGTGGTGCTGGCGGTGGCACTCTATGCCTTCTTCCTCCGCATCGGGCTCAACGGGACGATGCTGGGTTTCGTGCTCGCCCATCTGGTGCTGGCGCTGCCCTTCTCCGTCATTTCTATCAGCAATGCGCTGGAGAGTTTCGACAAGTCGATCGAGGACGCTGCCATTTTGTGTGGCGCGGCGCCGTGGGAGGCGCGATTCCGGGTCACTCTGCCGGCCATCGGCCATGGCCTGTTCGCAGCGGCAGTGTTCTCTTTCCTCGTCTCCTGGGACGAGGTCGTAGTGGCGATCTTCATGGCGAGCCCGACATTGCAGACGTTACCAGTCAAGATATGGACAACACTCCGACAGGATCTCACGCCGGTGATCGCCGCCGCTTCCACGTTGCTGGTCCTGTTCACGATCGCGCTGATGCTCGCCGCAGTGGTGGTGCGCAAGGGAATGAAAAGATGACGACGCCGTTTCTCCAGATACAGAATATTCGCAAGGTTTATGGCGACGTCGTCGCCGTCACCGATGTGACGCTGGATGTCGCCAAGGGCGAGTTCATGACCTTTCTCGGCCCGTCCGGATCGGGCAAGAGCACAACGCTCTACGTGCTCGCCGGCCTTCAGGAGCCGACCGCCGGCGATATCCTGCTGCAGGGCAGCACCTTGCTCGACACCCCTTCGCACAAGCGCAATATCGGCATGGTGTTCCAGCGCTATACGCTGTTCCCACATTTGTCGGTGGGTGAGAATATCGCCTTTCCACTGAGGGTGCGCCGCCGGCCGAAGAACGAGATCGACGCGGCCGTGCGCCGCGTGCTCAAGCTGGTGCGGCTGGAGAGCTTCGAGGACCGCATGCCGGCTAAAATGTCGGGCGGCCAGCAGCAGCGCGTCGCGCTGGCGCGGGCGCTCGCCTACGATCCGCCCGTCCTTCTAATGGACGAGCCGCTTTCGGCACTCGACAAGAAGCTGCGCGAGGAAATCCAGTATGAGATCCGCCGCATCCATCAGGAAACCGGCGTTACTATTCTCTATGTCACCCATGATCAGGAGGAGGCGCTGCGTCTCTCCGATCGGATTGCCGTATTCAGCAAGGGGGTCATCGACCAGGTCGGCACCGGGTCGGAACTTTATGCCGACCCGGCCACGCGTTTCGTCGCCGAGTTCATCGGCGACAGCGATTTCCTTGAAGGAAAGGTCGAAGCCGTGAACGGCAAACATGCCGATATACGCGTCGGCGACGATTTGGTCATACCCGCGGTTCCTACCCATGGCGCCCCGACGCCGGGGCGTGGCGCGGCCGTCATGCTGCGCCCCGAGAGGGTGTCCTTGTCGCAAACACCGAACGCAGCAAGCAGTCTGCCGGTGACGGTGGTAGACATCACCTTCCTCGGCAATAACACCCATGTCCTGACCGAGACGAAGGCGAGGGAGCGTTTATCCGTGAGACTTCCTTTCGGCCATGCCGCAGCCAACGGGCTGCGTCCAGGACAATCAGTATGGGCGAGTTGGGAACCCTCCGACGCTCAGGCCTTTTGCGCGTAATGCAACCCCGAGGATCGGGCGAATAATCTGACGCGCTGCTGCATCGCTCTGCATGTTCGCGAGAAACCGGCCAGATGCTTCGCGCCTCCTTGCGCGGTCTTGTTTTGACGTCCGCCCGACGCCGCCACCGCATCATGCTCAACGAACTCCGGTTGCCGGCTATCTGTGGAACAGTGGCAATTTTCCGATCGGGAGGGCCGGGAGGGCACCGGAAACGAATATCCGCATATGGGTCCGCCCAAGCGCCTGAGATTTTTTTTGGATATCAAGAGCCCAAAATTCAGACGCGAATTTAAGGAGTTATGGCTCGTCGATTTGAATGTCGTGCGGCAAGAGGCCGCAGAAAATACTTGACAGAATTTTGGCTCTGCGTGACCTTCCTCTCAGGCAAATAATTTGACGCACAAGCAAATATCAAAATCCGTCAAACCGCCCGCATGGAGGAAAAAATGGAAGCGGCATTACATCGGCCCGGCGCAAGCGCGGGCCTTGAGCAGCGTATTGACAAAATGCATGGGCGGGATCGCATCGGACTGGTGATCTTCGTGGCCGTGCTTTGGTGCACGCTCCTGTACGCCCTGTTCAGTATCTGGTCTTACATCGCAATTCCGCAGATGCGGATCATTCTGTCCGTCGCGTGCGGCCTGGTGCTGATCTTCAACACGGCGGCGATCGTCGCCATGCTGCGCCACTACACCGAGGACAAGCATTTCATCTACGGCCTCGACATCAAGCATCTCGACGAGATGCGCCGGCGCCAGGCCTGAGAGGAGAAGACGATGGCCTACAAACCACCGAAACAGGGTATCGCCGGCCAAATATTCGATGTCGTGACGCTACTCGTCCTGACCATCGGCGCGCTTTATATTCCGCTCTACCTGGGACTTGCCGGCGCCGCCAAAACTCCGAACCCTGTAGCCAATCCGACTTGGGAAGCTCTCGGTCAGAACGCCGCGGAACAGCAGCAATGGACGGCGCTCGGTATTACCGACCCGGCCGCCGCCAATGACATCATCACCGCCCGTTTCGACTACAGCTTCAGTTGGGTCGCTCTGGCCATTATGGCCATCCTGGTCATCGGCTATTTCGTCATGGTCGTCAGGCTGTCCGATAGGGAATACCGCGAAGTCATCGAGGAACGCTTCAGCGACAAGCGATAGGGAGGTTGCAATGGATACCTGGGACATTCTGGAATATGCTGCATGGGCGCTTTCGGCCATGTTCGGCCTGTTGATGCTAATCGATCTCATTCGCATCGACACGACATACGACAATGAGTTGCTGACCTCCTCTCGCGAAGGCGAGATCGAGGCCGCCGCCGAACGTCATACGCTCTGAGGTGCATGACAATGGCAAACGTAACTGAATCCGCACCTGGTTCGCAGCGTCTGCAATTGCTGCGGGTGCTTGGCCCCGCTCATGTGTGGGCACTTGGCGTCGGCATCGTGCTGGTCGGCGAATATATGGGCTGGAACTTCTCGGTCGGCAAAGGTGGCATGATCGCCGGCCTTATCGCCTGCTGGGTCGCCGGACTTCTCTATACCTGTGTCGCAATGATCGATTCTGAAGTAACCTCGACCGTTGCCGCCGCAGGGGGACAATATGCACAGGCCAAACATATTGTCGGCCCTCTCATGGCATTCAATGTCGGGCTATTCCTGGTCATGGCCTACACCATGCTCGAGGCGGCCAACGCGATCACTGTGGGCTTTCTGCTCGACACGGTGGCGGGAATGCTGGGGCATGAAGGCCTCAACGAACAGCCATTCATCGTGCTGGCCATCATGTTCCTGGCATGGCTGAACTATCGCGGCGTACTGGCGACCCTGACGTTCAATCTCGTCATAACCGCAATTGCGTTCGTGGCGATCGTCACTCTGTTCGTCTGCGTGCATATCGGTGTATCGAGCGTGCCGCTCGATTTCTCGGCCATCACCACCGACCCGTTGCCTTATGGCTGGATCGGCATTGTCGCGGCTCTGCATTTCGGCCTTTGGTATTATCTCGGCATCGAAGGCACGTGCCAGGCGGCTGAAGAGGTCCGTTCGCCGGCGCGTTCACTGCCTTTCGGCACGATGGCGGGCATCATGACGCTGCTGATTGCTGCGACGATGACGTGGTATATCTGTTCGGGATTAATCCCCTGGGAGTATCTCGGCCAAGCCGGAACGCCGCTCTTCGATGCAGCGCGTGTCACCGGTAGCACCGGGCTGATGGTGCTTCTGTTCGTCGGCACGGCGTTCGCGACGCTGGCCTCGGCAAACGGCTGCATCAACGATGCCTCGCGCGCCTGGTTCTCGATGGGGCGCGACCGTTATCTGCCGAGTTGGTTCGGGGCCGTGCATCCGGTCTATCGCACGCCATATCGCGCAATCGTCTTCCTGGTGCCGATAGCGCTGATCTTCGCGCTTGGCGCGCCGCTCGATCAGGTGGTGACGTTCTCGATCCTGTCGGGTCTGCTCGGCTACACCTTCATGACCTTCAACATGGTCATGTTCCGCAGGAAGTGGCCGCTCGACACCATCAAGCGCGGTTACGTGCATCCGTTCCATCCGGTGCCGACAATCGTTCTGCTGGCCCTGTGCGCGACCGCTTACTTCGCCGTGTTCCTCGGCTATGGCACGCAACTCAGCGCGATGATGTGCTTCTACATCGTGGCCTCGCTCTGGTTCCATTTCCGGCGCTACCGGTATGTGAGCCGTGGCGGCCAGTTCAGCATGCCCTGGCCGAAGCCGTCAGGGTACTGACCTTGCCAAGAACGGCGGCGCAATCGGGCGCCGCCGTTTCCAACTTCAAGGCCGTCAGATGACGACGACTTTTACTTTCTGGGCTTTTTTCCTCATTTGTTCGGCCTGGCTGTTGGCCAGAGCCGTCACCGACCATCGCCGCGCGATGGCACAGCGCCGGGTGCTCCTGGACGAAGCAGCCGGACTGCTTGACGATGCCAAGATCACCTTTGCACCGGACCAATTTCCCATCCTGATCGGTCGTCTCGCCGATCGCAGGCAGGTTAAGGTCGAACTCATTGCGGATACGTTGGTCACCCGGCGCTTGCCGCAACTATGGCTTCGGGCGACCCTGAGCGAGAGGGTGGAGCAGCGCCGGCCCATGATCGGCGCACTTGCCCGGCCGACAGGTGCCGAATTCTATTCTCTAGTCCACAATATGCCCGAACAGTTTGTGCCCCCGCAGACCGATGTCCCACTGCTGATGCGTGGAGATGGGGGCACCACCGCTACGCAGATCCAGCGTGCTTCGTCGATGTTCCGCAAACTGTTTGCCGACCCGACAGTCAAAGAGGCTGTTATTGCGCCGCGCGGTACGCGACTTGTCCGCCAGGCCTGCCAAGGTGATCGGGGCGCGCATCTGGTGATGCGTCAGGCCCGCTTTCCGATCAAGGCGGTGGGAGTAGACCTGGTCCAGCGCGCTCTCGATGAGTTACAGGCGTTGAGTGAAACGCTGGCCATCGCCGACGATCCGGTTCTTGCCGGTGTATCATAAGAAGGGCGGCAGGCCTGGACGCGGGGTATGATATTTACCGCGGGTGAACATTCTCATTAGCGGCCAGATGCCGACGCGCCGCACGGATTTGAAGAGCCGACGCTGCTGCCGATCAGCTACGTGTCGATCGTCTGCTATCCGCGCGGTCGCGGCTGCGGCCGTTAGTCAGGGTGGCGGAGAAACTTCTCGCTCGTGGCGTCTGGACTGCCTGCCAAACGTCACGATGCACGCGATGCCGACCGCGCGCGGTGCTTGGCGAAATTCGCCATCAAGTCGTTAAGGTGTTCGCCCTGAATGGCGATATGGCCGTGCAGCGCCTGCGCAGCACGCGCGGCGTCGCCTTTCGTCACCGCGTCCTGCACCTCCCGGTGCTCGCGCATCGACTGTGCGAGCCGACCGCGCACGCGCAGTTGAAGCCGGCGGAACGGCTGCAACCGCTTGTGCAGCTTTGATGCTTCCTCCGCCAGATAGGAATTACCGCTGGCGTGGTAGAGTACATGATGGAACCGCTCGTTCTCGCGGTAGTAATCGTCGGCGTCTCCCTTTTCCATCGCCCACTCGCAGGCGGCGGCGGCATCTTCCAGATGGGCCAGTTCGTCCTCGGTAATGCGTCGTGCCGCAAGGCGACCGCACATCGCCTCCAGTTCTGCCATCACGTCGAACATCTCGACCAGCTTGATGAAGCTCGGATAGCGCACGAAAACCCCGCGTCGTGGCACCGCCTCGACAAGCCCGGATGTCGAAAGCGCGTGCAGAGCCTCGCGCACCGGCGTGCGTGACACCGAATAGCGTTTCGAGAGCATCATCTGGTCGAGACGCTCGCCGTCTGCGAACTCGGCGGCGATGATCGCCTGTTCGAGTTGTTCACGAATCTGATCTGCGCTTCTCAGGGTCATGGCCGACCCTAGTTCAGCTATTGGCATCCATCAATAGCAATCTTGGATCCAAGAATGTTGACAAGAAATGCATGCTGGATACATTAGCCGGCGCTCGGAGGGGCAAAAACGACCGGAATAACCCGGAATCCCGGAATGGCCGGGAACCATGTGCAGAACCATCTGCAGGGAGGACTGTATGAAACCCTTTTTTGCGAATCGGGTCGCCCGACTCGGCCTTACGGTCGCGCTGTCGGCCACCTTGTCTATGGCGGGCATCGGCGCGGCCGGCGCACTCACGCTCAAGGCCGCCCACCAGTTTCCAGGCGGCAAGGGCGACCCGCGCGACGAAATGGTGCAGATCATCGCCAAGGAGGCGAAGGCAGCCAATGTCGATCTCAACATCCAGGTCTATCCCGGCGCCTCGCTGTTCAAGGCGAAGGACCAATGGAATGCACTGATCAAGGGCCAACTCGACATCACGTCCTTCCCGCTCGACTATGCCAGCGGTCGGGTGCGCGAGTTCGGCGCGACTTTGATGCCGGGCCTGGTGCGCAACCATGACCGGGCCCAGCGGCTGAACAATTCGCCCTTCATGAAGACCATCAAGGCCAAGATCGAGGAAGCCGGCGCCATCGTGCTCGCCGATGCCTGGCTGGCCGGCGCCGTCGCCTCCAAGGAAGGCTGCATCCACAAACCCGAAGATATCAAGGGCCTCAAGATTCGCTCCGCCGGGCCGACCTTCGCCGCCATGTGGCAGGCTGCGGGCGGCTCGATCGTCACCATCGCCTCGAATGAGGTCTACAACGCCCTGCAGACCGGTGTGGTCGATGCCACCGATACCAGCACGGCAAGCTTCGTGTCATATCGGCTCTACGAGCAGGTCAAGTGCATCACTGCGCCCGGCGACAATGCGCTTTGGTTCATGTATGAGCCGGTGCTGATGTCGAAGAAGAGCTTCGACCGTCTATCCAAGGAACAGCAGGACGTCATCATGGCCGCGTCGAAGAAGGCCGAGGCGTTTTTCGACGCCGAAGCGCGTAGGTTCGACGAGAAGATGGCAAAGACCTTCAAGGATCATGGCGTCGAGGTCGTTACCATGACGCCGGAAGAATATGATGCGTGGATCGAGGTCGCCAAGAAAAGTTCCTACAAGGAATTCGCCGAAGAGGTTCCGGACGGCCAGAAGCTGATCGACGAAGCGCTCGCCGTGAAATGATGCGCGACTGACCCAAGCGCCGGGCCGGCTATTAAAGCCGGCGCGGGCCTTTCCCTATGCTCCAGGACACGAAAACGATGGACGGATTCATCCGAACGGTCAGGCTGGTCTCGACCCTGTGCGGCTTTGCGGCGGCGGGCCTCATCACCGCTGCCGTGGTCGTGGTATGCCAGATGGTCTTCGTGCGCTTCGTGCTCGGCTGGGCCACGATCTGGCAGACTGATTTCACCACCTATGCGATGGTTGCCGCGACCTTCATCGGCAGTCCCTACGTGCTGTTGACGCGCGGCCACGTCAATGTCGATATCCTGCCGCATTACCTCGGCGAGACGGCGAAGTTCCGGCTGGCGCTGTTTTCGGCCGTCATGTCGCTGGGCTTCTCTCTCGCCATGACCTGGCTTGCCTGGCATTATTGGGCGGAATCATGGAATGGCAACTGGGTCTCGGACACGGTATGGCGGGTGCGGCTGTGGATTCCTTTTATCGCCATGCCGGTCGGCTTCACCATCCTTACCCTGCAATATGTCGTTGATCTCTATTGCCTGGCGACGGGGCGCGAGCGGCCTTTCGCCTCCGCTGCGGAGCAGCATGGAGAGATGGCATGAACCCGGCAATCGAAGGCGCCTTCGTCCTTGTCATCACGCTGCTGGTGCTGCTTTCGGGTGCCCCGGTCGCCTTCGGCCTTGGTGCTGTCGCGCTCGTCTTCATCGGCGTATTCGAAGGCCTTGATGCGCTCAACATCGCCGCCGAGACCTTCTATGGCGGATTGAACGACTTCACGCTGGTGTCGATCCCGATGTTCGTGATGATGGGTGCGGCCATCGGCTCCTCGCCGGCCGGCAAGGACCTTTACGAAGCGCTCGACCGCTGGCTCTACCGGTTGCCGGGAGGGTTGGTTATTTCCAATCTCGGTGCCTGCGCGCTGTTTGCCGCGCTCACCGGCTCCTCGCCCGCGACCTGCGCCGCCATTGGCCGCATGGGCATTCCTGAAATGCGCCGGCGCGGCTATCCCGACGACGTGGCCACCGGCTCGATCTGCGCAGGCGGCACGCTCGGCATCCTGATCCCGCCTTCCATCACATTCATCCTCTATGGCATCGCGACCGAAACCTCGATCGGCCGGCTGTTCCTGGCCGGTGTGTTTCCCGGCCTGATGCTGACCGGCCTGTTCATCCTGTGGACGGTCTTCCTGTTGTGGAAGCGCGGCTTCCGCGCCTATGCGCCGGAATTCCGCTATTCTTGGAAACAGAAGTTCGAGGCGATCCCCAAAGTGGCGCCGTTCCTGGCGATCGTCATCGGCGTGATGTACGTGCTTTATGGCGGCGTCGCCACGCCGTCCGAAGCTGCCGGGGTCGGGGCCGCTCTATGCGTCCTGCTCGCAGTCATCATCTACAGGATGTGGCAACCGACAAGTTGGTGGCAAATCCTGCGCGATACGACGCGGGAATCGATCATGATCATGATGATCATCGCCGCGGCTGTTTTGTTCGGCTACATGCTGACCTCGCTTTACCTGACCCAGACGCTCGCCCAGGCCATCGCCGACATGGAGGTCAATCGCTGGGTGCTGATGTTTCTCATCAACATCTTCCTGCTGGTCTGCGGTTTCTTCATTCCGCCGGCGGCGGTGATCCTGATGACGGCGCCAATCCTGTTGCCGATCATCACGGCGGCCGGCTTCGACCCGATCTGGTTCGGCGTCATCATCACCATCAACATGGAGATCGGCCTGATCCATCCACCGGTGGGCCTGAACATCTATATCGTCAACTCCATCGCACCCGATGTGCCGCTCACCCGCGTCATCTGGGGTACGATGCCCTTCGTCGCCTGCATGATGCTTGAAATCATCGTCTTGTGCATCTTCCCCGACATCGCCACATGGTTACCGACTTATCTCATGGGACCGGGGACGTGAGTAGGACAAGCTTTCTTCAGGATCTTCTTGCGACCATCATTGAACGGGCGGTGCCACGCACCGCCAGCAACGATCGTCGCTCGCTGCGGGAATTGTGCGCCGCGCTGATCTCGGAGCGCGGCGAGGCTTCCGGCTTCTCGCTCGCCACCGCCATCCTCGACCGTTACGAAAAAGCTTCGCCCGAAGACAAGGCGGCTTTCTTCAAGCTTCTGACCGAAAGCCACGATCTTGACGCCGAGGCCGTCATTGCGGCCGCCACTGCCTACAAGGCTGCGCCCGACGCCGATATTCTGGCGCGCATCCTCAATGCGGCCGAGGCGCCGCGCCAGGAACTGCTGCGGCGGTTGAACCGGCTGCCCGGCGCCACCGGGCGGCTGGTCGCCATGCGTGGCGATCTGCTTTCGCTTACCAGGGACAACCCGTCCTTCCGGCGCGCCGATCTCGACTTCCAGCATTTGTTCATGTCCTGGTTCAATCGTGGCTTCCTGGTGCTGCGCCGCATCGACTGGAGCACGCCGGCCAACATACTGGAAAAGATCATCGCTTATGAGGCGGTGCACACCATCAACGATTGGGACGAATTGAGGCGCAGGCTGCAACCGAGCGACCGGCACTGCTTTGCCTTCTTCCATCCGGCTATGCCGGACGAGCCGCTGATCTTCGTCGAAGTGGCGCTGACCGGAGAAATACCGGGCTCGATCGATGCGCTCTTGTCGGAAGAACGTGAACCGATCGCCGAGACCGAGGCGACGACGGCCGTGTTCTATTCGATTTCCAACTGCCAGAAGGGGTTGGCCGGCATTTCTTTCGGTAATTTCCTCATCAAGCAGGTGGCGACGGACCTGATGCAGTCGCTGCCCAATCTCAAGACCTTCGTCACGCTTTCGCCGGTTCCCGGCCTGACACGCTGGATGCGGCAGGAAGCACAAGCCGGAGAGGGGACCGAACAGGGTGAGGCGGAACGCGGCGCGCTGCTCACGCGGCTCGCCGAGGCGAAATCGGCTGTCAATGTCCAGACCGACGGCCCGGCGCTGGCTGCGCTGGCGGCCGAGTACCTGCTGTGGGCCAAGCGGGCGGACGGGCTGCCGCTCGATCCAGTGGCGCGCTTCCATTTCGGCAATGGCGCCAGCCTCGAGGCCATTCATCCGGGCGCCGATCTGTCGGCCAAGGGCCTCGGTCAGTCCTGTGGTGTCATGGTCAATTACCGCTACGACCTCAAGACGGTGGAGGCCAATCACGAACAGTTCGCGCATCGCGGCGAGGTGGCCACGACCCGCGCGATCAAATCCCTCCTCGGTCCCGAGCGGACCAAGCACGCTTCACGGAGATCCGACCATGCCTAACCTGCTCTATGATGCGCTGTTTGCGCCCCATCAGGGCAGTTCGAAGCCGCTCCTTTATCTGAAGGACGGAGCGGTCGTGTCCTACGATGCGTTTCTCAGGCAGGCGGCCCGGATCGCCAACGCACTCACCGATCATGGTGTGAAGCCGGGCGACCGCGTTGCGGTGCAGGTGAGGAAAAGCGCCGAGGCGCTGGCGCTCTACGCCGCCTGCATCCGGAGCGGAGCGATTTTCCTGCCGCTCAACACCGCCTACATGCCGAACGAAGTGGAGTATTTCGTCGGCAATGCCAGGCCGGCGCTGGTGGTCTGCGACAGCGATGCGCATGCTGCGCTTGCTCCGATTGCCAAGGCCGCTGGCGCACGACTGTTGACGCTGGACGGGGACGGAAAGGGGACGCTGACCGACGAGGCGGAACGCTGCTCCGACCATTTCGAGACCGTGCCACGCGGCGCCGACGATCTTGCGGCGCTTCTCTATACGTCGGGCACCACTGGGCGTTCGAAAGGTGCGATGCTCACGCAGGCAAACCTGTTGTCGAACGCCCGCTCGCTGGTCGAAGCATGGCGCTTCACGGACAAGGACGTGCTGCTGCATGCTTTGCCGATCTTCCACACGCACGGCCTTTTCGTTGCGTGCAACGTCACCCTGCTCGCCGGCGGCGCGATGATCTTCCTGCCATCCTTCCAGGTCGACGAGATCATCGAATATCTGCCCAGGGCGACCTCGATGATGGGTGTGCCGACCTTCTACACCCGGCTGCTCGACGATCCGCGTTTTACCAAAGACTTGACCCGTCACATGCGGCTGTTCACCTCCGGCAGCGCACCGCTGCTCGCCGAAACACATGTCGCCTTCGAGGCGCGCACCGGCCATCGCATCCTCGAACGCTACGGTATGACCGAAACCAACATGACCACGTCAAACCCCTATGAAGGCGAGCGGCGGGCCGGCACGGTGGGATTCGCGCTGCCCGATGTCGAGATCCGCGTTGTCGATCCGGAAACGAAGACCGTGCTGCCTGACAGTGAAATCGGCATATTGGAGGTGAGGGGACCGAATGTCTTCAAGGGCTATTGGGAAATGCCGGAAAAGACGCGCGAAGAATTCCGCGACGACGGCTTCTTCATCACTGGCGACGTGGTTTCGATCGACAAGGACGGCTATGTGCAGATCGTCGGCCGCGCCAAGGACCTCATCATCTCCGGTGGCTTCAACATCTACCCGAAGGAAGTGGAACTGCTTCTGGACGAGCAGGAGGGCGTGCTGGAATCGGCAGTGATCGGCGTGCCGCATCCCGATTTCGGCGAGGGCGTCGTCGGCGTGGTCGTGCCGCAAAAGGATGGGAGCCTGGACGAACAGAGCTTGCTTGCCGCCATCCATGACCGGATCGCCCGCTTCAAGCAGCCCAAGCGTATTTTCACTGTGGACGAGTTGCCGCGCAACACCATGGGCAAGGTGCAGAAGAACATATTGCGCGACCGCTTCGCCGGCACGTTCCAGGCCAAATAGAGCGATCCTGCATTCCAGGCTTTACGGGCTCGCGACTTGGTGCGCCGGTTGCCAGCCATCTGTGAGTGTGCCGAGAAAGGCAACGATGTTGTTGATTTCCCGCTCGTTCAGCTTCGGGGCGTCGCCGGGATGGCCGCCGAAGGGCGGATCCGTATTGATGTTGTTGCGATATCGAGCCGGCAGGTCGTCATAAAGGGCGATGCTGCCGTCCGCCCGGCGCGGATACCAGCGCCCCGGATCGGTGTCGCGCGTGGCGTAGAAGGCGACGGCGTCCTTCAGGGAATGGAAAATACCGTTGTGAAAGAAGGACTTGCGCGTCGCCACATTGCGCAGGGTGGGTGTGCGGAACAGGCCGCAATAGCCTGAACGGCCAAGGAAATCCGTCCGCAGCGGGCCGCACAGGCCGAGATCGTGATAGGCCGGATCGGCATTGGCGGGGATGGCCGGGTTGCGCGGCACGGCCAGCGCGATCATGCCGTAATCGGTGAATTGCGGCGGCGTGCCGTCATTGGCCCGCACGCTGAAATGGCAGGACGAGCAATTGCCCTTTTCTGGATCCTCGAACAATTTCAAGCCATTGGCTTCCTGCGGCGTCAGTTTCGTTTTGCCGGCCAGCCAGGCATCGTACTTGCTGGAATAGGGATAGAAGGTCTGCCAGGATTGTTGATAGACCTCGAGCGCCTTGAGCAGTGCATCGAAGGTCGCGTCACTGTCGGAAATGATTGATTTTCCATAGATTTCGGTGAGCTCCGGCCCGTAACCGGCCTCGATTGCATGGTACACGACATTGTTGGGTGCATTGTTGGCCATTTCAAAGGGTGACAGCAGCGGGATGAGGGCCTGCGCATGGCCCGAATCCGCGCGTCCGTCCCATGTCAGGCCGCCTGTCGGGCCATTGTCGATGCTCTCGTCGGCCTCGTCTTCGGACTCGAAGTAATGTTGCGTGAATTGCGGCACCGCCTGCAGATATTTGAGCGACGGCACGGCGCGCCGGCCGGGCTCGCTCATGTCTGCGCCGCCGAACTGGACAGGCAGCGCATTGGCCGGCGCGAAGGCGTGCGCGGGATCGTGGCAGGTGGAACAGGCGAGCTTGCCCGACCCCGACAGGCGCGGATCGGAGAACAATTTCTCGCCGAGCGCCGCGAGCTTTTCGGCCCGCTGGCGCGCCTCGGCGCGCGACATGGGCTGGGCGCGGGCCGGCATCGCCACGAAGGCAAGGCAAGTTGTCAGCATCACGAGCATCGCGACCGGCCAACACAATTGGTGAACCGGCGATGATTGCCGCGAACCGGGACGGCCCTTGCCAAGACGTGCCTGAGGTGGTGTCATCCCGCTCTGCTCATTTTTGCCATGGGGAGGTATGACGATGAAGCGATCCTATGGGTTCGCCGTGTTTTCCTCAACTCTCGCTTTGTGCGCCGCTGCGGTTCCCGCCCTTGCGGCCGGATCGAGCGGCCCGCCGGATGGCCCCCCGGATGGCATCGACAAGATCAAGACGGTCGTGGTGATCTTTGCCGAAAACCGCGCCTTCGATAATCTCTACGGCCATTTTCCGGGTGCCGACGGCATTGACCAGGCCAGCAAGGAAAGCCTTCAGCAGCGCGACCGCGACGGCTCTATCCTGTCCGAACTGCCGCCGGTGTGGGACGGGCTGACCGCCAAGGGGGTCACGCCGCCCGTCACCCAGGCGATGACCGAGCATCTGCCGAACGCGCCTTTCACGGTCAACGATCCGAAGGGTTTCGACGTTTCGCTCGGCACCATCACCCACGATCTGTGGCATCGCTACTACCAGAATCAGATGCAGATCGACGGCGGCAAGAACGACATGTTCGTCGCCTGGGCCGATTCCGGCGCCATGCCGATGAGCAACTGGGATGCATCGAAGACCGCCATGTGGGCGGTGGCGCGGAAATATGTGCTGGCCGATCACTTCTTCATGGGCGGCTTCGGCGGCTCCTTCTTCAACCATCAATGGCTGATCTGCGCCTGCGCGCCCTATTACGCGAATGCCGACCAGAGCCCGGCGCATCCGACGATCTCGGTCACGAACGAAAGCGGCACGGCGTTGAAAATCGCCGACAACTCGCCGAAATCGGCAATGGACGGCATTCCCAAATTCGTCTCGGACGGCAATCTGACGCCGGATTTCTACGCCGTGAACACCATGCAGCCGCCCTACCAGCCAAGCGGCAACGAGCCGGCGCCGGGCGGCGATCCGCGCTTTGCCGATCCGGCCAACGCGACCACCCTGCCGCCGCAGACCGAGCCGACCATCGGCGACATGCTGAGCCTCAAGCATGTCAGCTGGGCCTGGTATTCGGGGGCCTGGCAATACACGCTCGACCAGGGCAACCACACGCCGATCCCGAATTTCCAGTACCATCACCAGCCGTTCAATTATTACGCCAATTTCGCGCCGGGCACCGAAGCCAGGCGCGAGCATATCCGCGACGCGGGACTTGGCGGCGTCAGCTTCATTCAGGCCATCGACGACGGTGCCTTGCCGCAGGTGTCGTTCTACAAGCCGCAAGGCAATCTCAATGAACATTCCGGCTATGCCGACATCCAGGCCGGCGACCGTCATATCGCCGACGTGATTTCACATCTGGAGAAGAGCCCGCAATGGCCGCATATGCTGGTCGTCGTCACCTATGACGAGAATGGCGGCATATGGGATCATGTCGCGCCGCCCAAGGGCGACCGCTGGGGGCCGGGAA
Source organism: Manganibacter manganicus (assembly GCF_002075885.1). Lineage (GTDB taxonomy): Bacteria > Pseudomonadota > Alphaproteobacteria > Rhizobiales > Rhizobiaceae > Mesorhizobium > Mesorhizobium manganicum. The sequence goes on from NZ_MDET01000034.1 coordinate 90,206, forward strand.
CGCGCATTCCGGCGATCATCGTCTCGCCCTTCGCCAAGCACGACTATGTCGATCATACGCCCTATGACACGACCTCGATCCTGCGCTTCATCACCGAGCGCTTCGAACTGCCGAAACTGCACGGCATCGTGGTGCGCGATCACGCCGTGGCTGCGCACGGAGAGCCGCCGCTCGGCGATCTTACCGGTGCGCTGGATCTCAAGGGAGGTTGACCATGGACGTTGACAGAACGATCGCGCTGATCACCGCCGCCGGCATCGAGCTCACCGACCGCCGGCGCAATGCCAGGGGGGACGGCTGGTCGCTCAGCTTCGCCAACGGCGCTTCGCTGGAAGTAGGAGACGACGGAAAGGTCAGTGCCGCCGGCAAGGGCGCCGATGCCGTCGCCCGCCTGCTGGATTTGCCGACGACGCCACGCAGCGCCTGATCCGGAGTCTCGCCCGGCGCGGTATCTACCGCGCCGGGCGTGATCATCTTCAGCCGGTCCGGCTCATCGCCGCCTTGACCCGGTCGGGCCGGAACGGCGTTTGCCGCAGCCGCACGCCGATGGCGTCGTAAACGGCATTGGAAATCACCGCCGCCGTCGGGCAGGTCGAAGGTTCGCCGCCGCCGTAGGACGGATATTCGGGACGGTTGTTGACCAGAACGATATCGATCGTGTCCGGAATTTCCTCGAAACGCAGGATCGGATAGCCCTCCCAGTCGCGGCTGGTCACATGCGCGCGGTCGAATGTCACCTCCTCGTGCAGCGTGCGGCTGAGCGACTGGATGACGTTGCCCTCGATCTGGTTCGACAACCCGTCAGGATTGACCACCAGCCCGCAATCATGCGCCACCACCACGCGCTTGACGCTGATCGCGCCGCTGTCGCGGTCCACCATCACATCGGCAATGGTCGCCACGCGGACATCGTCGCGATTGACCCAGGCGATGCCGCGCCCTTTGGCAAGCTTGCCATCCTGCTGCGGCGCCGGCGAAGGCCGGCTATCCCAGCCATAGGCTTCAGCCGCCGCACGCAACACGTCAATGGCGCGCTTGTCGTCGAGAGAGCGAAGCCGGAACGACAGCGGGTCCTGCCCGGCCGCCGCCGCCATCTCGTCGATGAAGGCTTCCATGGCGTAGGTCGTCTCGAACTGCGCCGGTGAGCGCAGCCACGCGGTCAGCAGCCCGACACGGCCCATGCCGTGGCAGGCGACATCGGCATTGTCGAAGGTGTAGGCGTAGCCGATCGCCGAGTCGCCGGTTCCCTCGCTGCCGATCTGCGGCAGGCCGGCGAGTTCGACGGCGATCAGGCGGGTGTCGCCCGTGGTCGGCACCCACATATGGTGACGCCAGGCGACGACATTGCCGTCCTTGTCGAGCGCGCCGGTCAGTTCCTGCAGGATGGGCGGGCCTTTCGGCTCCCAGCCATGCTCGTCCCAACGCATCCACTGCACGCGCACCGGCCGGCCGACCGCCTTCGACATGAGTGCTGCGTCGGGAATGACGTGTTCGAGGCCATTGCGGCCATAGGCGCCCGAAGCCTCGAACCATTTGACGTCGATGCGGTCTTCGGGAATGCCCAGCATCTCGGCCATGTCGGCGCGCATCTGGTGCGGCATCTGCGTGCCGGCCCAGAAGGTCGCACTGTCGGCCTTGACGTCGGCGATGGCGCAGGAAGGCCCGATGCTGCCATGCATCTGGAACGGCGTCTTGTAAGTAGCCTGAATAGTCTTGGCGGCGAAAGGCAAAGCGAGATCGACCGAGCCCTTGGCGGCGACGGAGTTGTTGGTGCCGGTCGTCTTCTTCAACGTGTCCCACACCGCATCCTGTTCCGGCAATCCCTGCCAGTCGGACCATTTGGCCTGGCCGGCCTGCGGCCCTTCCGGGTCGAGGCCGGAGCCGAGCTTTTCGGCGGCCTGGATCGCCGCCCATTCGGTTTCGGCCACCACGCCGAGGAAATTGCCGCTGCGCACAACCTGCACGAAGCCGGGAATATCCTTCAGCCCGGTTTCGTCCACGCTTTCCAGTTTGGCGCCGACGCCATAAGGCCGCACGACGCGGCCATGCAGCATGCCGTCCACCCTGACGTCCTGGATATAGGTGAATTGGCCGGTCACCTTGCCGGGAATATCCTTGCGCCGCACTGGCTGGCCAACGACGGCATAGGTCGATGGGTCCTTCACCGGCGCGTCCGGCGCCACCTTCAGGCCGAAGCCGGACCCGCTCGCCTCGATGGCGATATCCAGTCGTTTTCCGGCCACCAGTTCGCCGAAGGTGACGGACTTGCCCGACGTGCCGATGATGGAAACCACGCCTTCCTTGGCTTCAAGCTGCTGTGCCGGCAGCTTGAAGCGCGCGGCGGCAAGATCGAGCAGCGCCTTGCGCGCCGCAGCCGCAGCATGGCGGATCTGTGGCCCGGCATAGCGCACGGCCATGCTGCCATAGGTCGGCCCCTGGTCCACCGTTTGCGAGGTGGTGCCCATCACCACGTCGAGACGGTTGATGGGAAATTCAAGCTCTTCCGCCGCGATCTGCGCCAAAGCGGTTTCGACGCCGGTGCCGGTCTCGACCTTGCCGGTGAACAGGGTCGCGGTGTTGTCGGGGCGGATGGCGAGCCAGGCATAGAGCTTGCCGGAATCGGGCGAGCCGACGGAATCCGCCGCCGTTTCGGCCGCCGCAATCGCAGCGGTCGGATCGACGATGGCGAAGGCGACGACCAGTCCGGCCGTGCCTTTCAGGAAGTTGCGGCGGCTGAGCGGCAGCGTGCCTGTCTCGTGACGGTCGTTGTCGTGCAGGTCTTCGGGGCGCGTGTTCATTGTCAGCCTCCTTTAGCCTGGCCCGCCTGGGCCTGACCTGTCTTGGCGGCGCGTTCGACCGCGCGCACGATGCGCATGTGCGTGCCGCAGCGGCAGAGATTGTCGTTGAGCGCCTGCTTGATGTCGTCGCGGGTGGGCTGCGGATTGCCGTCGAGGAACGCCTTGGCGGTCATGATCATGCCATTGATGCAGTAGCCGCACTGGACGGCCTGCTCGTCGATGAAGGCCTGTTGCAGCGGGTGCGGCTTTTCCAACGTGCCAAGCCCTTCGAGCGTGGTGATCCTGGTGCCTTCCACACTGGCCAGCGGTGTCACGCAGGAGCGGGTGGCAGCGCCGTCGATGATGACGGTGCAGGCGCCGCATTGCGACAGGCCGCAGCCGAATTTCGGGCCGTGCAGCTTGAGGTCGTCGCGCAGCGCATAGAGCAGCATGCTGTCCGGGTCGGCCTCGACAGCATGATCCTTGCCATTGACATTAATGGTGATGGGTTGGGACATCGATGTCCTCCTTGCCTTGGATCGCGGAAACCGCGATGCTGGGTCGTCGTGCCGGAGCGCCGTTCGTTCGATTGAAGGCACAATAGGTGCCTTGGCACTTCGATGGAGCACCGTGATAACCCGAAAGCCGGGGGCCGCTTTTCGGTTTGATGCTCTATCTGCTTGTGTTTACGCGTTTGCGAACGCAAAACCTAAACACGCTTTTGGGAATGCTCGGATTGTGAGCAGCCCGGTCAAAAGTACGGCTTCCGTTCGCACGGGGTCAATAGCGAAGGGGAGCGTTCACGATGCTGACACCGGGACTGATCGACCTTCAGGTCAATGGTTTCGCCGGCGTCGATTTCAATTCGGGGGCGTTGAGCGCGGCGGACATCGACCGCGCGCTGGAGGCCATGCTTGCCTGCGGCGTGACGGCATGCCTGCCGACCCTGATAACGGCGACGCCGGCCGAACTGGCCGCGCGGCTGACGGCGCTGGACGAAGCGATTGCGGCAAGCCGCCTCGGTCCGCTGATGTGCCCCGGCTATCATCTCGAAGGCCCGTTCCTCAACCCTGCCGCGGGCTATGCGGGCTGCCATCCGCCCGCAGCGATGACGGCGGCCGATCCCTCGCTGGTCGATCACCTGCTGACGCTTTCAGGCAGGCCGGTCCTCCTGACGACGGTAGCGCCGGAGGTGGAGGGCGGCATCGACTTCATCAAGGAAATGCGCCGGCGCAACATGCTCGTCGCCATCGGCCATTCCGCCTGCACGTTCGAATCCGCGGCGGCGGCGGCCGATGCCGGGGCGACCTTGTCCACGCATCTGGGCAACGGTCTGCCGCAGACACTGCCGAAGCTCGACAACGCGCTCTTTGCCCAACTGGCGGAAGAACGTCTTGTCGCGACGTTCATCGCCGATGGGATTCACGTTCCGCCAAACGCGCTGAAGGCAATGATAAGAGCCAAGGGGCACCAGGCTTCCGTTCTGGTCACGGATGCGGTTTCGGCGGCGTGTGCGCCAACAGGCGTCTATCCTTTCGCCGGGATGCAGGTGGAGCGGCTGGATGACGGGTCGGTCCGCATTCCCGGCGCGGTCGGTCTCGCCGGGTCTTCGCTGCGGCTGGACGATGCCGTGCGCAATATCGTGAAATGGAACATCGCGACATTCGGCCAGGCCGTGGAAATGGCCTCCACGCGCGTGGCGGACCTTCTCGCCCCGGTGTTGCAAGGCCACGGCATCGCGCTTGCGGTGGCGGAGGTCGAATGGTCGGCGCAGATGACGGTCGAGCGTGTGCGCGTCGGCGACGAGGAACGCAAATACCGATCAGCAATGACAATGGAGGAAAACCATAATGACAGACCGTGAATTCAAGATAAGCCGCCGTACCGTGCTCGGCGGCATAGGAGGCGCGCTGCTGGCCGGCAGGACCAATGCATGGGCCGCCGCCCCGGCATTGCCCTCTTCGCCGGTCGTCATCTCGGTCATGGATGTGGGCGGCGCGTTGGCGTTGTCGCAGCCGGCCTTCGAGGATTATGCCGAGAAATATCCCGAGCGCGCATCGCGCATCGTCTTCACCAAGGCGCCCGTCACGGAACTGGCCGGCAAGCTCCGGGCGCAGCAATCCGCGAACCGCGTGGATATCGATATCGTTCTCACCGGCAGCGACGGGCTGGCGGCGGGGCTTGCCAACGACACCTGGATCAAGATCCTGCCGGATTACGCCGACAAGTTTCCCGGTATCGAGGAAAATTACGAGCCGGCGGCGCTGGCGCTGCACAAGAAGCAGGGCGCCGGATATGGCGTTGTCGTCAATTACTATCCCTCCGGCCCGCTGATCGAATACATGCCGGATCGCGTCTCCAAAGTGCCGGCCAGCGCCGAAGAACTGCTTGCCTGGGCGAAAGAGAACCCCGGCCGCTTCATGTATGCGCGCCCGACCAATTCCGGCCCCGGCCGGACATTCATGATGGGCCTGCCCTATATTCTCGGCGACAAGGACCCGCAGGATCCTGTCGACGGATGGGAAAAGACATGGGCCTATCTCGCGGAGCTCGGCAAATATATCGACTATTATCCGGCCGGCACCGGCGTCACCATGAAGGAGTTCGGCGAGGGCAGCCGCGACATCATCATCACGACGACGGGATGGGACATCAATCCGCGCGCGCTCGGCATCGTGCCGGAGAAGGCGAAGATCGGCACGCTCAAGGGCTTCCACTGGGTTTCGGATGCGTTCTTCATGTGCATGCCGAAGGGCATTTCGGACGACAAGATCGCCGTCGTCCTCGACCTGATGGCATTCTTGCTGACGCCAAAGGCCCAAGCCTATTCCTACGATGAGGGGTATCTCTATCCCGGCCCGGCGGTCAAGAATGTGCCGCTGTCGATGGCGCCGCAGCGCAGCCAGGACATCATCAACCAGTTCGGCCGCGACGAATATGCCTCGCTGATCGCCGACAATCCGATCGAATTGCCGCTGCCGCCGGAAAAGATGATCGTCGCCTTCCGAAAATGGGACGAACTTGTCGGGGCACAAAAATCCTGACGCCATAAAAAGGCCAGCCCCGAGGGGCTGGCCCTTCTCCAATTCTGAACCTGCCTATTTCTTGGCCGCGCCGATTTCGCGGTCCCACTTGTCGAACATCGCGACCAGCGGCTTGGCATCGAGCGGAGGCTCGATCGGATTGTCGGCGATCAGCGAGGCATATTCGTCGCGGCCGAAATTCTTGATCGTCTCCTGACTGTCCTGCGGCGCCATCTCGATCGGCACGTTCTTGATCGACGGGCCGGGATACATATAGCCGTGATCATACATGAAGGCCTGCTGCTCGGGCTCCAGGACAAAGGCGATGAGTTGCAGCAGCACGCCCAGCCGCTCCTCCGCAACTCCCTTCGGGATGGCCATGTAATTGGCGTCGCTGACCCAGTGGAAGCCCTTGAGCGTGCTGACCTTGTAGTCCTTCGGAACGATGCCGAGATAGCGCGGATTGATATCCCAGCCCGTCGTGGTGGCGATGATGTCGCGCGTGCCGTCGCCAAGCTCCTTCATGGTGACGGTGGTTCCCGACGGATAGTAGTCGATGCATGTGCCGAGTTCCTTGAGATAGGCCCATGTCTTGTCCCATCCCTCGATCGGGTCCTGCGGATCCTTGTCGCCGAGCAGATAGGGCAGGCCCATGACAAAGGTGCGGCCGGGGCCGGAATTGGCCGGCCGGGCATACATGAACTTGCCCGGATTGGCCTTGCACCAGGCAAGCAGTTCCTCCGCCGTGGCCGGCAGGTCCTTCACCCGGTCGGGCGCATATTCCAGAAGCGGGCCTGAAGGATACCAGCTATCGACAAAACCCTGGCCCCTGCCCATCTTCTGCATCGCATAGGCGCCGGGGAGATAGAGTTCCTCCAGATCGGGGAACATGTCCTTGTATTCCGGCAATATCTGCGTCCACAGGCCCTGCTCGATGCCGGCCGCCAACGCGTCGTTGCCGGTGAGCACGAAATCGATGTCGAGGCGGTTGGCCGCCTGCTGTGCCTTGAGCTTGCCGGCCAGTTCCGGCGCCGGCGCTTGCGTATAGACGAATTTCGAGACGAGGTCCGGATGTGTCTCGGCGAATTTCTCCAATGCCCGCTGGCTCAGTTGCAGGTCGCCGGCGACATCAACCACATTGATGACGAGCGGCTCCTTGGGTTTGGGGAAATCCTTCGCTGAAACCAGTGCCGGCCCCGCCACAGTGGCGAGGGCGGCGGCTAACAGTGTCAACAGTGCATTGCGTCGTGTCGTCATAGGTACTCCTCCCATACTCTAGTATGACCGTCAGCCGCTCATTCGGTAACGGCGTCGGGTATGTGCCGCAGCAGCGCCGCGGATTCGGGTTCAAGGAAAAGATGGCAATTGGCGTGCCGGCGCAGCACGCTGGCCGGGACCATCGGCGTGATCGGGCCTTCGAGCGTATCGCGCACGGCTTCGGCCTTGCGGCGGTCCGGCACCGCCAGAACGACAAGGCCGCTTTTCATGATCTGCCGCACAGTCATGGAAATGGCCCTGGTGGGAACGTCCTCGAAGGTGGCGAACCAGCCTTCTCCGAATTGCTGCCGGCGGCAGCGCTCGTCGAGTTCCACCACATGGAACGGCACGGGCGCGTCGAAATCGGCCGGCGGATCGTTGAAGGCAAGGTGAGCGTTCTCACCGATCCCGGCGAAGACGACGTCGATCGGATGGCTGGAAATCAGGGCGTTGATGCGAGCAAGTTCCGCCGCCGGATCGGGCTCGTCTCCCTTGATGAAGTGGAACGCGCCCAGTGTCGGCAGATGCGAGGTGAAACGTTCGCGAAGATAGCGCCGGAAGCTTGCCGGATGGGTGTCCGGCATGGCGATATATTCGTCGAGATGAAACGCCGTGACGCGCGACCAGTCGATGTCGTCCTGCGCCACCAGTGCGGCGAGAAGCTCGAACTGGCTGGCGCCGGTCGCGACGACGATATTGGCGGCGCCGCGTGTCCTTATCGCCGAGCGGATCGCCTCGGCGCCAAGCTCGGCGGCTTCATCCCCCAGCTTCTTTTTGTTGGGTTCGACGTGGATTTTCATGACTGCTCCATGTTGATGTTCGCATGCGTATGGCGGCGCTTGTTGTGCCGGCGCGGCGGCGGAACCGCCGTCGTCGTGCGGATGACGAGCTCCGTGGCAAGGACGATGCGCCTTCCCGCCGAGGCGTTGCCCTGCATGGCCTCGACGAGCAGGTCGACGGCCTGCTCGCCTGCTTCCGCGCAATGCGCCTCGACGGAGGTAAGCGGCGGATAGAATGTCGGGGCGAGGATGCCGTCGCACCCCACGATGCTGAAATCGCCGGGCACGGAAATGCCGCGCCCCGCCAGCCCCGCCATGATCCCCTGCGCCATGACGTCGTCGAATGCCAGCGCCGCGGTGACGCCGGCCCGCACCAGTTCATCCGTGCTGGCCTGGCCCGCCTCGAAGCTCGGCCTCGACGTGGCGATCCGCACGACTTCGACGCCGAGGCGTCGCGCGGTCCGGACCGTCGCATTGTAGCGCTGGCGATTTGACCAGGAGCGGGTCGGGCCGGCCACATAGGCGACGGTCCGGTGACCGAGCGAAGCCAGATGCTCGACGGCCTGCGCATAACTCGGCCCGGTATCGACCAGCAGCCGGGGAATGTTGTGCAGGTCGCGATTGATCAGAACGAAGGGCCGGCGCCTCGCGTGTTCCAGAATCCGGCCGGACGGCAGGCGCGAAGAGGCGAGGATAAAACCCTCGACCTGTCCGGCGAGCTTGCCCAGAAGCATGTCCTCCAGTTCCGGGGCCTCGTCGGAATCGCCGATGAAGGTCGCGTATCCCTGATCCCTGGCGCGTGCCTGCCCGCCGCGCATCATGGCGGCAAAGAAGGGGTTGGTGATGTCGGGCACGACGAGGGCGATGTTGCCGGCCCGCCCGGTGCTGAGCGCGCGCGCCGTAGGATTGGGCACATAGCCGAGCCGCTCGGCGGTGGCGCGAACCAGGGCGACGGTCTCGCGGCTGAGCAGGTTCGGCTGACCGAAGGCACGCGAGACGGTCGCGCGCGACACCTTCGCCGCATCGGCGACGTCGCGGATCGTTGGCGCACTGCGAGGATTGTCCGGGTGCCGGCTGGCCATATCGTCTCTCAAAACCGCAACCGGTTTCATGAAACCGGTTGCATAGACGAATGTCAATCCTGCTTATTGCTATGCGGCCTGTGTGACCAACGGTCAATTTTGAATGACCGTTGGAGCGCGACCGCGCGCCGCGCCTGTTGGCGCGAAAGCCAAGTGGCCCGGATGGGCCGCGCCGGCGATTGAGGCGGCCTGGATGTGTCAACATCCAGGCCCTCTGATTCATGCCCCCGCGAGAGCCGGTTTCCAGGCGTGATGATCGGGGAATTAAAATTGAACGAGGCCGCCCGGCGCGATTGCGATCAGGGCCTTTCAGGGCGACCGAAGAATTCATTGTGCAGCCGCGTATTCAGGAAGCGCAGCCGGCCGAGATGGCGCAGCAGGCGGCGCGGCCGTTTCAATGCCTGGCGGCTGAGAAAATACGTCCTGACGAGACTGGATGCCTTGCTGTGCGAACCGGCATGCGCCACGCGATAAACGGCGCCGCGGAACGGCAGGGCCGTGAGCGGCGTGCCGTTCGCGGCGAGAATGTCGGCGATGCGCACATGGCTGCCCAGCATGGTCTTGATCCAGTCGAGGGAGGCCTTCTCGAAGGTTTCGGGCAGGCCGTAGAGATCGGATCGGACAATCAGCGAGGTTCCGCACAGATGGTTGAACTCATCATAGCCGAGCAGGATGCTGCCGCCATCGTCCCAGATGTAACCGCGCTCGATCGTCCAGCCATTGGCGTCGGGGTTTTCGCAAATGTGCCTGACGATATGCGCGCTGACGAAATCGTCGTCGTCGACGATCATGAAGAAACGGCTGTCGCGTGCCGCCAGCATGCCCGACAGGACACGGCGCCCCTTGTCGGCGCGGAAGGCCTCGTAGACGGCCTCCAGATCGGCCTTGCCCATTTCGTGCAGGTTGTTCGGCGGAAAGGCGACACGCACGACGCTGAAACGTTCCGGCAGGTCGGGCAGGTCGGCGTCTTCGTTGGCCACGATGATGCCGCGCCAGTTGTCATGCGTCTGGCTGGAAATCGAGGCGACGGTCTGCGCAAGGTTGGCCTTGAGCAGGCCCCAGTCGCGGGCATTGTCCTGATGGCGGACGGGGATGATGAAGGTGAGCAGGCTCATTGCTTCCCCCGGTCTCAGGCCGCGATTTTCATATCGGCCTGAAGGCGCGCCCAGGCGACGGCGTTGTCGAGCGATTCCGCCTGATGGGACAGGTCGGTTCCGCCGGAAAAGGCCGCCATGAAGCGCCGCACCTTGCCGTAGCTGTTGTCGAGAACGGCATGCGGCCGGCCGATCAGCAGCGAGCAGATATGGACGTGCAGCCTGTCGGTGACGATGGCGCGCCCGCGCGAAATCTGGCGGATGCCGCGCCGAAAGCGGTTGCGCGCGGCGGCGTCAAGCTTGGCGAGCCGCAGCCCGGCAGGTTTCAGCGAAAGCAGCGCGGACGCCGCGCCTAGCGCCTTGGAAGCGCGCACGCTGTGAACCGATTCCGAAACCCAGTCTTCCACCGGAATGTCGGGGTAGGCGGATAAATCGGCATTGCCCGTTTTTTCGCGGTCCGACCTCAGCATGGCCAGAACGGGAAATTCCGCACCTGCCGGCTCGACCGGGCCGATCGCGAACGCCATGTCGGGGCAGAGATCGACCGCGCAGTCGAAATGCTTCTCGGCGAATGTCCTTGATTCCTCGTCGCGCACCAGAAGGGTGAAATTCCGGTGCCGGGCGATGGCGCGGGCGCTTTGCGCGATCCGCTCGGTGGATTGATAATGAATCGATTGCGGGAACTGGATCACGGGGCGATCGGGGAAACGCTCCAGAACATGCTCGCGAAAGTCCTGATGCGCTTCCCAGATGTCGCCGAAATTGCCGCCGCCATGGATGAAGATCGGCCCGGTCGGCATGGTCTTTTCGAGGTCTTCGGCGGAAAAATCGTCCATGCGCGACACATAGGCCGGCCGCTTGCCGTAACGCGCCTTGAGATAGGCCATCTCGCCCAGCCAGATGGCGGAATCGCCGCAATTGCGGATATCGGGAAAGTCGAGGATCGCCAGCGGCTCGGCGGCTGCAACGTGCTTTTTCAGGCAATCGTGGATGCTGGCCTGCAATCTCTCGATCAAAGCCAGATTGGATTCAGCCATTTCATTTCTCCGTCTGTTTGGCGGCGGGCGCGCTTCCGACAGGCCGCAGCCTGGCAAGCATCTTGCCGAGAATGTTCCGGATCTCTGTTTCCGGACCGTCGGGGCGCCTCATCAATTCCCAGAGCAGGAAAGTGGTGGCGCAGTAGAGAAAACCGCCCAGCGCCACAATCGTTGCCAATTGCAGTGCAAGTGCCGGCTTGTCGGCGGCGTAGGCGAGATGATGCGAGGCGAAGGAAACGCCCGCCGCCATGACGCCGGCGCTGACCAGCGCGCGCGAATTGGCCCGAAGCTGGGCCAGCACGGTCACGCCGATGAGGCGCCGCACCAGGATCATGTTGACAAGGGCGCTGAACAGGCCGGTGAAGACGCGGCCCAGGACCACGCCCGGAAGGCCGGCGAAAAGCAGGCCGGCAACCATGATCGGCACGCGCACGGCAAACATCTGCGTGTCGCGGATGAATAGAAGCCGCGTCTCGCCCTTGGCCATGCCGAGCGGCTGGACCAGCGAGCCGAGCGTCTGCAAGGCGAAGACCGAGGCGAGCGCCTGGATGATGAAGATGATGGGCGCCCATTTTTCGCCGAGCGTCAGCCTGACCAGCGGGTCGACCACTACCGCCACGCCGATGCCGGCCGGCAGCGCCACGGCCGCGACCAGCGCCTGCACGCGCTGATAGGCGGCGGCAAGCCGGGGCGGATCGTGCTGGATATTGGCGAACCCCGGATAGATCGTCTGGGTCAGCGGCAGCGTTGCCTCGCGCGTCGGCATCATGGCGAGGTTGGAGCCGACCGAATAGTAGCCGAGCGACGTGCCGCCGAGCATCTTGCCGACCAGCAGATAGTCGAAGCGCCAGTTCAGGGTGTTGACGATCTGGCCGGCGGTGAGCCAGGCGGAGAAGGAAAAGAACTCCCGCATGTGCCGGAACGTGATGCGCGGCCAAAACGGCAGTACGAGATAGGAGACGACGACATTGGTTGCCTGTGTCACCAGCGTGCCGATCACCAGCGCCCAATAGCTGTGATAGATGATGGCGATGGTGACGGCGGCGATGAAGCCGGTGAGCTTCTGCGACACGGCGAGCACGAATTCCTGCCAGAAGATCAGGTCGCGCTGGAGCATGATGCGGCGCGGATTGGTGAGCCCGCTCATGAAGACGCTGAGGCCGAGCGCCAGCATCACGCCGGTCAGCCGTGGCTCGTCGAACAGCCGTGCCGCCGGCCAGGCGAAGCCCGCGAAGAACAGCGCAAGCAAAAGCCCGCGCGTGGCGTTGAGGGTGAAGGCGGCGCTGAAATGCGAGTCCTTGGGCGCCTCGTGGCGGATGAGCGCCTCGGCCAGCGACAGTTCGGTGACGGTGGAGACGATCAGCAGGATGGTCATACCCAGGGCGACCACGCCGAAATCGGAAGGCGTCAGGTTCCACGCCAGGATGAAGGTGCTGAGCGTCGCCAGGCCGTTCACGATGGCGCGTGAAAAGCTCAGCCAGATGCTGCCCTTGATCAGCCGTCCGGAGATGCCGCTCATGTCGCGGCGACCGAATGGGCGCGGCGCGCGGGACGCCGGCGATTTTTAAGGAACGCGGTGATCGGCTTTTCCATGAAGGCATGGCAGGCGAGGCCGATCGTAACGCCTGCGCCGATGGCCAGGAACACCGTCGCAAAGGTTGGCAGCGCCAGCATGCCGGCCAGCTTGGCGACCACCGAAATCGCCATCGTGTGCCACAGATAGATCGAATAGGAAGCGTCGCCGAGATAGGCGGCCACGGAAAAACGGCGGATGCGGCCGGCCTTTTCCAGCGCCAGCACGCCGACGAGGAGCATGCCGGCCAGCGGCCCCAGCATATAGGGATTGAAGCCGATATAGGTGACGCCGACAAAGGCGAATCCCGCTGCCGACCCGACGAGGAGTCCGCAGCCGGCCACGGCCGCCGGCATCCTGCCGGACAGCCACAATTTGCCGATGCCCATGCCGATCAGGAACTCGATCAGCAGCGGGTTGGTGTAGGTTTGCGGCACCGCCCCTTCAGGATCGAGGATCAGGCCGGCCCCGACCAGGCCGACCAGAACGGCGGCCATTGCGGCCATGCGGCGCGCCGCCGGCAGAAGCAGGGCCAGCGCGAACAGCACGTAGAAGAACATCTCGTAGTTGAGCGTCCAGCCCTGCACCAGCACCGGCCATAAGCCGCCGTCGCTGGGTGAAAAATGCGGGATGAAAGCGAACGAGCCGAAGACGTGAAACGCGGTCAGCCGCATATTGGGGAACAGGCCGGCAAGGCCGCCCGCGACCATCACCGCCGTTGCCGCCCAGTAGAGCGGCACGATGCGCTCGATGCGGTCGCGAAGGAAGGTGCCGGGCGAGGGGTGCCGCGCCTCGGCCAGCACCCACATGATGAAGCCGCTGACGACGAAGAAAACGTCGACGCCGGCCGCGCCGATGGCGAAATGGCCGCCGGTGCGCTCCATCGCGTGGAACACGACGACGCCGATCGCCGCCACCGCCCGCAGATACTGGACGCCGTAGAGCCGCTTCATGTCGCGCCCCGCGGCAAAGATGGATAGCGAGCGGCCGGGGCGGCGGCTTCCTGCCTCGGCAGCGGCGAGGCGAGAAGCCCGGCTGCGTAATAGAACAGGAACGAGCCGACCACGTAGGGATTGATGACATCGACCTCGACGAAGGAGCGCACGAGGAACATGAAGGCGATGCCGAACATGACGAAGGCTGCCGGATCGCCGCGGGCGCTGATGAGGCGGCGCAGCAGGCCGAAGGGCACGCGGATCATCAGCATGGCGATAAGGAGGAAGCCGGCCGCGCCCAGTTCGACCAGCACCTCGATATAGGTGTTGTGGAAATGGAAGCCGCTGCGCGAGCCGATATAGAACTCCTTCCATAGCCGCTCGGCCTCGGAGAAGCCCTGCACCCAATAGGCCTGATAGCCGACCCCGAACACCGGCGCCTGGGCGGTCGCGGCCCAGCCCTGCGACCACAGATAGGTCCGCCCCGTCAGCGTCGAATCCTTGCCGAATATCCCAAGCACGAAATCGAATGCGCCCATATTGAGAGCGGCCATGATCACGACCAGCCCCAGCAGGGCGCTGGCGATCAGCCCGCCCTTGCGGGCCAGCGGCGCAAACAGCATGGCAAGCCTGAGACAGACAAGAACCGCCAGCGTGACCGCCACGGCAAGTACGGAGGTGGCCGAATTGGCCTTGGCGAGCGCGATGACGGACATGGTTGCGCAAGCCAGCATCAGGATGCGCGCGAGCCCGCGTTCGCGCAGGATGAGCAGGCCGGCAAAGGCGAAATAGATGCCGAGAGAGGCGAACAGGCCGAGTTGATTCTTCGAGGCGAAGGCGCCGACGAAGCTGTAGGTGCCGTCCAGCGGATCGTAATCATAATGGCCGAACGCGAAGGAATAGAGCACCACGGCGCAAATGCCGACCACGGCTCCGCGCGTCATCGTGCGTATCCCGACCGTGCGCGCCGCGATCAGGGCGCAGACCACATGCGACATGAACTGGATGCTGGCGCGCGCGGTGGTCGAGGGCGCCTGCGACCAGAAGGCCGAAAGGCAGGCGAGCCCGGCGAAGGCGACGATCCAGAGGAAATTGCCGGGATGGCTTAGCAGCCTGCGGTAGTCGATGAGAATCAGCGGCAGCCAGCAGCCGTAATAGGCCAGTATCGAGACCTTGCCGAAGCGGGTCGAGTAGGCAAAGACGAAGATCGAGAGGGCGACGGCCATCAGGCCGTACCAGAAATTGTGATCCGGATTCACGAAAATGGCCTTGGCGATTTTCATCGTATCGTTTCCGCCGCATCCTGTGCGGTCCCGCATGCTGCGATCCGGCGTTGGCGCCGGCTGAAGGGCAATGTCGTCGTCATCCTGGGCGGCGTCAGTTGGTGGCGCCGGGAGCCTCCACATCGACCTTGACGACATCGCCGGGCAGGACCGCCGTGCTTTCCTGCGCGGCGATTTCGCTGGCCTTGCCCCCGGCCGTGCGCACGATCACGAAATGCACGACAGGCTTGGTGCCCGCCGACGCGACGCTCGCCGCCGCCGGCGCCCGCGACAGCGCCTCGGACATCAGGCCGGAATACATGGCCATCTTTTCTTCGAGCACGCGCAGGTCCGATTCGGTCTGCTGGCGATCCTGCGCGATCTCCGTCGCCCGGTCGTTCTGCAGGCTGTTCTCGTCCTGGTTGGCCTTGGCGATATCCTGCTTGGCGCGCAGGCTGGCGGTTTCCATGTCCAGGATCTTGCCCTGCAATTCGGCGTTGGTCCGCTCGATCGACAGGATGCGCTGGTTCACGACCAGGCCCTTGTCGGCAAGGTCGTTGATCCCGGCCAGTTCCTTCTTGGCGAGTTCGAGCTGCCGGTTCTGGGTGACGATCTTCTGCTGGAGCGATTCGATCTCGGCCTGGAGCAGTTTCTTGAGATCGTCGAGATTCGAAAGCTGGATGCGCAGCCGCTTCTGCCGCGCCGCCATCAAGGCGGTTTCGTCGGCGATCAGCTTGCGGCCATTGTCGGTCTTCTTCAATTCCTCCGGAAAGTCGATCTCGGTCTTGCCGCCGGCTTCCGCGATCAGACGCGCGCGGCGTGCCAGAAGGCCATTATGCTGGATGACGAGCATGCCGTAATTGCCCTGGGCGCTGATGAAATCGCGTGGCGCGCCTTCACCCGTGGAATGGCGCAATCCGCCGGCGAGGCTCATCGCCTTCAACACGGTCAATCCCGGATCGTAGGGATATTTGCCCGGCGTCTCGACATCGCCGGCGATGAAGATCGGCCTGAATTCCGCGACCTCGACCGAAGCGTCGGGCTTGTCCGGCAGGCCGAGCTTCTGCTGAAGCCGGTCGCCGATGGCCACCGCGACCTCGGCGGTCGTCTTGCCGCGCACCGTCAGGACGCCGACGAAGGGCATGGAGATGTCGCCGGAAGGGCCGACCAGATAATCGCCGCTGATCATCGGCCACTGGCGCACCGCGCCTTCCGCGCTCTGCCATTCGGCGACGCGCACACGCAGACGGTCCATCGAGTCGAGATGATAGCCGCCGTCTTGCGCGAAGGCGGAAACAGCCGAGCCCAGCAGGAGGAACAGAGCGAGCAGCCCCTGCACGAAATTCGGCAGACGGCGCATTTCAAGGGCGTTGTTCAACGATTTATGGTCCTTTTGCGGTAAGGGCGCCGCCGGATGATGCGCGCGGCGCGCATCGCTTGCTCAGTAACTTCCGCGCGAGGAAATCACGGCCGGCACGGTCCTGATCAGGATTTTGAGATCGGCGGAAAACGACCAGTTCTCGACATAGTGGCGGTCGAAATCGACGCGCGCCCGATACGACACATCATTGCGGCCGCTCACCTGCCACAGTCCGGTCAGGCCGGGCCGCGTCTGAAGGTAATAGCTGGCGGCGCTGCCGTAGAGTTCGAGTTCGTCATGCACCACCGGGCGAGGTCCGACAAAACTCATCTCGCCGACCAGTATGTTGAAAATCTGCGGCAGTTCGTCGAGGGAAAGCTTGCGCAAAACCGCTCCGGCCCGCGTGACACGCGGATCGTTTTGCAGCTTGCGGGTGGCCTCCCATTCCTCGCGCTCCTGCGGGTTGGCAGCCAGATGTGCGGCGAGCACATCGTCGCCGTTTTCCACCATGGTGCGGAATTTCCAGCACCGGAACACCGTGCCGTTCCGGCCGATCCGGGCATGGCCGTAAAGAACGCGCCCGCCGTCGGAATATTTCACCAGGGCAGCCAACATCAGCAATAGCGGGCTGAGCAAGGCAATGCCTCCCACAGCCCCGACAATGTCGAAGCCGCGCTTGACCAGTCCCCCGATCGGCGGTCCTCCCGCATAGGATCGGGACAAAAATCTGCTGGCCAGTCTGGCGGCGTGCCTCATCTTGGTGGCTCCGAAAAATTTCAAATCAACGATGCTGCGGTGCAGCAAGCGAAGGTAGGGTGCGGGATATGTCACCTCTATGATGAAATTCGGTCAGCGAAGCCCGTACCGGGTCATATTTTGTGACAAACCGATACATTGCCGGAGCGCAATAGAATATATTTTATATATACTGGATTATATTAAGTAAAAATCATATCATACGATATATATGTCGCCTTATTTTGTTGGAGAACACGTAAATCTTTCTTGATGGGATTTGAGATGCCTTCGCAATCAATGGGTTGCGCAACAGATGTTCCATGATTGCGCGACGAGGTGTCGTCGTACGCCTCGTGTTCGATGCTGTCGCTCCCGGCCGAACGGCGGCATCGGCAGAACTCGACCCGGCTTGCAGTTCCGCAGAGCTGTGATATTGCGTGAGCCGGCGGAAATTCCTATAATTCCTGCTCTGCGGGTGTCTCGGACGCGACTTCACGGCATGCGGCAAGCAGGCATTCGGATTGTCGCACTCTGAACGTGAAAGTGTCACCCGCCGTGGCGGGAGTGGCATTGTGGGCAGGCATTTCAGACCGGGTCAGAACGCAAATAACGGGAAAGAATAGGATGAACTTTCTCCTGTTCCTTCGCGGTTTCATCGGTGTGCTGGTTGCCTTCGCCATCGCCAGCTATCTGATCACCCATTCTCTATGGACGGCGTTCGTCCAGACGCTGATCTGTGCCGTGCTCATTCAGGCCGGCTATTTCATCGCCGTGCTTTTCCTTATCCGCAAGGAAAAGCCGAAACCGGCACCGAAAGAAGCGGGAACGCCGGAAATCGCGGCTGCTCCCGTCCAGCAGGCAAACCCCAAAGGGGAGGCGGCATCGCTGCGCAGCGTGCGCCGTTAAGAACGGCGCATTCCGGTCCGGTTATCTTTCCTTTCCTGCTCATGACATGAGCCTGTCATGAAATCGCCTTTCACATCTGCGAACTGCCCTGTCGCGGATCGGGGCTGAACATATGGCAATGGAACAGGAAACCGGCGATGGCGTATCATCGACACGCAGTCTGCGTGGTCATAGCGGCCAAGAATGCCGAAGCGACGATCCGGCGCGCCATCGAGTCGGCCTTGCGGGAGGAATGCGTCGCCGAAATCGTCGTCGTTGACGATGGGTCGAGTGACGCCACGGCCACGATATCCGGAGACGCCGATGACGGCAGCGGACGGGTGCAGGTGATCGAACTCGATCGTAATCGCGGTCCCTCTTTTGCCAGAAATCAGGCCATCGCCCGCTCCAAAGCGCCGCTCGTCGCCATCCTCGACGCCGACGATTTCTTCCTGGCCGGAAGGTTCAAAACCATGCTGGACGGTGATGATTGGGATCTCGTCGCCGACAATATCGTTTTCATCGACGAGCGCAGCACAAACCCTGCCGCACCGGACGTGCCCGTCTTCGAGGCGGCGCCGCGATTCCTCGATCTGGCCGGGTTCATCGAAGGCAATATTTCCCGGCGCGGCGCCTCGCGCGGCGAGATCGGTTTCCTGAAGCCGGTGATACGGCGTGAATTCCTCGTGCGTCACGGCTTGCGCTATGACGAAAGCCTGCGGCTCGGCGAGGATTACGATCTCTATGTCCGCTGTCTCGCCAAGGGCGCGCGTTACAAGATCGTGCATGGCTGCGGCTATGGCGCGGTGGTGCGCGCCGATTCGCTGAGCGGCAAGCATCGCACCGAAGACCTGAAACAGCTTTATGAGGCCGATCTGGCGATCCTGGCGTCGCAGCGTCTGCCTGCGAACGCTCAAGCGGCCCTGCGTCGTCACGCGGAGCATTTGCGTGGCCGTTACGAATTGCGCCGTTTTCTCGACCGCAAGGCCGATATCGGTTTGTTTGGAGCCGGCCTGAAGGCCTTGGCAAACCCCGGCATCATGCCGGCAGTGGCCGGCGGGATCGCCGCCGACAAATTCGAGGCATTGAGGCGCAGGTTTGGCTGGCAGGCCGAACAGCCCCTGCCGCGCTATCTGCTTCCCGCCAGCACCATTGCTCAGAAATAGTCGCGCTTCACACCCGCCAGCACCGCACGAAACCGCTCCTTCTTGCCGGCGAGAACGGTATCGGAACTGAGTTGGGCGTCGGCGCGGCGGACTTGCCGAAGCGCAAGGATCGATGGCGCTGCCAGCGCCTTTTTGGCCACCGACCGGAGCGTTGACTGCGCCGCTTCGTGGCGGGGTTTCAGCAGTGTTTCGGCGTGCATCGGCTCGTCAGGAGCATCAGTCTGCGCCTCACGGGCCGCGAAATCCATGCCCCAGAAACGGGCGCCCTTGGTGACGGCCTCGGCGCGCGACGAGATCGGAATACGTCGAGGCGCGTAGGAGAGGTCGAGCGAGGCCGCCCAATCCCGCCATTTGAAGCTGTTGATGGCTTGTGAGGTCGTCACCGCGACCCATGGGACGCGAAAGGCGTCGGCCAGAATGGCGGCGTGCATGGATTCGGCAATCACCAACTCGGCCTGCGCAATCGAGCGGATGACCGACTTCGCTTCGCCGCACGGATCGACATAGAAGATGCCGGCGGCTTCGCACACCAGCGGCCAGATGCCGCCGACCGTCGATTCCCAATGCGGCACGAAGATCGTGCCGCCATTGCGCGGCAGGTTCTGAAATTCGGGCATGTCCGCCACCATCATGGCAGGGTCGAGCAACGCAAGGGCCGGGTCCAGCCCGAGCCGTTCCGCCGTCAGCGGGCCACGCACGGCGCGCACGTCCCATTCGCTCGCGTCCGAAAGATCGGGTGCGCTGCCATAGCCGAAGCCACTGCCGATCACCAGCTTCCTGATGCCTGCCGGCAAAAGCTTTTCGTTGAGGACGGTGCCGACGCCGACCAGCAACATCTCGGGCTGAATGTCGCGGAAACCGGGCAACAGGAAATCCCAGAGCCACAGGTTGAGATCGTCGCCGAAATTGCCGTGAGCCGATTCCCAATAGAAGGCCTGCATGTCGCGTCCTATCTGCTGAACTTGCCGACGGCGAGCGCGACGGCGCTGCTGAGCAGCCGCGGATCACGCCAGGCCCATTGCGCCAGTTGCTTCAGTTGCGGGGGCTTGTGGGCCTTGACCAGCCGCGCCTGCCCCCACAGCGCCTGGTTACGGGCGGTCTGCTTGTAGGAGTGGATCGACGCCTTGTCCTCGGCACCGTGCGAAAAACGGCTTTCAAGCCGGTCGAGCGCCACCCAGGTGTTGAATTGCTGTTTCAGGAACAGCGGCGAATCGCTGCCCATGCCGTGGAAGATGTTGATGCCTTCGCCACGCGTCGCGCCAGTCGCCTCGCACAGCACGGTGCGGCGGGCGGCACGCACGCAATCGTAGAAGAACAGCACGTCTTCCGCCGCCAGCCTCAGCGCAGCCTCGAAGCGGACCTTGCGGGCCAGCGCCTCGCCGATCACCATGCAGGACAGGTGCATGAAACTCCAGTTCTTCAGCATCGCGCCGGCAAGATCGGGCGCCTCCACCAGTGGCGGATCGTCGCTCAGCCGTATGGTGCGGGTCATGCCGGCAAGGTCGGAGACGCCGAAATGATAGTAGAAAGCCTCGCCGCCGCCGATCGAGGCCCAGTAACAATCCGCATCAAAAAGTGACAGGGCGGTGACGGCGTTCTTCAAATGGCCGGGCGTCCACTCATCGTCGGAATCGAGGAAGGCGACATAGGCCGTGTCGGCCGGTACATGCTCCAGTCCCATGTTGCGGGCAGAGCCGGGGCCGCCATTCGGTTGTTTTATAACGGTAATCCGTGCCCGCTCGGTGAGAGGAAAATCGCGCAGATCGTCTTCCGCCGGCGACGGCGAGGCGTCGTCGACGACGATGACATCGAAATTCTCATGCGTCTGAGCGAATACCGATCGCAGCGCTCGCGCCAGGATTCCGGGCTCTCGCTGGTAGTAGGGAATGATAATCGTGCACTTCGTCATTTTTTTGCGCTTCCGGGAGTCTAGGGACCGTTCGAGAGGCCCGATGATGTCCTGTCGCACCCCCGCCCAGGGGCTCCGGATCAAGCGGGCTCGTTCGTAGAAACAAGCGGTGCCCGCCCATGCCAACCGCAATTACCCGAGGATCATGACAACCAATGTCGGCCGGAGCGTGGTTTCCATGATCAGCACATTCGGGCTGAAATTTGTCGGCACCTTCAACCCGGCGTGCGACAGGCGCAAGGAGAGACCTGCATGACCAACATCCTCGTCGTCGGCGGTGCCGGCTATATCGGCTCGCACACCTGCCTCGATCTGGCCGGGCGCGGCTTCACGCCGGTCGTCTACGACAATCTGAGCAACGGCCATGCCGAGTTCGTCAAATGGGGGCCGCTGGAGCGTGGCGACATTCGCGATCGTGAACGGCTTGCAGCCGTGCTCGAAACCTACAGGCCCGCCGCGATCGTGCATTTCGCCGCGCTGATCGAGGTCGGCGAATCGGTGAGGGCGCCTGCGGCGTTCTTCGACAACAATGTGGCAGGCACGCTCAGCCTGCTTCTGGCGGCACAGGAGGCCGGGATCGACAGGCTGGTATTCTCCTCCACCTGCGCGACCTATGGCATGCCCGAAAGCGTGCCGATGAAGGAGAGCCATCCGCAAGATCCGATCAATCCCTATGGCCGCAGCAAGCTGATCGTCGAGCAGATGCTGGCCGATCTCGGGCGCTATCAAGGCCTGCGCTCGGCGGTGCTGCGCTATTTCAACGCCGCCGGCGCTGACCCGGCGGGCCGGATCGGGGAATGGCATTCGCCCGAAACGCACGCGATTCCACTGGCCATCGAGGCGGCGCTCGGCCAGCGCGCGGGGTTCAGCATATTCGGCACCGATTATGACACGCGCGACGGCACCTGCGTGCGCGATTTCATTCATGTCGCGGACCTGGCCGACGCCCATGGCCGCGCCGTCGAGTATCTGCTGGAGGGCGGCGAGAGCGTCGCGCTCAACCTCGGCACCGGCACGGGCACGACCGTGCAGGAGCTTCTCGCCACGGTTCGGGATGTCTCGGGACGGCCCTTCACGATCCAGCGAGAGGGGCGCCGCGCCGGCGATGCGCCGGTTCTCGTCGCCGACAATGCGAAGGCCGCGGCGACGCTGGGTTGGACGCCGCGGCATGGTCTTGAGTCCATCGTTCGGACGGCCTGGGATTGGCATTCGCGAGGAAATCTGGCGGCGGCCGAATAAATCGAATCAGAGAAGGGACAAAGACATGGCCTTGTTCAAATTCATGACCGACGAGGCGTTTCGGGTGCGAAGTCCGGAGCGGGACCGCAAGACCGATTCGGCGCGGCAGGCAAAATTGCGGTCCTTTCTGGCGGAGTTCCGCACCGACATCGCCCGCGAACACGATGGATTGCGGGCGCGCCATGAGCGCGTGACGACGCAGGCCGCATTCTCGCAGCAGGCTTTGGAAAACGGACCTGCCGACGCGACAATGTCGGCATCTGTGGACGATCTCACCGCAAGCATGATGCGCTACGCCGACAGGCTGAAGGCGCTCGAAGAACAGATCGCTTTCGTGACCGCAATGTGCGAGCGGGCCGACCGGTTTCCTCTGGAAAACGTGGAGGTCGAGGACCCGGCGGAGTTTGCCGGCGAAAGGCGGATTAACTCGCGCTCATAAAAAGTGACCGCCCGGCCGGGCCGAAACCGGCCAGGCGCCACATTCCGATCCTGTGGCTGTCATATGTGCAATGCAACATTCGCCCGAAATTGAAGCGGCCCGGAGCTTTTCCGGGGCCAAGACGAAAGTAGCAAGCGACATGACAGAAGACGTAAAGATGAAGGCGGCAATGCCTTGGGCGGGGCCCGTCCTTTGCTCCCTGGCATTCGGCCTTCTTGCCTTGTCAGTGTCAGCACCGGCACATGCGGCCGATCAGGCCAATGGCAAATCCTTTGTCGAGAAGTTCGACAAACTGGACAGAAGCCGCTGGTACATCTCCGACGGCTGGGCGAACGGTGATCACCAGAACTGCACCTGGTCGGCCAAGCAGGTCAGCGTGGCGGACGGCAAGCTCAGCCTGGGTTTCGCCAAACAGGATTACAAGGACCGCAATCATGTCTGCGGCGAGGTCCAGACCTTCAAGCGCTTCGGCTATGGCGCTTTCGAGGTGCGGATGAAGGCCGCCGCCGGATCGGGGCTCAACACCGGCTTTTTCAGCTATATCGGCCCGACCCACAAGCAGCCGCATGACGAGATCGACTTCGAAGTGCTGGGCCGCGACGCGTCCACCGTGCAGGTCAACCAGTATGTCGACGGCAAGAGCGTCGGCAGCGCCAAGAAGGTCGCGGTGCCCGGCGGCGCCGACAAGGGTTTCCACGACTATGCATTCGTGTGGGAAAAGGACCGCATCGCCTGGTATGTCGATGGCAAGCTGGTGGAGGAGGCGACCGACCCCGCCAAATTGCCCAGCCACCCCTCGAAGATTTATCTCAGCCTGTGGGGCAGCGATACGCTGACCGCATGGATGGGGCCTTTCACCGAACCGGGCGCTCCCGTCGCCGCCGAGATCGATCGCGTTGCCTATACGGCGGCGGGCGAGGCCTGCCAGTTTCCGGAATCGATCGTGTGCAAGCTGAAACAGGGCACGCAATGAGCAAAGCGACCCGCCAGCAAAACGAGCCGGACCTTTCGTCGCCGCGCCATTCGTGAAGAACATCATGCTGCAAGTTCTCTACCTGGTCCATGATCTTTGCGACCCGGCGGTTCGCCGGCGTGTCGCGATGCTGCGCGCCGGCGGCGCTTCGGTGACGCTGGCCGGCTTCCGGCGTGGCGCAACCGTGCCTGTTTTCAATGGGCCTGATTTAGACGGGATCACGCCGATCGACCTTGGCCGCACCGCCGACCGCGCTTTCGCCCAACGGCTGGCCGCTGTCGCGCATGCCGCGCTGACGCTGCACTCCAGGCTGGGCAAAATTGCCAGGCCGGACGTCATCATCGGCCGCAACCTGGAAATGCTGGCCTTGGCGAACCGCGCCCGCGCGGCCTTCGGTGGCGACATACCCATCGTGTATGAGTGCCTCGACATTCATCGCCTGCTTCTGGACGGTGGCGCTGTCGGCAAGGCGATGCGCGGTGCCGAGCGGCTGTTCAGCCGCAATGTCGCGCTGCTCCTGACCAGCTCTCCGGCCTTCGTGCGGAACTATTTCGACACTTATGGGCAGATCGGCGCGCCCATAGTGCTGCTCCAGAACAAGGTTCTTGAACTCTCCGGCACGCCCCTTGCCTCAAAGACCGCGCCGCTTCCGCGAGATGGCGAACCGTGGCGGATCGGCTGGTTCGGGGCGCTGCGCTGCGCCAAGTCGCTGGCTTTGCTTTGTGAATTCACGCGCGCCATGCAAGGCCGCTTCGAGGTGATCTTGCGCGGCCGCCCCGCTCATGTCGAATTCGACGATTTCGATCGCCTCGTCGCCGCAGAGCCGCATATCCGCTTTGCCGGCGCCTACCGCAATCCGCAGGATCTCGCCGCTATTTACGGTGAAGTGCATTTCTCATGGGCGATCGACTTCTTCGAAGAGGGCCTTAATTCAAGCTGGCTGTTGCCCAACCGTCTTTATGAAGGCTGCCGTTTCGGCGTCGTGCCCATCGCCATGGACGGAACCGAAACGGCGCGCTTCCTGACTGAGCGCGGTCTTGGCCTGCGGCTTGCCGCGCCTTCGGTCGAGGCGTTGGCCGCTCTGCTCGCCGGCATGAACGCGGACAGCTATGCGACATTGCGCGGCGGGGTCATGGCGCAGGGTCCCGGCACCTGGGTCTGCCGCCCCGCGGATTGCCGCAGGCTGGTCGAGCGCCTTGCCGGCCTTTCGGGTCACGAGAGTGCAAGCCAACTTCTGGAGATTGCCGCATGATCGATCATGTCGTGAACGATATGGGCGAGAGCACCCGGCCGTTGCCGAAGGGGCGTTGCATGGTGGTGATCCCCTGTCTCAACGAGGTCGATCATATCGGCGCATTGATCGACCAGTTGCTTGAGCCGGCCGAACGGCTGGATATGAAGATCGTCATCGTCGATGGCGGCAGCACGGACGGCACGCGCGCCACGGTCCGGGAACTGGCGGCCAGCCAGCGGCGGATCGTGCTTCTGGACAATCCGCGCCGCCTGCAAAGCGCGGGTATCAACCTCGCGATTGCCCGCTACGGCGACGAGGCCGACTATTTCATCCGCATCGACGCGCATGGCGGTTATCCCGACGATTACTGCGACCGCCTTGTGGACGAGGCGGTCGCGACCGGTGCCGATTCGGTCGTCGTCTCCATGGCGACGATGGGCTTCGGCGCGTTCCAGAAGGCCGCCGCTACGGCACAGAACTCCAAGCTCGGCAATGGCGGTTCGCCTCATCGCGAAGGCATGCCCGGTCACTGGACGGATCATGGCCACCACGCGCTGATGCGTGTCGAGGCGTTCCGCAAAATCGGTGGTTATGACGAAAGCTTCAGCCATAACGAGGATGCCGAACTCGACCTGCGGCTGACCGATGCCGGCTATCGCATCTGGATGACCGACAAGACCGTGATGACCTATTATCCGCGGGCGTCGGCCGGCGCGCTGTTTCGGCAATATCTGAACTATGGCCGAGGCCGCGCCAGAAATGTCGTCAAGCACCGTACGCCGCTGAAGCTCCGACAGGCCCTGCCCTTGCTTGTGCTGCCCGGCGTGGTGGGAACGTCCCTGGCTTTCCTGAGTCTTTCTGCCCTGGCTCCGGCTGGGCTCTGGGTGGCGGCATGCCTCGGCTACGGCGCATGGCTGGCGATCCGGCAGCGCGACCTCTATGGGCCGCTGGCCGGCGTCTCGGCGATGATCATGCATCTCGCATGGTCCACCGGCTTCTGGCTCGAATATGTCAAATCCTGGAAGCAGCGAGGAGCGGCCGCATCATGAGCGAACGTCTCGAAGATTTCAGCCGCCCGCTGTCGATCGACATTTGCGTGTGCACGTTCCGCAGGCCCTATCTCGAACAGACGCTGCGTTCGCTGGCGGCGCTGAAGATTCCCGGTGAATGGAAGGTCGACATTATTGTCGCCGACAATGACGTGCTGCCCAGCGCAAGCGAACTGGTGGAGCGTCTTGCCGCAGAACTGCCGTTCGAGGTGCGCTATATCCATTGCCCGGCCGCCAACATCTCGCTGGCCCGCAACGCCTGCCTCGACGCCGCGACCGGCGGATATCTCGCCTTTATCGACGACGATTCCACCGCTTCGCCGCAATGGCTGGAAAAGCTGGTCGCGAGGGCAGGGGCAACCGGTGCGGATGCGGTTTTGGGGCCGGTCAACGCGGTCTATCGGCCATCGGCGCCGGCGTGGATGTGGCGCGGCGACATCCATTCGACCCGGCCCGTGCTGGTCAACGGTGAAATCCTGACCGGTTACAGTGGCAATGTCCTGCTCGACCGGGCATCGCCGCATGTAAGGGGCCGGCGCTTCAATCTTGCGCTTGGCCGCAGCGGTGGCGAAGACACCGAATATTTTTCTCTTCTCCACCAGTCCGGCGGCCGGATTGCCTATGCCCCGGATGCCATTGTCCATGAGCCGGTGAGCGATGAGCGCGCCCGGTTTTCCTGGCTGGCGAAACGGCGCTTCCGCTCCGGACAGACACATGGCCGCCTGCTTTTGACACGGCGCGCCGCACTGCCGCAGATCGGCCTCGCCGCCGCCAAGGCCGTCTTCTGTTTCGTTGCCGCCGGCCTGCTTGCGGCGGTGCCGCACCGACGCAATGGGCAGGCGCTGCGCGGCGTCATGCATGCCGGTGTCGTCAGCGGGCTTTCGGGTATGCGCGAACTGCATCTTTACGGCGACAAGCCGGCGAAAGGCCAGGCCCATGCAGCCTGACGTCAGCTTCATCATCGCCGCCTACAATGCCGAAGCATCGATCGCCCAGGCGATTGAAAGCGCGCTTGCCCAACGTGACGTGTCGGTCGAAGTCGTCGTCGTCGACGACCGGTCGAGCGACCGCACGCTGGAGGTGGCGAGCCGCTTTCCCACCGAGCGGGTCAGCGTGATCGCGCTCGATCGCAATCGCGGTCCGGGCGGCGCCCGCAATGCCGGGCTGGAGGCGGCGAAAGGGCGCTGGATCGCCGTACTCGATTCCGACGATGCCGTGCGGCCGGATCGCCTGCGGCGCATGATCGACCGCGCGGAGCAGGCGGGTGCCGAGATCGCCGTGGACAATCTCGAAGTCGCGGACGAGGCGGCGGCGAGCCGCAAACCGATGTTTCCGACCGCTATTCTGGAGCGCCTGCGGGAACTTAAGCTCACCGATTTCATTGCTGCCAGTGTCATGTTCGAGGCGACGTTTTCGTTTGGCTACATGAAGCCGGTGTTCGAGCGCGCGTTTATGGCGCGGCACGGTCTGTGCTACGACGAGACGCTGCGCATCGGCGAGGATTACATCCTGCTGGCCTCGGCGCTTGCCAGCGGCGGGCGCTGCGTGATCGAACCGTATGTGGGCTATCTCTACCGCGTCCGTGGCGACTCGATATCGCGCGTGCTCGAACTCAGCCATGTCGAGGCGATGCTGAAGGCCGACGCGGCTTTCGTGCGGACATACACGCTCGGCCCCGAAGCCATGGCCGCACAGGAACGGCGCACGCAAAGCCTGCGGCAAGCCGCGTCCTTCCTGCTTCTGGTGCAGCATTTGAAGGCGAGGGCGCCACTCAAGGCGATGGGAACGGCTTTGCGCGATCCTGCGGCGCTGCGGCATCTGTCCATGCCGATTGCCGCGCGGTTCCGGCGGCTCACGGCATGGCTGCAGCCGGCCGGCGGAATCGCGCAAAGCCGGTGATGAAAAGAATTCGAATTGGCGGGGACCAATCTCAAACAGGGAGTTTGCGGTGAAGAAAGTCAGAAAAGCAGTCATACCGGTCGCTGGTCTGGGCACGCGATTTTTGCCGGCAACCAAGTCCATGCCCAAGGAAATGCTGACAGTGGTGGACCGGCCGGTCGTGCAATATGCCGTCGATGAGGCGCTGGAAGCCGGCATCGAGCACATTGTCTTCGTCACCGGCCGCAACAAACATGTCATTGAAGACTATTTCGACATCCAGCCGGAATTGCTCGACACGCTGGAGCGATCGAGCAAAACCGAGCAACTGGAATCGCTCGACCGCCTGCAATTGCAGCCGGGCACAATCAGCTTCACCCGCCAGCAGGCGCCGCTCGGCCTCGGCCATGCGGTATGGTGCGCGCGCGACATTGTCGGCGACGAGCCTTTCGCGCTTCTATTGCCCGATATGGTGTCGTTCGGCGCGCGCGGCTGTCTTGCCGGTGTGGTGGACGTTTATCGCCAGACGGGCGGTAATGTGGTCGCCGTCGAGCAATGCGACCCCATGGACACCGGCAGCTATGGCATTGTCGGCAAGGGCGAGACGGTCGGCACGGGATTTGCGATCACCGGCATGGTCGAAAAGCCGGCACCGGAAGCCGCGCCGTCAAATTTCTACATCAACGGCCGCTATGTGCTGCAGCCCGACATCTTCGACATACTGGCCACCCAGGAGCGGGGCGCCGGCAACGAGATCCAGTTGACCGACGCGATGCTGCGCCTGTCGCGCAGCATGAAATTCTTCGCCTCGCCATTTCAGGGCCGCATGTTCGACTGCGGCTCGAAGGACGGTTTCATCCAGGCCAATGTCGCCTTCGCGCTGGCGCGCGACGACATCCGCGACACGGTGCTGGGGCCGATCTCGGAAATGGTCGCATCACAGTCTCGCCGCACCGAAGCGGCCTGACCATAACGGTATCGATCCGGCCGCAGCCGATTGCCGCGGCCGGATCTGAAAGAGCGCACCGATCGGCACACTCATGAATGACGGACGTTTCCCATTGAAGAACCGAGGCATGATGCCAACCGCCGGCCCGGACGAGTTCATCGACCTTGACAGGCTGTTTGCCGCCGCGCGGCGGCAGGCCAGACTTGTGATGCTGTTTGGCCTGCTGGGCCTGGCGCTCGGTGTCGCCTATCTCGTCTTCACGCCGCCCGTCTATACCGCCTCGACACACATCCTGCTGGACGACAATCTTGCGAAGTTCGCGCAGGACGCATCGACGCCGCCGGCCAATGCCGAGGCCGAATCCACGGTGCTGAGTGAAGTCGAGATCCTGAAATCGAGCCGCCTTGCCCGCGCTGTGGTCAAGGCCGAGAACCTCCAGGATAACGAGGCTTTTCTCAACCCGCCGCGTTCGCCCGTGGCCCGGCTGAAGTCGGCTGTGAAATCGGTGCTCGCCATTTTCGTCTCCAAGCCGGAAAGATCGAACGGCTCTGCCGAAAACGGCAATATTGGCAAGGCAATCGCCCGGTTGCAGCAGGGCCTCAGCGCCGAGCGCGTGGGGCGCAGCCTCGTCATCGCGGTTTCCTTTCAGGACACCGACCCCAAGCTTGCCGGCGCGATCACGCGAGCCTATGCCAAGGCTTATCTTTCCGATCATCTCGACGCCAATTTCGATGCGACCCAGCGGGCGACCGTATGGCTGCAGGGGCGATTGGACGATTTGCGCGAGAGTTCGCAGAAAGCGGCGCTCGCGGTGGCACAGTTCCGCGCCAAGGCCGGTTTGACCGAAGCCGGCGGCGAACTCATGTCGGAGCAGCAGCTTTCCGATCTCAACAGCCAGGTTATTCTGGCGCAGGCCGATACGGCCAATGCGTTTGCCCGCTACAGCCAGTTCAAGGCGATTGTCGACAGCGGTCCGGACAACGCAGTCAAGAACGCTACCATTCCCTCGGAGAAGGGATCCAGCAACAACAACACAGCGCTGATCAACGATATGAAGGCCCGCTATCTGAGCATGGCCAAGCGCGAGCAGGACATTTCGCAGCAGTTCGGCGAGGATCATCCGCAGGCGGTGGCGCTGCGGCGCGAGGAGGCCGATCTGACCAAGCAGATCTTCGCCGAGTTGCAACGCCTGACAGAAAGCTATCGCAACGCATATGAGGTCGCCAAGGCGCGCGAAGATTCGCTGCGCAGTAATGTCGAAAATCTCACCGGCAAGAATTCCGAGACGGGCAAGGATCAGGTGGAACTGCGCAATTTGGAGCAGCGGGCGCAGTCGCTTGCCACACTCTACCAGGCGTTCCTGGCGCGCTACGAGCAGGCCTCGCAGCAGAGCTCCTTCCCGATACCCCAGGCACGTGTGATCTCGCAGGCGGGCAACCCGACCTCGGCATCCAGCCCGCGCAAATCCATGGTGCTGGGCCTGTCGCTGGTGCTCGGCCTGTTCGCCGGCGTCGGTGCCGGCGCGCTGCAGGAATTCCGCGAACGGTTCTTCCGCACCGGCGAGGACGTGCGCAATGCGCTTGGCCTGAATTTTCTTGGCCATCTGCCTTTGGTGGAGCAGGGATTGGTCGAGACCACCAGAAAGGCGCCGGCGACTGCTACGGGAAACCAATCTGGCCAGAGCGGCCCCGAAACGGTGACGCCGCGCATGCTGCGGGTTGCCATCAACGCGCCTAGCTCGGCCTTTGCCGAGACGCTGCGAAATACCAAGCTGGCAAGCGACGTCGTCCTGCATCACACCAAATGCAAGGTCATCGGTTTCGCGTCGGTGTTGCCGCGCGAAGGCAAGACGACGGTGGCGGCGAATTTTGCCGGCTTGCTGGCTGCCAATGGCGCGCGCACGCTGCTCATCGACGCGGATTTGCGCAATCCGGGCCTGAGCCGCAGCCTGCCGCTTTTACCCGAAAAGGGCCTTGTCGAGGTGATCGTCGGCCAGCAGCCATGGCAAAGCGCCTGCCTTTCGGATCGCAAGACCAGGCTGGCCATCCTGCCCGCCGTCGGCAACAAGCGGATTTCGCATACCAGCGAACTCATTTCAGGGCCGGGCATGGCCAATCTGCTTGAAGAAGCCCGCAATATTTTCGACTACATCGTGGTGGACCTGCCGCCGCTCGGACCGGTTGTCGATGCCAAGGCTTTCGCGCCGTTGGCGGACGGTTTCGTCATGGTCACGCAATGGGGCGCGACACCGCGCGCGCTGGTGCGTTCCGTGCTCCAGGTCGAAAGACATATAGCGGGCAAGATGCTCGGCGTCGTGCTCAACAAGACGGATATGAAGAGCCTCGCTCGTTACGGCGTTTTCGGTGGCGCCGAAAAATATCTGGACCGCTACGGGTCTTATTATGTCGAACAGATCGGCACGGATCGATCGGCCCGCAAGATGGAGCCGGCATGATGGCAGGAGCCAGGTTCAGCGATTGGTCAGATAGCGGCCCTTGTTCCGCCAGATGCGCAACGCCGTCAGGCGCCCGCTGAAATAGGCGCCGGTGTCCAGACTGACATGCATGCCGATGCGGCTTGCCTCGTCAACCGGAGTATGACCATGCACGACATAGCGCGTCAGCAAATCGGCATTGTCGAAAAAGGCCGAACGGATCAGAACCAGATCATCGTCCACCTGCTTGTCCATGGCGATGCCGGGCCGCACGCCGGCATGAACGAAGATGTAGTTCCGGCTTTCGACAAGGATAGGCAAAGCGCGGAGGAAGTCGAGATGCGCCGCCGGGATCGTTTCCCGGATCGCCTTTTCAACGGCCTGCTCGCTGCGATAGATTTCGGCCAACCGGTCGAGGTCCAGTCCATAGGACCGCAGGGTCGGCCCCGCGCCCATTGCGAGCCAGGCTTTGAGGCCGATGCCGCCTTCGAGATAGTCGCACATGGCGAGTTCGTGATTGCCGGTCAGGCAGATGCGCTCGAAGCCGTCGGGCGCCGGCGCGATCAAATGGTCCAGCACCTGCGCGGAAGACGGCCCGCGATCGACATAGTCGCCGAGCATCACGATCAGCTTGCGGCCGGGCAGGGTGCGGGCGTCCTCAACGACGATGCGCTCGAGCGCGAGCAGTTCCGCCAGGCAGCCATGCACGTCGCCGATCGCGTAAACGACCGTTTCCGTCAGGTCGAGTTGCAGGCGCGGATGCGGCGCCCGGCGCTTGTCCAGTCCGAACAGGCGTTTGACGCTCTTCATAGCCGCCATTCCCGCCGGCTTGGCGCGCCGCGGCGGGCGAATGTTAAACGGAGTCGAATTTCTTGAATCGTCATGCCGTGGTCGATTTCTTAGCGTTGCAACGAAAGCCGCTTCCGCTGTCGCGGCTTTGCCTGTGTGTCTCCGTACCGCGCCTCCTGAGAGACCGCACATTGATCGCCGCTCCGCCCGTAGGGGGCGATCATAGCCTTCAAGGAGACGAACCCTGAAAACCGCCAGCCGAATTTTCCGTCCATCAGCCGTCCCTCCCGTTCCCCAGGAGGTGTCGGAGCGCGTCAGGATTGCGCGCTTTCTTTGCATCTTCCTCATGATGTTCGTGCATGTGCCTCCGGGCATAGCCGAAAACGTGTACGACCGCGATGCAGGCTTTTTCGATATCGTCTATTTCATCTTCTCGCGGCTTCTGGGGCTCAGTTCGGTTTCGCTTCTCAGTGTCGTATCGGGCTATTTCGTCGTCGCGACCCTGGCCAAATCCGGTTTCGCGAAAACGGCCATATCCAAGCTGCGCACCCTTGTCGTTCCGTTGGTCTCCTGGAACCTGGCCATGCTGGCCCTGCTCGTGATCTATGGGCTCCTGACCGACAAATGGCAGGACATGCCGGACTTTTCCGCACTCGGTCTTGCAAACGCGATGCTTGGCCTGACCGGGTGGCCGCTCGACATACCGCTATGGTTCCTGCGCGATCTGTTCGTGTGTTGCCTGCTGTCACCTTTGGTTTATGCCGGACTGAAACGGTTTCCCATAGCGGTTATCCTGCTGCTGGTCGCCTATACGCTGTTCGGCGAAGACCTGCTTGTCTTGCAGCGCCCGCAGCTTCTCCTGTTCTTCGCCCTCGGCATGTGGCTGCGCATTGCGGCAACGAAGCCCGAAACCCTCGATGGGATTTCGCGGGTGCTGGCAATCGGCCTCGTCGTCATGGTTGGGATATTCCTTACATTGCGCATCGAACGCGTCCTGTTCGGACATATGGAAGAAGCACTGCGGCTGAGCCTCGACACGCTGCTGCGCATCACCATGGCCGGCGGCTTCTGGCTGCTGATCGGAGCAATGACTGGAAGCCGGCTTGCCGCATTGTGCAAATGGCTGGAACCCTACGCCTTCTTCCTCTTTTGCAGTCACGCGATCCTGTTCAATTTCGGCGCGATCATCATGCGCCGCCTTTTCGGCAATTACGGATCGGATCTGTTTCCCGTCACCTTCTTCACGCTGCCGGTCATTGCCGTTGTGTGCGCGGTTGCCGGGCTTCAGATCATCGGCCGATCGCCGATGCTGCTGTTTTTGTTCAATGCCGGCCATCATGCGCCGGCTTTCGCCAGAACCCCGCAGAAATCGCCGCAAACGAAAAGCGATGCGCCGAAGTCCGGTGTCAAGTATCCAGCTTGAACGAAACGCTGCGCCTTGGCCGATACGTTCTGCTGAGCGCGGCCGGCGTTACGCTCCAGCCATGCCGGCAAGCCGGCATAATGCCGCGAGATAAAGCCGTGCGCCGTTTTCAATGTCGGCCCAATCGGTCCATTCCTCCGGCGCATGGCTGATGCCGGCGCGGCTCGGCACGAAGATCAGAGCGGAAGGACAGACAGCCTGCATCGTCTGCGCATCGTGCCCGGCGCCGGAAGGCATGCGCATATAGGCGAGGCCGAGCCGTTTTGCCTCGGTCTCTATATCGGAGGCAATTGCCGCATCCAACGAGACCGGAGCGAGCCAGCCCATCTCGTCGATCGACGCCTCAAGGCGATGTTTTCTCGATGTCTCGGCGATCAGATCACGAAAGCGGATTGTCAATGCCCGCATGATTTCATTGTCGACGTCGCGAACGATCAGGTTGAAGACGGCCTTGCCGGGGATCGTATGCGGGTGATCGGGGACGAGGTGGACCTTGCCGATGGTCACGCGTGATTGTTCGCCGCCAGCGTCACGGATGATCGTGGGGATCATGGCGGAGATCGCCGCCAGCCCTGCAAAGGCGTCCGAACGCATATCCATCGGTGTGGTGCCGGAATGATTGGCTCTGCCGGTCAGCGTCACCTGCCAATGGCAGATGCCGGAA
This sequence comes from Manganibacter manganicus, assembly GCF_002075885.1. Lineage (GTDB taxonomy): Bacteria > Pseudomonadota > Alphaproteobacteria > Rhizobiales > Rhizobiaceae > Mesorhizobium > Mesorhizobium manganicum. The sequence goes on from NZ_MDET01000034.1 coordinate 124,154, forward strand.
ACCGACTCGACGATCCCGATCGACTTTCCCGACGCCTCAAGAATCGGACCCTGCTCGACATGCAGTTCCAGGAAGGCCCTGATTGATCCGGGCGGCCTCGCGGCCTGAATGATCCGCGCCGGGTCAAGGCCGTGCGCGATCATTGCCTGCGACAGTTTCAAACCGTCGGCATCGGCGGCCTTGTCGATCCACGCATGGTCGATCTGACCGGCGATTGCTTGCGAACCCAGCATGCCGCCGAAGCGGCCTTCCTCGTCGCTTGTCGCAACCACTTCGATGGGAATGCCAGGCTCCAGGCCGGCCTCGTGGATGGCGCGCACGCTTTCCAGCGCCACGCAGACGCCCAGCGCGCCGTCGAAAGCGCCGCCATCGCGCACCGTATCGAGGTGCGATCCGATCATGATCGCCGGCCCGGCTTTACTGCCGAGGCGGCCGAAAAGATTCCCCGCGCCGTCACGGCGCACGGCAAGTCCCGATTCCGTCATCTGATCGGCGAACCAGCGCCGTACCGCCATGTCGGCTTCGGAGAAGGCAGGACGATTAAAACCGCCCGTTACCATCGAGCGGCCGAACGAATTGACGCCGTCGAGCAGGCGGCGCAGCCGCTCGCTGTCGATCCGGGGGGATTGTAAGGCGTCCGTCATTTCACGATGCATGTCGTCAATTTATAATAATCAAATATTGCATTCTGCAAAATAATCATGATTAATTGGTCGAGACAAGGGCCGACTGACGTCTGTGGCCGGTCATTCGAGCGCAGACATTGTTCAAAGGCCGGCATCGATAAAGGGAGGTGTTCATGAAGAGTGCAGTCTTGTCGCGAGCGCTCGCAGCGGGAATAGTTGCACTGGCGGTCGTCATGTCCGCCGCAATCACGCCGGCGCGCGCCCAAACGCCGCCGAACGTGCTGATCGTCGGCCAGATCGCGGAACCGAAGTCGCTGGACCCGGCAGTCGATACGGCCGTCAACGATTTCCGCATCCTGTTGAATGTCTATGACGGGCTCGTGCGCTACAAGGACGGCACGCTGGAGCCGGAGCCCGGTTTGGCGACGAGTTGGACCATCTCGCCCGATGGCAAGGTCTATACCTTTAAGCTGCGCGAGAGCGTCAAGTTCCAGGACGGAACCCCGTTCAACGCCGAAGCGGTCAAATTCAATTTCGACCGCATGCTCGACAAGAACGGCCCGTATTACGACACCGGCCCGTTCCCGCTGGCGTCCTTCTTTTCCGCCGTCGACAAGGTGAAGGTCATCGACGATCTGACGGTCGAGTTTGACCTGAAAGAGCCCTATGCGCCGTTTCTGTCCAATCTTGCCTATCCGACCGGTCTCATCGTCTCACCCGCGGCGGTGAAGAAATACGGCAAGGATTTCGGCCGCCACCCGGTCGGCACCGGCGCTTATATGTTCCAGGAATGGGTTTCGAACCAGAAGGTCGTGTTGACGAAGAATCCGGATTACTGGGATGGCTCTCCGGCGCTGGAAGCCGTTGTCTTCAGGCCGATCACCGACGCCAATACGCGCGTCGCCGCGATGCTTTCGGGCGAAATCGACGTCATGGTCGAAGTGCCCCCGGACAGCCTTTCGCAGTTTCGCGACAATCCGGCTTTCAAGGTGTACGAGCAGGCCGGGCCGCATGTCTGGTTCCTCATCCTCAATATGAAGGAAGGGCCATTTGCGGATAAGAAGGTCCGCCAGGCGGTCAACTACGCCATCAACAAGGAAACGCTGGTGAACAACGTGCTTCAAGGCACGGCCACGGTCGCTGCCGGGCCGACGCCGCCCGCCTTCGGGTGGGCCTACGACAAGAAGCTGAAGCCCTATCCCTATGATCCGGAAAAAGCCAAGGAACTGCTGAAGGAGGCCGGTTACGACGGCCAGGAGATCACCTTCTATGTCACCGAGGGCGGATCGGGCATGCTGGAGCCGGTGGCCATGGCGACGGCGATCCAGGCCGATCTGGCTGCCGTTGGCATGAAGGTCAAGATCGAAACCTATGAGTGGAACACTTTCCTCTCCAAGGTCAATGCCGGGCTCGACAGCAAGGCGGACATGGCGGAGATGGCCTGGATGACCAATGATCCGGATACGTTGCCCTACCTGACGCTGCGCACCGATGCATGGCCAAAGAAGGGCGGGTTCAATTCGGGCTATTACTCGAATCCGGAAGTGGACAAACTGCTCGAAGAGGCTCGCACGAGCACCGATCAGGCAAAGCGCGCCGAACTCTACAAGCAGATGCAGCAGATCGTCCATGACGATGCGCCATGGGCCTTCATCGCCAATTGGAAACAGAACGCGGTAACGTCCGCCAATGTCGAAGGCTTCGCGTTGCAGCCATCTTTCTTCCTGATGCTGCAACACGTCCAGAAGCAATAGCGCATCCGAGGCCGGCGGCCTTCCCCGCCGGCCGCCTCGCAAGAGTGGCTTGATGGCTGCCTACATCTTCAGGCGTCTGCTTGCCGCCATCCCCGTCCTGTTCGGGCTGACGGTGATCGTCTTCTTCATCATGAAGCTGATCCCTGGCGATCCGGCGACCGCCATTCTCGGTTCATACGCCACGCCGGAAAACGTCGCGCGGATCAATGCCGAACTCGGCCTCGACAAGCCGATGCTGCAGCAATATGTGATCTGGCTCGGCAACATATTGCATGGCGATTTTGGCCGCTCCTATTCGCTCAACAAGCCTGTGCTCGACGAGGTGCTCGGCCGTTTCTCGGCGACGCTGATCCTTGCCGGAACGGCGCTGGTGCTGTGTTCGATCCTCGGTCTGGTTGTAGGTATTGTCTCTGCGGTGCGCCAGTTCGGTTGGGCGGACAGGATCCTGACATTCATCGTCCTGATCGGCATTTCCACGCCGTCCTTTTTCCTGGGCCTTCTTCTGATCCTGTTCTTCGCCGTCAAGACAAGGCTGTTTCCGGCAAGCGGCATGTATGCCATCTATGGCGGGGGCGGCATCCTCGACCTCATCCATCATCTGACGCTTCCCGCGATAACGCTTGCCATTGTGGCGACCGGCGTCATCGCCCGCCTGACACGTACCTCGATGCTGGAAGTGCTGCGTCAGGATTATATCCGCACGGCGCGTGCGAAAGGCCTTTCCGAACGCAAGGTGGTCATGAAGCATGCCTTCAAGGCGGCGCTCGTCAGCGTCGTTCCGGTGATCGGCATTCAGGCCGGTTTCGTATTGGGGGGCGCAGTCTATATCGAGACGGTGTTCCAGTGGCCGGGGATCGGTTCGATGCTCGTTACGGCGATTTCCACCCGTGACCTTCTGCTTGTGCAGGGCGGCGTTCTCGTGGTCGCGGCTTCCTATGTCATCTTCAATCTGATCGCCGACGCCGTGCAGACGATGCTCGACCCGAGGCTGCGCCGATGACAGATCACACTGAAGCCTCACCGACGCCGAAAACCAGGACAAACCGTCCCGGCGCGTTTGCGCTGCTTGTCAACAATCGGCTCGCTGCCGGCGGCCTGCTGGTCCTTGGCGTTCTCGTGATCACGGCTCTCGCCGCGCCCATCCTGCCGCTTGCCGACCCGAATGCGACCGCACCTGCCGATCGGCTGCATCTGCCGTTCACGCCGAACCATCCGTTCGGCACCGACATGCTCGGTCGCGACATTCTCTCGCGGCTGATATGGGGCACGCGCGTAAGCCTGGCTGTCGGCGTTTCCGCGACGCTGATCGCGGCATTTTTCGGTTCGTTGATCGGGCTGATCGCCGGCTTCAGCAGCAAGCGCGTCGATTCCGTCCTGATGCGCGGCATCGACATGGTGATGGCTTTTCCATACATCCTGCTTGCGCTGTCGATTGTCGCCGTTCTCGGCCCTGGCCTCATCAATGCGCTTTACGCCATCGCCGTGGTCAATATCCCGTTTTTCGCCCGCAATATCCGCGGCATCACGCTGGGCCTGTCGCGGCGAGAGTTCGTCGATGCGGCGCGTCTTTCCGGTAAATCGCGCCCGCATATTCTCTTGAGCGAAATCCTGCCGAATGTGCTTCCGGTCATCGTTATCACCATGTCCACCACGATCGGCTGGATGATCATCGAAACCGCTGGCCTGTCCTTTCTCGGGCTTGGCGCTCAGCCGCCGCAAGCCGACCTGGGGTCGATGCTCGGCGAGGGCCGAAAAATTCTCTTCACCTATCCGCATGTCTCGCTTGTGCCCGGCGTGATGATCTTTGCATTGGTGATGAGCATCAATCTGATCGGCGACGGCGTCCGCGATATCCTCGATCCAAGGCTGCGGTCGGGTGCGTTGGCCCGGCCGGTGGCCCGCACCGCTGTCGCCCGCAGCCGCAAGCCGGACACAAGGCCGCTGATGGAGGCCACGGTTCTCGACGTGAAGAACCTGAGGACGGAATTCCGGATCGGATCAACCGTTCTAAAAGCTGTCGGCGGTGTCGATCTGCACCTCATGCCAGGCGAATGTCTGGGGTTGGTGGGCGAATCCGGTTCCGGCAAGTCGGTGACGGCGATGTCGATCATGGGGTTGGTGCCGACCCCTCCGGGCGAGATTGCCGGAGGCTCGATCTTCTATCGTGGAGAGGATCTGGTTGCCGCCAAAGACAGCCGCATCCGGGTGCTGCGCGGCGGTGCGGTCAGCCATGTATTCCAGGATCCGCTATCGACGCTGCATCCGCTCTTCACCATCGCCGACCAACTCATCGAGACAATCCTGGCCCACCAACCGATGAGCAGGACCGAGGCTCGCGACCACGCGCTAGACCTGCTGAAGCAGGTCCGCATCTCCAATCCGGATGAGCGGCTCAATGCCTATCCGCATGAACTCTCCGGCGGCATGCGCCAGCGCGTCTGCATCGCAATGGCGCTTGCCAATGACACCGAAATCATCATCGCCGACGAGCCGACGACGGCGCTCGACGTCACCGTACAGGCGCAGGTGCTGGCGCTGATGGACAATCTCCGCCGCGAGAAGAATGCGGCAATCCTGTTCATTACCCATGATTTCGGCGTCGTTTCGGCGATCTGTGACCGGGTTGCGGTGATGTATGCCGGGCGAATCGTCGAGACGGGCAGGACAGAAGATATTTTGAACTCACCGGCCCATCCATACACGCGCAAGCTGATCGACTGCGTTCCTGTGCTTGGCGAGCCGGAACGTCGCCTCGAGGCGATAGAGGGCTTGCCGCCGAGCGTTGACGACCTGCCGCGGGGTTGCGCCTTCGCGCCGCGCTGTCCTTATGCCGATGCCGATTGCCGGCACGGCGATATCGCGCTCACGGCAACCAATGGCGGTCGTGCCGTCCGTTGCATCCATCCGCTTGCACAAACCACCGAGGAGACCGTCGTTGGATAATGCCGGATCGGTTTTGATGTCCGTCACCAATGTCGACCGCTTCTTCGGCGGCGGCAAAACGCTGACGCGACGCGAGCGCCCGAAGCTGCACGCGCTGTCGGATGTCACGCTGGATATCAGGCGCGGCGAGACGCTTGGAATTGTCGGCGAATCCGGCTGCGGGAAATCGACGCTTGCCCGTCTCCTTGTCGGGCTGGATCGGCCGACGGGAGGGACAATCCGTTTCCAGACAGAAGATGTTGCCGCCACTGCGGCCCGCGCACCGCGGGCATTGGCGCAAAAGATCCAGTTCGTCTTTCAGGATCCGGTATCTTCGCTCAATCCACGCAAGACAATCCGCGCCATCTTGAATGCACCGCTTGTTCATCTGCTCGGACTGGACCGAGCTGCGCGCCGCAAGCGGCTGACCGAACTGATGGACTCCGTCAATCTGCGTCCCGAGTTTCTCGACCGCTACCCGCATGAGTTTTCCGGCGGGCAGGCCCAGCGTATCGGCATCGCAAGGGCGCTTGCCGCCAATCCGGAACTGATCGTGCTGGATGAGCCGGTCTCGGCGCTCGACGTTTCCGTTCAGGCTCAAGTGCTCAATATTCTCGATGAGCTGAAGCGCGGTTTTTCACTGACCTATGTGTTTATCAGCCATGATCTTTCAGTGATCGAAAGTGTCAGCGACCGCGTGGTCGTCCTCTATTTCGGCCGTATTGCAGAGATCGGCAGCGCCGGATCCATCTTTCGCAATCCGCGGCATCAATATACCAAGCTGCTGCTGAATTCGGCGCCTGCGCCCGGCCGCAGATCGACCTTTGCCGAGGATGCGGAAACGGAATTGCCCGATCCCTTCCATCCGCCAAAGGGCTGCGCCTTCGCTGCCCGGTGCCCTCGGGCCGACGACATGTGCCGTGCCTCCCGGCCGCCGCTTCAGCCCGCGCCAGACAGTTCGGGACATCTGGCGGCTTGTTATCATCCCGGCTAGTGGTTTGATTCAGACATTTGCATCCGTCTTATGCAAGGCGCTCAGGCAAAAATGTCTGAATCATAAAACCACTAGCAAAACTATGATTCTAGTGGAGCTTTGAATTTGACATTTGAAACGACGCTCGATGCAAACCGGGATGCAAATGTCAAATTCGCTCCGCTAGATGGCGTGAGGGCATGAGCATGGGGATCACACAATGAGGCTTGACGGCGGGCTCGCTTCGGTAGGGGGGCGACGAAAAAGGTCGGACATGATTGCCGACCAGATGCGAGATTTGATCATTAGCAGAGATCTCAAGCCGGGGGACCGGCTGCCGTCCGACTGGCTCGGGAAACTCGAAAGCACCGTCGCCAAGGGTACGATGCGCGAGGCGATGAAGGCGTTGGAGACGGAAGGCCTGATCCGCCGCCGCACCGGCCCCGGTGGGGGTGCCTTCGTGTCGGCGCTGTCGGGCGATCAGGCGATCAGGCTTGTCAGCAATCTTTTCTTGTTCCGCCAACCTTCGATCGCCGACATCTACGCGCTGCGCAAGCTGCTTGAACCGGAACTGGCCGCGGGGCTTGCAGGCAAGCTTGACGAGCCGGCCTATGCGGCCCTTCAGGCGATGATCCACCTTTACGATCATGAGCCGGCAACGGCAGAGGAGGAGTTTGCCCAGCGCCTAGCTGAACTCGACTTCCACTCATTGCTCGCCGCGCATTCCGAAAACGCCATTCTCGGCTTTATCTGTATCTTCCTGCATAAGCTGCTGCACGAACTGGCCGTTTGCCGCGCGATTTACGACAAGCCTAACCCGGCATTGCGAGAAGTTGGGCTTCGGTTCCAGGTTCCGTTGCTTCGGTTCCTGAGAAACAACGATGCCGATGGCGCACGCGCGCTGATGCTCGGCCACATGATCGAAGCCGAGCAATATATGCTGGAGCGCGCGGAAACCGTACGTCCCCGAACGGTTTCGGGCCAATCGTCGATAATTTGACTGGACCGGACGGTTTTGCCATCACTGCCTGATGGAACCAGATATCCGGATCGATGCCGATTACCTCGTGGCCTGCCTTAAGGCTCTTCTGTCCATTCCCAGCCCTACCGGCTTCACCGATGAAACCGTGCGTCATACGGCGCGCGAACTGGAGCGGCTGGACCTGGAGGTCGTGCTGACGCGGCGTGGCGCCATCCGCGCGCGGCGGCCGGGAAGTTCGAAGCGGCCGGCCCGCGGTATCGTTTCTCACCTCGATACGCTGGGTGCCCAGGTCAAGCTGCTGAAGCCGAACGGGAGGCTGGAACTGGTGCCCATCGGCCATTGGTCGGCGCGTTTCGCCGAGGGCGCCCGCGCTTCGATCTTTTCGTCGAAGGGCATTTACCGAGGTTCCATTCTTCCGCTGAAAGCGTCGGGCCATACTTTCAATGACGAGGTCGATACCCAGCCAACCGGCTGGCCATATGTAGAGATGCGTGTCGACGCGGTGGCGGCCAGTCAGGCCGATCTCGCCGAACTCGGCGTCGATGTCGGCGACATCGTCGCGATCGATCCTGCGCCGGAATTTCTGGACAACGGGTTCATCGTCTCGCGCCATCTGGATAACAAGGCCGGCGTAGCAGTCATGCTGGCTGCGCTGGAAGCCATGAACCGGCATGGTGTCGAGACGCCGGTCGACACATACTGGGTCTTTACGATCGGCGAAGAAGTTGGCGTTGGCGCTTCTTCCGCTTTGGTCGCCGACATCGCTTCGCTGGTCGCTGTCGATAATGGGACAACGGCGCCCGGCCAGAATTCGTCGGAATTCGGAGTGACGCTTGCGATGGCCGATCAGACCGGCCCATTCGATTATCATCTGAGCAAGAAATTGTTCGAACTATGCCAGGAATACGCAATTCCTGTGCAGAAGGATGTTTTCCGCTATTATCGCTCCGATGCCGCTTCGGCACTTGAGGCAGGGCATGATGTGCGCACTGCGCTGCTTGCCTTCGGTGTCGATGCGTCGCACGGTTATGAGCGCATCCATATCGACGCGCTCGAGTGTATCGCGCGGTTGCTGGTGCATTACGCTGCGAGCCAGGTGCAGATCGAGCGTGACGCTGAAGAGGTGACGGTAGGTCTGAAGGGTTTTACCCGTCAGAAAATGACGGATGCAAAATAGGATCCGAGCCGGGCACGCCAACACGAACCGACCGGCTGGCTGACAGGAAATTTTGCCGGAACCATCCGCGCCTTCTCCCGTTAGCTATGAAGGCGTCGAGCAGGATCGACGCTTTTTTTATTCATTGGAGCAGTGGGCATTCTGAGGAATGAAGTCCCGCCGCTCCAGTTTGGTTCCCTAACCGCATTTGTGCGACGCCGGACGAAGCCGTCTGGTTGCAAAATGCTCTGAACAATGGAGGGTATGAACCTATTCATGTGTGGAATTTGCGGTGAAGTCAGGTTCGACGGCGGGACGCCGTCGATTCCGGCAATCTCGGCCATGGCCGATAGCCTTGCCCGGCGCGGACCGGATTCATCCGGCATCGTGGTCCGTGGCAATGTCGGTTTCGGCCATCGGCGATTGAGAATTCTCGACCTCTCCGAAAAATCGCAACAACCGATGATCGACCCCGATCTCGGCCTGTCGATCGTCTTCAATGGCTGTATTTATAATTTCCGGGAGTTGCGCGCCGAACTGCAGCAAAAGGGTTATCACTTCTTCTCCGATGGCGACACCGAGGTGATCCTGAAGGCGTGGCATGCCTGGGGCGAGAGTTGCGTCTCGCGGTTTCACGGGATGTTCGCCTTTGTCATCCATGAGCGTGACAGCGGCCGCGTGGCGCTGGCGCGCGATCGCTTCGGCATCAAGCCGCTCTATCTTTGCGAAGTGGATGGCGCGCTGCGCTTCGCTTCGTCGCTGCCGGCTTTGGTCAAGGCCGGAGGCGTTGACACGTCGATCGACCGCACCGCCTTGCACAATTACATGAGTTTTCATGCCGTCGTGCCGCCGCCCCGCACCATCTTTGCCGGCGTGCGCAAGCTGCCGCCGGCCACGGTCCGTGTTTATGAGGCGGATGGCCATTTCGCGGATCAACGCTATTGGGATCCGGCCTACCAGCGCAGTCCGGGCGACGGCGCCCGCAGCCGGGAGGAATGGCAGGAGGAGTTGCTCGCTGCCCTGCGCCTCGCCGTCAAGCGCCGGATGATCGCCGACGTTCCTGTCGGCGTGCTGCTTTCAGGCGGCGTCGATTCCAGCCTCATCGTGGGCTTGCTGGCCGAAGCCGGGCAAAGAGGGCTTATGAGCTTTTCCGTCGGCTTCGAAGAGGCGAATGGCGAGAAAGGTGACGAATTCGTCTATTCCGATCTGATCGCGGATCACTTCGGTACCGACCATCACAAGATATTCGTGCCTTCCGATCAATTGATGGACGCCTTGCCGGGCACTATCGCGGCGATGTCCGAGCCGATGGTGTCTTATGATAATGTCGGCTTTTACCTGCTGTCCAAGGAAGTTTCGAAGCATATCAAGGTGGTGCAATCCGGACAGGGGGCCGATGAGGTGTTCGGCGGCTATCACTGGTATCCGCCGCTGTCGGATTCCAACGACGTGGTGAAAGACTACAGCAAGGCATTTCGTGACCGCTCCCACGAGACCCTTGCCACGCAACTGGCGCCGCAATGGATGCCCGAACGCGACCATAGCGACGATCTTTTGCAAGAACAGCTTTTGCGCGACGGCGCGGATACGCCGGTGGACCGCGCTTTGCGGCTCGACAGCAATGTGATGCTGGTGGACGATCCGGTGAAGCGCGTCGATAACATGACCATGGCCTGGGGGCTGGAGGCCCGCGTTCCTTTCCTCGACCACGAGGTGGTGGAACTCGCTGCGCGCATGCCGCCGCAGGAAAAGCTTCGCGACGGCGGCAAGGGTATCCTGAAGGACGTTGCGCGTACGGTCGTGCCGAGCGCGGTGATCGACCGCAAGAAAGGTTACTTTCCGGTCCCGCAGCTCAAATATATCGCCGGTCCGTATCTCGACATGCTGCGCGATGCGCTTTCTTCACGCGCTGCGCGTGAGCGCGGCCTGTTCCGCAAGGACTATCTGGAGCGGCTGTTCGCAAATCCTTCTGAACACATCACCCCGTTGCGCGGCTCTGAACTGTGGCAGGCCGGCCTCCTGGAAATGTGGCTGCAGGCGCAGGAGGCTTGAGATGAAGAAGGACGAGGGTGCCGTTGCCGTGCATACAAGGCCACGGGGCACGAAGGCCGTCTCGCATCGGTTGAACCGTTTGCGCAACTCTTCCAACGATGCCGGCCGCAAGAAGGCGGGCGCGGCGACCCGGAACCGCAATGTCGTGCTCGATTGCGGCTGGGGAAGGTTGCTTTTCGCGCAGACATTCGAGAGCACCGACGCGCTGTTGGCAGAACTCCGCAAGGAGGCGCCGGCCAGCCGCGACATAGCCTTTTACGTGCGCGACCCGCATGTTCTGCTGTCTCTGGCGCCTCAGGAAATCTTCCTCGATCCCTCGCACACATTCAGGCTGGATCTTTCCACCTATCGAGGCGTCAATCGGCGCACGCGCGGCGTCACCATACGCCGTTTTGCCTCGGAGGCGGATGTCGAAGGCATCAATGCCGTCTATGGCGCGTGCGGCATGGTTCAGGTACGGCCGGATTTCTTCTCGGCCGAAAGGGACAACCGCGCGATAACCTATTTTATCGCGCAGGACGACGCCACCGGCCAGATCGTCGGCACCGTAACCGGGATAGACCACCAGCGCCTTTTCGACGATCCTGAACGCGGCGCCTCTCTCTGGTGCCTGGCGGTTCATCCTCAGGCACGCCAGCCGGGCATAGGTGAAAAGCTCGTGCGCAAACTGGCCGAGCATTTTCAGGCGCGCGGCCTGAGCTATATCGACCTGTCGGTGGTGCACGACAATGACAAGGCAATCAAGCTCTATGAAAAGCTGGGATTTCGCCGGGTGCCGCTCTTCGTGGTAAAGCGTAAAAACGCGATCAACGAGAAATTCTTTGCGCAGCCGGTCGAATTTTATGGGGAACTCAACCCTTATGCCAGGTTGATCGTCGACGAGGCGCTGCGGCGTGGTATTCATGTCGAAATCACCGATGCGGCCGGCGGCTTTTTCCGCCTGTCGCATGGGGGCCGGTCGATCCACTGCCGCGAGAGCCTGTCCGAACTCACCTCCAGCGTCGCCATGTCGATTTGCGACGACAAGGCAACGACACGTCGCTTCGTCTCGGATGCGGGGCTTCTCGTCGCCGAGCAGATGGAAGCCGATGCCGGCGAGGTGGAGATGAAAGCATTCCTCGCGCGCCACGGCAAATTGGTGGTCAAGCCGGCACGCGGCGAACAGGGGCGTGGCATTTCTGTCGGCATCGAGACGATGCAGGCTCTCAAAACGGCGATCAGGCAGGCGCGCACCGTGTGCGAGCGCGTGCTGCTGGAGGCGTATTTCGAGGGGCAGGACCTCAGGCTCGTGGTGATAGACCGCAAGCTGGCCGCCGCTGCGCTGCGGCTTCCGCCGCGTGTCGTCGGCGATGGCAAAAGCACGATACGAAAGCTGATCGAAGTGCAGTCGCGGCGCAGGGCGGTGGCGACCGGCGGCGAAAGTCGCATCCCGATGGATATCGAGACCAGGCGCTGCCTTGCCGAACAGGAATTGAACCTCGATACTATGCTGGAGGACGGCCGCGAGGTCGTGGTTCGCAAAGCCGCCAATCTGCACACCGGCGGCACCATACATGACGTTACCGCCAGGGTGCATCCGAAACTGGTAAAGGCTGCCTGCCGCGCCGCTGAAGCGATCGATATCCCCGTTGTCGGGATCGACTTCATGGTGCGCAGCCCCGAGATGGAAGACTACGTGTTCATCGAGGCCAATGAGCGCCCCGGACTCGCCAATCACGAACCGCAGCCGACCGCCGAGCACTTTATCGATCTGTTGTTTCCGGGAACTTCGCCGGCAAGATGACGTCTCCGAGTGGCGGGACGGCCGGGTCAGGCAGATTTTCACTCGGCCGGTCTTGACTGATTTGGCCGTCGCGCTACGCTACAGATGAAAATACCGGCCAAGTTCGCCGGGTGGCATGAATGCCTCGCACGCTACACCCTATGGTGACGGCGGCGGGGCATTGTCGTTTTTGGGGCAGCAATGAAACGGCGCGTGGAGATCGGCGTCCTTTACTCGCATTCCGGCAATTACCGGCTGATCTCCGATGCCTGCCGCACCGGTGTGATGAAGGCCATCGCCGCCGTAAATGCCGATCCTCGCCTGCCGGTCGAGTTCACGCCCGTGGAATACGATCCGCAAGCCAATATCGACCGCTATGCGGCGGGCTGCGCCGAGATACTGGAGAAATCGTCGGCGCGCCATGTGATCGGCTGTGTCACTTCGTGGAGCCGCAAGGAGGTTATTCCCACGCTTGAAAGAAGCAACGGCACGCTCTGGTATGCTTGCCCCTACGAAGGCTTCGAGGCCAACGATCATGTCGTTTACATGCATGCATGCCCCAATCAACAGCTCGTTCCGTTGCTGGGCTATGTGGTGCCGCGCTTTGGTGCTGACGGCTTCCTCCTGGGCTCCAACTATATCTGGGGCTGGGAGACGAATCGAGTAGCGCGCGATCTGATAGCCGATGCCGGTGGCCGGGTGCGGGGCGAACGCTACTTGCCGCTGGGTGAAGCCGGAGTTTCGCGGCTTGTCGCCGAGATCGAGGCGGCGAGGCCGAATTTCATTCTCAACAATCTGATCGGCACGTCGTCCTACGCCTTCTTTGAAGCCTACGCGGAACTCGGTCGGCGCGATCCGCATTTCACGCCTGAAACCTGCCCGATCCTCTCGTGCAACCTCACGGAATGCGAGTTGCCGGCGATTGCCGGTTTCGCAGACGGGCATCTCTCCGTCGGTCCCTATTTCCATGACGCCGAAGCGCATGGCTGGGATGCCGCCGTCAGCGCCAACATGCCCGGCTCATCTTTCGAGGCGTCAGCCTCGGCCTGCGTGCATGCGCTTGCCCAGGTGCTTGCCGTCAATCCCGACGCCGGCTGGGCCGATCTGCCGGCTGTCTTCGCCAGCGGTGCTTTCAAAGGCCCGTTCGGCGATGTTCGCATCGATCAGCAAACACAGCATGCGACGCTTCCCGTTGAAATCGGGCGCATAGAAGGCACGTCCTTCCGGACGATCAGCCTGACGAACGGCGTCGCGCCCGACCCTTATCTTTCACGCTACGACCGCAGAACAGTGTTTCCCCGTCCAGGCCTGCGAGTGGTGTCATGAGTCGCGGCGCGCGTATTCCCAACCTCGGTGGCGCTCGCGCCTTCGTGCTGCACCGGCCGCATGCGACCGTGCAGGCGATCAGCCGCCAGCTTGCTGCCATTGGCCTTGAAGCAAACGATTGCTGGCCGGAACTGCCGCCGGATGTGCTTGCCGGCGACTTCGTCTTCTTCGATGTCGATATGGGTTTCGACGACCAATTCCCGTGGAGGCCGGGCGAGGCGCCCATGCCGCTGATCGCCCTGATCGGCTCAGAAGCGCCGGGCCGCATCGAATGGCTGCTTTCGCACAAGGCCGACGCTCAACTGGTCAAGCCCATCGGCAATTCGGGCATCTACAGCGCGCTTCTTATTGCGCGTCAGGCTTTCGAGGCGCGCAAAAGCCTCGCGGCGGAGGTTGCCGCGCTGGAGGCAAGGATAGGCGAAAGACAGACGATCGTGCGCGCCGTCCTGGCATTGCGGGGCAACGGCGCGGACGAGGAGGGCGCCTATCGGCAATTGCGATCGTTGGCGATGGGCTGGCAGGTCAGCATGGAGGAAGCCGCACGGCGGGTGATGGCACATAAATCGGAAGGGCTTGGGGATGAGCGGCCGCAGCGCGCCTGACATTGTGGCCGGCCGGCGGCCAGTGAAGTCACGTCCCGGCGTGCTTGGGCGACTGGTCAAGCGTCCGCTGGCACTGCTCGGGCTGTTCGTCATTGTCGTCGTTGTCGTCAGCGCCGGGCTGGCACCGTGGCTGACCGCCTATGGTCCTGACGAGCAACTCTTCGACGGGTTGACCCTGCAAGGCGCGCCCCTGCCGCCCAATGGCCAGTTCTGGCTGGGCACCGACCTGCTCGGCCGCGATCTTTTGACCCGAATCCTTTATGGCGCCCGCACTTCGCTGGTGATCGGCGTGGTTGCCAACGGCGTCGCTCTGTTGATCGGCACGCTGATCGGTGTGATCGCCGGCTATTATCGCGGCTGGATCGGCAGCCTGTTGATGCGCTTCACCGATCTGATGATGGCTTTTCCGGCACTGCTTCTGGCCATCTGCCTTGCCGCTATATTCGAGCCCAGCCTGTGGATCGTCGCCATGGTCATCGCCATGGTGAACTGGGTGCAGACAGCGCGCGTCATCTACACCCAGACCAGTTCACTGACGGAACGCGAGTTCATCGACGCCGAGCGGACTCTCGGTGCCAGCAACGCCCGCATCCTGCTGCGTCATATCCTGCCGCATCTGCTGCCGACCATCATCGTGTGGGGCACGCTCGGCATTTCCACCACGGTGCTTCTGGAAGCGACGCTGTCCTATCTCGGCGTTGGCGTGCAGCCACCCACGCCGTCCTGGGGCAACATTATTTTTGAGAACCAGACCTATTTCCAGGCCGCGCCATGGCTCGTCTTCTTCCCAGGCGCCGCGATCCTGGCGCTGGCGCTGGCCTTCAACCTGGTGGGAGACGCGCTACGCGACATTCTCGACCCGACGCAAAGGGGCAGGTCGTGACGGGAGGCCGCACATGATCGCCTATCTCGGCCGCCGCCTCGTTCAATCGGCGATGATCCTGCTCGGCGTTTCGCTGATCACCTTCGCGCTGCTTTATCTTCTGCCAGCCGATCCGGTGCGCCAGATCGCCGGGCGCAGCGCAACGCCGGCAACGGTGGAAAACATCCGTCACCAACTCGGTCTCGATCAGCCCTTCATCATTCAGTATTGGCGTTACCTCACCCATCTGGTCCAGGGCGATCTCGGCCGCTCCTACATCCAGCGCTCGCAGGTAACGGAGCTCATCCTTTCGCGTCTGCCGGCCACTCTGCTGCTCATGCTGGGCTCGATCGTATGCGAACTGATAATCGGATTGACGATGGGGATCGTCGCCGCGGTGCGGCGCGGGTCGGCAACCGATCAGTCGCTGATGGTCGCCTCTTTCGTTGGCGTCTCGGCCCCACAATTCGTGGTCGGGCTGCTCCTGCTCTACATCTTCGCGGTGCGTCTGAGCTGGTTTCCCATCGGTGGTTATGGCAGCTTCTCGCACCTTGTCCTGCCTTCGCTTACTGTCGCTGTGATGAGCGCCGGCTGGTATGCGCGCATGATGCGCTCGTCGATGATCGACGTGTTGCGGCAGGATTATATCCGCACGGCCCGCGCCAAGGGCCTCGCCCGCGCCACGGTGCTTGTCCGCCATGCCTTGCCCAACGCCATATTGCCGATCATCGCGATGATCGGCATCGACATCGGCATATTGATGGGCGGCATCGTGGTCGTGGAAAGCGTATTCGGCTGGCCGGGCATCGGCCAACTCGTCTGGCAGGCCATTCAGCGCGTGGACATTCCCATCATCATGGGCGTCACGCTGGTTTCGGCCTTCGCCATCGTGCTCGGAAATCTGCTGGCGGACATTGTCGCGCCGTTCATCGATCCACGCATCAAGCTCAGATGAAAAATAAAACGGAGAAAGGGAACACTATGAAACGGTTCTTGACGACAACGGTGGCCGCATCGGCGCTGGCCCTGATGATGGGCCTCGGCGCCGCCTACGCCGCGGCGAGCCCGGATCCCAACGCCAAACAGGGCGGCGATATCATCATAACCTACAAGGATGACGTTGCCACGCTCGATCCGGCGATCGGCTATGACTGGCAGAACTGGTCGATGATCAAGAGCCTGTTCGACGGCCTGATGGATTATGAGCCCGGCACAACCAAGCTTACGCCGGACCTGGCCGAGAGTTATGAAATCTCTGCCGACGGCAAGACCTTCACCTTCAAGCTCCGTCATGGCGTGAAATTTCACAATGGCCGGGAGATGACGGCCGACGACGTCAAATATTCGCTGGACCGCGTCACCAATCCCAAGACGCAGAGCCCAGGCGCCGGCTTCTTCTCCACCATCAAGGGTTATGACGACGTCGCCGCCGGCAAGGCCGACAGCCTGACCGGCGTGACCGTCGTCGATCCCTATACGGTCAAGATCGAGTTGACGCGCCCAGACGCCACGTTCCTGCATGTGATGGCGATCAATTTCTCCTTCGTCGTGCCGAAAGAAGCGATCGAGAAATACGGCGCCGATTTCGGCAAGCACCCGGTTGGCACGGGCGCCTTCAAGATGGCCGAGTGGACGCTCGGCCAGCGCCTCGTCTTCGAGCGCAACCCGGACTACTGGCACAAGGGCCTGCCCTATCTCGACAAGATCACCTTCGAGTTCGGCCAGGAGCCGATCGTGGCGTTGCTGCGGCTGCAGAAGGGCGAGATCGACATTCCCGGCGACGGCATTCCGCCGGCCAAGTTCCAGGAAGTGATGTCCGACCCGGCGCAGAAAGCCCGTGTGGTCGAAGGCGGGCAATTGCAGACCGGCTACATTTCTATGAACGTGACCATGCCGCCCTTCGACCAGCTCAAGGTGCGCCAGGCGGTCAACATGGCCATCAACAAGAAACGCATCGTGCAGATGATCAACAATCGCGCGATCCCCGCCAATCAGCCGTTGCCACCCTCGATGCCGGGCTATGACAAGGATTTCGAAGGCTATCCGCACGACCCCGCCAAGGCCAAGGAGTTGCTTGCCGAAGCCGGCTTCCCCGATGGCTTCTCGACCGAGCTTTATGCCATGAATACCGATCCCAACCCGCGCATCGCGCAGGCGATCCAGCAGGATTTGTCGGAGATCGGCATCAAGGCTTCGATCCAGGCGCTGGCGCAGGCCAATGTGATCGCCGCCGGCGGGCAGAAGGACGGCGCGCCGATGATCTGGTCGGGCGGCATGGCCTGGATCGCCGACTTCCCCGACCCCTCCAACTTCTATGGCCCTATCCTCGGCTGTGCCGGCGCGGTTCCGGGCGGCTGGAACTGGTCGTGGTATTGCAACAAGGCTCTCGATGCCGAAGCCGACAAGGCCGATGCCATTGTCGATCCCGCCAAGTCGGAGGAGCGCTACAAGATCTGGAGCGACATCTACAACAAGGTGATGGCCGACGCGCCATGGGCGCCGGTGTTCAACGAGCAGCGCTTCACGCTCAAATCCGCCCGCATGGGCGGCGCCGACGACCTTTATGTCGATCCGGTTCACATTCCGATCAACTATGACCATGTGTATGTAAAAGATGTGCAGTAACTGCGACTATACCATCCACGGACGCCACCATCATTTCGGCTGGGACAATTCGCTTGCCCCGGCCGAGAAGGTCGCACCCGGCTCGACCATCCACTTCGAGTGCTTGGATTCGTCCGGCGGGCAACTGACGCCCGAAAGCACGGTGGCCGACATCGCCGCCCTCGATTTCGGCAAGATCAACCCCGTTACCGGACCGATTTATGTCGACGGAGCGGAGCCGGGCGACGCGCTCAAGGTGACGATCGAGCAGTTCAAGCCGTCCGGCTTCGGCTGGACGGCGAACATCCCCGGTTTCGGCCTGCTTGCCGACGACTTCAAGGAGCCGGCGCTGACGATCTGGAAATACGATCCGTCGTCGCTGGAACCGGCGCTGTTCGGCAGACAAGGCCGCGTGCCGCTGAAGCCGTTCGCCGGCACCATCGGCAACGCGCCGGCGGAAAAGGGGTTGCATTCGGTCGTGCCGCCCCGGCGCGTCGGCGGCAACCTCGATATCCGCGATCTTGCAGCCGGCACCACGCTCTATCTGCCGGTTGAAGTGGCGGGCGCGCTGTTCTCGGTAGGTGACACCCATGCCGCGCAGGGCGACGGTGAGGTTTGCGGCACGGCCATCGAAAGTCCGATGAATGTGGTGCTGACGCTCGATCTGGTGAAGCAGGCCAACCTGAAGATGCCGCGTTTCACAACGCCGGGGCCGGTCACCCGCCACCTCGACGCCAAGGGCTATGAAGTGACCACCGGCGTCGGGCCGGACCTGATGAGCGGCGCCAAGGAAGCCGTCGCCCAGATGGTCGACCTGCTTTCGGCGCGTTACGCCATGGATCCGGTTGACGCCTATATGCTGGTTTCGGTCTGCGGCGATCTACGCATCAGCGAGATCGTGGACCAGCCGAACTGGGTGGTGTCGTTCTATTTCCCGCGCTGCGTGTTCGAATGAATGTGAGTGCAGGCATGGATGTAAAGGCGAACCCGGACGTGGCGGCTTCCGCTGCGGCCGGACCCATACTTGCCGTTTCCAATCTCGCTGTTTCCGTGCGTACGGACGACGGCGAACGCGAGGTCGTGTCCGGTCTTTCCTTCGAGTTGGAGCGGGGCGAAACGCTGTGCATCGCGGGGGAGTCCGGCTCCGGCAAGTCGATGACGTCGCTTTCGATCATGCGGCTTCTGCCGAGGCCAGGCGCACGCATTTCCGCCGGTGCGGTTCACTTTGGCGGCAAGGACCTTGCCACGCTTGATGAGCGCTCGATGCAGGCGATCCGCGGCAACCGTATCGCCATGATCTTCCAGGAGCCGATGACCTCGCTCAACCCGGTCCTGTCCATTGGCCGGCAACTGATCGAGGCCATCGAGACCCATACCGACCTTTCCCGTCGCGACGCGCGCCAGCGTGCCGTCGAGGCGTTGAAAGCCGTGCGCATTCCCGAAGCCGAGGCCCGGCTCAAGCAATATCCGCACGAGCTTTCCGGCGGCCAACGCCAGCGCGTCATGATTGCCATGGCGATTGCTTTGGCGCCCGATATTCTCATTGCCGACGAGCCGACAACGGCGCTGGACGTGACCGTGCAGGGCGAGGTGCTGGAACTGCTGCGCGATCTTCAGCGCGAGCATGGCACCAGTATCATTCTGATCACCCACGACATGGGCGTTGTCGCCGAAATGGCCGACCGCGTGATCGTGATGCGCAATGGCCGCATGGTTGAAGAGGGCACGGTTGAAGAAATCTTCCATGCCCCGGCGCAGCGTTATACGCGTGAACTTCTGGCTGCGGTGCCGAAGATGGGCGATGGCAGCGCGCGTGGCGATGTTGAGCCGGTCGGGAGTATATCGGCAATTGCGGCGGTGAACGATCTGCACGTTCGCTTCGATATTACAGGCGGCTTTCTTGGCCGCGTCACGCACCGGGTTCATGCCGTTGAGGGCGTGAGCTTTAATATACCGGCCAGTAAAACGCTGGCGCTGGTAGGTGAATCGGGTTGCGGCAAGTCCACCACCGCCAAGGCGATCGCCGGCCTGGTGCCCTTTACCGGTTCGATTGCCGTCAACGGCCGTGATCTCGCCGGGCTCTCCGGCGATGCCCGCAAGGCGGTGCGCCGCGACGTTCAGATGATCTTCCAGGACCCCTATGCGTCGCTCGATCCGCGCATGCGCGTTGGCGATCTGGTTGCCGAGCCCATGCTGATCCATGGCATCGGCTCGAAGGCCGAGCGCGGCGAGCGCGTCGCCGCGCTGTTCGAGCGTGTCGGGCTGGAGCCCGGCCAGATGGAGCTTTACCCGCACGAATTTTCCGGCGGCCAGCGCCAGCGCATCTGCATCGCGCGTGCCTTGGCGCTGCGGCCGAAGCTCATCATCGCCGACGAAAGCGTTTCGGCACTCGATGTTTCGGTGCAGGCAAAGGTGCTGGATTTGCTGAAGGAATTGCAGGAGGAATTCGGCATCGCCTATCTGTTCATCTCGCATGACATGGCGGTCGTCGAGAACATTTCCGACCGCGTCGCGGTAATGTATCTCGGCCAGATCGTCGAGACGGGCACGCGTGACCAGATTTTTGGCGATCCCCGTCATCTTTACACGCGGCGGCTGATCGAGGCCGTTCCAGTGCCCGATCCGGCGCGGCGGCGTGGAAATTTCACCCGACTGGTGCACGAGATTCCGAGCGTTACCCGCCGGGTCGGCGACGAGCCGCAAAAGCTGCGGTTGGAAGATGTCGGCGACGGCCATCTGGTAGCGGCAGGCACCGGCATGGTTGGATGAGAAGTTCGCGGCCGCAAACTGGCCTCATCCGAAATGGCTCGTCCACCGCGCGTCAGATTGCTTCAAGAGCCTCCCACAGTTCGGCTGGAATCTCGTGCTCGAACCACGCCACATTCGTTGCGACCTGTTCAGGGGACTTGGCGCCGACCAGCACCGAAGCCACCGCTAGGTTGCGCAATGGGAATTGCATCGCAGCCGCGCCCAGCGGAACACCGAACCGGCCGCAGATTTCAGCGAGTCTCTCCACCTTGGCGACAATGTCGTCCGGCGCATCCATATAATTGAACTTGCGTAGACTGTTGCTCCCGGAGGCAAGAATTCCGGAATTGAACACGCCACCGGCGACGATCGCCACGCCTTGCGCTCGCGCCTTGTCGAGCAACGGCCGTGCCGAATGATCGAGCAGTGTGTAGCGGCCAGCCAGCAGGCAGCAATCCAGATCGGCTTCGCCCATTGCGTCTTCAATGGCTTCGGCCTCGTTGACGCCGAGCCCAAACCCCCCGATCAGCCCGGCGGCCCGCAATTCGCCCAAGGCCTTGAAACCGCCGCTCGTCAACGCATTCCAGTGATGCTCATGCCGGTCAGCATGGGTGACGCGGCCGATATCATGGACATACAGCAGGTCGATCTCAGGCAGGCCCAGCCGTTGCTGGCTGTCATCGAAGCTGCGCATGATGCCATCGTAAGAGTAATCGAACACCTCGCGGAAATTCAGGCCATTATGCCAGCCGGGATCGAGAGGGTTCTTCGGTGCTTCCTGCGGCAGGTCGCGTCCGGGGCGCTGCCTGGCCATCAGCCGCCCGACCTTGGTGCTGAGGACAGGTCGGGGCGCCTGCGGCAATTCCTCGCGAACAAATTGCCCAAGAAGATGCTCGGCGCGACCGAGGCCATACATAGGAGCGGCATCGAAGTAACGGATGCCCGCCTTCCAGGCTGTTTCCAATGCGCCCATGGCTTCGGCGGTGCTTGTCGGCTGATAAAGACCGCCGAAAGAGGCGGTGCCAAGACCGAGTGCCGTGAGTTCCAGGCCGCTTCTTGTGACAGAGCGGCGTTCGGCGATTTTCATGAAAGCCTCCGACAATTGAATTCACGCGAGGCCATGTGTTGCACGCCAAAGCCCGAACCTGTCAACGCTGCCGCCGGCATGTCGTGTGCGGCTGTGTCTTCACCCTATTCCACGCGTTTCGCCGGCTGTTTCCGCAACCGCTCGGTGACGGCGACGATGATTTCTCCCAGTTTGATATAATCATGCTTGCGCGGAGAACTCTTGCGCCACGCCAGTCCGATAACTCGCTTGGGTTCCGGATCCTCGAACCTCATTACATGAATGTTCGTTCGCTTGGTTTCGAATTCCACGCTGATTTCCGGAATTAACGTCACCCCAAAACCATTCGTTACCATTTCCAGAAGGGTAGACAGGCTGGACACGCCGAATGTCGCGATATTTTCGATTTGCTGAAGCCCGCAAAACATCAACGCCTGGTCCCGGAAGCAGTGGCCTTCTTCCAGCAGCAGCAGTTTGTCGCTCTCGATCATATCGGGCGTGGCCCGCACATGATTTGATATCCGTTTTGATTGCGCCATCGCCAGCAAGAAGCGGTCGTCGAAAAGTCGCAGCGTTTCAATCGCCGGTGTCTCGACGGGCAGCGCAAGCAAAAGAAGATCGAGGCTCCCGTCAAGGAGTTCGCGCAGGAGGAATTGGGTCTGGGTTTCCCGAAGGCGCAGAGCGAGATCGGGGCAAGCGTCGCGGATCGCAGGCAACAGGCTGGGCAGAATATAGGGAGCAATCGAGGGAATAACCCCCAGTCCCAAGGGACCGGCCAGCGATTTGTCATCCTGTCGCGCGACATCGACAATGTCGCGCGCGTCGGAAAGAATGCGTGCGGCGCGTAGCGCGACGCTCCGGCCGCTGTTCGTCAGCATGACAGGTCCTCGGCCTCGTTCAAAAAGCTGAACTTGCAGATATTTCTCCAACTCCTGAATTTGCATCGAGAGTGCCGGTTGGGTAATGGCGCATTGCTCCGCGGCCTTGCCGAAATGTCGGCAACGCGCCAGGGCATCGAAATATTTGAGTTGCTTCAGCGAAAGCATTGGCAATCAGTTTTCCTTATCATATTCAGAGATTAATATAATTTGACCTTATCGTCTAGATTCCTTACTCTGAGACAGGGCTGCCTGGCAGCCGACAATTCAACCTTCGCATGAATGTGGAATGCCAAGTGGTCCGTGTTTTTATCGGCCTGATTTTCCTGAGCACGCCACGGAGTCCATGACTGCGAGGATCGATTGAGACGCGCTGGAAATGACACCGAAAGGAGTGACGATATGACTGACCAAGACAAGAATAAGGGTACTGGTTCCACCACGGGTAGCGGCGCGCCGGCGCCAAGCGACCGGAACTCGCTGACCATCGGTGCGAACGGCCCGATCCTGCTGCACGACGTCCATTTCCTGGAGCAGATGGCGCATTTCAACCGCGAGAAGGTTCCCGAGCGCCAGCCGCACGCCAAGGGTGCCGGCGCGTTTGGTACATTTGAGACCACCGAAGACGTCTCGGCCTACACCAAGGCTGCGCTGTTTCAGAAAGGCGCATCGACGGACATGCTTGCGCGCTTCTCGACGGTGGCCGGCGAGATGGGCAGCCCCGACACCTGGCGCGACGTTCGCGGTTTCTCGCTCAAATTCTATACCGACGAGGGCAATTACGACCTCGTTGGCAACAACACCCCTGTCTTCTTCGTGCGCGATCCGATGAAGTTTCCGCATTTCATCCGCAGCCAGAAGCGCCTCCCCGATTCCGGCCTGCGCGACAACCACATGCAGTGGGATTTCTGGACCAGCAATCCTGAGACGGCACATCAGGTCACTTACGTGATGGGCGTGCGCGGCCTGCCCCGCACATGGCGCCATATGAACGGCTATGGCTCCCACACCTATATGTGGATCAACGCCAAGGGCGAGAAGTTCTGGGTGAAATATCATTTCCACACCGCCCAGGGTATGGAGTTTTTCAGCAATGCTGAGGCGGCGGACGTCGCAGGCAGCGATGCCGACTTCCACCGCCGCGACCTGTTCGAGGCGATCGCGCGCGGCGAGCATCCGCGCTGGACGCTGTCGGTCCAGGTCATGCCCTATGCCGACGCGAAGGATTATCGGTTCAACCCGTTCGACCTGACCAAGGTGTGGCCGCATGCCGACTACCCGCTGATCAAGGTCGGCACCATGACGCTCAACCGCAATCCGGAGAACTTCTTCGCCCAGATCGAGCAGGCGGCGTTCTCGCCGGGCAACACCGTACCCGGTATCGGCCTGTCACCCGACAAGATGCTGCTCGGCCGCGCCTTTGCCTACAACGACGCGCAGCGCAACCGTATCGGCACAAATTTCCACCAGTTGCCGGTGAACCAGCCGAAGGTTCCGGTCCATACCTATATGTTCGATGGCCAGATGGCGTACCATCATAGCGGCAACGCGCCCGTGCATGCGCCCAATAGCGGTGGGCGCGACTGGGCCGACAATACCGGCCCGGTAGCTGACGGCTGGGAGGCCGATGGCGATATGACACGCAGCGCCTATACGCTGCATGCCGAGGACGACGATTTCGGCCAACCGGGCAAACTGGTGCGCGACGTGCTCAACGACGACCAGCGCGCCAGCCTCGTGGATCAAGTCGCCGGCAGCCTTCTGGGCGGCGTGCGCGAACCGGTCTTGAGCCGTGCCTTCGACTACTGGAAAAGCATCGACGCCGAAGTTGGCCGCCGCATCGAAGAGAAGGTGCGCAAGGGGCGCGCTGCCGAACCTGTGGAAGGCATGGGCGAAGGTTGATTGCTGACGGATTAAAGCGCCGCGATCTTTCAGATTCGCTCCACGCGTTTTAGTTCTTTGATCTTACGCATGTCTCCCGAAAACCGATGCCTACTTTCGGGAGGCATGCTTTGATGCCAGCCGTCGGCCATGGCGGTATGGGCATTGCGTCGCAATTTGCTCTATGTTCGGCAGATGCGTTAAATTCGCTCGCGGAAACGCGATCGAAAACCGGAAGCAACGTCGACGCGGCGGTTGAACCGCCCGAAACATCGGAGTTCGTCGTATGACCAAGAATATGGATGCCGATCCGTTCAACGTCTCGATGCGCAAATTCCTGAAACAGGTTGGTGTGACATCGCAGCAATCAATCGAGAAAGCAGTTGAGGAGGCAGGATTGAGAGGCAAGGGCCGGCTGACCGTCAAGGCTGTGATCACGGCGGAAGGCACATCTCTCAATCATGTGGTGGAAGGTGAAATCGACCTCGGCTGAACCAGAAGGCGGTGCCGTTATCAGTGATAGCCGACATCGGAACGCACCTTGCCGCGGAAGACCCAATACGACCAGCCCGTGTACATAAGGATGACTGGCAGCAGGAACAGGGTACCAACCGCCAGGAAGGCCTGTGTGCTCGGCGCCGATGCCGCGTCCCATAATGTGTAGCGGTAAGGCACGATCATGGGCCACAGGCTGATGGCGATGCCGAGATAGGAGATCAGGAAAAGAAGAATGGCGAGTATGAAGGGCGCCGCTTCCGAGCGGTTGTTAAGTGCACGCCATTCCAACCAGCCAAGGGCTGCCGTCACCAGCGGCACCGGCGCGAGCAGGAGCGTGTTAGGCCAACCGAACCAGCGCTGGGCAATTTCTCCATGTTCGATCGGTGTCCAGATGCTGACGATGCAAATCGCGGCGAAAACACCAATGAAGCAAACGCGCCCATAACGGCGGACGCGCATCTGCAATTCACCCTCAGTCTTGATGATCAGCCAGCCGGCGCCGAGCAGTCCATATCCGAATACGAGCGCGATACCTGTAAGGATAGAAAAGGCGCTGATAAAATCCCACGAAGAGCCGTTAAAATGTCGGCCGTCAACCTCGAAGCCGTGGATGAAGGTGCCGAGCACCATCCCCTGTGCGAAAGTGGCGATACCGGACCCCCAGGAGAAACCATGGTCCCAAAATGTCGTGTGTTCGGCATCGCGGAAACGGAATTCAAAGGCCACACCCCGGAAAACCAACGCCAGCAGCATGATGAGGATCGGAAAATAGACGGCCGGGATGATGATTGCGAACGCAAGTGGAAAGGCAGCCAATAGCGCCAGCCCGCCAAGCACCAGCCAGGTCTCGTTACCGTCCCAGACCGGAGCGATGGAGTTCATCATCGTGTTGCGGCTTTCGGTGTCCGGTGCAAAGCCGAACAGAATGCCGACGCCAAGATCGAATCCGTCGAGTACGACATAGAAGCAAACGCCGACGCCGAGGATCACGGTCCATAACGGAACGAAATCGATAGGAAACGCGGCCATCAGCGGTTGCCCTCCGGGTCGTGGGGTAGCGCGCGTACCGGCTGGTCGGGTCGGCCGGCCTCGATCCGCTCATGCTCGGGCAGCGTGCTGTGCGGCCCATTGCGCACGAAATGGGCCATGATCATCAGACCGGCCGGGAACATTATGAGATAGGCAACCATGTAGCCGATGAGTGAGATCAGCACATCGCTGCCGGTAAGAGAAGGAGACACCGAATCGGCGGTACGCAGAAGGCCATAGACCGTCCAAGGTTGGCGGCCCACTTCGGTCGTCGTCCAACCCGCCAGAATCGCCACGAAACCGATCGGTGCCGACCACTGACATACGCGCAGGAACCATGGCGTGGTGAACAGTTTGCCCCGGTAGCGCAGCCACCAACTCATCGCCACCACCGCCAGCATGATCAAACCAAGGCCGACCATGATGCGGAATGCAAAGAAGGGAATCGCGACCGGCGGCCGGTCCGCGCGGGGAAAATCCTTGAGCCCGCGAATGGTGCCGTTTGCATCATGAGCGAGGATCAGACTGCCCAATACCGGCACATCCAGGACATAATGATTGGTTTCGTTCTTTTCGTCGGGGATGGCGAACAGATTTAGGGGCACGCGGCTGCCGGTGTCCCAATGCGCCTCGATCGCCGCCAGCTTCGCCGGCTGATAATGCAGCGTATTGAGTCCATGTAGATCGCCCAGGAATATCTGCAGAGGCACCAATACCGTCAAAAGCCACAACGACATCGATACCATCAATCGGCCTTCCTCCTGGAAGCGCCCCCGTCTCAAGAGCCAGGCGCCAACACCGACCACGACGAAGGCGGTCGTGACATAAAAACCGACCACCGTGTGGCCGAGCCTGTAGGGGAAAGACGGATTGAAGACGATCGCCATCCAATCCTTCGGATAAAAGCGGCCGTCAACCAGTTCATAGCCGACCGGTGTCTGCATCCAGCTATTGGCCGAAAGAATCCAGAACGAGGACAGCAACGTCCCAAAGGCGACCATCAGCGCGGCAACGAAATGCGCCCAGGCTGGAACGAGTTTGCGCCCGAACAACAGCACGCCGAGAAAGGCTGCTTCCAGAAAAAATGCCGTCAACCCCTCATAGGCAAACAGTGGCGCCAGCACATTAGCCGTGCTGTCGGAAAAACGGCTCCAGTTGGTGCCGAATTGAAACGGCATGACGATGCCTGAGACGACGCCCATGCCGAAGGACACAGAAAACAGCTTGATCCAGAAATTCGAGATCCGCAGATAGATGTCGCGGCCAGTAAAGAAACGCATGCCTTCCAGCACAGCGATATAGGAGGCGCAACCCACAGTGAACGCGGGGAGCAAGATATGCCACGCGATAACCCAGACGAACTGTAGCCTTGATAACAAAAGCGGATCGAGGCTCATACGCTCCTATCCCCGTGAGTCGGCATCCGAGCCAAGTCAGCTTATTGGACAACTAGCGCGCGTGCAAATCGAGGCAAGTCGATTACCGGGTCTTCACGACGGTCCGATTGACAGACCGGCAGGGCAGCTTGGATGATTGGAGAGTTCAGGAAAGGATGAACCGGAGCGCGCGCTGGATTTCGAAGGAATCGGAGGTCGAGAATGCAACCGCACGCGGGCCGTGAAGTCGCGCGCACCCTCGCAGGCGGCCACGACTTCCGCCGTCATCAAGGCGCGGAACTCGCGATGATCGGCGCTCAGAAAGATCTTCGTGGCAGGGGGTTCTCCTTCAGCCAGTCGGCGAGCGAGGGAAAATGCCGGCCGGAGCGTCCGACAGCAGGGGCGGCGGCGCAAAGTGCATTCAGCACCGCCTCCTGTGTCGCCTCGGCGGCGGCGCGAAACGGAATGTCGATCCGGCCTTCGGCCAGGTGCCGTATCGGCTGAAACGGCGTCGGCGGTTCATGCTCGACCATGTCGGCGGTCGTGAAGCACAGGGCGATATCGCCGCTGCCATTGCCCCAGAAGGCGCCGAGCCGCGCCAAGCCGGCCCCGGCGCGCCGCGCCACGCGCCGCAATTGCCGGTCGCCCAAAGGCAGGTCCGTTGCCAGGATGACGATGACCGAGCCCTTTTCGGCCTGCTCCATGCCGCGTGGATCGGGCCGGCGTCCGTCCGGCAGGACAAGATCGCCGGCGTTGCCGAAATTGGCTAGAACCAGCGCGCCGAGCAGATGCTCGTGCCCGCCGATCTGCATGGTCCTTGACGCGGTGCCGATCCCGGCCTTGAAGCCGAACGCGGTCATGCCCGTTCCCGCCCCGATTGCCCCCTGCGCCAGCGGTCCGCCATGGGCATCGCCCAACGCGGCAAGCGCATGCTCGGCGCGCACATGCAGGGCCTGAATGTCGTTGATCTCGCCGTCATTGCACTCGAACACCAGCGGATTGACCGTCGAGGTTCTGCGCCCGATTTCCGGGTTATCGGTAATCGCGCGGTGGATGAGAACGTTCGCGCAATTTCCCACGCCAAAGGTGTTGGTCAACAGGATCGGCGTTTCCACGGTTCCAAGCTCGGCAACCTGCATCAGGCCGACAGACTTGCCGAAGCCATTGATGATTTCGACGCCGGCGCGAACCTTGCGCCGAAACAGGTTTCCCGAATGTGGGAGAATGGCGGTGACACCGGTAGCCGCGCCGCCATCACGGACGGTGTGGTGCCCGACTGTCACGCCGGCGATGTCGGTGATGGCATTGAGCGGCCCGGTCGGCAGACGCCCGATACACAAGCCGAAATCTCGGGCCGATGTCATTTCCAAACCCTTTCTCAGTGGACCATATCCAGCGCGGCTTTTTCCTACCTGAAGAAAACAGATTCTGACGGCAACTTCACTGGGTACGGTGCCACTGCCGGTTCAGTATTTCCAGACGGGGCCATTGCCCAAGGCTGCAGTGCTTGCCAAGGCCAAGGCCGCGCTACGCTCGGCAGGTCGAAGCCGGCCTAGGGCCGCGCGCGGCTTCGAGATAGTAAGCTTGCAATTGCCGGGTCATCGGCCCCGGCTTGCCATCGGCAATCGTCACATCTCCGATCCTGATAACCGGAGTGACAAAGGATGACGCACTGGTGAGAAAGGCCTCGGCGGCGCCTTGAGCCTCGGCCGGCGAAAAGGGACGCTCCTCCAGGCGCAAGCCATGGCTGTCGCACAGCCGAAGCACTGCCTTGCGCGTGCAGCCGGGCAAGGCGACGTGCGAATTCGGTCGCGTCACCACGCGCCCGTCAGCGGTTACGATGAAGGCAGTCGAGGACGAGCCTTCGGTCACCAGACCGTCTTCCACCATCCAGACATCGCCAAATCCATTGGCGCGCGCCTGATGCTTGAGAAGGACCTGGCCCAGGAGCATCGCCGTCTTGATATCACGCCTTTGCCAACGCAAATCCGCCGCCAAGTCGACCGCGATGCCATTTTTCTGGGAGGGCGTATCGGCAAGTTTCCTTGCCTGCGTAAAGGCAACGAGGTTTGCCGAAAGCCCTTCAGGATACAGAAAATCCCGATCCGCCTCGCCGCGTGACACCTGCATATAGACGGTGCCCTCCGCGAGATTGTTTTGTACGATCAGTTCGGCCTGTATGCGTTCGATCTCGGCGCGCGGTACCGGCAGCGGGATCGCGAGAGCCGCAAGCGAACGCTCGAACCGGTCGAGATGTGCATCATTGTCGATCATCTGCCCACCGAGAACGGCGGTGACCTCATAGACGGCATCGCCAAAGAGGAAGCCTCGGTCAAAGATGCTGAGATGCGCATCGCCTTCGGGCACGAACGCGCCTTTGCAGTAAACAACTCTCCCCACGGCGCCGCGCCCCTCTCACCATATCGACTGAACAGGCGTGCACACTGCAACGCGGCGGACCGCAGCGGCCAATTCATTTTCAACACAAAGATATTCCGTTCTTGCATAATGATTTGGGATCAGTGCATTAAGAGGAAAATGTCACCACAACCGGTCATCGGAAGCTGTTGAATGGAACTGAAATGGCTCGAGGATTTCGTTGCGATTGCCGAGACGTTCAGTTTCTCGCGCGCCGCCGAGATCCGGCATGTCACGCAACCGGCATTGAGCAGGCGGATCCGGCAACTCGAAACCTGGCTCGAAGCGGTGCTGATCAGCCGCGCGACGATCCCTGCCGAACTGACTCCGGCGGGCGAGAATTTCCTGCCGGTGGCGCGGGAGGTGATCCGAACCTTTTACGCATCGAGGGAGATGCTACGTCCGGTGGCCGAACACGGCATGATCCGCCTTGCCGCGCTGCATACGCTGACGGTCACCTTTTTCCCGGCCTGGCTGCAGGCGCTGGCGACGGCAATACCGGGTCTGAGAACGTCGCTCATCCCCGACCGCGGCGGCATCGAGGCGAACCTGACGGCGCTGACCGATGGCGAAGCTGACTTCTTCCTGACCTATGCGCATAGCGATGTTCCTTTTCATCTCAACCGCGAGCGTTTCGATTTCCTGACGATCGGCCATGACCGGGTGATCCCGGTAAGCGCCCCCGAACTTCAGGTCCAGGGTAAGTGGGTCGCCGGGTCGGGCCTGCTTGAACGGGCGGTCGAAGAGCGGCTGACGGTTCCCTATCTGAGCTATGGCCTCAGTTCGTTCTTCGGCGTGGCACTGCAACGGCTTTTTGCCGCACGGCCGGCTTTCCGGCGCCTGACGGTGCATGAAAACACCATCAGCGCTGGCTTGAAGACATTGGCCGTGACCGGCGCTGGCCTGTGCTGGTTGCCTGAAAGCCTCGTCGAGCACGAACTTCGCGCCGGCGTCCTGGTGTTGGCGGCCGAGGCGGACCATTGGACGCTCGACCTTGAAATCCGACTGTACCGGGCGGTGGAAAACCGCAGCCCGACCACGGACATCTTCTGGGAGAACGCGAGGGCCATGGTCGCCGACGCCATCACATAGCGACGAACGCTCAGTTGATGAGCCGCGATCGCCAATCCGCGAAGGTTTGTGCACGTTGGGGCTTGATGAACAAGGCCGTGACTTGGGGGAACGTTTTCTTAACGGCCCTTTCTATGCGCTCCACGGCGGCCTCCATCTCGGGTATCGGCAAAGTATCGTGAAATTCGATGCTGAGATTCACCACCACCTGGTCCGGCCCCAAGTGCACGGTAAGGACACCATTTGCATTTTCGACGGCCGAGTCCTTTTTGACAATGCGCAAGATCGCCGACTGCACCTCGGGAACCGCCGCTTCGCCGATCAAAAGCCCTTTGCATTCGCGCGCAAGGATGATGGCGACGGCGCCGAGAACAAGGCCGATTCCGACCGATGCTACGCCATCAAGTTCCGGAATTCCGGTATATTGTGCCGAAACAATGCCGACAAAAGCAATAAGAAGGCCGATCAACGCGGCGCTGTCCTCGAACAGAACCGTAAAGGTCGTCGGGTCCTTGCTCTGCCGTATCGCTTCGAAATAGCTGCCGGGAGGTTTGCTTTTTCTGAACTCCTTCAACGCGATGTACCAGGACGCACCTTCGAACAGGAACGACAATCCAAGCACGATATACGGCACGACCGGGTTCTCGATCGGCTCAGGATCGCGGATATGGACGATACCTTCATAGATCGAAATTCCGGCGCCGAGCGCGAAGATCAGCAACGCGACGACGAAAGACCAGAAATAT
Organism: Manganibacter manganicus; assembly: GCF_002075885.1. Classification (GTDB taxonomy): domain Bacteria; phylum Pseudomonadota; class Alphaproteobacteria; order Rhizobiales; family Rhizobiaceae; genus Mesorhizobium; species Mesorhizobium manganicum. Next base: position 155,486 of record NZ_MDET01000034.1, read on the forward strand.
AGCTCTCGTCCATGGCCGAGCGGGTGTGCCTTGTCGGGAGGCCGCGACGCTCGGCGCATTCCGTATAAGAGAAGAAACTGGTTGCCGGTATCGACCAGGGAGTGGACACCTTCACTCAGCATAGCCGAACTTCCGGTCAAGCCGGCCGCGATGAATTTTGCAACGGCGATGGCAAAATTACCTGCCAGCGCCGCATAAATGACCCGCTTCGATTGGTGTTTGGACGCCATCCGTTCAATCACGTTCGTTCAGCAACGAGGACCGGATTCATAATCCGGCATATCGGGAGAAACTTCCACCGGCGTTCCAAGACGTGAACGGGCCGGCAACCTATCGGCTCAACGTGAGCCCGTCCCAGCCCGTGCAGGGCGCCGGTCTAGCAGGTTCCGACGATAGCGACTATACGTTTGCTGCATTGCGGTGGATAGCCGAAGTGTTTTGAATGGCCTCACCAAAGAACTCGACGCCGAACCAAACTATCAATGCGAGCAGTAGTCCGACTATTAGAATTATCAGGACATGTAGTCCCCGACGCCCCTGACGGGCCTTTTTTGCAGGAACGGTCTTAGCCACTGCTTCCTCCTTCGCGACGCGAATATCACACGCGCCAGCCTTTATTTCCGATGCTCCTGAAACTCATGCGCGCGCTTGATGTTCCAATTCGCGACGCGCGGCAAAGGTGAAGGAGAGTCACCGGGAGAATTCTTTTTAAATTTTCGGAAAGTCAGGGAACCTGTCGCAGGCCCGGCTGTTCGAGAGGAAACCGACAAATCGTAAAATTGCGGACGAACACATCATGATCCGGCCAAATGGACCTGTACCGGCACACTGTATTCCCGATCATCCACCCACACCGCCGGAACGCCAGCCAGATGAGCCTCCAGGAATACCACCGCCTTCGCCAAGACCGGTTCCTGAACCGAGTCGGGAGCCCGAAGTCCCACCGGATGTACCGCCGGAACTTCCTGACGGGCCGACGTATGAAAGCTCAATGGCAAATTTCACAGCCATCTGCCGGCGAATCCTGCCCGGCGCAATCCGCGTGTAATGTGTGGACAGTTGCGCATCAGGCGCCAAAGGAAATCAGATCGGTAATTTTCGATCATCAGCACGATCGGGCCTTGATTGAGGCCAAGATGGTCGGGTGCCACCCAGCCGGCGGGATGACTGCCGCCGTCCGCCAACGTTGGATTGAAGCTGGCCTTGAAACCGTAAGGGTTGTCGAGATTGAGCTCTATGTCATGGAAATGGCGCAAGGCCGGCAGAACGATTTCCGGTGCAAATGGCAGCGATGCGACGGTGGCCCAAGGCGACAGGGTTCCATCGTCCGGGCCGTAAGGCGCGCCCCGCGCCAGATAACCGTAAAATTTTCGCTCGACGCCGCTGATCAATACGGTTTCGTGTCCCGGCCCGTCGCTGGCGGTGATGCCCCAACTGCTTTCATGATAACCGGCGAATTCCAGCGGATTGCGGATCGCATATTCCCGCTGCACGAACGTCGCCTGGCGGCTGTTCTCGAAATAATCGCTGCCATGCTCGCGCATGAACGCATCCTTTATGCCGCGAAAATCGAGCCATAGATGTGAAAGCTGATGAATGAAGAGCGGGCCGGCGTAAAGAAATTCCCGGCCATGGATCTTGCGCCATCGATAGGTCGAGAGCCACGCCGCATAACTTTCCGGCGGCAGGGGATGGGTCGGCGAGCCAAGGCCCAGCACATAAAGGATCAGTGCCTCGTCATAGCCCTCCCAGCGAAAGTCGATGAAGCCGCTTTCCGGCTTCCAGCCATGGGTGAGGGTGGCGCCGCCATTACGGGCCCAGTCCCAGTCGACGCGCCGGTAAAGCTCTTCCGAAAGCTTTCGGATTTCCTCTTCGTCCTCATTGTCTTCGCGGAAATATGCCCCGGCCGTCAGAATGCCGGCCATCAGAAGGGCTGTGTCGATCGTGGACAATTCGCACTGCCACACGCGCCGGCCTGTCTCCATATCGAGAAAATGATAGTAAAAGCCCTTGTAGCCGGTGCCTTGCGGATCGGTGTCCTGGTTGCTGTTCCAGAAAAAGCGCAGGGTGGCGAGCGTGCGGGCGCAGGCGTCGTCGCGTGTCATGAAACCGCGCGCGACGCCGACCGGATAGGCCGTCAGCGCCAGCCCGACCGCCGCTATGCTTGCCGGCGAATCGTTCCTGCTCCTGTCGGCGACCAGCCCGTTGGCCGGATTGGCCTCATAGAGGAAATAATCGAAGGTTTTGCGCTGGAGCGCTGCAAGCAGGTCGTCGCTGAGCGGAGGCTTGATCGTCGTACTCTGGCCCATCGCTCAGTCCGCCGGTGCGAATTCCATCGTCACTGCCGCGACGGCGTGTGGAGGTAACTCGACGTTGATCGAGATTGCCCCTGCCTCCGTTGTCCAGGGCTGTGGTTCCGTGACCAGATTTGAGACTTCGCCGAGCCGCTCCAGTTCGGCCGCTGTTGGGTAGGTCGGTTCGCCCATCTCGCACCACAGTTTTCTGGCATTGGCATGGTCATCATCGATACGCTGAATGGCGGCGGCAAGCGGTTTGCCGGTATTTTTCAGATGAATACGCATCTGCTCCACCGTGATCGCCTTGCCAGGCAAGGTATGGTTTGTCATCAGGACAGTCAGGTGCCGGCCGTCGCGGATTGCCCACGCGTCGACGGTCTCATGGCGGCCACGGACCGGCAGTTGCTCGGTTCCAAGGTGATGGAGCAGTTCGAAGGCGCGGTAGCTCGGCTTGGCAATGCCATGCAGGTTGAGCAACCCGAAGCCGCCATGAAAAGGCACTGACGGGAAATAGTTCTCGGCGAAGATGTCAGTGAAGGTCCAGAAACTGTAGGCCTCGACCAGACCACTGGCTTCCATCACCGTCTTGACGTCAAATGCAGCGGCATAGGGTTGATCGTGCAGTGGATCACGCGGATTAGATGACGTGTTCCACTCCGTGTAATAGACCGGCCGACCTTTGGCGAGGCGATGCACATCTTCCGCCCATTCGCGCATGATGCCGCGCCGGCTCTTCGCCAGATGTTCCTCGGTCGCGTCGTCCTCGTCTCCCAGTGACGTGCCTTCGACGACGTCGGTCGGATATTGGTGGGTGCTGACGAAATCGAGCGGCAGCCCGTTCTTGTCGCAAAATGCCACCAGTTCCCCGACCCATTGGTTCCTGGCACTGGCCGGGCCGCCGACCTGCAACGCGCCGTCCACGCCCTTCAGGGCCTCGACGCTATGGCGGTAAAGCTTGAAATAGTCGTCTTGAGTTCCGCTCCAGAAGGCTTGCAGGTTCGGCTCGTTCCAGACCTCGAAAAACCAGCTTCTTACTTCCGCGACACCGTAGCGACCGACCCAATGTTCGGCCAGTTTGCGAATGAGCGTCGCCCATGCACCATAGTCCTTCGGCGGGCTCACGCGGCCTTGATAGCGGAAGACGGTGGCCTCGCCGGAGGCGAAGGTCCACGGCATGAAGCTCAGTTCAACGAATGGCTTCATGCCGATATCGACAAGGTAGTCGAACGCCTGGTCGATGTTGAAGAAGGAATAGAGCAATTCGTCCTTGTGACAGATGAGCGTGCCCATCTCGTCACACAGCAAGCCGTGGAAGCGAACATAGCGGAAGCCAAGCTCCTCATGGCATCGGCGCAATTGCTGCTGCCAGTCAGCGCGTAACGCCATCGGGGCATGATCCGACCCGACCACACGCTCCCAAAAATGTGGGAAAGGCGTTGCCGCCGAGGAAAGGTCACAGGAGAAGTCCGCGTCGCTCATTGTTGTTTGCTCCGGCCAACCTCAGGCCGAAAAAAAGGGAGCCAGTCTTTGGTTAATCCGATGTTCCATCAGGGCGCTCGTGACAGCAACGGCTTTCAAGCCAGGATGGTTCAACCGCGACTATCAACTTGTTTTGAGGGAGGGGCCGCGCACAGGTTGTGCCAAGGGATAGACAATGGTCGGTGCCGCTGTGGCGGGACGAGCCCATGGATCGGAGACGAGGATCGCAAAACCCGTTGCCGTGCTCAAGGTGCGTCGCTATGGTTGGGGCCAAGCGGACATGCGAGGTCCTCCCGGAGCGGCCTCGCATCTTCTTTTCCATCATCGGAAAGGCCGCTGACCGGCCGGGAGCCGGATAACGAAAACAGGGAACGAAGACAGGGACGACAACCATGATGATGGAAAACTTTGCTCTGCGCCCGCGCATGTGGCTTTCGGGTGCCGCGCTGGCCGCGCTGCTTATCGCCGGCGCGCCTATGGCCGCTCATGCCGACACGCCCGCCGACACGCTGGTCGAAGGCTTTGCGATCGACGATATCATCACCATGGATCCGGCCGAGTCGTTCGAGATATCGACCGCGGAAATCATCGGCAACACCTACGAGCTTCTGGTCAGGCTCGACCTCGACGATACGTCCAAGGTCAAGGGCGACATCGCCGAAAGCTGGACCGTTTCCGACGACGGGCTGACCTATACGTTCAAGCTGAAGCCGGGCCTCAAATTCGCTTCGGGGAACCCGATCACGGCGGCGGATGTCGCCTGGTCGTTCGAGCGCGCCGTCAAGCTGGACAAAGGTCCCGCCTTCATCCTCACTCAGTTCGGACTCACCAAGGACAATGTCACCGAAAAGGCCAAGGCGGCGGATGACGGCACGTTCGTCTTCACCGTGGACAAGCCCTACGCGCCGAGCTTCGTGCTGAACTGTCTGTCGGCCACGGTCGGCGCCGTCGTCGACAAGAAACTGGTGATGGAGCACCTCAAGCCCGTCACGCCATCCGACGACTACAAATACGACAATGATTTCGGCAATGACTGGATGAAGAAGCATTCCGCAGGTTCCGGCCCTTTCACGCTGCGTGAATGGCAGGCCAATCAGGCCGTCGTGCTGGATCGCAACGACAATTATAATGGCGAAAAGAGCAAGCTCGCCCGCGTCATCTACCGCCACATGAAGGAAAGCTCGGCCCAGCGGCTTGCGCTGGTGGCGGGCGATATCGACGTGGCGCGCAATCTCGAACCCAACGATCTCGATGCCATTGCCGACAAGAGCGGCATCAAGACGATCAGCGCGCCAAAGGGCACGCTCTATTACATCAGCCTCAACCAGAAGAACGAGAAACTGGCCAAGCCCGAAGTGCGCCAGGCGTTCAAATATCTCATCAACTACGACGCCATCGGCAAGACGCTGATCAAGGGCATAGGCGAGATCCACCAAACCTTCCTGCCCAAGGGCGATCTCGGCGCGCTCGACGAAAACCCGTTCAAGCTGGACGTGGCCAAGGCCAAGGAACTTCTGGAAAAGGCCGGCCTGAAGGATGGCTTCAACGTCACCATGGACGTGCGCAACGGCCAACCGGTGACCGGTATTGCCGAATCGATCCAGCAGACCGCCGGGCAGGCCGGCATCAAGATCGAAATCATTCCGGGCGACGGCAAGCAGACGCTGACCAAATACCGCGCCCGCAATCACGACATCTATATCGGCCAGTGGGGGCAGGATTATTTCGATCCGAACTCCAACGCCCAGACCTTCGCCTCCAATGCCGACAATTCCGACGACGGCCCGGTAGCGACGCTTGCCTGGCGCAATGCGTGGGACATTCCGGAGCTTTCCAAGCAGACGGAAGCTGCTCTTCTGGAAAAGGATTCGGCCAAGCGCGCCGATCTTTACAAGGACCTTCAGAAGAAGGTTCTGGAAACCAGCCCCTTCGCCATCATCTTCCAGCAGATCGAGGTTGCGGCCTATCGCGACAATCTCAAGGGCTTCAAGCTCGGGCCGAGCTTCGACACCAATTTCGTCGCCCCGATCTCCAAGGACTGACCGGGCAGGGCTTCTCGCGTGAGTGTGATTGACAACGAGGCTTCGGCACCGCGACCAGGCGCGCGCGCCGGTGCCGTCGCCAAGGCGGTGGGGCGTTTTGTTTTCATCGCCATCATCACCTATCTCGGCCTGCTGGCGGTGACGTTCTTCATTGGCCGCGTCATCCCGATCGACCCGGCGCTGGCCGTGCTGGGCGATCGCGCGCCGGCCGACGTGGTGGCGCGTACGCGCCGCGAAATGGGGCTCGACCTGCCGCTGATCGAGCAGTTCTATATCTATATCACGCATGCGCTGAGCGGCGATTTCGGCCGCTCCGTCCTCACCACAAATCCGGTGATGGAGGATATTCGCCGCGCCTTTCCCGCCACCATGGAACTGGCCACGCTGGGCACGCTGATCGGCTCGGTGGTCGGTGTGCCGCTTGGCGTTCTCGCCGCCGTCAAGCGCGGCAGTCTCACCGATCAGTTTGTCCGCGTTATCGGTCTGGTCGGTTATTCGGTGCCGATTTTCTGGCTCGGTCTGCTGGCCCTGGTGCTGTTTTATGCGCGTCTGCAATGGGCGGCATTTCCCGGCCGACTCGACATCGTCTATCAATATACTTTCACGCCGATCACCGGGTTCTATCTGCTGGATGCGGCGTGGCAGGGGCAATGGGACGTGTTCTGGGATGCGTTCCGCCACATCATCCTGCCCGCGTCGCTGCTCGGTTATTTCTCGCTCGCCTATATCAGCCGCATGACGCGCTCCTTCATGCTGAACGAACTGGCGCAGGAATATATCGTTGCCGCGCGTGCCAAGGGCTTATCGGAAAGCCGCATCATCTGGGGGCATGCGCTGCGCAACGCCGCCGTGCCGATGGTCACGGTCATCGCGCTGTCTTACGCCAACCTGCTGGAAGGCTCGGTGCTGACGGAGACGGTGTTTTCCTGGCCGGGCATCGGCCTTTACATCACCAATTCCCTGCAAAACGCCGACATGAACGCCGTGCTCGGCGGCACCATCATCATCGGCTCGGTGTTCATCGGGATCAATCTCCTGTCCGACCTGCTCTATCGGCTGCTCGACCCGAGGACCAAGGTACAATGAGCGAAATGCCTCTGACCCGCCGCGAATGGCTGCTCTCGGAGCGGCCGGCGACGCGCCGGCAGGCGAGACTCGGCCGCGCCTATATCGGCTGGCTGCGCTTTTCGGCCAACCGGCTGGCGCTGATCGGCCTTTTCATCATCCTTGCCTTCTTGCTCATCGCCGCACTTGCCGGCGTGCTGGCGACGCATTCGCCCTATATCGGCGACCTTGCCGGCGCACGGCTTCTGCCGCCCGGCCCGGACCACTGGCTGGGCACCGACGATCTTGGCCGCGACATCTATTCGCGCATTCTCTACGGCTCGCGCTGGACGCTCTATGTGGTGGTGCTGGTCGCCATCATCGCCGCGCCGATCGGGCTCGCGGTGGGGACGGTCGCGGGTTATGCCGGCGGCTGGATCGACGCGGTGCTGATGCGCATCACCGACATCTTTCTCGCCTTTCCCAAGCTGGTGCTGGCGCTTGCCTTCGTCGCAGCCCTTGGCCCCGGTATCGAGAACGCCATCATCGCCATCGCCATAACGTCCTGGCCGCCCTATGCCCGCATTGCCCGCGCCGAGACGCTGACGGTGCGCAATTCCGATTACATCAAGGCGGTACAGTTGATGGGCGCTTCGCCGTTGCGCATCGTGGTGCGCCACATCATGCCGCTGTGCCTGTCGTCGCTGATCGTGCGCGTGACGCTCGACATGGCCGGCATCATCCTGACGGCCGCCGGCCTCGGCTTCCTCGGCCTCGGCGCGCAGCCGCCGCTGCCCGAATGGGGCGCGATGATCGCGTCCGGCCGCCGTTTCGTGCTCGACCAGTGGTGGGTGGCGGGCGTTCCCGGTTTCGCCATCCTGATCGTCAGCCTCGGCTTCAACCTTCTCGGCGACGGCCTGCGCGATGCGCTCGACCCTCGCAGCGGTGACCAATGAGCGACAAGGCCAGCACATTGCTTGAGGTCGAGGATTTGCGCGTCACCTTCCCGACGCGCACCGGCGCGGTCGAGGCGGTGCGGGGCGTGAGTTTCTCGCTCGGCCGCGAGCGGCTGGGCGTTGTCGGCGAATCCGGTTCGGGCAAATCGCAGACCGGCCGCGCCATTATGGGCCTGACGCCGCCGCAGGCGGAAGTCTCGGCGAAAAGGCTCGCTTTCGACGGTATCGACCTGCTTTCCGCGCCGCCGGCCACGCGCCGCGCGCTGCGCGGCGGGCGCATCGCCATGATCCTGCAGGATCCGAAATATTCGCTCGATCCGGTCATGACCATTGGCCGCCAGATCGTCGAAACGCTGAGAACTCATGAAAAGGTATCGAAGGCCGAGGCGCGGGAACGCGCGCTCGACATGCTGGCCGCCGTGCAGATCCGCGACCCTGGCCGGGTCTTCGACCTGCATCCGCACGAGGTTTCGGGCGGCATGGGCCAGCGCGCCATGATCGCCATGATGCTGATCGCCGACCCTGAACTGCTGATCGCCGACGAGCCCACCTCGGCGCTCGACGTCACCGTGCAACTCGACGTGCTCGCCATCCTCGACGAGCTGGTCAGCGAGCGCGGCATGGGCCTGATCTTCATCTCGCACGATCTGCGCCTCGTCTCCTCCTTTTGCGACCGCGTCGTGGTCATGTATGCCGGCAAGGTGGTCGAGCAATTGAAGGCCTCGGAATTGCACAAGGCGCAGCATCCCTATACGCGCGGCCTGCTCGACTGCATGCCGCGCATCGGCAGCGACCGCCATCCGCTGCCGGTGTTGCAGCGCAAGGCGGAGTGGGCGGCATGAGCGCGGCTCTCGCGGTACAGGGACTGGACGTCGTTTTCGACCGCTTTCGCGCGCTGAAAGGCGTGAACCTTGCCGTGCAGCCGGGCGAATCCTTCGGCCTCGTCGGGGAATCCGGCTCCGGCAAGTCCACCCTGCTGCGTGCCATCGCCGGCCTGGCGCCGGCAGCGGCGGGCACGATCTCGATCAACGGCAAGCAACTTGGCCATCGCCGCGACAAGGCTTTCTACCGGCAGATCCAGATGGTTTTTCAGGACCCATACGGCTCGCTGCATCCGCGCCAGACGGTGGACCGGCTGTTGCAGGAACCGCTTGCCATTCACGGCATCGGCGACGGCGAACGCCGCATTGCCCAGGCACTTGACGAGGTGGGGCTCGGGTCCGGCTTCCGCTTCCGTTATCCGCACCAGCTTTCCGGTGGCCAGCGCCAGCGCGTGGCCATCGCCCGCGCGCTGATCCTCGAACCGTCTATCCTGTTGCTCGACGAGCCGACCTCGGCACTGGACGCCTCCGTGCAAGCCGAGGTGCTCAACCTGCTCGAAGAGGTGCGCAACGCACGCGGCCTGACCTTCCTGATGGTCAGCCACGATCTCGCCGTCATCACCCACATGTGCGGCCGGCTGATGGTCATGCAGGATGGAGAAGCGGTAGAACAGCTTGCGGCCGCCGATCTCGTTTCGCGCAAGGTCGCGCAGGACTACACGCGCCGCCTGCTCACGGCCAGCGACGGTTTCGTCCGTAGCCTGTAACTGCCTTTGTCGTGGCCATTGCGATAGCTTGCCGTCACCGCATCAGGCGGTGCTCATCATCGATCAGGGTGAGGCGCGAGGGCGGAGCGTCGCTCCATTTCCATAGCACGAGGTTGAGATCGTCGCCGGTAGTTCCGGGTGCAAAGCTCCTGACCAGCAACCCGTGGTAGCCCGATGCTGAAAGCCTGTGGGCGAAGCTCTGCGTTCTTGCTTCTCCGCTCGCTTTTATCTGGTCGCGCCAGGTTGAATCAGCGAGCGCGGCAGCATTCATTCCTTCCGACTTCAAGGCCGCATCGTCTCGGCTGTCGAAAACGCGCTCGATGTCGGCACCATAGGAGACGAGCGTCGTCGGCTGCAGATTGCCGATCTGATTGGCTTCCCTAAGCGCCGTCATGACCGAAAGCGATGTATAAAGCGCCGGTGTTCCCTTTGCATTGAAGCGGCCACCGTAAAGCTCCGCGCCGCGGCCGGACAATGGTTCACGCGCATAAATCGGATTCAGCGCCCGGTAGAGAACTCCCTGGAAACGCATCGACCGGCTTAGGCGTGGACGCCGGCATCGATCGCGTCGATATAGTCGAGCACGTCATCGGCCCGCCCCTCTCGGACCAGTTGCATCGCCGTCATGCCGGAAAAGCCAGGCAACGGCTCGGAGCGGTACCAGGCATAAGCCATCAGCGCAGAGCCGAAACGAGGCTCGACCTTATTGATGATTTCCACCATTTCGCGCAGCCGCCGCTGGGTCTTGTCGGAGCGAACCCTTTCCTTGCGCTGGATCGCATCCTTGCCCAGTCCGACCGTACGGGCGACTTCTTCGCTGGTCGTGCGAAAGGCGTCCGCGATCTTTCGAGGCGCGAACATGCCGTGGTCCGAATATTGTGCCAAGCCCATTACAATGCTCCATGCCGCTTACTCTGACGTAATATAGCGTCAAGGCCAATGGCTTTCAACGATTTTGAGTCCAACCCATGATTCCCGGCCAGTAAAACCTCGTTGGGCTGTTTTGCCGTCTCTGCCTGCCGTCGAGCCTACGCGGTATCGTATATTCACAGGCCATCGAAACCCATCTGGCTCAACCAGCCCTTGCCGATGCCGCGCTCATGGACAATCGGCAGGGGGTTCTCGGCATCGAGCCGGGCACAGATGCGATAGACCTCCAATGTTCCGGCGTCCATCTCGCCACGCCGGTAGAAGAACATCGCCGCCGCATAGCGGGTGCGGCCCGACCACTCCACGCCAAGAGGCGTATTGACCAGCGCCCACTGTTCGGCGCGTTCGGGATCGTCTTCCATGGGCATGTCAGAAGTCCGCCGGCGGGGTTGCGCTGCGGCGTTCGAGCCTTATGAACGGTCGGGGCACGATTCTTGCGCGCTTCATCACCCGTTCGTAGCGCAATTCGCGCATGGCGTAGATTTCGACCCAGAGGTCGTCGAGGATCAGATCGCCGAACGGCCGCCGCAGCGACGCGATGGCGACGCTCTTCTTGGCCGTCGGGGCCCAGATGGCCGCGCTGACCAGCCCGACCTCCCGATTCTTCTTGTGATAGACGATGGCGTGCTCGGCGGGAATATTGCCTTCGATTTCCAGTCCCACCAGGACATAGCGCAGCTTCTTGCCGGCGCGTGCGTCCAGGATGGCCCGACGGCCGTTGAAATGCCCCTTGTCCGCATCGACCATGAAGCCCAGCCCGATCTCGTAGGGCAAGCGTTGGCGGTCGGCACGGACGGCCTGTTGAGCAGCGGTGAAATCGGCGTTGGCGACGATCAGGCCCGCCTCGATCCGCGCACGGTCGAGCGCGGCATAGCCGATAGGGCGAATACCATGCAATTGGCCCGCTACCATCAGCCGGTCCCATAGCGGCAGTGCAAGTTCGCGTTCGACGAACAATTCATAGCCGAGATCCCCGGTAAAGCCGGTACGCGAGATCGTGACGGCCCCGCTCTCATGCGCAAAGTCGGCCAGGTCGAACGGCTTCAATCGCTCAATGCCGGCAAAGCCGGCGTCGCGCAGCACGGCAAACGAAGTCGGACCTTGCAGCGCCAGGCCTGCCACCTGTTCGGTTTCTTCCCCGATCCTGACGGTGAAGCCGATTGCGGAATCGAGCAGCCAGGGCAGGTGCCGCCCCTGGCAGCACAGGCGGAAACGGTCGGGCGAGAGACGAAACAGCGTGCCGTCGTCAAGGACAAAACCTTGGTCGTCGCACCAGGCGGTGTAGTGGACGCGGCCCGGCTTCAGTCTGGTCACGTCGCGCAAAGTGAGCCTGTTGCAGAAGGCTTCCGCCTCCGGCCCCTCGATGCGGTATTTCGTCATCGGTGAGATGTCGAACAGCGCTGCCTGGCTACGGATGGCGAAATATTCCAGTTCCTCGTCCCATAGCGAATGCGGCGCGCGGTAGCCGGACCAATTGTACCACTCGTTGGTTTTGGCGGCGGCATCGATGCGCGGCTGGAAAGGCGTGTCCGCCCGCAGCGTGCGAAAATGCGATTGGGCGATTTGCCAGACCTGCGTCGGAGAGGGTTTTAGGGTCGAAATATTCATCTCTCAGCCCTCGCCGCTAAGATCCGCCGCGCGGCATTCAGGCCCGGCAAACCGGAAATGCCGCCGCCGGGATGCGAGCCGGCGCCGGCGAGATAAAGCCTTTCGATCGGCGTGTCGTAGCCCGACCAGCCGGAAACGGGCCGGGAGAACAGCATCTGATCGGCCTGCAATTCGCCATGGTGCCAGTGGCCGCCCGGCATAAGATAGCGCACCTCGATGTCGGCCGGCGTAAGTAGTTCAGCGTGCCGCGCCAGCCTGCCGATGCCCGGCGCGTGGGCTTCCAGTTGCGCCATGATCGCGGCGAGGAATTTCGGCTTGCCCGTCTCCCAGCCTTCCTTCAACGCGTAGGGCGCATACTGTACATTCGCCGAAAGGATGCAACCGTCTTGAGGCGCCAGCGACGGATCAGTCAGCGACGGCAAGGTGATCTCCATGACAGGCTCAGGCGAGAATTCACCGTATTTCGCCGGGTTGAAGGCGCGCTCGACATGGTCGGGCGAGGGAGCGATGACAAGACGGCCGTGCAGGTCTTGCGCCGCGACGCCGGGAAAATCCGGCACGCCGTCAAGCGCCAGATTGAGCTTGGCGACATCGCCCTTCATGCGAATATTCTTCACCTTGCGAACCAAGCCGGTGTCGAGCAACGGCGCGCCGACGAGGGTGAGCAATGTGGTCGTCGGATTGACAGCCGAAACGATTGTATCAGCGTGGATTTCTTCGCCGCTCGCCAGCGCCAAGCCGACGGCGCGGCCGCTTTCCACGACGATCTTCGCGACCGAGGCACCGGTGCATAGGGCCACGCCGGCATGTTCGGCAGCGGCGCGGATCGTGGCGATCACCGCGCCCATACCGCCCTTCGGCACGACCTGTGCGCCCGGCGCGCCGCCGATCTCGCCGGCCAGGCGGTAGTAGAGACCGAGCAGCGAGGTCGGCGAGCGCGGCCCGAGATGCGACCCCAGCACCGCGTCGAAGGCGAGCAGGCCCTTCAGCCGGTCGTCCGAAAGCTGCTCGTCGAGCAGGTCGTGGACGTTCATCAAGAGCACGCGCAGGAAATCGCGCATGTCTTCCCTGCCCAGCCGCTTCATGGCCAGCGCCGCCTGCCCGAGCGCGGCCAGGCCGCCGGGCGAACGGGAGCCGAACTCCGGCGGCCTTCGCGACAGGAACGGCTTCAGGACACCGGCATAACGCAGAAGCTGCACGCGAAGGTCTTTCCAGGCGGCTTGTTCGGCGGCGCTCGCGCCGGTCAGCGTCTCGCCATAGGCGCCATGTAGGGTGAGAGGGGCGCCGTCTTTCGACAAGACAACAGACGGAGCGAATGTTGAACCGGAGGCACCTCGTAACAGGTCCAGCCCGAGTTCTTCCAGATCGAGCGCCTTCACCACCTCGGGATGCAGTCGGTTCAGCACATGCGCGGTCGAGTCGCGGAAGCCGGGGAAGAATTCTTCCGTCCGCGCCGCGCCGCCCATCTCGGCATTCGCCTCCAGCAGCAGCACGTTGCGGCGGCCCTTCGCCAGCAGGGTGGCGCAGATAAGGCCGTTGTGGCCGCCGCCAATGACGATGGCATCCCAGACGGTGCGATCAGATGACGTCATGGGCCGGGCTCATGTGATGATCAGACCGAGCGAGATCGCGCAGGATTTCCTTGGCCGCGTTGCGGCCGGGCGCACCCATTACACCACCGCCCGGATGGGTCGAGGAGCCGCATATATAAAGTCCGTTCACCGGTGAGCGATATTGTGCAAAGCCAGGCACCGGCCGGTTGAACAGAAGCTGGTCGAACGTCAGTTCACCCTGGAAGATGTTGCCTTCTGTCAGGCCGACCTCGGCTTCCAGTTCACGCGGCGTGCGCACTTCCATATGCACGATGCGATCACGAAAGCCGGGCGAATAATCGGCGATCTGCGAGATAACCGTCTCGGCGAAGGCGTCGCGGTCGGCATCCGTCCAGTCGCGCCCCTCCACTTTCGGAGGAGCATATTGCACGAAGCAACTCATGAAGTGCTTGCCGGGCGCCGCCATCGTGGGATCGATCGTGGTCGGGATCATCATGTCGAGGAAGGGGTCGACCGACCAGCGCCCGGCCTTCCAGTCGTCATAGGCACGTTCCATGCGTTCGACCGTATCGGTAAAATGCAAATCACCACGCAGACATGGCGAATCCTTGGGCAGCGCGGGGAATTCCGGCATCGAATCCAGCGCGATATTGACCTTGCCGGAGGAGCCGCGGATCTTGAAGTTCTTTACCCGGCGCAGGAAGATGTCGGGCAATTCCTTTTCCTCGACCAGCTTCAGGAAGGTGCGCTTCACGTCGGCGTTGGAGACGATGAGCTTGCCGTAAATCTCCTCTCCCCCAGCAAACACAACACCCTTCGCCTTGCCGGATTTGACGCAAACCTTCTCCACCTCGGCCCCGGTGCGGATGGTGCCGCCGGAGGCCTGGAATGACGCCGCGAGCGCCCTTGTCACCGCACCCATACCGCCGCGTGCATAGCCCCACGCGCCGACCGAACCGTCAACCTCGCCCATATAATGATGAAGCAGGACATAGGCCGTGCCGGGCGACATCGGTCCGAGCGCCGTGCCGATGATGCCTGAGATGGAAAAATTCGCCTTGATGACGTCGGTTTCGAAATATTCATCGAGGAAATCGGAAATCGATATGGTCCAGAAGCGCAGCGTCAGCGCCATTTCCTCTGCCGTCAGCCCGGCGAATTTCTTGCCCAGGTAGAGCAGTTCGCCGAGATCGCGGGGCTTCAGGCTCGTCGGATCGGGCGCGGTGCGCATCAGGAGCGGCTGGATGAAACGGCATTGCCGGGTCACGTCGCGGGCATAGCGGTCATAGGCTTCGGCATCGCGCTTCGAGAATCGCGCGAATTCGCGTCGGTGCGCGTCATGGTCGCGGTAATTGCCGAGATAATCGCCGTCCTGTGTCAGTACCGCGCCGCCTTCATAGGCGATGACCTGCAGGCCGAAGCGCGGCAGTTCGAGGTCGCGCATGATCTCGGGCCGAAACAGCGAGCAGACATAGGAGCAATTCGAATAGAGAAAGCCCGGCGTCAATTCGCGGCTGGAAGCGGCTCCGCCAACCCAATCGTTCTTTTCCACGACCAGGACATCGAGGCCGGCGCGCTGCAAATAACAGGCGTTGACCAGCCCGTTATGTCCGCCACCGATGACGATTACATCCCAGGTCTTCACTATGCGATGCCTCCCGTCGTTGGACGTAAGATTGGCATGCCGGAGGTAATCTTGTCCAGACATTCTGAATGAATGTTCAACAAATCATGTTGCGTTTTCCCCTTGATGCGCTAGGCTTTGCCCTGAAGCAGGCGACCGTGACCGACCCCTGGGCGCAAAGTTGGAATGCGATGCGGCAGTTGTCCGCATCTTGGGGTGATGCGGGTTGCGGCTGGAGCGAAGAATGGCCCGGCATAAGGCAAGGCGAACCGGGAGCTTGACAGGAACCGGACGGCACCACTCATCTGCGGATCGAAGCCCCGTAACGATTGATGAAAGCACGCCAATGAATACGACCGTTCCCAAGGAGCAGACAGCGGTACCCGAAAGGCGCGGCCGCAAGGCGTCGAAGGAAACGCGCCAACTCCAGCTCATTGAGGCGACGATCGATTCGCTTGCCAAGCGCGGCTATTCCGACACCACCATGGCCGATGTCGCCGACGGCGCCGGCCTGTCGCGCGGCATCGTCAATTTCCACTTCGAAAGCAAGGACAAGCTGCTTGTCGCTACCTTGCAGCATATGTACGACGAGTATGCCGCGCACTGGCGCAACGCGCTGCACAAGGCCGGAGACGATGCGGCGCGCCAGTTACAAGCGTTGGTGTCCGCCGATTTCGACCGCTCGATCTGCAACAAGCGCAAACTTGCTGCCTGGTGCGCCTTCTGGGGCGAGGCCAAGTCGCGGCCGACCTATCAGGCGCTGTCGGGCGCGCGCGACCGGGCCTATCAGGGAACGATCGTGACGCTGTGCGGGCGCCTCAAGGCCGAGGCCGGCTACGCCTATGAGCCGGTCGAGATGGCGCTGGCGCTCAGCGCCATGCTGGAAGGGCTGTGGTTGCGCCTGATGATGGGCGCCGAGGATGTAACGCGCGAGAGTGCGCTGAACGGTGCGAATGCGTTCCTGGCATCGGTCTTCCCGCGGCACTTCCGCCCGGAGGAGGCGGACAGGACGGGCTGAAAACAAACATAAAGGGAGGAGAACAATGAAGACACTTATACGCCACCTGACATTGACGCTGGCGCTGACCAGTGCGCTGGCTGCTTCGGCAATCACCATCGCGGTTGCTCAGGATAGTGACCTGACCATTTTCGACTGGGCAGGCTATGAAGATCCAAGCTTCCACCCGAAATATGCCGCGACGCATGAGACTGCACCAACCTTTACCTTCTTCGGCGACGAGGACGAGGCGTTTCAAAAACTGCGTTCCGGCTTCAAGGCCGATCTCGGCCACCCGTGCTCGCAAAGCGTGGTGAAGTGGCGCGAAGCCGGGCTTTTGCAGCCGCTCGATACGTCCCGCATTGCTGGCTGGAACGATCTCCTGCCTGGCATCATGGCTATGAAGGACCTCGCCACCACGCCGGACGGCAAGGCCTGGTTCATGCCTTGGGATTGGGGCGATACGCAACTCACCTACAATTCGGAAAAGGTGGACGAAAAAGACGTAGAATCGCTGAAAGCTTTCGCCGACCCGAAGTTCAAGGGTCGGGTGTCTATCGGCGACAATGTCGATGACGCCTATGCGCTGGCGAGCCTGGCGATCGGACTGAAGGACTGGACGCAGATGACGGACGATCAGTTCAAGCAGGCGTCCGATTTCCTGCGCCAGGTGCACAAGAACGTCCGCCTCTACTGGACCGATACCACCAACATCGTACAGGCGCTTTCGGGCGGTGAGGTCGATCTCGCCTGGGCCTGGAATGACGCCACTGTGCAGTCGGCGCTTGCGGGTGCCCCGATCAAGGGCAAGAAGGACACCAAGGAAGGAATTTCGACCTGGGTTTGCGGCTATGTCATGTTCAAGGACGCACCCGGCAGCAAAGACAAAGCCTATGACTACCTGAATGCAGTCAATGATCCGGAGGTGGCGAAGGTGCTGGTTGGCGATTGGGGCTATGGCCAAGCCAATGCCAAAGGCATGGCGGGGGTCGATCCGGCGGTCTTGAAAGCCAAGGGCTATGACGATATCGGCAAATTCGTCGACAAAACGCTGTTCCAGTCGCCGGTTCCGCCGAATCTCAAGCAAAAGATGATCGCTGAATTTGAGAAGATCAAGGCTGGATATTGAAAGCTTCGCCCGATCTGACCTCCTGTCAGGCGCTGCATGTGATTTGCCCCTTCTCAAGGAGGAGGGATCCAGCGCTATGTCCGGCAAATCTCTTGAGGTTGACCAAGAGGAGACGCAGTGATTTTCCCTTTCGCCTGAGGGAAGGATCAGGATGAAGCGCGGTCAAAGCCGGGATCCTCCTGCCTCGAATTCAGTGCGCGTCGCTCGTTCCTGTGGCGAGCGCCGACCCTTAATCCGCCAGCGCGACCAGCGCCTCGGGATCGTAGGCAAGGCGGATTGCTGCGCCGACCGGAATGTCGTCGGCGCCGAAATCATTAGTCTCAATCACCGAAAGCGGCTTTTCGAGGCCTGGAATGTCAACGATCAGGTGGGTGACTTCGCCGAAATAATGGCGTTCGACCACCGTGCCCGCGACTTCGAAATCGAAACGCTCTTCGTCCCACAGAACGCGTAATCGTTCCGGGCGGATGCCGAGCGTGGCGCTTGTGCCCTTACGCAGGAAGGCGGGGGGCTTTTCGGCTTTCACTCGGCCGAACCCCAGCGTATCGACGGTCAGTGTCGCCCCGCTCTCCTCGACGATCTCGGCTGCGACGAAGTTCATGCCACCGAGGAAATCGGCAACCTGGCGAGTGACCGGCCGCTGGTAGATATCCTTCGGTGAGGCGACCTGTGCGATGCGCCCGTTGAACATCACCGCGATACGGTCGGACATGGCAAGTGCTTCATACTGGTCATGGGTGACGAGAATGAAGGTGATGCCAACAGCCTGTTGCAACCGGCGCAATTCGATCTGCATCTGCTCGCGTAATTTCTTGTCCAGCGCCGAGAGCGGCTCATCGAGCAGCAAGACCTTCGGCCGCATCACCAGCGCCCGAGCGAGCGCGACGCGCTGACGTTGGCCGCCTGACAGTTCGGTGGCGCCACGCCTGCCGAGTCCGGTCAACGATACTTGCTCGAGAGCTTCCTCGACACGGCGCTTTTCTTCACCCGCGTCCAATCTCAGCCGCTTCAAACCATATGCAACATTCTGCTCAACATTGAGATGAGGAAAGATCGCATAGCTCTGGAAAACCATATTGGTCGGCCGCCGGTTAGCTGGAATGCCATCCATCGGCTGGCCATCGATGGCGATCGACCCGCTGGTTGGCTGGTCGAAACCGGCAATCATCCGTAAAAGCGTGGTTTTGCCGCAACCGGAAGGGCCGAGGAGCGAGAAGAATTCACCTTCGCGGATGGCGAGCGAAGCGTCATCCAGAGCTTTGAACGCGCCATAGCTACGCGTCACGTCGCGGATCTCGATCATCGTACGTTCTGGCGGGACGCGATCAAACATAAAGACCTCCCTCATTGTGGGTGCGGCTTGCAGCGCGCCGACGCAACATTTCCGCGATCGCCATGAGAACGAACGAGGCAACCAGCAGCAGCGTGCCGAGTGCCAGCACGCCGGGCAGTTTAGCTGCGAATCGCAACTGGCCCCAGATGTATATCGGCAGCGTCGCTTCGGTTCCGCTCAGGAAAAAGGCGATCATGAATTCATCCAGTGAGATGGTGAAGGACACCAGAAGGCTTGAAATGATTGCGGGCATGACCATCGGCAAGGTCACGCGCCGAAATGTTCCGAAGGCGCTTTCGCCGAGATCGGCCGAGGCTTCCTCTAGGCTGCGGTCAAAGCCCTCGAAGCCAGATGTCAGCACCGTCATGGAATAGGGGATGCAGATCAGCACATGGCCGAGCATGACAGTGAACAACGAAAGACCGATACCAAGCCGCAGGACGACCAGCAGCAGTGAAATGGCGATGATGATTTCGGGCAGGACCAACGGCGCCATAATCAATCCGTTGATCGGGCGGCGGCCGGGGAAGCGGTAGCGGGTGATGGCGCGCGCGGCGAGAATGCCGAAGATGGTGGACAGGATCGCCGCCGAAACGCCGACGATCAGGCTGTTCCACGCGGCTTCAACGAGTTCCGGCGTGCGCAGCAGGCCCTCGTACCATTTCCAGGTGAATCCGTTGAGCGGAAATTTCGGCGTTGCCGCGGTGTTGACCGAAAAGATCGGCAGGAACATCACTGGCAGGTAAAGGAAGACGACATAGAGGAAGGCGTAGGCCGATAACCACGATCCACCGGGTAAAAGGCGGCGCAACCGGATCATCTGGCCAACCTCGCCACAGTGCGGATGAGGAAGACGGCCGCGCCCGCCATCAAGCTCACGACGATCATGGTCGTCACCGAGAGTGCCGCTCCCAACGGCCAGTTCGCTGCCCTGCCGAATTGCACCTGTATGGCATTGGCGATCATCATGCCATCCTTGCCGCCGACCAGCTTTGGGGTGACGAAATCGCCGACGGTGGGGATCATGACGATAAGTAGCGCCGAGACGATGCCGGGCACCGATAGCGGCAGGGTCACGCGCAAAAAGGCGCGTAGCGGCCCGTCGCCAAGGTCTGCCGCCGCCTCGATCAGCGTGCGGTCCACCTTCTCCAGTGCCACAAAAATCGGCAGGACGGCGAAGGCCGCCCAGGCATGGGTGAGTGTGATGACGACGGCGCTGGAATTGTAGAGCAGGGCAGGAGACGGCTCATGCAATATGCCGAGCCCCATCAACGCGGAATTGAGCACGCCGTTGTAACCGAGGATCACCTTCCACGACATGATGCGCAACAGATAGCTGGTCCAGAACGGAATGGTGATGAGGAACAGCCACAACCCCTTGCGCCGGCCGCCATAGAAGGAGATGTAATAGGCTATTGGATAGGCGAAAAAAACCGTCAGCCCGCTCACCACGAGCGAGATGCGAAGCGAGCGCCATAAAAGATCGCGATACATGGGCTCGCCCAATGCGGCGCGATAATTCGCAAGGGTGAATGTACGATCGACAGTCAGATAATGCTGCGTCCAGAACGAATGGGCGAGGACGACCACGATCGGCAGGACCAAGAGGATGAACGCGTAAAGGAAGGTCGGGCTGATCAGGGCCAGCCCCTGCATGATTTCCGTTCGCAGAAGGCCGCTTTTGCTTTTCCGCCCCGATACGAGCGGCTGCGACTGGTCCGCGGCAGCCGTCATCGCAAGCCATCATGCGTCGTTTCAGTCGTTAGCCACTCAGCCACGCTGCCATCCCATTGGTTTGCCGCGCCTGCATTTTCGAGGTTTGCAGCATCACTTATCATGCCTGCATCCGTGCATTGAAATCAAGTTCAATTTCTGCAATATTGATTGAACGGACATTCAAAATGAAGTGAAGAGATTCGGATTTTCCGATGCTTGGTGAAATCTGAAGCCGCGCATCAAACTATCAGGGAACGAGTGAGGCGAATCATGGCGGCGTTGCGGGAACCGAGGGGCGTCCAGGGTGACGAGGCTTTGCGCAAGGACGCGGTCGAGCAGGCCACTCGTCATCTCGTTCAGCCATGGCCTTATGCGGGTTCGGCCGGCGCGGAGGCTCGCACGCTGATCGGGGAAGGAGACGGCATCTATATCACCGACGATGCCGGCCATAGGCTGATCGACGGCCCGGCCGGCATGTGGTGCACCAATATCGGCCACCGCCGCGAGGAGATGGCGCAGGTCATGTACGAGCAGGCCATGCAACTCTCCTATAATACCCCCTGGTACACGATGAATGCGCCATCGGCCGAACTTGCCCGGCGTATCGCCGATCATGCGCCCGGCGATCTATCCCATGTCTTCTTCACCACCGGCGGGTCGTCGGCAGTGGAGACGGCATTGCGCTTCATGCAGTTCTTCAACAATGTGCGCGGCCGGGCGGACAAGAAATTGATCCTGTCGCGCGGCGGCGCCTATCACGGCTCCACCTATCTGTCGGCATCGCTGAACGGGCGGCCGCGCGACCGCGACTGGATGGACGGCGCCGATGATCTCGTCGTCAAATTGTCGTCACCCGACCCGTTCCGGCGGCCGAAAAGCTTGAGCGTGGAAGGGTTCTGCGATGCGTTGGTGGAAGAATTCCGCTCCACGGTGGAGCGGATCGGCGCCGAGCGGATTGGTGCGTTTGTCGGCGAACCGGTGCAAGCGTCAGGCGGCGTAATCTTGCCACCGAACGGCTATTTGAAGCGCATCCGCGAAATCTGCCGCGCAAATGACATTCTCTATGTTTCGGACGAAGTGGTCACGGCTTTCGGGCGACTGGGGTCTGTCTTCGCATCGGGCGATGTGTTCGGCCTGGATCCGGACATGATCACCTTCGCAAAGGGCGTGACGTCCGGCTATTTTCCGCTCGGCGGCGTCGTCATTTCCGAAAGACTGCTGGAGGAATTGCGCCGCTCCAACCACCCCGACGCCATGTTCGCGCATGGGCTGACTTATACCAGTCACCCTATCGGCTGTGCAGTGGCGCTGAAGAATTTCGATATTCTGGAGAACGGCTTGCTTGCCCATACGAGGGAGGTCGCGCCCTATTTCCAATCGCAATTGAGGACGCTTGAGGACCTGCCTTTGGTTGGTGAGGTGCGCGGGCTTGGGCTGATGGCCTGCGTCGAATGTGTTGCCGATCGGGAAAGCAAGGACCCGCTGGAACTCGACAAGGATGTCGGCAAGCGCATTGACGCGCATTGTCAGGAACTGGGGCTGCTGGTGCGGCCGCTGATCAACATGTGTGTGATGTCGCCGCCGCTCGTCATCACGCGCAGCCAGATCGACGATCTGGTGAGCATTTTGCGTGAAGGCATCGTGCGCACGATGGAAGAACTGCGTAAGGAAGGCATGTGGAACGGCTGACTGGCTCTGGAAACAGGCGGGCATGCCCGCCGTGCGGCTATCCTCGAGGACTTTGCCGGCGCTATTGATCTGCCGCTGAAGCCTGCGCAAGCAATCTGTCGTTGATGCCGGCCATTTCGGCTTCGCCCGGCGCCGTTTCCATCGCCAGAACCGGCAGTCGCCGGCGCAGATGGTCGTGATGGGTGCGTACGCCATATTCCAGGTTGGACAAATAGAAGCCGCCAAAGGCCTTCGATAGCATGGATTCGTTCGACCAGACGGTAAGCTGCACGTCTTCGGCCATGGTGTCACGGTCGATACGCAAGGCCAGATAGCGGGCCGCCGCCTGTTCGCGGCTTTCCTGTGCGTAGCGATAGATAGCGCCGCGCAACAGCGACTTTCCGGTAGAGAGAGGAAATTCTTGGTAAAACTGCACCGATTCCGGCGTTGCCGCGATCACCGCGTTGGGAAAGATGCCGTAATAGACCCAGGCGGTCTTGAGACGGTCCGGCAGGTGTTCGGGCTGCTGTGAGATGCGGACATAGTTCTTCACGCTCCAGCGGCGCCCGGCATGCGGGTTGTAGGTGGCGAAGGAGCGTGACACGCCATCGACGAACGGTTCGTCGAAATAGGTCGTTCCGTAGAGATCCTGTAAGGCTGGATGCGCCATAGCGACATGATAGCCTTCATTGTCAACGTCGCGGACGGATTTCCAGTTGACTGGCGATTCCTGTGTCCAGATACCGCCGGTGGGCACCATTTCGGCGGCCCGATAGTTAGAAAATTCTTCCCCGATCGGCGCCAAGAGTTCGGCGACGGAAGGCTGCGGTCCGCCCTTGCGGAAGCGCACGAATATGAAGCCCATCCAGATTTCCAGATCGAGCGGTTGCAGACCGAACTCGGTCTTGTCCATCTCGGGGAAGGATCGCGGTTGGGCTGCGCCACGCAGCGTTCCGTCAAGATTATAGACCCAGCCGTGGAACGGGCAGACCAACGCGTTCTTGCAACTGCCCTTGTCGTCGGCGACTACACGGCTGCCGCGATGGCGGCACATATTGTTGAAGGCACGCACGATACCGTCCTTGCCGCGCACGACCAGCGCCCGTTCGCCCACCACATCCATGGCGATGTAGTCACCGGCATTCGGAACATCGCAGACATGACCGACAATCTGCCAATGGTTGCGGAATGCATGCTCCTTCTCCAGTTCCAGAAGGGCATCGCTATGGTAGGCCCAACGAGGAAGCCCTCGACGATCCCAATTGGCCGGGACTGAAATGTCGCGCGAATGCTTCGTCATGGCGAGCCAACAGTTGTTGAACGTTCATTCATTATAGAGCAATTATATATTTTAATGCAACGAGTTGAGGGGTAGAATCTAGACAAATGTTGATTCTCAACACAATCTCTGACCAAGATTTGGAGTCGTACTGGTGCAAGGCACAGGGTTGGTTCGTATGGCACAAAGCCCGCCCGTCCTTCTGACGGGACGATGGCTTTTCGATACTCGGTCCCACGGGTCGCTCGATCAAAGTTGCGTTGCCCATCCGATTTCTGGCGCAGCGTTGCGACCGGGGAGGACAGAACCGGATGGCCATTCCGAAACGAAGCTTTATAAGAGGAGCGTAGGATTGTGATGATCAAGGGGAGACGATGCGCTACATACGTCCACAATCAATAGAAGACGCCGTCGGTCTGTTGGCCGAACCGGACGGAACAGCCGCTATCCTCGCTGGAGGCAGCGACCTTCTGGTCAGGATGAAAGGCGGCTTTATTGAACCCGACCTCATCATCGACATAAAAGCAATCCACGGATTGGGCGAGATCAGGGAAACAGCGGAAGGCTTCAGCATCGGCTCGGCGGTCCCTTGCGCGGTGCTGGGGGAGAACGCAGCCCTGAAAAAAGCGTGGCCGGGCGTCGTCGAAGCGGCCAGGCTGATCGGCTCGAAACAGGTGCAGGGGCGCTGCACAATCGTCGGCAATCTCTGCAACGCCTCGCCGGCGGCTGACAGCGTGCCGGCGATGGTGGCGGCGGGTGCCAAAGCGGTGGTCGTGGGACCATCCGGGCGGCGCACCGTTCCCGTCGAGGCGGTGCCAGCCGGCCCCGGCAAGACATCGCTCGCCAAGGGCGAAATCATCGAGGCGATCCTGCTCGACAAGCGCCCGCCGCATGCGGGTGACGCCTATCTGCGCTTCATTCCGCGCACCGAAATGGACATCGCGGTGGTCAGCGCCGGTGTGAACCTGACGCTCGACGAAAAGGGCACCGTCAAGACGGCTCGCGTAGCGCTGGGCGCGGCCGCTCCCACGGTACTGCTGGTGGAAGAGGCAGCCGAGGTCCTTGTCGGCTCGAAGCTCGACGAGGCTGCGCTGGAGCGGCTCGCCAAGGTCTGCTCGGGTGCTTGCCGTCCGATAGACGACAAGCGGGGCACCGTCGAATTCAGAAGGAAAGTCGCGGGCGTGCTGGCCAGACGGGCCGCCACGACCGCCTATAAGCGTGCAGGAGGCAAATGATGGCCGGCGTAGCTGTTTCAACCACAATCAATGGCGATAATGTCGAGTATCTTTGCCAGCCCGACGAGACGCTGCTCGATGTCTTGCGTGATCGGCTGGGGTTGACGGGAGCCAAGGAGGGCTGTGGCACCGGTGACTGCGGCGCCTGTAGCGTCATCCTTGACGACCGGCTGGTATGCTCGTGCCTGGTGCTGGGCGCGGAGGCTGAAGGTCGGAACGTCGAAACCATCGAGGGAATGGCGCATGGCGACAAGCTGCATCCGCTCCAGCAGAAATTCCTCGAACACGCAGCACTTCAATGCGGCATCTGCACGCCGGGCTTTCTGATGGCGGCGAAGGACCTTTTGGCGAAGAACCCCGACCCAACCGAGGAGGAAATTCGCTTCGGCCTTGCCGGGAATCTCTGTCGCTGCACCGGCTATGACAAGATCGTGCGTGCCGTTCAGGACGCCGTCAGCGAGATGAAGGCAGCATGACCATGAATTTTGATCCCCGCTACTCCGCTCGCAGCTTCAATTCCGTCGGCACGCGTCCAATACGGCCCGACGGCGTCGACAAGGTGACGGGCCGCGCCCGCTACGGTGCGGATTTCAACATGGCCGGCCAACTGGTCGGACGTATTCTCAGAAGCCCGCACGCCCACGCCAGGATCAGGAAGATCGACACGTCGAAGGCGCAGATGCTCGCCGGCGTTAAGGCGGTGATCACTGCGGCTGACCTGCCGGACCTCACCGACGGCGACGCCGCCATGTATGACATTCTCGATAACTGCATGGCGCGCAAGAAGGCACTCTATGACGGCCATGCAGTGGCTGCGGTGGCCGCGGTCGATGCCCGCACGGCTAGGCAGGCACTGAAGCTGATCGAGGTCGATTACGAGGTGCTGCCACATGTAACTGACGTCGACGAAGCGATGAAGCACTCTGCGCCTGTTCTCAATGACAGCATATTTACCGAGGGTGTCGAACCAAGACCTGCCAAGCCGTCCAATATCAGCAAGCGCAGCCAATTCGGCCATGGCGACACCGAGGAAGGCTTCAGGCACGCCGACAAAATCGTCGAACGCTCCTTCAGGACCGAGCAGACCCATCAGGGCTATATCGAGCCGCATGCCTGCGTGGCGAGCGTCAGCTCGGATGGAACCGCAGACCTTTGGGTCTGCACGCAAGGGCATTTCGTTTACCGCCAGCATTGCGCCCAACTGCTTGGCATGGAAGCCTCGAAGCTGCGCGTTACCTCTTCCGAGATCGGCGGCGGCTTCGGCGGCAAGACCCATGTCTGGGCCGAACCGGTCGCACTGGCGCTGTCGCGCAAGGCAGGCCGTCCGGTGAAACTCGTCATGACGCGCGACGAGGTATTTCGCGCTTCCGGCCCGACGAGCGCCACCTCGATCGACGTCAGGATCGGCGCCCGGAAAGATGGCACCATTACCGCGGCCGAAGCAACGTTGCGCTATTCCTGCGGTCCTTTCGCCGGCACGTGGGCCGAGGTCGGCGCCATGACCGCCTTTGCCTGTTACAGGCTCGAGAATGTCAAGACGATCGGCCATGAGGTGCTCGTCAACAGGCCGAAGACCGCGGCCTATCGCGCACCGTCAGCGCCGATGGCGGCCTTCGCCGTGGAAAGCGTGATCGACGAACTGGCCAAGGAGATTGGCATGGATCCAGTCGATTTCCGCATCAGGAATGCCGCTCAGGAAGGCACGAGGTCGTCCTACGGGCCTGTCTACGGCCCGATCGGCATCGGCCCGACGCTTGAGGCGGTGAAAAACCATCCGCACATGAAGGCGCCGCTGAGCAGGAATCAGGGCCGCGGCATGGCTTGCGGCTTCTGGTTCAACTTCGGTGGCCAGACCTGCACCGATCTCAACATCGGTGCGGACGGCTCGGTCTCGCTTGCCGTCGGCACCATAGACGTGGGCGGCTCTCGCGCCTCTCTGTCGCTGATCGCGGCGGAGGAACTCGGCATCGCCTATGAGCAGGTGAAGGCGGTAGTCGCCGACACATCCAGTCTCGGCTACAACGACATGACCGACGGCAGCCGCGGCACCTTCTCTACCTCCATGGCCACCATCTCGGCGGCGCGTAACGCCATCAAGACACTGCGTGAGCGCGCCGCGCAGATGTGGGACATTTCCGCCGACGATGTTGCCTGGGAAAAGGGCCACGCAGTCGCCAAGGGCGGAAAACACGGCAATCTCGGCAAGTTGTCGCTCAAGGAGATCGCGGCCGCGTCCGGCACGACGGGTGGGCCGATCGCCGGCCACAGCGAGCTTGTTGCTGACGGCGCGGGCGTCTCCTTCGCCACCCATATCTGCGACATCGAGGTCGATCCCGAAACCGGGGCGACGCGGGTACTGCGCTATACGGTGGTGCAGGATGCCGGCAAGGCAGTGCACCCGACCTATGTCGAGGGACAGTATCAGGGAGGTGCGGCGCAGGGCATCGGCTGGGCGCTGAATGAGGAATATATATACGGCAAGGATGGGCGTTTGCAGAACCCCGGCTTCCTCGACTACCGCATCCCCGTCTGCTCCGACCTGCCGATGATCGACACGCAGATCCTCGAGATCCCCAATCCGAACCATCCTTACGGCGTGCGCGGCGTCGGCGAGACGTCGATCGTGCCCCCGCTGGCGGCGATCGCCAATGCGCTGTCGAACGCGGCGGGCGTGCGTATGACGCATATCCCGATGTCGCCGCCGCGCGTACTGGCGGCAATCGAGGCGAAACAGGCAGGCTGATGGTGGAAGTGACGCTTTGGGGCGCGCTTGGCGCCGCCGCCGGAGGGAAGAGCAAGATCGACGTCGAGGCGAAAGATATAAGGGAACTGTTCAGGAAACTGGCTGAACAGTATCCCGGCCTCGAGCCACACATCGAACGGGGCATCGCGGTCGCCATCGACGGCGTGATCTATCGCGACACCTGGTCGAAAGAATTGCCGCAAGGTAGTGAAATCTTTCTGCTGCCGCGTCTTGTTGGAGGATAAATACGAAATCGTCTTACTGCCACGATGAGATGCTAAGATTCTCCTGTTACGTGGGCTCTGACGAACAGCTTGGCTTCACCGACAGTGATAGCAATTCAGCGGTGAGCAGCCTTTCTTGAGCGCTTCTCAAGGCTTCGTGCGCGCCCGATTCAAGCCAAAGACGAGCTATTCGGACAAAACGACTCTCCAGTTTCGAGCACCGATTGAGTCAGTCCGGCAGATCGAATTTCCGGTCATGCTCGAAATAACGATGTCATCCCTTTCGAACCACACCTTGCGGTAATACGCCTCGGTAGGCGCTCGAAGATAAGCGGCAATGCCTTTAACAGGCTCGCCAGTTCCTCCTGTCATGGCTCGAGAGCAGGTTCCCGCCAGAAATCCTGATTGTTGTTGCCGACGCCCAGCTTGCCGCTTCCGGGTCGATGTCACACGGCTGAGCGCGCCGTCTTGTTATGCGTCCGCATCTGGGAAACATCGCGCCGATCGATCAGGTGATCTCTTGTAAATAATAAAATACATGTGTATCGAGGTTGGGAAGGCATCAATATAATCGTGCCTGCGATTTCACAGCACTTATTCCAAATTGCAGTGAGCCCAAGGAGGACCCCTATGAAGACATTGTTCAAGCTGGCATTGGCCGGGCTTTTTCTGGCATCGACCGCCGCTTTCGCTCAGGATGCCGGCCCCGGCACGGTCAAGAAAGACAGCTATCGCTTCGTCATTATTCCAAAGGTCGTCCATCCCTGGTTCGACAAGGTGAACAATGGTGCTTATGCGGCTGCCAAGGCCATTGAGGCGCAGACCGGTTCTACGGTCAAGATCGAGTACAGTGCGCCGCAGCAGGCCGATGTGGTTCAGCAGAACCAGATTCTGGAAACCTCGATCGCCACGCATCCCGACGGCATCGCCATTGACCTGCTTGACCCCAGCGGCAATCGCGCTCCGTTGGAAGAAGCCGTTGCGCAGGGCATTCCGGTTACCATCTTCGACTCGGTCCCGCCCGAGGGCATGGATCTTACCAGCATCGGTAACGATTTCTGCGAGCAGGCGTCCATAGCGGCACGGCGCCTTGTCGAACTGCTTGGCGAAGAAGGTGGCGAGGTTGCCATCATGATGGGCGTGCCGACTGCACCCAACCATGCCATCCGCGCGGAGTGCCACAAGAAGGTCTTTGCCGAACATCCGCAGATCAAGGTTGTTGCGACGGGCATCGATAATGACGACATCGAGACCGCGCAAAAGCAGGCCGCTGCTATCATGCAGGCCAATCCGAATCTGAAAGGCTGGGTTGCCTGTGACGCGGCTGGCCCGATCGGCATCGGCCAGGCCATCAAGGAAGCGGACAAGGTCGGCAAGGTTCAACTCGTCGGGCTGGATGATTTGTCGCAGATGATCCAGTTGATCAAGGACGGCGTCGCCGACAGTTCCTCGTCAACCAAGCCTGAGATGCAGGGTTACTGGTCGGTGATGACCATGTGGCAGAAGGCGACGGGTGCCGAGACGCCGAAATACATCGATACCGGCATCTCCTTCCTGACCAAGGACAATGTGAAGTAACGCCCGTTTCAGGGCCGCGGCTCGGGCTCGCGGCCCTCTTTCTTCCGGTTATCGGAAGACCGACGGAAACTGCCGGCTCATATGAAGGCCGACAGCTCACTATCAGGAACAGATTGTCATATGGCCTTTCTCGAAACGCATGGCTTGGGCCGCGACTTTCCCGGCGTAAGTGCGTTGAACGATGTCGATCTTTCAATCGAACTCGGCCGCGTTCATGTTCTCGCTGGAGAAAACGGCGCCGGCAAATCCACTCTGGTCAAGCTTCTGACGGGCACTGACAGACCTTCGCGCGGCAGCATCAGCATTGATGGAAAAGACCCCGCCGAAGACCCGAGCCTGTTTCGCAATATTGCGTATGTACCGCAGGAACTTACCCTGTTTCCGCACCTGTCGGTGGCGGAAAACCTGTTTCTTCCCTATGACCGCACGGGGCATGGCCGCAACATTGTCAATCGTCGGCGTCTCGAAAGCGAAGCGGCGACGGTTCTCGCGCGGTTCGGCATAACCGCGTCGCCCGCCGCCTTCGTGCGCACGATCTCGGTTCCCGATCAGCAATTGTTGCAGATCGCACGGGCCTCCACGAACAAGAACATGAAAGTGCTTATCCTCGATGAGCCCACCTCGTCACTGACGAGTACCGAAGTCGATCGCGTGTTTCAGGTCATTTCGGGGTTTCGTGATAGCGAACATGCGATCATCTTCATATCGCACAAGATGGATGAAGTGTTTTCCATCGGAGATGACTGCACCGTTCTGCGGAATGGCGAGAAGGTGGAGGCCGGGCATCTGGCTGATACTGATGTCAATGGGCTCATCCGGGCAATGTCGGGGGAAACGATCCACCTTGGCGATACCTTCCGTCCCGAGGTTGTACCGCCGGGCGACGGGGACGCGATCTTGACGGTGCGCGGACTGAGCGGTCCGCATTTCGAGAATGTCGATTTTGACCTCAAACGCGGCGAAATACTCGGCTTCGCCGGGTTGGTGGGGGCCGGCCGCTCCGAGGTGATGCAGACCATATTCGGCTACATAAAGGCGACAGCCGGCGCGGTCGAAATGGAGGGTAAGCCCTGGACGCTCGGCGATACGGCCGCTTCGATCCGCAACGGCATGATTTATCTGTCCGAGGAGCGCAAGCAACACGGCATACTGCCGCTGATGTCGGTGCGCGACAATATCGGCATCTCGCTTTACGACCAGACCGCGTCGGTGTTCGGCATTTCCGCGCGCAAGGAACGCGCCTGCGTCGCCGATATCATCAAGGCCTACGACATCAAAACGTCGAGCATGGGCAAGCAAATCATGTTCCTGTCCGGCGGCAACCAGCAGAAGGCTCTTATTGGCCGCGCCATGGCCCAGCAGCCGCGCGTCCTCATCTTCGACGAGCCGACAAAGGGCATCGATGTGCGTACCAAGGCGGAGATCTATCGCATCATGAAGGGTTTGGCCGAGCAGGGCGTCGGGATCATCCTGGTTTCCTCCGAGATGGAGGAGTTGCGCAAATGCGCGACACGTATCGTCACAATGCACTCGGGCAAGGTGACAGGAAGTTTCGATGCCGCCGGCACGAGCAACGAAACGCTTGTCGGCGCAATATTCGGTAAGGAGAACACGCCCGATGCGGCCTAATCCCCTCAAGGCGCTGGTCGTCAATCCATTGGCTGGCGTTTTCATCGCGCTGGTCGCGATCTTCGTCATATCGGCGCTGTTGTCGCCCTATTTCATGACCGGCTACAACCTGTCCGTCGTGACTCGAACGCTGGCCTTCGTCGGCCTTGTGACGATCGGCCAGGCATCGTTGATGATCCTGGGGGAGATCGATCTGTCGCTCGGTGTCATCGGCGGCTTGTGTGGCGTTGCCGCCGGCATGCTGATGGTCAATTTAGGCCTGTCGCCCTGGATCGCATTGCCGCTTGCATTGCTTCTGGGGGCGGCTTGCGGCCTGCTCAACGGTGTGCTGGTGTCGCTTCTTCGCCTGCATTCGCTTGTGCTTACCATCGGCACAGCCGGCATATTCGGCGGCGCCAACCTGGTGCTGACGCGCGGTGTTGCCATCACCAATATCCCGAAGGAAATTCAGGTTTTCGGTCGTGGTGATTTGTTCGGAATTCCAATGCCGTTCGTCATCATGATCGTGGTGCTGGCAATTGTGTCGTTCATCGCCGCCAAGACTCCGTTCGGGCGTTACCTCTATGCCATCGGGAACAATCCGGCCGCCGCTCGCATGCTCGGCATCAAGGTCGACCGCATCAGGATACTGGTTTTCGTTTTCGCCGGCGTCATGGCTGCCCTGGCTGGCCTGCTGATGGTCGCCCGGCTGGGAACGGCCCAGCCGTCGATCGGCGAGACCTGGGTGCTTGCACCGATCGCAGCCGCCGTCATCGGTGGTGTGACCACGACCGGCGGGGTTGGCACGCCGCTAGGCGCGACCTTCGGTGCGGCCATCATCGGGATTATCGAAAACATCATCGTTCTGTTTGGCGTCTCGCCTTACTGGCAGGGCATCGTCAGCGGTGTCATCGTCGTCCTGGCGATCTCTTTCGACGCTGTGTCGCGCCGTTACCTGCGTTCCGATGCAGCCTAACCAGCGAATGTACGGGAGGAGAACATGAAACTTGGATTGAACCTGTCGTTCGCCATCAAACGCTGGCTGGGCGGCGACGCCATGGCCCATATCGTCAAGAACGAGATCGGTTGCGATATCGTTCAATTTACCTGGGACCTGGTTGATCCGTGGTGGCCGGCCGAGCAACGCGATCCGATCGCGCGTGAGTACGCCGCCGCATTCCGCCGTGCGGGCATCACCATCGAAAGCACGTTCGGTGGGCTTGCATCCTACACCTATAACCATTTTCTCGCGCCGACCCCGGAACTGCGGGCGCTGGGCAAAGAGCACCTCAAGCGCGCAATCGACATGACGTCGGAAATGGGAGTACGCGCCGCCGGCATGCCCTTCGGGTCGTTTTCGGCCGCCGATGCGCTCGACCCTGTTCGTCGCGAAACGATCTACAAGGACGCGATCGGGGCCTATCTCGACCTTACCCATCATGCCAAGGCACGAGGGCTGGATACCCTTTACATCGAGCCGGTTCCTCTGGCGACGGAATTCCCGTCCTCGGCGCCGGACGCCTTGCGCCTGATGAAGGACCTGAACGCCCACAGCGCCATACCGGTGCGGCTCATGGTCGATTGGGGCCATGCGTTGTTTACGCCGCTCTTCGGCGACAAGGCCGATATGGATTACTGGATGGAGATCTGCGGCGATTATATCGGCGCCTTCCATATCCAGCAGTCCGATGGGCTTCTGGATCGGCATTGGAACTTTACCCGTGACGGCGTGATAACGCCGGACAGGTTGGCGGAATTCTGGAGACGCCACCGTCTTTCCAGTCAGACCTACTTCATGGAAATAATCTATCCCTTCGAGGAAACCGACGAGCATGTGCTCGCCGACATGAAGGCTGCCGTCGCACTTCTGCGGCAGGCTGCATAGATTGCAATCCGAACCCGAACATATGATCGAGGAACAGTTGGTGAGCGCTCGAACAAAGAAAATCATGAACGCCCCGGAAGATATCATTCCGCAGATGATCGAGGGAATGATCGGCGCCCATCCCGATTTGTTGCGCGTCGCGGGAGCCGCTGGACGGGCAATCGTTGCCATTGATGGGCCTCGGCCGGGCAAGGTCGGTGTCGTGGTGGGTGGAGGTTCGGGGCATGAGCCGGCTTTCGCCGGCTATGTCGGTCGTGGGTTGGCCGATGCGGCGGCTGTCGGCAATGTGTTCGCTTCGCCATCGCCAGAGTTGATCCTGGATGCCGCGCGCGAAGCCGACGGCGGTGCTGGCGTCGTCTTCCTTTATGGCAACTATTCCGGCGATGTGATGAATTTCGACATGGCAGCCGAAGAGCTGTCAGCGTCTGGCGTTGCCGTCAAAAGCGTTGCCGTGACAGATGATGTCGCCTCTGCCCCCAAGGAACGGATCGGCGAACGGCGCGGCATTGCCGGTGACTTTTTCGTCTTCAAGATTGCCGGCGCGGCCGCTGACCGGATGCTGCCCCTCGACGAGATCGATCGCCTTGCGCGCCACGCCAATGCCTCGACACGCAGCATGGGCGTTGCGCTTTCGGCGTGCTCGCTGCCACAAACGCGCAAGCTGAATTTCGAGATATCTGCCGACGACATGGAAATCGGCATGGGCCTGCATGGCGAGCCCGGCATTCGTCGCGGCCCGCTCGAAACCGCTGACGAGATTGCTCAAGACCTGCTCTCGGCGATCATCGCCGACCTCGGTTTGCGGCGCGGCGACGAGGTGGCTGTTCTGGTGAACGGCCTTGGCTCCACATCGATGATGGAACTCTATCTCCTTCACCGCAAGACGCAGCATATCCTGAGTGACCATGGCATCGCTGTGGCCCGCAGCTGGGTCGGCGAATATGCGACGTCGCTTGAAATGGCCGGAGCCTCCATCACCGTGCTGCGGCTGGACGACGAATTGCGCGCATTGCTTGCGCATCCCTGCCGCTCTGTTGCGCTGACTGTCGGCGAAATTGCCGCTGCAAACCCGGCGCGCGCAAATGTGGCTCACACCGCGGTGCAAACACGCGGGGACGATGCCGACGGTGCGGCCGAGCATAAGGAACTGGCAACGGATGGCGATGTCACGCCAGCGATATTCCGCCAGATGATGCGCAAAGTTGGGGCGGCGATTATCGCCGAGAAGGATTGGCTGTCGCAACTCGACGGCGTGATCGGTGACGGCGATCACGGCGTGACGATGGAGATCGGCTGGATCGCGGTGGCCAAGGCGCTGGCGGCCGCGCCCGATCATGAAACGATCGAGGCAACCTGCAAGCGCATGGCCAAGGCTTTTCTCGATGCCGTCGGCGCTTCCTCCGGACCGCTCTATGCAACTGCCTTCCTGCGCGCTGGCACTGCGGTCGGCGATCGGCGGAACCTCGATGCCAACGCGTTGGCAAGCTGGATTGCCGCGGCCTGTCAGGGCATTCGCGATCGTGGCCGCTCGGAGCCCGGCGACAAGACGATGGTGGATGCCTGGGTGCCGGCAGCCGTTGCCGCGACGAACGCCGCCCAAAACGGGGCCTCGTCGGTCGAGGTGATGGTCAAGGCTGCTGCCGGCGCCAAGGATGGCATGGACAGAACGACGGATATGGTTGCGCGCCGTGGCCGCTCCGCAAAGCTTGGCGAACGCTCGATCGGTCATATCGATCCCGGAGCCGCCTCCACATATCTGACGCTGCGCGCCATGACCGAAGCTCTACAGGGGGCACTTGGGCAAAAGGCGCCTGGCCAGTAGACGCTTGGTCAATAGGCGCCGGGATGACGGTTTTCTTGTTGGGAGGAAGCATGGACGAGACTTTTGACAAGGCGCTGGACGAACTGCGCGGGGTTCTCGTTGCTATCGACAAGGATCAGGTGAAGGTCGCACTCGATGCCATTGCCGGCGCGCGCCGTATCGCGCTTTACGGGGTCGGGCGCGAGGGCTTGCAGGTCAAGGGCTTGGCCATGCGGCTCTTCCATCTTGGTCTCGATGCGCATGTCGTGGGCGATATGGACACGCCGCATCTGGGGGATGGCGACCTGTTGATCGTGTCGGCCGGTCCCGGTGATTTTTCCACCGTCCGCGCCTTGCTCGGCGTTGCCCGCCATGCAGGCGCGAAAAGCCTTTGCCTGACGGCAGAGCCAGAGGGCGCGACGCCACGTTCCGCCGATTGGACTCTGGTTGTGCCGGCGCAGACCATGGCACGCGATGCGACGGCGCCGAGTTCGGTTTTGCCGATGGGGTCGCTCTTCGAGGGCGCGCTTTATTTGCTGTTTGAGGTGCTGATATTGGAGTTGCGGGAGCGTCTGGGTGTAGATGCCGCTGCCATGCGCTCGCGTCACACGAACCTGGAGTGAACGAGGCAAAAATCGGCCAAATCATCACCCATGGACGAATAAGCCAATGGACATTTCAGCGTGCTGAGCAAGCCCGGAGCCGATGCCGGCGATGACGATTTTCAATTGGACCGCGAGTTTGCTCGGGCTGCGTGGTTGTATTTCGTCGGAGGAATGACGCAGACGAACATCGCGAAGGAACTTGGCATGACGCGCCTGCGCGTCAACAAGATCATCGGGCAAGTTCGTATGGCTGGTCTGGTCAATGTCGAAGTCCGCTTGCCGCTTGCCGATTGTGTTGAGCTCGAAGAAGCTCTCAAGGCCCGGTATGGTCTCACTCGGGCGGTGGTCGTGCCTTCGTTGGCGGATCCGGTCGAGCAGCAGCGGACCATAGGCGAGACGGCCGGCGAACTTCTCAACTCCGTTATTGCCGGGCGGGATCTGGGCGTGGGGATTGGCTGGGGCCGGACATTGTCCTTCGCGACAAGGCGACTGGAGGCGCGGCCCAATCCGAATTCCTGGGTCGTTGGGTTGATGGGGGGCGTCACCCGAGCGTCGTTGACCAATACGTTCGAAGTGGCCATGTCGGTCGCCAGATCGTTTGGCCTCGAGTGCCACTATCTTACCGCGCCTATTTATTGCTCGAGCCCCGAGAGCCTTGAAGCAATCCTCCATAATGACGAGATCGCCGATGTTCTTGCGCGCACGGAGATCGCCGACGTGGCGTTGATCGCCTGTGGCGATCTGCACCAGCGTTCGCCCATTCCATCGCTACGCATCGTCAAGGACAATCTGGAAGAGCTGGAGCGTCTGGGGGCGGTCGGCGAAACGCTCGGCTATTTCCTCGATGCCGAGGGTCAACCGGTCGATCATCCGCTGAATCGTTCCGTTATGGCCATTTCATTGAACGCGCTGCGCCAGAAGCCCGTCTCGGTGCTCGCTTCCGGAGGGCTTTACAAAGCGCGCATCATCCGTGCGACGTTGCTCGGCAAATATGTAAATCATCTGGTGACGGATGAGGCCGTGGCGAAGGTTCTTCTGGCATCGTAAATCTGATGGATGCCAAAGGTGCTATAAACGACCGAAACCGGGGACAGGCGCTTTTTTTGCACTACGTGCTAAGGGAGCGAAGCATCACCGGAACGGTCGGCATGCGACGGGCGTGCGCGTCCGCCGCTTTCCGATCCGCATCGAAGATCTGCTCGATATCGGGCAGAAAGATGAGGCTATACCTGGCGCAGCTCGCACCGTGTGAAGAAAGCATATATATCCCTCGTGATCATTCAGCTGCCCCGAAATATCTGGTGCGAAGTTTCTCCACCTCCCCGGTGTCAAGTGCGCCGAGCACTTCAATCGTCAGCGGGTGCGTCAACGTACTGCCGTGTGGGAGGGCAAAGCCGTACTTGTCCGGCTCGAACAGACGTCCCACGACATCAACCGGCAGATCGGCATGAGTGTAGGCATAATATTCGAGAACGGGCGCGTCGGCGATGACGGCAGCCACGTCGCCACTCAGCAGGCTTTCAACGGCTTGGGCTAGGCCCGGATAAGGCCGTGTCTGGAGGCCTTGTTGCAGCGCGAAATCCTCCTCGACCGTTCCCCTTAGCACCCCAACCGGCTGGTCGGCCAAGTCAGCGATGCCGTTGATCTGGTTGGTGAGGGAAAGAGTCGTCATCACGCTTGTGACCGATGAGGTCACATAAGCAAGAACCGCGATGCCACAAACCAGCCACAGCCCTTGCCAGATGCGGCCGACCCAGCCGAAGAGGTTTTTTCGTGAGGGAGGCTTGCCGGATGTCGCAACCGACATCACCGTGTAGAAGCTCTCAGCGACGCCGTCTCGCCACCTTCTGGGGAACGATGTGTCAAACCGGCGATCGAAGAAAGTGAGAAAAAACGTGGCGGCCACAATGATCGATGCGATCCAGGCATACGCTTTCAGGAACCCCGCATCACTAAGGCCGGAGATCAGGTTGGACAAGCCCTTCCCCCGCTCTGTATTCGTCATGATCCGCATGCCGCCATCAAACCATGGCTGAGTGAAATCTACTCGTTCGGCTCGCGATTGATTGATCGTCATATTGGTGACGGCAACATCGACTTTGCCGGAAGCGGTCGCACCGATGAGGTCACGAAGCGTCTGGAACTCGACGTAGCGATATTGGTGATCAAGTTTCGCCGCCAGATGTTCCCAAAGGTCGATTGCCATACCGGTGAAGTGCCCTCCTTCGTTCATCACGAAGGGGGGATTGACGAAGAGGCCGACCTTTAAAGGTGCTGTTGGCTGCTGCGCGTGTGCAGAGGCTTGCGGCCACAAGGGCATTGCGACCAGAAAGAAAAAGACGGCGAGCCTGCATCGCATCCGCATGACGATCCTTTCCTTGTTATCAATTCAAATCATATGACCTTGGCAACGGAAACTGCCAATGACCTGATG
The DNA here is from genome assembly GCF_002075885.1 of Manganibacter manganicus. Classification (GTDB taxonomy): domain Bacteria; phylum Pseudomonadota; class Alphaproteobacteria; order Rhizobiales; family Rhizobiaceae; genus Mesorhizobium; species Mesorhizobium manganicum. The sequence continues at coordinate 192,842 of NZ_MDET01000034.1, forward strand.
TATGGCGCCCCAGAGAGCCCATTACGCAGTGTTACGAGATTGCCGTTAGATAAAACAAGGGTGGGCTAATCGACTTTCCATCAGCATATTGCACGCATTGTCGACCCCTCTCTACGATAGGGCGAAGCAACCAAAATCTGTCTGGCGTCGAAGCGGCCATGCCATGATTTGCGCTCATGTTATGCAAATTTGGCATGATTAATTGCAAAAACCGAATTAGCCATATTGCTCCAGACGACGTATCGTCGGAAAAATGACCAAGCCGGCACCCGAAGCCGGCATCCGGGAGGGGAACAATCTCGAATTTCGTGCTCGATACGGCAGAGCGTCCTTGCGTTGCTGCCGCAACGCGGAGCCTTTTGCCCTATCCAAGGCGGCAGGGCGGAGTTCCTTCTGCAAATCATTGTCGGGACACGTATAGCAAAGCGTTTTCGAGCGAGAGCGAGATTGGGATGGCTATTTGCCGCTCGACAAGGATTGGCGCTTTGTCGCTACTGGAAGGGACAGAGCCAGCGATATGAACTCACTGAAGCAGGCCGATCTCGTTCTCCTTGGCGGCAAAATCTGGACTGGTTTCGGCAATCCAATCGCAGAAGCGATTTCGATCCTTGGCAACAAGGTCCAGGCCAGCGGCTCGGACTCCGACATCAAGGCGTCGATCGGAGCAGGCACGAAGGTGATCGATCTGGCTGGGCGCTTTGCGATGCCCGGCCTGAACGATGCGCATCTGCATCTTATCTCGACAGGATTGCTGCGTGGCAAGGTCGATGCAACGCCGGATGCAACACCGACCCGCAACGCGCTGCTTGCCGCCCTTCAGGCGCGAGCCGTCAAAACGCCGAAGGGCGAGTGGGTGACGGCGCGTGGATTTGACCAGACCCGCTATCCCGACGGCCGGATGCCCACGGCGCAGGAACTGGACGCTGCGCTGCCTGATCACCCGGTTTCGGTCACACGCGCTTGCGGCCATGTCACGATCGCGAATTCTCGCGCCTTGGCGCTGGCGGGAATCGACGTCGATACGCCTGATCCGGATGGCGGCTTGATTGGCCGGGAGGCTGGCGAACTTACCGGAATGCTGGCGGAGAATGCCCAGAATCTCGTCTATGACGTCCAGCCGACGCCGTCTCTTGCCGGGATTATCGATGCCATCGAGGCGGGTGGCCGCCACCTTTTGCAGTTTGGCATCACGTCCTGCATGGATGCGGCTGTCGGCCAGGTCGACGGCATGACCGAGATCGAAGCCTATCAGCAGGCTGAGCGCGAAAGCAGACTGCCGGTGCGGGTCTGGGCAACGCTTCTGGGCGATCCCGGATCGTCCATCGTCGAGCCATGCCATGCTGCCGGCCTTGTCACCGGCTGCGGCAGCGACATGTTCCGGATAGGTGGCGTGAAGGTATTCACGGATGGTTCGGCCGGCGGGCGAACGGCCTGGATGCGCCAGCCATATATCGGCCAGCCTGACAATTTTGGCATTCAGATGCTGCCTGACGCCCAACTGTTCGAACTGGTCGATCAATATACGGCGATGGGTTACACCATGGTCTGTCATGGCATCGGCGATGCCGCCATTGACCAGCTCGTGCGCGCTTATGAGAGAGTGCGTGCTGCCAATCCCGGCCATAAGCATCGTCATCGCATTGAGCATTGTGGCTATGTCGATGCAGCAATCAACCAGCGGATGCTTCAGGCCGGCATCCTGCCGGCACCCCAGCAGGCCTTCATCTACGACTTCGGCGACGCTTACATCTCGGTCCTCGGGGCGGAGCGCGGGCTGACCTCCTATCCGATCGCCACTTGGGATCGGCTTGGGATGAAACCGTCCACCGGCAGCGACTCACCGGTCTGTTCGCCCAATCCCTTCCCGGACCTCTACGCTATGCTTACGCGCAAGACGCATAAGGGCACGGTGATGGATGCCTCCGAGATACTGACGCCCGAACAGGCTCTGCGCGCTTATACCGAACATGGCGCCTATTCCCAAGGCGCGGAAAAGGTGAAAGGGCGGCTGGAGCCCGGAATGCTGGCGGATATCGCCGTGTTCTCGAATGATCTCCTGACAGCCGACCCCGAGAAGATCCTGAATGAAACGCAATGTGAAATAACGGTTCTGGACGGGCGTGTCGTCCATGAAAGAGGGTGAGGCGGCCGCTGGACGCGACCGTCTCGGAGAGGAATGAGAAACGAACCCCATGGGAGGAAAGTAAGATGTTGACCAGACTTGGCCTGACAGCGGCACTTATGCTGGGGATGGCGACCGCCACCCTGGCGCAGGACGCGACTCCAAAGGATGGCGGGAGATTCGTGTATGTCGCGCCCTATGGCAGTTCGATTACGTCGCTCGACATCACGGCGACCCCGCATACGCAAGACGAAATCGTTGCGAAGGCGATCAATCGCTCGCTCTACAAATGGAACCCCGAAAGCGGCAAGCCGGAGCTCGCTCTCGCAGAATCTGTCGAGAAGTCGGCGGACGGCAAAACCTATACCTACAAGCTCCGGGACGCGACCTTCCACAATGGCGACAAGCTCGATGCTGACGATGTGATCTGGTCCTACAACCGTCTGGCAGATCCCAAGAAGGCGCTGCCAGGTGCGGAGCAGATGCTGCAGATCGCCGGCGTCGCCGAATTTCAGGCCGGCAAGGCCGATCATATTTCGGGGCTGAAGAAGATCGACGACAAAACCGTCCAGATCACCTTCATCAACCTGGCCGAGCCGGGCTGGAATCTGATGTCGAATTTTGCGCCGATCTATTCGAAGGATTATCCGGAGGATCAACTCGCCTCCAAACCCAATGGCCTCGGCCCGTTCAAGCTTGCCAACTACGTTCCCGGCTCGAAGGTCGAACTGGTAAAATTCGACGACTATTACGAAGAAGGCAAGCCGCATCTGGATAAGCTTGCGATCATGCTGATGGGTGAAGCCTCGGCCCGCGACATCGCCTTCCGCAATGGGGAGATCGACGTCAATGTTCTGGGCCCGGTGCAATACGAAGCCTATGGCCAGGATCCGGCGCTGAAGGATCACATTCTTGAAGTGGCCGAAGTCTACACCCGCAACATCGGCTTCAACCCGAAGGTCGAAGCGTTCAAGGACAAGCGCGTCCGGCAGGCGATCAACTATGCGATCAACAAGGATCTGATCGTCGAGAAACTGTTGAAGAACAAAGCCTATCCCGCGGTCTCGTGGCTGCCGATATCGTCGCCGGCTTTCGACAAGAGCGCCAAGCCTTATCCCTATGATCCGGAAAAGGCCAAGGAATTGCTGAAGGAAGCGGGATTCGAGACCGGCCTGAAATTCTCGGTCACCGCGACCTCGAATGAAAGTTGGGGCGTGCCGATCGTCGAGGCGATCATCCCAATGCTGGCCAAGGTGGGCATCAAGGTGACGACCGACCCGGTGGAGAGTTCAGTCTTGTCCGACAAGATCCTGTCAGACAATTTTGAAGCCTTTATCTGGTCGAACTCGTCCGGCCCGGATCCGTTGAAATATCTGACCTGCTTCTATTCGAAAACCCCGCAAACCGCCTGCAACTATGTCAAGTTTTCCAACGCAGACTTCGACAAGCTGATCGAGCAGGCGGGTAACGAAACCGATCCAGCCAAGCAGAACGAGATTCTCAAGGAGGCAAACAACCTTCTCCAAGAGGAAGCTCCGATCTGGTTCTTCAATTATAACAAGGCCGTGATGGCCTACCAGCCATGGGTTCACGGCCTGAAGCCGAACGCCATGGAACTGGCGATCCAGGATTATGAAGACATCTGGATCGACGCCAGCGCCCCCGCTTCGCGCAAGTAGGGATGTCATGCGGCGGGCGGGAGTGATCCGGCCCGCCGCATGACACTCGCCCCTGGAGCGCCGTGTTCAATTGAACGCACAAAGGACGCTCCAGCACTTTAATGGAGCATCGGAACAATCCGAAACCCGGCAGTCACTTTTCGGCCCGATGCTCTGGGAGGCAGAACCAGCTCATGTTGCGCTTCATTTTTCGTCGCACGCTGCAGATGATCCCCACCTTGCTGGCGGTCGTCCTGATCATCTTCGTGATTTTCAGCGTCATCCCTGGCAGCTTCATATCGAGCCTGATGGCGGAGGGTCGCAACGCGATGAATGCAGATGTCGTTGCGCATCTGAATTCAGAGTTCGGGCTGGACAAGCCTCTGCTGGTTCGCCTCGGTGACTATCTCTGGGGGCTGGCGCATTTCGATCTTGGAATTTCCTACCGGACCCGTGAACCGGTATGGAATGTGATTGAGCCAAGGCTTTGGCCTTCGATCAAACTCGCGCTAACAGCAATGGGTTTTGCCGTGGTGGTCGGCGTTCCTCTCGGATTTCTCGCCGCGCTGAAGCCGGGCAGCCTGTTTGATACCGGAACAATGATGATGGCCGTTTCGGGCCTGTCGCTTCCTGAATTCTGGCTCGGTCTGCTTCTGATGTATGTCTTCGCGTTGCAACTTGGCTGGCTACCCAGCTTCGGCTACCACCCCGGCAGCATCAAACACATCGTATTGCCAGCCATTGCGCTAGGCGTATCGCCGATGGCGCTTCTGGCGCGAACAACCCGCGCAGGTGTTCTGGACGTCATGAACGCCGATTTCGTGCGCACGGCGCGGGCAAAAGGGCTGACGGAGCCGCGTCTGGTGTTTGCCCATGTGACCCGTAACGTGCTGGTGCTCGTCCTGACCACACTCGGTCTCCAGTTCGGTTCGCTCATGGGGCAGGCGATCGTGATCGAGGCGCTGTTCTCCTGGCCAGGAATCGGCTCGCTTCTGGTCGATAGTGTTTCGACTCGCGACATTCCCGTGGTTCAGGGCACGGTTATCGTGATCGTGCTGTGGTTCCTCGTCATCAACATGTTGGTCGATGTCGCTTATGCCGCGATTGACCCGCGCATCAAGGTGGCTTGAGGATGCGGCTGCGCTTCAATCTTGTCTTCGGGCTGACATTGGCGGTGATCGTGGTTGTGGCGGCAATCTGCGCCGGCTGGATTGCGCCGTATGATCCGATACTCGATGCGGATCTGATGGTCTCCGAGATGCCCCCAAGCTGGGAGCATCTGCTGGGCACGGATGCACAGGGTCGTGACGTATTTTCCCGCGTTCTGTACGGCGCCCAGGTGTCTTTGACCGTGGGCCTCGTCTCGCAGATGATCAACTCGACCATCGGTACGGTGCTCGGCGTTTCGGCCGGTTATTTCGGAGGCTGGTGGGATGATCTGGTGAACGGGCTGACGAATGTCATGCTGGCAATCCCGTCGCTGGTGTTTGCGCTCGCCATCATGGCGGTGCTGGGGCCAGGTCTGCCAAGTCTTCTGATTGCGCTCGGCCTGACGAACTGGTCGTGGACCTGTCGCATCGCCCGCAGTTCGACCTTGTCATTCAAGAACCAAGCCTTCGTGCAAGCCGCCAAGGTCGCGGGCTTCAGCGATGCCAACATCATGCGAACGCAGATATTGCCGAACATCCTCGGCCCGGTACTGGTCATCGCAACGCTCGGTATCGGCAGCGCCGTCCTGGCAGAGGCGGCCTTGTCCTTTCTTGGCGTTGGCATCAGTCCTCCACAGCCAAGCTGGGGCAACATGCTGACAGATTCACGCGAGTTGATCCGCACCGCTCCCTGGGCGTCAGTGTTCCCCGGACTCGCGATTTTCGTCACTGTTCTCGGCTTCAACCTACTTGGCGACGGGCTCCGCGATATGCTTGATCCACACATGAGGACCCGGAAGGCATGAGCCGCATTTGTCCTGATCCGGTCCTGTCCATACGCAATCTGCGTATCGGCGTCGGCAAGCACAACGCCATCCTTCATAACGTGTCTTTCGATATCCTGCCCGGAGAAACCTATGGATTGGTTGGGGAATCCGGCTCCGGGAAAAGCATCACCGGCCTATCGGTAATGGGGCTGTTGAAGCGACCGCTGCAAGTGACGAGCGGCGAGGTCATGTTTCAAGGACAGGATGTTCTCAAACTTGGCAACCGCGCCCGGCGCCGCCTGCGCGGCGATCGTATGTCGATGATTTTCCAGGAGCCGATGACGGCACTCAATCCCTTGGTGACAGTGGGCCGACAGATTGCTGAAATGCTGGTTGTTCATCGCGGCATGAGTTGGCCGCAGGCGCGTCGCAAAGCCGTCGAGGGGCTGGAAAACGTTCGCGTGCCTTCGCCCGAGGAGCGCGCCCGGTCCTATCCGCATCAGCTCTCCGGAGGAATGCGCCAGCGTGTCATGATCGCGATTGCATTGGCTTGCCGCCCTGACCTTTTGATTGCCGACGAGCCGACCACCGCGCTCGATGTGACCGTACAGGCTGGTGTCCTGGAACTGATCGCCGAGCTTTGCAAGGCCGAGGGAACCGCCGTGCTGCTGGTCAGCCACGATTTAGGCGTGATCGCCAATATGTGTCGACGCGTCGGCGTCATGGATCGAGGGCGCCTCGTTGAGGAACAGGACGCCAAGGCACTGTTCGAGAACCCGTTGCATCCTTATACCCGCGGCCTGCTTGCTGCGCGTCCGCGCCTGGGTTCACGAACCCTCGCCGGGCGTGGCCGTTTGACGGAACTTGACCAGGTTGTAGCCAGCGAGGACCGCGGGCGCGACGCGCCAACGCTGACCACCCCGCGCGAGGCCTGTCCGGAGGTGACGGCATGAGCGCACCTTTGCTCGAAATCCGGGATCTCAGTGTCCATTTCCCGTTGCCACGTCAATCGCCTCTCGCCCCGAAACGCACGCTCCGCGCCGTGCAGGGGGTGAATCTCACCCTGAACGAAGGAGAATGCCTGTCCATCGTCGGTGAGTCCGGCTGCGGAAAATCCACCACGGCGCTAACCGTGATGGGTTTGCAGGAGCCGACCCAGGGGGACGTTCTGTTTCGGGGTCGGTCACTGACAGGGGCCAATGCACCTGGCCGGAAAGATCGCGCTCGCATCGCCCAGATGGTATTTCAAGATCCCTATGCATCGCTGAACCCGCGTCAGACCGTCGGGCGCATGCTGTCCTCACAGCTTTCGCTGCATGAAATCGCCAAGGGAAGCGACGCCGACCACCGCGTCGCCGACATGCTGACGCGTGTCGGCCTGACGCCGGATCATGCCAACCGCTATCCGCACGAATTCTCGGGCGGGCAACGTCAACGGATCGGGATCGCGCGGGCGCTGATGCTTGACCCAAAAATACTGGTTCTGGACGAACCGGTGTCGGCGCTCGATGTGTCGATCCAGGCGCAGATCATCAACCTGCTGATGCATCTGCAGGAGACTCTAGGTCTGAGTTACATCATGATCTCGCACGATCTGAGCGTGGTGGAGCATGTCAGCGATCGGGTCGCGGTGATGTATTTTGGTCGCGTCGTCGAGGAGGGGGACTGGAATTCGATTTTTAACCGCCCGACCCATCCCTATACGCGCCGCCTGATCAGTTCTGTTCCAGATCCGGATGCGGTTTTGGTCGGAACGCGTCGCTTGCCGGATGCTGCACCCATTCCCGATGCCTCGCGTTTTTCACCCGATATATCACGCCGGCCGACGCCTGACGAAGAACCCGAGCCCAGCGTACTTATCCAGATCGGCGAAAGCCACACTGTCCGCGTCGCGCAATAGAGACCATCAATGACCTTCACTGTCCTCACCGCCGAATTCATGCACGAGAGCAATACGTTTTCGCGCTATCGCACCGACTTGCCACAGTTTGAGGTGGACGCGCTGTTACATGGCGAAGAAGCAATCCGCGTCCGGCGCAACGCGAACACCGAACTTGCCGGTTTCATGGATGTGGCCGAGTCCGCAGGCTGGAACGTTGTACACGCCATTTCGGCACATGCCGTGCCCGGCGGGCGGGTAACGAAGGCGGCCTATGACCACATTGCGGGTGTTATCCTGGGGGCCGCACGGTCGAACAAGAGCCGGCTCGACGGAGTGCTGCTCGGCCTGCATGGCTCGATGGTCCCGGACTTCTGCGATGACGGGGAAGGCTACCTGCTCAACCTCCTGCGAGACGAACTTGGAGCGGACATCCCGATCGCGGTGACGCTCGACCTTCACGCTATGGTATCGGAGGATATGGTCCGTCAGGCGCAAATCCTCGTTTCCTACAAGACCTATCCGCATGTGGACATGCGCGAAACCGGTATCCATGCCGCCCGAATTCTGGACCGCGCCATGAAAGGCGAAGTGATGCCGCGCACCGTCAGGGCGCATGTGCCGATGCTGGACGAGGCGAATTCCGGCCGCACCGACATTTCCGAGACCTTGGCGCTTTACGATCGCGCCCGAGAGGCCGAGGCCGAGGGCCTGTTTGCGGTTTCCGTCAATGCGGCCTTCACCGGGGCGGATGTGTCCTGTGTCGGTCCGACCGTGCTCGCGACCTATGACAGAAGCGATCCCGACGCCGAGGCGGTCGCCCGGCGCGTGACGGAGGAACTCGCCGACAGAGTCTGGCAGGGGCGCACCAGCAAGCGAAACGTCTTCATCGAGATCGAGGAAGCCGCCGCCGAGGCTCTCGCCTGGCGTGGCGACAAGCCGCTTGTCATCGCCGATTATGCCGACAATCCTGGCGCCGGCTCCTATGGCGACTCGACCGCGCTGCTGAAAGGACTGCTTAATGCAGGCGTGCGGGGCGCCGTGCTTGCCCCCATGGTCGACGCCGAAGCGGCAGCGGAACTGCATCGCCGCGAGGAAGGCGAAACCGTAACGGTGGTGATTGGCGGCAAGGGCGATGCGAATTTCGGCGGCGGCCCGCTACCGGTGACCGGCGTGCTGCGCAAGCTCTCGGACGGGGCCTATATAGGCGACGGGCCGATCCAGGGCGGACTTGCCCATAGTTTCGGACCGACTGCGGTGATCGATGTCGACGGAATCGACATCTTGATCGTTTCCGAGGCGCAGCAAATGGTTGATCTCCAGCAATTACGCGCTTTCGGGATCGAGCCGACAACTTGCCGCGTGCTGGTTCTGAAGTCCATGCAGCATTTCCGTGCGGCCTTTGAGCCCATAGCCGGCAAGGTCGTCGTCTGCGATGCGGGTGCACTGGCGACCCCACGCGCGGAGCGGCGACCCTATATCCGCGTGCCGCGTCCACTCTGGCCGCTCGACAAGGCGTTCGAGCGGGTCAGAAGTCTTACCGCGTGACTGCGCTATGCTCGTTGAATTCCTAGCTCATACAAGACAATGTGTTGCGTCGTGAGCCATGGGAGAAAGATTTACAGTGAACAGAATTGATCTTGAAGGCCAGGCGGCGGTGGTGACGGGCGGTGCGCAGGGACTGGGCCTGGCTTTCGCCGAACGCCTCATAGCTTCCGGAGCCAGAGTCAGCCTGTGGGACGTTAATGGCGAGCAATTGGAAACGGCGCGCAAAGCTTTGGGTGGAGCTGTAAGTGTGGCGGTCGTCGATATCGTTGATGCCGAGGCGGTCGTCAGGGCCCACGCCGAAACCGAGGCCGCTCTCGGCCCGGTGTCCATTTTGATCAATTCGGCCGGTATAGCCGGCCCCAACCACACGCTCGACACCTATCCACTGGAAGACTGGAAACGCGTCATCGACATCAACCTGCACGGTACGTTCCACGTCAACCGCGCCGTGGTCCCGTCGATGAAAGCCCGCGATTACGGCCGCATCGTCAATATCGCATCCATTGCCGGCAAGGAGGGCAATCCGAATGCATCGGCCTATTCGGCCTCGAAGGCGGCGGTCATAGGCCTGACCAAGTCGCTGGGCAAGGAACTGGCCGCTTTCGACATTGCCGTCAACTGCGTTACGCCCGCGGCGGCGCGCACACCGATCTTCGATCAGATGAGCCAGGAACATATAGACTACATGCTGGCGAAAATTCCGCGCGCCCGCTTCCTCGAAGTGGCAGAGGCTGCCAACATGGTTGCCTGGCTGGTCTCGAAAGAAAACTCCTTCACTACCGCTGCCGTCTTCGACTTATCCGGGGGCCGCGCCACCTACTGACAAGCTGGGCATCGGACCGAAGACGCGGCTTCCATGTCCGGCTATGCGGGCGCCACGAATTCACGATGGCGTCTCGTGCGCCCAGAGCGAGGCCAAGCGGGTCGCGTGCGGACACGCTGACAAATTCGCGTTTCTCAAATGGACCATTGAAACGACGCATTAGTTGAGTGTATTTGTCCACAAAACTCGCGAATGGATAACCCGGATGAGATCGATCGCAATTCTTGCATGGGCCATGCTGGGTCTTATGACGGCGGTGGCGATGGCGCAGGACCCCGCGCCAGACCCGGCTGTAAACAATGCCGCGGCAGGATCCGGGACCGGGCAGGGCACGTCCACCGACTTGGCTTTTCCGTCCGCGTCTCCGGCCGGCATGAATGCAGCGCAGGGAAATGAGCCCGAACCAGCTGGACATGCCAAGGACACGGCTGCCCCAGAAGAGATTGCCACGCCTTTGCTGCCGCACAACCTTTCTCCGTGGGGCATGTTCATGAATGCCGACATCGTCGTTAAGGCGGTGATGATCGGTCTGGCTTTCGCTTCGCTGGTGACGTGGACCGTCTGGCTCGTCAAGACGCTTGAATTGTTTGTGGCGCGCATGCGCGCGTATCGCGCCATGGGAACGATCGTTCAGGCACGCTCCCTCCAGAATGCAAGCGCGGCACTCGGCTCCGGTAAAAATGCGGCAAGTCTGCTTGTTCAGGCTGCCCGGCAAGAGGTCGATCTTTCTGCGGAAGCGCTTGATCATGCCGGCGGCGAAGGGCTGAAGGAGCGCGTAGCCTCCCGGCTGTCGCGCATAGAGGCGCAAGCTGCACGTCGCATGACGCGGGGCACCGGGCTGCTCGCGACCATCGGCTCGACGGCGCCCTTTGTCGGCTTGTTCGGCACGGTCTGGGGAATCATGAACGCCTTCATCGGCATTTCGGAAGCCCAAACGACCAACCTCGCGGTGGTCGCTCCCGGCATCGCCGAGGCGCTGCTGGCGACGGCGCTGGGTCTGGTGGCTGCCATTCCTGCCGTGGTCATCTACAACGTCTTTGCGCGCGCAATCGCCGGGTACAGGCAGGTTCTCGCCGATGCCGCCGCAGGTGTCGAGCGGCTTGTCAGCCGCGATCTCGACTACCGTGCCGTACCCGCCCGCGTGGCTGCCGGGTAGGAGAAGGACAGTGGCTGGGAAAGTTCGCGAGAGCATCGGCGACGAACTGGAGGAAACGCACGAGATTAATGTGACGCCCTTCATCGACGTCATGCTTGTGCTGCTGATCATCTTCATGGTGGCGGCACCGCTGGCTACAGTGGACGTCAATGTCGACCTGCCGGGTTCGACCGCCGCTGCTGCTCCGCGGCCGGACAAGCCGGCCTTTCTAACCCTGAAGCGGGATCTTTCACTGTCACTCGGAAACGAGATCCTGCCGCGGCAGGGTTTCGCGCGCGCACTCGACAGGATTACCGACGCCAATAAGGAAACCCGGATATTCCTGCGCGCTGACAAGGCGGTCGAATACGGGGAATTGATGGAGGTGATGAACCTGTTGCGTTCGGCCGGCTATCTGAAAGTAGCGCTCGTCGGCATAGAGAGCCTGCCCGGAGGCGGGGCCGGCAATCCATGACAGCAGCACCTGCCGAACTCGCGCTCAGTCGGCGTCCTCCGTTGCGGGAAGCCGGCCTATGGCTGGGAGCGGGTATTGTCATTCTGGTAGCGCATGCGTCTTTTGCCTATCTGCTGCGCGATGTTGCCCCCCGGGACGAGCATGACGCAATGGAACAGGCGATGGAGATCGACCTGGCGCCGCTTCCGGTGTCGGTGCCGGAAACTGTCCAGTCCGAGGCGCTGGCGCAGGAAGAGCCGGTGAACAAGATCGACCCGGTGGAAGAGACGGCAGAGATAGAGCCCGACGAGGTCGTGGAAGCAACCGCCGCGCCGGTGGAAGAGATCCAACCGGAGCCGGAAATCGAAAAGCCCGTTGCCGAAACGGTGCAGCCGGAACCCGTCGAACCGGAAATGATCGAGCAGGAGACTACAGAGGTGGTGACGCCCGAAATCGTGGTCCCGTTGCCGCAGCCGAGGCCGGAGCCGCCAGTCAGGAAAAGAGTGGAACGGAAAAAGCCGGCATCTAAAGAGCCTAAAGTCGTGAAGGAGGACAAGCCTGCCGAACGACCGAGGCGCCAGGCCAAGACGCCGCCTTCGACTCGGGCTTCAGCCGCGTCCAGGGCGCCTAAGATCGATCCTTCCCGTTGGAACAGCGCCGTGCGGGCCGCCATCGCGCGCCGTGCAAGTGCCGTACGCGGCATGCAGGGCACAGTCCGGATCAGCTTTGTGATCGGTTCCTCCGGCACTATCGTTTCTGCCAGCGTCACCGGCTCATCAGGCAATGCAAGGCTGGACCGGGCCGCTTTGAGGATGGTTCGTTCCGCGCGGGTTCCAGCTCCTCCCGAAGGCCTTGGCGGCTCGCGCCATGCCTTTGCCATACCGCTAACGTTCCGCTGAGCTGATCCTCCCGTCAATCGAGGACGGCGTGCAGGCGCCTGTAAACCGGTCCGCTTTTCATCAACGTTGCATGAGTGCCCTGCTCGGCGATCTTTCCATGATCCACGACGACGATGCGGTCGGCATGCTCGATGGTGGCGAGCCGATGCGCGATCACCAGAGTAGTACGATTCCTGGCAAGTTCGGTCAGCGACAGCTGAATTTCGCGCTCGGTTTCGGTGTCGAGCGCCGAAGTGGCCTCGTCCAGGATGAGGACCGGCGGGTTCTTCAAAAACATGCGCGCAATGGCCAGGCGCTGCTTCTGCCCTCCCGACAGCTTGACCCCGCGTTCACCGATCACCGTATTCAACCCTTCTGGCAAGGAGGCGATCAGCCGGTCGAGCCTGGCGCGCTTTACCGCTTCGACAATATCTTCCTCAGGCGCATCGAGCCGGCCATAGGCGATATTTTCGCGGATCGTGCCGCCGAATAGGAACACATCCTGCTGGACGACCCCAATCTGGCTTCGCAGCGAGGCAAGCGTCATGTCGCGAATGTCGATGCCGTCTATCTCGATCGATCCCTTGTCGATCTCGTAGAACCTCGGAATGAGCGAACACAGCGTGGTTTTGCCGGCGCCTGACGGCCCAACAAAGGCGATGGTCTCGCCGGCGGACACATCCAGGTCTATCCCGTTCAGGACCGGCCGTCCGCTGGAATAGCTGAAGGTGACGCCGCGCAAGCGGATCGCGCCACTCAGGTCTCGAACCGCATGAGCGCCAGCGTGGTCGGCGATGTCGGGCCGTGTATTTAGCAGGTCGAGGTAGCGCTGGAACCCGGCTATCCCCTTCGGATAGGTCTCGATGACGGAATTGATTTTGTCGATGGGGCGGAAGAAAACGTTTACGAGAAGCAGGAAACTGACGAAACCGCCGTTGGTCAACTCGCCGGTCAGTACGAAATAGCTTCCGGCGATCATCACGACCAGTTGGATCAGCCGCATGCTTAGATAGGAGAGCGATGTGCTGGCGGCCATGATGCGATAGGCGGCCAGCTTGGTCTTGCGGTAGTTGGAATTGTCTTTGGCAAAGAGATCGCGCTCATGGTCCTCGTTGCCAAAAGCCTGCACGACCCGCATGCCGCCGATATTTTCTTCCAGGCGAACGTTGAAGTCGCCTACGCGCCGGTAGAGCGCCTGCCAATTGTGCGTCATGCGGGCGCCGTACCGGCTTGTCACCCAGCCAACAACCGGCACGATCGCGGCAGTGATCAGAGCAAGCTTCGGATTGATGGTGAGCATCAGGACGAAGGCGCCGATGAAGGTCATGACCGCGATGAACAGATCTTCCGGGCCGTGATGCGCGACTTCGCCGATCTCCTCGAGATCCTTGGTGACGCGGGCGACGAGATGACCGGTCTTGTTGTTGTCGTAGAAGGTGAAGGAAAGCTTCTGCAGGTGGTCGAAGCTCTTACGGCGCATCTCGGTCTCGATGTTGATGCCGAGCATGTGCCCCCAGTAGACGACCACACCAAGCAGCGCGGTGTTGGCCACGTAGAGGGCCAACAGGGCAAGCGCCGCCAGCAGGATCGTTCCCCATTGCTGGGTCGGCAGCAATGTGTCGATGAACCACTTGACCGCGAGAGGAAAGGCAAGCTCAAGCAGGCCGGAAATCACTGCGCAGGCGAAGTCCAGCAGGAACAGCCGCTTCCAAGGTCTGTAATATTCGAAAAAGCTGCGGATCATTTCGGATAGCTGGCCGCGCCGAGGCTACGGTCGGCTTTCGTCCTTTCTCGCGGCATCGCCGGAAAATCCACGACGCCAGTAAGCCACCACGAGATGCTCGGCGCGGCTCAACCCACATTCTTCCCTTAGATATTTTCTTATCTGGCGGAAAGCGGCGCGTTCGCACCCAACCCAAGCAAAAATGGACTTGCCGTCCCTGGGCATATCTACGGCTCGCACGGCATCTACCAGCGGTTGCTCCGTTCCGGCGGAAAGGCTGTCCCGGCAAAGCCATTGCAGATCGACATCGGCGACGGAACGCAGAACCTGACGTTCCTGCGCATTTGCCACCTCTATCCGCACGACCGCTTTTGTGCCGCCGGGGAGTTCCTCCAGAATGCGGGCGATCGCCGGCAGTGCCGTTTCGTCGCCGGCCAGCAGATACCAGTCCGCCGTACTTATGCCGCCGCCGCCGGGTCCGGTAATGCCGACGAGATCACCGGGCAGGGCCTCGGCGGCGAAACGGGCGCCAGGCATATTCTCGCCGGCATGCATGACGAAATCGATATCGACCTCGCCCCTGGCGACGTTGATGGCGCGGATTGTATAGATGCGCACCTCGGGGCGGTCCTCGAAATTTGGCCAGCAGGGGCGTCCGTCAGGCCCTGTCGTCGGCCAGGAAGGCAACACATCACGACGCTTTGGGAACAGCAGACGCACATGCAGTCCGTCCGAGGTGAAGCGTTGCAGGTCGCTGCCGGAAAGTGTGATGCGCCGCATGCGTGGGGTCACGTCGCTGGTGCGGACGACGCGCATCTCGCGGAAATAGGGCAGGGGAGAGCCGGCCGCGCCATCGCCATGCCATACTATTTCAGGCTGCTCATCGATTGCGAAAGTCAAAAGATGCTCTGCGAGCGCGAGCTTTACATAAGCGAGCGCGGTCTCGTCCTTGCCTTGCGCCGAAATCTTGAGGCAGCCCTTGCACGCCTCCATGCCGGCGGTGCCGAAACCGGTTTCGACGCGACTGCAGGGACCATTCACCATCACCTCGCCGAATTCGCGGAAATGGGCGCACAGCCGCAGCATCAGCCGCTCTGGCGAAGCCAGTCGCACCTCGGCCGAAGCGGTGAAGACCCGTGGCATATCAGCCATGGCGCTGTACTCCTTTTCCCAGCAGATAGATCAGATACGGTCCGCCGATGAGCGATGCGAATATGCCAAGCGGGAGTTGATACGGGAAGGCGACCATACGTGAAAGCCAGTCCGACAGGACCATCAATAATGCGCCAAGCGCAATAGCGCCTGCCAGTTGCTGGCGGGCGCGGCCAAGGCCGAGAAGGCGCGCCAGATGCGGGGCGATCAGTCCGACAAAGCTCAACGGGCCGACGTAATTGGCGGTCAGTGCCGTCATCAGCGCCGCCAGCACGATCACCACGAGGCGGGAATAGCCGACGTGCAGCCCTAGTGCTCGCGCTGTCGGCGAGCCAAGGGGGAGGAGATCGAGCCAGCGCGTCGCGAGGAAGAGCGGTCCGGTCAACAGGACAAGGCCAACCACCGAGATCAATCCATCGAAGGCAACCGCGTCGTTCGTGGATCCGCTCAACCAGCGCAGCAATGTGTAGGATTGTTGGTTGCCGAGCGCGATCATCGCGGTCAGCACTGCGCTGCATAGCGCGTTCATGGCGATGCCGGCGAACAGCAGCCGCTCGGGCCCGAAACCGGCGCGTGCTCCGATCCACAGGATGACACCGAGCACGGTAAGCGCTCCTGCGGCCGAAGCCGCCAACTGAAAGCCGAGTGTCGCCCCGAACACGAGGGCCAAAGCCATGCCGGCGCCAGCGCCCGCGCCGACACCGAGAATCTCGGGGCTGGCCAGCGGATTCGCGGCGACGCGCTGGATGACGACACCGGCGGCGCCGAGCATTCCACCCGTTGCCGCCGCCACCGCGACACGCGGTGCGCGCCAGTCGAGCAAATCATTGAATGCCTCGCCTGACGCGATTTGCCAACCCTGCGGCCCGATGCCGACCAGCAGCGCGACGCCGGTGGCCAACAGCATGCTGAGCACGATCAGCATGATGACCAACCAGGGTCTTGGCGCTCGGTTAACGGCAGCAGTCGACGCACTGACGGAAGGCCATTCGAACATCTTCAGGCGCGGCAAGAGCCATAGCAGCAACGGTCCGCCCAGCAAAGCGGTTGCCGCGCCGGTGGGCACGCGCTCGCCTTCGGGGCCGGAGAATAGTTGCACCAAGCCATCGGTCAGCCATAGAAGAATGGCGCCTGTCAGCGGCGTTGCGATCAGTTTCTGGCGCAATGAACGGGCACCGGAGAGCGTGGCGAGCGCCGGAGCGGCAAGCCCGATGAATCCGATGATGCCGACTTCGGCTGTGACCGTCGTCGCGATCCAGACGGCCAGCGTAATGACCGCGAAACGGCTGGCATGGACGGCGACGCCAAGATTGCGTGCGGACTGGTCGTCCAGGCCGAGGATGGCCAGAGGGCGAAGCACGAGCCCGGCCGCGGCAAGCCCCAAAACAAGCCGCAGGCCGATCGAGATGGTTGGGCCCCATCCTTGCTGGACCAGTGACCCGCCGCCCCAGATGAAGAGGGAGAACAGGTAGTCGCCGTTGGCGAGGATAAGTGCAGCACTGAGTGAATTCGCAGTCAGCGCCACCATCATGCCGGCCAATACAACCGCGACCGGCTCCAATCCCCTTCGCCAGGTCAGTGCAAGGATCAGCGCCACGGCGGCGATACCTCCGGCAAAAGCGACCGTGCCGATCGAGAATTCCATCAGGGCAGGCGCGTAGATCGTCGCCGTCGCCATGGCGAGTTGCGCGCTCGCCGAAATGCCCAGCGTCGAAGGCTCGGCGAGCGGGTTGCGAAGAATGCGTTGAAGTAGCAGCCCGGAAAGGCCGAGCGCGGCGCCTGCCACGATGGCGACAGCGGCGCGCGGCAGAAAACTGTAAATCAGGATAACGCGGGAAAGATCGACACCATCTGTATCTGCCACTCCGGCCGGCCAAAGTTCAGCGAGGCGCAGGCCGAACAGCAAAGCGGCCCCAAGCGCCAGCAGACACCAAAATACGGCAGGCAGGAGGGATCGATCAGCCATGCGGCAGGCTTTCGATACCAGCGGTGAGAAGCCTGGCGAAGCGCCGCGCCGACGGCAACGTTCCGAAATGATTGATAGGATCGAGAAAAACGACTCGTCCCTCACGGACGGAAGGCAATGCGTTCCACAGGGCGTTCTCGTCAAGGCCCCGGCTGACTCCCGGAGGCAGGGGACCGACGATGACAATAAAAGCTTCCGGCGCCTGCACGAGCGCCTCGATGCCGACCGGCGCCGCCGCGCTGTAGTTGGTAGTTTCCTGCCATCCATTGCCGAGGCCAAGGCGTGTGAGCACATTGCCGAACATGGCGTCGGCCCCGAATGCTCGGAAATGGCGGGAATCCCCCAGACTGATGACGAAGAATGGGCGATGTGCGACTTTCGCGAGTGCGCTCCGCGCGTTGGCTAAATCATATTCTGTCTGTTCCAGATAGTCTCGTGCTTGCGTGCTCCTTCCCAGTCGTTCACCCAGAGCCAGCGTGGAATGTTGCGCCAATGGATAGGGCGACTTGCCTGCTTCGTAGACCGGCAGCGTCAGAACTTGGGCAATACGTTCGAGCGAAGGACGCTGATATTCGTAGAACCCGGAAATCAGGATCAGGTCCGGCTTGATAATGCGAAGCAATTCGAAGCTCGGCGACCCACGCAGGCCGAGATCGGCGACGGTGCTTGGCACGGTCGGTTCGACGGCGATCTTGCGAAACTGCAACAATTCGGTCGCCGCGACGGGCACCGCTCCGATCGCGAGCGCTGCTTCTAGCAATCCCCAGTCGATCGTAGCAATAGTCGGTTCGGCTGCATGCGACGTTTCCGGGAGGAAAGGCAGGGCGCTGGCGAACGCCAACAGCTTCCGTCTGCTCAGATGCCCGACTGTCATAGAATATAGCTGATCGGTGCGCCAGTAACGGGATGAGGCAATATTCCCATTGGCAGGCCATAGATCCGGTCTAGGATCGCCTCATCAAGAATTTCCGCCTGCGTGCCATACACGACCATCCGGCCGTCACGGAGCGCGATAATCTCGTCACAATAACGCGCGGCCATGTTGATGTCGTGCAGAACGATGATGACGCCGATCCCGCGTTCGCGGCTGAGGCGCCTTACGAGCGACAGGATTTCCACCTGATGGGCTACGTCGAGGGCGGATGTCGGCTCGTCGAGGAGCAGACAGCGCGTGTCCTGAGCAAGCATCATGGCGAGCCACACACGCTGGCGTTCACCACCCGAAAGGCTGTCTACCATGCGCAAGGCGAAGGAATGCAGGTCCGTTTGCCCAAGCGCCTCATCAACCTTGGAGGCGTCCTCCTCGCTGAAGCGGCCCAGCGCCCCGTGCCAGGGAAAGCGGCCGAGCGAAACAAGCTCCCGTACGGTCAGGCTGTCCGTCGGGGGCGTGAACTGGGGCATATAGGCGACGAGACGCGCAAACTCACGATCCGTGAAGTCCGGCAATTTCCTGCCGAGCAGGCTGACGGCGCCAGCCGTGGCCGGTTGCTGGCGCGCCAGCACTTTGATGAGGGTACTTTTGCCGGAACCGTTCGAGCCAACGAGGCCATAAATTCGGCCTTGCGGCAAGGCCAGCGTCAACGGTTTGACAATAACACGCTCACCGGCCCGGAATGAAACGGAGTCGAGTTCAAACAGGATGTCGTGTTCATCGAGCATTGCCGGCTTTCAAATGAATTCGGGAACAGCGCTGTCTGTTCCCGATTGGAGGTCCTATCTAGTCGGGTCACCAAGTGGTGTGCATCTTCAGCTTGAACGAACGTCCTTCGCCATAATAGCAGGCCGTGGGCGACTGGCAGGCCGCTACATAGGTCTTGTCGAATAGATTGGTGATGTTGAGGTCAACGCCCCAATTGTCTTTTTTATAACCGAGTTTCAGATCGGCTAACGTTACGGCGGGGACAGACAGCGTATTCTCGTTGTCGGCCCAGCTTTTGCCGATATAGCGCACGCCGCCGCCGATCGAGACGCCATCGTACCAAGCATCGCTCCTAAATGTATAATCCGCCGAGAGGGATGCCTGAACCTCGGGAACGATAAAGGGCGTCTTGCCGATGGTCCCCGAACTGTAGGGGGCGGCCTTGGTGATGTCGATGTCGTAGGCGGTGAGCGCGCCCGTTACCCTGAAGTCTTCGGTGACGTTGATTTTTGCCTCGGCCTCGAAGCCACGCGAACGGATTTCGCCGGTCTGGACCTGCGCAAACGGATCCATATAGGTGGGTACGTTCTGGCGTGTCAGATCAAACAGCGAGAGGGTGAACAAACCGTCGATGAAGCTCGGCCGGTATTTCAAGCCTACTTCGTATTGAGTTCCAGTCTCCGGCTCGAACAGTTGGCCCGTCACCCCATCCTTGCCGATGATCGGATTGAAGAACGTGGCAATGCTGGCATAGGGTGTCAGGCCGTTGTCGAACTCGTAGGCGAGACCCGCACGTCCGGAAAACTGCCCATAGCTGGTGCTGAGATCGGGACTGGTTCCCCAATAGGTCGGCCCGTTATCCAGCGTCAGTGAGGCATGGTCATAGCGTCCGTTGAGCGTCGTCAACCAGCCGCTACTGAAGCGGATCTGGTCCTGGATGTAGAAGCCGAGCGACTTGAGTGTGAAATTCTCGTTCGTCTGCAATTCGCGCGGAGCGAGCGCGGTTCCATAGACCGGATCGAACGGATCGATCGGGTTAGCGTTCGGATCCCACAGATTGTAACTCTGCTTGTTGTCGATGTTGTAATACTTGTATTCGATGCCGGCCAGCAATGTGTGATCCAACGGACCGGTCTCGACCTTGCCTTCGACCCGGTTATCCATCAGGAACGACTTGGCGGAGGTGTCGTGTTCCCAGTTGATACGCGACAACTGGTCCGGTGCGAGCGCCGGTGCCCAGCCGTTGCCGTAGACCGAGAGTTCCTGGTTCTTCGTGCCGATGAAGCGCGCGTTGGAACGAACGGTCCAGTCGTTATCGAAAGTATGCTCGAACTCGTAGCCGATCGATCCTTGCTGGCGCTTGTAGTAATCGATAGCCGGTTCCGAGAGGTTGGTGCCCGGCTTGATACGGCCGTAGTTCACACCGCCGACCACACGGTCGACGACGGTGCCATCATAGGGCAAGAAGTTGTCGCCGTTGTGGTTCTCATCGATATAGGTGAGATTCGTGAGGATCGTGAGCGATGTCTGTTCGTCAGGCTTCCAGGTCATGCTCGGGGAAATGATGCCACGCCAGCCGTCCTGATAGTCGGTATAACCGTTGCCACCTGCGACTTTTCCCGTCATGCGATAGGAGACGGTATTGTCGTTAAAAGTATCCCCGACATCGAAGCCAAGATAGGCCGTGCCTGCGTCGTTGACGCCGGTTTCGACATAGCGCTGCTGTTCGAACGTCGGCCGTTTGCTGACATAGTTGACTATGCCGCCAGGGTTGCTCCCTCCATAGAGTACCGAAGCCGGACCCTTGAGAACCTCGATTCGTTCAAGGCCGAAGGAGTCGACATAGAAGCCGCCGAACGAATAGCTGAAAAGCTGCAGCCCATCCATGTAGGCGCCATCCGCCGTCGCCTGGAAGCCACGGATGAACAGCCAGTTGGTATCGCTGTCCGATCCGAAAGGTTGAGCGAAAACACCAGCGGTATAGCGCAATGCCTCGTCCACCTTCTGCGCGCCTTGCGCGTCGATTTCTTCGCGGCCTACGACGGATACCGACTGCGGCACCTCGGTGATCGCGGTGGCAGTCTTGGAACCGGTCGTGGTTTTCCTGGCGACGACGCCATTGACTGTTCCGGTGCCGCTGGCGTCCTCTCCATTCTCACCGGAGTTGACGACAACCGGCGTCAACTCAACCTCGCCCTGGCTCTGTGACCAGGCTGGCGTGGCCTGCATCAACGCAGTGTTTGCCAGGCTTGCCGCCAAGAATGTCCAAAAGGCAGTTCGTTCCATCGTTGATAATCCCCCGGCGTCCTAGTCAAAGCCGTTCTTATAACTTGAT
The DNA here is from genome assembly GCF_002075885.1 of Manganibacter manganicus. GTDB lineage: Bacteria > Pseudomonadota > Alphaproteobacteria > Rhizobiales > Rhizobiaceae > Mesorhizobium > Mesorhizobium manganicum. The sequence goes on from NZ_MDET01000034.1 coordinate 214,069, forward strand.
CGATTACATCAAGTTTTGTGAAGAGGATTGGACGTTTTTGGCTTGTCTTGTCTGTTTTTGGGCGTTTGCGCATGAAAGCTGTATGGCCGCGCGGAAATGTCACGACAGATTCTGGCGGCGCCATTCGGCGGGGGTGACGCCGACGATATTCTTGAAGACTCGTGTAAAATGCGCCTGGTCGGAAAATCCGGCGATGTTGGAAACTTCGATCAGGGAAGCCTCGCGAGCAACGAGAATTTCCTGCACCTTGCGGATGCGAGAGTGCATCTGCCACCGATGTGGCGGCATTCCGGTTGAAGCCTTGAAGGCGTGGCTGAAATGGGTCTGCGATAGATCGATCATAGCGGCGAGTTCAGCGAGTCGTATCGTCTCGAAACAATGTGCTTCCAGGAAGGCTGTAGTCTGCACAAGTTGTCGCCGTGACAGTTCGGTGCGCCGTTTGGTGCGCTCCGGCGGCACCTCAAAGAGCAGCGCCAACAGGGCATCGATCAAGCTTTCACCGTATTTCCGATGAAAAGGCTGGGGGGTGATGCACTCCTTCGCGATCAACCCGGCGATCGAAGCCATGCGCGCATCCGTGAATTGCAGTCGCTCCTGCGTCAGCCGTGAATAATCGAAGGATCGGCCAAAGCGTTGCCGGATCGCATTCTCGGAAAAGTGCAGGTCGAGATGCCGGATCCGGTGAAGGTTGAACGCTTGTGCGGTCAATGCCATCCGAGCCGGAACGAAGCACATCGAAACGGTTTCGAAATGTGCGGCCCTTCCTCCAGCATGGCTGACTTCGAACCTGCCTTCGGTCCCTTCCATCTCCAGAAGAACGAACAACCGAGGATTCGGCGATACGTAATGTCCTTCGGCTCGTTCGTTGCAGGTTACATTCCACACATCGGCGACGACGCCGTTCCAGACTCGCCACCGCAGATCGCCGGCAACCATGAAACCGCTGGTGCGGCTCTCCATCCGCGGGTTTAAGTCCACGATCAACCTTCCCTTGAACCACGCTCGATATGCCGCCGCCGTTTTTCCATGCTGCTTTCGCCCCTCAGGCCCAGCGATCTAGGCGTAGGCCGGCGCCGCATTGCACGGGTAGTTACTTTATATGATTTATTCATTCAAGTTATTGAACCGGCCTTTGCGGACCCATTGATCGGGTGGCGGCGTGACGATTAAGATGGAAACGTTGAGTATTATGCTTTGTCGTGCCGACGGGTGCGTATCTGTAACACGGGACGCTGTGGAGACCGATGATGAAACCACGCTCCCGCCGGGGTGGCGGCCGCCCGACGATTGCCGACGTTGCGCGAAAGGCGGGCGTAAGCGCAATTACCGTTTCCCGTGCTCTACGTGAGCCTGAACGGGTTTCGAAGGAGTTGCGTCGCCAGATCCAGCATGCCGTCGGTGAACTCGGCTACATGCCCGATCCCAATGCTCGCGCACTTGCCTCGGCACGCGCCGATGTGTTCGGAGTTCTTGTGCCGTCGCTGACCAACAATGTTTTCGCCGAAGTGGTTCGCGGCATCTACGACAGCCTGTCGGACGGGCCGTTTCGCATCCAGCTTGGCGACACGCATTATTCAGGCCTGGAAGAAGAGCGATTGCTGCACCTGTTTCTCAGCCAAAGACCGGCGGCGCTGATCGTGTCCGGCATCGACCAGACCGCCGCAGCCCGCCGGCTCCTGGTCACGGCGGGATGCCCTGTCGTACAAATCATGGAGACAGGCCCGGATCCGATCGACATGCTGGTCGGCTTCTCGCATTTTGACGGTGGGCGGGTTGCCACGCAACACATGATCAATACGGGCTATCGTCGTGTCGGCTTTCTTGGTGCACGCATGGATCCGCGCTCGCAGCGCCGCCTCGCTGGTTACCGCGCGGCTGCGGAGGGGGCCGGGCTTTTTGATCCGCGCCTGGTAACGACGACGCCGGTCCCGTCCAGCGTCTCGTTGGGCCGCGAACTGTTTCGCGAGGCGCTGGCCAAAGTCCCGACTCTTGACGCCGTGTTCTGCAACAATGACGATATCGCGCTGGGGGTGCTTTTCGAGTGTCACCGAGCCTCGATCGACGTGCCGGGAAAAATTGGAATCACCGGCTTCAATGACCTGGACATGATGCATGTCGCCTATCCGTCCGTGACGAGCATCAGGACGCCCCGCTACGAGATCGGTCGTAACGCGGTTGCAATGGCGCTGGAGGAGATCGACGGGAACCGGCCGGAAACCCGCGTGATCGATCTCGGATTTGAACTCATCCCTCGGGAAAGCACGGCACGCTGAATCGCCCAAAATGTGCCGGCTTTCGCTTTACACAATTCAATGGTAGCGCTACCATAAATCTGATGAATGGCGGCTGTACGCGCATCGGCATGGGAAGAGATGCCCTGCCGATCTGTTCCAAGCGCCTGAGACGTGAGAAACTAAGAAAGATGGGAGGAGTAAGAATGAACAGGTCATTTCTTGGCGGCGTCGTGGCCGCGACGGCGTTAATGATGCTTGGCTCGACAGCGCTGGCCGATCCGGAGATCGTGTCCGGTCCGGCTGCGCAGGCCGACTGCTTCGTGCCGTGGTCGGCGGATACTCAGTTCTTCAAATACCCGAAGAAGGAAGGCCCTTACCGCATCGCTTTGGCCAACGGCTACATAGCTAATACATGGCGCATCCAGATGGTGCAGACGGCCAAGGCCTATGCCGCGCAGCCGGATGTCGCCGCCAAGCTCAAGGAGTTCAAGGTCGTCTCGACCGGCGAGGACGTGCCGGCGCAAATTTCAGCGATCAACAATTTCATCGATTCCGGCTATGACGCCATCGTCACCGACGCCCAGAATCCTACCGCTTTCGGCGCGGTCATCAAGCGGGCGAAGAAAGCCGGCGTCGTCCTCGTTGCCTTCGATAACACGCTCGACACCAAGGACGCCATCAACGTCAATGTCGATCAGAAGGGATTGGGAACGCTGTGGGGTGATTGGCTGGTGAAGTACCTGCCGGAAGGCGGCAAAGTGCTGGAAGTGCGCGGCGTCGCCGGCACGTCGGTCGATACCGACCGTCACGCCGGAGTCCAGGAAGCGCTGAAGGCTTCTGGCAAGGATTTTAAAATCACCGAAGTGATGGGCAAATGGGATGATGGCGTCGCGCAGAAAGCCGCGGCTGACGTCATCGCCACCAATGGACCGTTCGACGGCATCACCGCCCAGGGCGGCGACACCGGCGTCGTCCAGGCCATGATCGACGCCAAGCACCCCTTTGTGCCGTTCGCCGGCGAGACGGAGAACGGGTTCCGCAAATTCTGCCATGAATATGCAGAACAGGGCCTGAAATGCACCTCGGCTGGAAGCGGTCCCGCGCAGGTCGCGGTGGCAATCAAGGTGGCCATCGCCGCGCTCGAAGGTGAGACTGTGCCGCAGGAACTGAAATTGCCGCTGGCGGTTGCCTCCTATCCTGATCTGAAAGAAGGCCAGGACTACTTTCCAAGCGAGTCCAACAATTTCTTCGTCGGAAATTCCTTTCCGACCTGCGGCATCAATTTCAGCGCGCAGGAAATCATGGGGCAGTCCAAGGAAGACCAGTAGGCCTCCCCGCCTACTACGCGCCACGGAAGAATTCGTGGCGCTTCTTCCCTGAAACGCACCTCTGGAGAAGCCGATGGACGATGCGGTTCCACTTCTGCGCATGGAAGGCATTTCCAAGCGTTATGGTGGCGTGAAGGCGTTGGAGAAAGCCGATCTGTCGGTAAATGCCGGCTCCATCCACGCCATCCTGGGCGAGAATGGCGCGGGAAAATCCACCCTCATCAAGATTCTTTCGGGGGTTGTCGGACCTGACGAGGGCCGCATACTGCTGGATGGGCGCGAGGTGACGTTCGCGTCTCCCGCCGCTGCGAATCAGGCCGGCATCGTATGCGTGTTCCAGGAATTGTCCCTGGTTCCGGAACTGAGCGTTGCGGACAATATCGTCATTTCCGATCCGCCCCAACGCTTCGGCATGATCGATCACAAGGCCCAGCGCCGCATTGCCGAGGAGGCGTTGGCGCGTGCCGGCGCGGCGGACATCCATCCGCGCGCGCTGGTCAAGGACCTGCCGCTGTCGCGCCGCCAGATAGTCGAGATCGCCAAGGCGTTGGCCAGGAAGCCGCGCATCCTCATTCTCGACGAAGCGACGTCCGCGCTGACCGCCGCCGATGTTGCGAAGGTTTTCGACGTATGCAAGCGTTTGCGCTCGGAGGGGCTAGCGCTGCTCTACATCTCCCACCGCATGAACGAAATCCGCGAACTTGCGGACGAGTGCACGGTTTTCCGCAACGGCCATAACGTCGCCAGCTACCGCGCCGGCACCAGAAGCGACGACGAAGTGATCGAGATGATGATCGGCCGGCAATACAGTCATGTCTTCCCGGCCAAACCGGACTCGGGATCGGCCTCGAAATCGGCACCGGTGCTGGAGGCGCGCAGTCTGTCATGGGCGGGTCGGCTGCACGATATTTCGCTGACACTGCATCCGGGCGAAGTCGTCGGCCTTGGCGGGCTGGACGGCCAGGGACAACGCGAACTTCTGCTGGCTTTCTTCGGCGTGTTGCGCGGCCTCGGCGGACAAGTCCTGATCGACGGCAAAACGGTTTCCATCGACAGCCCCGCTGCCGCCCGTGCAGCGGGAATCGGAATGGCCCTGATCCCGGAGGACCGCAAGACCGAGGGCTTAATGCTGCCGATGACGGTGCGCGAAAATCTGTCCTTCGCATCATTGGACCGCATCACCAAGGCCGGTATCGTCGATCGCGACCAGGAACAGGAGTTGATCGACGATATGGTTCGGCTGCTGGCGATAAAGACGGCAGGGCTCGACATTCCCGTCGGTGCACTGTCGGGCGGCAATCAGCAGAAGGTGGTGATCGCCAAATGGCTGATGCGCCAGCCGCGCATCATTCTGCTCAACGATCCGACGCGCGGCATCGATGTCGGCACGAAACAGGAAATCTACCAGCTTCTGCGCAAGCTTGCCGATACCGGCGCCGCGATCCTGTTCTACTCGACCGATTATGACGAACTCATCGGTTGCTGCGACCGGGTGCTGGTGCTCTATGACGGCGCTGTCAGGCGTGAACTCGTCGGTGCCGAAATCACTGAGCATGCGCTGATTGCGAGCGCCCTCAATATCGAGGCAGAAGGGCAAAGCGCAATGCAGGAGGTCAACGCGTGAAGGAGTGGCGCTACTGGGTCGCCGAGCAGCGGGGCACGCTGCTTGCATGCGGCATCTTTCTTCTGATGTTTGCCATCTACACGTCGAACCATCCGGCGGGCTTCACGGCCAATGTGGTGGAGACGGCGGCGAACAAGGGCGTATTGCTTGCCTTTGTTGCCATGGCGCAAACGCTGGTGGTCATCACGGCCGGCATCGATTTATCCGTTGGAATGATCTTTGTGCTGACCAACTGCGTCGCGTCGGCGCTGGTCGTCGGGACGCCGATGCAAACGGCACTCGGCATCCTGGCCGTACTTGTCGTGGGCGTGTTGTGCGGAGCGCTGAATGGGGCGATCGTCATCTATGGTCGCCTGCAGCCCATCGTCGCCACCATCGCGACCGGCGCCGTGTTCTTCGGCATAGCCCTTCTGATCCGGCCTTTTCCAGGCGGTTCGGTCAATGAGGATCTTGCCGATACCCTGACGGGAAAGATTTTTGGCGTGGTGCCGGCAAGCCTCGTCCTGCTGCTGGTGATCGTTCTCCTGGTCTGGGTGCCGTTCCGGCGCTCGGTGCTTGGCCGTGGCGCCTATGCGGCCGGCTCGGCCGAGGCGGCCGCCTATATGTCGGGCGTGCCGATCCGCCGCGCCAAATTCGCCGCTTACATGCTTTCGGGGCTGCTCGCGGCATTCGGCGGCCTGTTCCTGACCTTCTTCACCTATACGGGTGAAGCCGCCTATGCCAGCGGCAACGCCTATACGTTGTTTTCCATCGCCGCCGTGGTCATCGGTGGTGTTTCCCTGTACGGCGGGCGTGGCAGCGCCATAGGCGCGATCTTCGGCGCGCTCGCTTTTCGCACCATAGGCGATCTTCTGTTCGTGTTCGATCTGGGCGCTCTTTGGCAGCCGCTTTTCCAGGGCGTGATCCTTCTGGTCGCTGTTAGTCTTGGCGCTTTCGGGCTGTTCAGGATACGCAACCGGCTGGAGTGGTTCCTATGAGCGACATGGCGTCTCATGGCCGCGCCGGATACCTGCCAGGCTTCCTGCGCCGGGCCGACCCGGCGGTCCTTACCGCCTTTGCCTGCATCGTTGTGCTGCTGTTTCTCGGCAGTCTTTATTCGCGCAACTTCCTGTCGCCGGAATATCTGCTTCAGCAATTGAAAGTCGCGTCTTTCCTCGGCGTCATCGCTACCGGCATGATGCTGGTCGTCCTCCTCGGCCAGATCGACCTGTCGGTACCATGGACGATCACGGCGGGCGCGATGATGGCATGCGCGGCGGCCGCCTACGGACCCGTCGGGACGGCCTTGGCCATGCCGTTCGGCATTCTGTGTGGTGTCTTGATAGGGCTCGTCAACGGGATAGGGGTGGCCTATCTGCGCATCCCTTCCATGATTATCACCCTTGCCACCAATGCTGTCGTCCAGGGGCTGATGGTGGTTTACACCGGCGGTTCGTCGCCGCAGGACACGGCGACCCCCGCCATGCGCTACGTTGCTACCGGCTCCATCCTTCCCGGTGTGCCAAATGCGGTCATCGTCTGGGCGCTGGTGGGTATCGCGATGGTGTTCCTTCTCACGCGCACCGGCTTCGGACGCACGATCTACGGTATCGGCAATCGCGAGCGTGCGGCTTACCTTTCGGGCATCAATACGCGCCGCGTAGTGCTGATCGCTTTCGCCATGTGCGGCGGTCTGGCAGCCTTCGGCGGCGTTCTCCTGGCCGGATATGCCTCGAAGGCGGCGCAATCCATGGGCGACGCCTACCTCCTGCCGTCGATCGCGGCGGTCGTGCTCGGCGGAACGTCGATCCTTGGCGGGCGAGGCTCCTATCTCGGCACCGTGGCCGGTGTCATCCTCATCACGCTGCTGCAGTCCATCCTGTCGGTCATGCAGATGCCGGAAGCGGGGCGGCAGATCATCTATGGTATTGTCATCGTCGCCATGCTGCTGCTTTACGGGCGCACGCCGGCAAGCCGCTAATGAGATACGGAGAGGTTTGACGTTTGGCGATGTCAGGTCAACGCACGATCAGTGTTGCCCTGATACCGGAGAAGGCAACTTTCCGTCGTCAAACTTCACCGAGCAAGCCATGGCGCACTGCCAGTGCAGCAGCTTGGGTGCGGTTGCGTGCCCCCAACTTTTTCGTCGCCGTGGTAAGATGCAGCACGACGGTGGGAATCGAACGGTCAATGAAGCGTGAAATCTCCTTGGCCGAGTAGCCCTCGACGCAATAACGCAGGCACTGCCTTTCGCGCGCCGTCAGACTGACAGGCGCAAGGCTGGGCAAGTTGCGGATATAGGCCTGATATGCACTCTCGTGGAAAACCTGAGCGAGCAGGCCGAAATCGGCGATATTGGACAGCGCGTCGCGCGCGGGGGCGCTCCGTGCCAGCGTGCCGGTAACAGTGGCATAGCCGCCTTGCGGCATATGGATAGGAACCGTCACGCCGGCCGGCATATCGTGATCGAGAAGATAGCGCGCCACCGGCTCGGTTTCGGAAGTCACGAACCGGCGGATGTGGGAGTTGGCTCCCGGCTCGTAGTTCCAGAAGAATGGCACCGACGTACGCGCGGCAAGCAGTTGCACCGGATCGATGAGGAAATAGCCGCGGTCGCACCAGTATTCATGCATGGCGCCGGTGATGTTGCGCAATTTCATGAAAGACGGGATGGCGATCTCGCCACTGGGCTTCATCGGCACCGGCGTATAGTCGTAAATCAAGGCATCGAAGCCGAGCTTCTGCATGGCCTCGAAGGCATGGTCGACGCGCCCCTCGAGCGTCCGACATCGGGTGAATTGATGTCTGATCCCCTCAATTCGGTCGAGCATGCTACTGCGCGTCTCCTTCTCCCGTGGAAACATTCGCGAACCTATCATTTCTTATAGCTGGTCAAAGCATGCTTGGCGAATAAACTAGAGCATCGGACCGAAAAGTGGGTACCGGTTTTCGGAGTATTCCGATGCTCCATCAAAGTATTAGAGTTGCCCACCAATATCGGGTTCGCGGTCGCTTTCACGAACGCTCGGAGAATGCAATGTGGCGTGAGATCAGCCCCGACGAAACAGTCGATATCCGGGTGGATGGCTATCGGATAAGAGCATACAGCTTCGGCAAGGGCGATAATACGCTACTATGCCTGAATGGCGGCCCGGGACTTCCGTGCGACTATCTGCGTGAGGCGCATTCCTGTCTGACCGATCACGGCTACCGGATCGTTGCCTTCGACCAGTTAGGCACCGGCTGTTCGGACAGACCGGAAGATGCTTCGCTTTGGACGATCGGTCGTTATGTCGCTGAAACCGAAACGGTGCGCCGTGAACTCGGTCTCGGCAAGGTGCACATGCTGGGGCATTCATGGGGCGGGTGGCTTGCCATCGACTATGCGCTGACGCATCCTGAAAACCTCGTCTCGCTCATTCTGACCGACACAGTTGCAGACATCCCCCACCTGGTTTCCGAGCTTGAGCGGCTACGCGGCGCACTCGGCTCCGAAACCGTGGCCATGATGCAGAGACACGAGGCTGCAGGCTCGCTCGATCATCCCGAATACATGGCGGCCATTACTCTGCTCAACTATCGGCATGTCTGTCGGCTGCCGGAATGGCCGGCACCGGTGCAGCGCTCACTGGATGACTGGAACATGGGGCCATATGTGGCCATGCAGGGGCCGAACGAGTTTCTCTATACCGGCAATCTCAGGGACTGGAACCGCATACCAGACCTGCCGAAGATCAAGGCGCCCGCGCTCATCATCAATGGTGAGCATGATGAGTTGACACCTGCCTGCGCTTTACGCATGAAAACGGCCATGCCGGCAGCCGAGGTAAGCATCATTCGAAACTCCAGTCACATGCCGTTTTATGAGAACCCAGACGACTATTACCGCGTGCTGCTCGGTTTTCTCTCCCGCCATGGGGCAGGCATATGACGCACCGAATGGCGGGACACTGAGGGATGCATCGGTACAAGTTCGTTCTCTATCGTCCGATCCAGTTTCTGCCGGTCCTGTTCGGCATCAGCATCGTCACCTTCGTGCTGGTTAGGCTCATCCCCGGCGACCCTGCTCGTGTGCTGCTCGGCACGCGCGCTACACCCACGGCCATTGCCAATATTCGCAGCCAATACGGTCTCGATGAACCGATGTGGCTGCAATATTTCTACTTCGTGAAGAACCTTTTCCATGGGGAGATGGGCAAGTCGATTCTCTATAAGATCGACGTGCTGAAGCTTATCCTGACCCGTATCGAGCCGACCCTGGTGCTGGTGCTGACGAGCGTGACGCTTTCAGTCCTGATCGCGGTGTTTATGGCGGCGCTTGCTGCACGTAATCATGGCCGATTTGCGGATCATGCCGTGCGCGTCGTCTCAACGGCAGGCATCGGCTTCCCGCCATTCTGGCTGGGGCTGATGCTGATCATCCTGTTCAGCGTCAATCTCGATCTGCTGCCGGTTTCAGGCTACGGTCGCACACTGGGGGACAAGGTTGCCCATCTCATCCTGCCCAGTCTCACTATTGCGCTGTCGCTCTCTACCGTGTTGACGCGCAGTCTACGGGCGGCAATGGTGGAAGGGCTGCGCTCCGACATAGCCACCGCCGCCCGAGCGCGAGGCATGCCTGAGCGGGTTGTATTCTGGCGTCATGTCTTTCCGAATTCGATGGTTCCCACCATCAACCTTCTTGCCATCAATATAGGCTGGCTGATCGGCGGCACGGTTGTCATAGAAAGCGTGTTTGCCATTCCCGGCATCGGGCAATTGCTGGTGCGAGCGATCTTTTCACGCGACTACATGGTAGTGCAGGGGGTAGCCATGGTGCTGGCCTGTGCCACAGTGCTTATCAATCTCATCGCCGACATCGTCACTGTCGCCGCCGATCCTCGGGTGAAGTTGTGAGTGCGTTAACCCTCAAGACGAGATGGATGAGCTTGCATCGTCAGTTCGGACGACAACCTGTGTTGATGATCGGCGCCACGATCCTCCTTGTCTTTGTACTGGCGGCATTGTTGGCACCCTATATCTCGCCTTACGATCCGGTCACCCAGAATACCGATCTGCGCCTACAAGGCCCTTCCTGGGCTCATCTCTTTGGCACGGACAATTTTGGACGCGATGTTTTTTCGCGCGTGATCTGGGGGCTACGTGTCGATCTGCAGATCGCGATCCTCGGCGTTGTCTTCCCCTTCATCATCGGCACGCTGGTCGGCACCGTGGCGGGATTTTTCGGCGGGCTGGTGGATGCGATCCTCATGCGCCTCATTGATGTCATCCTGGCCTTTCCCTTCCTGGTGCTGGTGTTGTCGATCATCGCCATCCTCGGTCCGGGGCTGACGAGTTTCTATATTGCCATGGCGCTTGTGGGTTGGGTTTCCTATGCGCGGCTGATCCGCGCGCAGGTGCTGGTGCTGAAGAACAGCGACTATGCAGTCGCCGCCGTCAGCCTCGGCTTCAGCCGCGCTCGTATCATGTTCCGGCACCTTCTGCCGAACGCCGTCGCCGGCTCTGTGGTGTTTTCGATGTCGGACGCTGTGATAGTCCTGCTCAACGGCGCCGCCATCAGTTATCTAGGCCTCGGTGTTCAGCCGCCGATCGCCGAATGGGGCATTATGGTCGCAGAAGGCCAGCCATTCATCACCACAGCCTGGTGGATCACATTATTTCCCGGTCTTTCTATTGTTGTCCTCGCTTTCGGCTTCAGTCTATTCGGCGATGCGCTCGGCGACGTGCTGGGGGTGAAAGAATGAGCGCTCCTGTGCTTGCCGTCACTGATCTCACAGTAACGCTGAACCGGCCAGGCGGCGCACCGCGTTTGCTGCTTGACAGAGTTTCGCTCGACCTGGGCAAGGGCGAGGTGCTCGGACTGGTCGGTGAGAGCGGGTCGGGCAAGAGCCTGTTCTGCCGCACGCTGGTCCGGCTGCTGCCTTCGAGGAACATGCAGATTGAGAACGGCCGCATCATGCTGGGTGAGCAGGATCTCGCCCAAGCGAGCGAGACCGGGATGCTGAGCGTTCGCGGCGGCCGGATCGGAATGATCTTCCAAAATCCGACCAGCCATCTGGATCCTGTGATGAGCATCGGCAATCAACTAAGCGAGGGACTGCGGTACCATCAGAAACTCGACGCTCCTGCCGCGCGCCGGCAGGCAATCGCGATCCTTCGTCAGGTCGGCTTCCCTGACCCGGAACGGCAGTTCGATGCCTATCCGCACGAATTTTCTGGCGGCATGCGACAGAGAGCGATGATTGGCGTCGCACTGTCATGCAATCCGGAAATCCTCATCGCCGACGAACCAACGACAGCCCTCGACGTCACCATTCAGGCGCAGATTCTGCAACTGTTGATGGATATCCGACGCGAACGCGGCCTGTCGATTATCCTCATTACTCATGATCTCGGCATTGTCGCTCAAACGTGCGACCGTATTGCCGTCATGCGTGAGGGCAGGCTCATCGAGCAGGGGCGCAAGCGCGAGCTGTTACGCTCACCGGATCATTTTTATACGAAGACGCTCATTGGCAGTCATCCATCGATGCCGTCCCCAGCGATGGAGAAGAAGGCATTGACATCTCCGCCCGATTTCCGTGCGACGCGGGATAAACCGTTACTCAAGGTGGAGGATGTCGACGTCTGTTTCGCCGGAGCCGGAAGCCTGTTGGGCAAGCAGTCCGGTTCGGTCCGTGCCGTAGCGGGCGCGTCGCTCGAAATCATGGCCGGCGAGATAGTCGGCATTGTCGGAGAGTCCGGCAGCGGCAAGAGTACACTGGCGCGGGCGATCCTGGGATTGACGCCCATCACGTCAGGGAATGTCACCTTCGACGGGACCAGTTTGCGCGGCGATCCCGGAGCGTTTCTTGCCAAACTGCGGCGCGAAACGGCGATGGTCTTCCAGGATCCGTACAATGCGCTGAACCCGCGTATGACGGTTGGCGAGATGCTGGCCGAGGTGCTGAAGGTGCAGGGCCGGATTCCACAAGTGGATATTCCGGCGCGCGTTGGCGAGTTGCTCGATCTGGTCGAACTTGGCCGCGAGTTCGCCGAACGCCGCCCGCGCAGCATGAGCGGCGGCCAATGTCAGCGAGCCGGCATTGCCCGAGCGCTCGCGGTAAATCCAAGGCTGATTATCGCTGACGAAAGTACGGCGGCTCTCGACGTGACCATCCAGGCACAGATTCTTGATCTCTTCCGTACATTGAAGGAGAAGATGCAGTTAACTCTGCTGTTTATCGCGCATGACCTCGCCATAGTGCGTAATCTCTGTGATCGGGTTGTCGTCATGAACAGAGGGCAAATTGTCGAACAGGGCACGTCCCTACAGGTGTTTGAGGACCCAACCGATTCCTACACGCAGGCTTTGATACGGGCCATTCCCGATATCGATCCGGATAAATCGCTATTGCCGCTGGCGGATCGGGAGATGGCATAGTGACCGCTATTCAAAACACTCAATCCAGAAGGGGAACACGATGATGAAAAACAAATGGGTGAAGATCGGCCTCGTGGCCATAATGGCCGGCCTTTCGCTGGGAGCGGGTATGGCCGAAGCGGCTGGCATATTGACAATCGGCCGCCGCGGGGTCTCGACGACGTTTGATCCGATCAAGACGGCCCAGAATGTTGATTTTTGGGTATTTTCCAACGTTTATGACGTCCTTGTGCGCGTCGACAAATCGGGCAAAGTGCTGGAGCCGGGATTGGCGGAAAGCTGGACCGTGTCCGAAGACGGGCTGACCTACACATTCAAGCTTCGTGAGGCCAAGTTTTCCGATGGGTCGCCGATTACGGCCGAAGATGCAGCCTTCAGCCTTCAGCGCATCCGCGACGACGAAGGCTCGGTATGGAGCGAAACCTACAAGGTGATCGACACAGCCAGCCAGGGCGATGACCCGCGCACGCTGGTGGTGAAATTGAAAACCCTATCGGCGCCGTTCCTCGCCTCATTGGCAATGCCCGGCGCTTCTATCCTTTCCAAGAAGGGAGTCGAATCGATGGGCGCGGATGCCTATGCTGAAAATCCAATCGCTTCTGGCGCCTTCATGCTGAAGGAATGGCGTCGCGGCGACCGCGTTATCCTGGAGAAGAACCCCAATTTCTGGGAAGCCGGCCGCGTTAAGCTCGATGGCGTCGAATGGATATCAATTCCCGATGACAATACGAGGATGCTGAACGTCCAGGCGGGACAACTCGACGCGGCAATCTCCGTGCCGTTCTCACGCGTGGCCGAACTGAAGAAGGACCCGGAACTGGTCGTCACGCAGAATACTTCGACCCGTGAAGATCACCTGCTTATCAACCATGAGCATGGCGCCTTGGCCAAGAAGGAAGTGCGAGAGGCGCTGGATATGGCTATCGATAAGCAGGCGATCGTTGACACCGTCACTTTCGGGCTTGGCGAAGTCGCTGACTCCTATATTCCCAAAGGTGCGCTCTACCATGATGCGAATGCCCTGCATCGCGCATACGATCCAGAAAAGGCCAAGCAAATGTTGGCCGATGCCGGCGCGTCCGGCTTAACGTTGAACTATGTTGTGAACGCCGGCAACGAAGTGGACGAACAAATCGCCGTGCTGCTCCAGCAGCAATTGGCGAAGGCCGGTGTAACCGCGAACCTGCAGAAGGTCGATCCAAGCCAGAGCTGGGACATGCTGATTGCGGGTGATTATGATCTTTCCGTTATGTACTGGACTTACGATGTCATCGATCCAGACCAGAAGACGACGTTCGTGTTGGGGCACGATTCCAACATGAATTATATGACACGCTACAAGAACGATCACGTGAAAGATCTTGTCGCGAAAGCCCGTACCGAAATGGACCCGGCCAAGCGTGAGGCCATGTATATGGAGATCCAGAAGACCGCCAAGGATGACGTACATTGGATTGATCTCTACTACAGCCCCTTCATCAGCGTTACCCGTAAGAACGTCGAAAACTTCTACCAGAATCCACTCGGCCGATTCTTCTTGGAAGACACGATCAAGAATTGATATTTCGCCTTCAGTGCGGCGGTTTCGCCGCACTGAAGGCAGCAAATCGGGTTTAGAATTATTCCGGAGCTTTAAATCGGGTCTCGCATGGCCGAGCGTGGCCGCGCACCGAGCCGCCAGACTGCCGGTCTGGCTGCATCGCTACAATTTGCATCGCCCGCACGGCAGACCAAAACCCAAAAAACGCCCATCAGCGCAACAGAGGCCATACCTTTTCGGATTGTACGGCTGGCGGGTCCAGCTATCCAGCGGACCGGAACTGATCGAAATGATGATCACCTGCGCGGTGAATGAACAATAATCTGAAAATAGCGAGCCGCAACCTCCATGTCTCCGCCGAGGTCGTGTTTGGGGCTGACGTTCGTCGAGGCAGGTGTTCAGACGTCGGCAAGCACAGAAATGGCGGTGGTTGAAGAGCCGGTCGTTCCCTATTCGAACTTTTCGCTCGGGAACATTGCATGGAGGAATTCGCGGATTTCTCCCCGTGTTTTTGGGGGTTCTCCAGCGCTCTTCAGTAGGGTGTCTTCGATAAGAGCTCTCGCTTCTTCTGGCTTTAATGCCTCATTTTCCTGAAGCTTGACGATCAAGCCTCTCAACAAATTCGCCAGTGCAAGAAGCGCAGAACGTTCCGAAACCATAGTGCCCTCCGGTTAGACCCGTTCCCATCAAAGCAGGGCAGGGCGCAGGAGTCCATCGCATAACCGTATTCGGTGGGTCCGGGCAATCCCGAAATGAAAGAAGACTATCGCGGTTCTGGCGGAGGGTGTCGAGAGCCAGGAGCAGGCCGATTTTCTGCACGCGGAAGGTTGCGCCGAGGCCCAGGGGTTCTTCTTCGGCCATCCGCAACCATTACCAAAAATCGCGGGTCAGGTCGGAGAGCGAAAAATGGTATTCGGGTGCCGAAGACAGTTGCGCCAGAGGCGGCGTAGCAGACCCATTTCTCCAAACCAGACCAATCAATATTGAGTGCGGTTTTGATTGACTGCATCGAAACAAGCGCACAGATGCGCTAGACTTCGTTTCATGATTCGACCCGACCCACTCCCGGAGCCAACCGCTGCCGACATAGCGTCGCCCACCGACCGAGTTGAGACCTCGCAGGCCATTGCGGTTACTGTGTCCAGGCGGAGCAAGGCAACGGCAGCGCGGCGAGCATCTCGTCTTGCTGCCGTTTTTCCGGCAATGGCCCCTCAGGACGAATCGATTCCCGTTCCCCAATGGGCATTGCGGCAGGATTTGGTGAAAGACAAGGCGCACGCCGCTTTCATGGCAGGTGCAGCGCTTAACTCTCTCGACCGGATCGTGCGGTCCCAATCGGTCTGGGCGGGGGCGTGGCGTCAGCGGCTGGCGATCAAATGTGGTGTCGCTGCCTGTCGATTGGCAGGGCGCAGCGAGGATGAATTGGCGCTGCGCGATGTCTGGGCACTGAGGCCGAATGCGCTTAAGGGAGGGGAGACCGGCGCCATCGGTACGCTTGGTCCAGGCGGCAGCCTTTACGCTGCCTGGCGTTGTCTCGCTGCAGGGGAGGCGGCGGCCGATGCGGTAGCCCTGGAGCATATTGCAGATTTGCTTGGCCTTGCACATAATGGACAGTTGAATGCGCTTCCCGGTCAATTGGACGACATTGCGAGCGCCGGGCTGGGCGCACCGTTTGCCGCTGCCGCCGCGGCGGCACGAACCGTAGCGCTTGCTCCCGACGCCGAGCCTTTGGCATGGTGGCTGGCCGATTTCGTCTTGGCACAAACCATGAGTTGGCCGCGACCCATTCCATTGTTCATGGGGCAGGCGTTTTCTACGGCCTTCCGCACTGACGCAGGGCGACGCACCCGGTTGAAGCCCGGCGATTCCGGATTCGAATTGGCGCTTTGCCTCGCCCTGACGGACGGAGCCACGCAGGCCTGTCGGCTGGCTGCAGAGATTGGACGCCGTGCCACGCGCCTCAAGGAGGTGACGCCGCAATTGCGGGCCAAGGGAGCTTGCGATGCCATTCGCCAGTTGCTCGACGACGATGCCGTGCCGGGGACATTGGCGACAAGCAGGCTTTCACGTTTTGCTTCACGTCGCCTGTTTCAGCGGCTGGAGGACCTTGGTGCGGTGCAGGAGCTTTCCGGCCGCACGACGTTCAAGCTGTTTGGACTTTAGGCGATGGCTGAACAGATGCGGCCATTGGAAGAAGACGGCTGTGAGCGGCAAGAGCGTACCACACAGCGCACATTGCTGGATACCGAACTTGACCACCTGCCGCCAGACCTACGTTGGCGCGAATGGATGAACCGGGTGGAGGCGGTTATTTTCGCCGCTGGCGAGCCGGTGCCGCGCGAGGTATTGGCCGGTGTGATCGGCAAAGGCTGCAACCTCGACCTGATCATTGACGATATCCGTGCCGAGTTATCGGGACGCCCATATGACCTGGTGGCCGTTGCGGGCGGTTTCCAGCACCGGACCCGCAAGGCCTATACCGAGGCGATCCGTGCTGCTGGCGGGAGCGGTGCCGTACAAGCGAAGCCGTTGACCCAGACGGAAGCCCTGGTTCTCATGTGCATTGCTTACTTTCAGCCGATTACACGGGGGGAGTTGTCCGCTTTTTTCGGCAAGGAGATTTCTCGCGACCTGATCGCCAGCTTGCGCGGGCAGGGCTTCATTGCATCCGGCCCCCGCAGTCCTGGTCCCGGAGCGCCCTACACCTACGTGACCACCAAGTCCTTCCTTTCCCACTTCAACCTCGACACATTGCGCGATTTGCCGGATTTCGAAGCACTCGAAGACGCTGGCCTGCTGTCGAAGGAGAAATTGCTGGCGGGCGAGATTCCTGTCGGTTTGACGGATGGCGAAATGGAGCGCAAGTTCGACGAACTAGGTGCTGGAATCGAAGAAGAACAGGCTGGATAGGAAGGTACGCCGCCGGCTTGGCCACGGTCGACAAGCATATCTGTTTCCCAACCCACATTCCAGCAGGCCTTTTCCGACTCCCCGGAGGTTTGTCCATGGATCATAGGGGAGGGACCGAGTTGCGAACATTCCGTTTCATGCGCCATTGGCTGGTCTGTGCCCAAACACCGGCAGCCCATGCGGCGGCTCACAATATGGAGGCCCTAGCGGTCTCTAGCGCGTGAAAATCATTCTTCTGCCTGCATTCGTACATTTGTCGCGCGCCATATTGTCGCGGGCTCCAACCGCTGCCATACTCCGCCGCCTTGCCGGTAGCAGGCAAGTTGTTTGGGAGGGAAATGATGACGGATAGGGAAGGAACGACCCGGCGCGGCTTTCTGGCCGGTGCGTCGATGGGAGGTGCTGCGGCTCTTCTGGGCGGTCTTGGAATAAGCGAAGCGCTTGCGGCGGCGGCCGGCCGCTCTGAAAAGCCGCTCAAGGCGGCGTTCTCGAATGCCGGTCTTCAGGCCACCTGGTGCGCTCAGGGCAAACAGGCCGCGGAATATTGGGGCAAGCTATTCAATGTCGAGGTGACATGGTTCGACGGTGAACTCGACGCCGTCAAGCAGCGAGCGGCTATCGACAACATGGCCTCACAGAAATGGGATTTCGTCGCCATCCAGGCATTCGGCATCGGCACGCTGACACAGCCGGTCAAGAAGATGATCGATGCCGGCATTCCGGTGATCGACATGGATACGCTAATCGCACCGCTCGACCAAATCGAGATTCATTCATTCCTTGCGCCCGACAACGAGTTCATGGGCGCGTCGGTGACGCAGGCTCTGGTGCAGGCGATTGGGGGCAAGGGCAAGATCATCATGACGCAAGGCGCGCTCGGCCATACCGGCGCGCAGGGCAGGGCGCGCGGCTTCGAGTCGATCATCAAGCAGCATCCGGACATCGAGGTGCTGGACAACCAACCGGCCGATTGGGACGTTACCAAAGCCGCGCGGCTGTGGGAGACCTATCTGACGAAATATCCCAAGATCGATGCCGCTTATTTCCACAATGACGACATGGCGCTCGCGGCCTACAATGTGATGAAGGCGCATAACCGCACCGACATCAAGATCGGCGGCTGCGATGCCATGCCACCGGCCTTGGCGGCGGTGGCCGAGGGACGCATGTATGCAACAGTGCGCAATCCGTCCTGCCGTATTCATGGAGGTGCGATCGTCGCCGGTGTCGCTGCCGTTACAGGGGGCGAGAAGACTGGCGAAGGCGGTATCCCCAAGAATGTCGTTACCGACGGGCCGGTCGTAACCAAGGCGAATGCAGCCGGCATGTTGTGGATGGAAGACCACTTCCTCATCTGATTCTTCGAGCGCGCGGCCGGGAATGCCAACCAGCACGCCCGGCCGTCACCCTGCCTGAAAGCTGGAGAGGGATATGGCAATTGAACGCGAGGCGGCCGCCAAAAGAAAGCCGCGGCTGCGCATGGAGGCCGTGTCGAAATCGTTCGGCGGCGTCGCCGCATTGCGCGGCGTCGATTTCGAATTGCAGGAAGGTGAGATACACGGACTGGTCGGCGAAAACGGCGCCGGCAAATCGACGTTGATGAAGATCATCGCCGGCGTCCACACAAATTATCAGGGACGCATGCTGATCGACGGGCACGAAGCGCGCTTCCGCTCCGCGCGGGATGCACTGAGAGCCGGTATCGGCATGGTTCATCAGGAACTCAGCGTCGTTCCCGATCTCTCTGTAGCGGAAAATGTCTATCTCGGCCATCAGCCAACCAAGGGCGGCTGCGTCGACTGGAAGGCGATGCAGGCCGGCGCACGTACGCAACTGGAAAGCCTGGGCATCGCGATCGATCCAAGACTGCCCATGGGCTCGCTGCCAATCGGCCTGCAGCAACTTATCGAACTGGCCAGGGTTCTGTTTTCGGGGGCCCGCATCGTCATTCTCGACGAGCCTACCTCGGCCCTGTCTCCTCCGGAAGTGCATCGCCTGTTCGAAGTGCTGCGCGGCGTGCGCGCAAGCGGTCGCTCGATCATCTTCATCTCGCATTTTCTCGACGACATTCTGTCGATTTCCGACACGGTAACGATCTTCCGCAATGGTCGCAGCGTTATTTCCGAGGAAGCGGGCCACATCGACAAGGCCTGGGTGATCGAGCGGATGATCGGCGGCGGCCATGAGGAGTTGGAGGAGAGTTATACTGGCTCCATCGCTCTGCAAAGCGATCCGGCAGCACCTGTAGTGATGGCGGTGAACCGCCTCGGCTTCGGCCGTGCCTTCTGCGAAATGTCGATGGAACTGCGTGCCGGCGAAGTGCTCGGTGTGTACGGCTTCATGGGCTGTGGGCAGATCGAATTCGCACGCGCCCTTTTCGGCAAGGTGAGGCCGCAAAGCGGCAGCGTTTCGATCGGCGGCAAGTCCGTTCGTTTTCGCAACACCGCAGCAGCCAAGCGGGCCGGCGTCGCATTCGTACCGGAAAGTCGCCGGTCGATGCTTTTCTACCAGGAGCCGGTTTTCAAGAATGTGTCAATCGGCATGCTTGGCCGCATCTCGCGGGTACTGCTGAAGCCCGCCGTCGAACGCGATCTGGCCGGGCGGCAGGTGAAGGCGCTGAATATCAGGCCGGCCAATGTCGGTGTCTTGCTCAGAGGCTTATCAGGTGGCAACCAGCAGAAGGTCGCATTGGCGAAATGGCTCATTTATCCACCGAAGGTGTTGGTTCTCAGCGAACCGACCCGCGGAATGGATGTCGGTGCCAAGGATGATGTGGTCAAGATCGTCCGTTCGTTGCGCGACAAGGGCCTTGCCATTGTGGTCGTGTCAGCGGAACCCGAAACCGTGCTTTCGCTCGCCGATAGGATCGTTGTGATGAAGAAGGGCCGCCTCGTGCGTGAATTTGCCAACGAGGTTATCAGCAAGGATCGGCTGCTCGAAGCAGCTTGAGGAGAAAGCCCGAACCAATGCTGTACCAGCCGACCGCCGACCGGGCCATGCCAATCCGGACTTTCCTGAAACATCAGATGCGCAATGTCGCGCCATTTGTGACGTTGATTGCGCTGCTTGCCTTCTTCGGTGTTGCCAGTCCGTCTTTCGCGACGATGGATAACGCCTATAACATCCTGACGCAGATTTCGGTGGCCGGCATAATGGCTGTCGGACTAACCTTCGTCATTCTTTGTGCCGAGATCGACCTGTCCTTTGCAGCCATCGCCAATGCGGCCGGCATCGCGGTAGCCTATTTCACAGTACAGGAATCCTATGTCAATGTCGCCAACATGCCCTTGTCTGGAGCCGTGGCGGTTTGTCTCGCGCTGCTGACCTGTGTGGCCCTTGGCCTCATCAACGCGTTCGGGCTGACGGTGATCGGCATACCCTCCTTTATCATGACCTTGGCCATGATGCAGATTGCCGCCGGCATCTGTGCGCTTCTCGTGCGCGGCCAGATTCTTTATGCCGTGCCCGATGTGGTGAAGACGCTGGGCTCCGGTTCGATCGGCGGCATTCCCTGGATCGTCATCGTGCTGGCGATCTTTCTTCTCGTGGGTCATCTCGTGCTGACCTACACGCGCTTCGGCCGCTACGTCTATATGGTCGGCGGCAACCGAGAGGCGGCCGAATATTCAGGCGTGAACGTCAAATGGGTGCTTGCCGCCGTGCTGGTCATCTCGGCTGTGTGCTCCGGCGTCGCCGGCATGCTCGGCGTCGCTTATTTCGGCAGCGCGCAACAAAACGAGTTCGATGGCTATCTCCTCGATGCCATCGCCGCTGTCGTCGTTGGCGGCACCAGCCTCTTCGGCGGGCGAGGCGGCATTGGCAATACCATCATTGGCCTGTGCATTCTCGGCGTGCTCAATAATGGGCTGGATCATGTCGAGATCGACAGCTTCCTGAAAATACTGATCCGCGGGCTGATCCTGCTGGCCGCCCTGATCATCAATGTCTATGCGCAGAACCTGCGCGCCACGCCGATTGAAAGCCCGGATTAATCCGCTGCAAGCGCACCTTGCCGATCCGGGATTTCGAGACGCGGCATTTGGCGATGGAGAATGCGGCTTCAATTCAATGCTTGCGAAGTGCTAGTAAGTCGGTTTGAGCAATGAGACAGGTCCATATGGATAGCATCTCCATCCTTGAGAAACTGATCGCTTTCCCGACCGTCAGCCGCAACTCCAACCTTGACCTGATCGAATATGCCGCCGGTTTGCTGGACGGGCACGGCATTGCATATGAATTGATCCACAGTGAAGACGGCCACAAGGCGAACCTCTTCGCCACCACGGGCCCGTCTGGCGTGCCAGGAATCATGCTGTCGGGCCATACTGATGTCGTTCCGGTAGACGGGCAAGACTGGACCTTGCCACCCTTTGCGCTGACCCAACGCGAAGGCCGGCTCTATGGCCGTGGTACTGCCGATATGAAGGGCTTTGTCGCCTGCGCGCTCGCCTCTCTCCTCAAGGCTTCGCAGATGCAGCTCCGCACGCCGCTCAATCTGGCGCTCTCCTATGACGAGGAGATCGGCTGCATCGGCGTGCGCAGCCTTGTCGAGATGCTGGCCGGCGCGCCGTGGCGCCCGCTTCTGTGCATTGTCGGTGAGCCGACCGAAATGCAGGTTGCCACCGGCCACAAGGGCAAGATCGGCGCACGCGCTCTCTGCCGGGGACGCGAGGGCCATTCGGCGCTGGCGCCAATGGCCCTCAACGCTATCCATCTTGGCTGTGATTTCGTGGCGGCGCTGCGTAAGGAGCAGGACCGGTTGGCGCGCAACGGCACGCGCGACCCTGACTATGACGTGCCTTACACGACGGTACATGTCGGTAAGATCAATGCCGGCGTGGCGCTCAATATCGTGCCCAACCTTTGCCAGACCGATTTCGAGATCCGCAATGTCGCCGCCGACAATGCCGAGGTTATCCTCGACCGGTTGCGGGCCGAGGCCGAACGCATCGCCGATGAGGCGAAGATCGTGGCACCTGAGGCGGCCATAGACATAGAGGTATTCAATACCTATCCCGGCCTCGATACCCCGCCTGATTCGCACGCCGTCACCTTCGTGAAATCGCTGACCGGCGGCAACAGCACCGTGAAAGTTGCCTTCGGCACCGAAGGCGGATTGTTCAGCCGCGATCTCGGCACACCGACTGTGGTGTGCGGGCCGGGCTCGATGGCGCAGGGCCACAGGCCCGACGAATTCGTCAGCGTAGAGCAGATGCGCCGCTGTGACGCCATGCTGGAAAAATTGCTCGAGCGGCTCGTTGCCGGAGTTTGAACCTCATTCTCCTGAATACAGGGCCGCCACACCGTCCGCGAGCAGCGCGTCGCCCCGCCACACGATCTCGGCCGCCTTCAGGCCGCCAGCCTGCAACCGAACGATCGGCTCATGGCCGAGACGGTTAAGCAGAATGCCCATATGCCCGCGACCTGGTTCCACCTCAGGCCAGACATGCAGACCGAGACCGGCAGCGATTTCACGGTCGATGTCACCCCAGAATTGCGCCAGCAGGACATTGGGAGCCATACTTGCGATAATCTGTAGATCACGCGGCCCGAGCGGCGCATCACGCGGCAGCATCGCCACAACAACCGCGTCCCACGGTCCTTCAGTCAATTGTGACGGGTGATCGAAAAGCACCGCCTCGGCACCGGCTTCGGTCAGGCCGTCGAACAGAAAGGGCGCGAAAGGATTGTCACACAAGACAGCAATGCGCTTTTCGGCGGTCGTCATTGCTGCGTCGGCGAGCAAACGCACGCAAAGCGGCCCGAGGAACGGAAAGACGGCGACATCTGCATGACGCTCATTAACCGCGGCAATGCGGATGTCATGGTCCCGGCAGGCTATGAGGTCGATGTCAGTTCCCCGAAATTCCCATGCCTCGAACATCAGCGCAATCACCGATCTTTCCGGCAGGGCCGCGATCATCTCCCGCGTAATCGGTCGTATGCGGCCTGAATTGGTGAGGATGTCGCAATCGGCGAGGGCTTGTGGCGGGACGCCGATTGAATAGGAGATGCGTGTTTCTACGCCGGCCATAATCGCCAGGTCACGCGTTGCCGAAATGGCAGCCTTGGCGCTGCCATGATTGACGCTCCCGCACGCGCAGGCATGAACCTTGGCGCCTGCCATGGCCGCGATCACCGCCGTGCAGGCATAGGCGCCTGTCGCCGCCTCAGTGACGATGCTGAGTCCAGAAAGATCAAGTTTCAGAATATCGAGACGGCGCTCGATACCTTGCAGCATGATCTCGGCGGAACTGCTGGTATGGCGCACAAGGTCGCGCATTGTCAGCCTATGCAACAGCCATGGCGCGGGTGCGACGCGATCGTGCAACTACGGCCGCCAGCACCTCGATCACGCGCATCTGATCCTCGTGCGGCATCTGCGGATAGAGCGGCAGGATGAGTGAATGATCGCGCGCCCATTCCGAGCGCCGCAGAGAATGCGGCAAGGACAGATCAGCGTAGGCTTTTTCCAGATGGATACACATGATGCCGCGCCGTGTTGCGATGCCGTGGTCGAGCATATCCTGCATCACCGAGACCTGATCGATGTCGGGTGCCAGCGAGACGCAATAACTCTGCCAGTTGGAGAGTGCCCAGGCAGGCTCCTCCGGCGCCGACAAGCCTTCGATGTCTTCAGTGGCGCTTGTGTAGATTTCCGCGCGGCTGCGGCGACACGAAAGAATGGCGGGCAGGCGCTTCAACTGCTCCCTGCCGATTGCGGCCTGAACATCGGTCATGCGATAGTTGAAGCCCGGCACCGGATAAGTTTCGAAGATCACTTCGCAACTGCCATGGCGTACCGTATCCGAGACCGACATGCCGTGCTGACGCCAAAGCCGGAACAGCGAATCCCATTCAGCGTTCTGTGTTGTCAGCATGCCGCCATCACCGACTGTCAAAACCTTGCGAGGATGAAACGAGAAGCAGACGATGTCGCCGAGCGGACGTCCGATGCGCTGCCAACGGCCTTCGACATTGATTTCGGAACCGATGGCACAGGCCGCATCCTCGATGACCGGTATGCCGTGAGCCCGCGCTAGTCGCATGATCGCCGGCATGTCGCAGGGCATGCCCATCTGGTGGACGCACAGGATTGCCCGCGTGCGCGGCGTAAAAGCCTTGCCGATCAAAGTCGGATCGATGTTGAAACCCTTGGCTTCGATGTCCACGAAAACAGGGACGGCGCCGCATTGCCGGATAACGTTGGCGGAGGCGATGAAGGTATGGCTGACGGTGATGACTTCATCACCTTCGCCAATGCCGAGCGCCATGAGAGCAAGATGTAGCGCTACTGTGCAGTTGGAGACGGCACATGCATGGCCGGCGCCGACCATCGTGGCGAACTCTTGTTCGAAACTCGCTATCTGTGGCCCCTGGGTCAGCCAGCCGGAAAGGATCGCTTTTCCGGCAGCCTCGGCTTCTTCCTGTCCGACAAGCGGTTTTGCGATCGGGATCACGATGCCATCTCCTCGATGCGGGCCGGAGCTGTCTCGCTGCGCCACCAGGCAACAAGGTCGGCGATGCCTTCCTTCGGACCGACAATGGGTGAAAAGCCTAGCATTCGCTGTGCCGCACCCGTCGCGGCGAGCCGGCGCGGCACCGGATTGACTGCACGTTCCGGCATATGGACCGGTCGCAGCTTCGGGCGGCCCATCGCTGCGGCAAACACCTGGGAGAGATCAAGCAACGAAGTTTCGGTGCCGGTGCCAACATTGAAGACCATATCGGTAACAAGGGCGCTGGCGGCAAGGATGTTGGCTCGGGCTATGTCTGTCACATGGATGAGATCCATGGTCTGCAACCCGTCGCCGAAGATCAGCGGTGGCTCGCCAGCCTCGATGCGCTGCATCCAGCGCACCATCACCTCGGTATACCGCCCATGGATATCCATGCGCGGGCCATAAACGTTGAAATAGCGCAACGCGACATAATCGAGACCGTACATGTCGTTGAAGGATCGCAGCAGGCCTTCGCCGAATGATTTCGCTGCGCCATAGAGTGTGCGGTTAGCATAAGGATGATGCTGTTCATCCGTCGGGAAATCCTCGGCCATTCCGTAGATCGATGCCGACGACGCCATGACGATCTTGCGGACCCTGGCTTGCACGCACAGCCTCAGAAGGTCGTAGGTAGCATTGACCATCACGGCCATCGCCTCGTCGGGCTCCGCCGCGCAATGGGTAATACGCAAAGCGGCCTGATGGAACACCGTGTCCGTACCGGTGACAAGTCTTTCCATGAGCGCCCGGTCGCGTATGTCGCCTTCCACGATCTCGACGCGGCCCGACATCATGGCTGAGGAGAGATTGGCTCGGCGACCGCGCACCATATTGTCGATGACGACAATCTTTTCGCATTGTGCCGCCACGAGTTGGTCGACAATGTGCGAGCCGATAAATCCAGCGCCGCCCGTTACCAGAACGCGCTTTCCGCGAAGTAACTCCAACCTAGCCTCCCTGAAGGTCATGCGGTTCTAGCAAGGGGTTGCGCCATCACCATGTTCAGGATGTCGATCACCAGAGCGACGTCGCTGTCCGGTATTTCGGGATATAGCGGCAAGGATAGCGTTTCGCGTGCCAGATTCTCCGAAACCGGAAAGTCTCCTAGGCTATAGCCGAACCCGGTATAGGCCGGTTGCAGATGCACTGGAACGGGATAGTGAATGTTGGTCGCAATGCCGGCATCCGCAAGCATGGCACGCACCTGATCACGGTTGGTGACGCGAACCGCATAGACATGGCAGGCGTGATCGGCGCCGAAAGGACCCGCAGGCAGGCGCATCTCTCCTGTCAGGCCATCGTCGTAAAGGTTGGAGATGCGGCGGCGGGCATCATTCCACTCGTCGAGAAACGACAGCTTAACGCCAAGGACTGCGCCCTGGATGGCGTCCATGCGGAAATTGAAGCCGTGGCGGACATGGTTGTACTTGCCCTGCTGCCCCCAGTCGCGCAACAGCCGCACGGCGGCGGCAAGATCGGCGCGGTTGGTAGTGATGGCACCGCCTTCGCCGCAAGCGCCGAGATTCTTGCCGGGGTAGAACGAAAAGCACCCGATATCGCCAAAAGCGCCGGCGCGAATGCCGTGACGCTCGGCGCCATGGGCCTGCGCCGCATCCTCGATAACGATCAGCCCGAAGCGACGTGCGACCGTGCCGATCGCTTCCATGTCGGCCAACCGACCATGCAGATGCACCGGCATGATCGCCTTGGTCCGGCCCGTCACCTTTTCGGCGATCAAATCAGGGTTCATCGTCCAGGTCAGCGGATCGATATCCACGAAGACCGGCGTGGCGCCGCTGTAGACGATGGCTGCAGTCGTCGCCACGAAAGTCATCGGCACGGTGATCACCTCGTCACCAGGCCCGATGCCGGCGGCGAGCAACGCCAGATGCAGTGCCGATGTGCCCGAATTGACCGCGACGCAGAATTCGGTGCCGCTGTAGTCGGCAAAACCCGCCTCGAAATTTTCTACCCGTTCACCGAGCACGAAATTGCAATCGCGCATCGTGGCGGTGACGGCTTTCTCCAGTTGCGGCCCAATGGAGTGATATTGGGCCTGGAGGTCGAGGAAGGGGATCATGATGCGTTCCTCAGATCACCGAGTTCCATCGGCTGACCGCGCAGGGTTGTCGAGCGTGAGGCGGCGGCCAGCATTTCCACTACGCGCAAACCACTTTCACCATCTGAAGACGGGTTCTTTCCGGTATCGATACAGTGCAGGAATTCTTCGATTTCGGTCTGCAAGGCTTCCTTCGGTGAGATCGCCGGAGCCCACATCTCGCCCATACGATAGGAGATGAGTTGCTCTCGCAAGCTCTTGCCGGCGTTTCTGTCTGCTCCGTCGAGATCGACGCCGCGATCGTAGATCTTCACCTTTTCGCTGGTCTGCATGTCGTCATAGATGACCATGCGCTGGCTGCCGCCGATTAATGTCTGGCGGACCTTGACCGGCGCCATCCAGTTCACGTTGAGATGCGCCATGGCGCCATTGTCGTAATAGACCGACAAATGTGCCATGTTTTCGGGCCTGTCCCGCAGAAACGCTGCTGCACTGGCGGAGATAGCCAACGGTTTGGACGTCACCAGGAAATCGAGGATGGCGAAATCGTGGACGGCAAGATCCCAGATGACGTTCACGTCTCTCTGGAAGAGGCCGAGATTAATGCGGATGGAATCGTAATAATAGATATCGCCAAGTTTGCCTGCATCTATCAGGTCGCGAATACTTCGCACCGCGCCGGTGTAGATGAAGGTATGATCAACCATCAGGATGCGCGAACGACGCGCGGCCTCCTCGACCAGACGCGCGGCCTGGAAGACGCTGTCGGTCATCGGCTTCTCGACCAACACATGCTTGCCTGCTTTGAGCGCAGCAAGCGCGATGTCGAAATGCGTGCTGACCGGTGTGGCGATGGCAACCGCATCGATCGACGGATCGGCGATCAGATCGCGCCAGTCGGTCAACAGGCGTGCCGAGGGATGCCGGCGCCCGGCTCGTTCGAGAGCCGGCACGGAGAAATCCGCAACGGCGCGCAACGCCATGGCATCTACTTCTACAATCGCCCTGGCGAGGTTCGGCCCCCAATAGCCGTATCCGATGATCCCTATGCCCGGCATGTTTGCTTCTCCCCGCTTGAAGAGCGGCTTTCACTTGTCTCGCGTAGGCGGTTGGGATGTTTTCCGGCAGGTGGGGCTTGCCGCACGTCGCCAATGACGCGGGCCGGCACGCCAGCGACGATGGCAAAATCCGGCACGTCTCGTGTCACCACCGCACCAGCGCCGACCAGTGCGTTTTCACCGATTGTCACGCCACAGACGATGGTGGAGTTTGAGCCTAGCGAAGCGCCATGTCGAATAAGCGTTGGCATACATTGCCAATCGCCGTCGCGCTGCAGCGAACCGTCTTCATTGGTGGCGCGCGGATAAAGGCCGTTGGTGAACATGACGCCATGCGCCACCATCACTTCGTCCTCGATGGTCACGCCTTCGCAGATAAAGGAATGGGAAGAAATCTTGCAGCGTTCACCGATCGTGCTGTTTTTTTGAATTTCGACAAAAGGGTGAGAGCGGCGGTGCAAAATTCGTCCACGGTAGCGGCGGGATAATCCCGCTGCGGGCGGCGTAAAACCCGGCCACCTATTTTCCTTCTGCAACGAGCGCAGGAGGGTTAGGGGATCTACACCGTGGAATTGTATCTGAAGGTTCGTCTGGCTTGCTCGGAAGGAATGAGCCGGCGTCAGGCTGCGAAGCATTTCAACATATCGCGCGACAGCGTGGCCAAGATGCTGTCGTATTCGACGCCGCCGGGCTATCGGCGCCGATCACCGATCCGGAGGCCGAAGCTGGACGCGTTCGTTGCGACCATCGATCGATGGCTGGATGAGGACGTGAAGGTTCCGCGCAAGCAGCGGCACACGGCCAAGCGTGTGTTCGACCGGCTTCGTGACGAATGCGGGTTCACCGGCGGCTACACGATC